>NZ_JAMJFL010000001.1 GCF_023544665.1 Streptomyces sp. YS415
GGTAGCCGCAGGTCGAGTACAGCCCCGCGCCCCTTAAGGGAGTCGGTGTTCCGCTCTTTTAGCTGTTCCCTTAGGTCCGCTGCCCTTCTGCGGGCGTCCCTGACCGTCAGGGGCAGGGGGGTCCAGCCCGCGAGGCGGCCGAGGTCCACCACCGGTGGGGTGACCGGGGAGATCGCCATGACGTCCGCCGGGGCGCCGAGGACGGGGGCCGCTCCCGGCGACGGGAGCAGGACGACGTGGTCGGCGTACTGGATGACCCGTTCCAGGCGGTGCTCGGCCATCAGGACCGTCGTGCCCAGGTCGTGGACGAGGCGCTGGAGGACCGCCAGGACCTCCTCCGCCGCCGCCGGGTCCAGGGCGGAGGTCGGTTCGTCGAGGACCAGGACCTGGGGGTGGGGGGTGAGGACCGAACCGATCGCCACGCGCTGCTGCTGGCCGCCGGAGAGGGTCGCGATCGGACGGTTGCGCAGCTCGGCCAGGCCCAGCAGGTCGAGGGTCTCCTCGACCCGGCGGCGCATGACGTCCGGGGCCAGGCCCAACGACTCCATGCCGTAGGCGAGTTCGTCCTCGACCGTGTCCGTCACGAAGTGGGCGAGGGGGTCCTGGCCCACCGTGCCCACCACGTCGGCCAGTTCACGCGGCTTGTGGGTGCGGGTGTCGCGGCCGGCGACGGTCACCCGGCCGCGCAGGGTGCCGCCGGTGAAGTGCGGAACGAGACCGCTCACGGCGCCGAGGACCGTGGACTTGCCCACGCCGGACGGGCCCACGAGCAGGACGAGTTCGCCCTCCGGCACCTCGAAGTCGATGTGCTGGACCGTGGGTTCGCGCTGCCCGTCGTAGGTCACGGAGACGTTCTCGAAGCGGATCACGACGGCTCCTTCGGGGTGGGGGCGAGGACGGCGGGGAGCAGGCCGAGCAGGATCGCCGCGGCGGGCCAGAGGGGCAGGGTGGGCGCGGTCAGGGGGATCACGCCGGGTTCCAGGGCCGCGGGGTTCTGGGCCTCCGCCAGGAACATGAGCGCGGCGACCGCGATGCCGGACGCCGTCACCAGCCAGGCCCGCGCGTCCCAGGGGTCGGGGCGGTAGCGGGTGCGGGCGGCTCGGCGACCGCCCAGGCGCAGGCCGACGAGGGCCGTGGTGAGCCCGGCGAGGAGGACGGGCAGGCCGTAGGTGCCGCCCTCCGCGGTCAGCACGCCGTAGGTGCCGGCGCAGACGCCGAGCAGGCCGCCGAGGGTGAGGGCGGTGGTGGTACGGCGTACGGCGGGCGGGACGTCGGCGGTACGGCCGTAGCCGCGGGCGTCCATGGCGGCGGCGAGGGCGACCGAGCGTTCCAGGGCGCCCTCCAGGACGGGCAGGCCCACGTGGAGCAGGCCCCGGATGCCCTTGTCCTGGCGGCCCCGCAGGCGGCGGGCGGCCCGCAGGCGCTGCACGTCCGCGATGAGGTTCGGGGCGAAGGTGAGCGCCACGACCACCGCCACGCCCATCTCGTACAGGGCGCCCGGGAGGCATTTGAGGAGGCGGGTGGGGTTGGCGAGGGCGTTCGCCGCGCCCACGCAGATGAGGAGCGTGGCCAGCCGCAGGGCGTCGTAGAGCGCGAAGACGATGCCCTCCGCGTGCACCCGGCCGCCCAGGCGGATGCCCTGGGCCCAATCGGGGAGGGGGATCTCGGGGAGGGTGACGAGGGTGTGGGTGCCGGGGATGGGGGAGCCGAGGACGACGGCGAAGGCGAGGCGGATGAGGATGACGGCGAGGGCGAGCTTGACGAAGGCGTTGTAGGAGCGGGACCAGGGGGTTTCCTGGCGGCAGGTCACCACGACGTAGGCGGACGTGGCTATGAGGAGGGTGAGCAGGAGGGGGTTGGTGGTGCGGGTCGCCGCGGTGCCGAGGGCGAGCGACCAGAGCCACCAGGCGCCGGGGTGGAGGGGGGTGCGGGGCGTGGGCCGGGGCGGGGTGGGAGCGCTCACCGGCGCTTGCCGGGTGCCGCTGCGCCCCGAGTGGCTGGGCGCCTTATCCATGCCGGCGTCGGCGTGCCTGCCAGAGTGCCGCCGCTCCCAGGGTTGCCACGCCCGCCACGCCTGCCCACAGGCCCACCGACGGGCCCTCGGTCTGCTCCGTGCTCTTGGGTGCCGACTTCGCCACCTTTTCGCCGCAGCCCGCGCTCGGGTAGCCCGCGATCGCGCACAGCAGGGCGTTGGAGTCGTAGCGGAGCGGTTTGGCGACCGAGGCCAGCGCATCCGCCGTGGTGGCGTCCTCGCCGACCCGGGCGCAGGCCGTGCGCGGCTTCGGAGGGGTCTCGCCCGAGGGGGACTCCGCCCTGGTGCCGAAGTCGATGACCAGGGCCACCCGCTTCTCGCCGTCCCGCGCCGGTGTCCGCGCGCAGATCGCGCCGAAGGTCGCCGTGCCGCGCGGGGTCGCCGCGTCGGCGGAGTCCTCGCTCACGGTGAAGCGGAACCCCTGGACGTCGCCGTCCGAGGGGACCGTTGTGGACGGGCCCTGGGTGGCGTACGTCCAGGCCGAGCCGTCACGGTCCCAGAAGGACCAGTAGCGGTAGCCGGCGGCCTGCGCCGAGGGGGCCGCGGCCCACAGGGCGAGCGCGGCCATCAGCAGGGCGCAGGCCCGACGTGTCACAGCTGCTGCCCCTTGTTGCGGCCGGTGAACAGGAAGCCGACACCGATGCCCGCGACCAGGCCCACGCCGATGATCCACCAGACGCTGACGCCGTCCTCGTCGTCCTCCGCCTTCTCGGCGGCCTTCGCGGTGGCCTGCGTCTTCGGCTCGGGGCCGGTGGCGTTGAGCTGCTTGACCAGGTCCGTGCCGCCGAAGGTGCGCGGGTCCGCCCCGGCCGCCTCGGCCGCGAGGATCAGCTGGGCGTAGGCGGCGGGGCCGTTCTGCTTCGCCCAGTCCGCGGAGTTCTTCTCCAGCCAGGTCAGCGGCTTCTCCGCCGCCTTCGGACCGGCCGTCACGGCGAGCGCGACGACCGCGTCGGCCGTGTTGCCGAAGTCGGGCTGGTCCTCGGCGCCGGCGAGGGCGGACATCAGGTGGCTGTCCTTCTCCATCGCCTCGGCGAGGTAGGACGCGCCGTTGGCGGCGACCTGGTCGGGCTCGGCCTTCGTGGCGTCGGTGCAGCTGAGGTCCGTGTCGTCGGCCGCCTTCGCCGACTCCATGCTCATGCCCTTCAGGCCGACCACGGCTGCCGCGGTCGCGTCGGCGTTGGCGGTGAGCTTGCCCTTCTTGTCGGGCTGGTAGGCGAACGCGCCGCCGTCCTCGCAGGGCAGCGCCAGCTTGCGCAGGGCGTCGTAGGGGGACTTGCCGTCCTTGACCGCGGTGTCGGGGTCCTGGCCCACGGCGTTGAGGGCGCCGATGACGACGGACGTGGAGTTGGCGTCGCTCGGCCCGCCGGGGGTGTAGCCCCAGCCGCCGTCCTTGTTCTGCACGCTCTTCAGCCAGGTGACCGCCTTGAGGGCGACGTCCATGTGGTCGCCGTCACCGGCCAGGGACAGGGCCTGGGCCGCGGCGGCCGTGCTGTTGGTGTCGACCATGACCTTGGCGTCGCATGCTTTGGCGGGCTCGGCGCGGAAGGCGGCGAAGGCGCCGTTCGCGCACTGCTGTCCGAGCAGCCAGTCGACGGCCTTGGTGGCGGGCCGCACATCCGACTTGTGCTGGGCGATCAGGGCCAGCGACTGGCGCCAGACGCCGTCGTAGGTCGGATCGCTGGTGCCGTACAGACCGGAGGGGACGGCGACGGACGGTGACGGTGACGGGGACGCGGCCATGACGGGCGTGGCCGTGCCGATCACGGCGGTGGCGGCCAGGACCGCGGCGCTGCGGCGGACGTTCATGATCGGCGGGTGCCTCTCCCTGGGGGAGCCGGGCAGCACGGGACGACCCCGGGCGGCTCGGCTCCGCAGACCTCGACGGTGCCGTGCGGCGGCGGGCTGCCGGCGCACGTGAGCCGTTCACGACCGTAGCGGGGCAGTCCGGCTCGCAGTTCCATGACTGCTTACGGTTGCGGGTCAGCGCCGGAATTGCACCGGCTTCCCCCCGTACGGGTGTGATGACGACGCGGCCACTCTACCGGCCCGTAATTTCGGCTCCTACGGAACCCTCACACGGCCCGGTACGTCACCGGCCCGCTCCCCGTCACCGTCTCCGCCCGGCCCAGCTTCACCAGTCGGCGCAGGTGGGACTCGGCCTCCGAGACCGCGATGTTCCGTGAGCCGTAGGGGATCTGCTCCCAGGGGCGGTTCCACTCCATGCGCTCGGCGAGCTGCCAGGCGGTGAGGGGTTCGCGCAGGAGGGTGAGCAGGCCGGTGAGGCGGGCCTCGTGGTGGGCGAGCAGTTCCCGCACGCGGGCCTCCGCGCCGGTGAAGGCGTGCTGGTGTGCCGGGAGGATCTCGGCGGGGGCCAGCCGGGCGATCCGCTCCAGGGAGTCCAGGTAGTCGCCGAGAGGGTCGGTGACGGTGTCGTCGTCGGGGTCCTCGTACAGGCCGATGTGCGGGGTGATCTCCGGGAGGACGTGGTCGCCGGAGAACAGGCGCCCGTGGCCGGGGAGTTGAGCGGGATGCTCCTCCTCCAGGTGCAGGCAGACGTGGCCGGGTGTGTGGCCCGGGGTCCAAATCGCGCGCAGCCGTCGGCCGGGGAGGTCGAGGAGTTCGCCCGGGACGATCTCGCGGTCCGGGAGGGCGGGGGAGAGGCCGGGCAGGGTGTGGCGGCGGGCGCCGCGCAGGGGGGCCACGTGCTCCTCGGGGGCGCCGGCCGCGGTGAGCTTCGCCGCCATGTACGTGAACCAGCGCTCGGGTTCGGCGGAGCGGGTGCGGCGCACGATCGCGGTGTCCGCCTCGTGCATCGTGATCCAGGCGCCGGAGGCCTCGCGCACGGTGCCGGACAGGCCGTGGTGGTCGGGGTGGTGGTGGGTGACGACCACGCCGTGGACCTCGCCGACGGACGTACCGCAGGCCGTCAGGCCCTCGGCGAGGGCGTCCCAGGAAGCCGGGTCGTCCCAGCCGGTGTCGATCAGCACCGGTCCACGGTCGGTGTCGACGACGTGGACGAGGGTGTGGCCGAGGGGGTTGTCCGGGATGGGGACCTGGATGGACCGAACGCCCCCGCCGTGATCGTAGGTTCTCGTCATCTGCCCCTCCGCGTCGCGGTCATTGCCCACTATAACTAGAACTGGTATCAGTTCTGAGGCAGCGTCAGAAAACCGTGCAGCGTCAGTAACAGTGCAGCGTAAGAAACAGCGCAGCGTCAGAAACAGTGCTCAGCTCCGCAGGAGGCGTCGGCCATGACCGAGCTCGTGGAACACGGACAGCTGTTCATCGGCGGGGAGTTGACCGACCCCCTCGGCAAGGACTTCATCGAAGTCGTCTCGCCGCACACGGAAGAGGTCATCGGGCGGGTGCCGCACGCGTCCACCGCCGACGTGGACCGGGCCGTCGCCGTCGCCCGGAAGGCCTTCGACGAAGGGCCCTGGCCGCGGATGTCACTGGAGGAGCGGATCGAGGTCGTCACCCGGATCAAGGACGCCTTCGCCGTACGGCACGAGGAGATCGCCCGGGTCATCTCCTCCGAGAACGGCTCCCCGTACTCCTGGAGCGTCCTCGCGCAGGCGCTCGGCGCGATGATGGTGTGGGACTCCGCCCTCACCGTCGCGCGGGACTTCACCTACGAGGAACACCGCGACGGAGTCCTCGGCAGGATCCTCGTGCGGCGCGAGCCGGTCGGGGTCGTGGCGGCCGTGGTGCCGTGGAACGTCCCGCAGTTCATCACCGCCGCCAAGCTCGGCCCCGCCCTGCTCACCGGCTGCACGGTGGTGCTCAAGCCGTCGCCCGAGTCGCCGCTCGACGCCTATCTGCTCGCCGAGATCACCAAGGAGGCCGGGCTGCCGGAAGGGGTCCTGTCCATCCTCCCCGCCGACCGCGAGGTCAGCGAGTACCTCGTCGGGCACCCCGGCATCGACAAGGTCTCCTTCACCGGCTCGGTCGCCGCGGGCCGGCGCGTGATGGAGGTCGCCGCGCGGAACCTGACGCGGGTGACGCTGGAGCTGGGCGGCAAGTCGGCGGCGGTCGTGCTGCCGGACGCGGACATCGACACCGCGGTGGCCGGGATCGTCCCGGCGGCCTGGATGAACAACGGCCAGGCCTGCGTCGCCCAGACCCGCATCCTGCTGCCGCGCTCCCGCTACGACGAGTTCGCCGAGGCCCTCGCCGCCGCCGCGAACGCCCTCGTCGTCGGCGACCCCCTCGACCCCGCGACCCAGGTCGGCCCGCTCGTCGCCAAGCGCCAGCAGCGCCGCAACCTCGACTACATCCGCATCGGCCAGGAGGAGGGCGCCAAGATCCTCACCGGTGGCGGGCGTCCGCCGGGCCTGGACCGGGGCTGGTACGTGGAGCCGACGCTCTTCGGCGACGTCGACAACTCCATGCGGATCGCGCGGGAGGAGATCTTCGGGCCGGTGATCTGCCTGCTGCCCTACGGCGACGAGTCCGAGGCCGTGAAGATCGCCAACGACTCCGAGTACGGGCTCAGCGGCAGCGTCTGGACGGCCGACGTCGAGCGCGGCATCGAGGTCGCCCGCCGGGTCCGTACCGGCACCTACTCCGTCAACACCTTCAGCCTCGACATGCTCGGCCCCTTCGGCGGCTACAAGAACTCCGGCCTGGGACGCGAGTTCGGGCCCGAGGGATACGGCGAGTACCTCGAGCACAAGATGATCCATCTCCCCGCCGGCTGGGAGGCGTAGGCGGGATGGGAGACCGCTGGCACGTCGAGGTCGACCGGTCCGTGTGCATCGGCTCGGCCCAGTGCGTCCACCGGGCCCCCGACGCGTTCCGGCTGGACACCGCCCGCCAGTCCCACCCCCGCGAGCCGGAGACGGACGCCCACGAGGAGGTCCTGGCGGCGGCGGAGACCTGCCCGGTGGAGGCGATCGTGATCACTCTGCTGGGCAGCGGGGAGCCGGTCTTCCCGCCGGAGGACTAAGGGATTGGGGGACTACGGGGTGCGGGAAGCCGCCCCGTGGGTCTCTTGCGGGTCCTCGGGGGCCGTCAGGTCGATCAGGCGGCACACCGTCTCGATGTCGATCTTCACCTGGGCGATGGAGGCACGGCCCGACAGCCAGGTGATCAGCGCCGAGTGCCAGGTGTGCTCGATGACCCGGACCGCGGACAACTGCTCCGGCGTCGGGTGCTCCTGGCCCATCGCGTCCAGGATGATCACGGTCGTCTGCCGGGACACCTGGTCCACCTCGGGCGACACACTGCGGTCCGCGAAGGTCAGCGCGCGGACCATGGCGTCGGCGAGATGCGGCTCGCGCTGCAGGGCGCGGAAGGCGCGCATCAGCGTCTCCGCCACCCGCTCCGCCGCCGTCTCGCCGGCCGGCGGCTTCTTGCGGAGGGTGCCGTGCATGTGCTCCAGCTGATCCTGCATCGTGGCGACCAGCAGATGGATCTTGGACGGGAAGTAGCGGTAGAGCGTGCCGAGCGCCACCTGCGACGACTCCGCGACCTCCCGCATCTGCACGGCGTCGAAACCGCCCCGGCTGGCCAACTGCGCGCTCGCGTGCAGGATGCGGCGGCGACGCGCCTCCTGCCGCTCGGTGAGGGGTGGGGCGACGGGTCTCGCGGTACTGGCTGCCACCTTGTCCACCTTGTTCCCCTCGCCGTGGCGCGACCGTGGCGTGAATCACCTGATCCACTGCTCACGCCGCCTCTACCTGCCGGTAGATTCGGAGCCTCTTGAACGATCAAGTCTGTAACTTGTTCTAGATTAGCGTCCCGGCGTAATCTCGCGGGACAGTGCAGGGAGAAGGGGGCCCGGAGTGACCGCTGAGGCCAGTCGGACGGGTTCCCCCACGGAGCCCGCCGCGGACGGCGAGCGACCTCTCGACATCGCGCTTCTCACCTATAAAGGGAACCCGTTCTGCGGCGGCCAGGGCGTCTACGTCCGCCACCTCTCCCGCGAACTGGCCCGCCTCGGCCACCGCGTCGAGGTCATCGGCGCCCAGCCCTACCCGGTCCTCGACGAGGGCGTCCCGCTCACCGAGCTGGCCAGTCTCGACCTGTACCGCCAGCCCGACCCCTTCCGCACGCCCGGGCGTGGCGAGTACCGCGACTGGATCGACGCGCTGGAAGTGGCCACGATGTGGACCGGCGGCTTCCCCGAGCCGCTGACCTTCTCGCTGCGCGCCCGCCGCCATCTGCGCGCCCGCCGCGGCGAGTTCGACGTCGTCCACGACAACCAGACGCTCGGCTACGGCCTGCTGTGCGACGTGGGCGCCCCTCTCGTCACCACCATCCACCACCCCATCACCGTGGACCGGCAGTTGGAGCTGGACGCCGCCGAGGGCCGGCGCCGCCGGTACTCGGTGCGCCGCTGGTACGCCTTCACCCGGATGCAGAAGCGCGTCGCCCGCCGCCTGCCCTCGGTCCTCACCGTCTCCGGCACCTCCCGCGCCGAGATCGTCGACCACCTCGGGGTGCGCGAGGACCGCATCCACGTCGTGCACATCGGCGCCGACACCGACCTGTTCTCGCCGGATCCGTCCGTCCCCCAGGTCCCCGGCCGGATCGTGACCACCTCCAGCGCCGACGTCCCCCTCAAGGGGCTCGTCTTCCTCGTCGAGGCGCTCGCCAAGGTGCGCACCGAACACCCCGACGCCCACCTCGTCGTCGTCGGCAAGAAGCCCGCCGAGGGCCCGGTCGCGCAGGCGGTCGAGCGGTACGGCCTCGACGGCGCCGTCGAGTTCGTCAAGGGCATCTCGGACGCCGAACTGGTCGACCTGGTCCGCTCGGCGCAGGTCGCCTGCGTGCCGTCCCTGTACGAAGGCTTCTCCCTCCCGGCCGCCGAGGCCATGGCCACCGGCACGCCCCTGCTCGCGACAACCGGCGGGGCGATCCCGGAGGTGGCCGGCGCGGACGGCGAGACGTGTCTGGCGGTGCCGCCCGGCGACGCGGGCGCGCTGGCCACCGGGCTGAGCCGGCTCCTCGGGGACCCCGGACTGCGGGCGCGGCTCGGCCGGGCCGGACGTGAGCGCGTGCTGGCGCGGTTCACCTGGGCGCGAGCGGCGGAGGGCACGGTGGCGCACTACCGCGAGGCCATCGCCCGCTCCACGGCCACGGACGGCGGCGCACCCACGCCCCCGGCCGGGGCCGCCCCCCTGACCTCCGCGAGTAACACCGGCGTCTATCCCGAAAGCAGGGCCACGTGCTGACCGTCGACTTCTCCCGGTTCCCGCTCGCCCCGGGCGACCGTGTCCTGGACCTCGGCTGTGGTGCCGGGCGGCACGCGTTCGAGTGCTACCGGCGCGGCGCCCAGGTCGTCGCGCTGGACCAGAACGGCGAGGAGATCCGCGAGGTCGCCAAGTGGTTCGCGGCGATGAAGGAGGCGGGCGAAGCACCCGAGGGCGCCACCGCCACGGCGATGGAGGGCGACGCGCTGGCCCTGCCGTTCCCCGACGAGTCCTTCGACGTCGTCATCATCTCCGAGGTCATGGAGCACATTCCGGACGACAAGGGCGTCCTCGCCGAGATGGTCCGGGTGCTCAAGCCCGGCGGCCGCATCGCCATCACCGTCCCGCGCTACGGCCCCGAGAAGGTCTGCTGGACGCTGTCCGACGCCTACCACGAGGTCGAGGGCGGCCACATCCGCATCTACAAGGCCGACGAACTCCTCGCCCGGATCCGCGAGGCGGGCCTGAAGCCGTACGGCACCCATCACGCGCACGCGCTGCACTCGCCGTACTGGTGGCTCAAGTGCGCGTTCGGCGTCGACAACGACAAGGCGCTGCCGGTGCGGGCGTACCACAAGCTGCTGGTCTGGGACATCATGAAGAAGCCGCTGGCGACGCGGGTCGCCGAGCAGGCCCTCAACCCCCTCATCGGCAAGAGCTTCGTGGCCTACGCGACCAAGCCGCACCTGCCCCGGGTGGACGCCAAGTGACCACTCCGCGGACAGAGCACCTCGTCCTGCCCGGGGTCCTCACCGCCGAGCAGGCCGCCGCGACCGTCGCCGGACTGCTCGCCGTGCAGCGGGAGGACGGCGCCATACCGTGGTTCCGGGGACACCATCTCGACCCCTGGGACCACGTCGAGGCGGCCATGGGCCTGGACGCCGCAGGCGAGCACGAGGCCGCCGAGCGCGCCTACGAGTGGCTCGCGCGGCACCAGAACGAGGACGGCTCCTGGTACGCGGCCTACCAGGACGGCGCCTTCGACGACGTCACCGACCGCGGACGCGAGACCAACTTCGTCGCCTACATAGCGGTCGGCGTCTGGCACCACCACCTCTCCACCGGCGACGACGCCTTCCTGGACCGCATGTGGCCGACCGTGTACGCGGCGATCGAGTTCGTCCTGCGGCTGCAGCAGCCGGGCGGGCAGATCGGCTGGCGGCGGGACGACGACGGCACGGCGACCGAGGACGCGCTGCTGACCGGCTCGTCCTCCGTCCACCATGCGCTGCGCTGCGCGCTCGCCATCGCCGAGCAGCGCGAAGAGCCCCAACCGGACTGGGAGTTGGCGGCGGGCGCCTTGCGGCATGCGATCCGGCGGCACCCCGAGCGGTTCCTGGACAAGGACCGCTACTCGATGGACTGGTACTACCCGGTGCTGGGCGGTGCGCTCACCGGCGTGGAGGCCAAGGCCCGCATCGAGGAGTCCTGGGACCGCTTCGTCGTCCCCGGGCTCGGCGTGCGGTGCGTGGACCCCAACCCCTGGGTGACGGGTGGTGAATCGGCCGAACTCGCCCTGGCCCTGTGGGCGATGGGCGAGTCCGACCGGGCGCTGGAGATCCTCCAGTGGATCCAGCACCTGAGGGACGAACGGACCGGCCTGTACTGGACGGGCTACGTCTTCGACGACGCGGCGATCTGGCCGAGGGAACTGACGACCTGGACGGCGGGCTCACTGCTGCTCGCCGTCGCGGCCCTGGGCGGCCATGAGGCCACCTGCCGGGTCTTCGGCGGCGAGCAACTGCCCACCGGCCTGGACCCGGACTGCTGCGGCTGACTCAGTGGCGGTGTGCGCGGTCTGCTGCGGCTGACTCAGTGGCGGTGGACGCGGTTCGCGATGGCGTGCCCGATGAACAGGTACACCACGGCGGCGAGTCCGTACCCCGCCACGACCCGGGCCCATGCCTCGTCGAAGGTGAACAGGTCGTGGGACCAGCCGGCGAGCCAGCGGGCCGCGTCATGGATGAACTGCACGAAGTCGTTCGTGCGGTTCGCGTCCAGCAGGTACATCAGGATCCACAGGCCCAGTATGAGCGCCATGATGTCGGCGACGATCGCGATGACCCTGCCCGCCGAGCTCGCACCGTTGCTATATCGAGGGGACATGCCCGACGGGTTGCCGCTGAACCGCCGACGAAACCCCGGCTCAGCGGTTCAGCTCGGCGAGCACCCGTAGCGACCGCGCGTCCGGCGCCAGCGCCAGCAGGTCCGTCACCGGGCCCTTGCGCCACAACTCCAGCCGCTCGGCGATGCGTTCACGCGGGCCGACCAGGGAGATCTCGTCGGCGAAGGCGTCGGGGACGGCGAGGACCGCCTCTTGGCGGCGTCCTTCGAGGAACAGCCGCTGGATGCGGCGGGCTTGCTCCTCGTACCCCATGCGGGCCATGAGGTCGGCGTGGAAGTTGCGGGCCGCGTGGCCCATGCCGCCGATGTAGAAGCCGAGCATCGTCTTCACCGGCAACAGGCCCTCGGCCACGTCGTCGCAGACGCGGACCTGCGCCATCGGCGCGACCACGAAGCCGTCGGGAAGGCTCTCGGGGAGGGCGTACGCCTCGGGGCGGGCCGGGGACCAGTACAGCGGGAGCCAGCCGTCGGCGATCCGCGTGGTCTGGGCGACGTTCTTCGGACCCTCGGCGCCCAGGAGGACCGGGAGGCCGGGGCGGAGGGGATGGGTGATGGGCTTGAGGGGCTTGCCGAGGCCGGTGGCGTCGGCGCCGCGGTAGGGGAGGGGATGGAAGCGGCCGTCGAGCGTGACGGGGGCTTCCCGCCTGAGCACCTGCCGTACGACATCGACGTACTCCCGGGTCGCGGTGAGCGGCGACTTCGGGAACGGGCGGCCGTACCAGCCCTCCACCACCTGCGGCCCGGACAGCCCGAGGCCGAGCATCATGCGGCCGCCGGAGAGATGGTCCAGGGTGAGGGCGTGCATCGCGGTCGTGGTCGGCGACCGGGCCGCCATCTGGGCAACCGCCGTGCCCAGCTTGATCCTTGACGTCTGCGCGGCGATCCAGGTCAGCGGGGTGAAGGCGTCGGAGCCCCAGCTCTCCGCCGTCCACACCGAGTCGTAGCCGAGCCGCTCGGCCTCCCGGGCCAGCGGCACATGATCGGGGGAGGGGCCGCGCCCCCAGTAACCGAGCGCGAGACCGAGCCGCATACCTGCCTCCTGACGGTGCGTCAGCCGGAGATCCGGAGGGCGACTGTACGACAACGGCCCCCCGCCTGGAAGGGCGAGGGGCCGTGGCGTCGAGCGGTGTCAGCCGCGCTGGATGCCGCTGGTGTCCTGGAGGACACCGCGACGACCGTCCTGCGTCTGCGCGATCAGGCTCGGGCCGCGCTGCTCCACGGCCAGGTACCAGGTACCGGGCGCCAGTTCGGCGATCGGCGTCGGCGAACCGTCCTCCGCGAACAGCGGGCGCGGCACCGGCACGGCGAACCAGAACGGGGAGAAGTCCCCGCCGGGCTGCGGCGCGGGCGCCTGCGGCTGCTGCCCCGGCTGCGGCTGGCCGCCGAACGGCTGCGCACCCTGCGGCTGACCGCCGTAGGGCTGGCCGGGCTGCGGCTGAGGCCCCGGCTGCCCCGGCTGGGGAGCGCCCGGGTAGCCGTAACCACCCTGCGGCTGACCGCCGTACGGCTGCGGGGCCGCGGGGCGGGAGGCCGGCATGAGGGGGGCCTGGAGGGCGGGCATGAGCGGGGAGGCGACGGCGGCACCGGCCAGCAGGAGGGCGGCGATGAAACCGAGGATGAGACCGGCACCGGCCGAGACGTTGTCCGGGACGTCCACGATCGTCCAGAACAGGACCCAGGTGGCGAAGATGGTGAACGCCGTGCCGAGCACACCGAGGTCCAGACCGGCCACCTTGCGCGGAGCCGGCAGCAGGCGGTTGACGACGATCAGCGCGGCACCGATGACTCCGCCCAGATAGACACCCATGCCGGTGTACAGGTTTTCCCAGGCGTTCGGGATGTCAGCATCGAAGCCGTCGATGGAGTACATCTCGAGGAACGACGCGACGAAGAGCAACACCGCTGCTCCGATCACCACGCCGTCGCCTCGAGTGAGGGAGCGGATATTCACTTCAGGTCCTTCGTAGGTCGTCTCGTCATCGGTAGAGGCGTCGCGGGGGTGGCCCCTTATCGTACGGACGACCCTATCGTCCGAACGATCAGGCTGTCCGCCGGGATCAGCGCGCTGTTCACTACCCGCGCAGGAAGCTCACGATTCCCTCGGAGATCCCTTGCGCCGCTTTCTGCCGCCACGCACCGCTGGTCAGCTGTGCCGCGTCCTTGGTATCGCGCATGTTGCCGCACTCGATGAACACCTTGGGAACCGTTGACAGATTGAGACCGCCGAGATCCTTACGCGTGACGATCCCGGTGCCGTCGCCGACGTAGTTGGAGGGCGTGCTGCCGGTGGCGCGGACGAACCTGCCCGCGATGCGTTCGCCGAGATCGCGGGAGGCGCCGACGATCGGGCGGGTGTCCGCGGCACCGGAGTTCACCGCGCCGGGGAGGATGACGTGGAAGCCGCGGTTGCCCGAACCGGAGCCGTCGGCGTGCACGGAGACCACCGCGTCGGCCTCGGCCTGGTTGCCGATGCGCGCCCGCTCGTCGATGCACGGGCCGTACGAACGGTCGCCGTCCTGGGTCAGTTTCACCGTCGCGCCCTGCTTCTCCAGCAGGGTGCGCATGCGGTGGGCGACGTCCAGGGTGAACTCGGCCTCGGTGTAACCGGAGTTGGTGGCCGTGCCGGTGGTGTCGCACTCCTTGTAGCCGGTGCCGATGTTCACCTTGGCGTTGATCTCGGCGGTGTGCCGGAAGTTGGCCGGGTTGTGGCCGGGGTCGATGACGACGACCTTGCCCTTGAGAGCACCGGGGGAGCCGGGGGCAGCGGGAGCGGAGGTCGCGGGTTCCGTGGGGCTGGGCCCCGGTTCCTTGGCGTCGCCGGTGGCCGACGGCGTGCGTACCGCCGCCGACTCCGGGCCGCCGCGGCCGTCGTCGGTCGCGCTGCCGAGTCCCTCGTACACCACCCAGCCGAGCAGCGCGCCCGGCACGAGCGCGGCGAGGGCCACGGTCAGGGGGCGGCGCCGGGGGCGGCGGGGCGGTTCGAATTCAGGGCCTGCGTACGACACGTCTGCGACTCTAACCTCGGCCTCAGATCCCCGCCCCGGTTCGCCGCAGCACGCGCAGCGAGTCCGTGACGGAGATCTCCGTGAACGCGCTCGACTCCAGCGCCCGCAGATAGACGCGGTACGGGGCCTGGCCGGTGAACTCGTCCGCCGGGTCCGGGAAGACGTCGTGGATGGCGAGCAGGCCGCCTTCGGCCACATGGGGGGCCCAGCCCTCGTAGTCCGCGGTGGCGTGCTCGTCGGTGTGGCCGCCGTCGATGAAGACCAGGCCGAGCGGGCTGCCCCAGACCCGGGCCACCTGCGGGGAACGCCCGACCAGGGCGATCACGTGCTCCTCCAGTCCCGCCCGGTGCAGCGTGCGCCGGAAGGTGGGCAGCGTGTCCATCAGGCCGATCTCGGGGTCGACCGTCTCCGGGTCGTGGTACTCCCAGCCCGGCTGCTGCTCCTCGCTGCCGCGGTGGTGGTCGACCGTGAGGGCGCTCACCCCGGCCGCGCGGGCCGCGTCGGCGAGCAGCACGGTGGAGCGCCCGCAGTAGGTGCCGACCTCGAGGAGCGGAAGCCCGAGCCGACCGGCCTCCACGGCCGCCGCATAGAGCGCCAGCCCCTCACCCACCGGCATGAACCCCTTCGTCGCCTCGAATGCGGCAAGGATTTCGGGCGCGGGTGCCGGGGCCATGGGGCCGCCTTTCGGTCGTACGGGCATCTGAGCGCCCCATGCTGCCGTATGCGCAGGTCGGGTGGTGAGCGGGGGGCGGGGGCAGGGCGGGGGCGCTGCGGACTACCTGGCCGGGACCGTCCCGCTCGGTAGGGACAGGTCCAGGGACACCGTGCTGTCGTCGCCCGCGTGGGTTGCCGCGGAGGCGTGGGGGCCGTGGCCGTCGGCCGTGGCGGCCAGGACGTACGCGCCCTGCGCCGGGACCGGGAGGGTGTAGGTGCCGTCCGCCGCCGAGAGCGTGGCGCCCGCCTGGCGGCCCCGGGGGTCGATCAGGGTGACCTTGGCGTGCGGGACCGGGGTGCCGGTGGCGTCCAGGACCCGGCCGCGGAAGCCGCGCAGGGCCGCTTCCGCGCGGGCCAGGTTGGCGTCCTCCTCGCTGCTGGCGCGAAGCTGCGGCGCGCGGTTCGGCTTCGGCAGGAACAGGGCGAGCAGCAGGCCGATGGCCACCGCGCCGGTCGCGATCAGGAAGGAGAGGCGGAAGCCGTGCATGGTGGGGATCTCGGCGCCGTTCACGGTGTTCGCCGTGTTCGCCAGCACCATGCCGATGACGGCGCTGGAGACGGACGTACCGATGGAACGCATCAGCGTGTTCAGGCCGTTCGCCGCGCCCGTCTCCGACGCCGGGACCGCGCCGACGATCAGCGCGGGCAGCGAGGAGTAGGCGAGGCCGATGCCCGCGCCGAGGAGGACGGCGATGACCAGGGACTGCCAGGCGGCGCTCATCAGGCCGAGGCCCGCGCCGTAGCCGACGGCGATGATCGACAGGCCGAGGATGAGGGTGAACTTGGGGCCGTACCGCGCCGAGAGACGGGCGTAGACGGGCGCCGTGAACATCATCGTCAGGCCCAGCGGCGCGACCAGCAGACCCGCGACGACCATCGACTGGCCGAGGCCGTAGCCGGTGGACTCGGGCAGCTGGAGGAGCTGGGGGAGGACCAGGGAGACGACGTAGAAGGAGACGCCGACCATGATCGAGGCGAGGTTGGTGAACAGCACGGCCGGGCGGGCGGTGGTGCGCAGGTCGACCAGCGGGGCCTTGGTGCGCAGCTCGTAGACGCCCCACAGGAGCAGGACGACGACGGCCGCGGCGAACAGGCCGAGAGTGAGGGCGGAGCTCCAGCCCCAGTCGCTGCCCTTGGTGATGGGGAGCAGGAAGAGGACCAGGCCGGCGGACAGGCCCAGCGCGCCCGGCAGGTCGAAGGTGCCCTCGGCGCGCATCGGGGACTCCGGTACGACGAGGAACGTGAGGGCGATGGCGAGGACGCCGAGCCCCGCGGCGCCGTAGAAGAGGGCGTGCCAGTCACTGTGCTGGGCGACCAGCGCGGCGGCGGGCAGCGCGAGTCCGCCGCCGACGCCGATGGAGGAGCTCATCAAGGCCATCGCCGAGCCGAGCCGCTCGCGGGGCAGCATGTCGCGCATCAGGCCGATGCCGAGCGGGATGGCACCCATCGCGAAGCCCTGGAGGGTACGGCCGACGATCATCGGCAGCAGGGCGCTGGTGACCGCGCTGACGAGGGCGCCGACGACCATCACGGCGAGGCTCAGCACCAGCATGCGCCGCTTGCCGTACAGGTCGCCGAGGCGGCCCATGATCGGGGTGGCGACGGCGCCGGAGAGAAGGGTGGAGGTGAGGACCCAGGTGGCGTTGGACGGGGAGGTGTCCAGCAGCAGCGGCAGGTCCTTGATGACCGGCACGAGGAGGGTCTGCATCACCGCGACCACGATGCCCGCGAAGGCGAGGACGGGGACGACTGCGGGGCGGTCGTGGGGCGTACGTGTCATGTGTAGCTTGAACTCGGTGTGCCGGAGCAACTATTCCGATGCTTCGGCTCACTAACGAAATCTTGACCTTTTCTTGGGTCGCTTGGGGAACAGCCGCTCACCCATGGGAACGGCCAGGTCGGACCTAGTCCGAAATGCCGATGCCAGGAGCGTCGGGCGGTTGAGAACATGACAGGCATGCCCGATGCCCCCGATGTCCCCGCCGCCAGCGACGCCTCCCGTCCGCCTCGCCGTACCGCCCCGCCCGCCTGGGTCGTGGTGGCCCTCGCGTGCGCGGGCCAGTTCCTCGTCGTGCTCGACGTCTCCGTGGTGAACACCGCGCTGCCGTCGATGCGGACCGGCCTCGGGCTGAGCGAGCAGGGGCTGCAGTGGGTGGTGAACGCCTACGCCATCGCCTTCGCCGGGTTCATGCTGCTCGGCGGCCGGGCCGGTGACCTCTACGGCCGCAAGCGGATGTTCCTGGTCGGGCTCGGCTTGTTCACCCTCGCCTCCCTCGGCGGCGGGCTCGCCCAGGACGACTGGCAGCTGCTGCTCGCCCGCGCGGTGCAGGGGCTCGGCGCGGCCGTGCTGGCACCGGCCACGCTGACGATCGTCACCTCGGCGGTGCCGGAGGGCGCCGCCCGGGCCCGGGCCATAGCGACCTGGACCGCGGTGGGCGCGGCCGGCGGCGCGTTGGGCGGACTGGTCGGTGGCCTGCTGGTGGAGGGCCTGACCTGGCGCTGGGTCCTGCTGATCAACGTCCCCGTCGGCGCGGTCGTGCTGTTCGCGGCCGCCCGGTACCTGGCCGAGAGCCGCGCGGGGGACGGGCGCCGGCTCGACCTGCCGGGCGCGGTGCTGGTGACGGCGGGGCTCGCGACCCTGGCGTACGGGATCTCGCAGACCGAGGCCGAGGGCTGGACGGCCACGGCCACGCTGGTGCCGCTGGCCGCCGGGCTCGCCATGATCGGGCTGTTCCTCGCGGTGGAAGCACGGACGACGGCCCCGCTGATGCCGCTCGGCCTGCTCGCGCGCCGGCCGGTGTCCTCGGCGAACGTGTCGATGTTCCTGTGCGGCTCCGCCATGTTCTGCATGTGGTTCTTCATGACGCTGTACGCGCAGAACGTCCTCGGCTACACCCCGCTGGAGGCCGGTCTCGCGCTGGTGCCCAGCTCGCTGGCGGTGATCGTCGGCTCCAAGCTGGCGCCCCGGCTGATGCGTCGGCTCGGGGCGCGCGGCCTGGCGGCGCTCGGCAACCTCGTCGCGGTGGCCGGGTTCGCCTGGCAGTCCCTGATGACCGTGGACGGCTCCTACCTCACGGCGATCATGTTCCCCGGGGTCCTGATGATGCTCGGCGCGGGGCTCGCGGCGACCCCGCTGGCCGCGCTCGCCACCTCGGGGGCGCCGCCGGAGGAGGCGGGCCTGGTGTCGGGGCTGGTGAACACGTCACGGGTGATGGGCGGTTCGCTGGGGCTCGCGGTGATGTCGACGATCGCGGCGGCCCGGACCGAGAGCAGCTCCGGGGGTACGGCGCATGCGCTGACGGAGGGGTACGCGCTGGTGTTCCGCACGGGGGCTTGGGTGTTGCTGGCCGGGACGGTGCTGATGCTGGTGTGGCTGCCGCGGAAGGCGGCGGCGGAGGTACCGGCGGAGGTTTTGGCCGAGGCGGCGGCGGACGTGCCTGCCAAGTGATGTCGGCCGAGTTATGTCGGCCAAGTGACGTCTGCCGAGTGATTTCGGCTGAGCGCTGGCTGCCCAGTGATGTCTGCCGCGTGATGTCGGCTGAGCGCTGGCTGCCCAGTGATATCCGCCAAGTGATGTCCGCCAAGTGATGTCCGCGAAGTGATGTCCGCGAAGTGATGTCTGCGAAGTGAGGCAACGGTTTGGGCGGCTCATGGACTCCTTCAATCATCTAGGAGGTGCCCATGGGGGAACGGACACTGGCTCGGGACGAGGAGTTCCGCAGCTTCGTCACCGGCCGCTGGCCGCGGCTGATGCGCACGGCATTTCTCCTCACGGGGGAGCAGCACGCCGCGGAGGACCTGGTCCAGTCGACCCTCGAACAGGTCTACGTGGCCTGGCGCAGGGTCGGCTCGGCCGACGAACCCGACGCGTACGTACGGCGCGTAATGATCAACTCGCACGCCCGCAAGCACCGCAGACGGCTCAAGGAGTTCCTGGCGCCCAAGGACGACTCGGGCCTGGTGCGCGAGGTCCCCGACACCGGTGACCGCATCGCCCAGGCCGACGACCGCAACGCCCTGCTGACGGCACTCGCTCAACTGCCGCCCCGGCAGCGGGAGGCGGTGGTCCTGCGCTACTGGGAGGACCTGACCGAGACACAGACGGCACAGGCGATGGGCTGTTCCGTCGGCGCGGTGAAGAGCAACGCGGCCAAGGGGATCGCGAAGCTGCGCGCAATACCAGGGCTGGCGGAGACGGTGACGCACGGAGGGCGGATGTGATGAACGCGGACCGGGAGACGAACCTCGACATGACTCACAGGGACATCGCACTCCTGCTGGCCGAGGCGGCGGACGAGGCGGAGATCGGCATAGCCCCCACCCAGGCGGTACTGCGGGGCGGCCGCAGGCGCAGAGCCCGCAGGTGGGCGGTGGCGACGGCCACGGCGCTGGTGATCGCGGGGTCGAGCGGGGCGCTGGCGGTGGCGGGGCTGCCGGGTGGGGACGGGGGCGGTAGCCGGGAGGTGGCGGTGGCGCCTTCCGTGTCCGCGGACCTGCTCAAGCCCCGGTCGACCGCACTGGCGGTCGGAAGGGACGAGGGCAAGAACTGGAGCGTGATGCTGGAGTTGTGGGCGCCCCCGCAGAACGAGAAGGAGGCGCGGGCCCAGCTGGCGGCGATGGAGGAGTTCGGCATGCGGCCGGACGGTGTCGAGAGGGCCTCGGAACTCATCGGCCGGACGACGTACTTCGTGGGCAGGGCCGTGGAGGGTGCTTACGGAGAGATCGAGCAAGGCGCCTTCGGCGGCAAGCCGGCAGTGGTCCTCAGCGAGACGGCCGTCCCCCTGGAACCCGACACCGACGGCCCTGCCCGTTTGGTGGTCGGCCGGCTCGCCAAGTACGACGCGGGCGTCATCTGTACATGGCAGGACGGCACCACCACCGATCTTCGGAGGAACAAGCACGGCTCCGACGGTACGGCGATCACCTCCGTCGAGGGCTCCCCGGCCGACTGGTTCGTTTGCCTGGCACCGGAGGACACTGCTTATGAGTCGGTGGGGCACATCGTGCCTCCACTGCCGCGAGGGGCTCAGAAGCCCTAGACCCACCCCTGCTCCCGGGCCGCCCGCAGGGCCTCCGTCGGGGTGTGAGCGGACGTCTTGGTGAGGGCCGTGGCGAGGTGGGCGCGGACCGTCGGCTCGGGGAGGTGGAGGGCCTCGGCGATAGTGGCGACCGTCGCCCCGTGCGTGCAGGCGCGCAACATGTCGCACTCGTCGGCCGTGAGGGGGTTCGGCGCGGCGCCCCGGGACGCTGCCGCGAGCGCCGGATCGATCACGGTCTCCCCGGTCAGTACCCGGCGGATCGCCCCGGCCAGCTCCTCCACGGGGCCGTCCTTCACCAGGATGCCCGCGGCGCCCGCGGCCATGGCCCGCTGGAGGTAGCCGGGCCGGGCCGACGTCGTCAGGAGCAGTACCCGGCAGTCGGGTGCCTGGTCGCGCAGGTCGGCAGCCGCTTCCAGGCCGCCTCGGCCGGGCAGTTCGACGTCGAGCAGGGCCACGTGGGGACGGTGGAGAAGCGCCGCGTCGACCAGGTTCTCGCCCTTCCCGACCTGCGCCACGACCTTCAGGTCCGGCTCCATCCCCAGCAGCACCGCCAGCGCGCCGCGCCGCGTGCCCTGGTCCTCGGCGAGCAGCACTCTGATGGACCTGGCGGGGCGGTGGTCCCGGGGCATCTCGTTCACGGGCCAAGCGTAGGGCGGGAGGGACAGGCAGGCGACGCGGGCGAGCCACGGGCGGGCTGACGCCATGTCAGGAGCCTTCACAAGTGCCGGGCGCTCGGCTATAACGAGGGCGCCGGACTGGAACGCGTTCTAGGTCCTGAAGGGACCGGGTCCGCCGACGCGCTTCCGGGCCCGCCCCTACGCGACCTCGGTGCGGCCGACGGTGCGGACGACCGCGCCGAGGTCTCAGACCCCTCAGGAGCCCCATGCCCATCGACGCAGCGAAGGCCGTAGCCGCCGAACCCCGGTCCGGCGAGATCTCCTGGACCGCCAAGGACGTCCAGCTCTACCACCTCGGCATCGGCGCCGGACGCCCGGCCACCGACCCCGACGAGCTGCGCTACACCCTGGAGTCCCGGCTGCAGGTGCTGCCCAGCTTCGCCACGGTCGCCGGCTCCGGCGCCCCCGGAGTGATCAGCGGTCTGTCCATGCCCGGCGTCGAGGTCGAGCTGGCCCGCGTCCTGCACGGCGGGCAGAGCCTGGAGATCCACCGCCCGCTCCCCGTCGAGGGCACCGCGACCACCACCTCCCGCATCGCCGCCGTGTACGACAAGGGCAAGGCCGCCGTCCTGGTCCTGCGCACCGAAGCCGCCGACGCCGACGGGCCGTTGTGGACCAACGACTCGCAGATCTTCATCCGGGGCGAAGGCGGATGGGGCGGCGACCGGGGCCCCTCGGCCCGCCCCGAGCCGCCCACTGGGGAGCCCGACAAGATCGTGGAGCGGCCGATCCGCGAGGACCAGGCGCTGCTCTACCGACTCTCCGGCGACTGGAACCCCCTGCACGCCGACCCCGACTTCGCCGCCAAGGCCGGCTTCGACCGGCCCATCCTGCACGGGCTGTGCACCTACGGCATCACCCTCAAGGCGGTCGTCGACACCCTGCTGGGCGGCGAGGCGGGCCGGGTGCGCGCGTATGCGACCCGGTTCGCCGGGGTCGTGTACCCGGGAGAGACCCTGCGCATCCGCATGTGGCACCGGGGCGACACCGTCCGGGTTGCCGTCGGCGTCGTCGAACGGGACG
Organism: Streptomyces sp. YS415; assembly: GCF_023544665.1. GTDB lineage: Bacteria > Actinomycetota > Actinomycetes > Streptomycetales > Streptomycetaceae > Streptomyces. Next base: position 21,811 of record NZ_JAMJFL010000001.1, read on the forward strand.
ACGCACCCGCCCTCACCGACACCGTCGTCCACCACTCCTGAGTCACCGCCGTCCACCACTCCTGCGTCACCGCCCGAGTCACCGTCGAGGGGAGCCGCACCATGCGCGCAGCCGTACTGCACGAGACCGGCCAGGACAAACTGGAGGTCCTCGACGATGTCGAGGCGGTGGGATTCGGCCCCGGCCGGGTGAGGATCCGGGTGCGAGCCACCGGGCTCTGCCACTCCGACCTGTCCGCCATGAACGGAGTACTGCCCCAGCCGGCCCCCTTCGTCCCCGGCCATGAGGGCGCGGGGGAGATCCTCGAAGTCGGCGAAGGTGTCACCCATTTGAAGCCCGGTGACCGGGTCGTCGTGTGCTGGCTGCCGGCCTGCGGTGCCTGTCCCGCCTGCAAGCGCGGCCAGACCGAGCTGTGCCTGGCCGGGTTCATGAACGCCGGCACCCCCAACTTCAAGCGCCCCGGCGGCGATGTCTTCGGCTTCGCGGGTACCGGCACCTTCGCCGAGGAGGTCGTCGTCGACGCCGGCTGTGCGGTGCCGATCCCCGAGGACGTGCCGTTCGACATAGCCGCCCTCATCGGCTGCGGGGTCACCACCGGACTCGGCGCCGCCATCAACACCGCCGACGTGCAGGCCGGTTCGTCGGTCGCCGTCATCGGTTGCGGCGGGGTCGGCATCTCCGCGATCCAGGGCGCCCGGCTCAAGGGCGCCGCCGAGATCGTCGCCGTCGACCCCGTCCCGAGCCGCCGCGAGGCCGCGCTCGCCTTCGGCGCCACCAAGGCCGTCTCGCCTGACGAACTGCCCGGCGCCAAGCAGGAGATCACCGCCGGCGAGGGCTTCGACTACGTCTTCGAGGTCGTCGGCAGGTCCGCCACCGCCCGCACCGCCTACGAGAACACCCGGCGCGGCGGCACCCTGGTGATCGTCGGCGCGGGCGCCATGGACGACTTCCTCCAGCTGAACATGTTCGAGCTGTTCTTCGACGAGAAGCGCATCCTGCCGTCCCTGTACGGCGGCGGCGACGTGCTGCGCTCCTACGAGCGGACCATCGACCTGTGGCGGGCGGGCCGCGTCGACCTGGCCGGGCTGATCACCCACCGGGTGCCCCTCGCCGAGATCAACGAGGCCCTCGACCAGATGCGTACCGGCAGCGCGCTGCGTACGTGCATCGAGCTGTGATGGCCACCCCCTCCGGGGCCCCGCTGGAAGGGCTCACGGCCATCGTCACCGGCGCGGGCAGGGGCCTCGGCCGCGCCGAGGCGCTGGAGCTCGCCCGGCTCGGCGCGGCCGTCGTCGTCAACGACTACGGTCAGCCGGGCCGGGACGGCTCCGGCGCATCCTCCGCCGGACCTGCGGAGGAGACGGCCGCCGAGATCCGCGCGGTGGGCGGCCACGCCCGCGCGCACACCGGGGACGTCGCTGACTTCCAACAGGCTCAGCAAATGGTCCAGTTGGCGATCGAGGAGTTCGGCAAGCTGGACATCCTCGTCAACAACGCGGGCATCCTGCGCGACCGCATGGTCTTCTCGATGACCGAGGACGAGTGGGACTCGGTGATCCGCGTCCACCTCAAAGGCCACTTCAATACCACCCGCTTCGCGGCAGCGCACTGGCGCGAGCGGTTTAAGGCGGACGGCGGACCGGTGTACGGGAGGATCGTGAACACCTCCTCGGAGGCGTTCCTCGCCGGATCCGCGGGACAGCCCAACTACGCCGCCGCGAAGGGCGGAATCGTCGGCCTGACCACCTCCACGGCACTGGCGCTCGCCAAGTACGGGGTGACCGCCAACGCCATCTGCCCGCGGGCCCGGACCCGGATGACCGAGGACGTGTTCGGCGAGCCCGCCGAGGGCGGCCTCGACCCGCTCGCCCCCGAGCATGTGGCGCCGCTCGTCGGCTACTTGGCCTCACCGGCCGCCGCCCGGATCAACGGCCAGTTGCTCGTCGTGCACGGCGGCATGGTCGCGGTCGTCGACCGTCCCCGGGTCCGGGCCCAGTTCGACAGCAAGCAGGACACCTTCTCCTACGACGAGCTGGACGCCGTACTCACCGCGCACTACGCGGACCGGCCGCCGGGGGAGACGTTCGCGGCGACGGAAGTGCTGGGACTGAAACGGGCGTAGGTAATTCCACTTGGATACAGGGATACAGAACGGCCCCCGCGCCTCTCATCGAGGTGCGGGGGCCGTTCCGTCGCTCAGGCCGCCGTCTCGGTCTGCTCAGCCGGCTTGCGGTGACGGCCGCGGGGGGCCGCCTCGCCGTCGTGGGACGAGACCGGACCGCGGTGCCTGCCCTGACCTGAGTTCTCCTGGTCCTGGGCATGCGGCTGGGTCATAGTGGCGTCGCTCATCGGAAATTCACCCCGTCAACATGATCTTTCAGACAGCCGAGCGAGTTTAACCGGCACACCTCGGGCCGAATCCAGCCGCACACGCCAACCGCCACTACTTCGTTACAAGACGCCCCAACGGCGCCTGCTGCAACGGCACGGGCCGTACCGGGGCTGGGGTCGAGGGGGTGGGTGGTTCGTCCTGGTGCGGGCCCGCTGCGGCGCCGTCCAGGTCGGTCGCGCGGTTCCCCTCGCCCCCCACGGGAGCCTCCGGACCCGGACTTTCCCAGTGCGCCACCCCGCACGGCACCGCCTGCGTCGAGTACGGCAGTTGGAGCGACCCCTCCCGCGTCCACCAGCCCGCTCCCGCCAGCCATCCCTCCGGCGCCGCAAGATGACGCATCTGCTTCTCGGCGGGCCGCCACACCCCGAGCCAGCTGCCGAGCGGGCCGTCCACCCGCAGCGCCACCGAGCAGCTCTCCGGCATCAGCACCTGCCCCGGCTGGACCGCGAACGGTGTCACGGCGCACTCCGGCACCCGCAGGCACTCCGGGAACCGCACCGGCAGGGTGCTGCCCAGCACGCCCCACCCCAGCCTCGGCGCCTCCCCCGGCTCCGGCGCGTCCGAGCCGATCAGCAGCAGCCCGCTGTCCGCGTCCGCGAGCAGCAGCCGGTCGTCGCTCTCCGCCGCGATCTGCAGCAGCGGCGACACCTCCCCGCCGCGCTCCAGGTCCACCACGACCGCCTTGGTCCGGCCCCCGACCTCCCGGTCCAGCGCCAGCATCCGCCCCGCATGGTCCAGCCACACCCCGCCCGAGCAGCGCCCCGGGATCTCGGCGACGTGCTCCGGCCCGAAGGCGCCGCCCGCCACCAGCCACACCGTGCTCGTGTACCGGCCCACGGCGAGGGCGTACGCCTTGCGCCCGCACGGCGCCGGGGGCAGCAGCCGCAGCCCGGTGTCGGCGTCGGGGCACTCGACCGCGCCGATGAGCAGCTCGCCGGTGCCGGGCCCGGTCGGATAGAGCAGCGTGAAGACATGCCGTCCGTCGGTGGGCCGCCGGATCAGGACGCGTCCGTCGCCCATCGGCTGCACCTCGGTGCCGGGCTCCTCCGGCTGGTTGCCGGGCAGCGGCACGGCGTACGGCTCGGGTCCGTCCAGCGTCCAGCGCTCCGGGAACCAGCAGTCGCCGTCCAGCGCGAGACGCGCGGCATAGGCGCCGTCCGCGGTGATCACGCACCCCGCTTGCGGCGCCTCGGACTCGGCGGCGGGGGGTTCGATGGCACAGGCCGTCATCGTCTGGTCACCTCCGGCCACGAAGCTAGTTTTCGTACGCACAGGCGTGGGACCGGCAGGCTGCCGCTTCACACATAAGGGTGTTCCAGGAACGATTCGCCTGAGGGAACGGGGGCGGGTGTGCTGGGCGGGGGAGCGTGGCGCCCGTGGGGCCCGGGAACGTGACATTTCACGGACCCCGCGGCCGGGGTGCGACGGTTCTGCGGCACAGAACGGCCAGGTAGCCTTTTCACGTGCCCCGTCTGTCTGAAGTCATCGCCGCGCTGGAGAACCTGTGGCCCGCCGAGCGGGCCGAGTCCTGGGACGCGGTCGGCACCGTCGTGGGCGACCCCGATCAGGAGGTCACCCGGGTCCTGTTCGCCGTCGACCCGGTCCAGGAGATCGTCGACGAGGCGGTCAAGCTGGGCGCCGACCTGCTCGTCACCCACCACCCGCTCTACCTGCGCGGTACGACGACGGTGGCGGCCTCGCACTTCAAGGGCCGCGTCGTCCACACCCTGATCAAGAACGACATCGCGCTGCACGTGGCGCACACCAACGCCGACACGGCGGACCCGGGAGTGAGCGACGCCCTGGCCGGCGCCCTGGACCTGCGGGTCGTAGGGCCCCTCGTGCCGGACCCGGCCGACCCGTCCGGACGCCGCGGCCTCGGCCGTATCTGCGAACTCGACCACCCGGTCACCGTCCGCGAACTCGCCGCCCGCGCCGCCGCCCGGCTGCCCGCCACCGCGCAGGGCATCCGGGTCGCCGGCGACCCCGAGACGACCGTCCGTACGATCGCCGTGAGCGGCGGCTCGGGCGACAGCCTCTTCGACGCCGTCCGCGCCTCGGGCGTCGACGCCTTCCTCACCGCGGACCTGCGCCACCACCCGGCGTCCGAAGCCGTGTCCCACACCCCTCTCGCGCTGCTCGACGCCGCGCACTGGGCCACCGAGTGGCCCTGGTGCGAGCAGGCCGCCGCCCAGCTCGACGAGATCTCCGACCGCCATGACTGGAACCTCCGCGTCCATGTCTCGAAGACGGTCACCGATCCCTGGACCAGTCACTCCCCTTCACCTGGAGCCCCCAACTGAACGCCGCGCCCGCCGACCAGATCCGCCTTCTCGAGGTCCAGGCCCTCGACGTCCGCCTCCAGCAGCTCGCGCACAAGCGCCGCTCGCTGCCCGAGCACGCCGAGATCGAGTCGCTGACCAAGGACCTCACCCAGCTGCGCGACCTGCTCGTGGCCGCCCAGACCGAGGAGAGCGACACCGCCCGCGAGCAGATCAAGGCCGAGCAGGACGTCGACCAGGTCCGCCAGCGCGCCGTCCGCGACCAGCAGCGGCTGGACTCCGGCGCGGTCAGCTCCCCGAAGGACCTGGAGAACCTCCAGCGCGAGATCGCCTCCCTCGCCAAGCGCCAGGGCGACCTGGAGGACGTGGTCCTGGAGGTCATGGAGCGCCGCGAGTCCGCGCAGGAGCGGGTCGCCGAGCTGACCGAGCGGGTCGGCTCCGTGGAGTCGAAGATCGAGGACGCGACCGCGCGCCGCGACGCCGCGTTCGAGACGCTGGACGGTGAGGCGGCGACCGTGACCAAGGAGCGCGAGGTCATCGCGGGCGCGATCCCGGCCGACCTCCTCAAGCTCTACGAGAAGCTGCGCGAGCAGCAGGGCGGCGTCGGCGCGGCCAAGCTGCAGGCGCGCACCTGCCAGGGCTGCCGCCAGGAGCTGTCCATCACCGACATCAACGAGATCCGCGCGGCGGCGCCCGACACGGTGGTGCGCTGCGAGAACTGCCGCCGCATTCTGGTGCGTACGGCCGAGTCGGGTCTGTAGGCCGGGTCCGTAGGGAGCTTCGGTCGTGCGGGAGTTCATCGTCGAGGCGGACGGCGGGTCACGGGGCAACCCGGGGCCCGCGGGCTACGGCGCGGTGGTCTTCGACGCCGCTACGGGGCAGACGCTGGCGGAGCGGTCCGAGTACCTCGGCGTGGTCACGAACAACGTCGCCGAGTACCAGGGCCTGCTGGCCGGCCTGCGAGCCGCGTTCGACCTGGACCCGACCGCGACCGTGCATGTTCGCATGGACTCCAAGCTCGTCGTGGAGCAGATGTCGGGCCGCTGGAAGATCAAGCACCCCGACATGAAGCCGCTGGCCATGGAGGCGTCACGGGTGTTTCCACCGGAGCGGGTGACGTACGAGTGGATTCCGCGGGAGCGGAACAAGGTGGCGGATCGGTTGGCCAACGGGGCGATGGATGCGGGGGTTGCTGGAGCGGCGGAGGTCTCGGCGGACTCGGTGGCCCCGGTCGCCGGGGGTGCCGCAGCCGACGCTGCCAGGGCTGACGCCGCCATGACCGACACCGCCAAGGCCGACGCCGACATCCGCGCCGCGAAGACCGTGGCGAGCGCCGGATGGGGACCCCCGGACATGGGCGCGCCCGCGACCTTCGTACTCCTCCGCCATGGCGAGACCGCGCTGACTCCGCAGAAGCGGTTCTCCGGAAGCGGCGGCAGCGATCCGGCCCTGTCGGAGATCGGCCGGGACCAGGCCGAGCGGGCCGGCGCCGCGCTGGCCCGGCGCGGCACGATCCAGGCCATCGTCGCGTCCCCCCTCGCCCGTACCCGCGAGACCGCGGCCGCCGTGGCCAGGCGCCTCGGCCTCGAAGTGGCCGTCGACGAGGGCCTGCGCGAGACGGACTTCGGCGCCTGGGAGGGCCTGACCTTCGGCGAGGTCCGCGACCGCTACCCGGACGACCTCAACGCTTGGCTCGCCGACCCCGAGGCCCGCCCCACCGGCGACGGCGAGAGCTTCACCGAGACGGCCACCCGCATCGCCGCGACCCGCGACAAGCTGGTCGCCGCCTACGCGGGCCGCACGGTCCTCCTGGTCAGCCACGTCACCCCGATCAAGACCTTCGTCCGGCTGGCCCTGGGCGCCCCGCCCGAGTCCCTGTTCCGCATGGAACTCTCGGCGGCCTCCCTGTCGGCGGTGGCGTACTACGCCGACGGCAACGCGAGCGTACGGCTCTTCAACGACACGTCCCACCTGCGCTGAGCCCCGCCGCGCCCCGGGCCAGCGCCTCGATGCGCGCCCAGTCCCGCGCGGCGACCGCATCCGCGGGAAGCATCCAACTCCCGCCCACGCATCCCACATTGGGCAGTGCCAGATACTCCGGCGCGGAGTCGGCCCCGATCCCCCCGGTCGGACAGAACCGAGCCTGCGGCAGGGGCCCGGACAGCGACTTCAGATACGCCGTCCCCCCGGCGGCCTGCGCCGGAAAGAACTTCATCTCCCGCACCCCGCGCTCCAGCAGCGCGACAACCTCGGAAGCCGTCGACACCCCCGGCAGGAACGGCACACCCGACGCTCGCATGGCCTCCAGCAGTACGTCCGTCCACCCCGGACTGACAAGGAACCGCGCCCCGGCATCGACGGCCGCCGTCACCTGCTCCGGCGTGATGACGGTCCCCACCCCGACAACGGCCTCCGGCACGTCAGCCGCCATGGCCCGTATCGCATCCAGCGCTGCCGCCGTCCGCAGGGTCACCTCGATGGCGGGAAGCCCTCCGGCGACGAGCGCCCGGGCGAGCGGCACGGCGTCGGACGCGTCCTCGATCACGACGACAGGCAGCACGGGGGCGAGATCCAGCACGGAGGTCATGCGGACATCCTGTCGCCGCCGTGCAGCATGCGCAAAGACCGTTGCACATGCTGCAATGCGGCGAGGGCGACTCAGTGGATCTCGTCCACCAGCACATCCAGCGACCAAGGCGCACCGGCCTTGCCCGGCGCCGCGGCCTCCACCTCGTACCCCAGATCCCGCAACGCCTCGACCAACTCGGCCGGACCGCCGGGCTTCGTGCCGGACGTGAGCAGACTGCGCACGATCCGCCCCTTCGTCGCCTTGTTGAAGTGGCTGACGACCTTCCGGGTCGGCGCGTGCAGCACCCGCACGCTCGCCGTCCGCCCGGCCACCTCACCCTTGGGCTTCCAGGCCGCCGCGTACGCAGCGGACCGCAGATCCAGTACGAGCCCGTCCCCCGCGACCTCGGGAAGCACCGCCGCCATGGCCGTACGCCAATGAGTGCCCAGCGCCCCGAGCCCAGGCAGCTTCACCCCCATCGAGCACCGGTAGGAGGGAATCCTGTCGCTGACCCGCACCGCCCCCCACAACCCGGAGAACACGAGCAACGAGCGCGCCGCCCGCTTCTTCGCGGCGGTGTCGAGGGAGGCGAGGTCGAGGGCGTCGTAGAGGACGCCGGTGTAGATCTCCCCGGCGGGCCGGGCACCAGCGGTCCGCAGCTCGGCATTCTTGGCGACCTCGCCCCGCAACCCCTCACTCAGCCCCAGAACCTCCCGCGCCTTCTCCTCGTCCCCCGCGCACAGCTCGACGAGTTCGTCGAGCACGGCCGCACGAGCCTCGGACAGCCCCGGCAGCGACAGCGACTCCAGCTTCAGCGGGGCACCACGGCCGGAAGACGCCTTGCCTTCGGAGGGCGGCAGCAGGACAAGCACGGGTGGATCTCCTTCTGTAGAACTCGGCCAAGCGTACGGCGTGCTTCCGGGCGGCCTCCGCCCTAGGCTCGCTGTATGCCTCGCCGCCACATCCGCGTGACCGGCGCCCCAGAAGCCCCGCTCCGGGCCGCCCTCACCGCGTTGCGAACCGAGCTCGACATCGACGAGACCTTCCCGCCGGAGGTCCTGGCGGAAGCCGAAAGGGCCGCGCGAGACCCCGTGCTGCCGGTGGAGGACGCCACGGACGTCCCCCTCTTCACCATCGACCCACCCACGTCCACGGACCTCGATCAGGCGATGCACCTGTCCCGCCAGGGCACCGGCTACCGCGTGCGGTACGCCATCGCGGACGTCGCCGCCTTCGTCGAACCGGGCACGGCACTCGACGCCGAGACCCACCGCCGCGTCATGACCCTCTACTTCCCGGACACCCGCATCCCCCTGCACCCAGCCGTCCTCAGCGAGGGCGCGGCGAGCCTGCTGCCGGGCCAGACCCGCCCGGCGGTCCTGTGGACGATCGACCTCGACGCGGAGGGACGCCCACTGGCCGTCGACGTCCGCCGCTCGCTGGTCCGCAGCAGGGCGAAGCTGGACTACGCCGCCGTACAGAAGGAGATCGAGGAGGGGACGGCCGAGGAGCCGCTGGCGCTGCTGGCGGAGATCGGCCGGCTGCGGGAGGCCCTGGAGGTGGACAGGGGAGGCATCTCCCTGAACGTCCCCGAGCAGGAGATCGTGCAGCGGAACGGCGGCTACGAGCTGAGCTTCCGCGCCCCACTGCCGGCGGAGGGCTGGAACGCGCAGATCTCGCTCCTCACGGGCATGGCGGCGGCGGACCTGATGCTGTCGTCCGGCACGGGAGTCCTGCGCACGCTCCCCGCTGCCCCCGACGGAGCGGTGGGCCGCCTCCGCCGTACCGCACACGCCCTGCACATCGACTGGCCGCACCACGTGTCGTACGCGCAACTCGTGCGCTCCCTGGACCCTTCGGTCCCCCACCATGCGGCATTCCTCCAGGAGTGCACGACGCTGCTGCGGGGCGCGGGCTACACGGTCTTCCGGGACGGCGACCTCCCCGACATCGTGACCCACTCGGCGGTGGCAGCCCCGTACGCCCACTGCACGGCCCCCTTGCGCCGCCTGGCCGACCGCTTCGCGTCCTCACTGTGCCTCGCGGCAGCAGCGGGCGGCCCCCCGCCCGAGTGGGTCCTTTCGGCCATGGACGCGCTGCCCAAGGAGATGGCGGACGGCTCGCGGCGGGCCGGGACGGTGGAGCGGTCGTGCGTGGACATCGTGGAGGCGGCGGTGCTGGAGGGCCGGGTGGGGGAGGTGTTCGACGCGTACGTGGTGGATGTGGACGAGCGTCGGCCGGGGGTCGGAACCGTCCAGTTGGAGAGCCCAGCGGTGATAGGGCGGGTGGAGAGCGAGAACGGGGCGCTGCCGCTGGGGGAGCGGCTGCGCGTACGCCTCACGCAGGCGGATCCGGTGGCGGCGAAGGTACGTTTCGCCCCCGCGTGACGATCTGGACGGTCCGCCGGATGGCCTCGGCCTGCGCCGGGGCGAAATCGGCGTAGAAGGCGCGGAGGAAGCTGTTGTCCTGGTCGATGGGAGGGGTGGGCAGCATGAGCTCGCTGGGGAGGCATTCGACGAGGGCATGAGCAGCGTGCTCAACGCGGGGATCGTCGGGTTCGGCGTCGGCGAGGTCGTCGAGGAGGGCGTAGGCGGCACGGACGCGCTCGATGCCGGCGGGGTCCTCCAAGGCGGCACTCATGATCCCCGAGAACCGCTCGCGCTCCTCCGGACCGGCGGTGCTCTCCATGAGCGCGAGGATCTCCCGGTCCTTGGCGGCCATGGGGGAGTCGGAGAGATGCGCGGTACGACGGAAGAGCGAGGCAAGCTCGGGAGAAACGGGCCCCTCGACGGAGACGCCGTCCTCCATCAACGCCCGCAACCTCGCGCGCCGCTCCCGCAGCGCGGCCTCCTGCCGAGCAAGATCCTCATCGAGCTCGCTCAACACCTCGGCGAGGTCCTTCCCGGCCTCATCGGCCAGCACGTCCCGCACCTCCCCGAGCCCGAGCCCCAACTCGGTGAGCCGCCGTATGCGAGCGAGCACGACGGCGTGGCGCAGGGTGTAGTCCCGGTACCCATTGCTCAGCCGCTCGGGCTCCGGGAGCAGCCCGAGGTGGTGATAGTGCCGCACGGTTCGGGTGGTGACACCTACGGCGTCGGCGAGCTCTCCGATGCGCATGGGGCCAGTAGAGACCTTGACGTGGCGGCAGGGTCAAGGGGGAGGCCGACGGCCCCCGTGCAGGTGATCGTCCTCATTTCCGGCTCCCTCTTCGCTCGCGGGAGCCTTGTATGGGTGACATGGCACTGGACGCGATCACGCAGAAGGTTTTGCTGGACTGGTTTGCCGAGCTGGACGCCCCCGAGGGTCTTCGGGTGGAGCTCATGGAGGGGGAGGTCGTCGTGGCGCCGTTGCCGGACGGCCACCATGAGCACTGCGTCAGCGAAATCGTGAGTCAGGTGCATGAGCACTCCGTGACCGAAATGCAGTTCTCTAGGCAAAAAGGCTTGAAGCTGCGAAGCGCGGATGGCTGTCCACAGGATCACGTGATCCCGGACGGGACGTTCGCTCCCAAGGAACAACGCCTCTATCGGGGAGCCGACCCGTGGATGCCATGCGAGGGAGTCACGATGGTGTTGGAGGTGACATCCGGGAAGCCGCGGCCAGACCGCGAGATCAAACGCCGCTGCTACGCCCGAGCCGGTATCCCCCTCTACTTGCTCGTCGACCGCGAGGCCAGATGGACCACGCTGTTCGAGTCCCCGAAGGCGGACGACTACGAAGAGCTCCGCGGCGTCGCCTACGGCAAACCGCTCCCCCTCCCCGCCCCCTTCGCCTTCGACCTGAAGACGACCGACTTCCTCTGAGCGCCTAGTACCATGGTCGACACGGCAGACGAGCCGGGCGGGCGGCCGCGTGGAGGTTCTTGGATCTCCCCGAGGAACGTCCGGGCTCCACAGGGCAGGGTGGTGGCTAACGGCCACCCGGGGTGACCCGCGGGACAGTGCCACAGAAAGCAAACCGCCGGGGACCGCAAGGCCCTCGGTAAGGGTGAAACGGTGGTGTAAGAGACCACCAGCGCCTGAGGTGACTCAGGCGGCTAGGTAAACCCCACCCGGAGCAAGGTCAAGAGGGGCCGCCTTTCGAGGTGACCCTGCGCGGACGTTCGAGGGCTGCCCGCCCGAGTCCGCGGGTAGACCGCACGAGGCCGGCGGCAACGCCGGCCCTAGATGGATGGCCGTCGCCCCGGCTCCCGCGAGGGAACCGGGGAACAGAACCCGGCGTACAGCCCGACTCGTCTGCCAGCAGGACCCCCGACCAGGCCCCCGACATTCATGCACGGGACGGCGTGGGCACGGGGCTTTCGGCTTCGGACGCCGCATGAATGAGGGACCTCAGCTTCTCGCGCGTCTCCGGGTCCGTTGAGTAGATGATCGTGCCGACCATCCCGCGGGTCAGCAGCACCTTGTAGGTGTTGCGGATCAGTCGGTCGATGTCCTCGTCGGATGTGGCCTTCGTGAACGACGGATCCTTCGACGCAGACCGGTCCACCACCCAGTGGTCCGTGCGCCACACCAGGTCGGGGCCCATGATGACGCCCGACCAGTCGTACTCAAAGCCCTGGGCGGTGTAGACGCAGCCGACCTGGGTGAATCCGGCCGGGTCGGTGGCCCAGAGCGGGGCGGGCGGGGCGCCGAGCATGGAACGGTCGCCGTAGACGTTCCAGGGGCGGGCCCAGTCGCCGATGACGACGTCGGTGGGCAGGGCCGTCATGGTGGGGGTGATCTTCGTGGTCCACTTCCAGCAGTAACCGGCGGAGATCCGTGCGCCGTAGCCCTCTGCGCGGCGGCTGATGAGGAACTCCTCCAACTCTTGGGGACTTCCCGCGGTCAGCAGCTCGAACTTGCCGTCTGGAGCCCAGTGGTGGGGCGTGCCGCCGTCCAGACCGAGCAGATCGACGACCCACTTCTCGTACGCCTCACTGCCGCCGCACCGGAACTGGCCGTCCAGTTCCACGACCGTGCACTCCAGGCCCTGGGCTGCGGCGGCCTGCTGAATCGCCTCCTTAGTTCCCATCTCGCCGGGGCGCACTACCTGGTGCTGGTCGAGGAGGAACACCGGCACGCGTGCCGCGTCGATCAGCTCCGCCACCTGGGGACGACCAGTGCGGAGTTCCGCCTTTGTGTACCGGTTGGCGGAGGTCTTGCGGAGGCGGTGTGCCTCGTCACAGATCAGGACGTCGATGTCGTTCGGCTCGGCGTCCATGAAGCTGTTGAAGTACTTGAACAGTTGCTGGACTTCGCGCTTGCGGGCGCCCGCGACCTTGCGCATCGTCTTGGTGAAGGACTGCGACCCGGTCGCGTGAAGAGCGGGTACCCCGCGTCGGTACAGCTCGCCCAGTAGCGACATCGCCACCACGCTCTTGCCGGAGCCGGGGCCGCCGGTCACCACGATCACCTGCTTGTGGTTGGACCGCTTGGCCTTGCGTACGGCGGACATCACCTGCTCGTACGCTTCCCGTTGCTCGGCGATCAGCACGAACTGTTCGCGGTCACGGATCTCGGCCGCCGCCACGGACATCAGTTGCTTCGACGGCCGAACCTTCCCGGCGAGCAGTTCGTCCGCGGCCTGGGCGCCGGGCTGGGCGGCGAGCCGGGAGCGCAGGAACTCCATGAAGGCGCCGCGCTGTTCGCCGGTGTACATCCGGCCGTACTGGTCCTCCTTGACGGCCCGCAGACCCGCCACGCCGAACTCGGTCGCATTGTGAAGGAACGCGACTCCCGCCAGGGACTTGGGCATCCGCTCCAACGCCCCGTTGAATGAGAGCAGGTATTCGCAGTAACCCCGCACCTGCTCGATCGGGTTGAGGACGGGCTGTGCGTAGGAGTCGATCCGGCACAGCAGTGGTTCTTCCTCATCTGGGTAGGCAGAGCTCCACTGCTTGAGTTCCACGACGACGTAAGACGGTTCGCGGGTGGTGGGGTGAACTCCCGCGAGTACGGCGTCGGCGCGCTTGCTGGTGAGGGGCAGGCTGTATTCGACGAGGACTTCGACCTCGTCGAGCCCGGCCTCGATGAGGGCGTTGACGAGCGCGGGCAGGCTGCGTTCCCAGGACCGGATCTCCGCCTGCGCCGGCATTCTGCCGTGCAGATGACGGAAGTTCTCAGTCAGGTGCAGAGCCAGCGATCCTTCGAGTATGCGGGTGGCCACGGACGCCGCGGACTCACGGAACAGCAAGAAAACGCCCCCAGGCAGCACGAAGTGAACTCGTGCGGGTGGGGGCATGTCCTCCGGTGTCCGCCCGGAGGCGGATCAGGAAGCCCGTCGGGCCGCTGAGATGGTGCTCGCCATCCTAAGACAGCGTGTATGGCGCGGCCGTCCCTTCCCGTGTGCGCAAGGCTGCGTAGGTGTCCGAGCATTGCGCATCGCGATGCGCACGGGGCGTGACGCTGATTGCGCATCACCGCGACCTCGCTCGTGGTTCGGTATTGCGCAGCCGCCGCACAGCGGTAGCAGCCATTGCGCACGGCTGCGCAATCCGTCTACTGACGCGGTGACCAGGTCCAAGGGACTGCGCAGTCGGGACCCAGGACGGGGTGCCACACCGGCGCGGAGGGGCCGCTGTTGCGCAGGTCTGCCAGTGCAGCGGTCAGGATGGGGACCGTGTGGAAGAAGAGGGGCTGCTCCGAGGCCTTGGCGGCTCCTTGCAGGGCGTCGAGGCGGGTCTTGATGCCGGTGGGGCCCGTGCCGTCCAGGACGAACAGCAGGCGGGGGAACAGCGGATAGTGCCGCCGCCATTCCTCCTGCACCGGGCCTTGGGTGGCAGTCCGCCGGTGGCCTGCGAAGGGCGTGGGGGTGTAGCTGTGAAGGCGGGAGTAGGCGCCCAGTTTCGCGCCCAGGCGCTCGGGGCCCATGGTGGCCCGGTCGACCTCGACGAACGCTCGCAGCATCGTCCCGTCGCCCGCGGTGGTGCCCCGCGCGTAGTACATGAGGGCGTCCGGTATGACCGCCTCGCCGCCCCCGAGAGGGTGGTACACCTCGGGGATCCAGTCCAGCGGGCGGCACAAGTCGCCGATTCGGCGAGCGTCTTCGATGAAGGTGAGCGCTGTCTCGGTCACCGTCAATGTGTGGCCTGACCGCAGTCTCGCGGCTGTCGGGTCGGACACCATCCTCGGCAGTCGTCGGCCCCGCAGCTCCGGCCACTCCGCGGCGATCTGCGCGCCGTACGAGGTCGGGAACCATGCACGCAGGCGTCCTGCTTGGGGGAGGGTAATGCGGTCGACCAGTCCTTCCGACCGCAGCTTGGCCATCCGGCGCCGCGTCTGCTCGATGCGCACTCCCGGCGCGATCAGCCGGTGCATCTGCTCGGTGGTGGTCATCCGGTACTGCGTCAGCACCGCGAGTGCCAGGCGATCCCCGCCGCCCGTATCCACGTCCGTCATCGTCGGCCTGCCCTTCGGTACAGGTGGCGCCGTCCTGACCGGCTCCACGTGTACGGCCACCGCAGCAGGCCACCCCGACCACACCTGCGACCGCGAAGGCCCGACCACGGTCACGATGCGACAACTCCCCCGACAACCGGGCCGACAGCCCCGCCCATATCCCCGGGGACAGCTGTTCGTGCCTTGCCGGAGGGGGGCGGCGTATTCGCAGGTCAGCACGCCATTCTCGGCTTGGTCGCCAGGCCGACATCCCCCTCTGCACACCCCACACCCGCCCCGAAGCAAAAGAAGAACAGGGGACGGCGGGAGAACGGGTGGGCGCGTGCCGCCGGGGGATCGGGGCGCCGTGTCGCATGCTGCGCGCCGGCGACCGCCGTCGCGCTCACGCGCCGATCCCGGCGCACGTCAACGGCACGAGCGAAGTCCCGAGGGCAGGCACCTTCGCCCTGGCCATCGACGTCCGGATCGGACCGCACAGACCAGTCGGATTCCCCGAACCCTCTCCGTACTGTCAGTGCCACTCCGTACGCTCGAGAGCATGGTGGGGGACGAACTACGCCAAGAACCACATGACGAGCCGCCCGGCGAGGAGAGCGAGAGCGACAGCGAGACCTGGCAGCGACTCAGCGCCTACGCCTACCTCAGCGCACCCGAGCGCCTGGAGTACGTCGCAGTGATGCGGGTCTTCTGCGGCACCCTGCTCGCGGACCTCGCCGTACCCGATGTGCTCGGCAAGCTGGTGCAGGCCGGGCATCCGGTTGCTGCGCTGGGCGCGGAGACCTTGACCGCTCGGCTCGAACAGCTCGTGCGCTGGGGCAATCTGCTGCGCAGTACGCACACGGTCACTGCGACCAGCATCGCCGAGTACCAGCGCTCACGGTCCCGTTATCAGCTGTCGAAGCTGGGGGAGCGGGTGCAGCGTGATGCCGATGAGGTGCTGGCAGGAGCGGATGCCGCGCGTGAGGTCAGCAGTGAGCTGCTCACCCTCGTCGACCGGGGGCTCAAGGAGATTGCTGCGCTGGCCGCCGCGCCGGGCGGTACGGAGCCGCAGCAGGCCCTGGAGAAGATCAGCACGCTCTTCGCGCAGTTCGCCGAGTTCGCCGAGTCGGTGCGGGACTTCTACGCCTACCTCGGCCAGGTTCTTGCCCGCTACGACCTCGATGGCGCCGAGTACCAGGGCTTCAAGGAGCTGCTGCTCGACTACGTGCAAGCGATCACCGAGGATGTTTCCTTCCGCGCTCCGCGCATCGCCGCCCATCTGCAAGCCATCTGGCCGCATCTGCCCGCCTTGCTCAGCCGCATCGACGCTCATGCGTCGGGCCTCGGTGCGCTCTCCGACGCGCTGCCGGAGACGCGGGTGCAGCGCAGCCGGGGGCGGGAACTGGCCGACTGGGAGGGAATGCGCGACTGGTTCGCCGACAGTGACGGCCACGGCAGCCAGGTGGACCAGCTCCGGGACGCAACCATGCGCGCCCTGCAGTCCCTGCTCGCCAACGCCAAACGAATGCTGCGTTCGGCGTCGGGGGAGATGTCCCGCCGCAAGGACCTGCTCAGGCTTGCCGCCTGGTTCGACGCCGCGGAGCCCGACGAGGCGCACGACATCGCGGTCGCGGCCTTCGGGCTGTACGGGGCGCGGCATCTGGGGGTGGCGCCGGATCCCGATCTGTCCGTGCCCGCGTATGTGAGCTGGTGGAACGGCCCCGTCGTGGATGTGCCGGTGGCCTTGCGTGAGCGTGGCAGCCGAGCCCCGCACGGGCGATCCGCGGCGATCGAGGACCATGCTGAGCAGAAGCGCCGGCTCATGGAGCAGGCGCGTGAGCAGGCCGCCGCGCGTCACGCCGCGGCCGCCGAACTGCGCAGCGCATCGGGTCGGTTCGACCAGGTGCGGCTCGGTTCCGCCGCCATGCGGCTCCTGCTGGAACTCCTCACCACTGCCCTCGGCAATGCCCAACTGCACAAGGATGGCGATGACTTTCAGCTCGGTACCGCGCAGGCAGGTGACGTGGATTTGGGCATCCGGTTGACGGCCTGGCGTACCCCGGGCCGGCACACCCTCCTGCGTTCCGCGGACGGCGACCTGACGGCGGACGACCTCACCCTGGCCGTCGAAAGTATCACCGGCAGCGTCACCGGCGGCATTGCTGGCAGCATCCCCGAGGGCGTCACCAACACCGCCCCGGCTGCCACGGCCGAGGAAGCGAGCGCCTGATGCCCCTGCCCTCCGCCCACGACGTCGCACTCGCCGCCGAACGCCGTACCGCCGCCCGCCTGCTACTGGCCCACCCTCTGGTCACCAGCAACGGCCCGCACAGCGACACGTTCCCGCTGATCCGCCGCCACGCTGACTGGCTTGCCCAGCGCTTCCAGCAGGTGTTCGGCTACCGACTCCTTGTCGAGGCTTCATACGCCCGCCTGTTCAAGGCAGGCCTTGGCCCCGGCTCCGGGCACCGCCTGGAGCGGCCGTCCACCGGTACGCCATTCACACCGCGGACGTACACCTACCTCGCCCTTGCCCTCTCGGTTCTCGTCACCGCCCCCGAGCAGGTTCTGCTGTCCCAGCTCGTTGCCGATCTGAGGGTCGCGGCCGTGGACGCCGGCATCGAGGTCGACGACATCGGGCGTCAGGCAGAACGGCGTACGCTCGCCGCCGCGTTGCGCCAACTCGTGGACTGGGGAGTGCTGACGGAGACCGAAGGCCATGTCTCGGCCCTCGCCGAGGAGCGGGGCGGCGAGGCGCTGCTGACCGTGGACCGCGAGATCGCCCGCGCGGTCGTCGCCGGACCGCTGACGCAGAGCCGCGACGGAGCCGATCTCGTACGCCGAGCCGCCGACCCCGGCTTCGGCGGCCCGCGTACGTACGTGCGCAGACGCCTCGTCGAGACACCCGCCGTCCACCTCGACGACCTCACCGGCGCCGAGCGGGAATGGCTGCGGACCCGGCAGCGGCGTGAGTCGCAGGCCTTCTCCGAACTGCTTGGCCTGGAGGCGGAGATCCGTGCCGAGGGCATCGCTCTCATCGACCCGGACGGTGATCTCACCGACCTGCACCTGCCCGGCACCGGCACCGTCGCACAGGCGGCACTGCTCCTGGTGGGACGGCTGGTCGACCGGCTGCGCCCCGAGGATCCCGGCCACCCGGCAATCGGCGGGAGGTTGATCATCGGCGTTCCCGTGCCGGACGGGCTGCTGCCTGAGCTGCTGGACGAGCTCGTCGAGGAGTACGGCCGACGCAGCAACTGGCAGCGCGGCCTCCTGGAGGATCGGAAGGGACTGCTCGCCGCCGTCCTCGATCACCTGGTCCGCATGCGCCTGATGGCGCCCGCAGGCCCGGTGCGCGCCGACGGCCACGGCCTGCCCGACGGACACGAGGACGCAGCGCTGGACGGCCGGTCCGTCACCGACGTCTCGGGCGCCCGAGGACAGGACGGCGCCCACGGCTGGGTGCTGCTCGCCGCTGCCGCCCGGTTCGCCACCACCGTGGCCGTCACGCCCCGTGGCGGACAGCCGCAAGCAGACGAGGCCTCCCAGGCACTCGCCACCACCGTGGCCGTCACTCCCCGTACCCAACAGCCTCAAGCAGACGACGCCTCCCAGGCCCTCGAGGAGCCGACCCGGTGAACCGCCCCTCTTCCCCGCCCCGCTACCGCCTGCACCGCGCCGGCATCCTGAACGTCTGGCAGTACGACCGGCAGGAGTTCGCCTTCGGCGACGGGCGCCTGCTGCTGCGCGGCAAGAACGGCGCCGGCAAGTCCAAGGCGCTGGAGATGCTGCTGCCCTACCTCCTCGACGGTGACGCCCGCGCCCTGGACGCCACGGGAACCGGCCGGACCACACTCCTGTGGCTGATGCTCGACGGATTCGAGCAGACCAACCGGCTGGGCTACCTCTGGGTGGAGTTCGCACACACGGATGAGGATGGCAACGAGCGTCACCTCACCCTCGGAGCCGCCGTCCGCGCCTCCCAGTCGACCAGGACGGCCAAGCCGTTCTTCTTCATCACCCCGCTGCGGGTCGGGCAGGACCTCCACCTGGCACCCGCCGGCCAGCCGCTGCCCCTCGACCAACTCAAGGCACTCGTCGGCCCGGAGAACATCACCGACCGGGCCGTGGAGCACCGAGCCCGGGTCGCCCACCGCCTGTTCGGCCTCACCGATCCGGCCCGCTACCGCAACCTGCTCCACCTCCTGCACCGCCTGCGCCGCCCCACCATCGGCGACCGCATCGACTCCGGCGGGCTGGTCTCCGTTCTCGCGGAAACGCTGCCCGCGCTCGACGACGATGTCGTGGAAAAGGTGGCGCGCAACCTCGACGACCTGGACACCGTACGCACCCACCTCGCGCGCCTGGAAGGGACCGACGAGGCACTGCGCACCTTCCTGACCGGCTACCGCGGCTACCTGCACGGGGCGTTGCGCCGCCGCACCGACGAGCTGAACGGTGAGCTGGGACGGCTGGCGGAGCAGCGGCGTCTGGCGGACGAGGCAGTGAAGAAGGTGGTCAAGCTCCGCACCAGCGAGGAGGAACTCACCGCCCGTCTCGACGTCCTCAACGCGGAGGCGGACGCGGCCGAGACGGACCTTGCCGCCCTGCACGCCAGCGCTGCCTACCGCAGCTTGCAGGAGCTGGGGGAGAAGCGCGCCACGGTAACCGCCCTGCACAGCGCGGCGGCGGCCGCCTTCAAGGCCCTGCGTCAGGCTCACAGCACTCAGGAGGAAACCGGACGGCGGCTCACCGAGGAAGCCGGGAGGCTCGGCGGTGAACTTGCCGACCTCAGTACGACGCACGGCGAGCTGCTGCGCGAGGCGGAGCGGTCCGGGCTCGACCCCGTGCACCTGGGTGAAGCAGGGGCGGTCACCGTGACCCCGATCGCGGCAGCAGCGGCAACCGAACTGACCTCCCCCGACGGCGACTTCCATCTCGTGCGGCACAGCGAAGTCCGTGCCGTCGACACGGAGTCCTGCGCCGGAGCTCTGGAAGCTTGGGACACCCAACTGGACGCCGCCGGCCCGGTGGTCAGGAACCGCGCCCGGGCCGTGACCGAAGTGACCGCGCTCATCGACAAGGCACACCAGGCCCAGCACAGGGCGCACCAGGCCGACTCCGCCCGGGAGCGTCTGGAGGAGCAGCTGGACGAGGCGCGCGAGCAGGTCGAACGCCGACGGGAGGAGACGGCACGCGAAGGGGAGGCCTACGCGAGCGCCGTACGGACCTGGACCGAGCGGCTGCGCAGCCTGACTGGCGTGGCCCTGGACGACGTAGACGCCCTGACCGCTCACGACCCGGCGGAGGGTCCGCTGTCCGCCCACGTCCCCGACGAGGTGGCCGACACCGCCCGGTCGGTCGTCGAGCCGTGGCTTGAGGAATTGGGCGAGCAGCGCGATGCGCGGGCGTTGGCGATCCGTGAGCTGGCCGCCGAAAGGGACCGCCTGCGGCGTGAGCGGAACGACTGGGAAGCCCGCACCGACCCCGAACCCGCGCCCCCGACCCACCGCTCGGCCCCCCGCACACCCGGCACCGGGGCCCCGCTGTACCGGCTCGTCGACTTCGCCGATGGCCTGGCGCCGACGGCCCGCGCGGGCCTGGAAGCCGCACTCGAGGCGAGCGGCCTGCTCGACGCATGGGTATGCGCCGACGGCGCCGTCGTGGACCCGGCCACACGAGACACCCTCCTCACCCCCGGTACACCGCCCGCCGGGCCGACGGTGGCCGACGTTTTGCGCCCGGTCACGGCATCCGACAGCGGGGTGACGACCGAGCAGGTCGAGCGCCTGCTCCACGCCGTGGCTCTGGTCACGGAGGGGACCACGGGTACGACGGCGGACTCCGCCCTCGGCACCGACGGCTCCTGGAAGCTGGGCGTCGCCCGAGGCCGTCACACCAAGCAGACCGCCGAGTACGTCGGCGCGGAGGTACGGGCCGAGACCCGCCGCCGGGTCTTGGCCGAGCTGGACCAACAACTCAAGCGCCTCGCCGAAGAACTGACGCAGCACGAGAACGGCCTGCGGATCCTCACGGAACACCGCGCGCAAGTAGCAGACGCCCTCAGCCACCCACCCACAGCCCGCCCACTGACCGACGCATGGGCCCGTACCACCGAGGCCGAGCGCACCGCCGGCGTGCTGGCCGGCAAGGCCTCCGCAGCCGCCCGTGAGGCCGAGCAGGTGCGCGCCCTCGCGGTCGCCGCCCGGCGCGAGTCCGAGGCGACCGCGAGCGCGAACGACCTCCCGGTCGACCCGGCCGCGCTCGACTCCGTACGCCTGTGTCTGGACCGCCTCGACACGGGCATTGAGCGATTGCGCAGACGGCTGCGCGTGGTGGGTTCCTCCGTCGACGCCCATCGCCAGAGCGGCGTGGACTACCAGCGCTCCTTGACATCCACCCGAGAAGCGGAATCCGACTACTCCGAGCCGCTCGCCCGCCTGGACACCGCCCGCCGCACGGTCAGGGCCTTGGAAGAGGCGCTGGACGCGCCGGAACAGGAGATCCTCGCCCGCGAGGACGAGGCGAAGCGGCGACTGGAAGCCGTACGTCGGCAACTGCCCGGTGCCGAGCGGGACCTGAACGCCGTGCACGACGAACGGGTGCGCGCGGAGGAGGACGAGAGGGTCAGGCGCCAGGCGCTCGCCACGCAAGAAGGGGAGGCGGTCGCAAGTGGCAGGCGACTGCGTACGGCGCTGTCCCTGCCGGGCGTGACCCGGGGCGCGGGCATCGACCTGTCCACCCAGGAGGAGGGGAGCGAGGGGCACGTCCTCGATGATGGCGCGCGCGACCGCACCACGGCATTGCGCCCCCTCGTGGAAGCCGTGCGCCGATGCCTGGACGCCGAGCGGCGCGACATCTCGGACACCGCGCTCCTCAACCGGCACACCGAGCTGCGCGACAAACTCTCCGGAGGCTACGACGCCACACTGGAGGAACACGACGGCATAAAGGTCTGCCGTCTCGTCGACGACCACGGTCCGCACGACGTCGCCACCGTGGGCGAGCGCATCGCCGCCGAAGCAGCCGATGCCCGCCAACGGCTCACGGACCGCGAACGAGAGGTCTTCCAACGCTTCCTGACCGGTGAGCTGGGCGACCACCTCTCCGGTCAGGTCCTGGCCGCAGGCGCCCTCGTCGCTGCACTGAACGGCACCCTGTCCACCGTCCGGACCTCGCACGGACTGGGGGTCACACTCGACTGGAAACTGGCGGACGGAGTCGAGGCCGACGTCAAAGCGGCGGTCGACCTCCTGCGCAGCCCCTCGGGCCTGCGTACACACGAGCAGTCCGAGCGGCTCCGTGACGTGCTCCAGCGCCGTATCGAGGACGCCCGCCGCGCCGACCCGGGTGCCAGCTACGCCGCCCATCTGCGCACCGCCCTCGACTACCGGGACTGGTTCACCTTCACTCCCTGGGTGGTCGACGACGCCGCCCCCAGCAGCCGCCGCAAGCTCTCCGGCCGCACCGGCCTCAGCCAGGGCGAACAGCGAGTCCTGTCCTACCTGGTCCTCTTCGCCGCCGCGGCCGCCCACTTCACGAGCCTCGCCGAGTCAGCCCCGCACGCGCCCCGGCTGATCCTGCTGGACGACGCCTTCGCCAAGGTCGACGAGCCCACCCACGCCCGTCTCGGCCGTATCCTGGTCGACCTGGACCTGGACTTCGTCCTCACCAGCGAACGCCTTATCGGCAACTGGCCCGACGTGCCGTCTCTGCACATCTACGAGTGCCTGCGCGACCCGCACGTGCGAGGCGTGGCCACGCTGCACTACACCTGGAACGGGCGACAGAGGCGGCTGGTATCGGTATGACGGACGCCTCAACGGACGCCTCAACGGACGCCCCCACGGACGCCCAATCGGAGAGTGAGCAGCCGCTGACCGCCGAAACCCTGGCCTTCCTGACCCGCCCAGGGCTCAAGCGCCTGTGGACCACGGCCCGAACCCGCCTCGAACGAAGCGGCCTCCAACCGGCCGGCACCATCCGACTCCAGGACCTGGACGCCGAGGAGCGCCAGGCCCTCTCCCTCCTCCTGGCCAAACCCGTCACCGGCCCCACCGCCACGATCCGCCTGCCCGACCTGGACACTCGCCTGCGCACCAGCGCGGTCGGCCGGAGCCTGCCCGAGACGCTGACGGCACTGGGCCCGCCGCTGACCGACCGGCGGGCGGTGCGGGACGCGGCGCAAGCCGAACGCACCCGCCTGTGGTCCGCGACGGAAACGGCCCTCGCCGCCACGCCACTGGCAGACCATGCGTGGGCCCACCAATGGCTCGAGGAGATACGGCGGGGCGGCACGCTGATGCGACAGCCGTCCGGCGAGACCGCGCTCACCACCATCACCAAGGCCATCGACACTCTGGCCACCCTCTTCCCCGGCGCGGACAGGCAACCCACCCCCGCCACTTGGGGTCGCGGTGAACTGGCCACCCGCACCACCGGCTCGGCCCACGGCCTGGACGACGGCACGGTGCTGGCCCGCCTGGTCCTGCGCGGCATAGCGATGGCCCGAGGCGTGGACTTCCCCACCGATGCACCCGGCCGCCGTGCACTGTGGCGCCAGGCCTCGGTCACCCCCGACGAGGTCTCCAGCACCGTGCTCACCTACGGTCTACGCCCGACAGGCGCCACCTGGCAGGAAGCGGCCCTGCGCCAACGCGCCGACCACCGCCTCGAGGCACATCTCACGCTGCGCGAACTCCGCTCCCTGCACCTGACGTTCCCACCCACCACGCGCATCCATGTCTGCGAGAACCCGCGCGTGGTGGAGGCCGCCGCGGACACCGCCTGCACCGCGCCCCTGATCTGCACCTCAGGCAGTGCCGCGACCGTGGTCCTCACCCTCCTGGATGCGCTGTCGGCGGCCGGCTGCGTCTTCGCCTACCACGGTGACTTCGACTGGCCGGGCATCGCGCTCGCCAACCGCGTCATCGGGCGGTACCAGGCGGAACCGTGGCGCATGGCGGCTGCAGACTACGAATACCTCGCGACGCGCGCGCAGTTGCAGGGCACGCCGTCGCTTCCTCTCACCGGCCCATCGATCGAGGCGACCTGGGATGCCGAACTGGCCCCGAGCATGGACGCCTTGGGTATCGCCCTCCATGAGGAGGCGGCCCTGGATCTGCTGCTCGCCGATCTCCAGGAATCTTGAGCATCCGTGACAAAGCGCCCTCCGCCTACGGCACCCTTGAGACAGCACATCAAGCGCACCACGGGAGCTGGGCGGAATGGACACGGAAGGCCTCACCGAGGCGAGTCTCCAGGAGCTGGCCGGAGCCCGTTCCTTCGCGCGGGGGCTCGGGTACCGCGACGCCGTCTCTGCAGTGGAGATCGGCGACAGCTGGATCACGGCAACCGTCCACGGCACCGAGCCCTACCTGGTGGAGCTGACCCTCGACGATCCCGGCGGGCTCTCCGGCGAATGCGACTGCCCCTACGGCCAGGAAGGCAACTTCTGCAAACACCTGGTCGCCCTCGGGCTGACGGTACTCGCCCAGCGGGAGAGCCTGCCGCGACAGCGCAAGGCCGCCCGGCGCCGAGGGCAGGACCTTGACGCGTGGCTGTCCGCCCTGTCCAGGGACGAGTTGCTCGCGCTGATGCGGGAGCAGATCGGCGAGGACCGCAAGTTGCGGAGCCGCCTTGAGTTGCGGGCTTCGAGCGCCCGCGGGGATGTGTCCGGGGTCCGCTCCCGCATCCGTGAGCTTCTCGACATCGGCCCGTTCGCCCGCTACGGGTACGTCGAGTACGCCGACGCCCGCGCCTACGCCGACCAGGCCGGGCAGGCGGTGTCCGCGATTGTCGCGCTCTCCCGCTCGGGCCGGGCCGCGGACGCGATCGACGCGGCGCGGGAGGCGATGCGGCTGCTGGCCGACGCGGTGGACAGCGTCGACGACTCCGACGGCGGGCTCGGTCAGGTCGGTGACGCGCTCGCCGACGCCCACCTCGAAGCGTGCCGTGCCGCCCGCCCGGACACGGAGGAGCTCGCGCGCTGGCTGGTCGCTCACGCGCTCGGCGCATTCGATGACGGCCTCATCGACATCGACCCGCTCGACTACGAGGACATCCTCGGCGGACAGGGCATGTCCACCCTGCGTGAGCTGGCGACCAAGGCGTGGCGGAGCAAGCGCAAGGGCTGGGCGGAGAAGGCCTTGATGGAGCGCCTGGCCAAGGCGGGCGGCGACGTCGACACGGTGATTGCCGTGTACGCGGCCGACCTTGCGGCGAGCGGTCACACGCACCTGCTCATCGCCGGCGAACTGGACGGCGCGGGGCGCACCGAGGAAGCGCTGCAGTGGGCGGTACGCGGCATCCGGGACACGCGCGACCTCGCCACCGTGGACACCGCCCTCGTCGACTACCTCTGCGACCGCTACGCGCGAGCAGCGCGGCTGTCCGACGCCGTCGCCCTGCGCCGCGACCACTTCCGCGCCCGACTTACGCTGCTCACGTACCGGCAGCTGCGCGCCGCCGCCCAGGCGGCCGACTGCTGGCCGACTGAGCGCGAAAAGGCGCTCACCCTGCTGCGCGCCGACGCCGAAGGACAGCGGCACGGCAGCCGCGTCCTCATCGACGCCCTGCTCGACGACAAGGACCTCGACGCGGCCTGGCAGGCCGCCACCGCCGTCGGCGCCGACGACCGCCAGTGGCTCCTCCTTGCCGACCAGGCGCGGGCCGACCGTCCCGCCGACGCGCTCGACATCTACCTGCGCCTGGCCGAACCGCTCACCCAGCAGACCGGCAATACGGTCTACGAACGCCTCGTCAACCTGCTCCTGAGCATCCGTGACTGCCGCCGACGCCTGGGTACGGAGGACGAGTTCGCCGCGCACGTCCAGGCTCTGCGCGCCGCCCACAGACGCAAGCGCAATCTGATGCGGCTGATGGAGGAGCAGGGGATGTGAGCCGGGCCCATGCCATGACGGCCTGGCGATCCAAGGTGATGACCAAGGCAGGGGTACGCGGTCGACCGGGCCGGACTGCACCGGGTACGGGACATCCTTCCGCGCACTGCCTGAACGGCCCCTCAGTGCGGTGCCGGCTGCGGGTCCAGGGCGTTGCCGACCGTGCAGCCGCCCTCTCCGGGCATCCGCTGGATCCGGGGCGGCGCCCACACCTCGGTGGCACCGGGGGCCACGCGGGCGAGGAGGCAGTCCTGCGCGTCGTAGCCGTTGCCCTGAACCGACAGGAGAACGCCGACCCGGCCGCCGTCCGCCTTCACCTCGGTACGGATCGCCGGGTGCAGGTCCAGGGCGGCGAGCGTACGGCGTACCTCGGCCTCGTCCGCCCGGCCGCTCTCCGGTACCCGGGGAAGGTGCGTCCGGAGCTCGTCGTACGGCAGCTCGGGCGGTTCGGGTGGCGGGGCGAAGGTCAGCGGTGGGCCGTCCGGGCAGTCCACGGCACGGGGATCCTCGCTCCACTCCGATGTGGGTGACACCCGTACCGCGAAACAGCGCCGTACGGTGACCGGCTCCGGGGTGAGCCATCCGCTGGACGCCGAGCCGGACGTGCGGATGACCACCTCGACGCCGTCCCCGTCGTGTGTCGAGGTGCCCGTCACCCGCAGCACCTCCACCCCGTCGAGGTCGGAAGCGGAGCGCCCGACCTCTTCCGCCGTGCGCGGCCGCTGGCCGTACAGCCGCTCGCCCGCCTTCCCGGCCACGTCCCGCGCGGCGTCCGTCGCCTCGTCCTCGGCTGATGGCGCCAGCGCACAGCTGGCGGTGAACAGCAACAGCGGGGCGAGCAGGAGCAGTCGGCGCATGCCTTCACCCTTGCGGCGCAGGGCGCGGCGGGCTATCCGCTTGCCTACTCAGAGCGGCGTAGGTGGTCGTACTCAGCCGGTGCGGCGGCGACTGGTGGCCTTCCCAGTGAGCGCTGCCGGACCCGGTCCAGGTGCCGGGCGAAGACCTCCCGGGTGTCCGGGGTGAGCGTCCGCAGGGCGACCAGGGCCGTGATGACGACGTCGCACAGTTCCGCCTGGACGTCGTCCCAGGTGTGGGTGACGCCCTTGCGGGGGTTCTGGCCGGTCGCCCCGATCACCGCCTCGGCGACCTCGCCGACCTCCTCGGACAGCTTCAGCATGCGCAGCAGCATGCCTTCGCGGCCGTCGAGCGGACGGTTGGCCTCCAGCCAGGTCCACAGCTCGTCGATGCCGGACCAGAGGTCGGGGTGGATGGCCGGTTCGGGAGGCGTGGCCTGTTCAGTCATGCGAGCAGGGTTTCATGGCACGCCAGGGGCCTACTTCGAGAACTCCTGCTCGAACAGGGCCACCTGCTCGCCCTCCCGCTCCTCGCGCAGCCGCTTGTTGCGCATGCCCACCACCACCGCGGTGCCGGCGGCCGTCGCCGCGAACGCCGCCGGGACCATCCAGCTCCGGTCGGCGACATGGCCGAGCGCGTGGTCCAGGGAGAGCCGGCCGGGGCCGCTGACCGCCAGGCCGAGGGCGGCCAGGCCCAGGCTCGCCGCGTACTCGTAGCCGCCGCCGGCGTTGAAGAAGCCGTTCGGGGTGTGCACCGCGGCGGCGCCCGCCATCGCGCCGCCGGCCGCGGCGCCCGCCGCCGGGGTGGCAAGACCGAGCGCCAGCAGTGTGCCGCCGCCCGCCTCGGCGAGGCCGGCCATCGTGGCGTTGGCCCGGCCGGGCCGGTAGCCGACGGACTCCATGAACTTGCCGGTGCCCTCGATACCACCCCCGCCGAACCAGCCGAAAAGCTTCTGCGCGCCGTGCGCGGCGAGGACCCCGCCGGTACCCAGCCGGAGCAGAAGCAGGCCCAGATCACGTCGGTCGTAAGCGCTCACGATGTCTCCCGTGGCAGTCGGCGGCAACAGTCCCCACCCGCGCCTCCACCGTCGCACCGGTCGTGCCCGGCGGGCCTGCCCGGGCCGCCGTTCGGGTGGCGGGGTGCCGGGAGCGGTGTGAGTCTGCGGTCATGACGATCCAACCGAAGAACCTCAGCGACCCGGTCGTCCGGGACTTCGTGACCGCCGTCAACCAGCACGACCGGGACGCCTTCATGGCGCTGCTCGCCCCGGACGCGACCATGGCGGACGACGGCTCCGACCGGGACCTCGACGACTGGGTCGACCGGGAGATCTTCCAGTCCCGCGGCCACCTGCAGGTCGACCGTGAGTCCGACGGCGGCCACGCCCTCGTCGCCCGCTACAGCAACGACACCTACGGCGAGATGCGCACCCGGTGGCGCTTCGAGGTCGACGACAGCGGCCGCATCCGCCGCTTCGAGACCGGGCAGGCGTAGCGCCTCCTACGGCCCCTTGCCGCCTACGGCCCCTTGCGTTGAAGTGCGCTCCAACTCCTAGCGTCTGCCGTCATGGAGACGAACTTCAGGACCCTGGGCCGCAGTGGCATCGACGTCAGCGCGCTCGGCTTCGGCTGCTGGGCGATCGGCGGTGAGTGGACCGACCCGGACGGGCAGCCGCTCGGCTGGGGCCGGGTCGACGACGAGGAGTCCGTACGGGCGGTCCGGCGCGCCCTCGACCTCGGTGTGACCTTCTTCGACACCGCCGACACCTACGGCGCCGGGCACAGTGAGCGCGTCCTGGGCCGTGCGCTGGGCAAGCGCCGGGCCGATGTCGTCGTCGCCACCAAGTGGGGCAACGTCTTCGACGAGGAGACCCGCACCCTCACCGGCGGCGACGACTCCCCGGCATACGCGCGCCGGGCCCTGACCGCGTCATTGCGGCGCCTGGACACCGACTGGGTCGACCTGTACCAGCTGCACCTGTCGGAGGCCGATCCCGAGCGTGCCGCCGAACTCCGGCACGTGTGCGAGGAGTTCGTGCGCGAAGGTCTCGTTAGGGCCTACGCCTGGAGCACCGACGATCCGGCCCGCGCCGCCGTATTCGCCGAGGGCGCGCACTGCACGGCCGTACAGCACCGGCTCAATGTGCTCCAGGACGCGCCCGAGATGCTGGCGCTGTGCGCGGAGGCGGACCTGGCGAGCATCAACCGCAGTCCGCTCGCCATGGGGTTGCTGACCGGTAAGCGGGCCGCGGGGGAGGCGCTGGAGGCGGGGGACATCCGCAGCGCGCCGCCCGCCTGGTTGCCCGGGTTCTCGGTGGAGGGCGCCGACGCCGAGTGGCTGATGCGGGTCGACGCGCTCAGGGAGGTCCTCACCAGCGGCGGCCGTACGCTCGCGCAGGGCGCCCTCGCCTGGATCTGGGCGCGCAGCCCGCACACGGTGCCGATTCCCGGGTTTCGTACGGTCGCGCAGGCCGAGGAGAACGCCAGGGCGCTCGCCCAAGGGCCGCTCACCAACGCCCAGTTGGCGGAAGTCGACGGCATCCTGGGACGGTGAGCTGCCCTGCGTCCAGGGCGGTGATCCGCGCCCCCGTACGTATCCGGCAGCCGTCCACGGCGCGGAGTGTGCCCCGCGGTCCCGCGCGAGGCCCACCCCCAACCCGCGCCGTGGGACGGCTGCCGTCTCCCCCCTCGGTGTGGTCGGCGGAATCTCTCCACTCCAACTGTGAAGCTCTTGTGGAGGTGATCCGAGCATAGGTCGCCGACCGGCCGCAATGCAGCGGAAGGTCGAATTCCGCATGTGCACATTGTGGAGGCCCGATCGCTGAGCGGACCTAGCCGCGACCCACGTACGGCATCGCCGTCGCCAGGACCGTCGCGAACTGCACGTTCGCCGCCAGTGGGAGCTCCGCCATGTGCCGGACCGTGCGCGCCACATCGGCCACGTCCATCACCGGCTCGGGCGCGACCTCGCCGTTGGCCTGGAGCGCGCCGGTCTGCATGCGGGCCGTCATGTCGGTGGCCGCGTTGCCGATGTCGATCTGGCCCACCGCGATGCCGTACGGCCGACCGTCCAGCGACAGTGACTTGGTCAGACCCGTCAGCGCGTGCTTGGTCGCGGTGTAGGCGACGGAGTGCGGACGGGGCGTATGGGCGGAGATCGAGCCGTTGTTGATGATCCGGCCGCCCTGCGGGTCCTGCTCCTTCATCTGCCGGTACGCCGCCTGCGCGCACAGGAACGCCCCGTTGAGGTTGGTGTCCACCACATGCCGCCAGGCGTCGTAGGGCAGCTCCTCCACCGGCACCCCGCCGGGGCCGAACGTCCCCGCGTTGTTGAACAGCAGGTCGACCCGCCCGAACCGGTCCACCGTCGCCGCGAACAGCGCGGCCACGTCCTCCGGCCGCGACACGTCCGTGCGTACGGCGAGGGCAGCGCCCTCGGGGGCCAGGGCCGCCGTCTCCTCCAGCGTCCCGGTGCGGCGGCCGGCCAGCGCCACCGACCAGCCCGCGCGCAGCAGCTCCACGGCGACCGCGCGTCCGATACCGGAACCCGCCCCGGTCACCACGGCGGTCCTCGGCTTGCCCGTTTGCTTCGCATTCATGGGCCCGCAGCCTAGGCGAGGGTCCGCCATCCGGAACTCATCTGTCCGCCATCCGGGTGTTGTGTACGCGCCAATAGAGAGTCGTCCCCGGCCACTGCAATGCGGGGTGCATTCATTCGCCAGGGGAGGACCGGATGACACTCGACGCACGCCCGTCACAGCACACCCCCTCGGGGCACCACCCCGAGCTCCGCGCGGCCGCTCGCCACCTCGGCCGGCGCCGCTTCCTCACGGTGACCGGCGCGGCCGCCGCGCTCGCCTTCGCGGTGAACCTGCCGACGGCCGGTGTCGCCGGCGCCGCCGAGCTCGACGCCGCCCGGATCACCGACGACCCCTTCACGCTCGGCGTCGCCTCCGGCGACCCGCTGCCCGGCTCCGTACTGCTGTGGACCCGTCTCGCGCCCGCCCCCTTCCAGCCCGACGGCGGCCTGCCCGCCGAGCGCGTCACCGTGCACTGGGAGCTGGCCCGCGACGAGAACTTCCGCCGCCCCGTCAGACGCGGCATCGCCACCGCCCACCCCGAGTTCCACCACACGGTCCATGTCGAGGTGAACCACCTGGGCACGGACCAGGTCCTCTTCTACCGCTTCCGCGTCGGCAAGTGGATCTCCGAGACCGGCCGCACCCGCACCGCCCCCGCCCCCGCCGCCCACAGCGCCGGGCTCAAGCTCGCCGCGGTCTCCTGCCAGGCGTACCACGACGGCTACTTCACCCCTTACGGCCATCTCGCCGCCGACGACGTCGACGTCGTCCTCCACCTCGGCGACTACCTCTACGAGTACGCGGTCAACTCCGTCGGCGGATCCCGCAACTACACCGACCGCACCCTGCCCGCCCTCTTCAACCGCGAGACCGTCACGCTGGAGGACTACCGCCTGCGCTACGCCCTCTACAAGTCCGACCCCGACCTGCGCGCCGCGCACGCCGCGCACCCCTTCGTCGTCACCTGGGACGACCACGAGACCGAGAACAACTACGCCGACGACACCCCCGAGAACAGCGTCCCGCCGGAGGAGTTCCTGCTGCGCCGGGCCTCCGCCTACCGCGCCTACTGGGAGCACCAGCCGCTGCGCCGCCCCCAGTTGCCCGAGGGCCCCGACATGCAGCTGTACCGGCGGCTGCACTGGGGCCGGCTCGCCCAGTTCGACGTGCTCGACACCCGGCAGTACCGCAGCAACCAGGCCCAGGGAGACGGCGCCAAGGTGCCCGGGCCCGAGGTCGACGACCCGGCGCGCACGATGACCGGTGCGACGCAGGAGCGGTGGCTGCTGGACGGCTGGCAGCGGTCGCGGGCGGTGTGGAACGTGCTCCCGCAGCAGGTCGTCTTCGCGCAGCGCAAGTTCGACCTGACCGAGCCGTCCCGGGTCTCGATGGACGCCTGGGACGGCTACCGCGCCTCCCGCCGCCGGGTCCTGGACGGCGCCGAGGCCGCCGGGGTGGAGAACCTGATGGTGCTCACCGGCGATGTGCACGTCGGGTACGCCTTCGACATCAAGGACGACTTCGACGACCCGGACTCACGGGTGCGGGGCACCGAGATCGTGGCGACCTCGATCTCCAGCGGGCGCGACGGCGCCGACCGCCCCGCGAACTGGGACACCTACATGACCGCCAACCCGCACCTGAAGTTCTACAACGGCCGGCGCGGCTATGTGACCGTCGCGCTGGACGAGCAGCGGGCGCGGGCGGACTTCAAGACGGTGCCGTACGTGACCACGCCCGGGGCGCCGGTCACGACGGCCGCGTCCTTCGTCACGGAAGCGGGGGAGCCGGGGCTCCGGCCGGTGTGAGGGCGCGGAGCGAGGGGGAGCCGGGGCTCAGGCCGGTGTGAGCGCCGGCGCGCCGGGCTCGCCCTCGGCCTCGCCTGGAGCGCCGGTCTCGCTCGGGTAGCGGACGCCGACGCGGTCCCGGATCGCGTCGAGCGTCCGCATCACGGCGAGGGTGCCGTCCAGCGGGACGAGCGGGGACTCGGTTTCCCCGGCCCGCAGGGCGCGCATCACCTCGGAGGCCTCGTGGCGCAGGCTGTTGCGGGGCCCATCGGCCGGGTCGGCGGTGACCTTCTCGGGGTCGCGGCCGTCCCGGTGCAGCACGAAGTGGTCCGGGAAGAAGAAGCCGGACGGGATGTCGATGCGGCCGTGCGAGCCGGTGATCGATGCCGAGGTCGCCGTACCGCCGACGATGGAGCAGTGCACCGAAGCGAGAGCGCCGCTCTCCCAGGAGAGCAGTGCTCCGGTCTGGAGATCGACGCCCTCGTCGGAGAGCACCGCTCTCGCGGTGACGTCCGAGGGCTCACCGAGCAGCAACTGCGCGAACGACACCGGATACACCCCGAGGTCGAGCAGCGCGCCCCCGCCCTGCAGCGGGTCGCGCAGGCGGTGCGAGGGCGGGAAGGGCCCGGCGAGCCCGAAGTCGGCCTGCACACTGCGCACTTCACCGACCGCCCCGTCGTCGACGAGCGCCCTGACCTTCCTGACCAGCGGATTGCAGTACATCCACATCGCCTCCATCAGGAAGCTCCCGCGCGCCCGGGCGAGGGCGACCAGCTCCTCCGCCTCGCGCGCGTTCAGGGTGAACGCCTTCTCGCACAGCACGTTCCGGCCGGCCTCCAGGCACAGCCCGGCGGCCGCGCGGTGCGCCGAGTGCGGGGTGGCGACGTAGACGACGTCGACGTCCTCGTCCGCCGCGAGCGCGGCCCAGTCGCCGTACGCCCGCCCGATCCCGAAGCGCTCCGCGAACGCGTCCGCCGACGCCTGCGACCGCGAGGCCACCGCCACGACCTCCGCGTCCGGCAGATCGACCAGGTCCGCCGTGAACGCGGCCGCGATCCCGCCGGTCGCCAGGATCCCCCAGCGCACCCTCTGCTCCGTCATCCCCGAACCCCACCCCTGCAGCTGTAGTGACCCTCGGCACTCTGTTCGAGCTGAGAGCATAGGTGCCGTATCGCGAGGAGAGGGAGGGCACATGCCCGACAGCGGGGCGTCCAGGGCATCCATACCGAACGAGGCGCAGGCGGCCGTACCGACGACGGAACCGGCCGCCCGCGTCATGCGGCGCACCGGACTGCTCGTCACCTTCGTCCTCGGCGGCCTCACCGCCACGCCCCCGCTGGCCATGGACATGTACCTCCCGGCCCTCCCGCAGGTCACCGGAGCCCTGAACGCGCCCGCCGCCACAGTCCAGCTCACCCTCACCGCCTGCCTGGCCGGCATGGCGCTCGGCCAGCTCGTGGTCGGCCCGATGAGCGACCGATGGGGCCGCCGGCGCCCGCTGCTCATCGGCCTCGCCGTCTACGTCCTCGCCACCGCCCTGTGCGCGTTCGCGCCCACCGTCGAGTCGCTCGTCGCCTTCCGGCTGGCGCAGGGGCTCGCGGGCGCGGCCGGGATCGTGATCGCGCGAGCGGTCGTCCGCGACCTCTACGACGGCATCGAGATGGCCCGCTTCTTCTCCACCCTCATGCTGATCTCCGGGGTCGCGCCGATCATCGCGCCGCTGATCGGCGGCCAGATCCTGCGGGTGACGGACTGGCGGGGCGTGTTCGTCGTTCTCACGGTGGTCGGGGCGCTGCTCGCGCTGCTGGTGTGGGCGCGGCTGCCGGAGACGCTGGCGCCCGCCGACCGCCACGAGGGAGGCGTGGGCGAGGCGCTGCGCTCGATGCGGGGGCTGCTGGCGGACCGGGCGTTCGCGGGCTACATGCTGACGGGCGGCTTCTCCTTCGCGGCGCTGTTCGCGTACATCGCCGCCTCGCCGTTCGTGATCCAGGAGATCTACGGTGCTTCGCCGCAGACCTTCAGCCTGCTGTTCGGCCTCAACTCCATCGGCCTGATCATCTTCGGCCAGATCAACGGCAAGGTGCTGGTGGGACGGGTCAGCCTGGACGCGGTGCTGACGGCCGGCCTGGGCGTGGTGGTGCTGGCCGCGAGCGTGCTGCTGCTGATGTCGACGGGGGTGTTCGGCGAGGTGGGCCTGGTGCCGGTCGCGGCGGCGCTGTTCGTCCTCATGTCGGCCATGGGTGTGACCTTGCCCAACACCCAGTCGCTCGCGCTGATGCGGACGAAGCAGTCGGCGGGTTCGGCATCGGCGCTGCTGGGTACGTCGTCGTTTCTGATCGGTGCGGTGGTCTCCCCGTTGGTGGGGGTCGCCGGGGAGGACACCGCGGTCCCGATGGCCGTCGTCCAACTGGCCGCCGCCTTGGTGGCGTCGGCCTGTTTCGTGGGTATGTGCCGTCCCTGGCACCGGCGGGCCGGCGATCAGGGGTGGGCGAGCGTGGAGGGAGCGGGGAGCTGAGCGCACCGAGACTGCGCGGCGACACACCGGAACGGGCGGGACTCGACCCGGCGGAACTCGGCCGTCTCGTCGACGACGTCCGCGCCCTCACCACGGGTGAGCGGCCCTGGGCCGCGGGCGCGGTGGTGATCGCCGGACGGGGCCCCTTCGTCGCCGTGGAGGAGGCGGCGGGCTGGGCGGTCCGGTATGCCTCCTACGACCCCGAGACGGACACGGGCGTGGAACTGCCGTCTGCCGCCCGGGTCCCGATGACCGTGACGACGCCCTTCGACCTGGCGTCGCTCACCAAGGTGTTCACGGCGGTCGCGGCGGTGCAGCAGATCGAGCGGGGCACGCTCGGCATCGACGCGGAGGTCGGCGCGTACCTGCCGGACTTCCGCGCGGCGGCCCGCTTCGGGATGACGGTACGGCAGCTGCTGACACACACCTCCGGGCTGCGGCCCGAACTCCCGCTGTACTCCTGCGCGGACGACGCCGAGCGGCTGGCGCGGCTGCAGGCGGAGGTGCCGGTGGGGGTGCCGGGCACGTACTGCTACTCGGACCTGAACCCGCTGGTGCTGCAGCACGTGCTGGAGCGGATCACCGGGCGCGGCCTGGACGTCCTGATCCACGACGGCATCACGCGGCCGCTCGGCATGACGGCGACCCGTTTCGGGCCCTGCCCCGGTGCCGCGGCGACGGAGGACCAGCGGCGGCCGTGGGCGAAGGCGGACCGCGGGATGCTGCGGGGCGTGGTGCACGACGAGAACGCGTGGGCGCTGGGCGGGGTGGCCGGGCATGCGGGGCTGTTCTCGACGGCGCGCGATCTGGCGGTGTTCTGCCGGGCGCTGCTCGCGGGCGGGTCGTACGGTCCCGCGCGCATCCTCGGCCCGGACTTCGTGGAACTGCTGCTGACACCGCCCGGGTTGGGGTTCGCGATGGATCAGCCGGGGTTCATGGGGGAGCTGGCGGGGCGGGGAGCGGCGGGGCACACCGGCTTCACGGGGACGATGCTGGTGCTGGACCGGGCCACGGACACGTTCCTGGTCCTGCTGGCGAACACGGTGCATCCCCGGCGCAGGCCGGCGGACAGCAGGCCCCGGGCGGCGGCGGGGACGCGGGTGGCACGGGCGGTGCGGGAGCGCTGACGCGGGGCGGGGCGGAGGGCGGGGGCGGTACGGCAGCGGTGCCGGAGGGCTTTCCTCGCCCCCGCCGCCCCTACCCGTCCCATCCCCAGGGGCTGCCGCCCCTTCGGCCCCCGCCGCAGGGGGCTCCGCCCCCTGGACCCCCGCTCCTCAAACGCCGGAGGGGCTGGTTTTCGGGACGGCAGTCCGTTCGTGCGGGCGAGATTAGAATCGGCGGGTGAACCACCCCGCTGCCCCGGCCGATACCCTGCGTGCCGCTCTCGCCGGACTCCTCGACGGACTCCCGCCCCGGCAGGCCGCCGCCGCCGTCGAGCGGCTGATCGCCAGCTACCGCGGGGCCACTCCCACCCACGCCCCCATCCTCCGGGACCGCGCCGACGTCGTCGCCTACGCCGCCTACCGGATGCCCGCCACCTTCGAGGCGGTGCACGCCGCGCTGGAGGCGCTCGCGGAGGCCGCGCCCGAGTGGGCCCCGGCGAGTCATGTCGACGTCGGCGGGGGCACCGGCGCCGCGACCTGGGCCGTGAGCGCGACCTGGCCCGCCGAGCGGAGCGTCACCGTGCTGGACTGGGCCGAGCCCGCGCTCGCCCTCGGCCGGGAGATCGCCGCCGCCGACCCGGCCCTGCGCGACGTCCGCTGGCAGCGCTCTCGTATCGGATCAGCGCTCTCCATCGAGAGCACCGATCTCGTCACCATCTCCTACGTCCTCAACGAGCTCGCGGAAGCCGACCGGGCCACCCTCGTCGACACCGCCGCCTCCGCCGCCCAGGCCGTCGTCATCGTCGAGCCCGGCACCCCCGACGGCTACACCCGGCTCATCGAGGCCCGGCAGCGGCTCATCGCGGCCGGTTTCCGGATCGCCGCCCCCTGCCCCCACAGCGCCGCCTGCCCCATCGTCCCCGGCACCGACTGGTGCCACTTCTCCACGAGGGTCAGCCGCTCCTCCCTGCACCGCCAGATCAAGGGCGGCTCCCTCGCCTACGAGGACGAGAAGTTCGCCTACGTCGCCGCCACCCGCTTCCCGGTCGCCCCGGCCCCCTCCCGGGTCGTCCGCAAGCCCCAGATCCGCAAGGGCCAGGTCCTGCTCGACCTGTGCGAGACGGACCCGGCCCTGACCCGCACCACGGTCACCAAACGCCACGGCGACCTCTACAAGGCGGCCCGGGACACGGCCTGGGGCGACCCCTGGCCCCCGGACACCGACGCCTAGCAGCTACGGCGAGACGCAGCGTCTTGCCAACCTGGTAAGTTCGAGGCATGGCCAAGAACCTCGCCCCCGACTCCACCCGCCGCAGTGAGAAGTCCCGCCGGGCCATCTACGACGCCGCCCTCGCCCTCGTCGGGGAGGTCGGGTACCCGAAGACCACCATCGAGGGGATCGCCGCCCGTGCCGGCGTCGGCAAGCAGACCATCTACCGCTGGTGGTCCTCCAAGGCCGAGGTGCTCATGGAGGCGTTCCTCGACCTGGGCGAGCAGGCCAGCCGGGAGGCCGGGCAGGAGCCGTACGCCATCCCCGACACCGGCGACCTCGCCGCCGATCTCAAGGCCGTCCTCCGCGCCACCGTCGACGAGCTGAAGGACCCCCGCTTCGAGGTCCCCTCCCGTGCGCTCGCCGCCGAGGGCGTCGTCAACGAACAGCTCGGGCGCGCCTTCGTCGCCAAGCTCCTCGAACCCTCGCTGCAGCTCTACGCCGAGCGCCTGCGCTCCGCCCAGGGCGCCGGGGACGTCCGCCCGGACGTCGACCCGCGCATCGCCCTGGAACTCTTCGTCTCACCTCTCGCGCAACGGTGGCTGCAGTACACCGGGCCCATCTCCCACGAGTACACCGACACCCTCGTCGACTACGCCCTCCACGGCATCGCCCCCCGCTGAGCCCTCGGCTGCGCCGCCCGCGCCAGACGGCCCGGCGCATCCGTGATCACCCCGTCGCAGCCCAGCGCCAGCACCCGGTCCCGCTGGGCCGGCGTCACCACTGTGTGCGCCCACACCCGCGGGATCCCGGCCCGTACCGCCCGCCGCAGATCCCCGTCCCGCGCCCGGTGGTCCACGTCCAGCACATCCACGTACGACCGCCAGCGTGCGGGCCGGTCCGTGCGCAGCTGACGGGCCGAGCGCCACAGCTGCGTCACCAGGCCCAGCCGGTCGGCCCGCCACGCCACCTTCGGGTCGTTGGTGTTCACCAGCACCGAGCGGGTCAGGCCCCGGGC
Organism: Streptomyces sp. YS415; assembly: GCF_023544665.1. GTDB lineage: Bacteria > Actinomycetota > Actinomycetes > Streptomycetales > Streptomycetaceae > Streptomyces. The sequence continues at coordinate 59,381 of NZ_JAMJFL010000001.1, forward strand.
ACGGATCAGCCCGGCCACCCCGTCGAGGGCCGCCGGGTCCTTCACCTCCAGCATCAGCACGATCCGGCCGCCGAACCGGTCCAGCACCTCCGCCACCGTCGGCGGCCGCTCCGGGCGCCAGCGCCCCGGCAGGGACGGCGCCGGACGCAGCCGTACCGCCCGCCAGTCGCCGATGTCCAGGGTCCGTACCGCGCCGGACCGGCCCGTCGTGTGCCGCAGGGTCGGGTCGTGGAGGACCACCGGCGTCCCGTCGCGCAGCATGCGGGTGTCGAAGTCCAGCACCTGCGCCGTCCCGCGCCGGTACGCCGCCGTCAGCCCCGACATGCTGTTCTCCGGGACCTCACGGGCGCCGCCGCGATGGGCGACGTAGGTGATGCGGGGGAGCCCGTCGACGGTGAGCGGGGCCGGGCCCCACTCCAGGGGGACCGGGGAGATCAGGGAGGCCGTGCACGCCACGGTCGCGGTCAGTGCGGTCCAGGTGACCATGGCGACACCGTAGGGGCGTAAATCCCGCCAAGGTGTGCAATGACACTCGATCCCGGGCCTCGTCCCACCTACCCCTGTTGTCGGCTACGGCCCCCCGGAGCGCACGATGGTGGGACGATAAGGCATGCTGTGTCGCACGACAGCGAGGCGAGGGGATAGATGAGCGCGGAGTTCGGCGACCGAGGCCCACAGAGCAAGCTCTCCCGGTGGCTGCGCGGCCGCCGCCCCCAGGAGGCCACCGGCGACGGCGGTCGTGAGGCTCTGCTGCTCGCCGCCGCCTCGGCGGGACTGCCACTGGCGCCCGCCGCATACCCGGCGCCCGGCTACCGCTGCTCCTGCGACCGGGTCGGCTGTCCGACCCCCGCCCAGCATCCCGTGTCGTTCGCCTGGCAGACGCAGTCCACCACCGACCACGCGCAGATCGAGCGCTGGGCCCGCAACCAGCCGCAGGCCAATTTCATCACCGCCACCGGCATGGTCCACGACGTCCTGGACGTCCCGCTGGAGGCCGGCCGCGAGGCCCTCGGCCGGCTCCTCGACGCCGGTATCGAGGTCGGTCCCGTCGCCGAGAGCGACGCCGGCCGCATGCTCTTCTTCACCCTCACCCGCGGCACCCCCGAGGACGAGGACGAGTGGTGGCCCTGCGAGCTGGACTGCCACCCCGAGACGATGGACGAGCATCCGGGTCTACGGTGGCACTGCCGCGGTTCCTACGTCCTCGTGCCGCCCGCCCGCCTCACCGGCGACGACCAGCACGTGCGCTGGGTACGCGGGCCCGAGCATCCCCTGCCGGATCCGCTCACCCTGCTGGAGGTCCTCACCGACGTCGGCACCCGGCACGCCGACCAGGAGACCGGTCCCGCGCAGCCCGCCTGGCCCTCGCGCCGCTGACCCCGGGGCAGCGGCGGGCCCTACTCGCCCTTCGCGCCCGTCAGACCCTCGATCCGGCCCAGCACCGACACGTTCCCCGTGCCCCTCGGCGGGTCCAGCGCCACCTCGTTGGAGACGAACTCCATCATCAGCGACTGCTTGATCTCGCCCTTCGTCAGGGCCTGCACGTCCTTGTTGGGGGTGGGCACCGCGGTACCCGGCGCGGCCGTCTGCTTCTGGTAGTGGTGCGTGGTGAAGAACACCAGCGCCCCGCCGTCCGTCGTGCGCAGCGCCAGCGGCCGGTAGTCGCCCTCGGTCAGCGGCTCGTCGACGTACTGCGTGACCAGACCCGGCTTCTCCGCGTTCTTCGCCCGCTTGTCCCGCCAGCCGGAGGTGTGGCTGCCGTCCGCGAAGATGGCGCCGCCGCCCTTGAGGTAGGTCGTGTACGACGCGCTCAAGTCGCCCGGTGGGACGGCCAGTTCCTTGGAGTTCGGGTCGACCGCCTCGGCCCAGCCGTCCTTGTCCCGCTTGAACTCCGGCATCCTGTCCGGCGCCACCAGTGTCAAGTAGGCGGCCTCCCACGGATCTTCGGCGGCGTCCCGGGTGAACACCAGCAGCCAGCGCGAGTCACCGCCGCGGTTGGCCCGGACGTCGGCCAGGAACCAGCGCGGCCAGCCCGGCTTCTTGGGGATGGTGAACTCGGCGTCGGTGAACTCCAGCGGGGAGTGGCCGGGGTTGCCCTCCGGGTTGTTGGCCCGGCCCGCCGTCAGCCGCGCCTCGTCGATGTCGCCGAGCGCGCCGGTGACATGGTCGGCGTCCAGAGAGCTGTCGTACGCCTTGTCGGCGGCGTTGTACGCGGCGGTGAAGTCCTTCAGTGCCTCCGCGGCCTCGGCCCGGGTGGCGGTGGGGAGCAACTCCCGTTCCCCGTGCACCACGACGCACCCGCTCGCCGTCAACGACAAAGCGGTCACGGAGGCTGCCATCAGCACCCTCCGGTCAAGCCTGCGGAGCCTTCGAGGGCTGCGATCCCTGCTCATCGGGTCCTTTCACCTTCCCCTTCCCGGAGGCGAACCCTACCGGGGCTCCGAACCGCCCGAGCGCCGGGACCGGGTACAGCGGCCACACCGTGACCTGAGGGCCGGTCCGGGTCAGGGATGCCGGCGCGGGCCGACCAGAATCGCTCCCGTGCGGGGGTGGGGGAGGACCTCGACGGGCTGGTCGTAGACCTCCGACAGCAGCCGCTCGGAGAAGACCTCGGCCGGTGGGCCGTCGGCGGCGACCCGGCCGGCTTGGAGCACCGCCACGCGGTGGGCGTAGGCGGCAGCGAGGCCGAGGTCGTGCAGGACGACGACGACGGCGTCCCCGGCCCGCGCCCGCTCCCGGCACAGCCGCAGCACCAGTTCCTGGTGCTTGAGGTCGAGGGCGGCGGTGGGCTCGTCGAGGAGGAGCAGCGGGGTGCGCTGGGCGAGGACCCGGGCCAGCGCGACGCGGGCGCGCTCGCCGCCGCTGAGCGCGGAGAAGGGGCGCGGCGCGAACTCGGTCACCTCCGTCTGCCGCATCGCCTCCGCCACGACGGCATCGTCGTCCTCTGTCCCCAGGCCGGCCCAGGGGGCCCGCCCCATCCGGACGACGTCCTCGACGGAGAAGGGGAAGGTGAGCGTCGCGGACTGCGGCAACACGGCCCGGCGCAGGGCGAGTTCCGGGGCGGACCACTGGGTGGCGGGACGGCCGTGAATCCGTACGACTCCACCGGCGGCCGGAATGTCGGCGGCGAGGGCGCCGAGCAGGGTGGACTTCCCGGCCCCGTTCGGCCCCACGAGAGCGACCACTTCCCCGGCCCGCACGGTGACATCAACGCCGCGCAGAACATCCCGCCCACCGAGCCGAACGCACAGCCCTTCGGCTTGGACGAGGGTGTCACCGGGGGTGGCGGGGGACGGGGGAGTGGGCCGTGGCCGGAGAAGTCTCATGGAGGGGTCCTTAGGAGGGGCGAGCGATGGAATCAAGGGCGGGTGCGACTCCCTCAGGGGCGCGGGGAACTGCGCGACCAGCCCCCACCGACCCGCAGACGAAGACACGACGGGCCGAGCGATGGAACCGAGGGTGCCCCCAACTCCCCCAGGGGCGCGGGGAACTGCGCGACCAGCCCCCACCCACCCGCAGACGAAGACACGACGCCCCCCTACGCCCACCCCCCTTGCCGCCGCCGAGTCCTCCGCAGCAGCCAGAAGAAGAACGGGCTCCCGATCAGCGCCGTAAGAACCCCGAGCGGCAACTCCGCCGGCGCCGCAACCGTCCGCGCAGCCACATCCGCCGCCACCAACACCACCGCCCCCAGCAACGCACTCCCCGGCACCAGGAACCGATGCCCCGCCCCCGCCACCATCCGCAACAGATGCGGAACCACCAGCCCCACGAAGCCGATGATCCCCGACACGCTCACCGCCGCCGCCGTGAGCAACGCGATCACGAAGACCAGCGTGATCCGGAGCCGTTCCACCTCCACCCCCAGATGCCGTGCCGGACGTTCCCCCAGCGCCAGCAGATCCAGCCGGCGCGAGTACAGCGGCGCCACGACCAGGCCCAGCGCAGCGCACGGCAGCACCGCCAGCACCTTCGCCCACGTCGCCTGCGACAACGACCCGAGCTGCCAGAACGTGATCTGCTGGATCGCCGCCGCGTCCGCGAAGAACAGGAACAGCCCGATCACCGCCCCCGCGAACGCGTTCACCGCGATCCCGGTGAGGATCAGCGTCACGACCTCCGTACGCCCCCCGGAGCGGGACATGACGTACACCAGCAGCACCGTCGCCAGGCCCGCCACGAACGCCGCCACCGAAACCGTCCACGTCCCGGCGAAGTCGAGACCGAACGCGATCGACGCGACCGCCCCCACCGCCGCCCCCGAGGAGATCCCGATGACCCCCGGCTCGGCGAGCGGGTTGCCGAACACCCCCTGCATCAGCGCGCCCGCGCAGCCCAGGCAGGCGCCGATGAGCAGGGCGAGGACGATGCGCGGGAAGCGGACGTTCCACAGCACGGACTCCGCCACCCGGTCCAACTCGGCCCCGCCGAGCCCGACTCGGTGCTGCACGGACGCCAGGACATCCCCGACCGGCACCGGATACGCCCCGGTCCCGGCCGCGACCGGCACCAGCACTACGAGCGCGAGCACCAGCCCCGCGGTCAGCAGCCACGCGACGGTACGGGGCCCGCGCACCACCGGCGTCGCCTCCACAGCCGGCGCCGTCTTCTCCAGGACCGTCATGCGGCACCGCCCGGGTAGAGCTGCCGCACGACGGACTCCAGCACCTGGTCGGTGCGCGGCCCGTAGTTGAGCAGGACGCCGTCCTCGACGGACACGACCCGGCGGTCCATCCCGGCCGGGGTCTGCGCGACCCCCGGGATCTTCACCAGCCCGTCGATCCCGCCGACCGACGCAAGTCCCTTGGACATGACGAGGATCGCGTCCGGCGCCGCCTTCACGAGGGCCTCGCTGGTGATGGCGGTGAAGTCCTTCGTCAGCCCCGACTCGGCGCCCGCGTCGATCCCTCCGGCCGCCTCGATCAGCGAGGTCGCCCCGGATCCCGTGCCGCCGATGAGATAGACGGAGGCCGAGCCGCGAAGGTAGAGGAAGGCGACCCGCGGCTTCTCGCCCGTACCCGGGACCTCCTCGCGCACGGCGGAGATCCGCCGTTCCGACCGCTCGGTCAGCCGCTGCCCGGCCGCCGGTACGCCGAGCGCGTCCGCGACCGCCCGGATCCGGGTGCCGACGTCGTCGAGCCCTCGCGCCGGATCGACCACGAGCACCGGCACCCCCGCGGCACGGATCTGCTCCATCGCCTCCCGCGGCCCGCTGCTGGTCTCCGCGATCACCAGATCCGGCCGCAGCGACAACACGCCCTCGGCGGAGACGTCGTGGCCCCGGGTGACCACGGGCAACTTCGCGGCCTGCTGGAACGTGGCGGTGATGTCACGGGCGACGACCCGGTCCCCGAGCCCCAGCGTGAAGACGATCTCGCTGAGGCTGCCGGACAGCGGCACGATCCGGTCGGCCTTCCCGACGGTCACCTTCCCGCCGCCCGCGGAGTCGACGGTGACCGGCAGATCGGGCGTGGGAGCGGGGGAGAGGGGCTCGACCCGGTCGGCGTTCCGCCCGGTCGCGGAGGCCGCGGGGGTCGCCGCCGAAGCACCGTCGCAGGCCGTCGCCGTGGCCAGAGCGAGGACCGCCAGGAGGGCTCCCGCCAGTCGTGTGGGCAAGCGTCGCACCGTCGGACCTTCTCTCCGCGCCCGCTCTGACGTGCGCTTCTTCCCTGTGACCGGGCTGTGTTCGGATCCCGGTCTGTCGATCGGGACGCGTTGTAGTTTAGGTTAGCCTTGCCTTACCTGGCCAGCGTCACCGGATGCCGGCCGGACCTCGCTGTCCCCGGAGGCCACCCATGTCCCCATCCCTGCCGAGACGCCTGTACGGCGTTCTCGCCGTGCTGTGCCTGGCCGTCCTCGGGGCTCTGCTCCCGGCGCCGGACGCGCACGCCGCGACCCGCACCGTGCAGGGCGGCCGGCTCGACTGGGGCGTGAAGTCCTCCTTCCAGAGCTACGTCACCGGCCCCGTCGCGCAGGGCAGTTACTCCCTCACCGGTGGCGCGGCCACGGTGGGCACCGGCAGCTTCCGGTTCCACTCGGCCACCGGCACCTACGACGGCGGCACCGGCGCCTTCACCGCGTCCTTCGCCGGCGGGGTCCGCTTCCTCGGCCACCAGGAGGACTCCGGAGGCCATCAGCTCGACCTCACCCTCAGCCGCCCCACCGTCCGGGTCTCCGGTTCCGCCGGAACCCTCTACGTGGACGTCACCAGCAAGGCGAAGGGCACGGGGACGGTCACGACGTCCCGCCAAGTGCCCTTCGCCTCCCTCTCCCTGGGCGGCATCGACATGCGGGGCGGCGGCGACACGGTCGTGCTCAACAACCTCCCCGCCACCCTCACCGCCCAGGGCGCCACGTCCTTCGCCGGGTACTACACGGCCGGGACCGCGCTCGACCCGGTGAGCCTGTCGGCGGACGTACAGCCGGCCGCCGCCGCCGAGTCACCCACCCCGACCGCCTCGAAGTCACCGTCCAAGAAGGCGCCTTCGAGCGACGCCATCGAGGACGGCGCCGTCGACTGGGGTGTGCGCCGCACCTTCCGCGAGTACGTCACCGGCGACATCGCCCAGGGCGCGTGGACGCTCACCTCCGGCGCCCAGGACGGAGGCGCGCTGTTCCGCTTCCCCAAGGGCGAAGGGACTTACCGGAAGGGGGAGTTGACCGCCCGGTTCCGGGGTGCCGTCCATTTCACCGGCGAGCAGGGGCTCGATCTCGAACTCAGCGATGTCCGCGTCACCGTCGAGGACGGCAGGGGCACGCTCTACGCCGATGTGGCGGCCCCCGACCTCACCGCCGCCGAGGTCCCGCTGATCACCTTCACGGCAAAGGACCTGAAGACCGCCCACGGTCTGGTCACGCTCACCGAGGCGCCCGCGAAGCTCACCGCCCGCGGCGCCAAGGCCTTCGGCGGGATGTACCGGGCGGGCACGGACATGGACCCGGTGTCCCTGGCCGTGGCGACCACCCGGGACGCCGAACTCCCCGCCCTGCCCGACCTGGGCAGCAGCCCAACGGCCAGTGAGCCGCCGAAGGCGGCCTCCCCCGAACCCTCCACCGAACCAGTGGCGAGCACCCCGGACGACGACGGCGGTGTCCCCGTTGCCCTGTCCCTCGGTGTCGCGGCCGGGTGCCTGCTGCTGGTGGCCGCGGCCCTCGCGGTCGTCACCGCCCGCAGGCGCAGGAACTGAACCCACCCCCCTCTCGCAAGGAGAACCCCCGACCATGCCCGCCAGATCGCACCGCCGCCCCCTCGCCCTCGCCGCCGCGGTCGCCACGGCCGCCGCCCTCGGCGCCACCGCGCTCGCCTCCACCACCGCCACGGCGGCCGAAGTCCCGCTGACGGGCTACGAGTTGACGTGGGGCATCAAGCAGTCGTACCGCACCTACGTGACCGGGTTCGCGGCCGGCACCTTCACCGCCACGGACGGCGCCTCGCAGGCCGCGGGCAACGGGGCGTTCACCTTCACCGAGGGCGCGGGCAGCTACGACTCCACCGCGCATACCGTGGACCTCGGCTTCAAGGGCAGCCTGAAGATCGAGTCCCAGCTGCACGGGTTCGCCATCGCCCTGACCGACGTGCGGTTCGACACCACGGCCGCCGAGATCACCGCCGATGTGACCAAGGGCGGTACGACGACGGACGACGTTCCGCTCGCGGACGTGACCGTCACGCGGGCGATGACGGACATGGCGACGACCCTGACCAAGCAGGCCGCGGACGTCTTCGGCAGCGCGAGCTACGCGGGGGCGGCGGGAGACCCGCTGACGGTGGTCCAGAAGACGGTGTCGCAGTCACCGAGCCCGACGGCCACCCCGAGCGGCTCCCCGAGCGCGACCCCGACGACATCCGCGTCCCCATCCCCGTCCACCTCGGCTTCGGCGAGCGCGACCCCGTCGGCCTCCGCTTCCGCTTCCGCCTCTGCCTCCGAGAGCGCCTCGCCCTCCGCCACAGCCACCGAAGCACTCGCTGGCGGGGACATCGTCGACGGCACCCTCGGCTGGGGCGTGAAGCAGTCCTTCCGTTCGTACGTCGTGGACGGCGTGGCGAAGGGGAAGATCACGGTGTCGGGCGGGGCGAGCCAGGCCGCGGACAACGGCGCGTTCACGTTCGTCGAGGCGACGGGGGAGTACGACACCGACGCGGACTCCCTGTCGGCTTCCTTCGCGGGTGCGGTGAACTTCAAGGGCCACGAGGAGAACGGCGAGTACGGTCTCGGCCTCACCCTGACCGGCCTCGAAGTGTCCCTCGACGGCGGCTCCGGCGCCCTGACCGCCGACGTGACGAGCCTCGGCAAGACGTCCAAGGACGTGCAACTGGCCGACCTTGAGGCGGACACCGCCGACCTCACCGCCAAAAGCGACGTCATAACCCTGACCGACGTCACCGCCACCCTGACCGCCGCGGGCGCGGAGGCCTTCGGCGGCTTCTACCCCGCGGGCGCCGAACTCGACCCGATCGACGTCTCGGTGGCACTGACGGACGACGCCGAACTGCCGGGTGCCGGCTCCGGTTCCACGGGTGGTTCCGGTTCCACCGGCGGCGGCTCGGGCACGACCGGTTCCACCACCGGCGGCACCGGCTCGACGACCGGCGGGATATCGGGCGGGCTCGCCTCCACCGGATCCGACGTCCCCGTCGCGGCCCTCGGTACGGCCGCCGCGGTGACCGTGGCGGCGGGCGCGGGCGTGGTGTTCGCGCTGCGCAGGCGGCGTACGGAGGCGTAAGACTGGTGCCCATGAAGCGAGGGCACAGGGAACTGCTCGGGCCGGGGCGGCTGGTACTGCACGTACGGGGCCGTCCCGGCCCGCCCGCGCTGGGCTTCGAGACGGCGAGCGGTGGCCGGCTCGTGCTCAGGCAGGGGGACCGGCCGGTGCTGCTGGGCCGGTCGGTGGGCGAGGGCTGCTGCCCGGAGCTGTATCTGCACCGCCTGGACGGTTACCGCTCGCCCCTGCCGCCGGTGCGCTCGGCGGAGATGCGGTCGCAGGTCAACTGGCCGCACCGGTACGCCCGGTGGCTGGAGGAGGCGGACGGAACGCCGCTGCTGGAGGGGCGCTGGGAGCTGGCCCGCCGGGGCTGCTTCGAACCGGGCGTCTGGACCGAGGACTTCGTGTCCGAGTGGCCGGCCGGCCGGCTGGAACTGTCCTGCGGGGGCGGCTGGCACGGCGTGCTCCCCCTGCGCAGGCTCTCGGCGCCGGACGCCGCGCGGGTGAAGGCGTACCGCAAGCATGCCCGGGACGGCACCCTCGCGCCCGTTCTGCTGTGGTGGGTGGCCTTCCTCGACGGCTGGGTGCTCCTCGACGGACACGACAGGGCCGTGGCCGCGCTCGCCGAGGGCCGGGTGCCGCAGTGTGTCGAGCTGACCCAGGTGCCCGACGAGGCCGAGTGGCGGCGGGCGGCCGAGGAGTTCACCGAAGCGCACGAGCGCCGCATGCAAGGGCTCACCGCACACCCCGGCACCGAACGCCGGCGGGCCGCCGCGGAGGAGGCGTACGCCGATACGCTCGCCGACCTGCCCTACGGGGTGCCGCCCAGCCGGTTCCGGGACCTGCCCGGTGGCGCCGCTGCCTGGGACGACTTCGCAGCTCGGGTGATGTTTCAATTCCCCCGTGACTGACTATGACGTGCTCCGGGTCTTCTGCGGGCCACGCGGCGGCTACGGCAACGAGCTGGGCGTGGTCCGGGAGGGCTCGGCGCTGCCGGAGCCGGAGGAGCGGCAGGCGTTCGCCGCGAAACTCGGGTTCAGCGAGACGGTGTTCGTCGACGATCCCGAGCGTGGGGTGATCGACATCTACACGCCCGGCGTCCGTTTGCCGTTCGCGGGTTACCCCTGCGTGGGCGCGGCCTGGCTCCTGGACGTCCCGGAACTGGTGACGCCGGCGGGGGTCGTCGGTGCCCGGCAGGACGGGGAGTTCTGCTGGATCGAGGCCCGGCCGGAGTGGGCGCCGCCGCGCACGCTGCGTCAGTACGGGTCCGCCGCGGAGGTCGACGCGCTTTCGGTGCCCGCGCCCGGGGAGTGGCTCTATGCCTGGGCGTGGGAGGACGAGGCGGCGGGCCGGGTCCGGGCGCGGGGCTTTCCCGGCCGGGGCGACGGGATCGAGGAGGACGAGGCCACGGGTGCGGCGGCGCTGCTGCTGACGGAACGCCTGGGGCGCGCCCTGAACATCACCCAGGGGGCGGGCTCCCAGCTGCTGACGGCCCCGCAGCCGGGAGGCTGGGTGGAACTGGGCGGCCGGGTCGTCCTGGAACGCTGACCGGGCCCTCACGCCGACAGCGGGAACTCCTCGCCCAGTGCCCGGAAGACCGCCGTGTTCAGGGCGAACGCGCGCTTGCACTCGGCCACCACGCGCTGCTTCTCCAGGTCGTCCGCCCGCACCGCGTCCAGCAGTTCCCGGTAACCCCGCTTGAAGGCGGCCGGGTTGGTGATCTCCTCGAACACGTAGAAGCGGACGCCGTCGCCCTTCCTCTCGAAGCCCCAGGTCTTCTCCGCCTTGTCGCGGATGATCTGGCCGCCGGAGAGGTCGCCGAGGTAGCGGGTGTAGTGGTGGGCGATGTAGCCCGCCGGCCATTCCTGGGCGCAGGTGCGGACCCGGTCCGCGTACGCCTGCGTCGCCGGCAATGCCGAGGCGCCCGCCCGCCACTCGGGCCCCCGCAGATGCGCCAGGTCCTTCTCCAGCGCGCGCAGCCGGAACAGCTCCGGCTGGATGAACGGCCCCGCCACCGGATCCGACGCCAGCTGTCCGGCCTCGCTCTCGAGTGCGTCGTAGACGAACCACAGCTGCTCGGTGTAGCGCGCGTACGCGTCGACGCCGAGGCGCCCGCCGAGCAGGTCGCTCATGAACGTCGAGGTCTCCGCCTCCACGTGCTGCTCGTGGGAAGCGGTGCGGATGACTGTCGAGAAGGAGTCCATACCGCACATCCTCTAAGGTAAGGCTAACCTAAGTCAATAGGGTTGCCGACGTGCTGTCGGTAAAAGCGTACAAGAAAAAACCCGCCCCCAGCAGGGGCGGGTTCCAGGGGCGCTACGGCAGCGTGAGGATCTCCGCGCCGGTCTCCGTCACCACCAGCGTGTGCTCGAACTGGGCCGTCCGCCTGCGGTCCTTCGTCACGACCGTCCAGCCGTCGTCCCACATGTCGTACTCGTGGGTGCCCAGCGTCAGCATCGGCTCGATCGTGAAGGTCATCCCGGGCTGGATGACCGTCGTCGCGTGCGGACTGTCGTAGTGCGGGATGATCAGGCCGGAGTGGAACGACGAGTTGATGCCGTGGCCGGTGAAGTCGCGGACCACGCCGTAGCCGAAGCGCTTGGCGTACGACTCGATGACCCGGCCGATGACATTGATCTGGCGGCCCGGCCTGACCGCCTTGATGGCACGGTTCAGGGACTCACGGGTGCGCTCCACCAGCAGGCGGCTCTCCTCGTCCACCTCCCCGACCAGGTACGTCGCGTTGTTGTCGCCGTGCACGCCGCCGATGTACGCCGTCACGTCGAGGTTGATGATGTCGCCGTCGCGCAGCACCGTGGAGTCCGGGATGCCGTGGCAGATCACCTCGTTGAGGCTGGTGCACAGCGACTTCGGGAAGCCCCGGTAGCCGAGCGTCGACGGGTAGGCGCCGTGGTCGCACATGTACTCGTGCGCCACCTTGTCCAGTTCGTCGGTGGTGACCCCGGGCGCGATCAGCTTCGCCGCCTCGGCCATCGCCCGCGCGGCGATCCGGCCGGCGACACGCATCGCCTCGATGGTCTCCGGAGTCTGCACCTCCGGGCCCGAGTACGGCGTCGGCGCGGGCTTGCCGACGTACTCGGGACGGCGGATGTTTCCGGGTACGGAACGGGTGGGAGACAGCTCCCCTGGTACGAGCAGCGACTGGCCAGACATGCCAGCGAGTCTAACGAGCCGCCGTGGGGGAACATGTCCGTGGCGAGAGGAGCTGGTCATGGCCTTGTTCAAGAAGCGCACCGTCGGGAAGCCGGGCGAGTGGTACTACTGCCTGGAGCACAAGAAGGTCGAGGAGGGTCCGGACTGCCCCGGCAAGGACCGCTTCGGTCCCTACACCTCCCGCAGGGAGGCCGAGCACGCGATGGAGACCGCCCGCGAGCGCAACCTCCAGTGGGAGAACGACCCCAACTGGCACGACGCCCCCAAGGGCGCCGACGACACCTGATCAGGACTCGGCGGGAGCCGACGCCCGGGCCGCCGTGCGCTGTTCGCGCACACTCTTCGCGTGCTCGCTCGTCCGGGCGTCGTACGTCATCAGCTTCGGCAGGCACAGCGCCAGCAGCCCCACCGCGCCGGCGCACAGCAGGCCACCGGACCACACCGACGCCCGCACGCCCCACCACGCGGCGAAACCGCCCGACCTGACCTGGCCGAGGGTCGGCCCGACCGAGTACGACAGCAGTTCGATCCCGGCGAGCCGCCCCCGCAGCTCGTCCGGGATCGTCTGGTTCCACATCACCCCGCGGAAGATCCCGCTGACCATGTCGCAGCCGCCCGCCACGGTCAGGAACAGCAGCACCAGCCAGACGTTGCCCACCGCCCCGGCGGCCGCGATCGCCACGCCCCACAGCGCGGCCGCCAGCACCACCATCCGCCCGTGCCGGTGGATCCGGCCGGTCCAGCCGCTCGTCACGCTCACCAGCAGCGACCCGAGCGGCACCGCCGCGTACATCAGTCCCAGCGACCACTCCGCGTGCAGCTCGTCCGCGAGGAACGGCAGCAGCGCCAGCGGCATCGCCAGGAACATCGCGGCCAGGTCGATCGCGTAGGTGCCGAGGAGTTCCTTGCGGCTCCACGCGTACCGGGCGCCCTCCGCGATCGCCTTCAGCGACGGCTTCGCGGCCTCGTGCGCGGCCGGGGAGGAGGCGAGCGGGATGATCAGGACCACCGAGACGACGAAGGTCAGCAGGTCGGCGGCGTAGGCCCAGCCCAGACCGGCGTACGCCACGACCACACCCGCCACCGCCGGGCCCGCGACGCCGCCGACCGTCCAGCGCAGCGCGTTCAGGGAGGCGGCGGCCGGGAGGTGGTCGTGGGCCACGATCCGCGGCCACAGCGAGTCCAGCGCCGGGCGCTGCACGGACACCAGCGCCGAGGAGAGGGCCGCCACGACATACAGCGGCCATACGACGGGCTCCGGCAGCAGGGAGTTCACCAGCAGCGCCGCGCTCAGGACTCCCTGGCCCACCTCGGTCCAGATGATCAGGCCGCGCTTGTCGAGCGAGTCGGCCAGGGCCCCGCCGTACAGGCCGAAGACGATCAGCGGGACCAGTTCCACCGCGCCGATCGCGCCGACGGCCGCCGCGGAGCCGGTCAGCTCCTTGACCTGCACCGGCAGCGCCACGAACGTCAGGAAGCTGCCGAATCCGGAGACGAGCCCCGCCAGCCACAGCCGCCGGAAGTCGGCGGAGGCCCGCCAGGGGGACAGATCGGGGAGGAAAGAACTCACGAGAGGTCATGGTCGGCAGGGACGGGTCGGCGGGGCAACTTCTTTTCGCCGTGATCTCACCGCCGACAGAGGTCACCAGCGCGCCGGTGGCGGTGCCGTCAACTGGTCCGCAAGAGCTGACAGGCGGTCGCGGAAGCGCCGGCGGGCCCGGGGGGAGGGAACGGAATTCTCCCCGGCCGCCGCGCTCACCAGATGCTGCACCGTGTCCAGGTCCAGATCCGTGGCCTCCGGCACCGAAAGCGACTCGTGGGCCATCGTCGCCAGGTCGTCGCCCTCCCCGGCACCGGCGCCCAGCGCCAGCACCGTCGCCCCCGCCCGCCGCGCGTCGTGCACCCGCTCCAGCAGGCCCGCCCCCGGCACCTGCGGCGACACCACCAGCAGCGTCTCACCGCGCCGCGCCGCCGCGAGCCGCCCGAGCCCGACCGCCAGATGCGCCGGATCCGCCGCGCTCGCGTCATGCCGTACCAGCGTCGGCGTCAGCTCGGGCGTGCCCGACCACGCGGCCTCGTCCACCAGATGGGCCGCCAGATGCCACGGCTCGTACTCCTCGGTGCCGACGAGCAGCAGCCCCCCGCCGTGCGAGACCACCGAGCCCCGCAGCACACCCGCGAACCTCCGGGTGGCCCCCAACCACTCGGTCCCGGCGAGCACTTCACGCAACAGCGCGACCCGTACGGCGTCCATGGCCCCGCATCCTGCCGCACCGGGCCGCCCGGCAGGGGCAGTTCGCCCCGAATTCCCCCAACCCGGTCACGGGGTACGCCCCGCCGGCATCCGGCGATCCGGTCCGGAGCCGAGGGGCCGCCGACGCGGACGTACAGTCGGGCCATGACCTCTACCGACAGTGCTGCACAGAAGGCCCCCGCCAAGGACCCCTGGGACCTTCCCGATGTCTCCGGGCTCGTCGTCGGCGTGCTCGGCGGGACCGGGCCGCAGGGCAAGGGCCTGGCCTACCGGCTCGCCAAGGCCGGCCAGAAGGTGATCATCGGTTCCCGTGCGGCGGACCGCGCGCAGACCGCCGCCGAGGAACTCGGGCACGGAGTCGAGGGCGCCGACAACGCCGAGTGCGCCCGCCGCAGCGACATCGTGATCGTCGCCGTGCCGTGGGAGGGCCACGGCAAGACCCTGGAGTCGCTGCGCGAGGAACTCGCCGGGAAGCTGGTCGTCGACTGCGTCAACCCGCTCGGCTTCGACAAGCAGGGCGCCTACGCCCTGAAGCCGGAGGAGGGCAGCGCCGCCGAGCAGGCGGCCGCCCTGCTGCCGGACTCCCGGGTCACGGCCGCCTTCCACCACCTGTCGGCGGTGCTGCTGCAGGACCCCGCGATCGACGAGATCGACACCGATGTGATGGTCCTCGGCGAGGCGCGCGCGGACGTGGAGACCGTCCAGGCGCTGGCCGGCCGCATCCCCGGCATGCGCGGCATCTTCGCCGGGCGCCTGCGCAACGCCCACCAGGTCGAGTCCCTGGTCGCCAACCTGATCTCCGTCAACCGGCGCTACAAGGCGCACGCGGGACTCCGCGTCACGGACGTGTGACCGCACTCGGCGTCACGGACGGATGACGGGACACCGCATCACGGACGAATGAGGGGATGGGGGACACTGGACGTCGTCGTACCGCAGTGTCCCCCCGACAGGAGCCCCCCGCATGCCCCGCCTCGCCCTCTACGCCCTGACCGTCTGCGTCCTCGCGGTGGCCGCCGCCGTCGTCTCCTTCGTGCAGGGCAGCTTCCTGGGGATCATCTGGGTGCTGCTGGCGGGGCTGTCGTCCAACATGTGCTGGTACTACCTGAAGCGCCAGAAGGCCGCCGCCTACCAGAAGCGGTAGAGGTCCCAGCCGAGCGCCGTCTCCAGCTCGCTCACCCCGAGGCCGCGCAGGATCGAGTCGACCAGGTCGAAGAACGCGCCGTTCACCGCCGGCAGCCACAGCAGCGCGAACACGAACAGCAGCCCGAACTGCGCGAACGGCTCCACCTGGCGCCGGACGCTGTAGGGCAGCCAGGGCTCGATGACGCCGTAGCCGTCCAGGCCCGGAACGGGCAGGAAGTTCAGGATCGCCGCCGTGACCTGCAGCAGGGCGAGGAAGGCGAGCGCGAACCGGAAGTCGTCGGGGACGCCGTCCAGGGCGCCGAGCCAGAACGGTGCCGTGCACACCGCGGCGAACAGCAGGTTCGTGAGCGGGCCCGCCGCCGAGATCAGGCTGTGCCGCCACCGCCCCTGGATCCGGCCGCGCTCGATGAAGACCGCGCCGCCGGGCAGCCCGATCCCGCCCATGATCACGAAGAGCACCGGGAGCACGATGCTCAGCAGGGCATGGGTGTACTTCAGCGGGTTCAGCGTGAGGTAGCCCTTCGCGCCGACCGTGATGTCGCCGCTGTGCAGGGCCGTGCGGGCGTGCGCGTACTCGTGCAGGCACAGGGAGACGATCCAGGCCGCCGTCACGAACAGGAACACGGCGAGCCCCGGCTGCTCGGCGAACCCGGTCCAGGTGGCCCAGCCGGTCACCGCCGTGACAGCCAGGATCCCCACGAAGACGGGGCTCATCCGCCGGTCGCTGTGGCGGGTGGTGATGGCGGTCATGCGGCTCCCTGAACTGATCGGCACGCGGTGTGCTGCCGCCCGACGGTACCGGGCGCACCGGGAAAACGTCTCGCGGGCCGGCCTTGGTTCCGGAGAAGGTGGGGGGATGGGGATCTGGCACGTGTTCTACGCGGACTGGCAGATGGAGTGCTGCGGCACACCGTTCTCCCTCGGCGACGAGGTGAGCTGGCCGCTGCTGCTCGACGACTCCGGCGACGTCCTGGGCGGCGACTGGGACGACGAGCTCGCGACGGTCGTCGGGGAGGTGGCGGAGGTGGGAGGTGTCCGGGTCCTTCAGGAGGAGTCGGGACTGACCGTGGCCCTGCACGAGGACCCCGTCGACGTCATGGCTCCGGAGGCCCTCGGCGAGGAGCGGCCCGGCGACCGGATCCGCCTGGCCGGACTGCTCACGGTGGAACGGCACGGCGGCGAGTGGCCCGAGGCCCGGGGGCGGGTGCGGGCCCTCCGGGTAGTGAGCCAGGAGTACGCCGAGACCGACCCCGGCTCCCGCACCTGGCACCCGGTGCCCGGCACCCGCTCCCTGCGCCCGGTCGACACCTGCCCCAAGTGGTTCACCGACCCCGCCCCACCCACACCGGGCCGCGGCCGGAGGGAGACGGGAGCGCTGGTGACCCTGGAGATCCCGGCCCCCTGAGCCCGCCCCCGCGCCCACCCCCCACCCACCAGAGACAATGGACCCCGTGCGCTATCGCATCCTCGGCACCACTCAGGCCCTCCGTTCCGACGGCACCCCGCTCCCGGTCGGCGGGGCGCGGCTGCGTGCGCTGCTCAGCGTGCTGGCGCTGCGGGGCGGCCGGACCGTACCCGTGCAGTTCCTCGTGGACGAGGTGTGGGGCGCGGACCCGCCCGCCGACGCCGCCGGGGCGCTGCAGGCGCTCGTCGGACGGCTGCGCCGGGTGCTCGGCGCCGAGGCCGTCGCGTCCGTCGACGGCGGGTACCGGCTGGCCGCCGGCCCCGACGACATCGACCTGCACCGTTTCGAACGGCTCACCGCCGACGGACTTCGCGCCCTCGCCGACGGCGACCCCGCCAAGGCCGCCGGCGTCCTCGACGACGCCCTCGCCCTGTGGCGCGGCCCCGCCCTCGCCGACCTCCCCGACCGCACCGCCGAGGCCGCCCGCTGCGAGGCCCGGCGCCTGGACGCCCTGCGCGCCCGGCACACCGCCGCCCTCGCCCTGGGCCAGGCCGGAACCGCGCTGCCGGAACTGACCGCCCTGTGCGACAGCCATCCGCTCGACGAGCCGTTGCAGGCGCTGCGCCTGCGCGCGCTGCGCGACACCGGCCGCGCCGCCGAGGCGCTGGCCGCCTACGACGACGTACGACAGCTCCTCGCCGAGCAGCTGGGATCCGACCCCGGCCCCGAACTACGATCACTGCACGCCGAGTTGCTGAAACCGGCGGCGCCGGCCACGCCCGGCAACCTGCGCGCCCGGCTCACCTCCTTCGTCGGCCGGGAAGCCGACATCGAGGCCATCCGCGGGGACCTCGGCAGCGCCCGCCTGGTCACGCTGCTCGGCCCCGGCGGCGCCGGCAAGACCCGGCTGTCGCAGGAGGCCGCCGAGACGCTCCGGGACGCCGCCCGGGACGGGATCTGGCTCGCCGAGCTGGCCCCCGTCGACGACCCGGCCGCCGTACCGGAGGCCGTGCTCACCGCCGTGGGCGCCCGCGAGACCGTGCTGTACGGCGCCGGTGCCGAGGAGTTCCGCAGCGCCGTCGCCGACCGGCACGACGACCCGCTCGACCGGCTGGTGGAGCACTGCGCCCGGCGCCGCATGCTGATCGTCCTCGACAACTGCGAGCACGTCGTCGACGCCGCCGCCCGGCTCGCGGAGCACCTGCTGGCCCGCTGCCCCGGCCTGACCGTCCTGGCCACCAGCCGCGAACCCCTCGGCGTACCGGGCGAGGTGCTGCGGCCGGTGGAGCCGCTGCCGCAGCCGTACGCGCTGCGGCTGTTCGCCGACCGCGGGGCCGCCGCCCGGCCCGGGTTCAGCGTCGACGACGACCCCGAGGCGTGCGCCGAGATCTGCCGCCGCCTCGACGGACTCCCCCTCGCCATCGAACTCGCCGCCGCCCGGCTGCGAATGCTCACCCCCCGCCAGATCGCCGACCGGCTCGACGACCGCTTCCGGCTGCTCACCTCCGGCAGCCGGACCGTCCTGCCCCGCCAGCAGACCCTCAGGGCCGTCGTCGACTGGTCCTGGGACCTGCTCGATAAGGACGAACGCGCGGTGCTGAGCCGGCTGTCGGTCTTCGCCGGCGGCTGCGACCTGCCCGCCGCCGAGGCCGTGTGCGGACCGGCCGCCCTCGACGCGCTCGGCTCCCTGGTCGACAAGTCCCTGGTGGTGGCCGCCCCTTCGGGCGACGGCGCCATGCGCTACCGGCTCCTGGAGACCGTCGCCGAGTACGCGGGCGAGCGCCTGGACGAGGCCGGGCAGCGCCCCCGCGCCGAGCGCGCGCATCTGACGTACTACCGCGAACTCGCCCGCACCACCGACCCGTTGCTGCGCGGCCCCCGCCAACTGGAGGCCGTGGAACGGCTCCAGCGGGAGTACGAGAACCTGCGCACCGCCCTGCGCCACGCCGTCGCCGAACGCGACGAGCAGGAAGCGGTGACCCTCGTACTGTCGCTGGCCTGGTACTGGCAGATGCGCGACCTGCGGATCGAGGCCCGCGGCTGGTGCGCGGAGGTCATGACGCTCGGCCCCGACCCCTTCGCCGAGCCCATGCGCCGGGCGGAGCCGGTCTGGCGGCGCGTCACCGCGGACCCGCCCCCGTACACCGGCGAGGTCCTGGCGGAGGCGCGGCGCGGAGTCCATCTGTGCCACCTCGCCTGCATGGACACCGAGATCGCCGCCTGGCAGAACCCGGCCGCCCAGCAGAAGCTGCGCACCATCGCCGGGGTCTACGAGCCGGGGCTGCCGCAGACCTGCCGCAGCCCCGGCCTGCTTGCGATCTTCGCCGTGATGCTCACCGGCGACATCGGCCGGGTCGGCACGATCCTCGACGCCGCCGTGGAGACCTGCCGCCGCACCCCCGACTACGACTGGGAACTGGCCGCCACCCTCCAGATGCGGGCCAACCTCCTCGCCCACCGCCCCGGCCGCGCCGCGGCCGCCGCCCAGGACGCCGACGAGTCCCTGACCATCTACCGGCGGCTCGGCGACGCCTGGGGCAGCGCCGAGGCGCTGGCGGCACGCGGCGAGGCCCGCGAGCGCAAGGGCGCCTTCCTGGAGGCCGCCGCCGACTACGAGGCCGCCGTCGAACACGCCCGCCGCCTCGGCGCGCACGCCCAGGAGGCCGTCCTCAGCGCCCGGCTGGCCGGCGCGCTGCTGGAGGGCGGGCGGGCCGAGGAGGGCGAACGCCTGCTGCGGGAGGTCATCGACGGACTGGACGGCGGGCACAGCGAGGCGATGCCGTTCAGCCGGATCATCCTCGCCGGCTGGCTCAGCATCACCGGCCGTACCGTCGAGGCGCGCGAGCAGATGCGGCTGCTGCGCGAGGACTTCGGCCTCGCCCAGTTCCACGTCTTCGACGCCTTCATCCTCAGCGGGGAGGCCTGGCTGGACGCCTCCGACGGGCTGCACGAACAGGCGCGGGAGAAGCTGCGGCGCGCTCTGGAGCAGGCGGACGACCCGCTGTCGCAGGCGATGGCCCCGCAACTGGTCTCGGGGTGCCTGGTCATCGCCGCCGTGGCGCTGGCCCCGACCGCGCCCCTCGACGCCGCCCGCTGCCTGGGGGCCGCCGAGGCGCTGTGGCCGCCCGGGCACCGCAACTCCACGCTGGAGCGCGAGTGCCGGGACCGGGCGGTCGCCGCGGTGCGCGCGGTCCTCGACGACGAGGCGTACGAGGCCGGGTTCGCCGAGGGCGGCGACCTCACCGCTAAGGAGGCCGCCGCCCTGGTGTGACCCGGGCCCGGGTCACTTCTTGTTCCGTCAGGTCTTGGTGCGGAACTTGTGGATGGCGATCGGCGCCATGACCGCGGTGAGCAGCACCGACCAGCCGAGCGTCAGCCACAGGTCGTGGGCGACCGGCCCGCCGTTCATCAGCCCGCGGGCCGCGTCCGCGAGGGCGGACAGCGGGTTGTAGTCGGTGAAGTTCTGCAGCCAGCCCGGCATCGACTCGGTCGGCGCGAAGATCGACGACCCGAACTGCAGCGGCATCAGCACCAGGAAGCCCATCGCCTGCACGGACTGGGCGTTCTTCATCACCACGCCGAGGGTGAGGAACACCCACATCAGCGCCGAGCCGAACGCCACCGACAGGGCCACGGAGGCGAGCAGTCCGGTCCAGCTGGTGATGTCGAAGCCCACGAGCAGGGCCACGATCATCAGCACGGCGGTGGCGAACAGCATCCGCAGCAGCTCGACGGCGATCTTCGCGAACAGCACCGAGCCGCGGCCGATCGGCAGCGACCGGAAGCGGTCCATGACACCGGTGTTGAAGTCCTGGTTGAAGCCGGTGCCCACGCCCTGGGCCATGGTCATGCCCATCATGGCGAGCATGCCCGGCACGACGTACTGCACGTACGCGTCCTGCCCGCCGCCCAGGGACTGCCCGATGGAGCCGCCGAAGACGTACACGAACAGCAGGGTGAAGACGATCGGGAAGAGGACGGCGTCGGCCATCGACTCCGGGTCCTGCCGGATCCACAGCAGATTGCGCCGGACGAGGGCGCCGGTGTGCCGGAGGTGGCCGCGCACCGGGATGCGGGCGTCGGCGGTGGTGACGGTGGTGGCGCTCATACGGCGACCTCCTCGCGCTCGTCGGTGGGTACGGCGTCCTGCGGAGCACTGGCGCGGTGGCCGGTGAGGGACAGGAACACCTCGTCCAGGCTGGGCAGTTCGGTGGAGACCGAGGAGAGCGTGACGCCCTGGGCGGTCACCGCGCCGACGACGGCGGTGAGCTGCTCGTCGCTGAGGATCGGCACCAGCAGGGCGCCCCGGTCGGCGTCGACGGTGGTGGTGGCGAGCCCGGTGATCCCGAGAGTGTCGAGGTGGGAGGCGAGCGGCCGCAGCTGCAGCGGATCGGCCGGCCGCACACGCAGGGTGCGCCCGCCGACCTTCGCCTTCAGCTCCTCGATGCCGCCCTTGGCGATGACCTTGCCCCGGTCGACGACCGTCAGCTCGTCGGCGAGCTGCTCGGCCTCCTCCATGTACTGGGTGGTCAGCAGCACGGTGACACCGTCGCCGACCATGGCCTTGACCTCGTCCCAGACCTCGTTGCGGGTGCGGGGATCGAGCCCGGTGGTCGGCTCGTCCAGATACAGCACCGCCGGGTGCCCGATCATCGACGCGGCGAGGTCGAGCCGCCGGCGCATGCCGCCGGAGTAGGTGGCGGCGGGCCGCTTGCCGGCGTCGGTCAGCGAGAACCGCTCCAGCAGCTCGTCGGCCCGCGCGCGGGCGTCCCGCCGGGACAGGTCGAGGAGCCGCCCGATGAGGTACAGGTTCTCCCAGCCCGGCAGCTTCTCGTCGACGGAGGCGTACTGCCCGGTCAGGCCGATCACCCGGCGCAGCTGCCGGGGCTGCCGCACGACGTCGTACCCGGCGACGGTGGCCTGCCCGGAGTCGGGGGCGAGCAGGGTGGACAGGATCCGCACGAGGGTGGTCTTCCCGGCCCCGTTCGGGCCGAGCACCCCCATCACGGTGCCCTCCCGGACATCCAGGTCCACACCGTCCAGCGCCTTGGTCTCGCCGTAGTGCTTGACCAGCCCGCGCACAGTGACGGCACTCCCCGCGCCGCCGCCCTTCACATCGATTCGCGTCATGCCCCCCACGCTGCCGACCCGCACCGACAAACCACCGACAGGAGGCCGACGGCTGCCTGCAGACCGCCGACACCGGCCGTCAGGACCGCACGGCCCGCGCCGTCTCCTGGGGCAGGTGGCCGGCGATCAGGCGCTCGCGGGCGGGCCGGGCGACCCGGCGGCGGTCCACCGCGTACGCCGTTCCCGCCACGCCGAGGCCCAGTACGGCCAGCGCGGCGCCCGCGAGTGCGGGGGAGGTGACGCCGAAGCCCGCGGCCAGCGCCAGACCGCCGATCCAGGCGCCGCCGGCGTTGGCGAGGTTGAAGGCGGCCTGGTTGGCGGAGGAGGCCAGGGACGGGGCCGCCGACGCCTTCTCCATGACCATGAGCTGCAGCGGGGAGCCCGTCACGAACGCCGCCGTGCCGAGCAGCACCACCGCCAGCGCCGCGCTCCACGCCGAGGACATCAGCAGCGGGAACAGGGCCAGGACCAGCGCCAGGGACACCAGCCCGCCGAAGAGCGTCGCGCGCATCGCGTGGTCCGCCAGCCGCCCGCCGAGCAGGTTCCCGGCCGTCGCGCCCACGCCGAACAGCGCGAGCAGCACCGTCACGCTGGCGTCGGCGTACCCGGCGGCATCCGTCAGCATCGGCGTGATGTAGCTGTAGGCGGCGAAGAGCGCCCCGAAGCCGGCCACCGTCGTGCCGAGGGCCAGCCAGACGGGAAGCGAGCGCAGGGCGGCGACTTCGCCGCGCAGGCCGGAGGAGGCGGCACCCGGCGCGTCCGTGCGGGGGATCAGCAGCGCGAGCGACACGATCGCGGCCACGCCGATCGCGCTCACGCCCAGGAACGTCGCCCGCCAGCCCAGGTGCTGGCCCAGGAGCGTGGCGACGGGCACGCCCGCGATGTTGGCGACCGTCAGGCCCAGGAACATCAGGGACACCGAGCGGGCCTTGCGCTCCGGGGCGACCAGCGTCGTGGCGACGACCGCGCCCACGCCGAAGAAGGCGCCGTGCGGAAGACCGCTCAGGAAGCGCGCGGCGAGCAGCGAGCCGTTGCCGGGCGCGAGGGCCGACAGGACGTTGCCCACCACGAAGAGGAGCATCAGGCCGATCAGGACCGTGCGGCGGGACATCCGCGCGGTGCCGGCCGCGAGGAGCGGGGCGCCGACGACGACGCCGAGGGCGTACGCCGAGACGAGGTGGCCGGCCGCCGGGAGGGAGATGCCGAGGTCGGCCGCGACGTCGGGCAGCAGGCCCATCATGACGAACTCGGTGGTGCCTATGCCGAAGGCGCCGACGGCGAGAGCGAGCAGAGCCAAGGGCATGGAGGGCCTGTGCCTTTCGGGAGCGGGGTTCCGTACAGCATATGTTCAAGTACGGAACAAACTCTCCCAGGCCCAGTATTCCTGGAGGTTAAGCCCAGGTGACCAGGGGCTTTTACGAGGCGGTTGTGTCGACCTTCACACGCGCGGCCACCGGAAGGTGATCGCTCCCGGTCTCCGGCAGCGTCCACGAGGTGACCGGCTCGATGCCCTTCACCAGGATCTGGTCGATGCGCGCCATCGGGAACGACGCCGGCCAGCTGAACCCGAACCCGGTCCCCGCGGCGCCCTGCGTGGAGCGCATCTGGGAGGTGACGGCGTTCAGCGCGCGGTCGTTCATGGTGCCGTTGAGGTCCCCGAGCAGCACACTGCGGGGCAGCTTCTCGTCGGCGATGGCCTCGCCCAGCGCGTCCGCGCTCTTGTCGCGCTGGCGGGCGGTGAACCCGGCCTCCAGCTTCACCCGCACCGACGGCAGGTGGGCGACGTACACCGCGATCTCGCCGGACGGCGTGCTCACGGCCGCGCGCATGGCCCGGGTCCAGCCCAGCTTGATGTCGACGGCCTTCACCCCGGTCAGCGGGTACTTGCTCCACAGCCCGACCGTGCCCTGCACCGAGTGGTATTTGTACGTCGACCTCAGCGCCTTCTCGTACACCGGCACCGCGCTCGCGGTCAGCTCCTCCAGCGCCACCACGTCCGCGCCGGAGGCGGCCACGTCGCGGGCGGTGCCCGACGGGTCGGTGTTGTCGGCGTTGACGTTGTGCGTGGCGATCGTGAGGTCGCCGCCGGGGGAGGTCTTGTCGCTGAGGAGCCCGCCGAAGAGGTTCAGCCACACCACCGCGGGCAGTACCACCGCGATCAGCGCGGTCGCGGACTTGCGGACCAGGGCGACCAGCACCAGCAGCGGGACGAGCACGCCGATCCAGGGCAGGAAGGTCTCGGTGAGGCTGCCCAGGTTGCCGATGGCGTTCGGGATCTGCGCGTGCAGCAGCATCACCAGGGCGAGCAGCACCGCGATCACGGCGGTGACGATGCCCCGGCGCCAGATCCGCGGGTCACCGCGCCAGCCGGCCGCCAGTCTTCCCAGCAGACGCCGGAACCGGTTTCCCCGGCGGTCGGGTCCCGAGCCGCCGTTGTCCGTCTCCGTCATGTATGCCTGCTGCGCCATACCGTCGCCTCACTGCCTGCCGTGCACACCTTCATCCCCCGCGGTTACGACCCTAGGGGATGATCGGTTCTCTTCCTGCCGTCCCGGGACGGCCGTACGGGCACGAGGACGTCCAAGTTGGCTCCGGGAGTTCCGGGCACGCCCGCGGAAAGCGCGCTCTGTGACGAAACGCGCACATCCGCTACGCAGGAGGCGAACTGACGGACGGTGAGCTGACGGGTCGCAGCCCTTCCAGCAGGGTGTCGACGATCTGTTCGGGCAGCGCGGCCGGCAGGTCCGCGTCCGGGCGCATCACCGACCGCAGCAGCATGGGGCCCACGAACAGGTCGTTGAGCAGCTCCACGTCGACGTCCTCGCGCAGTTCCCCGTCGCGCTGGCCGCGGCGCAGCACCTCGATGCAGAGCCGGCGCCGGGGGGCGACGACGAGGGTGTGGTACGCCGCCCAGATCTTGGGGCTGCTCTTCATCTGGGCGTGCACGTTGTGCAGGATCGCCGAAGACCGGCTGACCAGCCCGCGCCGGCGCAGCGACTCCAGCAGCACGACGAGGTCGTCGCGCAGGGAGGTGCCGGGCAGTTCGGGGTCGGGGGGTTCGGCGGCGCGTACGACGTCGACGAAGAGCTCCTCCTTGCCGCGCCAGCGCCGGTAGATGGTGGCCTTGCCGACCCCGGCGGTACGGGCGATCCGCTCGATGGAGAGTTCCGCGAGCGGTACGCCCTCCTCCAGCAGCCGCATCACGCCCTCGATGATGGCGCGCTCCACGGCCTCGCTGCGCGGGCGGCCCCGGACCGGGCCGGGCTGACGGTCGGCGAGTGTCACGTGCGGGTCCCTTCTGTGGTCCGGGGAATTCTGTCAGGACCGCTCCGGCGTCCTTCCCGGCAGGAACAGCGCCACCACCACCGCTCCGACCACCGCGACCGCCGCGCCGCCCAGGGCGGTGACGTGCATGGCGTGCAGGAAGGCGTCGTCGGCCCGGTCGGCCAAGGGCCCCGCCTGGGGGCCGAGCTTCGCCGCGACCGCGAGGGTCGACTCGATGGACTCGCCCGCCGTGTGCCGCAGCCCGGGCGGCACCGCGGTGAGGTCGTCCTCGATCGAGGAGCGGTACGCCGTGGAGAGCACGGAGCCGAGGACGGCGATCCCGAGGGCGCCGCCGACCTGGCGGAAGGTGTTGCTGAGCGCGGAGGCGGAACCGGCCTTCTCGCGGGGCAGGGTCTGCATGATCACGACGCTGACCGGCGTCATGATGTGCGCCATGCCGGTGCCCATGAGGAAGAAGATCACCTCGAGGATCCAGATCGGCGTGTCCGCGTCCAGCGTGGCGAAGGCGGCCAGCGTCGCCGCGACCAATGCCATGCCCGCGGTGGTGGTGGCCCGGTTGCCGAAGCGGTCGACCAGGAGGCGGGCGCGCGGTGCGAACAGCAGCTGCGCGACGGCGAGCGGGAGCAGCAGCAGTCCGGTCTCCAGCGGCGAGTAGCCGCGCACGCTCTGGGTGTAGAAGACGGAGAAGAACGTCACGCCCATCAGCGCGAAGAAGACCAGCGCGATGGCGGCGATCGCGGCCGAGAAGACCTTGTCGCGGAAGTAGCCGACATCGATCGACGGGTGGTCGCTGCGCTTCTCGAACACCACGAAGGCGACCAGGAACGCCAGCCCCGCGGCGATCGTCGACACCACGGTGAGATCGGTGAAGTCAGCCAGCTCGCCGCCCCAGATGATGCCGTAGACCAGCAGGACCAGGCCGGCGACGGACAGGACGACGCCGACGGGGTCGACGCGGCCGGGGTCCGGGTCGCGGGAGTCGGGAACCAGCCAGATCATCAGCGCGACGGCGATCAGCACGATGGGGACGTTGATGAGGAAGACCGAGCCCCACCAGAAGTGGTCGAGCAGGATGCCGCCGGTGATCGGGCCGATGGCGATGGCCAGGCCCACCCCGCCCGCCCAGATGCCGATGGCCTTGGGCTGCTCGTCGCGCTCGAAGACGTTCATCAGGACGGCGAGGGTGGCCGGCATGACGAAGGCGGCGCCGAGGCCCATCACCGCCCGGAAGGCGGTGAGCTCGCCCGGGGACCCGGCGAACGCGGCGAGCGCGGAGCCGATGCCGAAGACGGCGAGCCCGCCGAGCAGGATCTTCTTGCGGCCGAGCCGGTCTCCGAGCAGACCGGCGCTGAACAGCAGCCCCGCGAAGACCAGGGTGTAGGCGTTGATGGCCCACTCCAGCTCGCTCTGGGTGGCGCCGAGGCCGGTCGGGGCGGGCGTCGAGATCGTCTTGACGGCGACGTTCAGGATCGAGTTGTCCAGCACGATGATCAGCAGGCTCAGCATGAGCACGCCGAGAATGGCCCAGCGGCGACGGTGCACCGCTTCCGGTATCCGGGGTACAGGGGGAGCGGAGGCAATCATGCCGCCAGAGTAACCATTTACGATACGGATACGTGTCGTATCGTAAATCTCTTACCCGGCTCTCACCGCGCTCGAGCGTGACCGGGGTCCCCCTAGCCGCGCTTGGCACGAGGTGCCACCATGGAGGTGGTCCGGGGACGCCGTCAGGGCGCCTCGAGATGACGTAAGGAGCCGTTGCCATGACGCAGCTTTCGGCTGCCCAGACCTCACCCTCCGGCGGCAGCAAAGCGCTGTACGGGGGGAAGGGCACCCGCCGCATCACCGTCCGCGACATCGCCGCCGCCAAGGAGCGGGGCGAGAAGTGGCCCATGCTGACCGCCTACGACGCGATGACCGCCTCCGTCTTCGACGAGGCCGGCATCCCGGTCATGCTGGTCGGGGACTCGGCGGGCAACTGCCACCTCGGCTACGAGACCACCGTGCCCGTCACGCTCGACGAGATGACCATGCTGTCCGCCGCCGTCGTACGCGGCACCTCCCGCGCCCTGATCGTCGGCGACCTGCCCTTCGGCTCCTACCAGGAGGGCCCGGTGCAGGCGCTGCGCTCGGCGACCCGGCTGGTGAAGGAGGCCGGCGTGGGCGCGGTCAAGCTGGAGGGCGGCGAGCGCTCGCACCGCCAGATCGAGCTGCTGGTCGAGTCCGGCATCCCGGTGATGGCCCACATCGGCCTGACCCCGCAGTCCGTCAACGCCATGGGCTACCGCGTCCAGGGCCGCGGCGAGGAGGCGGCGGCCCAGCTGCTGCGCGACGCCAAGGCCGTCCAGGACGCGGGCGCCTTCGCGGTCGTCCTGGAACTGGTCCCCGCGGAACTCGCCGCCGAGGTCACCCGGGTCCTGCACATCCCCACGGTCGGCATCGGCGCGGGCGCCGAGACCGACGCGCAGGTCCTGGTCTGGACGGACATGATGGGCCTGACCGGCGGGCGCGTGCCCAAGTTCGTCAAGCAGTACGCCGACCTGCGCCGGGCCATGGGCGACGCGGCCAAGGCGTTCGCGGAGGACGTCGTCGGCGGGACCTTCCCGCTGGAGGAGCACTCCGTCCACTAGAGCCACCGCGGCACAGAGGCAGCCCGCCGATTTCCCCCGTCGGCGGGCTGCCGTATGTCTGCCGTCCCTACGCGGTCTCGCGCCAGCCGTTCGTGATCGGCAGCCGGCGGTCCTTGCCGAAGCCCTTCGGGGAGATCTTCGTGCCCGGCGGGTACTGGCGGCGCTTGTACTCCGCCGTGTCCACCATGCGCAGGGTCTTCGCCACCAGGGCCGGGTCGTAGCCGGCCGCGACGATCACGTCGGCGCCCTCGTCGCGGTCGACGTAGCGCTCCAGGATCGCGTCCAGGACCGGATAGTCGGGCAGGGAGTCGGTGTCGACCTGGCCCGGGCGCAGCTCGGCGCTCGGGGGCTTGCTGATGGAGTTCTCCGGGATCGGCGGGGTCTGGCCGCGCTCGGCCGCCGCCCGGTTCCGCCACTCGGCAAGCCGGAAGACCGACGTCTTGTAGACGTCCTTGATGGGGCCGTAGGCGCCCACCGAGTCGCCGTACAGCGTCGAATAGCCCACCGCCAGCTCGGACTTGTTGCCCGGCGCCAGGACGATGTGGCCCTCCTGGTTGGAGATCGCCATCAGCAGCGTGCCGCGCAGCCGGGACTGCAGGTTCTCCTCCGCCAGACCCGTCAGACCCAGGGACGTCATATAGGCGTCGAACATCGGCTCGATCGGCACCGTGCGGAAGTTCAGCCCCGTCCGCCGGGCGAGCTCGGCGGCGTCGCCCTTGGAGTGCTCGGAGGAGTACTTGGACGGCATCGAGACGCCGTACACGTTCTCCGCGCCGACCGCGTCGCAGGCGATGGCGGCCACCAGCGCCGAGTCGATGCCGCCGGACAGGCCGATCAAGACCGACCTGAAGCCGTTCTTGGCCACATACGCCCGCAGGCCCACGACCAGTGCCGAGTACACCTCCTCGTCGTCCTCCAGACGGTCGGCGTAACCGCCCGCGAGCTCCGGCTCGTACGCCGGGAGCGGCTCCTCGGAGAGCACCACGCGGTCGATCCTGAGCCCGTCGTCCACCACGCCCACCGGGGCGTCGGCGGCGGCCGCCGGCAGGTCGAGGTCCAGGACCACACAGCCCTCGGCGAACTGCGGCGCCCGCGCGATCACCTCGCCGCTCGCGTCGACCACGATCGAGTCGCCGTCGAAGACCAGCTCGTCCTGGCCGCCGATCATGGCGAGATAGGCGGTGGTGCAGCCCGCCTCCTGGGCACGCTTGCGGACCAGCTCGAGACGGGTGTCGTCCTTGTTGCGCTCGTACGGCGAGGCGTTGATGGAGACCAGCAGACCGGCCCCGGCGGACCGCGCCGCGGGCACCCGGCCGCCGTCCTGCCACAGGTCCTCGCAGATGGCGAGGGCCACGTCGACGCCGTGCACCCGCACCACCGGCATGGTGTCGCCGGGCACGAAGTAGCGGAACTCGTCGAAGACGCCGTAGTTCGGCAGGTGGTGCTTGGCGAAGGTGAGCACCACCTCGCCGCCGTGCAGCACCGCCGCCGCGTTGCGCGGGGCACCGGCCGGCTGGCCGTACTTCGGCTGGGCCGCCTCGGAGCGGTCGAGGTAGCCGACGATCACCGGCAGCTCCCCGAAGCCCTCCTCGGCGAGCCGGGCGGCCAGCGCGTGCAGGGCCGCGCGGGACGCCTCCACGAAGGAGGACCGCAGGGCCAGGTCCTCGACGGGGTACCCGGTCAGCGCCATCTCGGGGAACGCCACGAGATGCGCTCCCTGCTCGGCGGAGTGCCGGGTCCAGCGGAGGATCGTCTCGGTGTTGCCGGCGAGGTCACCGACGCGCGAGTCGATCTGATTCAGGGCGAGGCGAAGTTGAGGCACGCGCCCAGTGTAATCGTCAGAGCGACGCGATGGGGTGGGAGGGGTGCCGGACACCCTGGGCGGGGCCTACGGCCGGGCCTTCGCGCCCCGGTCCTTCAGCATGTCCGCCATGAGCCCGATCTCCGACTCCTGGCCGTTGACCATGGTCTGCGCGAGCCGCTTCTCCACGCCCACCTCGCACCGCTTCACACAGGCCTCGGCCATGTGGACGCCGCCCTTGTGGTGGTCGGTCATCAGCTGGAGGTAGAAGACCTCCGCCTGCTTCCCGTCGAGCGTGTTCAGCTTCTTCATCTCGGTGTTCGACGCCATGCCCGGCATCAGCGCGCCGTCCTCGCCGGAGGGCATGGAGCCCATGTCCATCCAGGTCATCGGCGGCTCCGAGGAGAACTTCGGCAGCTCCCACAGATCGAGCCAGCCCAGCAGCATCCCGCGCTGGTTGGCCTGCGTCTGCGCGATGTCGTACGCCAGGCGGCGCACCTCCTCGTCGTCCGTGCGGTCGCGCACGATGTACGACATCTCCACGGCCTGCTGGTGGTGCACCGCCATGTCCCGCGCGAACCCCGCGTCCGCGGAGCCGGCGGCGGGGGCCCCGTCGGAGCCCCCGTCCTCCGCCACGGCGTAGGTGATCGCGCCGGCCGCGACGAGCACCGCCGCCGCGGTCCCCGCGATCCAGCCGACGTGCTTGTTCACTGCGCCTTACCGCCCGTGCACGCGGCGCCCGGCTCCGGCGTCTGCTCGCCCTGGACGTACTTCTCGAAGAACTTGTCGAGGTCCGGGTCGCTCGCGCTCTTCACGGTGCGCTGCGCGCCCCACGCCGAGAGCATGATCGGCGACTTCTGGTTCTCGTAGGGGCTCATCAGCGTGTACGGGGTCTTCTTCACCTTCGCCGAGAGCGCGTCGATGTCGGCCTTCGACGCCTTGCTGGTGTACGTCACCCAGACCGCGCCGTGCTCCAGGGAGTGCACGGCGTTCTCGTTCGCCAGTTCCTCGGTGTAGACGTCGCCGTTGCAGTTCTGCCAGACCGCGTTGTGGTCGCCGCCGACCGGGGGCTCGACCGGGTACTTCACCTTCTTGTCGACGTGGGTCTGGCTGAGCTTGCCGCCCTGCCAGGTGCTCACGCCGTCGGCGCCGGCCACCAAGGAGCCCGTGGTCTTGCCGTCGGCCGTGTCGCTGTCGTCGGACTGCGACTGGACCAGGACCACACCGCCGACGACCAGGGCGGCGACGACCGTCACGCTGGCGCCGATGGTGAGCATCCGGTTGCGGCGCTCGCGGGACTGCTCGGCGCGCCGCATCTCTTCTATGCGAGCCTTGCGCGCCGCGGAGTTGCTCTTCTTGGCGGATCCCATGGCGTGATGTCCTTCTGGGGAAAAGGGACGGACGAGTCCGCTGATCGTAATGGGGATGCCGGGACCTCTCGAAGGCCGGTCACAGGAAAGGGCCGGATCGCAACGGAATCGACAGGCACTCGACAGGTGTCCGACAGGCGCCCCGGATAATTTGAAGCGCAGATGCGCATTATCTACGCTACGTGCCATGCGGCTGCTGCGCTCCACCGACCTCGCCCTGCGGCTCCTCATGCGACTGGCCGTCGCCGAGGGCGCGACGCCCACCACGCGCGAGGTCGCCGCGGACATGGACGTGCCGTACACGCACGCAGCGAAGGTCGTCGCCGAACTCCAGCACCAGGGTCTGGTCGACGCCCGCCGGGGGAGGGGCGGCGGTCTGGCGCTCACCGACAAGGGCCGCACGGCCTCCGTGGGCGCGGTGGTGCGCTCCTTCGAGGGCGACGGCGACGTCGTCGACTGCGAGGGCGGCGCCGCACCTTGTCCCCTGCACTCCGCCTGCCGGCTCCGCGGCGCCCTGCGCCGGGCCCAGGAGGCGTTCTTCGCCTCGCTGGACCCACTGACGCTGGGCGACATGGTCGCCGCACCCACGGGGCCGCTGCTCCTGCAGATCGGTCGGCCCAGCTCTCCTGCGTAGCCGGAGGGGGCGGCTTCGCCTGGAGGGCGGGTGGCCTGCCCCTCCGGCGGGAGCCAGAGGGCGCTGCTGCTTCGGCCGGTCCAGCGCTCCCGCCGAGCCGGCCTGGAGGTCGCCCGGGCTAGCCCTCCCGCGTGAGCCAGAGGTCGGGCCCGAACACCTCGTAGTGGATGTCGGCCGCCGCCACGCCCTTGCCGAGCAGCTGGGCCCGTACCGCCCGCATGAAGGGGAGCGGTCCGCACAGGTACGCGCGCGTGCCCGGTGCCACGGCGATGCCGGTGAGGTCGACCCGCCCCGCGCGGGCGCCTTCGGGGGCGTCCTCCTCGTACCAGAAGTGGACGCTCGCGTCGGGGAGCTTGGCCGCGTAGGACTCCTGGTCGGCGCGCAGGGCGTGGGTGGCGGGGGAGCGGTCGCCGTGCACGACGGTGACCGGGCAGGCGTGGCCGTCCTGGGCGAGCTGGGCCAGCATGGCGATCATCGGAGTCACGCCGATGCCGGCGGAGGCGAGCAGGAGAGGCACCTCGGGCCCCTCGTCCAGGGTCAGGTCGCCGTAGGGGGCGGACAGCTCCAGGACGCTTCCCGCCTGCACGCGCGCGTGCAGGTGGGCAGAGACCTCGCCTCCGGCCTCTCGCTTCACGCTGATCTGGCGCAGGGTCGAGCCCGGCGCACCGGACAGGCTGTACTGCCGTATCTGCCGGGCGCCGTCAGGGAGTTCGACGCGTACCGAGACGTACTGGCCGGCGCGGAAGTCGGCGACCGGTCCGCCGTCCAGCGGGCGCAGCCGGAGGGTGATGACGTCGGGCGTCTCCTGGACGCGCTCCACCACCTCCCACTGCCGTCGGCCGGGCTCGCGGGACTCCTCGTACAGGCGCTTCTCCAGGGCGATGAGGGCGTTGGCCATCAGCCAGTAGACCTCGTCCCAGGCCGCGGCGACCTCCGGGGTGACGGCCTCGCCGAGGACATCGGCGATGGCGGCGAACATGTGCTCGTGGACGAGCCCGTACTGCTCCGGCGCCACGCCCAGGGAGGCGTGCTTGTGCGCGATGCGGGCGAGCATCGCGTCGGGGCGGTGGTCCGGGTGCTCGACCAGGTACGTGGCGAAGGCGGCGACGGAACCGGCCAGGGCCCGGCGCTGGGTGCCGGCCGCCTGGTTGCCGCGGTTGAAGAGGTCGCGCAGCAGGTCGGGGCGGGCGGCGAAGAGGCCGGCGTAGAAGCGCTCGGTGATCTCGTCCAGGGAGGCGCCCACGGCGGGGAGGGTGGCGCGGACGGTGGCGGCGGACTTTTCGGACAGCATCGAGGAACCCCTTCGGCTCACGGCTCGACGGACAGCCACCATTAAAACTTGCATCTGAGATACCAATTAACGCGGGGGTGCTGTCGGGGCAGCCGGCGGCGGCCGGGCATTACGGATGTGAGTCCGAGCAGGCAAGATGGGCGGCAGAGCGGTGCACGTGCGGCACGCCGGGCGTTCAGACCGAGGTCGGACGGCCGATCAAGGTCGGCAACGCGCGCGAAACGGTGTTGTGGTGTGATGCTCAGGTGCCCGACCGACTTCCCGCGGTGCGCGGGGCAGGCGGCCTGACCAGCAAGGATGGGGAAGCGGAAGATGGACAAGCAGCAGGAGTTCGTGCTCCGTACATTGGAGGAGCGCGACATCCGGTTCGTACGCCTGTGGTTCACGGACGTGCTGGGCTTCCTCAAGTCCGTCGCCGTGGCCCCGGCCGAGCTCGAACAGGCGTTCGACGAGGGCATCGGCTTCGACGGCTCGGCCATCGAGGGCTTCGCCCGGGTCTACGAGTCCGACATGATCGCCAAGCCGGACCCCTCCACCTTCCAGGTCCTGCCCTGGCGCGCGGAGACCCCCGGCACGGCCCGGATGTTCTGCGACATCCTGATGCCCGACGGCTCCCCGTCCTTCGCGGACCCGCGCTACGTCCTCAAGCGCGCCCTGGCCCGCACCTCCGACCTGGGCTTCACCTTCTACACCCACCCCGAGATCGAGTTCTTCCTGCTGAAGGACCGCCCCCTGGACGGCTCCCGCCCCACCCCGGCCGACAACTCGGGCTACTTCGACCACACCCCGACCAACGTCGGCATGGACTTCCGCCGCCAGGCGATCACCATGCTGGAGTCGATGGGCATCTCGGTGGAGTTCTCCCATCACGAGGG
This sequence comes from Streptomyces sp. YS415, assembly GCF_023544665.1. Taxonomy (GTDB): domain Bacteria; phylum Actinomycetota; class Actinomycetes; order Streptomycetales; family Streptomycetaceae; genus Streptomyces. The sequence goes on from NZ_JAMJFL010000001.1 coordinate 93,079, forward strand.
CGCGCCGGGCCAGCAGGAGATCGACCTGCGCTACGCCGACGCGCTGTCCACCGCGGACAACATCATGACGTTCCGCCTGGTCATGAAGCAGGTGGCGCTGGAGCAGGGCGTGCAGGCGACGTTCATGCCGAAGCCGTTCAGCGAGCACCCCGGCTCCGGCATGCACACCCACCTCTCCCTCTTCGAGGGCGACCGCAACGCCTTCTACGAGTCGGGCTCGGAATACCAGCTCTCCAAGGTCGGCCGCTCCTTCATCGCGGGCCTGCTCAAGCACGCCGCGGAGATCTCGGCCGTCACCAACCAGTGGGTGAACTCCTACAAGCGCATCTGGGGCGGCTCCGAGCGCACGGCCGGCGCGGGCGGCGAGGCGCCGTCGTACATCTGCTGGGGCCACAACAACCGCTCCGCCCTGGTCCGCGTGCCCATGTACAAGCCCGGCAAGACCGGCTCGGCGCGCGTGGAGGTCCGCTCCCTGGACTCCGGCGCCAACCCCTACCTCGCCTACGCCGTCCTCCTGGCCGCCGGCCTCAAGGGCATCGAGGAGGGCTACGAGCTGCCTCCGGGCGCCGAGGACGACGTCTGGGCGCTGTCCAACGCCGAGCGCCGCGCGATGGGCATCGAGCCCCTCCCGCAGAACCTCGGCGAGGCCCTGACCCTCATGGAGAACAGCGACCTGGTCGCCGAGACCCTGGGCGAGCACGTCTTCGACTTCTTCTTGCGCAACAAGCGCCAGGAATGGGAGGAATACCGCAGCGAGGTCACGGCTTTCGAGCTGCGGAAGAACCTGCCGGTGCTGTAAGCGCGGGCATGCGTTGCCGCTGACACACAGGGAGGCCCGGACACTGCGTCCGGGCCTTTCCGCTAGGCAGGCCTCGTCGGCTCGGCCGGTCCGTCGCCGGGTGCCCGCTCGGTGTCCGCTCGCCCAACTGCCGCTTCGGCGCTGCCGCGACGGGACCCGTTGGGGCCGCCGGGCCGCAGCGCGGGTTTTATCAGCCAGTCGGTGCTGGGCGGCGGTGAATCCGCGGCCCGCGACGAACCGCGGACGTTGTCCAGGAGAAGGTTGCCCTTCTTGTCCAGCATGCGAGTCAAGGTCTCCTGGCCGATCCCGAAGGCCACGGCCCAGGCGGCGATCTGCGCCCCGCTGTCCAGCGCCGAAAGGCCCGGGATGAACTCGCCGTGTATGAGGACCAGGCCCAGAATGGCGGACAGGGCGCCGATCGGGATACGCAGGATCAGCAGGCTCATGGGGACCATGTAAGGAACAGCGGATCCGCGTATGTGCCGAATGGACGTCGCACCCGCGAGTGCGGCTGCCGCGGCGCCCAAGGAGGCGACGAGCAACACGTTGTCACCGTCGGCCGGTTTCCCGCCGACGGGGCAGACGTACTTCGTCGCATCGGGATTCTGAGGGGTGGGGGCGGGCGGCTGGAAGCACAGTTTGTCCGCGAGCGCTTTGGGATTGTCATAGCCCGAGAGGACCAGAAGCACCGTGAAAACGGAAAGCGCAAGGAAGGCAAGCAGCAGGATATCGCGGAAATTGCGCACCCTGGCTATCTCAATTTCCTCCACGTGATTGGCGGCATGGAGAACACCGGCGGCCAGATGTCGACCTTCGGCATTCAGCAGGTTGCCGTTCTCGCGCAGATGCTCCTCGAGCAGCTTCAGGCGCGGATCCTCCTGCCCCAGGTGCTGAATTCCCTTGGCCAGGACAGAGGGTCCCGTCCACCCGATCTCCTGAGCGGGCGTGAGCTTGAGGAGGATCAACTCGGCTTCGTGAATGGTGGCCAGGGCCCGGTCCCTCGCGGATGCGCCGGACCGGAAGGGCGGCCAGCCGTCCGCCGCCTCCCGGGCCCCCTGCAGAAGCTGGTTCGCCTTGTCCGCGAGTTTCTTGTCGCACTCCGACAGGCACCCCATCATCTCGATGCGGTCCAGTTCCGCCTGCACGACTGCCACGTGAGCACTCGTGCGCTGACGCCATGACCCCATTTTCCTGTACGCGACGACATCGTCACTCATGCGATTCACCATCCTGCGATGCATGGAAGGTGACAGGAAGGGTGAATATCCAGTCCAGCACGCAGGGGCACCCCGTGCAACTCAACAAAAGAGGCGCTGCGGGGTACCCCTGAGTGCGAACTCGTCGTCGCTGAAGGCCGTTGCGGTCAGTCGGCCTGTTCCGCAAGGTGCTTGTGCAGTGGCTTGGCGGCCCGGACGCGGTACTCCTGGATCGACCAGCCGTTGCCGTCGGGGTCCTTGAAGTACATGAACGTGGCGCCGTCGTCCGGCGTGTACTGGACCGGTTCCGACACCTCCAGGCCCCGCTCCACCAGCTCCGCGTGCGCCGCCTTGATGTCCGCCACGCACAGCTGCAGGCCCTGGTAGGAGCCCGGCTGCGGCTTGCCCTCGCCGTTGGTCAGGTCCCACAGGCTGTCGCCCAGCGCGATCGAGCAGCCGGAGCCGGGCGGGGTCAGCTGGACGATCCGCATCCCGGGCATGACCTCCTGGTCGATGTCGACGTGGAAGCCGACCTTGTCCCGGTAGAAGTCCCGGGCCCGGTCGATGTCGCTCACGGGCAGCGGGATCACTTCGAGCGTGAAGTCCATTACTGGTCCTCCCTGGAGAATCGCCAACGGGTCTGGCTGAACGGCTCACCCTTACCGAAGCCGAAAACCGTCCGCGGCGCCACCGAGAACACGAAAGCGTGCCCTGATCCGTGCTGGAAGCACCCCTCCCGCACGTCGAAGTGCCAGAAGCTGCCGTACTTCGCCTCCCAGGCCGCGGCCAGTTCGCGCAGCCGGGAGTCGTCCGTCACCCGTACCGCCTCGCCCTCGACGACCACGTCGTAGCCCTCGTCCCAGGTGTTGGTGCCCGTGGTCAGCACGACGTGCGCGTTCCCGGCGAGGTTGCGCGCCTTGCGTTCCTCCGGCCCCGTGCAGAAGTGCAGCGCGCCCTCGGACCACACCGCCGGCAGCGGTGTCACGTGCGGCCGCCCGTCCGGCCGTACCGTCGAGATCCAGAACAGCTCCGCCGCCGACAGCAGTGCCAGCACCTCGGGCCAGGGCCGCGCCGTGGCGGCCTCGTCGCTGTAGCGGGCGTCCAGGGACGCCCGCGGCTCCTTCGCGTTGTCGGTCATACAGGGCAGACCCCGTCCGCCTCCGGAACTCATCGGCGCTTCCCACCAGCACTGCGGCTACTCTCGATCGCGTACGACCTTGATCGGACGGGAGGCCCAGGATGACGGCGCCGGGGCGCAGGAGCAGTACCTTCACGCGCCTGCTTCGGCACGGCTTCACCGACCCGAGCGCCGCCGAGCGGCTGCTGGACGCCCCCGAACTGGCCCCCGTGCGCGACGACCCGGTGCTGCTGGAGGCCCTCGGCGCCACCGCCGACCCCGACCTCGCCCTGCACGGCCTGGTCCGCCTGCTGGAGGCGCAGTCCGGGCGGGACCTGCTGGACACGGTGATAGCCGCCAAGCCGCTGCGCGACCGCCTCCTCGGCGTCCTCGGCGCCTCCACCGCGCTCGCCGAACACCTCGCCCGGCACGCCGACGACTGGCGCGCCCTGGTCACCTACGAGCCCCGGGACCTGCACCCCGGCGTCGCCGAGTTCGAGCGGGGCCTGGCCGAGGCCACCGACCCCGTCTCACTGCGGGTGGCCTACCGGCGCTGCCTGCTGTCCATCGCCGCCCGGGACGTGTGCGGCACCACCGACGTCGCCGAGTCCGCCGCCGAACTCGCCGACCTCGCCACCGCCACCCTGCGCGCCGCGCTCGCCCTCGCCGGGGCAGCCGCCCCCGACGACGCCGCCGCCTGCCGGCTCGCGGTGATCGCGATGGGCAAGTGCGGGGGCCACGAACTCAATTACGTCTCCGACGTCGACGTCATCTTCGTCGGCGAGGCGGCGGAGGGGGTCGACGAGACCAAGGCCCTCAGAGCGGCCACCAAGCTCGCCTCGCACATGATGCGGATCTGCTCCGAGACCACCGTCGAGGGCTCGATCTGGCCCGTGGACGCCAACCTGCGGCCCGAGGGGAGGAACGGCCCGCTGGTCCGCACCCTCTCCAGCCACCTCGCCTACTACCAACGCTGGGCGAAGACCTGGGAGTTCCAGGCGCTGCTCAAGGCCCGCCCGGTCGCCGGCGACCTCGCGCTCGGCGAGGAGTACGTCGCCGCCCTCGAACCCCTCGTCTGGAAGGCCGCCGAGCGCGAGAACTTCGTCGCCGACGTGCAGAAAATGCGCCGCCGGGTGATCGAGAACATCCCCCTCGCCGAGGTCGACCGCCAGCTCAAACTCGGCCCCGGCGGACTCAGGGACGTCGAGTTCGCCGTACAGCTCCTGCAGTTGGTGCATGGGCGGGCCGACGCCTCGCTGCGCAGCGGCTCCACCCTGGAGGCCCTGAAGGCCCTCGCCGCCGGCGGCTACGTCGCCCGCGCCGACTTCGCCCAACTGGACGACGCCTACCGCTTCCTGCGCTCCATGGAGCACCGCATCCAGCTCTTCCGGCTGCGCCGCACCCACCTCGTCCCCGAGGACGAGGCCGATCTGCGGCGCATCGGCCGCTCGCTGGGCCTGCGCAGCGACCCGGTGGCCGACCTGAACCGCGAGTGGCGGCGACACTCCTCCGTCGTACGACGGCTGCACGAGAAGCTGTTCTACCGGCCGCTGCTCGACGCCGTCGCCCAACTCGCGCCCGGCGAGGTCCGGTTGAGCAGCGAGGCGGCCCGCGAACGGCTCGTCGCCCTCGGCTACGCCGACCCGGCCGCCGCGCTGCGGCACCTGGAGGCACTGGCGTCCGGCGTCACCCGCAAGGCCGCCATCCAGCGCACCCTGCTGCCCGTCCTGCTCGGCTGGTTCGCCGACTCCGCCGACCCCGACGCGGGCCTGCTCAACTTCCGCAAGGTCTCCGACGCCCTCGGCAAGACACCCTGGTACCTCCGGCTGCTCAGGGACGAGGGCGCGGCGGCCGAGAACCTCGCGCGGGTGCTGTCCGCCGGGCGGCTCGCCCCGGACCTGCTGATGCGGGCCCCCGAGGCGGTGGCCCTGCTCGGCGACGGGGACGGCGGCGGCCTCGCCCCCCGACCCCGCGCCCATCTGGAACAGGAGATCCTCGCCGCCGTCAACCGCGCCGACGGCGCCGCGCAGGCCGTCACCGCGGCCCGCGGCGTACGCCGCCGCGAGCTGTTCCGTACGGCCGCCGCCGACATCGTCGGCTCCTACGGCACCGAGGCCCGGCCCGCCGAGGCCGACCAGGGCGCCCTGGTCGACCGGGTCGGCGGCGCCGTCTCCGACCTGACCGCCGCGACCCTGGCCGGGACACTGCGCGCGGTCGTCCGCGAGGGCTGGGGCGACACCCTGCCCACCCGGTTCGCCGTCATCGGCATGGGCCGCTTCGGCGGCCACGAGCTGGGCTACGGCTCCGACGCGGACGTCCTGTTCGTCCACGAGCCCCGCGACGGCGTCGACGAGCAGGAGGCGTCCCGGGCCGCCAACCGCGTCGTCTCCGAGATGCGCCGCCTGCTCCAGCTCCCGAGCGCCGACCCGCCCCTGCTGATCGACGCCGACCTGCGCCCCGAGGGCAAGTCGGGCCCCCTGGTGCGCACCCTGAAGTCCTACGAGGCCTACTACCGCCGCTGGTCCCTCGGCTGGGAGTCCCAGGCGCTGCTGCGGGCCGAGCCGGTCGCCGGGGACGAGGACCTGGGCCGCCGCTTCGTCGAGCTGATCGACCCCCTGCGCTACCCGAAGGCCGGTCTCACCGACGACGCGGTCCGCGAGATCCGCCGCCTGAAGGCCCGTATGGAGACCGAACGCCTCCCGCGCGGCGCCGACCCCAAGCTCCACACCAAGCTGGGACCCGGCGGCCTCTCCGACGTCGAATGGACCGTCCAGCTCCTGCAACTGCGCCACGGCGCCACCCTGCCGGGCCTGCGCACCACCCGCACCCGGGCGGCGCTGTCCGCGGCGGCCGCCGCCGGCCTGATCCCCGCGCAGGACGCGGCCACCCTGGACGAGGCCTGGGTCCTCGCCACCCGGGTCCGCAACGCCGTGATGCTGGTCCGCGGCCGGGCCGGCGACACCTTCCCCTCGGACACCCGGGAACTCGCCGCCGTGGGCCGCTACCTCGGCTACGGCCCCGGCCACGTCGGCGACATGCTCGACGACTACCGCCGCACGGCCCGCCGGGCCCGAGCCGTGGTGGACGAGCTGTTCTACACCGGCTAGCGCCGGGGCACCTTCGCCGGCACCAGCTTCGGCAACGCGTGCGGCAGCGCTCCGTACCAGAGTCGTACCACTACGTAGCCGAAGGCCAGGCAGAGCAGGCCTCCGACCGCGTCGAGCCAGAAGTGGTTGGCGGTGGCGACGATGACGACCAGGGTGGCCACCGGGTAGAGCAGGCCCAGCACCTTCGCCCACGGCACCGAGGCCAGGGCGAAGATGGTCAGCCCGCACCACAGGGACCAGCCGATGTGCATGGAGGGCATGGCGGCGTACTGGTTCGACATGTTCTTCAGGTCGCCGGAGGCCATCGAACCCCAGGTCTGGTGGACCAGCACGGTGTCGATGAAATTGCCGCCGGTCATCAGCCGGGGCGGCGCGAGCGGATACAGGTAGTAACCGAGCAGGGCCACACCGGTGGTCGCGAAGAGCACCGTGCGGGTCGCCGCGTACCGGCCGGGATGGCTGCGGTACAGCCACACCAGGACACCCAGAGTGACCACGAAATGCAGCGTCGCGTAGTAGTAGTTCATGCCCACGACGAGCCAAGTCACCGAGTTCACGGCGTGGTTGAACGACTGCTCGACGGCCAGACCGACGGTCTGCTCCGCCTTCCAGATCCAGTCGGCGTTGCGCAGCGCCTCGGACTTCTGCTCCGGGACGGCGTTGCGGACCAGTGAGTACGTCCAGTAACTCACCGCGATCAGCAGGATCTCGAACCAGAGCCGGGGTCGGCGGGGAGCGCGCATCCGGTGCAGCAGGCCCGGGCGCTCCGCTGCCGTGACGGGGTGCGGAACGGCCGCCTGTGTGCGGTCTTCCAGCTCGGTCACGGTCGTCTCAGCCATAGGCACAGAGTCTGCCAGACACCCCTTCCTCCACCGATCATCCCCTGGTCTCGTTCCGGTCGCACGTTCTACCACGGGCGTACGGCACCCGGCCGTCCGGTCTCCGACCTAGGGACGATTTCGGTCCCCAGGGGCCGAAGCGGTCGAACCGCGCACCACCAGTTCCGGCATGAACACGAATTCACTGTGCGGCGCCGGAGTCCCGCCGATCTCCTCCAGCAACGTGCGCACCGCGGCCTGGCCCATCGCCGGCACCGGCTTGCGGACCGTCGTCAGCGGCGGGTCGGTGAAGGCGATCAGCGGGGAGTCGTCGAAACCGACAACCGAGATGTCCGTCGGCACCTCCAGGCCGCGCTGCCGGGCCGCCCTTATGGCGCCCAGCGCCATCATGTCGCTGGCGCAGACCACCGCCGTGCAGTCGCGGTCCATCAGCGCCGCGGCGGCCGCCTGGCCGCCCTCCAGGGTGTACAGCGAGTGCTGGACGAACCGGGTCTCTATGACCTCGGCGGCCAGGCCCAGCTGGTCCTGCATGGTGCGGACGAAGCCGTCGATCTTCCGCTGGACCGGGACGAACCGCTTCGGGCCGAGCGCGAGACCGATCCGGGTGTGACCGAGCGACACCAGATGCGTGACCGCGAGCGTCATCGCCGCCCGGTCGTCGGGGGAGATGAAAGGCGCCTGCACCTTGGGGGAGAAGCCGTCGACGAGGACGAAGGGGACACCCTGGGCGCGCAGGCGCTCGTAGCGCTGCATGTCGGCCGTGGTGTCCGCGTGCAGTCCGGAGACGTAGATGATGCCCGCGACCCCGCGGTCGACCAGCATCTCGGTCAGCTCGTCCTCGGTGGAGCCGCCGGGCGTCTGGGTGGCGAGCACCGGCGTGTAGCCCTGCCGGGTCAGCGCCTGGCCGATGACCTGGGCCAGGGCCGGGAATATCGGGTTCTCCAGCTCCGGGGTGATCAGCCCCACCAGGCCCTCGCTGCGCTGTCGCAGCCGTACCGGGCGTTCGTACCCGAGCACGTCGAGGGCGGCCAGAACGGACTGGCGGGTGGTGGCGGCGACGCCCGGCTTCCCGTTCAGGACCCGGCTGACGGTCGCTTCGCTCACCCCCGCCTGCGCAGCGATGTCAGCAAGCCGTGTGGTCACGGCACTGGACTGTACCGGCCGTATCTCACGTTGCACACCAATCGGACGCCGGGTGCGGGCGTTTGACCGGCGCGCTGCGGGTTGCTGCGACATGGCGTCCCCTCGTGAAACGGATGGCAAGAGCTTGCAGAGTCTTGCACAGCACCGTCCTTGGCCGCTCAACCCCGCAGAACAACGGTCTCACGGCGGTCGCCGAGCGGTCACGTCCGGGTAACTTCGGTGATGCCTTGCACTTTTTTTCTGCAAGGTCTTTCGCGGCGCTTACATGGCTGTTACGTTTCCGACGCCCGGCGGCCGCAACGGCGCAGTCGGCAAGACAGCAGGAGCGGCAGACGGGGCCGCCACCTGCACCACACGGGCTTTTCACCCTCAAGGAGAACTCATGCGGCGTGGCATAGCGGCCACCGCGCTGGTGGCGTCCCTCGCCCTCGCGGCGACGGCCTGCGGCGGAGACGGCGACAGCGGCGACAAGGCCGACGGTCCGGTCACCCTCACCTGGTGGGACACCTCCAACGCCACCAACGAGGCGCCGACCTACAAGGCCTTGGTCAAGGAGTTCGAGGCCGCCAACAAGGGCATCAAGGTCAAGTACGTCAACGTGCCCTTCGACCAGGCGCAGAACAAGTTCGACACCGCCGCCGGCTCCAAGGGAGCCCCGGACATCCTGCGCTCCGAGGTCGGCTGGACCCCCGCCTTCGCCAAGAAGGGGTTCTTCCTGCCGCTGGACGGCACCGAGGCCCTCGCCGACGAGAGCAAGTTCAAGCCCAACCTGATCGAGCAGGCCAAGTACGAGGGCAAGACGTACGGCGTCCCGTTCACCACGGACACCCTCGCCCTCGTCTACAACAAGGAACTGTTCGAGAAGGCCGGCGTCGAGGCCCCCGAGACCTGGGACGACCTGAAGAAGGCCGCCGCCACGATCAAGGGCAAGACCGGCGTCGACGGCTACTGGGGCTCCACCCAGGCCTACTACGCCCAGTCCTTCCTGCACGGCGAGGGCGTCGACACCGTCGACGCCGAGGGCAAGAAGATCACCGTGAACTCCGCCGAGGCCAAGAAGGCCTACGGCACCTGGCTGGACCTCTTCGACGGCAAGGGCCTGCACAAGGCCGACACCACCGCCGACGCCTACGCCCACATCCAGGAGGCGTTCGTCAGCGGCAAGGTCGCCTCGATCATCCAGGGCCCGTGGGAGATCACGAACTTCTACAAGGGTTCGGCGTTCAAGGACAAGAACAACCTCGGCATCGCCAAGGTCCCGGCCGGCTCCGCCGGTCAGGGCGCCCCGACGGGCGGCCACAACCTGGCGGTCTACGCCGGCTCCGACGAGGCCAAGCAGAAGGCCGCGCTGAAGTTCGTGAACTTCATGACCTCGGCCAAGGCCCAGGAGACCATCGCCCTGAAGAACTCCACGCTGCCCACGCGTGACGACGCCTACAGTGTCAAGGTCGTCGCCGACCCGGGCATCGCGGGCTACCAGGACGTCCTGGCCGTCGCGCAGCCGCGCCCGGCGCTGCCCGAGTACAGCTCCCTGTGGGGTCCGGTGGACACCGAGCTGCTCGCCATCGCCGGCGGCAAGAAGTCCCTGGACGAGGGTCTGAGCAGCGCTGAGACCGCCATCGCCAAGCTGGTGCCGGACTTCAGCAAGTGATCGCCCGTGGCCGCCGGGTCCCGCCCGACAGGGGAGGGACCCGGCGGCCACCGGCCTGTGGCCTGGCCCAACCGTGATCTCCCAGAAGGTGTCGAAGAACATGACAGTCGCCATCGACCGCGCCACCGGCAAGCGCCGCGGTGACCGCGCGCCGCGGCCCGGGCTGGGCCAGCGCCTGAAGCACTCGTACCACAAGCACTGGTACGCCTACGCGATGATCACGCCGGTGATCGTCGTGCTCGGCGTCCTCGTGCTCTACCCCCTGGGCTACGGCTTCTACCTGACGCTCACGGACGCCAACAGCCTCAATACCGCCCGCACGATCGGCGCCAACGAGATCGAGGCGACCTACAAGTTCATCGGCCTGGACAACTACGCCGACATCCTGTGGGGCGAGACCGCCTACGACCGGTTCTGGTCGCACTTCATCTGGACGATCGTGTGGACGGCCGCCTGCGTCGCCCTCCACTACTCCATCGGCCTCGGCCTCGCCCTGCTGCTCAACCAGCAGCTGCGCGGCCGCACCCTGTACCGGCTGATCCTGATCCTGCCCTGGGCCGTGCCGACCTTCGTCACCGTCTTCGGCTGGCGCTTCATGCTCGCCGACGGCGGCGTCATCAACTCCTTCCTGGAGACGCTCCACCTGCCCACCCCGCTGTGGCTGGAGGACACCTTCTGGCAGCGGTTCGCCGCGATCATGGTCAACACCTGGTGCGGTGTGCCGTTCATGATGCTCTCGCTGCTCGGCGGACTGCAGTCCATCGACAACACCCTCTACGAGGCGGCCGAGATGGACGGCGCGACCAAGTGGCAGCAGTTCCGCTACGTCACCCTGCCGGGCCTGCGCTCGGTCAGCTCCACCGTCGTGCTCCTCGGCATCATCTGGACCTTCAACCAGTTCGCCATCATCTTCCTGCTGTTCGGCGACACCGCCCCGGACGCCCAGATCCTCGTCACGTGGGCCTACTACCTCGGCTTCGGACAGCAGCCGCGCGACTTCGCGCAGTCGGCCGCCTACGGCATGCTGCTGCTCGCCATCCTGATCGTCTTCACCTCCTTCTACCGCCGCTGGCTGAACCGCAATGACCAGCAGCTCGCGATCTGAGGCAGGAGTTCTTATGAGCACCACTACCGTTGAGACCTCCGCCGAGGCGAAGAAGGAGATCCGTGTGGCCCCCACCCAGGGCAAGGCGCCCCGGCGCGGTGAGCAGAGTCTCGCGGGTTCGCTCGTCTCGCACGGCATCCTGATCGCCGCGAGCCTCGTCGCCCTCTTCCCGATCGCCTGGCTGGTCTTCCTCTCGCTCGGCCCGGACAAGGACGACTACCTGCACCCCGGTCGCATCTGGGGCAAGATGACGCTGGACAACTACTCGTTCGTGCTGCAGGAGACGAACTTCTTCCACTGGCTGTGGAGCACGCTGATCGTCTCGCTCGGCACCACGGTCATCGGCGTCATCATCGCCGCGACCACCGGGTACGCGGTCTCGCGGATGCGCTTCCCGGGCTACCGGAAGTTCATGTGGGTCCTCCTGGTCACCCAGATGTTCCCCATCGCCGTGCTCATCGTGCCGATGTACCAGATCCTCTCCGACCTGCAGCTGGTCGACACCTACCTCGGTCTGGTCCTGGTCTACTGCTCGACCGCGGTGCCGTACTGCGCCTGGCTGCTCAAGGGCTACTTCGACACCATCCCGTTCGAGATCGACGAGGCCGGACGCGTCGACGGACTGAACCCCTTCGGCACGTTCCTGCGGCTGATCCTGCCGCTGGCCAAGCCCGGCCTGGCCGTCGCCGGCTTCTACAGCTTCATCACCGCCTTCGGTGAGGTCGCCTTCGCCTCGACGTTCATGCTCTCCGACACGAAGTACACCTTCGCCGTCGCGCTGCAGACCTTCGTCAGCGAGCACGACGCGCAGCGGCACCTGATGGCCGCGACCGCGGTCCTGATCGCGATACCCGTCTCCGCGTTCTTCTACCTGGTGCAGAAGAACCTGGTGACCGGACTGACCGCGGGCGGCACGAAGGGGTAAAGCCGCCGGGGGGTGGAACTGCCGTCGTTCCGCCGCGGCGCCGTCGTGGCCTGTCGCGCCCACGCGGCGGAGCCGCACATCGAACACAGCCCCGCGCCCCCAACGGCATTGCCCCCCCCGACTCGAGACGGCCGCGGTGGCCATCCGACCCCGCTGCCACCGCGGCCGTCTCGGCACGACGACCCGCCGCCGTACGCACCCTGACCCGATGACCCCGTCAGATCTCCCAAGGACATCATGAGCCAGCACTCCGCCGACCCGGCACCGACCTCCGCCGTAGCCACCGTCGCCCATCGCCGCGACTGGTGGCGGGACGCGGTGATCTACCAGGTCTATCCGCGCAGCTTCGCCGACAGCAACGGCGACGGCATGGGCGACCTGGAAGGCGTACGCTCCCGACTCCCTTACCTGCGCGACCTCGGCGTGGACGCCGTGTGGCTGAGCCCCTTCTACGCCTCCCCGCAGGCCGACGCCGGTTACGACGTGGCCGACTACCGGGCCGTCGACCCCATGTTCGGCAGCCTCCTGGACGCCGACGCGCTGATCCGCGACGCCCATGAGCTGGGCCTGCGCATCATCGTCGACCTGGTGCCCAACCACTCCTCCGACCAGCACGAGTGGTTCAAGCGCGCGCTGCGCGAGGGCCCCGGCTCCCCGCTGCGGGAGCGCTACCACTTCCGGCCCGGCAAGGGCGCGAGCGGCGAACTGCCGCCCAACGACTGGGAGTCGATCTTCGGCGGCCCGGCCTGGACCCGGGTCACCGAACCCGACGGCACGCCCGGCGAGTGGTACCTGCACCTGTTCGCGCCGGAGCAGCCCGACTTCAACTGGGACCACCCGGCGGTCGGCGACGAGTTCCGCTCGATCCTGCGGTTCTGGCTGGACATCGGCGTCGACGGCTTCCGCATCGACGTGGCCCACGGCCTGGTCAAGGCCGACGGTCTGCCCGACCTCGGGGCCCACGATCAGCTCAAGCTGCTGGGCAACGATGTCATGCCGTTCTTCGACCAGGACGGCGTGCACGCCATCTACCGGCAGTGGCGCACGATCCTCGACGAGTACGCCGGCGAGCGCATCTTCGTGGCCGAGGCGTGGACCCCGACCGTCGAGCGCACCGCCAACTACGTCCGCCCCGACGAGCTGCACCAGGCCTTCAACTTCCAGTACCTCAGCACCGAATGGGACGCGAAGGAGCTGCGCACGGTCATCGACCGCACGCTGGAGGCGATGCGCCCGGTGGGCGCCCCGGCCACCTGGGTGCTGTCCAACCACGACGTGACCCGCCACGCGACCCGCTTCGCCAACCCGCCCGGCCTCGGCACCCAGATCCGCACGGCCGGCGACCGCGAACTGGGCCTGCGCCGCGCCCGGGCGGCCACGCTGCTGATGCTCGCGCTGCCCGGTTCGGCCTACGTCTACCAGGGCGAGGAGCTCGGCCTGCCGGACGTCGTCGACCTGCCCGACGAGGTCCGCCAGGACCCCGCGTACTTCCGGGGCGAGGGCCAGGACGGCTTCCGCGACGGCTGCCGGGTCCCGATCCCGTGGACCCGCGAGGGTTCGTCGTACGGCTTCGGCAGCGGCGGCAGCTGGCTGCCCCAGCCGCCCGTCTGGGCGGAGTTGAGCGTGGAGGCGCAGTCCGGCACCCCGGGCTCGACCCTGGAGCTGTACCGCGCGGCCCTGGCCGTTCGCCGCGACCACCCGGACCTGGGCGCCGGGGACGCGGTGCAGTGGCTGAAGGCCCCCGAGGGCGTCCTGGCCTTCCGCCGGGGCGAGTTCGTCTGTGTCGCCAACACGACCGGCGAGTCGATCACCACCCCGGTCCACGGCCGCCTCCTGCTCGCCAGCGGCGAGATCGCCGAGGTGGAGGGCGAGGCCAAGGTCCCGTCCGACACCACGGTCTGGTGGACCACGGCCTGACGGTCACGCACGCAACGGAGGGCCCGCTTCGGCGGGCCCTCCGTCTTGTCCGGGCGTCGATGAAACTTCTTGCCATCGGTTTCAAGACTCTTGCTGTAAACGTTTCGTTAGCGGTACGTTCCGCGGACACCAGGCAAGGACGCCTGCTGTCCCCACAAGGAGTACCCGTGATATCGAGATGGTCCGTCACCGCGACCGCGCTCGCCGCCACGGCGGCCGGAGCGCTGGTCCCCGGCACCGCCCACGCCTCCCCACCCGGCACCAAGGACGTCACCGCGGTGATGTTCGAGTGGAACTTCGCCTCCGTCGCCAAGGAGTGCACCACCACCCTCGGGCCCGCCGGCTACGGCTACGTCCAGGTCTCCCCACCCGCCGAGCACATCCAGGGCGCGCAGTGGTGGACCTCGTACCAGCCGGTCAGCTACAAGATCGCCGGTCGGCTCGGTGACCGCACGGCGTTCCGGAACATGGTCGACACCTGCCACGCGGCCGGGGTGAAGGTCGTCGTCGACACCGTCATCAACCACATGGCCGCGGGCAGCGGCACCGGCACCGGCGGCTCCTCGTACACGAAGTACGGCTACCCCGGCCTGTACTCCTCCTACGACTTCGACAACTGCACCGCGCAGATCACCAACTACGCGGACCGCGCGAACGTCCAGAACTGCGAACTGGTCGGTCTCGCCGACCTCGACACCGGCGAGTCCTACGTCCGCGGCGCCATCGCTGGGTACATGAACGACCTGCTCTCCCTCGGTGTCGACGGCTTCCGCATCGACGCGGCCAAGCACATGCCCGCCGCCGACCTCGCCAACATCAAGTCGCGGCTGACCAACCCGAACGCCTACTGGAAGCAGGAGGTCATCTTCGGCAGCGGAGAGGCTGTCCAGCCCACCGAGTACACCGGCAACGGCGACGTCCAGGAGTTCCGCTACGCCTACGACCTCAAGCGGGTCTTCAACAACGAGAACCTCGCCTACCTGAAGAACTACGGCGAGGGCTGGGGGTACATGAGCAGCGGGGTCTCCGGTGTCTTCGTCGACAATCACGACACCGAGCGCAACGGCTCCACGCTCAGCTACAAGGACAACGCCAACTACACCCTCGCCAACGTCTTCATGCTGGCCTGGCCCTACGGCGCCCCCGACATCAACTCCGGCTACGAGTTCACCGACCACGACGCCGGCCCGCCCAACGGCGGTCAGGTGAACGCCTGCTGGCAGAACGGCTGGAAGTGCCAGCACGCCTGGCCGGAGATCAAGTCCATGGTCGCCTTCCGCAACGCCACCCGCGGCCAGGCGGTCACCAACTGGTGGGACAACGGCGGCGACGCCATCGCCTTCGGCCGCGGCAGCAAGGGCTACGTCGCCATCAACCATGAGTCGGGCAGTCTGAGCCGCACGTACCAGACCTCCCTCCCGGCCGGCACGTACTGCAACGTGCAGAACAACACGACGGTGACCGTGAACTCCAGCGGTCAGTTCTCGGCCACGCTGGGCGCCAACACCGCCCTGGCGATCCACGCCGGCAAGTCCAGCTGCTGAACCGGGGCGGCCCCCGGAGCTGAAAGCTCTTGCCAATCATTTCAGGACTCTTGCTGTAACGCTTACGGCGGCGATACGGTCGCGCGGGGTCGGACCCAACAGAGCCGTATCGCAAGGAGTTCACGTCAGTGATACCTAGATGGTTGGCGCCGCCCAGGCGTCGTACCGCGTATGCCGGACGGGTCGCCGCGGTCACCGTGACCGCGCTGGCCGCGGCGCTCGTCCAGCCCGTCGCGGCCGGGGCCGACACCCCGCCCGCACCCCCCTCCGACGCACGCCTGGCGGCCGAGCCCGCCCGGCACGACGTCACCCGCGAGCAGTTCTACTTCGTCCTCCCGGACCGCTTCGCCAACGGCGACACCGGCAACGACAAGGGCGGTCTGACCGGTTCGCGCCTCGCCACCGGCTACGACCCCACCGACAAGGGCTTCTACCAGGGCGGCGACCTCAAGGGCCTGACGAAGAAGCTCGACTACATCAAGGGCCTCGGCACCACCTCCATCTGGATGGCGCCGATCTTCAAGAACCAGCCCGTGCAGGGCACCGGGGCCGACGCATCGGCCGGCTACCACGGCTACTGGATCACCGACTTCACCCAGGTCGACCCGCACTTCGGCACCAACAAGGACCTGGAGACACTCATCTCCAAGGCCCACGCCAAGGGCATGAAGGTCTACTTCGACGTCATCACCAACCACACCGCCGACGTCGTCGACTACGAGGAGAAGTCCTACGGCTACCTCAGCAAGGGCGCCTTCCCGTACCTGACGAAGAACGGCGAGCCCTTCGACGACGCCGACTACGCCGACGGCCGCGGGGACTTCCCCGACACGGACGCCGACTCCTTCGCGCGCACCCCGAAGGTGTCCAAGAACAACAAGGTCCCGTCGTGGCTCAACGACCCGACGCTGTACCACAACCGCGGCGACTCCACCTTCGCCGGTGAGAGCTCTCTCCACGGCGACTTCTCCGGCCTCGACGACCTGTGGACCGAGCGTCCCGAGGTGGTCAGCGGCATGGCGAAGATCTACCAGCGGTGGGTCAGGGACTTCGACATCGACGGCTTCCGCATCGACACCGTGAAGCACGTCAACATGGAGTTCTGGACCCAGTGGGCCAACGCCCTGGACTCCTACGCGGCCAAGCAGGGCCGGGACGACTTCTTCATGTTCGGCGAGGTCTACTCCGCCGACACGGACATCACCGCCCCGTACGTCACCCAGGGCGGCCTCGACGCCACGCTGGACTTCCCCTTCCAGGAGGCGGCCCGCCAGTACGCCTCCCAGGGCGGCAGCGCGCAGCGGCTGGCCTCGGTCTTCGCCGACGACTACAAGTACACGACCGGCAAGGCCAACGCCTACGAGCAGGTCACCTTCCTCGGCAACCACGACATGGGCCGCTTCGGATACTTCCTGAACCAGGACGACAAGGACGCCACCGACGCCGAACTGCTGAAGAAGGCGAAGCTCGCCAACGAGCTGATGTTCCTCAGCCGCGGCAACCCCGTCGTCTACTACGGCGACGAGCAGGGCTTCACCGGCGCCGGCGGCGACAAGGACGCCCGCCAGACCCTGTTCGCCTCCAAGACCGCCGACTACCTGGACGACGACCAGATCGGCACCGACCGCACCCACGCGAGCGACGCCTACGACACGAGCGCGCCGCTCTACCGGCAGATCAGCGCTCTCGCGAAGCTCCGCAAGGCCCACCCGGCGCTGACCGACGGCGTGCAGACGGAGCGCCACGCGGCCGACGGCGCCGGCGTCTACGCCTTCTCCCGCTTCGCCACCGACAAGACCGAGTACGTCGTCGCCTTCAACAACGCCGACGAGGCGCAGCAGGCGACCTTCGCGACCGGTTCGGCGGGCATGCGCTTCACGGGCATCCACGGCACCGACACCGCCGTGACCTCGGATGCCGACAAGAAGATCACCGTCACCGTCCCGGCCGGCTCCGCGATCGTCCTCAAGGCCACGGGCCGGCTCGCCGCCCCCGCCGCCAAGCCGGCGCTCACCCTCAAGGCCCCGGCCGCCGGCGCCACCGGCACCGTGGAGATCTCCGCCGACGTCGACGGCGGCCAACTGAACCGTGTCGTCTTCGCCGCCCAGACCGGCACCGGCAAGTGGCGCACGCTCGGCTCCGCGGACCACGCCCCCTACAAGGTCACCCACACCATCGGCAAGGACGTGCCGCCCGGCACCGCCCTGCGCTACAAGGCGGTCGTGATCGACTCCGCCGGCCGCACGGCGAGCGCGACGGCCGCGTCCACCACCGGCACCCCGCCCGCCGAGGAAGTCCCGACCGCCTCCTCCCGGGACTACGCGATCGTCCACTACAAGCGCACCGACGGCGACTACACCGACTGGGGCCTGTACGCCTGGGGCGACCTCGCCGAGGGCGAGTCCACCCAGTGGCCGGACAGCCACCCCTTCATCGGCCGGGACGCCTACGGCGCCTTCGCCTACGTCAAGCTCAAGCCCGGCGCCTCCAGCGTCGGCTTCCTGGTCATCGACAAGGACGGCAACAAGGACGTCTCCGCCGACCGCACGATCGACGTCACCAGGACCGGCGAGATCTGGATCGAGCAGGGGAAGGAGGACGTCATGACCGAACGGCCGGAGTACCCGGCACAGGACACGTCCAAGGCGACCCTGCACTACCACCGCGCCGACGGCGACTACGACGGCTGGGGCCTGCACGTCTGGACGGGCGCCGCGAACCCCACCGAGTGGTCGAACCCGCTGAAGCCGGTGCGGACCGATGCCTACGGCGCGGTCTACGAGGTGCCGCTCACCGAGGGCGCCGGCAGCCTCAGCTACATCCTCCACAAGGGCGACGAGAAGGACCTCCCCTCCGACCAGTCGCTGGACCTCAAGGCCAACGGCCACGAGGTGTGGCTGCTGAACGGCCAGGAGAAGTACCTCCTGCCGCAGCCCGCGGGCAGCGCGGCCGCCCTCGACCTGACCACCTCCAAGGCGGTCTGGATCGACCGGAACACGGTCGCCTGGAACGGCTCGGACGCGGCCGCCTCCACCCAGCTGCTGTACTCGCGCACCGGCTCCATCGCCGTGAAGGACGGCACGCTCACCGGCGCCGACCAGCGGTGGCTGCGGCTGAACAAGGCCACGCTCACCGACGCCCAGAAGGCGAAGTTCCCCCACCTGAAGGCGTACACCGCCTACTCCGTCGACCCCCGCGACCGCGACCGGGTCCGCGAGGCCCTGCGCGGCCAGGTCGTCGCCTCCCAGCGCGCGGCGAACGGAGCGGTGCTCGCGGCGACCGGCGTGCAGATCGGGGGAGTGCTGGACGACCTCTACGACGGCACGCGGGCCGACCTCGGCCCGACCTTCCGCAAGGGCCGTCCGACGCTCGCCGTCTGGGCGCCCACCGCGCAGTCGGTCAAGCTGGAGATCGGTGGCTCCACCGTCGCCATGAAGCGCGACTCCGCCACCGGCGTCTGGTCGGTCACCGGCCCCGCGTCCTGGAAGAACAAGCCCTACCGGTACGTGGTGAAGGTGTGGGCGCCCAGCGTCCGCGAGGTCGTCACCAACAAGGTCACCGACCCCTACTCCCTCGCCCTGACCGCCGACTCCAGGCGCAGCCTGCTCGTCCACCTCGCCGACAAGTCCCTCGCCCCGGCGGGCTGGACGACGTACACCAAGCCCAAGGCCGTGCCGCTGGAGGACGCGCAGATCCAGGAACTGCACGTCCGTGACTTCTCGGTCGAGGACCGCACCGCCGCGCAGCGGGGCACCTACCTGGCCTTCACCGACAAGCTCAGCGACGGCTCCAAGCACCTGCGCAAGCTGGCCGAGGCGGGCACCTCGTACGTCCACCTGCTGCCCGCCTTCGACATCGCCACCATCCCCGAGAAGAAGGCCGACCAGGCGAGCGTCGACTGCGACCTGGCCTCCTTCCCGGCCGGTTCCGACAAGCAGCAGGAGTGCGTGGCGAGGATCGCCGCGAAGGACGCCTACAACTGGGGCTACGACCCCTACCACTACACGGTCCCCGAGGGCTCCTACGCGACCGACCCGGACGGCACCGCCCGCAACGTCGAGTTCCGCAGGATGGTCAAGGCGCTGAACGAGGACGGCCTCCGGGTCGTCATGGACGTCGTCTACAACCACACCGCCGCGAGCGGCCAGGCCGCCACGAGCGTCCTGGACCGGATCGTGCCCGGCTACTACCAGCGGCTCCTCGTCGACGGCTCGGTCGCCAACAGCACCTGCTGCGCCAACACCGCGACCGAGAACGCCATGATGGGCAAGCTGGTCGTCGACTCGATCGTCACCTGGGCCAAGGAGTACAAGGTCGACGGCTTCCGCTTCGACCTCATGGGCCACCACCCGAAGGAGAACATCCTCGAGGTGCGCGAGGCCCTCGACGCCCTGACCCTGGAGAAGGACGGCGTCGACGGCAAGAAGATCATCCTGTACGGCGAGGGCTGGAACTTCGGCGAGGTCGCCGACGACGCCCGCTTCACCCAGGCCACCCAGAAGAACATGGCGGGCACGGGCATCGCCACCTTCTCCGACCGGGCCCGTGACGCGGTGCGCGGCGGCGGGCCCTTCGACGAGGACCCCGGCGTCCAGGGCTTCGCGTCCGGCCTGTACACCGAGCCCAACTCCTCCAAGCACAACGGCAGCACGGCCGAGCAGAAGGCCCGGCTGCTGCACTACCAGGACCTGATCAAGGTCGGTCTCTCCGGCAACCTCGCGAACTACCGCTTCACCGACACCGACGGCAAGGAGGTCACCGGCGCCGACGTCGACTACAACGGCCAGCCCGCCGGATACGCGGAGGCGCCCGGCGACGCCCTCGCCTACGCCGACGCGCACGACAACGAGTCCCTGTTCGACGCCCTCGCCTTCAAGCTGCCCGCCACGGTGAGCGCCGACGACCGGGCCCGCATGCAGGTCCTCGCCATGGCGACCGCCACCCTCTCGCAGGGCCCGGCGCTCTCCCAGGCCGGCACCGACCTGCTGCGCTCCAAGTCGCTGGACCGCAACTCCTACGACAGCGGCGACTGGTTCAACGCGATCCACTGGAACTGCGCCGACGGCAACGGCTTCGGCCGCGGACTGCCGATGGCCGCCGACAACCAGTCCAAGTGGCCGTACGCCACACCGCTGCTCGGCACGGTGAAGGTCGGCTGCGAGCAGATCGACGGCGCCTCGGCGGCCTACCGGGACCTGCTGCGGATCCGGTCGACGGAGGGTGCCTTCTCGCTCGGCTCGGCCGAGCAGGTGCAGTCGAAGCTCGCCTTCCCGCTGTCCGGCACCGACGAGACGCCCGGCGTGATCACCATGACGCTCGGCGACCTCGTGGTCGTGTTCAACGCGACGCCAGAGCAGCAGGAGCAGCGGATCGCCGAACTCGCGGGAACGGGATACGCGTTGCACGAGGTGCAGGCCGAGGGCGCGGATCCTATCGTCAGGACTTCGTCGTACGAGAAGGAATCCGGGACCTTCGCCGTTCCGGGGCGCACTGTCGCGGTCTTCTCGCGAACCGCCTGACATCGCACTAAGTTGGGTGGAGCGGGTCCTGTCCGGGGTCCGCTCCACCCTCACCCCCTTCCGAGGGCCACCGTGATGGACGGTAACGACGAGCGGCCGGGCGCGACCACCGTGATGGTCGTGGACGACGTTGCGGCCAACCGCTACGCCATGGGTGCCGTGCTGCGCCGCGCCGGTCACCGGGTGGTGCCGGTGGCGAGCGGCGGCGAGGCGCTCGTCGAACTCGAGGCGCGGCTACGGGGCGGGGCCCTACCTGATGTGGCGCTCGTGGACGTCGGACTGCCGGACATGAGCGGCTTCGAGCTGTGCCGCCGGGTGCGGGCCCGGCCCTCCACGGCGGACCTGCCCGTCGTCCACTTCTCCGCCGCCGCCGTCGGCCCGGGCGACCGGTGCATGGGCCTGGACGCGGGCGGCGACGCCTATCTGAGCGTGCCCGCCGAGCCCGAGGAGATCCAGGCCGTCGTGCGGGCCGCGGTGCGCGGGGCACGCCGACGCGGCGGCTTCGAACTGCTCGCGCAGCGGCTGACCCTGCTGTCCGAGGCGATCGTCACCGTGCAGGCCGCCCGCTGCCCGCGGGAGCTGGCCGACGCCGCCGCCGAGGGCGCGGCCCGGATCACCGGCACCGACGCCGTGGTCTTCGTCCTCGGCCCGAACGGCGAGATGGACTCGGGCACCTCCAGGAGCCGGCTCGCGATGCCGGACGCCAGCGCGCACGAGGCGGCGGCCCGGCTCATCACCCGCATCGCCGAGGGCCGCACCGGAGTGCACAGCACCGTCGTGCCCGCCCCGCTGTGGCCCGCCGGGTTCTTCCGGTCCGGACGGCAGGACGACGCCCGGCTGGTGCTGGCGTTCACCCAGGAGGGCCGGACACCGGTGTGCGTGGCCACACCGGCCCGGCGCACCCCGCTGGACGACGTGTCGGTGCTCCGGCTCGCCCAGGCCACCGCCTTCGCCGCCGAACCGCTGTTCATGTACCGGGCGGAGCGGCACATCGCGCTCACCCTCCAGCGCAGCTTCCTGCCCGACCCGCGGCGCCTGCCCCGGCTGCCCGGCGTCGACCTCGTCGTGCGGTACGTGCCCGCCTCCCGCGAGACCGAGATCGGCGGCGACTTCTACGCGGCCCTGCGCACCCCGAGCGGCATCCTCACCGCGGTCGGCGACGTCGTCGGGCACTCGCTGGAGGCGGCCACGGTGATGGTCGAGATCCGGCACGCCCTGCGCGCCTACTGCGTCGAGGACGGCGATCCCCGGGTGCTCGCGGTGCGGCTCGACCGGATGCTCCAGCACTACCACCCCGACGTCACGGCGACCGTCTGCCTGGTCCTGGCCGACCCCGCCTCCGGGAGCGTCCGGATCGCCAACGCGGGCCACATCCCGCCGCTGCTCCTGCGCGAGGACGGCGACTGCGCGTATGTGAAGGTGCGCGGCCCGCTGCTCGGCCTCGGCCTCGACCGACCCGAACCCACCGAGGTGACGCTGGCCGCCGGCGACCGCCTGCTGATGGTCACCGACGGTCTGATCGAGACCCGCGGAGTCGACCTCGCCGTGTCCATGGACCAGCTCCGCACCGCCGCGAGCGCGGCCCCCGCGGGCCTGGACTCGCTGTGCGACACCCTCCTGGGCTGCTTCGGCCATGAACGGGAGGACGACATCGCGATGCTGGCGCTGCGGCTAGGGTGAGCGAAATTGCCGTAGAACAGGAGTGCCCATGCCGCAGATCACCGTCGAACGTTCCCCGGCGCTCGACCACGTCGACTGGGAAGCGTTCGCGACCGCCCTGCACCCGGTGGTCGTCGAGACGGCGGCCGCACGTCTGGAGGCGTGCAAGACGCGGGTCCTGCGCACCACGGACGAGGCGGTCGGCGCCGAGCCGGAGGGCCATGCCGTCGTGCAGGTCACGCTCGCCCTGCTGGCCGGCCGCAGCGACGAGACGAAGGCGCGGCTCACCGAGGCGGTCGTGGACCTGCTCACCAAGCACGTCCGCCCGGTGGACGGCCTCAAGCTGCACCTGTCCGCCGAGGTCCGCGACCTCGACCCCTCCTACCGCAAGGCCGAGATCTAGGACGCCAGCGTGATGAGCCGGGCGGCCAGGTCGCTGAACGGCCCGTCGGCCGGCTCGTCCTTGAGGATGCGGCGCAGCAGCGCCGTCATCTCCTCGTCGTAGGCGGCGCTCACGGCGGCCAGCGCGGCGAAGTCGTGCACCAGCTGCACCTCCAGCTCGGCGCGCGGGATGCGCCGGCCGTCCAGCCAGATCAGCGCCGTCGACTCGGCCAGCGAGATCCAGGAGCGGACGACCAGTTCCAGCCGGGCGGGCGGGTCCTGCACCCGCAGGTGCGACAGGATCTGGACGTACGCGGCCTGCCGTACGGAGTCGATGAGCGCGTTCGTCGTCGAGGAGCCGACCGCCGGGCCGCCGCGCATCAGCGCGGAGAAACCGGGGCCGTGCTCGTCGACGAAGTCGAAGTAGCGGCGCATCACCCGCAGCAGCCGCGCACCCAGCGGACCGTCGTGCGGCTCCACGAACCGGGACGCGAGATCGTCCGAGGCCCGCTTCAACGCGGCCTCGTACAGGCTGAGTTTGCCGGGGAAGTAGTGGTAGACCAGCGGACGGGAGATGCCCGCCGCCGACGCTATCTCGTCGATGGAGACCTCGTCGGGCGAGCGGCGGCTGAACAGGTCGAGGGCGACGCCGATCAGCTGCTGCCGTCGCTCCTCGACGCCCATGCGGCGGCGCACCCCGGTACTCATACGAACACCTTACCGATCGGATTCGGCCCCGGAACGGGCCGCACCGGCCGGCGAGGTTCACATGTCCAGCACCAGGCGCTCACCGCGTGCCCGCGACACACAGATGAGCATCGAGTCGTCACGCTCCGCGTCCGTCAGCAGCTCGTCCCGGTGGTCCACCTCGCCCTCCAGCACCCGCTGTTGGCAGGTGCCGCAGAAACCCTGCTCGCAGGAGTACAGGGTGTCCGGCAGCTCGGCCCGCACGGCGGCCAGCACGGACGAGCCGGCCGGGACGGTCAGCACCCGTCCGCTGCGCCGCAGTTCCACCTCGAAGGAACCGTCGCCGCAGGCCGGGGCGCGGGGCGCGAACCGCTCGGTGCGGACTCCCGGCGCCCGCTCCGCCACCGCCGCCATGAGCCCCTCGGGACCGCAGCAGTAGACGGCGGCCTCCTCGGGCGCCCCCGCGAACAGCCGGTCCAGATCGGGCAGTCCGTCCTCGTCCTCGGCGACCACGGTCACCCGGCCCTGCCCGGCGTCCAGCTTCTCGACCTCCTCCAGGAACGGCATCGACGCCCGCGTCCGCCCGCCGTACAGCAGCCGCCAGTCGGTGCCCTCGGGCAGCGTCCGCAGCATCGGCAGGATCGGCGTGATCCCGATGCCCCCGGCGACGAAGACGTACGCGTCCGCCGCCACCAGCGGGAAGCGGTTCCGCGGCCCGCGCACCTCCAGCTCGACACCCTCCTGCACCTGCTGGTGCACCTCGCGCGAACCACCCCGCCCGTCCTCGACCAGCCGGGTGGCGACGGTGTACGACGAGGTGTCCTCCGGGTCCCCGCACAGCGAGTACTGCCGGACGAGCCCCGAGGGCAGCACCAGGTCCAGATGGGCGCCGGGCTCCCAGCGGGGCAGGTCGTGGCCTTCCAGACGCAGCTTCACGACCCCGTCGGCGACCTGCTCGTGCGCGGTCACCAGCAGCCGCAGCGCCCGGGTCCGGGGCCGCCCGGAGACCGGCTCGTCCAGCGCCGGCATCGGCCACAGCGGCGAGGCCTGGATGCGGCGGCGCAGGGCCCGCCGCGCGAGGAGCGCCGCGCCCGCGACGACGGCGACCGTGCTGAGCCTCGGCATCACTTGCTTCCCTTCTCGGCGGCGACGGCGGCGGGGGAGGAGGCCAGATAGGCGACCGCCTGCTCGGTGGAGCCCTCCTGGGAGGGGTGGTACTCCCGGCTGAGATAGCGCGGGATCGAGCGGAGCAGGTCCCCGGTGGCGGGCAGCACCCCGCGCCGCCCCCGGACGTAGAAGGCACGGAAGCTCGCCCTGCCGTCCAGCAGGGTCGGGTCGTTCTCCATGAAGAAGCGGGCCCCGCGCTGCCACAGGAACACCAGCGCCGTGAACGCCGTCGCCCAGGTCCGCACCCGCCGCCGGTAGCCGCCGTCGACATGCAGGAACAGGTCGAAGGCCACGGACCGGTGCTCCACCTCCTCGGCGCCGTGCCAGCGCAGCAGGTCCAGCATGGTGGGATCGGCGCCCCGGCGGTCCAGCTCCGCGGCGTTCAGCACCCAGTCGCCGAGGAACGCGGTGTAGTGCTCGATGGCCGCGATCAGCGCGACCCGCTCCATCAGCCACCAGCGCCTGGCCCGGCCCGGCGGCAGGGTCCGGTCCCCGAGCAGCTTCTCGAAGAGCCAGTCCACCTGCGCGGTGTACGGCGTCGGATCGAGCCCCTGCTCCTTCAGATGCGGCAGGACCTCGTCATGGGCCTGGGAGTGCATGGCCTCCTGGCCGATGAACCCGATGACGTCCGCCCGCAGCCGCTCGTCCCGGATGTACGGCAGCACCTGCTTGTACACGTGCACGAACCATCGCTCGCCGGCGGGCAGCAGCAGATGCAGCACGTTGATGGTGTGCGTGGTGAACGGATCCCCCGGCACCCAGTGCAACGGGGTGTGGTCCCACGAGAAGGACACCTTGCGCGCCGTGAGCGCGGTCCACTCGTCCTCGACGGGCCGGGGCACCCGGGCCTGCTTGTTAGACATGGCGTCAATGTACTGACGGGTAAGTCCGAGGGAAACCCTCCTGCACCGACTTCTTGGCGCCCCGGCCGGACGGCCGAACCCCTGGATCAGCCGAGCGCGTTGATGGCCCGCCCGTCCTTGAGGGTGCCCTTGAGCTGGGCCTGCGCCCCCTGCCGGGTCTTCGCCGCCAGCACCGAGCCCTCGCTCTGCGCGCTCACCCCGCCCGTCGTGCGGATGGACTCGGTGTCCCGGCTGCCCGCCGCCAGGACGTACCAGGACCCGCCCTGCGACTTCCACAGCACCCCGGCCAGCACATGCGGATCGCGCGGACCGCACGCGGCGACGTTCTCGGCCTTCGCCGCCACCGCCCCGTGGCTGGTGCCCGGCGTGCGGAACTGGGCCAGCACGCGCGTGCCGCCGCCCCGCCAGGTCTCGGCGCGGGTGCACGCCCAGTCGGCCGTGCCACTCGCCTCCGGCAGCGGCTGGTGCGCGAACTCCCAGGCGTTCACCGTCCGCACCCCCTGCGTCCGCACCGCCGACAGCGAGCACGCGTACGGCGCCCAGGTCCGCAGCTCCTCGGCGCCGGAGGCGTCCTTGACCGAGCCCGGGCGGCCGGTGGTCAGCCGGGCCGGGACCAGCTCGCCGAGGTCCGACAGCAGGCGGGAGCCGTCGCCGTCGGTCACCTCCAGGACGTTCCAGGAGGTGCAGTTCGACTGCTGGGCGGCCGGGCTGGCCAGCGGTGCGGTCACCCCGTCGGTCAGCGGGAGCGCCATCGCCCCGGAACCCGGCTTCAGCAGGTCCCGCTCGGCGGCCTTCTCCACCCACGGCGCCATCAGGTAGCGGACGTTGATGTCGGCCCGCCCCAGCACCACGGCGCTCGCCTCGGCGCCGGTGGCGTTGTCGACCCGCGCGAAGTCCAGGGCGGCACCGGCCGTGCCGTCCTTGGGCTCGGCGTAGCGGGCGATGCGCAGTCCGTCGTAGAGGATCACCACGCGCGCGTTGTCCACGGTGCTTGCGTACAGCAGTTGCGGCGGGCCCGCGGGGCCGCCGGAGAAGGTGCCGGGGGTGACGGAGACGCGGACCTTCGGGCCGGGGCGGGCCCACACCGCGAGGGCGCGGCGCAGCAGGGCCCGGTCGCCGGTGAGCTCGCCGCGCGCGGGCCAGACGGAGAAGTCGCGGCGGGACGCGGACTGCCAGGCGGCCGGCGGGACCTTCAGCAGCCGGCCCGGGTCGAGGGCGGCCTCGGCGGCCGGGTTCTTCGCGTACGAGGGCGCCGCCGCGCCGTCGGGGCCCCAGCCCTCGCCGGGCAGCCCCAGCAGCGCCCCGCACACCACGAGCGCGGCCCCGGCGACCAGCGCGGCCCGCAGGTGCTGCCTGCGCCGCATCAGATCGGTGGGCCGGGCCTGGAGCGAACAGGGGTCGAACTCGGGGGACTCCAGCAGCGGATACTCGGCGGGAAGGTCGTCCGCCTGATCCAGCGCCTCGTCGACGTCCGCCACCCCGGCCGCCGTCAGCAGGTCGCGTACGTCGCCGTCGGGGAGCTTCTCCAGGCCGCGCAGCACGTACACCGCGCGCGCCGGGCCGGACAGCGTCGAGAGCTGCTGGTCCAGGGCGAGTTCCTCGGCGCCGCCCGAGCGCGGGAAGAGCCGCAGGCCCCACACCTGGGGCAGCAGCGGCGGCAGTTGGGCCCGCTTGGGCCATGCCCTGCGGGCCAGCGGCAGGCCCGCCTCCAGTGCCGTGCGCACCACCTGGAGGCGGACGAAGGCGTACCCGGGGTCGCCCGCCCGGCCGGTCGACTGGGCCGGGATCACGGCGGCGGAGGTCCGGCCCCGGGGCAGGGCCCGCTGGGTGAGGGCGTGGGCGGTCAGGACCCGGCGGTTGCGGCCGAGCCCCGGCGGCAGCACCAGATAGGCGAGCCGGACCAGCCGGGGATAGTGCTCGACGAGCGCCGCCTCGGCCTGTTCGACGTCGACGACGGGGCCGGTGGCGGAGGAGGGCGTGGGGCGCGGGGCGACATCCTGTGACTGCACGTCCAGCCAAACGAGCGACCCCGCTGGTTGGTCACCGCCGTCCGGACGACCCTCAGCCGCCGGGCTCCACCAGGGCCCGCGCGTAGTTCGCCATCGACCGCTGGTAGCGCGGCAGATGGGCCGCGAGCGCGCCCAGCACCAGGGAGAGGCCCTCCCGGTCCCGGCCGAGGCTGGACAGGCACAGCGCGAGGGTGGCCCGTACCGCGTCGTCCAACTCGTCGGACGGCGCCTGCAGTTCCGGCGTCAACAGCGCGACGCCCTCCTCGGCCCGCCCGATGTTCCGCAGCGAGCTGGACAGCTGGATCTTCGCCCTCCGGCCCCGGTAGCCGGTGAGGCCTCCCGCCAGGGCCTCCCGGTACAGCGGGACGGCCCGGTCGGAGTGGCCGGTGGAGTCCCAGGCGCAGGCCCGCTCGAAGGGGCCGAGCGGGCTGCCGTCCGGGAGTTCGGCGACGAGGGCGTCGATCACGGCCCGGAAGTCGCCCGCCTCGTCCTCGGCGTAGTCGTCGAAGCTCGCCCAGGCGGCGCTCACACGGTCTTCCCAGTCTTGGTCCACCGCAGCACTCTCGCACGCGTACGTGCACGGCGGCAGCGGTATTTTGAGTGCTCCGCGCGCGGGAGCCGTATCCATCGGGAGGCAGGCCCCTGTATGGAGGAACTGATGAAGGTGACCCGACCGATGCTCGCGGCGGTGGCGGTGCTGGCGCTCGCGGGGTGCGGCTCCGGCGGTGACGAGGCGGCCGTACCCGAGACGGCGTCCGGCAGCCTGGAGCAACTGGCCGCCGAGGTGAAGTGCACGCCCGACCTGCAGACCGACGCCGACGAGATCCGGCAGGCCATCTGCAAGAACCCCGACGGCAAGTTCATCCTCGCCACCTTCGCCACCGACCGCGGCCAGCGCGAGTGGATCAACGGCGCGAAGGACTACGGCGGTCACTACCTGGTCGGCCGCAAGTGGGTGGCCGTGGGAGACGAGACCAGCACCCTGACGTCGCTGCGCGAGACGCTCGGCGGGGACATCGAGGAGGGCACCGACCACACGGCGCACACCGGCGGCCACTGAGACACGGACATGCGCGAAGGCCGGCGGTGAGGAATCCTCACCGCCGGCCTTCTTCATGGCGTCACGCGCAGCGCTGGCCGTTGTTGATGCAGTTGACCATCTTGTTCATCAGCCTCGTGGAGAAGAAGTTGATGAAGTCGTTGTGGTCGGTGATCGGCTTGTGCAACTGCTCCGGGAAGGTGTCCACCGCGTACGGGTTCACCACCTGGCCGTTCTCCACGGTGGGCGGGGGAACGTCGTAGACCAGCCGGACCTGGAGCTGGGGGATCGCCTTGAAGCCGTTGGCGCAGGTGCCGTCGGCCTGGACGAACGCCACGTGGGTGCGGTGGTTGGCGCTGTCGATGTTCTGGCCGTCCCAGCAGCTCTGGAAGTTGGTCGTGCGGACCACGTCACTGCCCTCGGGGCAGATCGGGTACTTGTCCTTAAGCTGGACCTTGTTCTCGAAGCCGGTGCAGCTCCAGTTGACGTTGGCGTTGCCGTTGCCGTTGACGAAGGCCTTGGCGTCACCGGTGATGATGCGCAGCGCCTGCGGCATCGCGACGACCGGACCCCGCTTGTTGCCGACGAACTTCAGCTGCGCCTGGACGGGTTCGAGGATCTTGCCGACATTGCCCTCGGTGCCGCCGCCGGCGTTGTTCTGGTCGAAGTCCTGCGTGCCATCCTGCAGACGCAGCACCGGCCAGAAGTACGACGACCGGTCGCCCTGGTTCTGGCAGGTGGTCTGCGCCCCGGCCAGGTCCTGGTCGCTGGCGAAGGCGTCGTTGTTCTGGTTGCCGACGTAGTCGTGCAGGTGGTGGGCGCCGTTGCTGACACCCGGGGCCACGATCACGTTGTCGGTGTTGTGGTTGTCGTTGCTGTTGGTGCCGCACCTGGTGGTGAAGGTGCCGCGCGAACCGGACCTGCCGTTCGCCTTCAGACCGTTGGCGCCGACCCCCGGCTGGGCGTTGGCCTGCACCTGGGTGATGTCGACGAAGTCGTCCGCGGTCGGGCCGTTGCCGGCCTGTCCGTTGCCCTGGTCCTGGCCGTCACCCTGGTCCTGGCCGTCCCCTTGATCCTGGCCGTCCCCGTCCTGGCCCTGATCCTGGCCGTCACCCTGGTCCTGGCCGTCGCCGCCCTGGTCCTGGCCGGCCTCGCCGTCATTGGTCTGCGGCTGCTCCGCGGGCGTGCCGGTGCAGCCGGACAGGTTGTCCAGGTCCTCCGAGGCGTTGCCACCGACGCGGTTGATCTCCAGCTGGATGCGGTCGATGAGGACCTTCCGCCGGTCCTTGAGCGGCTGGAGAATGGCGTTCTGGACGAAAGCGGCGTCCCGGGCCTGGGCGTCCCGCGTGGTCGCGAGCCGCTGGTAGGCCTCGGTGATCTGCTGGTCCATCGTGGCGAGCTCGCCGTCGACCTCACCCCGGGCCTGGCCCGGTACCTCGGTGAGCTTCTGGCCGACGTCCGGGCAGTCGATCGTGGCGATCTGCACGCCGGCGGACCTCGTCCGGTTCT
The DNA here is from genome assembly GCF_023544665.1 of Streptomyces sp. YS415. Classification (GTDB taxonomy): domain Bacteria; phylum Actinomycetota; class Actinomycetes; order Streptomycetales; family Streptomycetaceae; genus Streptomyces. The sequence goes on from NZ_JAMJFL010000001.1 coordinate 123,255, forward strand.
GGTCCGGGCCCGACTCGTGCGCGGATGCGTAGAAGTTCGCCCAGATCAGCCCGCCCCCACCGAGCGCTAGGGCCGCCGATGCGGCAATGGCCTTGGTGGCCAGCGGCGTACGGCGTTTTCGTGTGTTGCGTCCCATGGAACTCCTCTGACTTCCTTGCGGGGCAGCGAGGCGCCCGACAGGAGTGAAGCGGCTCCCTTCCATACGGACGCAGTCCCACCGGTGTTCAGCAGTCCCAGGAATTTCACGGCAACTGCCGTTTGACGCTTGTGATTTCAGCGCCCTTGGTCCAGATAGGCGAGAACCGCCAGGACGCGGCGATTGTCGTCGTCCGAGACCTCCAGATCCAGTTTGGCGAAGATGTTGGAGGTGTGTTTGGCGATGGCCCGCTCCGTGACCACGAGCTGGCCGGCGATGGCCGCGTTGGACCGCCCCTGCGCCATCAGCTCCAGCACCTCCCGTTCGCGCGGGGTGAGCCGGTCCAGCGGCCGCCGGTCCTCCGCCGCCCGCCGGGCCAGCAGCTGCTGGATCACCTGCGGGTCCATCGCGGTACCGCCGGCCGCGACCCGCCGTACGGCGTCCGTGAACTGCTCCGCGTCGAACACCCGGTCCTTGAGCAGGTAGCCGACCCCGCCGTCGCCGTCGGCGAGCAGCTCACGGGCGTAGAGCTGCTCCACGTGCTGGGAGAGCACCAGCACCGGGAGCCCGGGCCGGGCCCGGCGGGCCTCCAGCGCGCACTGCAGGCCCTCGTCGGTGTGCGTGGGCGGGAGCCGCACGTCCACCACGGCGACGTCCGGCTCCAGTTCGGCCAGCGCCCGCTGCAGCTCGGGTCCGCTCTCCACGGCCGCCGCGATCTCGAAGCCGTGCGCCTGGAGGAGCCGGACGAGTCCGTCGCGCAGCAGGAACAGGTCTTCGGCTAGGACAACGCGCAAGGGAGCTCCATGGTGACCAGGGTGGGGCCGCCCACGGGGCTGCTGACGGCCAGGATGCCGTCGAATGTACCCAGTCGGCGCTCCACCCCGGCGAGCCCCGAGCCGGCGCCGGTCACCGCGCCGCCCTTGCCGTTGTCGGTGACCGAGGCCCGCAGCATGCCCTCGGCGTGGTGCAGGTCGACCCAGATGCGGTCGGCGCCGGAGTGCTTGACCGCGTTGGTGAGGACCTCGCTGACGGCGAAGTACGCGGCCGACTCCACCGGCGCCTCCGCCCGCCCCGGCAGCTCCACCGTCACCTCGGTGGCCACCGGCAGCCGCAGCGCCAACGCCCGTACCGCGTCGCCGAGTCCGCGTTCGGCGAGGACCGGCGGATGGATGCCGCGCACCAGATCGCGCAGTTCGGCGAGCGCGTCGACGGAGGACTTGCGGGCCTGCGCGAGGAGCTGCCGGGCCTGCTCGGGGTCCTTGTCGAGGAGCATCTCGATGGTGCCGAGGTCCATGCCCATCGCGACCAGCCGGGCCTGCGCCCCGTCGTGCAGGTCGCGTTCGATACGGCGCAGTTCGGCGGCGGAGGTGTCCACGGCGTCCCGCCGTGTCTCGGTCAGCACCCGGACCCGCTCGGCCAGTTGGCCCTGGTTGGAGGCGAGCACGGCCCGGGTGAGCGTGAAGTGCAGGCGCAGCAGCCGGGTGGCGTAGAAGTGCGCGAGCACCAGGAACCCGGCGGCGAGCACGGCAGCGCCGAACGCCGACGCCTGCCCGGTGATCGGCAGGAAGCCGTACCAGTAGCCGTCGGGGAAGATCCGCCACATCCCCAGCGCCAGCGCGAACCCCTCCAGCGGGTACAGCACGAGCACGGCCGGAAGGAGCGCGGTGACGAAGCCGACCGTCATGTCGAACGGCAGCCACCGCAGATCCCGCCAGGTCGCCGGGTCGCGCAGCATGCCGAAGGTGCGGGTCCAGGGGTTGGCGTCGCGCGGTATCGGCCGGTACGCCGGAGGGATCCGCACCCCGCCCCACTGGACCGCGACGACCCGCCGCCAGTCCGCGAACGCCCGCACCCCCGTGAGCACCCACGGCGTGGTGACGATCCCGACGCCGATCGGGATCAGCGCGATGGACACCAGGGACAGCGTGAAGCAGAGCACCGCCCCCGGCAGCAGCACCAGCGCCAGCCCGAGTCCCCGTACCGCCGCGAGCGTCATGCCGCGGGCCCTGCTGTTCGTCTCTGCGGTCGTCATGGCGCAAGTCTGGACGAGCCCGGGGACCGGGTCACGGGGCCGGGCCCCCGCTCAGGGGGTGTCGCCAGGTACACCATCGAGCGAGGCCAGCACCTTCGCCTCCACCTCCGGGTCGAGCCCCTTCGTCGAGCGGTCCGCGCGCATCGGCGCCGTGCCGCCGAGGCTGCCCAGCCAGCTCCAGGTGTCGGCGACGGTCTCCTCGACGGGACGGCAGCGCAGCCCCGTCGTCACGGCCCGGGAGACGTCGGCGGCGTGCAGCGCGGCATGCATATCGCTGTCCGGCGGCACCCACACCGGCAACTGGACCCAGGGCTCGATCCCGGCCTCCAGGATCGGCTCCGGTGCGGTCCAGCGCAGGTCGGCCGTACCGCCGGTGACGGCCGCGCACGCGTCGAGCAGCGCGCCCATCGTGGCGTGACCCGAGGGGCCGATCAGGTTGTACGGGCCGCTCAGCTCCTGCTCCGCGGCGCCGAGGAGCCAGTCGGCGAGGTCGCGGGCGTCGATGTACTGGATCGGCAGCTCCCGCGGCCCCGGCGCCAGCACCGGTCCGCCGCGGGCCGTGCGGTTCAGCCACCAGGGCAGCCGGCCGACGTTCTCGTACGGGCCGAGGATCAGCCCCGCCCGCGCCAGCACCGAGCGGTCGGGGCCGAAGGCGTCCAGCACCGCCAGCTCGCCGCCCCGCTTGTCCTGGGCGTACGCCGTCTGCTCGGCGTCGGGGGAGGCGCCGGTCACCGTCGGCGCGTCCTCGGTGTAACCGGCGGGCGGGGCCCAGTCGTACACCGAACAGCTGGACACGTACAGGTACCGCCCGACGCGGTCCCGCAGCAGCCGGGCGGCGTCCCGCACCGCGCGCGGCGCCGCCGACCAGGTGTCGACGACGGCGTCCCACTCGCCCTCCGCCAGCGCGGCGAGCCCGTCCGGGGCGGTGCGGTCGCCGTGCAGCGCCCTGACCCCGGCCGGGGCCTCGTGCCGCCCCCGGTGGAAGACGGTCACCTCCCAGTCCCGCCCGAGCGCCGCCTCGACCACGGCCCGCCCGACGAACTCCGTACCACCCAGCACCAGAAGTCTCATGGGTCTGACTCTGCCCGGCCCGGGCGCCGAGGGGAACAGGCATCTGCCGTCAGCAGAGCGCCGCCGCACGGCATGCGGAAGGGGCGCCCGCCATGACGGCGGGCGCCCCTTGCCGGAACCTCGTGGATCAGACCTGGCCGGCCTTCTCCAGGGCGGTGCAGCAGGTGTCGACGATCAGACGGGTCACCACGTACGGGTCGACGTTGGCGTTCGGGCGGCGGTCCTCGATGTAGCCCTTGCCGTCCTTCTCGACCTGCCACGGGATACGGACCGAGGCACCGCGGTTGGAGACGCCGTAGGAGTACTCGTTCCACGGGGCGGTCTCGTGCAGACCGGTCAGGCGGTCGTCGATGCCCGCGCCGTAGTTCTTGACGTGGTCGAGCGGCTTGGAGCCCTCACCGAGCGACTCGCACGCGGTGATGATCGCGTCGTAGCCCTCACGCATCGCCTTGGTGGAGAAGTTGGTGTGCGCGCCGGCGCCATTCCAGTCGCCCTTGACCGGCTTGGGGTCGAGGGTCGCCGCGATGCCGAAGTCCTCGGCGGTGCGGTAGAGCAGCCAGCGGGCCACCCACATCTGGTCGGAGACCTCCAGCGGGGCCAGCGGGCCGACCTGGAACTCCCACTGGCCGGGCATGACCTCGGCGTTGATGCCGGAGATGCCCAGGCCCGCCTTCAGGCAGTTGTCCAGGTGAGCCTCGACGACGTCACGGCCGAAGATCTCGTCGGCGCCGACGCCGCAGTAGTAGCCGCCCTGCGGGGCCGGGAAGCCGCCCTTGGGGAAGCCGAGCGGGTAGCCGTCCTTGAAGAACGTGTACTCCTGCTCGATGCCGAAGATCGGCTCCTGGCCGGCGAACTTCTCGGCGACCTCGGTCAGCGCGGCACGGGTGTTCGTGGCGTGCGGGGTCATGTCGATGTTCAGGACCTCGCACAGGACGAGGATGTCGTCGCCGCCGCGGATCGGGTCCGGGCAGGAGAAGACCGGCTTGAGCACGCAGTCCGAGGCGTGACCCTCGGCCTGGTTGGTGGAGGACCCGTCGAAGCCCCAGATCGGCAGCTCGGCACCCTTCGCGTCGTCGCCAAGGATCTTGGTCTTCGAACGCAGCTTGGCCGTCGGCTCGGTGCCGTCGATCCAGATGTACTCAGCCTTGAAGCTCACGGGCCACATCCTTCGGGGTGGGTCTCTAGGCGCACTTGCGGGTGCTGCGGCGCTGCGGCACTGGGGCGCCGCGTTGATGCCCGCGAGCCTGTCAACAGGCGATTTCCCGGTCATTGCTCGAATGTGAACCCCGTGTTACCTGGTGGTGCTGTGGTGCGTCTCACGCTGTGAGGGCCGGACGCGCGGCGGCGAGGGCGGGTGGGGCCGCCGGGGGCCGGACTCGTATGCGATGGGGTTGAGCAGGGGACATGGAGAGGCGACCGGCTGCCCCCCGAGGTACAGCCGGTCGCCACTCGTCGGCGCCTCCCGGCGCCTGGGAAGGTCAGGGGGTCATCCGACCTTCTCGATCACGGCCCGGCGGATCAGGAACTTGCCGGGCTCGCGGACCTGCTCGAACGCCGCGTTGTTCAGCAGGACGCAGGAGCCGGAGACCGAGGTGACCTCCACCGTCGTGGACTTGTTGTTGTCCAGGTTGGTGACCTTCAGCTTGGTGCCGGCCGGGAACTGGTTGCTGGACGCGGCCGGGGCGCCGCCCTCTCCGGAGAGGGTGACGGTGGAGCCGTTGCAGACCTGCTCCCCGGCCTGTTCCGCGGGCTGCTCGCCGGGCTGCTCGCCGGGCTGCTCGCCGGGCTGCTCGCCGGGCTGCTCGGCGGGCTGCGAGGGCTGGGCCTGCTCCGCCGGCGGCTGCGACTGCGCGGGCGGCGCGGCGGGTGCGGCCGCCTGGGAGCCCTGAGCCGACTCCCCGACGACGCACCCGGACGCCTCCTGCTGGACCTTGATCTGCGCGACGACCGCCTCACGGTTGGTGATCCGGGCCGCCGACTGGGCATCGGGCCTGGCCCGCTGCTCCTCGATGAACCGCTGGTTGTTGCCGAGAGCGGTGGCGAGTCCCTGGCAGACACTCGACTCCGCGGCGGTCTTCGGCGGGGCGGCGTTCGACGTGCTCGCCATGACGAAGGCACCACCGCCCGCCACCGTGGCGGCACTGACGAGCAGCGCGACCTTCTTCTTCGTACTGAGGGTTCTCCGGCGTGACATACGCGCCTCCTGGGAGGTGGGGAGCTGTATGCCGGTAGGTACGAGATACCGAACGAACTTGCTCAGGAGTTGCGGGAGTGACTGAAGTGACCTGCACCACAAGGGAGTTGCTGACTCCCGTTGGTTCACTCCTGGGGCGCGGCGTCCTCGTAGGCCACCACGTCGTCGTTCACGTACTGGAGCAGCCCCTGGGTCTGGCGGGTCAGCTCGTCCTCGCGGGTCTCGGAGCCGTCGCCCCACTGCCCGTTGGCGAACACCACCGACCGCACGGTCATCAGCCGCTCGAAGAGTCCCGGCGAACCCGGCGGCACGGTCGGCAGTCCCGCCTCCGGCGCCGGGTCGAGCGAGACGACCTGGTAGGTCACCGGGTCCATGGCGGCCATCATGAACACCCGCGAGGCGTCCTCGGGGCGCTCGAAGCTCAGCACGGACACCGTCACCTGGGAACGCCGGTCCGCGTCCGTGAACAGGGCCGCGGTCATCCGTGCGCACGGCCCGCCCTGCTCGATCAGCTCCGCCAGTTCCTGCGACATCCCGCGCGCGCAGTCGGTGGTGGTGACCCGGTCGACGCGCTCGAAGGCGGAGCCGTCCTCGAGGGTGACCGTCTCCCGCGGGAACGCCTGGTCCGCGCTGATGATCGGGCGCTCCAGCAGCGAGGGCAGCGCGCTCGGGACGTCGGAGGGCGTGCCGACGTCGACGCGGGGGACGCCCTCGGTGCCGGACGGCTCGGCGGCAGCGCTCGGGGTCGCGTCCGCGGCCACCGCCGGGTCCTCGCCGTCGCCGCCCAGGAGCAGCAGGGCCCCGACCACGACGGCCCCGGTCAGCACCCCGCCGGTGATCCCGGCCACGGTCCGCCGCATCCGCCGCCGGCGTATCCGCTCCTGCTCGGCGACCCAGGCGGCGTGCGGGTCCGGGGGACCGGCGTATCCGTACGGGCCGGGACGACCGTAGGGGGCGGGGTGTCCGTACGGGTCGGGACGACCGTACGGGTCGGGGTGTCCGTACGGCGTTCCATGATCCTGGCTTGTCATGGCGGCGGAGGGTAACAGGGTCCCCGGCCTCCGCTCACGCCGAGCGACAAACCCTCAACAACCGTGCGCCCAGGTCACTTTCGGGACAGCGCGTCCCGTACGGCCTCCTCGGTTCGGGCCACGACCGCGGTGCCGTCGTCCGCCGTGATGATCGGGCGCTGGATGAGCTTCGGGTGCTCGGCGAGCGCCTTGACCCACCGGTCGCGCGACGCCTCGTCCCGCGCCCACCCCTTCATCCCGAGCTCCTTGGCCACGGCTTCCTGGGTGCGGGTGATGTCCCACGGTTCGAACCCGAGCCGGTCGAGTACGGCGCGGATCTCGTCCTCGCCGGGGACGTCCTCCAGGTAGCGGCGGACGGTGTAGTCGGCGCCCTCGGCGTCCAGCACGGTGAGGGCGCTGCGGCACTTGGAACAGGCGGGGTTGATCCAGATCTCCATGGCGACAACGGTAAGCGGATGGGTGCGGAGATCATCGCTGTTCGATTTTCTGTGGCCCCAGGGGCCCCTCCCTGCCCCGCTGTGGCAGACCGTCAAACCCCTTGCCCACCAGGGCGTTTGCCGTCACAGGCGCTCTGCTGATTGTCAGTGGGGGGCGGTAGACTGGAAGCAGTGTTCGAGGGTGTCGCCGGAGCGTCCGGACGGACGGCGCCCTGACCGCGACAGGAGGATGCCTGTGCCCGCTGCCGCACTGAAGCCGAAGCCGACCCAGTCCACCGCGAAGCGCCCGGTCCTGCTGGACCTGCCGTACGTCCCGCTGGAGAAGCGCCCGCTGCCCGCGGGCCGCCCCCGCGAGTGGTACGTCACCCACAACCGCCGCCTCAAGGCGATGCGCCTCGCCATAGCCCTGCTCGACTCGGGCGTCTACGTCCCGAACCAGGCCCGCAACGAGACGATCCGCGACACGGCGGAACTGATCGGCATCCATCCCCCGTCGGACACGACGTGCCACATGGTGCGGGCGTTCATGCGCTACAACCGCTGAGGCGGCGGACGTCGCTGCGGGCCGTGCCTCCCCGCCGGGGGAGGCACCTCGCCTCACCCCCGCCGGGGAGGCACCTCACCCCGCCAACTCCCGCTCCAGCGGCGTCCGGAACCGCGGAGTGACCCGGGTCGTCCCCACCCACTGCCGCAGCCGCTCCGCCTCCGCCGAGATCGCCGTCTCCGCCTCCCGGCCCGTCCCGGAGGAATCCAGCAGGCGCCACGCGATCTCGCCGTCAGGACGCTGCGCCCAGCCCCCGACCACCCGCCCGTCCCACCACACCGTCGGCCCCACGTTCCCGCTCCGGTCGAACAGCGCCCCCCGCAGTGCCGGCGCCAGATACCAGTCCCGGCCCTGCCACCCCATCGCCGTGGGATCAAGCCCCGGCAACAGTGCCGCCCACGGCTGCCCCGGCTCAGCCGCCGGCCCGGTGTCCCCGGCGACGACGTATCCCGTGCCCTCGTCCAGCCCCACCGCCTCCGCCCCGATCGCCGCCAGCGCCCGCCGCACCTCGGTCACCCGCCACCCCGTCCACCACTTCAGGTCCGCCTCCGTGGCAGGCCCGCACACCGCCAGCCACCGCCGCAGCAGCTCCGCCTGCGCCTGCGCAGGGTCCAGCTCGGGGTGCTCCGGCGCCGGCGCCCACCGGAACTGCGTCGACGTCCACGAGCCGAGCGGCCGCCCCCGGACGACCTTCCCCTCGATCCCCAGCACCCTCAGCAACCGCGACGAAACGGTGTGCACCCCCTCGTAGCTCTTTCCGGCCGCGTACACGAACTGCTCCCGCAACCGCGGCTCGTCCCGGGCCAGTTCGGCCGCCGTCGCCTCCCCGCGCCGCGCCAGCGCGGCCAGCGCCGACGCCTCCACCTCCCGCAGCCACTCCGCGTCCGGCGCCCCCGCCTTCGCCATGTCCTTGACCAGCGACGCCCGCTCCCGGGCGGCGACCGCGAGTCCGGTGGACGCGTGCACCACGGCGGTGAGCTCGGTCGGGAACACGAACACCGTGTGCCGCATGCCATGCATCCGCACCAGCGAGCGGTCCTCGTACAGCGCCCGCTCCGTACCGGCGACGGTCTTCGCCGGGTCCGCCAGCCTCGCCCCGACGGCGAGGAACACCGTCGCCGGGTCCGTACCGTGCAGCGCCACCAGCGACCCGGCGACCTCCTCCGGGCTCCCCGCCCGCGCCTCCCCGGTCAGCCGGTGCCGCACCGCCAGCCGAGCCCGCCGCTCGGCCGCCCCGATGTACCGCAGCCCGTCGCCACCCATGTCCGACCTCCACCCGTCACCACCGTCACCGCATTTTGACGGAAGCCACTGACAAGCCCGGCGGGGCGAGTCCGGACCGGGGGCCTCGGGCTAGGCCCGCGCGGTCACGCGGGCTCCGTCTTCCGCGTCGCCGCCGCGATGGCCTCCCGCAGATGGTCCTCGTCGGCCTTGCTGAGCGAGGTCTGCACCAACTCGCCGCCGTACGGAGTGAGCTGCGGGATCACCTTGTCGTCGGCGGCCTTCTTCACCAGCACGAACAGCGCGGCGGCACCCGGCCGCAGATTCTGGCTGAGGTTCTTCATGAAGTCGTCGTTGATGCCCGTGTCGGTGACCGCGCCCCCGGCCGCACCGGCCGCCGCGCCCACCGCAGCGCCGAGCAGCGGGGCCAGGAAGAGCAGTCCGATCACACCGCCCCACAGCGCACCGCCGGCCGCGCCGACGGCCGTGTGGTTGACCGCCTGATGCAGCTTGACCTTCCCCTCCTCCTGGCGCTCGACGACGACCGCGTCCTCCAGCTCCACCAGATGCTGCTTGGACAGCTCGAACAGCTTGTCGCGGACCTGGTTCGCGGTGGCGACGTCGTTGTAGGCGATGACGAAGAGATCGCTCATGCTGGGGCACCCCTTGCTTCCCGTACGGCATCTTCCCGTACGTCCGTATTGCGGTATTTGCGCAATCGATCCGACTCTAGGCCGGTGGAAAAGGGGATGCACGCCGAGTGCCCGGCTCCCTAGCCTGGACTAATCTCAGCCACCCACGCCCATGGAGGGGAGGCCGTCATGGGCACCATCGTTCTTTCCGGGACCGTCGTCCTGGTTGTCATGGGTTTCGGTAACCCTCTCTACTGGCTCGCCGCCGTCGCCGTGCTGTTCCTGTACGTGCGGTACGGGCGCGTCGCGTCGCCCGCCCCACGGTCGGGCGGCGGATCCGGCTCGATGCCGTCGGACTACCGCGCGTACCGGCAGCGGCGCGACATGCAGGCCAAGTGGGAGCGCCGCTACCGCCGCGAGCGGCCCATGGAGTCCCGCCGTCAGGACCGAGGCCGCAACGGCTGAGCGCCGGTCAGAAGTTGGAGATCACGCTGGTGATCACCTTCTCGATCGTCTCGACGTCGTGTGCTTCGTACGCCTGCCCCCCGCCGGCGTCCGCGATCCGCTGGAGCACGCTCCTGCCCTCGCGGTCGCGGTCGTCGGCCTCGCTGCCGTAGGCGATGGTGAACACGCGCACCAGGGGCTTGGACGTGTCCCCGATGCGCCCCAGCAGCTCCTCCTCGGTCAGACTGCCCCGGTCCTCGTTGCGGCCGTCGGTGAGCAGGACGATCGCGTTGATGGCGCTCGGGTCGTAGTCCTTCCGCATGGCCTTGGTCGCCGCGTCCAGCGTGTCGTACAGGCCGGTCGCGCCCTCCGCCTCCAGGGCACGGAAGTTGTCGGACAGCTGCTTGCTCCGGGCCTGGTCGTAGGGGCCCACCGGGACGAGTTCCCGGTAGTCCGTGACGCCGCCCAGGTCCTCGGCGTCGGAGAACTTCCACAGCCCGACCTTGTCCGACCGGGTGAACTCACCGAACAACTCGGTCTCCGCCCGCTTCAGACGCTGCAGCTTGCTCTCCCCGGCGCTCACGATCCCGTCGTTCATCGAGGCCGAGGTGTCGATGACGAGGAGCACATTGGCGGGCCGGCGCAGCACGGGCCAGATGTCCAGCAGGTGCTTGAGCACGTCGTCGTCGGGGGTGGACAGAGGGTCGGGCGGGGTGTCGGGCAGGACGCCGTGGGCCTCGTTGAGCACGGGGGAGTTCTTCGGGGCCGTGCCCTCGTGCGTGCGGAAGCCGTAGGGCGCGAAGTGACGGGCGAAGACCTCGGGGGAGTGCAGGTAGGTGAGGAAGTCCTCCGCCACCGCCTTCTTCGCTGCGCCCCTGCCGTTCAGCTTGATGTAGGGGTGGTCGGAGAACAGGATTCCGTCCTCCGGGTAGAACGACACCAGGGGAGTCTGCGGCTTGGTGGTCTTCTTGCAGCCCTCCTCGTCGCTGAGCGCGCCACAGGGGTGGCCCGCGTTGTAGGCCGCCACGGTGCTCTCCTCCAGCGTGACGGCGGAGATGTAGGACATGGCTTTGTCCTCGTGCTCCTCGTCGGCCCGGCGCAGATTGGCGGTGAAGGTCAGCGTGGTGTCGCCGTAGTGCACCGCGGACTGCTCGATGTCCTTGACGAACTCGCGGTTGCCTGCGTCGTCGAGGCGCCCCTTGCTCAGCTCGCCGCTGGTGCCGGTCGCGGCGTAGAAGGCGCCGATCGTCGCGTTGAGCCCCGAGGTGGAGTACTCGGGATTGGTCTTGCCGAGCGTGAAGTCCCCCCACCCCGGCTTGCCCCGGTCCTTCCGGCCCCAGAAGCCCTTGGCGTTTCTCGACCAGTCGGCCAGCTCACTCCAGCTGAACCCGTTCTCGGGCCACTCCAGCACCTCGGCCATCGGCCGGGGCATGGCGACGGTGAGCGGACTGGTGACGATCGGCTCCGCCCGCTCCGGGAACAGGCCCTGGTTCTTGCCCGTCGCGTTCGTCCGGGCCAACGACAGCCACGCGCCCCCGGCCGGCGACCACACGTCCGGCCGCGGCCCGTCGTCCTCCTCCCAGCCCCGGGCGAGCGCCCGCATCGCCTCGCCCGAGTTCTTGTCGTGGACGACGACCTCCACGCAGGCGCTGCCGCTGCGCCGGGGACCGTAGGCCTTGGCGGCGCGCCGCAGGGATTCCGACTTGTCGACGGACGCGGCGATGCGCAGGAAGGTGTCGGCCTCGCCGCAGCTCGCCAGGGAGGCGGCGGGCGCATGGTCGTCGTCGGCCGTCGAGTCACCGCTGCCGCAGGACTGCACGGCCACGACGGCGATGACCGTCGCCGTGGCGACCAGCGGCACCCCCCACAGCAGCCGCCGCCGACGCGCGCCTGAGACGGCCCGCCTCCGCGGAGCCCTGGGCGGGACGGGCGGCCTGCCCGGCTTCCGGGGCATCCGTAAGGACAGGGTCGCGGCGGGGCGAGCAGGCGGGGCGGACGGCTCGACGTCGAGCGCGAGGAGGACGCGTACGGCCACGTGCGCCGCGTTGAGCGCGGCGTCCTGCTGCCCGCCGGCCGCCTCCAGCCCCTTCTTGTCCCCGTCCGCCAGGTCGCTGATCCCACGGATGAGGAGCCACTTGAGCCCCGTGGAAGCACGGCTCTGGACCGCCCGGGCGAAACCGGCGCCCTCCGTCTCGATCGCCGCCGTGTCCTCGTAATGCGTCCGGATGATCCCGTGCTCGGGGGCGTACGGGGAGTCGATCACGGTGTCCCCGGACGCGATCGGCTTCACGTGGATGCGGCCGGTGAGCAGCGGGGCGAGATCCTGCGCCACCTGTTCCGCGGTGCCGAGGACCTCTCCCGGGGGCTCCCAGCTCCTGGGACGGGCGTGGAATCCCTGCTCCGACTGCTTGCCCCGCTGGTACTCGTACACCGTCTCGGCGATGACGACATCCCGGGGCAGGGCGTCCTTGCGGCCGGCGGCGATACCGACGAAGAAGGCGGCCTCCGGCTGCACCTTGGCCAGCCAGCTGCTCACCGCCGTGGCGGTCGTGGTGTTGCCGGTCCCGGTCCTGGCCAGGTACACCCGCCAGGGAACCCGGCCGCTCAGCTCGTAGACGGCCGCGCGCGTACCGCCGTCGCGTTCGTCGGGGCCGGAGCGTGTCGCGCCGGCCGCCGTGAGATGGCGCTCGACCTTCTCGTACTCCACCGGAAGGGCCGTGAAGATCATCGCTGTGCGGGTACGGGCTACTGCCACCGGACCAACCGATCATGAGGCGGACTGCGAAGCGGATCGCCCAAGAGGCGCAGCAACATCATGCAGCCCAAGGCCCCTGGCGGGCACGGGGATTGACAGGAGCGCCCGCCAAAGACACCGCTTCTTAATAACCCGCCCGGAAACTGCTGTACCCGAGCAGCACGATGATCGCTGCGACGCTCCCCAGCACCACGGCGGTGGATATCCAGGACCGCCGCCGGCTGTTCCGCACCGGATCCGGATCGCCCCGGAACGGCACCGGACCGGGCGGGTTCTCCTTCCACCGGGCGGCCAGCATCCGCGCCCGCGCGGAGGGCTCCTTGTGCGCGGCCGCGTCCGCCCACTTGATGTCGAACTCCCGCTCGCCGTCGTCCCGTTCGGACATCCCCGTAGACCCTTCTCGAACAGCCGTACCCCCACGATACGACGACGCCCCCGCCCTGAGAACCAGGAACGGGGGCGCCGACGGAACGGCTCAGGCGTCGATCACACGTCGAAGTACAGCTCGAACTCGTGCGGGTGCGGACGCAGCTGGAGCGGGGCGATCTCGTTGGCGCGCTTGAAGTCGATCCACGTCTCGATCAGGTCGGACGTGAAGACGTCACCGGCGAGCAGGAACTCGTGGTCGCGCTCCAGGGAGTCGAGGACGGCCGGGAGGGAGGTCGGGACCTGGGCGACGTTCGCGTGCTCCTCGGGAGCCAGCTCGTACAGGTCCTTGTCGATCGGCTCGGCCGGCTCGATCTTGTTCTTGATGCCGTCCAGGCCCGCCAGGAGCAGCGCCGAGAAGGCCAGGTACGGGTTGCCGGAGGAGTCGGGCGCGCGGAACTCGACGCGCTTGGCCTTCGGGTTGGAGCCCGTGATCGGGATACGCATGGCCGCGGAGCGGTTGCGCTGCGAGTACACCAGGTTGATCGGCGCCTCGAAGCCCGGCACCAGGCGGTGGTAGGAGTTCACCGTCGGGTTGGTGAAGGCCAGCAGCGACGGGGCGTGCTTGAGGATGCCGCCGATGTAGTAGCGCGCCATGTCCGACAGGCCCGCGTAGCCGGCCTCGTCGTAGAACAGCGGGTCGCCGTTGCTCCACAGCGACTGGTGGACGTGCATGCCCGAGCCGTTGTCACCGAAGATCGGCTTCGGCATGAAGGTCGCGGTCTTGCCGTTGCGCCAGGCCACGTTCTTCACGATGTACTTGAAGAGCTGGAGGTCGTCGGCCGCGGCGAGCAGCGTGTTGAACTTGTAGTTGATCTCGGCCTGGCCGGCGGTGCCCACCTCGTGGTGCTGGCGCTCGACCTTCAGGCCCTGCTTGTCCAGCTCCAGGGAGATCTCGGCGCGCAGGTCGGCGAAGTGGTCGACCGGCGGGACCGGGAAGTAGCCGCCCTTGTAGCGGACCTTGTAGCCGCGGTTGTCCTCCAGCGCACCGGTGTTCCAGGCGCCCGCCTCGGAGTCGATGTGGTAGAAGGACTCGTTCGCGGAGGTCGCGAAGCGGACCGAGTCGAAGACGTAGAACTCGGCCTCGGGACCGAAGTACGCGGTGTCCGCGATACCGGTCGAGGCGAGGTAGGCCTCCGCCTTCTTGGCCACGTTGCGCGGGTCACGGGAGTACTGCTCGCCCGTGATCGGGTCGTGGATGAAGAAGTTGACGTTCAGCGTCTTGTCGCGGCGGAAGGGGTCGACCCGGGCGGTCGACAGGTCCGCGCGCAGCGCCATGTCGGACTCGTGGATGGCCTGGAAGCCGCGGATCGACGAACCGTCGAAGGCGAGCTCCTCGTCCGGGTCGAACGCCTCGACGGGCACCGTGAAGTGCTGCATGACGCCCGGCAGGTCGCAGAAGCGGACGTCGACGAACTTGACCTCCTCGTCCGCGATGAACTTCTTGGCCTCGTCGGCGTTCTGGAACATCCAGCTCCTCCTACTCCCGACGGTCCGTGCCGGGGTGGTAGTTCGTTCGTGCGGCCAGTGCGGTGGCACACGCTGACCTCGACCCTAGGGACGCGTGATTTCTCTGGCGTGACCCATTTGTTTCGCCCAAGTTAACCGGACCTCGTTCCACCGTAGCCCCGACGCACCCCGGCTGTCCTCGGTCATATGGGGGCGCAGTACCGTGGACGGGTGGACAACAGGCAAGCAATCGGATCCTGGCTCTCCGGGCCCCGCGCAGCCATGGAGGACGCCGGTGTCGACTTCGGATACCGGGGTGAGCAACTCGGTCTGCCGGAGCACGGGCCGGGCTCCATCGCCCGCCCGGGCAGGCGCCTCGGCGCCCTCGCCGTGGACTGGGGCCTGTGCCTCTTGATCGCATACGGCCTGATCACGGAGGGCTACGACAGCGCCACCGGCAACTGGGCGCTGCTCATCCTGTTCGTGATGAGCGCCCTGACCCTCGGCAGCGTCGGCTTCACACCGGGCAAGCGCCTGTTCGGTCTGCGGGTGCTCGCCCTGGACACCGGCAAGGTCAACCCGCTGCGCGCCCTGCTGCGCACGGTCCTGCTCTGCCTCGCCGTCCCGGCCCTGATCTGGGACCGCGACGGCCGCGGCCTGCACGACCGGCTGGCGCGCACGGTCGAGGTCCGGATCTGACGCCGGTCGGGTGACCCTCGCGGCCGTCACGGCCCGGGGTCCCCACGACGTCGAATGTTGTTCGAAACACTGCCGCCAACTCTGGCGGAGGTGGTTGGACAGTGTCGTACGACAAGACGTCGACGATCGTGGACCGGGCGACGCAGGTCGCCGACATCGCGGCCCGGCACAGCGAGGAGGCCGAAGCCGCGCGCCGGCTCTCGCCCCAGGTGGTGCACGCCGTGCGGGACGCCGGGTTCGCCCGGCACTTCGTGCCCCTGGCCCACGGCGGCACGGCCGGCGGCTTCACCGAGCTGACCTCGGCGGTCTTCCGGGTCGGGGAGGGCTGCACCTCAGCCGCCTGGGCGGCCTCCCTGTCGGCCTACGCCGGACGCTACGCGGCGTTCCTGCCCGAGCGGGGGCAGGCGGAGATCTGGGCGGACGGCCCCGACGCCCTGCTCGCCGCGGCCCTGATGCCGTCCGGCACCGCCCGTCGGGTGGACGGCGGCTGGCGGCTCGGCGGTGAGTGGAAGTACATCAGCGGGGTGCACTTCGCCGACTGGGCGCTCGCCTGCGCGGCCGTCCCCGACGAGCCGTCGTCGGACCCCGAGGGGCGCCCTGAGGTGCGGTACTTCGCGGTGCCGCGGGACGACTTCACGATCACCGACAGCTGGTACTCCGTGGGCATGCGCGGCACCGGCAGCGACACCCTGGTGCTCGCCGACGTCTTCGTGCCCGAACACCGCACCCTGGCCCGCTCCGCCGTCCACGCCGGCCGCGCCCCCGCCTCGGACGCCCGCTGCCACATCGTGCCGATGCACGCCGTGAACTCGCTGCCGTTCGCCGCTCCGCTGGTCGGCGCCGTGCGGGGCGCCATGCGGGCCTGGGTGGAGCGGACCGGGGCGCGGGTCGACCGGCGGGGCAGGGCCGTACGGGAGATGCCCTCCATGCAGGTCTCGCTGGCCCGCTCGGCCGCCGAGGCCGACGCCGCCGAGCTCCTCGTCCGGCGTACCGCGGCGGTCGCCGACGGAACGGAGTCCCCGGCCGACGGCGAGGCGGCGGTCCGCGGGGCCCGGGACCTGGCGCTGGCGGTGGAACTGCTGGTCTCGGCCGTCGACCGGGTCTTCCGCAGCAGCGGGACCTCCGGGCAGTCCTCGACCGACCCCGTGCAGCGCTTCTGGCGGGACGTGAACAGCGCCGCCTCCCACGTGGCGCTCTCCTTCGAGTCCACGGGCGCCGCCTACGGCGCCTGGGCGCTCTCCGACCGGAGCTGACGTCCGGTTGCCGGGAGGGCGGGGCTCGCGGATAGTCGCGTCATGGCCGAGCTGGACACTGACCCACCGGACACGACGGCGGCGTCCGAGGAGTTCCGGGCCGCGATGGGCCGCTTCCCCTCGGGCGTGGTGGTGGTGACCACCCGGTGCCCGGACGGCACCCCCCGCGGCTTCACCGCGAGCTCGTTCTGCTCGGTGTCGCTGGACCCGCCGATGGTGCTGGTGTGCCTGGCGAACTCGGCGGACTCGGCCGCGTCCTTCGCCCGCTGCGACCGCTTCGCGGTGAGCGTGCTCGCCCCGCTGCACCGCCCGCTCGCGGAGCGCTTCGCCACCAAGGGCGCCGACAAGTTCGGCGCCGCCGGGCTGCGGCTGAGCCCTGGGGGACTGCCGGCGGTCGAGCGGGCCCTGTCCGTGCTGGAATGCGCCGCACACGCACGTCACCCGGCCGGGGACCATACGGTCCTGATCGGCCGGGTGACGGGAGTACGACTGGGTGAAGGAGCCCCGATGGTCTACTACGACCGGTCCTTCAGAACGCTGGCCTGAGGCTCAGCGGGCCTGAGGCTCAGCGGGCCTGAGGCTCAGCGGGCCTTCGGGCCGCCCTTGGGGAGCTTCATGCCCTTGGGCATCGGCCCCTTCGGCAGCGGCATGTTGCTCATCAGGTCGCCCAGGGCCTTCAGGCGGTCGTTGGTGACGGTCACCTGGGGGCCCGTGAGCACCCGCGGCAGCTTCAGCATGGTCGTCCGCAGCTTCTTCAGCTCGACCTGACCCTCACCGGAGCCCACGATCAGATCGTGCACCGGCACGTCCGCCACGATGCGGTTCATCTTCTTCTTCTCGGCCGCCAGCAGGCTCTTCACCCGGTTCGGGTTGCCCTCGGCGACCAGCACGATCCCGGCCTTGCCGACCGCCCGGTGCACCACGTCCTGGCTGCGGTTCATCGCCACCGCGGGGGTGGTCGTCCAGCCCCGGCCGATGTTGTCCAGTACGGCCGCGGCCGCGCCCGGCTGGCCCTCCATCTGCCCGAAGGCGGCCCGCTCGGCCCGCCGCCCGAACACGATCGCCGTGCCGAGGAAGGCGAGCAGCACACCCAGGATGCCGAGGTAGATCGGGTGACCGATCAGGAAGCCGATCGCGAGAAAGACACCGAGGATGAGGAGGAAGACCCCCGCCAGCACGAAGCCGATCTTCTTGTCGGCCCTGCGGGTCATCTTGTACGTCAGGGCGATCTGCTTCAGACGCCCGGGGTTAGCGGCATCCGCCGCGCTGTCACTTCTCGCCATGGCACGAAGTCTACGTGGCCCCGCGAGCGCCGACGACGGCAGTGCCGGTCACCGAGCGGTCAGGGACCGGGGGTGAGCACCCGCTCCAGGATCTGCTGGGCCTCGACCCGGTCCTTGGCCCGGCGGCGGTCCTCCAGGACGGACGTCCAGGCGTTGCGGCGGGCGGTGCGCTGGCCGCTGCTCATGAGCAGCGATTCGACGGCACGGAGTGCAGTGCTGAAGGACGGAATGGCGGTGGCGCGTACCGGCGCGGCCTGCATGGGTGAGGTCCCCCCTCGGGTCGGGTGTGGATGCACGTGGTGTGAGTTCAGCGTCACTGAATGGTGTTACCAGGGCGTGACCGGCCGGTCAAACGCGAATGAAGCCTTCAGGGGCGGCTCGAAAACACCGACGCGGCCCTGGAGGCGCCCCCGTCTGCGGGGACGCCCAGGACCGCGTCAATCGGCCGTTACCGGGCGGTAGTTGCTTGTGCGCAGTTTCACACGCGCACGGTGACACTGCGTGCCGTCAGACCGCCTGCGAGGCGACGTACGAACCGCGCTTCTCGACGGCCATCTGGTACAGCCGTCCGGCGCGGTAGGAGGAGCGCACCAGCGGGCCGGACATCACGCCGGAGAAGCCGATCTGCTCGGCCTCCTCCTTCAGCTCCACGAACTCGTGCGGCTTGACCCAGCGCTCCACGGGGTGGTGGCGCACGGAGGGGCGCAGGTACTGGGTGATGGTGATCAGCTCGCAGCCGGCCTCGTGCAGCTGCCTGAGCGCCTCGCTGACCTCCTCGCGGGTCTCGCCCATGCCGAGGATCAGGTTCGACTTGGTGACCAGGCCGAAGTCTCGGGCCTCGGTGATGACCTTCAGCGACCGCTCGTAGCGGAAGCCGGGCCGGATGCGCTTGAAGATCCGCGGCACGGTCTCGACGTTGTGCGCGAAGACCTCGGGGCGGGAGTCGAAGACCTGCCGCAGCAGCTCCGGCACGGCGTTGAAGTCGGGGGCCAGCAGCTCGACCTTGGTGCGGCCGGCCTCGCGGCCCGCGGTCTGCTGGTGGATCTGGCGGACCGTCTCCGCGTACAGCCAGGCGCCGCCGTCCTCCAGGTCGTCGCGGGCGACGCCGGTGATGGTGGCGTAGTTCAGGTCCATGGTGACCACGGACTCGCCCACGCGGCGCGGCTCGTCGCGGTCGAGGGCCTCGGGCTTGCCGGTGTCGATCTGGCAGAAGTCGCAGCGCCGGGTGCACTGGTCGCCGCCGATGAGGAAGGTCGCCTCGCGGTCCTCCCAGCACTCGTAGATGTTGGGACAGCCGGCTTCCTGGCAGACCGTGTGCAGGCCCTCGCTCTTCACGAGGTTCTGCATCTTGGTGTACTCGGGACCCATTTTCGCCCGGGTCTTGATCCACTCGGGCTTGCGCTCGATGGGGGTCTGGGCGTTCCGGACCTCAAGGCGCAGCATCTTGCGTCCGTCGGGGGTGACTGCGGACACATCGGCTCCCTGTAGCTTCGATTCTTCGGCGTACACCAGGGTACGCCCGTGTTTACTCAGCCCTGCTGTCAGGCCAACCCCGCGGCCCGATGGCGGATTCCCGGCGTCAGACGGCCGCCCGCTCGATCTCCCGCGGCTTCAGCTCCGCGTTCTGCAGGACGTCGGTCAAGTGCCGCTCGACGACGGGCAGGACCTCGTCGATGGTCACGTCCCGGCCCAGCTCGGCGGCGAGGGAGGCGACGCCCGCGTCCCGGATGCCGCACGGGATGATGCGGTCGAACCACTTGTTGTCGGGGTTCACGTTCAGCGCGAAGCCGTGCATCGTGACGCCCTTGGCGACCCGGATGCCGATGGCGGCGATCTTGCGGTCCTCGCGGCGCTGGCCCGCGTTGGACGGGGCGTACTCGGGGCCGTTCAGCCGCGGGTCGAACTCCTCGTCCTGCAGCCGGGGGTCGAAGTCCAGCGCCAGACCGCCGATCGCGGGGCGCTGCTCGACCGGGTCGCCGAGCACCCACACTCCGCTGCGGCCCTCGACCCGGGAGGTCTCCAGGCCGAACTCCGCGCAGGTGCGGATCAGGGCCTCCTCCAGCCGCCGTACGTGCGCCACGACGTCCACCGGGCGCGGGAGCTTCTGGATCGGGTAGCCGACCAGCTGGCCCGGGCCGTGCCAGGTGATCTTGCCGCCGCGGTCGACGTCGATGACCGGGGTGCCGTCCAGCGGCCGCTCGTTGTCCGCGGTGCGCCGGCCGGCCGTGTAGACCGGCGGGTGTTCGAGGAGCAGCACGGTGTCGGGGACCTCGTCGGCGAACCGGGCGGCGTGCACCCGGCGCTGCTCGTCCCAGGCCTCCTGGTACTCGACGGCGTTCGCTCCGAACCCCATCCGGACGAACCGCAACTCACTCACGGCAAGCGCCTCCCTGGACGTCGTAAGGCACGAAGGGTGCCTACGCCACTGTACGACTGCCGGTCGAGCGTCAGTCTCGCGGGCAATCCTCACACGATCGGATGAACGGGTGACGAAATGTGCGATGGCGTGCTCACTCTCCGCTACATTCGCGCCGTTCACTGAGGCCATAAGGGCTGCTCACAGGCAATCCGGGCAAGTCAGAGGCCTGGAAGGCAGGAGACCGCACCGCAGATGTCGGAACGACCCGCGCAGCGCACCCCCAACCGTCAGCTCGCCGCGCTCATCGCAGAAGCGGGGTTCTCCAACGCGGGTCTCGCCCGTCGCGTGGACCAGCTCGGACTCGAACACGGGCTGGATCTGAGATACGACAAGACATCCGTGACCCGCTGGCTGCGCGGACAGCAACCGCGCGGCACCACACCCGCCCTGATCGCCGAGGTCTTCACCCGCCGCCTCGGCCGCCGGCTCACCGCCCAGGACCTCGGCCTCGACGCCTGTGCCCCCGTCTACGCGGGCCTGGAGTTCGCTGCCACGCCCGAGGAAGCCGTCGACATCGTCAGCGGGCTGTGGCGCAAGGACTCCGGCAGCCATGCCGAACTGCGCAAGATCGCCTTCACCCCGGCCGGGCTCGTGGTGCCCAGTCGGGACTGGCTGATCGGCCGGGCCGACGACCGGGTCGCACGCGGCGAGGCGCCGGTCCGGGTGCCGGTGCAGAACCGCCCCGCGGTGCCCCGGCAGCGCGGCGCCGAGCGCGGCCCCGGCCAGAAGGTCACCGCGGGCGACATCAACGCCCTCCGCTCGGTCGGCGAGCTCTTCCGCACCCTGGACAACATGTACGGCGGCGGCCATGCCCGCCAGGCCCTCGTGCGCTACCTGGAGCACGAGTGCGAGCCGATGCTGCGCGGCACCTACGGCGAGCAGACCGGCCGCCGCCTGTTCGCCGCGGCCGCCGATCTGACCCGGCTCGCGGGCTGGACGTCGTACGACATCGCGGCGCACGGGCTCGCGCAGCGGTACTACGTCCAGTCGCTGCGGCTGGCGCAGGCGGCCGGGGACCGGGCGTACGGCTCGTACGTGCTGGTCACGATGAGCCGGCAGGCCGTCTACCTCGGGCACGGGCGGGAGGCGGTGCAGCTCGCGCGGGTGGCCCAGCAGGGCGTCGGCTCCAGCGCCCCGCCCACCGTCCAGGCGCTGCTGCACGCGGCCGAGGCGCGCGGGCACGGGGTACTGGGGGAGGTGCGGGCCTGCACGGCGTCCCTGGCCCGCGCCGAGCGTGCCCTGGAGGCGGCCCGGCCCGGCGACGAGGTGCCGCACTGGGCGCGGTTCTTCGACGAGGCGCAGCTGGCCGACGAGCTCGGCCACTGCCACCGCGACCTCCAGCAGTTCCGGGCGGCGGCGCAGCACGCCGAGCGCTCCCTGCAACTGCGGGCCCCCGCCTTCGCCCGCAGCCGCCTGTTCTGCCGCGTGGTCCTCGCCACCGCACGCCTGGGCCTCGGCGAACTCGACCAGGCGTGCGCGCTGGGCGTGGAGGCCGCGGGCCAGGCGGCGGAGATGCGGTCGGTGCGGGCGGTGGAGTACGTCAGGGACTTCGAGCGGCGGCTGGAACCGTACAAGGACGCCGCCCCGGTGCGCGGCTACCGGGA
The DNA here is from genome assembly GCF_023544665.1 of Streptomyces sp. YS415. GTDB lineage: Bacteria > Actinomycetota > Actinomycetes > Streptomycetales > Streptomycetaceae > Streptomyces. The sequence continues at coordinate 144,885 of NZ_JAMJFL010000001.1, forward strand.
GAAGGTGGCCGCGCTGGGGTAGGGCCGGTCGGCCCGCCTCAGGCCGCCCGGGCCGCCGGCAGGGGGTCCGCCCGGTGCAGGGAGCCGGTCACTCCCAGGTCGCTCACGATCGACCTCGCCGCGCGGCGGGCCGAGTGCAGGGCGCCCTGGACGGTACTGGTGTCCCGGTGGTCGCCGCAGACGTACAGGCCCGCCAGCAGGCGCACCGGGCGGTGCGGGTCGTGCGGGGGGCGCATGGACGGCACCGCGTCCGCCGTGTGATGGACGGCCAGGGTCTCCCAGCGCGCGGTGGACGTGCCGTACAGGCGGGCCAGATGCCTGCGGACCGCCGTGTCGAGGTCGGCCGGCGGTGTGCCCAGCACCGTCGACGACACCAGGGCACGGCCCGCCGGGGCCCGGGCCGGGTCCACCGCGCTGGCCACCGCCGTGTGCGCCACCGGGCCGCCCCGGTCGGCGTCGAGGAGCAGTCCGGCACCGCTCGACGGCGGCTCGTCCGTCGTGTGGTGGACGACCGTCACCGGATGGAAGGCGGGGACCCGCAGTCCGGGCAGCAGCTCGGCGGCGGTGCGGGCGCCGGTGGCGAGCAGGACCGCACGGCAGCGGTACACCCCGTGCTCCGCGGTGGTCACCGAGGTCGTGGAGACCGAGGTGACCCGCACCCCGGTGTGCACCGTCCCGGCGGGCAGCGACCGGGCGAGCGTCCGCGGCAGGGTCTCCGCGCCCCCCTCCGGCACGCACAGCCGCCCACTCGCGAAGGAGTGCAGCGCCAGGTCCGCGCACCGGCTGGAGACCGTCAGCTCCGGATCGCCCAGCAGGGCCAACAGCAGCGGCCGCACGAAGTTGTCGACCGTGCGGGCCGGCAGGCCCCGGGCCGTCAGCGACCGGCCGGCCGTCGTCTCGGGGCGGGCCAGCAGGCGGCCGGCCGGGGTGCCCGCGAGCCGGGCCAGCGCGGCGGCGAGCCGCGCCTGGTCGACCGCCGTGCCCAACGGCGCGCGGGGCGCCGACGTCGGCCGGGGGGCGCTCGCCAGGGCGCGCACTGTGTGGAGTGCGCCCCTTGCGCCACCCTGGGACGCCGGAGCGCCCACCCGATGGTGGCGTCCGTCGCTGTGCAGCAGGATGTCCGGGGCGAAGGTGCGCAGGGCGAGCACGTCGAGTCCCGGGGTCAGTCTCAGTTCGGGGTACGACGTGGACATCAGCTGCCCGACGCGGTCGAGCCGGAAGCCGTCGACCTTCTCGGTCGACATGCGGCCGCCCACCTCGTGGGCGGCCTCCAGGACTGTGACGGTCACTCCTGCGCTGGTCAGCCGTTGCGCCGCCGCGAGGCCGGCGATCCCGGCTCCCACCACGACGACGTCCGCCTGGTACGCGGGCTCAAGCACGTGCCCCTCCTCGAGGTTGCGCGGCCGGTGGAGACGTCATGCCCCCAACCGGCTCCGGGGATACCCGAGTTCGGCTCGAGGTTAGGGCGGCGGCCGGTCAGCGGAAGTCGCGCATCGACAGGGCACGGTCGCACGACGGTCGCATGCGGACAGCCGGCCGGGCCAGCCTCGTCACAGCGCGGCCCGTACGGCCGCCTCGGCATCGGGGAACGCGAAGGCGAACCCCGACTCCAGCAGCCGCTTCGGCACCACCCGTGCGCTGCCGAGCACATCCCCGGCCATCTCCCCGAGCACCGTCCGCAACACCGGCGCCGGCACCGCGAACAGCGTCGGCCGACCCAGCACCCGCCCCATCACCTCGGTGATCTCACGGTTCGTCAGCGGCTCCGGCGCGGTCACGTTGAACGGCCCCGACAGCCCGTCCGCCGCGATCAGATGCCGGATCGCCGCCACCTCGTCGTGCAGCGAGACGTACGACCAGTACTGGCTCCCGTCGCCCATCCGCCCGCCGAGCCCCGCCTTGAACAACGGGAACAGCCGCTGCCAGGCCCCGCCCTGCCGCGCCACCACAAGTCCCGTGCGCACGAACACCGTCCGCACCCCCGCCCGCTCGGCCGGCGCCGCCGCGCCCTCCCACGCCACGCACACCTCGGGCAGGAAACCGGTCCCGGGCGGCGCGCTCTCGTCGACGACCCGGTCGCCGGTCTCGCCGTAGTAGCCGATCGCGCTGCCGTTGACGAAGACCCGCGGCGGCTCGGGCAGCGCCGCCAGGGCCTCGGCGAGCGTCGCCGTGCCCCGCACCCGGCTGTCCCGGATCCGCTGCTTGTACGCGTCCGTCCAGCGCCGCCCGCCCACGCCGGCCCCGGCGAAGTTGAGCACCGCGTCGCACCCGGCGAGCCCGGCCGGATCGACGTACCCGCCCTCGGGGTCCCAGCGGACCTCGTCCTGTGCCCGCGGCGCGCGCCGCACCAGGCGCACCACCTGGTGCCCGTCCGCCTTCAGCGACCGGACCAGGGCGCCGCCGATGAGGCCGGACGCACCGGCCACCACGATCCTCGAATGTTCCATGGCCCCATCCTCTTCCCGCCTCGCCTGCCCGGTCGGCCCGGCCCGCCGCCGCCGTAGGGTGATCCGCATGCCCAAGTACCGACCGCCGCACATACGCACCGCCACGCCCGCGGACGAGGAGCAGCTGGCCCGGCTCGACCGTGACACCTGGTCGACGCTGCACGCGGTCACGCCCCGCCCGCAACCGCCGTACCGCGCCTTCTTCGACGAGCGCCACCTCCCCGAGGACCATCTGGTCGCCGAGCTCGACCGCCGCCTCGTCGGCTACATCCGGCTCGCCTTCCCCACCCCGCTCGCCTCGAACGCGCACGTCCGGCAGATCCAGGGCCTCGCCGTGTCCGACCGGGCGCGCGGCCTGGGCGTGGGGCGCGCGCTGATCCGGGCGGCCGTGGCGGAGGCCCGCCGCCGGGGCGCCCGCCGCCTCACCCTGCGCGTGCTCGGCCACAACACCCCGGCCCGGCGGCTCTACGAGTCCGAGGGCTTCGTGGTGGAGGGCGTCCTGCCCGGGGAGTTCTGCCTGGACGGCGTCTACGTCGACGACGTCGCCATGGGGCGCGCGCTCTGACCGGTCACGACGTGGTCGGCTCGCCCGTGTCCACCGCCCGCGTCGCCCCGGCCGCCCGCTCGGCGTCCTCGGCGACCTCCGCCGCGGTCAGCACATAGCCGGTTTCCGCGTCGGAGGTGGAGCGGGCGAAGACCACGCCGTACACCCGGCCCTTGGTGGTCAGCAGCGGGCCGCCGGAGTTGCCCGGGCGCACGGTGGAGCGGATCGAGTAGATCTCACGGGTCACCGTCCCGTCGTTGTAGATGTTCCGGCCCGTCGCCCGCACCCGGTCGGCGACCGTGGCCGCCTGGAGGTTCAGGTCGCCGTCCTGGGGATAGCCGGCGACGACCGCCGCGTCGCCGCGCGCCGCGCTGTCGTCCCACTTCAGCACCGGCGCGCTCAGCTCGGCCACGTACAGCACCGCCACGTCCTTGTCCGGGTCGAACAGCACCACCCGGGCGTCGTACGCCGGGCCCACCCCGCCGACCCGCACGCTCGGCTCGTCGATGCCGGCCACCACATGGGCGTTGGTCATCACATGCCGCGCCGCGTACACGAAACCGCTGCCCTCGCGGCCCTGGGTGCCCGCCACGCCCTCGATCTTGACCGTGCTCAGCTTGGCGGCCTCGGTGGCGGCCGCGGTGACGCTGTCGCCGGTGGGCCGGGCGACCTCGGCGGTCGACTCGCTCTCGAACGGGTTGAACACCTGCGGGAAGCCCGCCTCGGTGAGCGCCGAGGTGGCCCGCGAGAACCAGGCCGGGGTGGTCTCCGGCATCGCGTCCTGCACGGTGCCCAGCACCCGGGAGTCCCGGATCGCCGAGGTCAGCAGCGGCGAGGAGGTCGCGGCCAGCACGCTCGCCCCGACCCACGCCACGAGCAGGACGGCCACCGAGTTGGCCACCGCCCCGCCGACCCCGTCGGCCACCCGCAGCGGACCCCCGTCCAGCTCCCGGCGCAGCCGCAGCGCGAGACGCCCCGCCAGCTCGTGCCCCACCGCCGCCGGGACCAGCACCGTCAGCACCGCGGTCACCGTCGCCTCGGTCGTCCCCGGTGTGACCAGCTCCATGACCCACGGCAGCACCCACACACCGATGGCCGCGCCGCCCACGAACCCGGCCAGCGAGACGCACCCGGCGACCAGGCCCCGCCGGTAGCCGGAGGCCGCGTAGGCCAGGATCGCGAGCAACAGCAGGATGTCGAGCAGGTCCACGGAGCCGCCTTTCCCTCGGACCATCCAGTACGCACGGAACAGGTCCCGTGATCAGCCACGCGCGCGTGCACCCGGGAAACGCCGCAGACCGTGACGATGGTTCCACCGGCCGGCAGAGCACACATCGCGGGCGGAGCGGATCCGTCGGACAGTAGGTCCATGCGTGTCTTCCGACCGGCCTTCCGCGCAGCACGGGGGGCACGAAGGCGTCGTCCCGGCCGAATACCCGGCCCGGCGCTCGCCACGCTCGGCTGTCTGCCGGGGCTGGCCGCCGTCGCCGCCCTCGTCCTGTGCGCGGGCGGCGTGGAGCGCCCCGCGGCCGGGCGCTCCCTCGCGGCCCGCCCGGCGGCCGGGCACAGCGCCACCCGGCCGCCCATCGTGCCGCGCTCGGCCTGGCTCGACGAGGACACCCGGCGCTCCCAGCCGCCACCGCGCTACGACGACAAGGTCGTGGCCGTCTTCGTCCACCACACCGACTCGCCCAACGTCTACGACTGCGCCGAGACGCCCCGCATCATCCGCTACCTGTACACCGGCCAGACCGGCTCCCGGGACTGGGACGACATCGGCTACAACTTCCTCGTCGACCGCTGCGGCACCATCTACGAGGGCCGCGCCGGCGGCGTCGACCGCGCCGTCACCGGCGCCCACACCCAGGGCTTCAACCACCGCACCGCCGGGATCGCCGCCCTCGGTACCTTCACGGCCGGCGCGGAGGTGCCCAAGGCCATGACGGACTCCATCGCTGCGCTGGCCGCCTGGAAGCTGGGCCTGTCCGGCACCGACCCGCGCGCGGAGGTCCGCCTGGTCTCCAGCAACAGCCTCAGCCGCTACCCGCGCGGCACCCGCGCCACCCTGCACGCCCTCGCGGGCCACCGGGACGGCTTCATGACCAGCTGCCCCGGCGCCGCCCTCAGCGCCCGGCTCCCCGAGATCCGACAAGCAGCGGCCCGCCTCCAGGGCCGCCACTGAGCACAGCAGCAGGAGTCGGAGCTAGCCGCGGAAGCGGTCCCAGAGCCTGGGGTAGCGCTCGGCCAGGGCCGGCTCGTTCTCGAAGTCGACCGGGGTGCCCTCCGGTTCCGCTGCGGCGGGCGGGATGCCGAGGTCCGGGGCGACGGTGCCGGTGAGCTGTTCGTAGGCCTCGTCGGCCGCGTAGCCGAGCTCCTCGCCGTCGCCGTCGAACTCCTCGTCGAACTCGTCCAGGAGGTCGGCCAGCGAGTCGGGATGGTGCACCGCGCCCTCGTACACCTCCCGGCCCTGGCCGATCAGCCAGCACCGGAAGAAGTCGAACGCGTCGTCGCTCGCGCCGTCCAGCAGCACCCAGGCGGCGCCCCACAGATCCCACGTGTAGGCGCGGTTGTAGCGGGCCTCGAAGTGGCGGGCGAAGTCCAGGACCATCTCCGGGTCCAGCTGGAGCAGCCGGTCCACCAGCAGGTCCGCCTGCTCCTCGGGGTCGCCCTCGGCGGCCTCGCGCGTGGCGTCCACCAGCTCCCAGAACTCCGTCTCGTCCATCACGGGTCCAGCATCGGCCCTTGACGGGTGGGACGCACGTGGAGTGTGGCGGATTGTTATCCGGCGTCCGCGGTTGTCATCGCGCCTGTTCCGTGCCGTACAGGGCGGCCAGCCGCCGCGCGTCCGCCGTGAACCGCGCCCGTAGGGAGTCGGGGGCCACCACCTCGGCCTCCGGTCCCAGGGACGCCAGCTGGCTGTGCGCGACCTCCTCGGACTCCACCGGCACCGTCACGCACACCCACCCGTCCCCGTCCGGCGCACCGGCCTGCGCGAGCGCCTCCCGCGCGGACGGCGGATCGAGGACGTACGGCAGCCTGCGCGCCCCGTCCGGGGACAGCCGCAGGACCACCTCCGCGCGCAGCAGGGACCGCGCGAACTGCTCGGCCCGCTCCTCCCAGAAGGCGGGCAGGTCGAACTCCTCGTCCCGCTCGAACCGCTCCTCGCCCGCCTCCACGGCGGTGAACCGGTCGATGCGGTACACGCGGTATGTGCCGTGCCCGGCGACCCGCGCGCACAGGTACCAGACCCCGGCCTTCAGCACGAGCCCGTACGGCTCCAGCTCCCGCCGCACCTCGCCCTCGCCCCGCCGGTACACCGCCACCACCCGCCGGTCGTCCCACACCGCCTCCGCGACGGCGGGCAGCAGCGCGGGCGTCTCGGGCTCCTTGAACCAGTTGGGCGCGTCCAGATGGAACCGCTGGGAGGCCGTCCGGGACGCGTCCCGCAGCGAGGGCAGCAGCGCGGCGGACACCTTCAGCCGCGCGGCGGAGGCGGCGTCGTCGAGGCCCATCTCCCGCAGCGCACCGGGCACCCCGCTCAGGAACAGCGCCTCGGCCTCGCTGCGGTGCAACCCCGTCAGCCGCGTCCGGTACCCCCCGATCAGCCGGTACCCCCCGGCCCGCCCCCGGTCCGCGTACACCGGCACCCCCGCCTCCGACAGCGCCTGCGCGTCCCGCGTCACGGTCCGCTCGGACACCTCCAGCTCCCGGGCCAGCTCGGCGGCGGTCATGGAGGGCCGGGACTGCAGCAGCAGGACCATCTTGATCAGGCGGGCGGCGCGCATACGGCCATCATGCAGGAGGCCCCCACCGAGGTGGGGGCCTCCTGTGACGTCCTGTCCTACAGGCCGTACTTGGCGCGCGCTTCCTTCACCGCCGTGGCCTGCGTCTCGCCGCGCTTGGCGAGCTGGGCCAGGGCCGCGACCACGATGGACTCGGCGTCGACACCGAAGTGGCGGCGGGCCGCCTCGCGGGTGTCGGACAGACCGAAGCCGTCGGCGCCCAGCGAGGACCAGTCCTGCTCGACCCACTGCGCGATCTGGTCCGGGACCTGCCGCATGTAGTCGGAGACCGCCAGCACCGGGCCCTCGGCGCCCTGCAGCGCCTGCCGGACGTACGGCACCCGCTCCTCGCCCCGCAGCAGCGCCGCGTCCGCCTCCAGGGCGTCGCGCCGCAGCTCGGTCCAGGACGTCGCCGACCAGACGTCGGCCGCGACCCCCCACTCCTCGGCGAGCATCCGCTGCGCCTTCAGCGCCCAGTGGATCGCCGTACCGGAGCCCAGCAGCTGGATGCGCGGGGCGTTCGCCGGCACGGTCACACCCGCCGACTCGGCCGTGTTGAAGCGGTACAGGCCCTTGACGATGCCCTCGTCGATGCCGAGCCCGGACGGCTTCGCGGGCTGCGGCAGCGGCTCGTTGTAGACGGTCAGGTAGTAGAAGACGTTCGGGTCCTCGCCCGGTGCCGCCTCGCCGTACATCCGGCGCAGACCGTCCTTGACGATGGCCGCGACCTCGTAGGCGAAGGCCGGGTCGTACGTCAGCGCCGCCGGGTTCGTCGCCGCGATCACCGGCGAGTGGCCGTCGGCGTGCTGCAGGCCCTCACCGGTCAGCGTGGTCCGGCCGGCGGTGGCGCCGATCAGGAAGCCCCGGCCGAGCTGGTCGCCGAGCTGCCACATCTGGTCGGCCGTGCGCTGCCAGCCGAACATCGAGTAGAAGATGTAGAACGGGATCATCGCCTCACCGTGCGTGGAGTACGCGGTGGACGCGGCGATGAAGTCGGCCATCGAGCCGGCCTCGGTGATCCCCTCGTTGAGGATCTGGCCGTTCTTGGCCTCCTTGTAGTACATCAGCTGGTCGCGGTCGACCGGCTCGTACGTCTGGCCCTTGGGCGAGTAGATGCCCAGGGACGGGAAGAGGCTCTCCATGCCGAACGTGCGCGCCTCGTCGGGGACGATCGGCACCCAGCGCTTGCCCGACTCCTTGTCGCGGACCAGGTCCTTGACGAGCCGCACAAAGGCCATCGTGGTGGCCACGTTCTGGGAACCCGACCCCTTGTCGAAGGAGGCGAAGGCCTTCTCCGCGGGGGCCGGCAGCGGGGCGAGCGCGTGCGTACGACGGGCCGGGGCGGGGCCGCCGAGGGCCGCGCGGCGCTCCTGGAGGTAGCGCACCTCGGGGGAGTCGGCGCCGGGGTGGCCGTAGGGCACCACACCGTCGACGAAGTCGCTGTCCTTGATCGGCAGCTCGAGGAGATCACGCATCGTCTTGAACTCGTCCACCGTCAGCTTCTTCATCTGGTGGTTGGCGTTCTTCGACGCGAAGCCCTCGCCGAGCGTGTGACCCTTGACGGTCTGCGCCAGGATCACCGTCGGCGCGCCCTTGTGCTCGACGGCGGCCTTGTAGGCGGCGTACACCTTGCGCGCCTCGTGACCACCGCGGGAGAGGTGGAAGCACTCCAGGATCTTGTCGTCGCTCAGCAGCTTCGCCATCTCCACCAGCGCCGGGTCGGCACCGAAGAAGTCCTGGCGGATGTAGGCGGCGTCACGCGTCTGGTACGTCTGCACCTGCGCGTCCGGTACCTCGCGCAGCCGGCGTACCAGCGCGCCGGTGGTGTCGAGCGCGAACAGCTCGTCCCACGCCGTACCCCACAGCGTCTTGATGACGTTCCAGCCGGCGCCGCGGAACTGCGCCTCCAGCTCCTGCACGATCTTGAAGTTGGCGCGGACCGGGCCGTCGAGGCGCTGCAGGTTGCAGTTGATGACGAAGGTGAGGTTGTCCAGCTCCTCGCGGGCGGCGAGCGCGAGGGCCGCCGTCGACTCGGGCTCGTCCATCTCGCCGTCGCCGAGGAACGCCCACACGTGCGAGGCGGAGACGTCCTTGATGCCGCGGTTGGTCAGGTACCGGTTGAAGCGCGCCTGGTAGATGGCGGAGAGCGGACCGAGACCCATGGAGACGGTCGGGAACTCCCACAGCCAGGGAAGGCGGCGCGGGTGCGGGTACGACGGCAGGCCGTCGCCGGCGGACTCCTGGCGGAAGCGGTCGAGGTGGTGCTCGCTCAGCCGGCCGTCGAGGAAGGCGCGGGCGTAGATGCCGGGGGAGGCGTGGCCCTGGATGTAGAGCTGGTCACCGGAGCCATCCGCCTCCTTCCCCTTGAAGAAGTGGTTGAAGCCGGTCTCGTACAGCCACGCGGCGGAGGCGAAGGTGGCGATGTGGCCGCCGACGCCGTACTTCGAGCCGCGGGTCACCATGGCGGCCGCGTTCCAGCGGTTCCAGGCGGTGATCCTGCGCTCCATCTCCTCGTCACCGGGGACGGCCGTCTCCGCGGCGGTGGGGATGGTGTTCAGGTAGTCGGTTTCCAGCAGCTTGGGCAGCGCGATGCCGGTGCCCTCCGCGCGCTCCAGGGTGCGGCGCATCAGGTAAGCCGCACGGTGCGGGCCGGCCGCCTTGGCGACCGCGTCGAGGGAGGCCTGCCATTCGGCGGTCTCCTCCGGGTCCCGGTCGTGGAGCTGGTCGAGCTCGCTGGGCTGGATGGCGTTGGGGTCGGTCATGTCGCCGCCTTCCTCAGTCGAAGGGGGTTCCCTCATCGGTAAGGGTTCGGGGGTGCCCTTGGTCTTTGGCAGGACAGGGCGTGGGTCTCGGTTCAGACCCGTCGGCGACTGTAACTCCCTGATCGATGATCGATCAAAGGGTTGAAGGGGAAAACCTCTCGATAACGAGAAAGTCGGCACGGGGTGCCTCCGCCGGAGACACCGGGTGCCGTCTATTTGTGCAGGTGGGACGACGTATGAGCGGGGGTCCGCTCAGGGCTCGTGGCGCGGCGCGCAGCCCAGGACGTGAGCCTTGACCAGTTCCGCGATCCGCGGGTCCCGCCGCCGGAAGGCCTGCACGAGCTCCTCGTGCTCCTCCGCGTACGACTGCTGCACGGTCCCCAGCCAGCGGATGGAGAGGGCGGTGAAGACCTCGATGCCGAGCCCCTCCCAGGTGTGCAGCAGGACCGAGTTCCCGGCCGCCCGCACCATCTCCCGGTGGAAGCCGACGGTGTGCCGCACCTGCGCCGTACCGTCGGCGTTCCGGTCCGCCTCGTACAACGCGGCGACATGCGGCTCCAGCGCGGAGCAGTCCTCCGCCAGCCGCCCGGCCGCCAGCTCCGCGGCGATGGCCTCCAGGCCGGCCCGCACGGGATAGCTTTCCTCAAGATCAGCGGCGGTCAGATTCCTGACGCGTACGCCCTTGTTGGGCGCCGACTCGATCAGCCGCAGCGACTCCAGCTCGCGCAGCGCCTCGCGCACCGGCGTCTGGCTGACCTCCAGCTCGGTCGCGATCCGCCGCTCCACGATCCGCTCGCCCGGCTGCCAGCGTCCGCTGATGATCCCTTCCAGGATGTGCTCGCGGATCTGTTCGCGCAGCGAGTGGACGACGGGCGCGGTCATGAGGGCTCCTTAGGGCGCGCGTTTGACGATTAGACAATAAGGCCGTCCTCGCGTCGGGGGAGGGCGCACAGGGGCGCTTTCACGCAGGTGAGACGAGGCTTACACGGCGTGCGGCGTGAGCAGTGCCCGCGGGGCGGAGCCGCACCTCGATGCCATCCGCGTCCCTCTCGCGGCGTCACAGCCGGCCTTCCGTAACGGCGGCGCCCCGCCCGGAAGATTTCCGGACGGGGCGCCGTACAGGCAAAAAGCCCAGCTGGATTACAGGCCGAGCTCGACCTCGAACTCGCCCGCCTCCAGGATCGCCTTGACCGCCGTCAGGTAACGGGCCGCGTCGGCGCCGTCCACCAGGCGGTGGTCGTAGGAGAGGGTCAGGTACGTCATGTCGCGGACGCCGATGACCGGGCCGTCCTCCGTCTCGATGACGGCCGGGCGCTTGACCGTGGCGCCGATGCCGAGGATCGCGACCTGGCCCGGCGGCACGATGATCGTGTCGAAGAGCGCACCGCGCGAACCGGTGTTGGAGATGGTGAAGGTCGCGCCCGACAGCTCGTCCGGCGTGATCTTGTTGGCCCGGACCTTGCCCGCCAGGTCGGCGGTGGCCTTGGCGATGCCGGCGAGGTTGAGGTCACCGGCGTTCTTGATGACCGGGGTCATCAGGCCCTTCTCGGAGTCCACCGCGATACCGATGTGCTCGGTGTCGAAGTAGGTGATGGTCCCCTCGGCCTCGTTGATCTTGGCGTTGACGGGCGCGTGGGCCTTCAGCGCCTGGGCCGCGGCCTTGACGAAGAACGGCATCGGGGAGAGCTTGACGCCCTCCCGGGCCGCGAACGCGTCCTTGGCGCGGGCGCGCAGCTTCATCAGGCGGGTGACGTCGACCTCGACGACCGAGGACAGCTGCGCCTGCTCGTGCAGCGCCTTGACCATGTTGTCGCCGATGACCTTGCGGATGCGGGGCATCTTGACGGTCTGGCCGCGGAGGGGGGAGGCCTCCAGCGTCGGGGCCTTCTTGGCGGCAGCCGGATCCGCGGCGGCCGGAGCCGGAGCGGGGGCCTTCGCGGCCTCGGCGGCGGCGATGACGTCCTGCTTGCGGATACGACCGCCGACGCCGGTGCCCTTGACGGCACCCAGGTCGACGCCGTTCTCGGCGGCGAGCTTGCGCACCAGCGGGGTCACGTAGGCACCCTCGTCGGTGGCCTGCGCGGCGGGCGCCGGAGCGGCCTGAGCCGGGGCAGCCGGAGCGGCCGGCGCGGGGGCCGGGGCGGCCGGAGCCGGGGCGGCGGGGGCGGCCGGAGCAGCGGGAGCCGGAGCCGGGGCGGCCGGCGCGGCCTGAGCCGGAGCGGGCTCGGGCTCAGGCGCCGGGGCCGGGGCCGGGGCGGCGGGGGCCGGGGCAGCGGCCGGAGCCGCCCCCGGGGCGCCGATGACGGCGAGCTTGGCGCCGACCTCGGCCGTCTCGTCCTCGCCGACCGTGATCTCCAGCAGCACACCGGAGGTGGGCGCCGGGATCTCGGTGTCGACCTTGTCGGTGGAGACCTCGAGCAGCGGCTCGTCGGCCTCGACGCTGTCACCGACCGACTTCAGCCAGCGGGTGACGGTGCCCTCGGTGACGGACTCACCGAGCGCGGGCAGGACGACGTCCGTGCCCTCGGCGGAGCCGGAGCCGGCAGCGGCCTCGGCGGTGGGAGCCGGGGCCGGGGCCGCCTGCTCCGTGGACGGCTGGGCGGCCGGGGCCGGCTCGGGAGCCGGCGGGGCCACCTCCTCGGCGGCCGGAGCCTCGGCGGCAGCGGGCGCGCCCGTGCCGTCGTCGATGACGGCCAGCTCGGCGCCGACCTCTACGGTCTCGTCCTCGGCGACCTTGATGGAGGCCAGGACACCGGCGGCAGGCGAGGGGATCTCGGTGTCGACCTTGTCGGTCGAGACTTCGAGCAGCGGCTCGTCGGCCTCGACGCGCTCACCCTCGGCCTTCAGCCAGCGGGTGACAGTGCCCTCGGTGACGCTCTCGCCGAGCGCCGGAAGGGTTACGGAAACCGCCATGGTTTCGGTTGCTCCTAACGGATTGCGGAAGTCTGTGTCGTCGCTTCGTCGACCGAGGGATCAGTCGTGCGAGTGCAGCGGCTTGCCCGCGAGGGCCAGGTGGGCCTCGCCCATCGCCTCGTTCTGCGTCGGGTGGGCGTGGATGAGCTGGGCGACCTCGGCGGGCAGCGCTTCCCAGTTGTAGATCAGCTGAGCCTCGCCGACCTGCTCGCCCATGCGGTCACCGACCATGTGGACGCCGACCACCGCACCGTCCTTCACCTGGACGAGCTTGATCTCGCCCGCGGTGTTGAGGATCTTGCTCTTTCCGTTGCCCGCCAGGTTGTACTTCAGAGCGACGACCTTGTCCGCGCCGTAGATCTCCTTGGCCTTGGCCTCGGTGATGCCGACGGAGGCGACCTCGGGGTGGCAGTAGGTCACCCGCGGGACACCGTCGTAGTCGATCGGGACGGTCTTCAGACCGGCCAGACGCTCCGCCACCAGGATGCCCTCGGCGAAGCCGACGTGCGCGAGCTGGAGGGTCGGGACGAGGTCACCGACGGCGGAGATGGTCGGAACGTTGGTGCGCATGTACTCGTCGACCAGGACGTAGCCGCGGTCCATGGCGACGCCCTGCTCCTCGTAGCCCAGGCCCTGGGAGACGGGGCCGCGGCCGACGGCCACGAGCAGCAGCTCGGCCTCGAACTCCTTGCCGTCGGCGAGGGTGACCTTGACACCGTCCTGGGTGTACTCGGCCTTCGAGAAGAAGGTGCCCAGGTTGAACTTGATGCCGCGCTTGCGGAACGCGCGCTCGAGCAGCTTGGAGGAGTTCTCGTCCTCGACCGGGACGAGGTGCTTGAAGCCCTCGATGACGGTGACGTCCGTACCGAAGGACTTCCAGGCGGAGGCGAACTCGACGCCGATGACACCGCCGCCGAGGACGATCGCCGACTTCGGGACCCGGTCCAGGACGAGGGCGTGGTCCGAGGAGATGATGCGGTTGCCGTCGATCTCCAGGCCCGGCAGCGACTTCGGCACGGAGCCGGTCGCCAGCAGGACGTGGCGGCCCTGGACACGGCGGCCGTTCACGTCGACGGAGGTCGGGGAGGAGAGGCGGCCCTCACCCTCGATGTACGTCACCTTGCGGGAGGCGATGAGCCCCTGGAGTCCCTTGTACAGGCCGGCGATGACGCCGTCCTTGTACTTGTGGACGGCCGGGACGTCGATGCCCTCGAAGGTGGCCTTGACACCGAACTGCTCGCTCTCGCGGGCCTGGTCGGCGATCTCGCCCGCGTGCAGCAGGGCCTTGGTGGGGATGCAGCCCCGGTGCAGGCAGGTGCCGCCGACCTTGTCCTTCTCGATCAGGGCGACGTCCAGGCCCAGCTGCGCCCCGCGCAGGGCCGCGGCGTAACCACCGCTACCACCGCCGAGGATCACTAGGTCGAAAACAGTGCTGGCGTCGTTCGCCACGTCACGTCCTCCATGCATGTGCGCCACGCCGGTCTCCAGTGACCGGTCGGCGGCTGGTGTCCGGCCGCTCTTTGCTTTCGGCCCTTCGGTGGGGGCCCTGTCCTGCCGAGCCCCATCTTCGCACTTGTCGGCACGGGGCGAGACGCCGGGCCGACGTGTGAGACACCACACGCGGGCGGTATCCACCCGTCCTCGAGCGGCGGGGCCTCGCGCTACCCGCGAGCGAGGCCCCGCCGGACCCGGTCAGCCGAGGTCGCCGGCGGCGGTCAGCTCCGCGAGCCGCACCAGCGTGCGCACGCCGGAGCCGGTGCCGCCCTTCGGCGTGTAGCCGAACGGCCCCTGCTCGTTGAAGGCCGGGCCCGCGATGTCGAGGTGCGCCCAGGTGATGCCCTCGCCGACGAACTCCCGCAGGAAGAGGCCCGCGACCAGGCCGCCGCCCATCCGCTCGCCCATGTTCGCGATGTCGGCGGTGGGGGAGTCCATCCCCTTGCGCAGGTGGTCCGGCAGCGGCATCGGCCAGGACGCCTCGCCGACCTCCTCGGCGGCCTCCACGATCGCCGTGCGGAAGGCGTCGTCGTTGGCCATGACGCCGAACGTCCGGTTGCCCAGCGCCAGCACCATCGCGCCGGTCAGCGTCGCCACGTCGACGATCGCGTCCGGGTTCTCCTGCGAGGCCGCCCACAGGGCGTCCGCCAGCACCAGCCGGCCCTCGGCGTCGGTGTTGAGCACCTCGACGGTCTTGCCGCTGTACATCCGCAGCACGTCACCCGGGCGGGTGGCGGAGCCGGAGGGCATGTTCTCGGCCAGCGCCAGCCAGCCGGTGACGTTGACCGGCAGGCCCAGCCGCGCCACGGCGACGACGGCCGCGAACACCGCCGCCGCCCCGCTCATGTCGCACTTCATCGTCTCGTTGTGCCCGGCGGGCTTCAGCGAGATGCCGCCCGAGTCGTAGGTGATGCCCTTGCCCACGAACGCGAGGTGCTTCTTCGCCTTCGAGTGCGTGTACGACAGCTTCACCAGCCGGGGGCCCGCCGCGGAGCCGGCGCCGACGCCGAGGATGCCGCCGTAGCCGCCCTTCTGCAGGGCCTTCTCGTCGAGCACCTGCACCTTGATGCCGTGCTCCTTGGCCGCCACCTGGGCGACCGCGGCGAACGCCTCGGGGTTGAGGTCGTTCGGCGGGGTGTTGATCAGGTCACGGGCGCGGTTGAGCTCCTCGGTGACGGCGGCGGCCCGCTCGATCGCGGCCTTGAACGCCTTGTCGCGCGGCTTCCCGCCGAGCAGGGTGACCTCGCCGAGCGGCCCCTTGCCCTTGCCGTCCTTGCCGCTGTCCTTGTACGCGTCGAAGGAGTAGGCGCCGAGCAGCGCGCCCTCCGCGACGGCACCGGCGTCCGCGGCGTCGGCGAGGGGGAGAGCGAAGGCGGCCTTCTTCGAGCCGGCCAGCGCACGCGCCGCCACGCCCGCGGCCTTGCGCAGCGCCTCCGCGCCGTACTCGGCGCCCTTCTCGGGCTCCGCGCCCAGGCCGACGGCCACCACGAGGGGAGCCTTGAAGCCGGACGGAGCCGGGAGCTTGGTCACCTCGCCCTCGCCGCCGGAGGCACCGAGGGTCTCCAGGACGCCGGCGAGCCTGCCGTCGTAGGCCTTGTCCAGGGCTTCGGCGCCCGGGGCGACCACGGGGCCCTTGGCGCCCTTGGCGACACCGATCACGATCGCGTCGGCCCGCAGGCCGGGCGTCGCGGCGGTGCTGAGAGTGAGAGCAGTCACGGTGGTGAAATCTCGCTTCCGATGTGAAGTTGCAGTGGCCGAAAGGTGTGGGTCGACCGGGCCCGAGGGCCGACCCTATTCGGCTGAACGGGTGCGGGCTCAGCGGGGCCTTCCCCGGTGCGGCTGACACTCGGGACGAGCCTACGCGCGTGTGGTCCGTTCGCTCATTCCTGCGGGCGTTCACCTGTCGGTGGCGTCATGGCCACTTACCGCCCCTCACCCCCGGTGAGCTGAGACACACTCATCGCGTTCCGGTGAGCCGGTGGCTCGCCGCTTCGCATGATTTCCAAGGATCCTCCCCGATTCGGTTCCGTCCAGGGGGGTCTTCTGGGGGAGGGGACGACACATGGCGCACCGTGCGCGCAGATCGAGAAGGACCGCAGCCGCCCTGACGGCCGCGGGAGTCATCATGCTGGGACCGGGGGTGCCCGGCGCCTCGGCGGCCGTGGAGCCGCGCGTCGATCTGAGGGTGCTGGTGGTGGACGACGGGGGCAGCGCGGTCCGGGCCATCGCCGCCCAGTTGCGCGGCACCGGCATCCCGTACACCACGATCGACCTGAACGATTCGGCACGCCCGGCGGTGACCGCCGCGTTCCTCAGCGACACGGTCGGCGGCCGCCCGCGCGCCAAGTTCCAGGGCGTCGTCCTGCCGAACGAGGCCCCGTTCGGCAGCGGATCCGCCGAACAGAGCGCGCTGGAGGCCTACGAGCGGACCTACGGCATCCCGCAGGTCGACGCCTACACCTGGGCGCACCCGGGCGTCGGCCTCGACTACACCACCGAGGGCGGCTGGTCCGGCAGCCTCGACGGACGCCAGGCCGCGGTCACCGACGCCGGGAAGTCGACGCACTTCGGCTACCTCGACGGCGCGTTCCGCTTCGAGGACAACGCCCCCACGGTCCAGGAGAGTTACGGCTACGTCGCCCGCCCCCGCGCCGGCTTCACCAGCTACGTCGACGTCCCCGTGCCCGACGGCGACGGGCGCGGCAGCCTGATCGGGGAGTACGCCCACGACGGGCGCCGCGAGCTGGTGGTGACTTTCGCCTACAACCAGCACCAGCAGCAGTTCCGGGTCCTCGCCCGCGGCATCGTCGAGTGGCTGACCCAGGGCGTGCACCTCGGCCAGGACCGCAACTACTTCGCGGTGCACGTCGACGACGTCTTCGCCCCCGACGCCCGCTGGGACACCGAGCGCAACTGCACCCCCGGCGACATCGACTGCGTCGGCGGCGGCGAGGAGACCGACCCGATCCGGATGACGGCCGAGGACGCGGTGTACGCCGCCCAGTGGCAGCACACCCACGGCTTCACCATGGACATGGTCTACAACGCCGGTTCCGGCGAGGAGTGGAAGACCGAGCACGGCGGCACCGACCCGCTCACCGCCCGGCTGCTCGCCGACAAGGCGCAGTACCGCTGGATCAACCACACCTACACGCACCCCTTCCTCGGCTGCGTCCAGGACACCTCGACCGTGCCGTGGAGCTGCGCGAAGAACGCCGACGGCTCGACGAAGTACATGAGCCGGTCCGAGATCGCCGCACAGATCCGCGACAACCACAACTGGGCCGTCGCCAAGGGACTCCCCGTCGACCGCACCGAACTGGTCACCGGCGAGCACTCGGGGCTGAGGACGCTTCCGCAGCAGCCGAACGACAACCCGAACCTGGCCGGCGCCCTCGCCGACAACGGCGTCAAGTGGGTCGCCTCGGACAACTCCCGCGAGCCCGAGCAGCGCGCGGTGGGCGCCGCCCTGACCGTGCCCCGGCACCCGATGAACGTGTACTACAACACCGGCACCGAGGCCGAGATGGCCGACGAGTACAACTGGATCTACGCCTCCGCGGAGGACGGCGGCAGCGGTGTCTGCGCGACCAACCCCGCCTCCACCTGCCTCGACGAGCCCCTGGACCCGGCCACCGGCTACGACGAGTACATCGTCCCGCAGGAGGCCCGCATCGCCCTCGGTCACGTGGTCGGCAACGACCCGCGCCCGCACTACGCCCACCAGTCCAACCTCGCCGAGGACCGCATTCTCTACCCGGTGATGGAGAAGGTGCTGGCCGACTACCGGGCCCTGTTCGCCGACAACACCCCGGTGGAGAACCTCACCCAGAAGGCCATCGGCACCGAGCTCCAGCGCCGCACGGCCTGGCGTACCGCGGTGGCGAACAACCGGGTCACGGCGTACCGCATCGGCACGACCGTGACGGTGAGCGCCCCGTCAGGAACCCAGATCCCGGTGACGGCACCGGAGGGCACCAGGAAGCAACTGCTGCTGGGCACCACCGTGTTCGGCACGCCGTACGCGGGGGAGCGCTCGGCCTGGGCCGCACCGGCGTCGCTGCAGTCGGCTCTCACTTTGAAACTGCCGTCGGCCTGAGGCGAGTTGCCGACCGGCCCCACCCCGGATCCTGACCGGCCGGGGTGGGCCGCTCGGACCGTAGGACCCGTTCCGCAGGGGGGAACTCACGCATGAGGCGATCGGGCCGTCATGTCACCATGCTCACCGAAGGCACCTACCCGCATGTCCACGGCGGCGTCAGCACCTGGTGCGACCAGCTCGTCAAGGGCATGCCGGAGGTCGACTTCCACGTCGTCTCCCTGACCGGGACCGGCCGGGAACCGGTCACCTGGGAGCTGCCGCCCAACGTCCGCCGGCATGTCACGGTGCCGACCTGGGGACCGCGCCCGGGACGCGGACGCGCCCTCTTCGGCCGGGCCCGTCGCCGCTTCCTCGACTCCTACGAGCGGTTCCTGCTCTCCTTCCTCGACCCCGGGGCGGGGCCCGACTTCGGCGAGGCGCTGTACGAGCTGGCCCGGCTCGCCCGCGCCGGGCAGCTGTCCGCCGCGCTGCGCTCGGAGTCCGCGCTGCGGTCGCTGATGTGGATCTGGACGATGCCGCATCTGCCGACGGCCGCCGCCGGGCCCACCGTGCACGACGCGCTCACCGCGACCGACCTGCTGGAACACGCGCTGCGCCCGCTGGGCACGCGGATCCCGGAGGACTCGGTGGCGCACGCGGTGAGCAGCGGCCTGGCCACGCTGCCCGCGCTCGCCGCCCACCGACTGGACGGGGTGCCGTTCCTCCTCACCGAGCACGGCATCTATCTGCGCGAGCGCTACCTGGGCTACCGCAGCGCCGAACAGCGCTGGCCGGTGAAGGCGTTCATGCTCGGCTTCTACCGTGAACTCAATTCACACGGGTACCGGGCGGCCGACCTGATCACACCGTGCAACCAGTACAACCGTCGCTGGGAGGAGCGCGGCGGCGCCGACGCCGACAAGATCCGCACGGTCTACAACGGCGTCGACCCGCACGCCTTCCCGCACGCGGGCCCCGAGCCCGACGTCCCCACCCTCACCTGGTGCGGCCGGGTCGACCCCATCAAGGACCTGGAGACCCTCCTCCACGCCTACGCCATGGTCCGCGCCGAACTCTCCGAGACCCGGCTGCGGCTGTTCGGCCCGGTCCCGCCCGGCGGCGAGGCGTACCGGACGAAACTGGAGAAGCTCGCCGCCGAACTCGGCGTCACCGACGGCCTCACCTTCGAGGGCCGCATCAGCGAGGTCTGGCGCGCCTACGCCGCCGGACACGTCGTCATGCTGTCGTCGATCTCCGAGGGCTTCCCGTTCTCGATCATCGAGGCCATGTCCTGCGGCCGTACGACGGTCTCGACGGACGTCGGGGGAGTGCGCGAGGCGGTCGGCGACACCGGACTGGTCGTCCCGCCGCGCGAGCCGGAGAAGATGGCCGCGGCCGCCCTCACCCTGCTCAGGGACGACGAACGCCGCCTGGCCCTGGGCGAGTTGTCCCGGCAGCGGGTGATCGACCGGTTCACCCTGCGCCGTTCCGTGGACGCCTTCCGGACGATCTACCAGGAGCTCGCGGGCCTGCCCGAGGTGTACGAGCCGACCGTCGAGACCGTCGCCGACTGGACCCTCGAACTGCGCGACCCCTGGTACGAGAAGGTCGCGACGGACGGAACCGACTGGTGAGCCGGGGCCTGCGCATGCCCCCGGGCGCCCCCGGCACCCTGCCCGTGATCCCCCGGCAGCGCACACCCCGCTGGGCGGGGCCCGACCCGGTCGACGAACTGGCCGAGCGGCTCGACGGCTTCGTCGCCGCCGCCGTCCACCCCGACGAGATCGCCGCGCTGCTGGAATCCGACGGCCTCTCGGACGACCAGATACGCGAGCGCTACGGCGTCAAGAACTCCTTCGCGCTGGCGGAGGAGCTGTACGAACGGGTGGCCCGCCGCTACCCCGAACCCGAGCACACCGCCCCCGACCCGTGGCGGACAAGCCTCCTGAGCTGTCTGCTCCGGGGCGTCGTCTTCGCCCTGCCCGGCTTCGGCTACGTCCTGGGCGCCCCCCTGCTCGCGGGCCCCCCGGACGACCACGGTCTCCCGGCGGGCACGGTCCCCCTGCTGGCCGCGGCCCTGTTCGGCTGGGCGTGGAACCAGGGCCTGGCGCACCGGGCGTACACCTGGCTGGGGCTGGGCGACCGGGCCGCGGCCCGACGCTCCCTGCTGCTGGGCGGGCCGGCCGGAGCGCTGCTGGGCGCCCTGGTGGCCCTGCTCGCCGCCGGTACCGCGGCCCCGGCGGCGGTCGCCTTCGCGGCGGGGCAGTCCTGCTACCTGGGCGCGGCGACGGCCCTGCTGGTGCTGGGCCGCGAACGGGCCCTGCTGGCGGCGCTGCTGCCGATGACGGCCGGGGCCGTCCTGGCGCTGGTCCGCCCCGTCCCGGACGCGGCACGACTCATGCTGCTCCTGGGCTCGGCGGCCGCGGTGGCGGTCCTGGCAGTGCGGGCAGCGGCGCCGCGCGGAAGCGGCACCCCGGCGGCCGGCCCGGCGCCGGGCACCGTCCCCCTCACCGCCTCCCTCCCCTACGCCCTGTTCGGGCTCAGCACCGGTGTCCTGGTCGTGTACGCGGCCCTCGGTGACGTCCTCGCGGGCGACGGGCTCTCCGCCGTGGCCGCCCCCGCTGCCGTGGCCCTCACCCTCAGCATGGGCCCCGCCGAATGGCTGCTGCACCGCTTCCGCAGCCGCGGCCTCGCCGGGCTGCGGGCCTGCAGCACACCGAGGGCGTTCCGGCGCACCACCGCCCGGGCGCTCGTCGCCTGCCTCGGCGCCTACCTGGCCGCCCTGCTCGCCCTCGACCTCGTCACCGCCGCGCTGTGGCCGCACGCCCCCGCCGTCTCCGGCCTCCGGCTCGCCGGACTGCTCCTGCTCGGCGTGGTGATGTGGACGGGCCTGCTGCTCCAGTCGTTCGGCGCGGTCGCCGGCGCCGCCCTGATCTGCGTCCTGGCCGCCCTGGCCCACACGCTCGCCCTGGTCACCCACACCGGCGGCCCGCACACCGTGGGCGCGGCGGTGTACGGCGCGGCGGCCCTGGCGCAGTCCGCCCTGGTGTGCGTCCTGCTGGGAAGGGCAACCGCCCACAGATGAAGAACCTGTTGGTCCCTTACTACGAGCACCCCGCCGTCCGCCCGGCCGAGTGGGACGCCGTCGTCGCCGCCGCGCCCCGCCTCTACGGCGTGATCCTCAACCCGGCCAGCGGCCCCGGCGACGGCCCCGACCCGGCCTTCGCCGACCTCGCCGCCCGGCTGCGCGCGGCGGACGTCCGGGTCCTCGGCTACACCGACACCGGATACGGCCGCCGGCCCGCCGCCGACGTCCTGCGCGACCTCACCCGGCACCGCGACTGGTACGGCACCGACGGCGCCTTCTTCGACCAGGTCGCCACGGACCGCGAGGAGTTCGCGTACTACCAGCGGCTCGCGGTCGCGGCCTGGGGCCTCGGCAGCGCCACCCTCGTCCTCAACCACGGCACCCCGCCCCACCCCTCCTACGGCCGCATCGCCGACGTGCTGGTCACCTTCGAGGGCACCTGGTCCACGTACCGCGAACTGCCCCCGCGGCAGGAGAGTTACGGCGCCGGGGTGCGCGTATGCCATCTGCTGTACGGCGTCCCGGCGGGCGTCGACGCGGAGCGGCCGGCGCGGGCGCGCGGGGCCACGGTGCACTGTGCGGTGCCCGGCGTGGGGGATCATCCCTGGGGTACGTTGCCGCACGCCTTGGAGCCCGCCCGGTGAGACGTTTGTACGCGCTGGCCGCCCTGTTCGTCCTGCTGCTCGCGGGCTGCACCACGGCCTCCGACGGCAAGCCGCCGGGCGCCCGCTGGCAGCCCCGCCCCGGCACGGGCTGGCAGTGGCAGCTGAGCGGACGCCTGGACACCTCCGTCGACGTGCCGGTCTACGACATCGACGGCTTCGACCACTCGGAGCGGACGGTCGAGGGCCTGCACCGGGACGGCCGCAAGGTGATCTGCTACCTGTCCACCGGCGCCTGGGAGGAGTTCCGCCCGGACGCCGGGGAGTTCCCCGGCAAGGTGCTGGGCCGGGGCAATGGCTGGGAGGGCGAGCGCTGGCTGGACATCCGCCGCACGGACGTCCTGGAGCCGCTGATGGCGGCCCGGCTCGACATGTGCCGGGACAAGGGCTTCGACGCCGTCGAGCCGGACAACATGGACGGCTACCGCAACCGCACCGGCTTCCCGCTCACCGCCCGCGACCAGCTCCGCTACAACCGGCTGATCGCGAAACTGGCCCATGACCGGGGTCTGGCCGTCGGCCTGAAGAACGACCTGGACCAGATCCCGGAGTTGGTGGGGGACTTCGACTTCGCGGTGAACGAGCAGTGCGCGCAGTACGACGAGTGCGGCGCGCTGAAGCCGTTCACGGACGCGGACAAGGCGGTCTTCCACGTGGAGTACGAGCTGCCGACGAGCCGCTTCTGCGCCGACTCCCGCCGGCTGGGGCTGAGTTCGCTGCTGAAGAAGTACGAGCTGGGAGCGTGGCGCGAGCCCTGCTAGAGGCCGAGCGTCAGCACGACGAGGGCCCCGGTGGCGGCGGTCTCCGCGACCCCGCCGAAGACGTCCCCGGTGACCCCGCCGAAACGCCGGACGCAGCGGCGCAGCAGGAGGTCGGCGACGGCGAGGGCGGCGAGGACGGCGAGGAGGGTGCGGACGGCGTCACCGGCGCCCAGGAGCGCCCCGGCGGCGCCCGCGCCCAGGGCGACGGCGACGGTCACGGCCACCGCCGACCGCACCGGCACCACTCCGGCGACGGCCGCGCCGAGCCCCTCCGGCCGGGCGGCGGGCACCCCGGCACGGGCGGCGAGGGTGAGCGCCAGCCGGGCGGCGACGGCGGAGACGAGGGCGGCGAGGGCACCGCGGGCCCAGGAGTCGGCGTAGAGCTGGGCGAGGGCGGCGACCTGGGCGAGCAGCACGAACAGGAGGGTGATGACGCCGAAGGGCCCGATGTCCGACTGCTTCATGATCCGCAGGGCGTCCTCGGCGGGCTTGCCGCTGCCGAGCCCGTCGGCGGTGTCGGCGAGGCCGTCGAGATGCAGCCCCCGGGTGAGGAGAGCGGGCACGGCGGCGGAGGCGACGGCGGCGAGCAGCGCCCCCGCCCCGAGGAGGAGCAGCACCAGCCCCAGGGCCCCGGCCAGCGCGCCGACGACCAGCCCGGCCACGGGAGCGGCGAGCATGCCCCCGCGCGCGGCGTCCCGGTCCCACCGCTCGACCCCGACCGGGAGGACGGTGAGGGTGCCGAAGGCGAAGCGGAGACCGTGCAGGCCGGGAGCGCGGGACATCCGGGCAGGCTAGCCGCACCACTCCCACGGCCCAACACCGGCCGCGGCCTCGTCCCGTCGCGGGCACACTCGGCCCATGGGGTCATGGCTGGAGCGCAACATCATCGAACCGGGCAAGCTGCCCCTGCTCCTCGCCCTCACCGCCTTCGTGCTCACCTTCGTCATTACCCGGGTCGTCACCCGGCTCATCCGGGCGGGCAAGGGCCCCTTCGGCAACGTCCAGGCCGGCGGGGTGCACATCCACCACGTCGTCCCCGGTGTGATCCTCACCGTCATCGGCGGGTTCGGCGCGGTCGCGAGCAGCCGGCACGGGTTCGGCGCGGCCGTGTGCGCGGTGGTGTTCGGCATCGGCGCGGGACTGGTGCTGGACGAGTTCGCGCTGATCCTGCACCTGGCCGACGTCTACTGGACCGAGGAGGGCCGCCAGAGCGTCGAGGTCGTCGTCCTCACCGCCGCCCTCGTCGGCCTGGTCCTCTCCGGCTTCTCGCCGTTCGGCGTCAACGACCTCACCGAGGACGAACTCCAGGGCCGGGGCAGCGTGATCTGGACCGTCGCCGTGAACTTCCTCTTCTCCCTGGTGGCCCTCTCCAAGGGGAAGACCTTCCTGGCCGTCTTCGGGATCATCGTCCCCGTCGTCGCCCTGGTCGGCGCCCTCCGCCTGGCCCGCCCCGGCTCCCTGTGGTCCCGCCGCTTCTACGGCCGCCGCCCCCGCGCCCGCGCGAGATCCACCCTGCGCGCCACCCGCCACGACAAACGCTGGGCGGCCCCCACCCGAGCCGTCCAGGACTGGATCGGCGGCAAACCGACCCCGATCCCCGACCACACCCCGCCCGACCACCGACCCTGACGCCGCGAAGGCCCCAATCCGGCCCCGGTCACCACCCGCTTCCCGGACGACTGCTGACCCGGGCGGCGCGGAGACGCCAATCCGGCCCCGGTTCGCCAACCGTTCCCGGACGACCGCTGACTCCGGCGGTGCGGAGGCGGCCAACCGCTCCCCGGACGACTGCTGACCCGGCGGCCCGGAGACGCCAATCCGGCCCCGGACGCCAACTGCTCCTGGACGACCGCTGACTCCGGCGGTGCGGAGGCGGCCAACCGCTCCCCGGACGACTGCTGACCCGGCGGCCCGGAGACGCCAATCCGGTCCCGGTTCGCCAGCCATTCCCGGCTGATCGCTGACCGCTGACCCCGGCGGCGCAGGAGCGGCCATCCGGTCCCGGACGCCAGCCGCTCCCGGCTGACTGCTGATCCCGGCGGCGCAGGGGCGCCAATCCGGCCCCGGAGGTCAACCGCTCCAGGACGACCGCTGACCCCGGCGGTACGGAGGCGGCATCCGGCCCGGAACGCCAACTGCGCCCCGGGCGAGCGCCAGCGGCGGCCGATCAGACCCTGGCCCCGGCCCTTCCGGGGACCGCTGGCGGCAGCCGTGCAGCGGTCCTGGGCCGGGCCGGTCGGTGGGCGTTCCCTGACGGCGGCGGCAAACGGACCCGGACGCCAACTCCTCCCCAACGGCCGCTTACCCCGGCCGGGAGGGTCAGTTTTCGGACTTTTCCAGTTCCGCGTCCAGCGGCTCCGGGAGTTTCTCCTCCGGCGTCTCCGGGAGTTCCGCCGCCAGGGACGCCGCGGCCTGGACCATGGGCAGGGCCAGCAGCGCTCCCATGCCCTCGCCGACCTTCACGCCCTGCGTGAGCAGGGGGTCCAGGGCCATCCGGTCCAGGGCCTTCGCCTGGCCGGGCTCGCCGCTGTCGTGGGCCGCCAGCCACCAGTCCGGCGCCCGGAACGCCACCCGCTGGCCCACCAGCGCACACGCGGCCACGACGACGCCGTCCAGGATCACCGGCATCTTCCGCACCGCGCTCTGCAGCAGGAAACCCGTGATCGCGGCCAGGTCGGCCCCGCCCACCGTCGCCAGCAACTGCAGCTGGTCCCCGAGCACCGGCCGGGCCCGGCGCAGCGCGTCCCGGATCGCCGCGCACTTGCGCATCCAGGCCAGGTCGTCGATGGCGAGCCCACCCCGCCCGGTCACCACGGACGCGTCCGTCCCACACAGCGCGGCGACCAGCACGCCCGCCGCCGTCGTACCGCCCACGCTCACATCGCCGAGCACGACCAGATCCGTACCGGAGTCGGCCTCCTCGTCGGCGATCCGGACGCCGACCAGGAAGGCGGCCTCCGCCTCCTCCAGGGTCAGCGCGTCCTCGATGTCGATGCGCCCACTGCCGCGCCGCACCCGGTGCCGTACGACGTCCTCGGGCAGGCTCTCCGGGTCGCAGTCGAGACCCAGGTCCACCACCCGCACCGGGACCCCCAGTTGTCGCGCGAGCACCGACACCGGCCGGCCGCCCTCCAGGACGTCCCGCACCAACTGCCCCGCGCTGCCCGCGGCCCGCGCCGAGACACCCAGCTCGGCGATCCCGTGGTCGCCGGCGAACAGCAGCACCCGCGGCTGTTCCACCGGCCGCACCGGCACGGCGCCCTGCGCCGCGGCCAGCCACTCACCCAGGTCGTCGAGGCGGCCCAGCGACCCGGGCGGCACGATCTGACGTTCCCGGCGCGCCTCCGCGTCGCGGCGGACCCCGCCGTCGGGGCGCTCGATCAGATCGGTGAAGTCGTCGAGATTAAGCGAGCTCATTCGCCGAACAGTACCGGCCCCGGTCGAACGGAAGGCCGCCACATCGCGTCCGCATCGTTGCGTCCAAGATCGCTATCCCATACGTTCCGTTTTGCAGTTAAATGTCGCATCTCTCTCCCTGCCCGGAGCCGCCCCATGACCGCCCTCTTCCCTGGCACGGACCTCTGCCGCGCACCGCACCGCGACGACTGTCCCTGGTGCGGCTCGACCCGCCTGCGCACCCGCCTGCACACCGACGGCTTCACGCTCGACGCCTGCGGCGACTGCGCCCACGCCTTCCAGAACCCCGGCCTGCTGCACTACCCGTACCAGGGCCGCCCGCGCCGCGGCCGGCTGCTGGCCACCGCCCGGGCGATGCTGCCCTTCCCGGAACCCGAGAGCTGG
The DNA here is from genome assembly GCF_023544665.1 of Streptomyces sp. YS415. Lineage (GTDB taxonomy): Bacteria > Actinomycetota > Actinomycetes > Streptomycetales > Streptomycetaceae > Streptomyces. The sequence continues at coordinate 171,220 of NZ_JAMJFL010000001.1, forward strand.
CTGGACGTCGGCACCGGCGACGCGGCGTTCCCCGAGGCGGCCAAGGAGGTCTTCCCCTACACCTCCTTCGACGGCGTGGACGCCACCGCCCGCGTGGAGTGGGCCCGCACGGCGGGCCACCTGGAGGAGGCCTACACGGGCGAGCTGACCGACCCCCACCTCACGGCACACCTGCGCGCCCGCTACGACGTGGTGAGCGTCCTGCACCACCTGCACCGCACCCCCGACCCCCGCGAAGAGGTCCGGGCGGCCCTGACGGCCCTGCGCCCCGGCGGCCACCTGCTGCTGGAACTCCCCGACCCCGGCAGCGCGTTCGCCGCACTCCTCGGCCGCTGGTGGCACCCCCGCACCCGCCCCGGCCACCTCGTGCCCCGGTCCAACCTCCGCGCGGAACTGGCGGCGCAGTCCTGCACGGTCGTCACCACGGCCCGCTGCGACTTCTCCCGGGCGTACCGGATCATCGCCCGCAAGCAGCGCGCGTAACCGTCACCCGGCCGTCACCCCCGCAACGTCACCGCCTGCCCCGCCACCACCAGCAGCACGTGCTCGCACTCACCCGCGAACGCCGCGTTCAGCCGCCCCAGTTCATCCCGGTACCGCCGCCCCGACGCCGTCGCCGGCACGATCCCGGACCCCACCTCGTTGGAGACCGCCACCACGGTCCGCCGCGTCCCGCGCACCGCCTGCGTCAACTCCTCCACGCGGTCCCGCAGCGCCCGTTCCCCGCCCTCCGCCCACACCGCGTCGTCCCACGCCCCCACGGCGTCCATCGCGTCCGTCAGCCACAGCGACAGGCAGTCGATCAGCAGCGGCGCCCCGTCCTCGGCCAGCAACGGCACCAGGTCGCAGGTCTCCGTCGTACGCCAGGACCCGGGCCGCCGCTCCCGGTGCGCCGTCACCCGGGCCGTCCACTCGGTGTCCCCGCCGCGCAGCCCGCCGGTGGCGACATAGAGCACGTCCGGGAACGCCTCCATGCGCCGTTCCGCCTCCACCGACTTCCCGGACCGCGCCCCGCCCAGCACCAGGGTGCGCCGCGGCACGTCCGGCACCTCCTCGTACGCCCCCACCACCAGCGTCGTCCCGTCCGGTACGGCCCGCGCCCCCAGGGCGGCCAGCCGCCGCCGCACCTCGGCCCCCGGCGGCACGTCATGGTCCAGATGCACGGCGATCACGTCCGTCGTCGGCCGGACCGCCCCCACCGCCCGCAACCGGGCCAGCGCGTCGGGCCGCCCCAGCACATCGGCGACGACCATGTCGTACGCCCCGGTGTCCCCGTTCTCCAGCCCGGCCGGCGCGCTCCCGGGCGGCAGGTACAGCAGCCGCTGCCCGTCGGGCCCGGTCACCGCGTACCCGGTGCCCCCCGCGTCCATCGCCATGGCCCGCACCCGATGGCCCGTCAGCAGGGCCAACTCCCGTCCGTCCGGCACCCGGCCCGGCGCGGGCAGCCCCGCGGGCACCTCGACGGCCGGTCCGTCGTGCGGATGCGACAGCAGCACCTGCCGTACGCCCGCCAGGGAACGCCCCGCCCGGGCGGCCGCGAACGCCGCCCCGGGGGTCAGGTCCAGCAGCAGGGCCCCGTCCACGAGCAGCGCGGTCGCCGCCCGGGCGGCCGGACCGAGCGCGGTGGCGCAGGCCGCGCAGGTGCATTCGGGACGGGGGAGGCCCGTGGGGGCACCGGTGCCGAGCAGAGTCAGTTCCACGGACTGATTTTCACCGGTCACGGTGCAGCCCGCGCGACTGGGGCGCCCTCATGGGGCGCGGCGACCCGCGCGACCGGCCTCCGGCCGCCCGCAGATCACAAACCGCCTCGATCTTGTTCGCGGCAGCTTCCGCAGCCAATAGGCTGACAGGGACAGAAGCTCACCTAGGAGGCCCCGCATGGCAGCATGGACCTGGCGCTTCGAGAAGGCCGACGGGACGGAGACCGCACCCGCCGTGGAGCCGGAGGAGTTCACCACGCAGGGAGACGCCGAGTCCTGGATCGGCGAGGTGTGGAAGGACCTCCTCGCCGGCGGCGTGGACCAGGTACGGCTGTTCGAGGACGCCACGGAGATCTACGGACCGATGAGCCTGCACGCCGAAGAGGCCTGAAGCCGGCCCACGACCGGAGAGCGGGGCGCCTCGGGGCGCCCCCCTTCTCGCCCGGCCCGAACGGGGCTCAGCCCCGCACCCCGCACAGGTGCAGCAGCGCCGCCATGCCGCGGTAGGGGTCCGTCCGCCCCGCCCGCTCCTCGGCCGCCAGCAGCGTCTCCACGTCGGCCGGGATCGGCGCGTCGTCCGCCGCGGTGTCGGTGAAGACCCGTACCCCGTACCAGGAGTGCAGCGGGGCGCCGATGCCGGCGAGGGTCGCGGTGAGGGTGGAGAGGCGGTCCGCCCGTACGTCCAGGCCCAGCCGGTTGCGGTAGGCGGTGGTGTCGAAGGCGGCCAGTGCCCCGGCCCAGTCGCCGGACAGGCCGGGCCGCATCGCCAGCGCGTCGCCGTTGCGGACCAGCAGCGAGAGCAGGCCGCCCGGGGCCAGCACCCGGGCCAGACCCGCCAGCAGCGGGTCGGGTTCCTCCACGTACATCAGCACGCCGTGGCAGAGCACCACGTCGAAGCTGCCCGGCAGGAAGTGCACGCCGGTCTCCCGGCCGTCCCCCTCGATGACCCGCATCCGCTCGCGGATCCCCTCCGGCTCGCCCGCCAGCGCCTGCCGCGCCGCGGCGATCATCGTCGTGTCCTGCTCCAGGCCGGTCACCTGATGCCCGGCCCGCGCCAGGCGCAGGGACTGCGTGCCCTGGCCCATGCCGACGTCGAGGATCCGCAGGCGCCGCCCGACCGGGAAGCGCCCGGCTATCTGCTCATCGAGCTGCCGGGCCACCAGCTCCTGCCGTACGACGTCCCGCAGTCCGCCCAGCTTCGTCAGCCAGGCATGCGCCGCGCCCCCGGAGAACGGCGTCGTGCTCAGGGCCGCTCCCCGCGCTTGACCTGCGGCTTGGGCAGCCGGAGCCGGCGCATCTGGAGGGACCGCATCAGGGCGTAGGCGACGGCGCCGCGCTTGTTGTCGTCCGGGTAGCGCTCGTTGAGCTGCTTCTTGAGGCGGTAACCGGTGGCGATCGAGTCGAGCACGATCAGCACGATCACGACCAGCCACAGCAGCAGCGCGATGCTCTGCATCGCACCCACCCGCACCATGCTCAGCACGAGGATGATCACGGCCATCGGGAGGAAGAACTCCGCGACGTTGAAGCGCGAGTCGACGAAGTCGCGCGCGAAGCGGCGCACCGGACCCTTGTCACGGGCCGGCAGATACCGCTCGTCGCCGCTCGCCAGCGCCTCGCGCTGCCGACTCAGAACCTGCCGGCGCTCCTCGCGCTGACGCCTGGCGGCCTCCTTGCGCGTGGTCGGCGTATTGGCGACGCTGCGCCGCTGGGACTGGGCCTCACTGCGCTTGGGCGTGGGCCTGCCCTTCGGGGCCTGCGGGTCGCGGGGCTGATTGGAGTCGGTCAGGGTCGCCTTGTCGGCGACCGATGCCTTCTCATCCTTGGCACGGCTACGGAACACAAAACCCAAGGGTACGGGGTCGCCGCGCATGGACCCCCGCCCGGTGGGGAACGAATCGGCAACACCGGTCGTCCTGTAGGGGACAGAGGGGACGTTGCATCCGTTTCCGGGAACCCCGAGGGACACCTACTCCTTACGCCGGAGCCGGAGCGCACGCAGTCGTCCTTGGGGATGAGCGCATCCGTCCCCGAACAGTGCGGTAATGGATGCAGGGCCCGTACTGTGGGTTCTGTCGCAGGTGCTGGAGCTGGAGTCCGTCAGAAGGGGGCGCGCGAAGCCCATGAGCGGTGTCATGAAGCGTATGGGGATGATCTTCCGCGCGAAGGCGAACAAGGCCCTTGACCGGGCCGAGGACCCGCGCGAAACCCTCGATTACTCGTACCAGAAGCAGCTGGAACTGCTCCAGAAGGTGCGCCGCGGTGTCGCGGACGTGGCGACCAGCCGCAAGCGCCTGGAGCTCCAGCTCAACCAGCTGCAGTCGCAGTCCTCGAAGCTGGAGGACCAGGGCCGCAAGGCGCTCGCGCTGGGCCGCGAGGACCTGGCCCGCGAGGCGCTGTCCCGGCGGGCGGCGCTCCAGCAGCAGGTGACCGACCTGGAGACGCAGCACGCCACCCTCCAGGGCGAGGAGGAGAAGCTGACCCTCGCCGCCCAGCGCCTCCAGGCCAAGGTCGACGCCTTCCGCACGAAGAAGGAGACGATCAAGGCCACCTACACCGCCGCCCAGGCGCAGACCCGGATCGGCGAGGCCTTCTCCGGCATCTCCGAGGAGATGGGCGACGTGGGCCTGGCGATCCAGCGCGCCGAGGACAAGACCGCCCAGCTCCAGGCACGCGCCGGCGCCATCGACGAACTCCTCGCCTCCGGTGCCCTCGACGACCAGTCCGGCATGCACAAGGACGACATCCAGGCCGAGCTCGACCGGCTCTCCGGCGGCACGGACGTGGAGCTGGAACTGCAGCGCATGAAGGCGGAGCTGGCCGGCGGCACCTCGGCGCAGCAGCAGGCCCTCGAGGGCGGCAACGGCACGTCCAAGTCCCAGCAGCAGCCGCAGGACACCCCGCGCTTCGACAAGCAGTAGGGCCCACGCCGAGGAGGGCGACATGATCGTACGGATCATGGGGGAGGGGCAGGTGAGGCTGGCCGACAGCCACCTCGCCGCACTGAACGAGCTCGACAACGATCTCCTGGCCGAGATGGAGAACGGCGACGGCCCCGGTTTCCGCCGCACCCTGCAGGCCCTGCTGACCAAGGTCCGGGAGCTGGGCGACCCCCTCCCGGACGACTCCCTCGAACCCTCGGAACTCATCCTCCCGTCCCCGGACGCCACCCTGGAGGAAGTCCGGGAACTGCTGAGCGACGACGGCCTGATCCCGGGGTGAACGAGGGCGCTTCCCGGCGCGGGTCCGGTTTCCCCGGACCCCGCGTACCGTAAACAGCCGTGAACACCCTCGACCGCGCCAGAGCCCACCTCAAAGCGCACCCCCTCGCACTGGACGCGGCGCTCGCCACCGGCGTCCTGATCTGCATGGTGGCCGGCTCGTTCGTGGACCCGCACGGCAAGGACGGCGTCACCTGGGGCCTGCGCACCCCCGACGCCCCCAGCATCGCCCTCATGGCCGTCGGCGCCGGCGCCCTGGTCTTCCGCCGCCGCGTCCCCCGGACCGTCCTCGCCGTCGCCGGCACCCTCTCCGTCATCGAGAGCGTCACCGGCGACCCCCGGGCGCCCGTCGCCATGTCGGCCGTCGTCGCGCTCTACACCGTCGCCTCCACCACCGACCGGCACACCGCCTGGCGCCTGGGCCTGCTTACCATGACCCTCCTGACCGGCGTCGCCATGCTCGCCGGCCCCCTGCCCTGGTACGCCCAGGAGAACCTCGCGATCTTCGCCTGGACCGGCATGGCCGCCACCGCCGGCGATGCCATCCGCAGCCGCCGCGCCTTCGTCGACGCCATCCAGGAACGGGCGGAACGCGCCGAGCGCACCCGGGAGGAGGAGGCCCGCCGCCGGGTCGCCGAGGAACGCCTGCGCATCGCCCGCGATCTGCACGACGTCGTCGCCCACCACATCGCCCTGGTCAACGTGCAGGCCGGAGTCGCCGCCCACGTCATGGACAAGCGCCCCGACCAGGCCAAGGAGGCGCTGGCGCACGTACGCGAGGCCAGCCGCTCCGCGCTCAACGAACTCCGCGCCACCGTCGGACTGCTGAGACAGTCCGGCGACCCCGAGGCACCCACCGAACCCGCGCCCGGCCTGCACCGCCTCGACGAACTCGTCGGCACCTTCCGCAGCGCGGGCCTCCAGGTCGAGGTCGCCCGCGCCGACCAGGGCACCACGCTCCCCGCCGCCGTGGACCTCGCCGCCTACCGGGTCATCCAGGAAGCCCTCACCAATGTGCAGAAGCACGCGGGCAACCAGGCGAAGGCCGAGGTCAGCGTCGTACGCGTGGGTCCCCAGGTGGAGATCACGGTGCTCGACGACGGCCGCCACGACGACCAGGCGCCGCCCTCCGGAGGCGGCCACGGACTGCTCGGCATGCGCGAACGCGTCACCGCGCTGCGCGGCACCCTGACCACCGGTCCCCGGTACGGCGGCGGGTTCCGGGTGCATGCGATCCTGCCGGTCAAGACCCGTACCGCCGCCACGGGAGAGCCGGGGGAGACCGTATGACCATCCGTGTCCTGCTCGCCGACGACCAGGCGCTGCTGCGCAGCGCCTTCCGCGTCCTGGTGGACTCCGAACCCGACATGGAGGTGGTGGGCGAGGCGTCCGACGGCGCCGAGGCGGTGGCGCTGGCCAAGGAGCAGCGCGCCGACGTCGTCCTGATGGACATCCGGATGCCCGGCACCGACGGCCTCGCCGCCACCCGCATGATCAGCGCCGACCCGTCCCTCGCCCAGGTCCGCGTGGTCATACTGACCACCTTCGAGGTCGACGACTATGTCGTGCAGTCGCTGCGGGCCGGCGCCTCCGGCTTCCTCGGCAAGGGCTCCGAGCCCGACGAGCTGCTGGCCGCCATCCGGGTCGCCGCCGGCGGCGAGGCGCTGCTCTCCCCGGCCGCCACCAAGGGCCTGATCGCCCGCTTCCTCGCCCAGGGCGGCCCCGGCGACGACGAGCAGGACCCGGCCCGGGCGGAACGGCTCGACGCGCTCACCGTGCGCGAGCGCGAGGTGCTGGTGCAGGTCGCCGGCGGCCACTCCAACGACGAGATCGCCGAGCGCCTCGAAGTCAGCCCGCTGACCGTGAAGACCCACGTCAACCGGGCCATGGCCAAGCTCGGCGCGCGGGACCGGGCCCAGCTCGTGGTGATCGCCTACGAGTCGGGCCTGGTCCGTCCGAGGGTGGACTGAGCGTCACCCAGGCGTACTGCGCCGGGAGTACGCGCGGCGTCAGGAACGGGACCTCGGGGCTACGAATGAGGGGTTCCGGATGGCTCAGGGTGTAGGAGCCGCTCTGCTCAACAGAAGAGAGACCCTGATCCCATGTCCTGGCTGTCCAGATTCAGCCTCGCGCAACGAGCCCTCGTCGGGCTCATGTCGATCATCGCGCTCGCCTTCGGAGCGATCGCCATACCCCAGCTCAAGCAACAGCTGCTGCCGTCCATAGAACTCCCCATGGTGTCCGTGCTCGCCCCCTACCAGGGCGCCTCCCCGGACGTGGTGGAGAAGCAGGTCGTCGAGCCCATCGAGGACAGCCTCGAAGGCGTCGACGCCATCACCGGCGTCACCTCCACCGCCAGCGAGGGCAACGCCCTGATCATGGCGTCCTTCGACTACGGCAACGACACCCAGCAGCTCGTCGCCGACGTCCAGCAGGCCGTCAACCGGGCCCGCGCCCAGCTCCCGGACGACGTCGACCCGCAGGTCGTCGCCGGTTCCACGGACGACATGCCGACCGTGGTGCTCGCCGTCACCGCCGACAAGGACCAGCAGGCCCTCGCTGACCAGCTGGACCGGACGGTCGTACCGGACCTGAAGGACATCGACGGCGTCGGCCAGGTCACCGTCGACGGCGTGCGGGACCTTCAGGTCACCGTCACCCCGGACGACGCGAAGCTGGCCGAGGCCGGTCTGACCGCGCAGTCCCTCACCCAGGCCCTCCAGGCGGGCGGCGCCACCGTGCCGGCCGGCTCCTTCGACGAGGACGGCGCCAACCGCACCGTGCAGGTCGGCGGCGGCTTCACCTCGCTGGACCAGATCGAGAACCTGCGGATCAAGGGCGACGGCAAGCCGGTCCGCCTCGGCGCGGTCGCGAAGGTCGAGCAGGAGCAGGCCCCGGCCGACTCCCTGACCCGGACCAACGGCGAGCCGAGCCTCGCCGTCATGGTCACCATGGACCGCGACGGCAGCGCGGTCGCGATCTCCGACGCGGTCGACGACAAGCTCCCGCAGCTGCGCAAGGACCTCGGCGCCGGCGCCGAGGTGACCGTCGTCAGCGACCAGGGCCCGGCGGTGGCCAAGGCCATCGACGGCCTGACCACCGAGGGCGCCCTGGGCCTGCTCTTCGCGGTCCTGGTCATCCTGGTCTTCCTGGCCTCGGTCCGCTCCACGCTGGTCACCGCGGTCTCCATCCCGCTGTCGGTCGTGCTCGCGCTGATCGTGCTGTGGACGCGGGACCTGTCCCTGAACATGCTGACGCTGGGCGCCCTGACCATCGCCATCGGCCGGGTCGTGGACGACTCGATCGTCGTCCTGGAGAACATCAAGCGCCACCTCGGCTACGGCGAGGAGCGCGAGGAGGCCATCCTCAAGGCGGTCCGCGAGGTGGCGGGCGCGGTGACCTCCTCCACCCTCACCACGGTCGCCGTGTTCCTCCCGATCGGCCTGACCGGCGGCATGGTGGGCGAGCTGTTCGGCTCGTTCAGCCTGACCGTGACCGCGGCCCTGCTGGCGTCGCTGCTCGTCTCGCTGACGGTCGTACCGGTGCTGTCGTACTGGTTCCTGCGCGCCCCGAAGGGCACCCCCGAGGACGCCGAGGAAGCCCGCCGCCGGGCGGAGGAGAAGGAGGCGCAGAGCCGCCTGCAGCGCCTGTACGTCCCCGTCCTGCGCTTCGCGACCAGGCGCCGCCTGACCAGCGTGGCCCTCGCGGTCGTCGTCCTCATCGGCACCTTCGGCATGGCGCCGCTGCTGAAGACGAACTTCTTCGACCAGGGCGAGCAGGAAGTCCTCACCGTCAAGCAGGAGTTGGAGCCCGGCACCAGCCTGGCCGCGACCGACGCCCAGGTGCGGAAGATCGAGCGGCTGCTCGGGGACACCGAGGGCGTCAAGGACTACCAGGTCACCATCGGCTCGTCCGGCTTCATGGCGGCCTTCGGCGGCGGCACGGACACCAACCAGGCGTCCTACTCGGTGATGCTGGAGGACTCCGCGTCCTCCGCGGACGTCACCGACCGCATCGAGAACGGCCTGGACAAGCTCGACGGTGTCGGCACCACGACCGTCGCCGCCGGTGACGGCTTCGGCAGCCAGGACCTGAGCGTCGTGGTGAAGGCGGCGGACGGCGAGGTCCTGCGCGAGGCCGCGGAGAAGGTCCGCAAGGAGGTGGCGGGCCTGGACGACGTCACCGACGTCACCAGCGACCTGTCGCAGAGCGTCCCGCGGATCTCGGTGCGGGCCAACGACAAGGCGGCGGAGGCCGGTTTCACCGACGCCACCCTCGGCGCTGCGGTCGCCCAGGCGGTGCGCGGCACCACCGCGGCGCAGGCCACCCTGGACGACACCGAGCGCGACGTCGTCATCAGGACGGAGCAGCCGGCGCGGACGCTCGCCGAGCTCAAGGCCCTTCCCCTGGGCCCGGTGAAGCTGTCCGACGTGGCGACGGTGAAGCTCGTCGACGGGCCGGTGTCGATGACCCGGATCGACGGCCAGCGGGCCGCGACGATCACGGCGAAGCCGACCGGTGACAACACCGGCGCGGTCAGCGCGGACCTCCAGTCGAAGATCAACGCCCTGGACCTGCCCGCGGGCGCCACGGCCGAGATCGGCGGGGTCTCCGAGGACCAGGACGAGGCGTTCGCCAACCTGGGCCTGGCCATGCTGGCGGCCATCGCGATCGTGTTCATGCTGCTGGTGGCGACCTTCCGCTCGCTCGTCCAGCCGCTGATCCTGCTGGTCTCGATCCCCTTCGCGGCCACCGGCGCGATCGGCCTGCTGATCCTCACCGGCACCCCGATGGGCGTCCCCGCGATGATCGGCATGCTGATGCTGATCGGCATCGTGGTGACGAACGCGATCGTCCTGATCGACCTGATCAACCAGTACCGCGGCCAGGGTTACGGCGTGGTCGAGGCCGTGCTGGAAGGCGGCCGCCACCGGCTGCGCCCCATCCTCATGACGGCCCTGGCGACGATCTTCGCCCTGCTCCCGATGGCGCTCGGCGTCACCGGCGAGGGCGGATTCATCGCCCAGCCGCTCGCGGTGGTGGTGATCGGCGGCCTGATCACCTCGACCCTGCTCACCCTGCTCCTCGTCCCGACGCTCTACACGATGCTGGAACTCCGCAAGGAGCGCCGGGCGAAGAAGCGCGCGGCGAAGCGGGAGAAGAAGGCGGAGGTACCGGACCGGCCGGAACCCGTGAAGGTCTGACCGAAGCGGCCGGGTCCCCGCCATGGCGGAGCGGGGCCCGGCCGTATCCTTTGCCCTCAACGGACGTACGGGGGAGAGGGATCGGGGCGTGCCACTGCACAGGGACGATCCGAAGTCGGTCGGCGGGTACCGGCTGGTCGACCGGCTGGGCGCCGGCGGCATGGGCGTCGTCTACCGCGGAAGATCGCGTTCCGGCCGCGAGGTCGCGGTCAAGGTGGTGCACGCCCAGTACGCCGAGGACCCGGTCTTCCGTACCCGCTTCCGGCAGGAGATCGCCGCCGTCCGCAAGGTGAGCGGTGCCTTCACCGCGCCGGTCGTGGACGCCGACCCGGAAGCCGCGCGGCCCTGGATGGCGACGCAGTACGTGCCGGGGCGCTCGCTCGCCGAACGGATCCGTGAGGTGGGCCCGCTGCCGGAGCCGGCGCTGCGACGGCTGGCGCTGGGGCTGGTCGAGGCGCTGCGCGACATCCACCGGGCCGGAGTGGTGCACCGCGACCTCAAGCCCGCCAACGTCCTGATGGCCGACGACGGCCCCCGCGTCATCGACTTCGGCATCTCCCGCGCCGCGGAGAACAACACCCTGACCGAGACCGGCCAGATGATCGGCACCCCGCCCTTCATGTCCCCGGAACAGCTCACGGACGCCCGCTCGGCCGGCCCCGCCTCGGACGTCTTCTCGCTCGGCGCGCTGCTGGTGTACACCCTCACCGGCCGGGGCCCCTTCGACGCCGACAGCCCCTATCTGACGGCGTACCGGGTGATCCACGACGAGCCCGTGCTGGACGGCGTGAGCGAGCCGCTGCGGGCGGTCCTGGAGCGCTGCCTGACCAAGGAGCCCGCCGACCGGCCCCCGCTGGAAGAGCTGGCCGCGGAGTTCGCCCGGCTGCGGCCCGACGCCTCCGAGGAGGCCCTGCCCACGGTGCCGCTGCGCTCGGAGGCGGCGGCGGTGCAGCTGACCCGGTCCGAGCCGGACCCCGACTCCGGCACCCGGAGCGTCCGCGGGCGCCGCGGCCGCCTGCTGTGGGCCACCACCGGCACGGTCGGCGCCCTCGCCCTCGGCCTGACGGCGTATCTGCTGGTCGGGCCCTCCGCCGGGGACGACGGCGGCCGAGCGGGCTCCACCGCCCCCTCCCGGTGGGCGCCCCCGCCGGCCGGCTGGCAGCCCTGGCAGACGACGGTGTACGCCACCGCCGGGCGCGGCGTGGAAAAGGGACGTGACCTGGTGGCGGAGGGGGTGGACAGCGGCCCGGAGTGCCGGCTGTACGAGGACTCCGTCTACTGCGCGGGCGACGGGGTCCTGCCGGTGCGTCTCGACGGGCTGACCGGACGCACCGACTGGCGGGCGGACGTGGCGCGGCCCGCCCGGGGCCAGGCGTCGTACGTCTACGAGCTCCTCGGCGTCGTGGACGACGCGGTGCTGGTCGAGCACCGGCCCCAGATGGGGCAGGACAGCAGGGGCTCGGTCGCCGCCTTCGACACGGCGACCGGCAAGCGGCTCTGGCAGCGCGCGGTGAGCACCGCCTGGACCCGCCCGCACCTCTCCGGCGACCTCCTGATCCTCCCCGACGGCGGCGACGGCTCTTCGGTGACCGCCCGCTCGCCCCGCACCGGCACCGCGCGCTGGACGACGCCGCTGCCGAAGGAGCAGTACTGCGACGCGGCGGACACCGCCGAGGACCTCTATCTGGAGTGCGTCCCGGGCATCACGGCCACCGACAACATGCTGCTCGTGGGGCTCGACCGGTCCGACGGCTCCACGCGGCGCCTGACGGTGCCCAACCGCGGCATTCTCGTCGGGATGCACGACGGTCACCTGCTCTACCTCGACCCGGTCGTGAACGAGGACGGGCACGTCCTCGGGGGCGACGAGGGGCCGTACACCCGGATCCGGCTGGTGCACCCGGACACCGGCGCCGGGACGACGACGAAGCTGGCGGAGTCCTTCGAGGGGAAGGTGACCCTGGCCGACGGCACGCTGTGGTTCACCGGATCCTCCGGCCGGGTGACCGCCGTGTCGGTCCGCACCGGCAGGCAGTTGTGGCGGGGGTCGACGAGCCTGGAACAACCGGGCGCCGTCACCCACGACCCGCGCACCGGCGTGGTCTACGTCTCCAGCGCCAGCGGGCGGGTCGCCGCCCTGGACACCGGAAAGGGCACGCTGCTGTGGGAGACCCAGCCGCGTGCCCAGTGGGTGGCGGGCCAGTCGTCCCCGCTGCCCGAGGTACTGCTCCACCGGGGCGCCCTGGTCGTCGCCACCCCGGCCGGCGACGTCTTCACCCTCGACCCCGCCCACCCCGGCCGGAAACCCGTACCGGGGTGAGCGCGCCCCCCGTCGTCACACCCTCGCGGGCTACGGCAGCGCCAGCATCCGCTCCAGCGCCAGCTTCGCGAACGCCTCGGTCTCCTTGTCGACCTCGATGCGGTTGACGAGGTTGCCCTCGGCCAGGGACTCCAGGGTCCAGACCAGGTGGGGCAGGTCGATGCGGTTCATGGTCGAGCAGAAGCAGACCGTCTTGTCGAGGAAGACGATCTCCTTGCCCTCCGGCGCGAAACGGTTCGCCAGGCGGCGGACCAGGTTCAGCTCGGTGCCGATGGCCCACTTGGAACCGGCCGGGGCCGCCTCCAGCGCCTTGATGATGTACTCGGTCGAACCGACGTAGTCCGCCGCGGCCACGACCTCGTGCTTGCACTCGGGGTGGACCAGGACGTTGACGCCCGGGATGCGCTCGCGGACGTCGTTGACCGAGTCCAGCGAGAAGCGGCCGTGCACCGAGCAGTGGCCGCGCCACAGGATCATCTTCGCGTCGCGCAGCTGCTGCGCGGTCAGGCCGCCGTTGGGCTTGTGCGGGTTGTAGAGGACGCAGTCCTCGAGCGACATGCCCATGTCCCGCACGGCGGTGTTGCGGCCGAGGTGCTGGTCCGGCAGGAACAGGACCTTCTCGCCCTGCTCGAACGCCCAGTCGAGGGCCCGCTTGGCATTGGACGACGTACAGATCAGGCCGCCGTGCTTGCCGGTGAAGGCCTTGATGTCGGCGGACGAGTTCATGTACGACACCGGGACGACCTGCTCGGCGATCCCCGCCTCGGTCAGCACGTCCCAGCACTCGGCGACCTGCTCGGCCGTGGCCATGTCGGCCATGGAGCAGCCGGCCGCGAGGTCGGGCAGGACCACCTTCTGGTCGTCGCTGGTCAGGATGTCCGCGGACTCCGCCATGAAGTGCACGCCGCAGAAGACGATGTACTCGGCCTCGGGGCGGGCGGCCGCGTCCCGGGCCAGCTTGAAGGAGTCGCCGGTGACGTCCGCGAACTGGATGACCTCGTCGCGCTGGTAGTGGTGGCCGAGCACGAACACCTTGTCGCCGAGCTTCTCCTTGGCCGCGCGGGCGCGCTCGACCAGGTTCGGGTCGGACGGCGAGGGCAGGTCGCCGGGGCACTCCACACCGCGCTCGCTCCTGGGGTCGGCCTCACGGCCGAGGAGCAGCAGGGCGAGGGGCGTCGGCTGTACGTCGAGCTCCTGGGTCTGGGCGGTGGTCACGACACGCACCCTTTCTGTTCTGCGGCTCGCCGGCCGGGCGGGACCGGGCCGGCGGGGTCACCAACTGGCTTTTCGTCGAAATGACGCTATCTATCATAACCGGTTCACGTCAGTTTGACGATGGCCATAGCGTCCATGTGACGTGAATCCCTGTGAGAGGCCTTTCATTCCCGAAAGAGCCGTTTTCTGCTCCGCGGCGGGTGTGCGAGCATGAAGAAGGAACCGCACGAACCGGTAAGACAAGCGCCCGGCCCGGAATGAAATCGGGGCCCCGCAGGTTGCAACCGTCGGCAAGCAGTCTCCGTACAACCCGGGAGAGATGTAGATGTCCGTATCGGACGAGACCAGCACCGTCACCGACGGCATCGTCCTGACCGACGCCGCCGCGTCCAAGGTCAGGGCCCTGCTCGACCAGGAAGGCCGCGAGGACCTGGCCCTGCGCGTCGCCGTCCAGCCCGGCGGCTGCTCCGGCCTGCGCTACCAGCTCTTCTTCGACGAGCGCTCCCTCGACGGCGACGTGGAGAAGGACTTCGACGGCGTCAAGGTCGTCACCGACCGGATGAGCGCCCCGTACCTGGGCGGCGCCACCATCGACTTCGTCGACACGATCGAGAAGCAGGGCTTCACGATCGACAACCCGAACGCGACCGGCTCCTGCGCCTGCGGTGACTCGTTCAACTGACAGGCAGTACCCGTCACGACGGCGGCGCCCCCGGATGACCGGGGGACGCCGCCGTCGGCGCGTCCGGGGCCGCTAGCGCGCCGACGTCTCCGGAAGCCGGGCGCCCGGCTTCTCCAGGGGGATCGCCTCGCCGTCCTGGCCCACGACCTTCCGGTCGCCGACCGGCTCGTCCAGGGGCACCGTGCGGTGGTACTCCTTGGCGATCAGGATGCACACCTTGCCGGGCCAGGGGGTCTCGGTCACCGTGACCGTCACCGCCTCCCCGCTCTCGCGCGCGCTGACGTCGTAGTCGGCGCACACCCCGCCGGTGAAGGCGACGGTGAGTTCCCTGCCGTCGCTGGTGTAGCCGTGGGCGGTCACCTCACGGGTGGTCCGCTCCTCGCCCGGCCCGGTCGGCCGCGGGCTCGGCTGCTCGGTCGGCGGGCCGGAGGGCGCCGGAGAGGCCAGGAACTCCGGGTCGATCGCCGGATGCGTCACGGTGAAGCTGTCCTGCGCGCCCGGCGCCCGTACCTGGAACAGCCAGGACGGCACCAGTGCCTGCCGGGCGTCCACATGGTGCGCGGCCAGCCCGAACACGGCCTTCTCGACCGTGATGGTCTCCTTCTTCCCGGGCTTCCCGGGCTCCCCGCACGCCGCCCCGTCCTCCAGCGGTACGGGACTGGCGCAGCCCCCGATGCCCGCCCGGGAGTCGTCCGCCGGCGCCGAGTTCAGCAGCGCGAGCGTCTTCCCGGCGCTCAGCACGGGATAGGTGTCGCTCTTCACCGGCGCCTTCAACTGGCCGCTGCCGCCGACCACTTCGCCCTGGGCGTTCACGGTCACGCCCGTCGTCCAGCCGTAGGTGGGCAGCCCGCCGACCACCGGCTCGGCGTTCACCACCCGCTGGGCGTCCATGACCTGGCTCGCGTCGAGCTTCGCGTCGTCCTGGCCCACCGCCTTCAGCACCGGGGCGGCGGCCTTCTTCGCGGCCTCCTCGCTCACCGCGGCGACGGCGTCGCCGCCGGGCTTGTCGGTGCAGACGGTCGGGCTCTCGCAGCTGTCGCCGCCGGGGGCGTACCGCTGGAAGGTCCAGGTGCCCGGCGCCTGCCGGTTCACCTGCAGACTCGGCCCCGACCCGTCCTTGCCGCCGATCCGCCAGGCCTGCCCCTGGAGCACCGGCTTGCCGGTGACCTCGAGGGCCGCCGCGAGCCGGGCCACCTCGTCCGCGGTGACCTCGCCTCCCGCCCGGTACACCGGGGCCGACGCGGGCCCCTCCGGAAGCTCGCCGGGGATCTCGAAGGTGGCGCCGTACGGATTCGGCTCTCCGGGCGCGATACCGCTCCCCGAGCCCTCGGAGTACCCGTCGAGCGCCAGCGGCGGGGGAGTGTCCGCCCCGGGCGCCCCCGAGGACGTGCCGTCGTCCGAGCCGTCGGAGGCGCCGGCGGCGAGGTAGGCCCCGCCACCCCCGACGAGCAGCACCGCGGCGGCCACGGAGGCGATGATCACGGGGGAGCGGCGCCGGCCCGGACCGGAGTCCGCGGCGTGCTCCTCCGCGGCGCCCTCGCGTCGCGCGGTGTTCTCGTCGGCCCCGACGGTGCCATCGGCGTCCCGCGCGGGGCCGGTGTTCTCGACGGCGCCGGGCTCGGCCGCGTCGTCGTCGGGTCGCTCGGTGTTCACCGCATCGCTCCTTGGGTCGTATCCCGCGTCCCCTTTACGGGGGACAGCGATGGGACGCGGCACATGAGCGCACGGTTCCCGTAAGGGGGCGGATTCAGTCGCCGTACTCCGACATGGCGTCCAGCAGCCGTGCGGACCTGTTCGGCACCTCCACCCCGTGGATGAGCGACGGAGAGACCGGGTGCGGGGTGGTCCGGTCGGGAACCGCCCAGTGGGGAGCCATCCGGGCGCAGTCGCCGCGCAGCGCCGCCAGACCGCCGTCCAGGTCCGCCGCGGCGGGAACCGGAGCCTTGAGTTTCGTCATAGCGGAACCGTAGGCACGCCATGGCCTGCGAAGAAAGATCTACTATCGGGTAGTTTTGGACGCTTCTGAGCCACTCCCGAACCCGGTAGCGTTAATCGTCAACCCGCCTCCGCATCCGCAGGAGAATCCCAGCCGTGCGCATCGCAGTCACCGGCTCCATCGCCACCGACCACCTCATGACCTTCCCCGGCCGCTTCGCCGACCAGTTCGTCGCGGACCAGCTGCACACGGTCTCGCTCTCCTTCCTGGTCGACAACCTGGACGTCCGCCGGGGCGGCGTCGGCGCGAACATCGCCTTCGGCATGGGACAGCTGGGCACCCGGCCGATCCTCGTCGGCGCCGCGGGCTTCGACTTCGACGAGTACCGGGCCTGGCTCGACCGCCACGGCGTCGACACCGAGTCGGTGCGCATCTCCGAGACCCTGCACACCGCGCGCTTCGTGTGCACCACCGACGCCGACCACAACCAGATCGGCTCCTTCTACACGGGCGCCATGAGCGAGGCCCGGCTCATCGAGCTGAAGACCGTCGCGGACCGCGTCGGCGGACTCGACCTGGTCCTCATCGGCGCCGACGACCCCGAGGGGATGCTGCGCCACACCGAGGAGTGCCGTTCGCGCGCCATCCCCTTCGCCGCCGACTTCTCCCAGCAGATCGCCCGGATGAACGGCGACGAGATCCGGATACTGCTGGACGGGGCGACCTACCTCTTCTCCAACGAGTACGAGAAGGGGCTCATCGAGACCAAGACCGGCTGGTCCGACGCGGAGATCCTGGCCAAGGTCGGCTGCCGCGTCACCACGCTGGGCTCCCAGGGCGTCCGGATCGAGCGGTCCGGGGAGCCTCCGATCGAGGTCGGCTGCCCCGAGGAGGAGCGCAAGGCCGACCCCACGGGCGTCGGCGACGCCTTCCGTGCCGGTTTCCTGTCGGGGCTGGCCTGGGGCGTCTCCCTGGAGCGCGCCGCGCAGGTCGGCTGCATGCTCGCCACGCTCGTCATCGAGACCGTGGGCACCCAGGAGTACCAGCTGCGCCGCGGCCACTTCATGGAGCGGTTCATGAAGGCGTACGGCGACGAGGCCGCGGCCGAGGTCCAGGGCTACCTGAGCTGACCTAGCTCACCCGGCGGACGAGGTACGCCGTTCCCCGCTCCGCCGGTTCCTCCCCCGCGTACTGCTGACCCCGCATCTCGCACCACGCGGGGATGTCGAGGCGTGCCGCCTCGTCGTCGGACAGGACCCGGACCATGCCGCCCACCGGCACGTCCCCGATCACCTTCGCCAGTTCGATCACGGGGATCGGGCAGCGCTTGCCCAGGGCGTCGACGATCAAGGCGTCCTGCGCGACGACGGTCGTGGGCGTCGGTGCGCCGAGCTTCTCCCGCACCGACGCCACCGCCTCCGGCAGCACCTCGAGGAACCGCTCCACGTCCTCCCGCGCCGTCCCCGGCGGCAGGGACACCCGGACGTTGCCCTCGCTCAGCACCCCCATCGCCCTCAGCACATGGCTGGGCGTCAGCGTGCTGCTCGTACAGGACGACCCGGACGAGACGGAGAAACCGGACCGATCCAGCTCGTGCAGGAGTGTCTCCCCGTCGACATAGAGACAGGAGAAGGTGACGACCCCGGGCAGCCGCCGCACCGGATCGCCCACCACCTCCACATCCGGCACCAGCTCCGGCACCCGGGCCCGGATCCGGTCCGTCAGCTCCCGCAGTCGCGCCGCCTCCTGGGCCGCCTCCGCCCGCACCGCCCGCAGCGAGGCCGCCGCCGCCACGATCGCCGGCAGGTTCTCGAACCCGGCCGCCCGCCCGGACTCCCGCTCGTCGAGAGGCCCTTGCGGAGCGAACCGCACCCCCTTGCGCACGACGAGCAGCCCGACCCCGGAGGGCCCTCCCCACTTGTGCGCACTGGCGGTGAGCAGCGACCAGTCCCCCTCGATCCGCCCCCACCCCAGCGACTGCGCCGCGTCCACCAGCAGCGGCACCCCGGCCTCCCGGCACACCCCGGCCACCTCGGCAACGGGCTGCTCGGTCCCCACCTCATGATTGGCCGACTGCAGACAGGCCAGCGCGGTGTCCTCCCGGAGCGCCTCCGCGTAGTCCGAGGGGGCCGCCCTTCCCGTTCGGTCGACCGCCACCCGGGTGACCGAACCGCCCTCCTTCTCGTGCACTTCGGCGGAATGCAGCACGGATGAGTGTTCAACGGCTGACACGATGAGGTGACGTCCGACGCGCCTCCGCCCGGCCACCGCCCCCGCGATCCCGGTGTGCACGGCCCGGGTACCGGAAGCGGTGAAGCTCAGCTCATCGGGACGGCACCCCACGACCTCGGCAGCCGCCTCCCGAGCGGCATCCAGCAGCAACCGGGCCCTGCGCCCCTCGCGGTACAGCCGCGCGGGATCGGCCCACCCTTCATCGAGGGAGGCCAACAGCGCCTGACGAGCGACGGGGTGGAGGGGAGAAGCGGAAGCAGCGTCGAAGTAGGACACACGGCAACGCTAACCCCCTCAGGGGCGCGGGGAACTGCGCGATCAGCCACAAACTGCCCGCACCCGCCAATTCAGCTAAGCCACGGAGCGACTAGGCACCCCTCCTCGCGAACCCTCGGAGAGGGTCGGCTAGGGTTTGGTCCGCATAAACATCCAAACCCCTGCCCGACGCAGGGCGGCGACCGACCAGCGAGAAGGCCGCAGCTCAATCCGCGCGGGCGAGACTCTCGGGAAGGCGCTACGTGAGTCCCAACGGCTCCGACCGCTCGCCGCGGCGCCCGATGCGGCGGAAGCTGCTGCAGGCACTGACCGCGGGCCTGGTCCTGGCGACCGCCACCGGTTGCACATACAAGGACTTCCCCCGCCTTGGTATGCCCACCCCGACCACGGAAGAGGCTCCGCGGATCCTCTCCCTGTGGCAGGGATCCTGGGCTGCCGCGCTCGCCGTCGGCGTGCTGGTGTGGGGCCTGATCCTGTGGAGTGCCATCTTCCACCGGCGCAGCCGCACCAAGGTCGAGGTCCCTCCGCAGACCCGGTACAACATGCCGATCGAGGCGCTGTACACGGTGGTCCCGCTGATCATCGTCTCGGTGCTCTTCTACTTCACCGCCCGGGACGAGTCGAAGCTCCTCGAGCTCAAGGACGATCCCGACGTCACCATCAACGTCGTCGGCTTCCAGTGGAGCTGGTGCTTCAACTACGTCGAGGACGTCGACGGTTCCACCGGTGATGCCACCAAGTCCAAGGAACTCGACGCGATTCCGGACCGCTACAAGGACGACTTCCCGGCCGATGCCGGCGGCGTCTACGACTGCGGCACCCCCGGCGCGCGCAACCCGCAGACCGGCAACCCGGGTCCGACCCTGTGGCTGCCCGAGGGCAAGCGCGTCCGCTTCGTCCTGACCTCGCGTGACGTCATCCACTCCTTCTGGGTGGTGCCGTTCCTCATGAAGCAGGACGTCATCCCGGGCCACACCAACGCCTTCGAGGTGACCCCCAACCAGGAGGGCACCTTCCTGGGCAAGTGCGCCGAGCTCTGCGGCGTCGACCACTCCCGGATGCTGTTCAACGTGAAGGTCGTCTCCCAGGAGCGCTACGAGCAGCACCTTCAGGAACTCGTGAAGAAGGGGCAGACCGGTTACGTTCCCGCCGGCATCGCGCAGACGAGCCACGAGAAGAACCGGGAGACGAACAACCTGTGAGCATCCTCAACGAACCCCAGGGTGCCGCGGCAGGGTCCCACTACGAGGACGAGCTGCCGGTCCGGCGCCAGAACCGTGGCAGCGTCGTGATCAAGTGGCTCACCACCACTGACCACAAGACGATCGGCACGCTGTACCTCACGACGTCGTTCGCGTTCTTCTGCATCGGTGGCCTGCTGGCGCTGTTCATGCGTGCCGAGCTGGCCCGTCCGGGCCTGCAGATCATGTCGAACGAGCAGTTCAACCAGGCGTTCACGATGCACGGCACGATCATGCTGCTGATGTTCGCGACGCCGCTGTTCGCGGGCTTCGCGAACTGGATCATGCCGCTGCAGATCGGCGCCCCCGACGTCGCCTTCCCGCGGCTGAACATGTTCGCCTACTGGCTGTACCTGTTCGGCTCGCTGATCGCGGTCGCCGGCTTCCTCACCCCCGACGGCGCCGCCGACTTCGGCTGGTTCGCCTACACCCCGCTGTCCGACGCGGTCCGCTCGCCCGGCATCGGCGCCGACATGTGGATCATGGGCCTGGCCTTCTCCGGCTTCGGCACCATCCTCGGCTCGGTCAACTTCATCACCACGATCATCTGCATGCGCGCACCCGGCATGACGATGTTCCGCATGCCGATCTTCACGTGGAACGTGCTGCTGACCGGTGTGCTGGTCCTGCTCGCCTTCCCGGTGCTGGCGGCGGCGCTGTTCGCGCTGGAGGCGGACCGCAAGTTCGGTGCCCACATCTTCGACTCCGCCAACGGCGGCGCCCTGCTGTGGCAGCACCTCTTCTGGTTCTTCGGCCATCCAGAGGTGTACATCATCGCCCTGCCGTTCTTCGGCATCATCTCCGAGGTCATCCCGGTCTTCTCCCGCAAGCCGATGTTCGGCTACATGGGCCTGATCGCGGCCACGATCTCGATCGCGGGCCTGTCCGTGACGGTGTGGGCGCACCACATGTACGTCACCGGCGGAGTGCTGCTGCCGTTCTTCTCCTTCATGACGTTCCTGATCGCCGTACCGACCGGTGTGAAGTTCTTCAACTGGATCGGCACGATGTGGAAGGGCTCGCTGTCCTTCGAGACACCGATGCTGTGGGCGACCGGCTTCCTGATCACCTTCACCTTCGGCGGTCTGACCGGCGTCATCCTGGCCTCGCCGCCGATGGACTTCCACGTCTCGGACTCGTACTTCGTGGTGGCGCACTTCCACTACGTGGTGTTCGGCACCGTGGTGTTCGCGATGTTCTCCGGCTTCCACTTCTGGTGGCCGAAGTTCACCGGCAAGATGCTCGACGAGCGGCTCGGGAAGATCACCTTCTGGACGCTGTTCGTCGGCTTCCACGGCACCTTCCTGGTCCAGCACTGGCTGGGCGCGGAGGGCATGCCGCGGCGTTACGCGGACTACCTCGCCGCCGACGGCTTCACCGCCCTGAACACGATCTCCACGATCAGCTCGTTCATCCTCGGCGCGTCGATCCTGCCGTTCTTCTACAACGTGTGGAAGACCGCCAAGTACGGCAAGAGGATCGTGGTGGACGACCCGTGGGGCTACGGCCGCTCGCTCGAGTGGGCGACGTCCTGCCCGCCGCCGCGGCACAACTTCCTCACCCTGCCGCGGATTCGCTCCGAATCCCCGGCGTTCGACCTGCATCACCCGGAGATCGCCGCTCTCGACCAGCTCGAGAACGCCCCTCACGGTGACAAGGCCCTCGCTGGTGGCAAGGAGGCCGGCAAGTGAAGATCCAAGGCAGGATGTTCATCTGGCTGAGCGTCTTCATCCTCGTCATGGCGATCGTCTATGGCGTGTGGTCGAAGGAGCCGGCCGGTACGACGGCCCTCTTCCTGGCGTTCGGTCTGGCCATCATGATCGGCTTCTACCTGGGCTTCACGGCCAAGCGGGTGGACGCCGGGGCACAGGACGACAAGAACGCGGACGTCGCGGACGACGCCGGCGAGGTCGGCTTCTTCAGCCCGCACAGCTGGCAGCCGCTCTCGCTGGCCGCCGGTGGCGCGCTCGCCTTCCTCTCGGTCGCCGTCGGCTGGTGGCTGATGTACTTCTCGGCCCCGCTGGTCCTGATCGGCATCTGGGGCTGGGTCTTCGAGTACTACCGCGGTGAGAACCGCACCCAGTAGCACGCGCCCGGCGCAGGGAGCCCGGACACTCCGTCAGGAGGGTCCGGGCTCCCTCTTTTGGCAGCCACTTTTCCCCCGTACGGACCACTCGGCGCGCCGCCCCTGACGCGGCTCCCTAGCGTCGAGGGCATGAACCACACTCCGCGCACCCGCACCGTCGTCGGCTGCACGCTGCTGGTGATCGCGCTCGGCGCGAGCGTCACGGCGTGCAGCGGGGACGGAAACCCGCTGGCGGCCGCGCCGTACGACGCGGCGGACCAGATCTCCTTCAACGGCCCGAAAGCCGGCGGAAAGAAGGCCGACCCGGACAAGCCCCTGGAGGTCACCGCAGAGGGCCGTGACGGCCGCATCACGGACGTCACGGCCATGGACGCCACAGGACGCTACGTGAGCGGCGAACTCGCCGCCGACGGCAGCCGCTGGCACAGCACCTCCCCGCTGGCCGCCAACGCCCGCTACACGCTCCGGGTGTCCACCGAGGACGAGGACGGAGCCCCCGGCCGCCGCGTCCTCACCTTCGACACCGGCAAGCCGCTCACCAAGCAGCGCCTGGACGTCACCTTCGGCCCCAAGACGGGCACGTACGGCGTCGGCCAGCCCATCACGGCCGAACTGAGCAAGCCGGTCAGGGACGAGGCCCAGCGCGCCGTCGTCGAGCGCGCCCTCAAGGTCGAGTCGATGCCCGCCACCGAGGGCGCCTGGCACTGGGTGGACGACAAGGAGCTCCACTACCGCCCCAAGGAGTACTGGCCCGCCCACGCCACCGTCCGGGTGCGCAGCAACCTGGACGGCATCAAGGTCAGCGACCGGCTCTGGGGCGGCCGGGCCAAGCCGCTGACGATCACCACGGGGGACCAGGTCATCGCCGTGACGGACGCCTCGTCGCACACGATGACGGTCTACCGCAACGGCAAGGCCATCAAGACCATGCCGGTCACCACCGGCAAACCCGGCTTCGAGACCCGCAACGGCGTCAAGGTCGTCCTCGGCAAGGAGTACTTCGTACGGATGCGCGGCACCAGCATCGGCATCGCGGAGGGCTCGGCGGAGTCGTACGACCTGCCGGTGTACTACGCGACCCGGGTCACCTGGAGCGGCGAGTACGTGCACGCCGCCCCCTGGTCCGTGGGGTCCCAGGGCTCCGCCAATGTCAGCCACGGCTGCACCGGCATGAGCACCGACAACGCGGCCTGGTTCTTCAAGAACGTCCGCGAGGGCGACCTGGTCAAGGTCGTGAACTCCTTCGGCAACACCATGGAGACCTTCGGCAACGGCTTCGGGGACTGGAACGTCGCCTGGGCGAAGTGGCGCAAGGGCAGCGCCCTGGTGGGCGGCGAGCCGGAGGGCCCCCGCCCGGCGGACGCGGCACGGCTGCGCCCGACGACGGTGTGACGCCCCAGGAGGCCCCTAGGCGCTCTGCAGCCTCTGGGTGCGCAGCAGGGCGGCCAGCGAGGCCGCGAACTCCACCGGATCCACCGGCAGGGTCACCGCGGCCTCGGCCCGGCTCCAGGTGGCCAGCCAGGCGTCCTGGGGGCGGCCCATGAGCAGCAGGACCGGCGGGCAGTTGAACACCTCGTCCTTGATCTGGCGGCACAGCCCCATGCCCCCCATGGGCACGGCCTCGCCGTCCAGCACACAGACGTCGATCCCGCCCTTGTCCAGCTCGCTCACCACCGCCGCGGGCGTCGCGCACTCCACGAACTCCACCAACGGGACATCGGGAGCCGGTCGCCGGCCGGCGGCCAACCGCACCTGCTCGCGGGTGTTGGAGTCGTCGCTGTAGACCAGCACCGTGGCGGTCGGCCGCATGTTTCCTCCGGGACATCAGCGTCGTACGGACAGAACCGATGCCGCGGATGCTACTCCTCCGAACACGCCGTCAACAGCGGTTGGAGCACCAGCGCGATGGGCCATCCGGGCAGTACACGAGGTGCGAACACTCCGAACGGCACCCCCCGGAGTGAGGGCGGGATAAGCGACCGACATAATGTCGGTCGTGGCGACAGCAACGACAGTAGAAACCGGGCACGCGCACCCGTCGGTCAATCGGCCGAACCTCACCAGCGTCGGAACCATCATCTGGCTGAGTTCCGAGCTGATGTTCTTCGCGGCCCTCTTCGCGATGTACTTCACCCTGCGATCGGTGACGGGCCCCGACTTCTGGTCGGAGAAGGCCCACGCCCTGAACTTCCCGTTCGCGGCGACGAACACCACGATCCTGGTGCTCTCCTCCCTCACCTGCCAGCTCGGCGTCTTCGCCGCCGAGCGCGGTGACGTGAAGAAGCTCCGGATGTGGTTCATCGTCACCTTCGTGATGGGTGCGATCTTCATCGGCGGCCAGGTCTACGAGTACACCGAGCTGGTGAAGAAGGACGGGCTCTCGCTCTCCTCCGACGCATACGGCTCGGCCTTCTACCTGACCACCGGCTTCCACGGCCTGCACGTGACGGGAGGCCTCATCGCCTTCCTGCTGGTCCTCGGCCGTACGTACGCGGCCAAGAGGTTCACTCACGAGCAGGCAACCGCCGCCATCGTCGTGTCCTACTACTGGCACTTCGTCGATGTCGTCTGGATCGGCCTCTTCGCAACGATCTACATGATCAAGTAGCCGGGCCCGTCCCGCGCGCTGCGAGCAAGCAAGCGCACATCCCAGAAGCATCGACGCAGAAGATCCTGACACCGGGGTAATCCGTGAAAAAGCTCTCCGCACGACGACGCCATCCGCTGGCGGCGGTCGTCGTCCTACTCCTCGCGCTGGCGGCCACTGGGGGGCTGTACGCCTTTGTCGCGCCCACGGGCAAGGCGCAGGCTGAGGAAACCGCCCAGTCCCTGGCCATCGACGAGGGCAAGAAGCTCTACGCCGTCGGCTGCGCCAGCTGCCACGGAACCGGCGGTCAGGGCACCTCCGACGGTCCGCCTCTGGTGGGCGTCGGCGCCGCGGCCGTGGACTTCCAGGTGGGCACCGGCCGCATGCCGGCCGCGACCTCCCAGAGCGCCCAGGCGCCGGAGAAGCCGGTCGTCTACTCGCAGGCCGAGATCGACCAGCTCGCGGCGTACGTCGCCTCCCTGGGCGCCGGTCCGTCCATCCCGACCGAGGCGGAGTACGGCCCCGAGGGCGCCGACATCGCCAAGGGCGGCGACCTGTTCCGCACCAACTGCGCGCAGTGCCACAACTTCACCGGCAAGGGCGGTGCGCTGACCCACGGCAAGTACGCGCCTCCGCTCGACGACGTCGACCCGAAGCACATCTACGAGGCCATGCAGACCGGCCCGCAGAACATGCCCTCCTTCCCCGACACGACGCTGTCGGAGCAGAACAAGAAGGACATCATCGCGTACCTCGACGCGGTCAACAGCGACGACACCGAGAGCCCCGGTGGCCTTGAGCTGGGCGGACTCGGTCCGGTCGCCGAAGGCCTGTTCGCCTGGGTCTTCGGGCTCGGCGCGCTGATCGCGGTCGCCGTCTGGGTCGCCGCTCGGACCGCAAAGGCCAAGAAGTCATGAGTAGCCAAGACATTCCAGAGAAGAACCTGCCCGCTGAGCAGGACGCACACGGCGCGGTGAGCGTCGCGGACGACAAGGACCCGTTCGCGGATCCCGGTCTGCCGCCCCACGAGCACCGGATCCAGGACATCGACGAGCGGGCCGCCAAGCGGTCCGAACGTGCCGTCGCCATGCTGTTCGTGGTGTCGATGCTGGCCACCGTCGCCTTCATCGCCGCCTACGTGGCGATCCCGGTCGACAAGTCGGTCTACATCTTCCCGATCGGGCACGTCAGCGCGCTGAACTTCGCGCTGGGCATGACGCTCGGCATCTCGCTGTTCTGCATCGGCGCGGGCGCGGTCCACTGGGCCCGCACCCTGATGTCGGACGTCGAGGTCGCCGAGGACCGCCACGCGGTCCAGTCGCCGCCGGAGGTCAAGGCCAAGGTTCTGGCCGACTTCGCGGAGGGCGCCAAGGAGTCCGCGCTCGGCCGCCGCAAGCTGATCCGGAACACGATGTTCGGCGCGCTGGCCCTGTTCCCGCTCTCCGGTGTCGTCCTGCTGCGCGACCTCGGTCCGCTGCCCGGCACCTCGCTGCGCCACACCCTGTGGTCCAAGGGCAAGCTGCTCGTCAACATGAACACCAACGAGCCGCTGCGTCCCTCGGACGTCGCGGTCGGCTCCCTCACCTTCGCCAAGCCGGAGGGCCTGGAGGAGCACGACCACGACTTCCAGAAGGAGATCGCCAAGGCGGCCCTGATGATCGTCCGCATCCAGCCGGACAACATCAAGGACAAGCGCGAACTCGAGTGGTCGCACGAGGGCATCGTCGCGTACTCGAAGATCTGCACCCACGTCGGTTGCCCGATCTCCCTGTACGAGCAGCAGACGCACCACGCGCTGTGCCCCTGCCACCAGTCCACCTTCGACCTCTCCGACGGTGCCCGAGTGATCTTCGGTCCCGCCGGTCACGCCCTGCCGCAGCTGCGCATCGGTGTGAACGACGAGGGCTACCTCGAGGCGCTCGGCGACTTCGATGAGCCCGTCGGTCCTGCCTTCTGGGAGCGCGGATGAGCACTTCAGAGACCACAGAGTCCCGCGCACGCGGGAAGGCGCCGGCCGGCGAGCGAGTCGCCGACTGGGCCGACGGCCGGCTGGGCATCTACGGCCTGGCCAAGGCCAACATGCGCAAGATCTTCCCCGACCACTGGTCGTTCATGCTGGGTGAGGTCTGCCTCTACAGCTTCATCATCATCATCCTCACGGGTGTGTACCTGACGCTGTTCTTCCACCCGTCGATGAACGAGGTGGAGTACCACGGCAGCTACGTCCCGCTGCAGGGCCAGCTGATGTCCGAGGCGTTCAACTCGACCATGCACATCTCCTTCGATGTGCGCGGTGGTCTGCTGATCCGGCAGATCCACCACTGGGCCGCGCTGATCTTCCTGGCCGGCATGTTCGTGCACATGATGCGCGTGTTCTTCACCGGCGCGTTCCGCAAGCCGCGTGAGATCAACTGGCTGTTCGGCTTCCTGCTGTTCGTCCTCGGCATGTTCACCGGCTTCACCGGTTACTCGCTCCCGGACGACCTGCTCTCCGGCACCGGTGTCCGCTTCATGGAGGGCGCGGTCCTGTCCGTGCCCATCGTCGGCACGTACCTGTCGTTCTTCCTCTTCGGCGGGGAGTTCCCGGGCGGCGACTTCGTGGCCCGCTTCTACTCGGTGCACATCCTGCTGCTGCCGGGCATCATGCTCGGCCTGGTGGTCGCCCACCTGATCCTGGTCGTCTACCACAAGCACACGCAGTACGCGGGTCCCGGCAAGACCAACAAGAACGTCGTCGGCATGCCGCTGCTGCCGGTCTACATGGCCAAGGCCGGAGGCTTCTTCTTCCTGGTCTTCGGTGTCATCGCGGTCATCTCGGCGATCGCCACGATCAACCCGATCTGGGCCCTGGGTCCCTACCGTCCGGACCAGGTGTCCACCGGCGCCCAGCCCGACTGGTACATGGGCTTCTCCGAGGGCCTGATCCGTGTGATGCCGGGCTGGGAGATCAACTTCTGGGGTCACACGCTCGTCCTGGGTGTGTTCATCCCGCTGATGATCTTCCCGCTGGTCCTGGTCGCCATCGCGGTCTACCCGTTCATCGAGGCCTGGGTCACCGGCGACAAGCGCGAGCACCACATCCTGGACCGCCCGCGCAACGCGCCGACCCGTACCGCCTTCGGTGTCGCGTGGATCACCTGGTACATGATCCTGCTGATCGGTGGTGGAAACGACCTGTGGGCCACCCACTTCCACATGTCGATCAACGCCATCACCTGGTTCGTCCGCATCGGGTTCTTCGTCGGCCCGGTCATCGCCTTCATCGTCACCAAGCGGATCTGCCTCGGCCTCCAGCGCCGGGACCGGGACAAGGTGCTGCACGGCCGCGAGTCGGGCATCATCAAGCGCCTGCCGCACGGTGAGTTCATCGAGGTGCACGAGCCGCTCAGCCAGGAGCAGCTGCACACCCTCACCGCGCACGAGCAGTACAAGCCGGCCGAGATCGGCCCGACGGTCGACGAGAACGGTGTCGAGCGCAAGGTGAAGGGCTCCGAGAAGCTGCGCGCCAAGCTCAGCAAGGCGTACTTCGGCGAGGAGGCCCAGATTCCGAAGCCGACCGTCGAGGAGTACAAGGAGATCACGAGCGGCCACGGCCACCACTGATCACTGCGCACGCCACGCCACGGCGAAGGGCCCCGTCCGGTGTACGGACGGGGCCCTTCGCCGTGTCCGGGGCTGGATAGGGTGGGGACCACACCCCTGTCGGGGTGCATCTCTGCTACGACACCCAGGAGCGGCCCCATGAGCGCTGTGACCCCCGCTGGAGGCGACACCGCGGCGGGCCGTTCCTGGCCCCGGTTGCTGAACGGCCTGCTGGAGGGGCGCGATCTGGGCGCCGACGACACGGCCTGGGCGATGGACCTGATCATGCGCGGCGAGGCGACCGACGCGCAGATCGCCGGGTTCGTGGTGGCGCTGCGGGCCAAGGGCGAGACGGTCCAGGAGATCACCGGCTTCGTCCGGACGATGTACGCGCACGCCCATGTCATCGAGGTGTCCGGCGACACCGTCGACATCGTCGGCACGGGCGGGGACGGCGCCAAGACCGTCAACATCTCCACGATGTCCGCGATCGTGGTGGCCGGCGCGGGCGCCAAGGTCGTCAAGCACGGCAACCGTGCGGCATCCTCCGCCTCGGGTTCCTCGGACGTCCTGGAGAAGCTCGGGGTCAACCTGGAGCTGCCGGTGTCCCGAGTGCCGCAGGTCGTCGAGGAGGCCGGGATCACCTTCTGCTTCGCGGCGAAGTTCCACCCGGCGATGCGTCACGCGGGCGCGGCGCGCGGCCAGTTGGGCATCAGGACCGTCTTCAACGTCCTCGGTCCGCTCACCAACCCGGCACGCGTGCGGGCACAGGCGGTCGGGGTCGCCGACCCGCGGATGGCGCCGATCGTGGCCGGGGTGTTCGCCGAGCGCGGCAACTCCTCCCTGGTCTTCCGCGGCGACGACGGCCTGGACGAGCTGACCACCACCGCCACCTCCCGGGTCTGGATCGTCCGGGACGGCAAGGTCACCGAGGAGGCCTTCGACCCGCGGGACGTGGGCCTGGAGCTGGTGCCGGTGGAGGCGCTGCGGGGCGCGGACGCCTCCTACAACGCGGACGTCGCGCGCAGGCTGCTGAACGGCGAGACGGGCCCCGTCCGGGACGCCGTGCTCCTCAACTCGGCGGCGGCACTGGTGGCGTTGGACCCGACCGGGGCGCCCCTGGCCGAGCAGATCCGCACCGGTATGGCGAGGGCGGCGGAGTCGATCGACTCCGGCGCGGCCAAGCGGACGCTGGAGCGCTGGGTGGCCGCCAGCAACGCCTAGCGGTCACCGGTCGACGTCCCGCGATCCGGACACGGGTTGCGGGACGACGATCACTTCCCCTAAATTCCTGTACCAGGTCATGAGTGACAGTCATGAGGCCCCGGCCGACTGTCCGGCAACCCTCCGTCCGTGGCGGGGTGCCCCGGGTGAGGACCAGGCCGTGAGCAGCAAGGCTCGCGGCAAGCGCGGACCCCTCGCGATACACCAGGGGTCCTGGGTCGATCGAGGGAGCCTTCCGTGAGCAAGCGAATGCGATAGGGCCGCCGAGCCCCGCCTCCGCGCACCCCTTTTGTCTTTCTTCTCTTCTCTCACGGGAGCCCCCATGTCTGTCTCCACCGCTGCCTCCGCACCGACCATTTGTGCCCCGCTGCCCGTTCTCGGCCGGGATGTCACCGTCCCGCTCGTCACCGGCGGCGAGGTCACCTACGCCGCGCTCGACTACGCCGCCAGCGCCCCCGCGCTCCAGCGGGTCTGGGACGACGTGGCCGCCTACGCCCCGTACTACGGCAGCGTCCACCGGGGCGCCGGGTACCTCTCGCAGCTCTCCACCGACCTCTTCGAGAACGCCCGCCGGACGGTCGCGGAGTTCCTGGACTGCCGCGCCGACGACCAGCTGATCTTCACCCGGTCCACGACCGACTCCCTGAACCTGCTCGCCGCCGCCCTGCCCGCCGGCTGCCAGGTCTTCGTCTTCGAGACCGAGCACCACGCCTCCCTGCTGCCCTGGCAGGACGCCGAGGTCACCTACCTCGACGCCCCGCGCACCCCGCGCCAGGCCGTCGAGACCCTGGAGCGCGCCCTCGCCGCCCGCACCGCGTCCGCCGACGGCGGCCACGCCCCGGCCCTGGTCTGTGTCACCGGCGCCTCCAACGTCACCGGCGAGCTGTGGCCGGTGCGCGAACTGGCCGCCGCCGCCCATGCGCACGGCGCCCGCATCGTCCTGGACGCCGCGCAGCTCGCCCCGCACCACCCAGTCTCGGTCCAGGACCTGGACGTCGACTGGATCGCCTTCTCCGGCCACAAGCTCTACGCCCCCTTCGGCTCCGGCGTGCTGGCCGGCCGCGCCGACTGGCTGATCGCGGCCGACCCGTACCTCGCGGGCGGCGGAGCCAGCCGCAAGGTCAGCCGGCGCGCGGACGGGGGAGTGGACGTGGAGTGGCACGAGAGCGCGGCCCGGCACGAGGCCGGCTCGCCGAACGTGATCGGCGCCTACTCCATCGCCTCGGCCTGCAAGGCCCTCACCGAGGCCGGTTTCGACACCCTGGTCGCCCGGGAGCGGTACCTGATCGAGAAGGTCCGCGAGGGGCTCGCCGGGGTGCCCGAGGTCCGGATCCTCTCCCTCTTCGGCGACGACGCCCCGCGGGTCGGCGTGCTCTCCTTCGTGGTCGACGGCTGGAACAGCTCCCACTTCGCCGCCGCCCTCTCCGCCGAGTACGGCATCGGCGTCCGCGACGGCCTGTTCTGCGCCCACCCGCTGGTCCGCACCCTGCTCGGCAGCGACCCGGGCACCCAGGGCGAGTGCGGCGCCCCCGAGGCGGCACCCGGCGAGAAGTCCCTCAACGCCATCCGGGTCAGCTTCGGCGCCGGCACCCCGGACGAGCACGTGGAGCGCTTCGTGACCGCGGTGCGCGAGCTGGTCACCGACGGCGCCCAGTGGAACTACCGTACGGTGGACGGGCGTTGCGTACCCGCCGTGTGATCCCCTGACGTACGCTCCCGGTGCGGGTCGACGGGGCGGACGGAACGGGCGGGGGCGGGGTGCAGGCGCTGCGGGACACGGATCCTCGGCGGATCGGGCCGTACGAGGTGCTCGGACGGCTCGGCGCCGGAGGGATGGGCGAGGTGTACCTCGCCGAGGCACGCGGCGGGATGCGGCTCGCGGTCAAGGTGGTGCGGCCCGAGCACGCCGGGGACCGGACCTTCCGCGCCCGGTTCCGCCAGGAGCTGCGCGCCGCGCGGGACGTCGGCGGGGACGGCACGTACACCGCCCGGGTCGTCGACGCCGACCCCGAGGGCGAACCGCCGTGGATGGCGTCCGAGTTCGTCGAGGGGCCCACCCTGCGGGACGCCGTGCTGGACGGCGGGCCGCTGCCCGCTCCCGCGGTACGGGTCCTCGCGGCGGCGCTCGGCCGGGCCCTGACCGCGATCCATGCCAGGGGCCTGGTGCACCGGGATCTCAAGCCCTCCAACATCCTGCTGGCGGCGGACGGCCCCCGGGTCATCGACTTCGGGATCGTCCGGGCGCTGGAGGCGACCGCGCTGACGAGCCCCGGGTCGATCGTCGGCACGGTCGGCTATGTCTCCCCGGAGCAGATCCGCAACACCGGCGAAGTGGGCCCGCAGAGCGATGTGTTCGCGCTGGGAGCGGTCCTCGCCTACGCCTCCGGGGGACGCCGGCCCTTCGGCGAGGGCCATGAGTCGGTGGTCCTGCTGCGCATCCTGAGCGGCGACCATGATCTGTCCCAGGTGCCCGAGGAGTTCCGGCCGCTGGTGGAGTCCTGCCTGAGCCCGGACCCGGCCGGGCGGCCGGGTCCGGGGGCCGTCATGGCGGCCGTGGGACACACGGAGGCGTCGCTGCCCGCCGCTGTGCGGCCGGGCTGGTTCACCGGCGGCGGCCCGCGGTGGGTGCCGGGAGACGACGCGGAGCGCAGGAGCGGAGTCGAGTACATGGCGACGGCGACGGAGGCGGACGCGGTCGCGCCTCCAGCGGCGGCACTGCCCCCGCCGTCGCGCCGCGGTGTGCTGCGGGCCGTGGCCGGTGGTGCCGTGGTGGCCGCCGCCGGGGGTGTCGGCGGCTGGTGGTGGCTGCGGGAGCCGGAGCGGGGGAAGAAGGACCCGCCCTCCGCGACGGCCACCGGGAAGCCGGTCCTGCGCTGGCAGTTCTCGATGGACCAGGTCATGACCCCGCGGCTCGGCTCGCTCTCCCCCAAGGGCGACGTCCTGTACGCCGCCACGTCCTCCGTCGACCTGTACGCGCTCTCCGACCGTGGGGAGGACCTCTGGAAGGCCGACCTCGGCGGCGCCGGTCTCGATCCCCTGGCGACGGCGGACGGCGTCTACTGCACCGTGGTCGAGGGCGACAGCGCGGACGGCTCCCAGCGGCTGCGGCTGTGCCGGTACGACACGGCGGGCGAGCGCGGCTGGAGCCGGAGCCTGGGGCCGACGGGCACCGCTCCCGTCCTCGCCGGCGAGACGATCGTGGTGGGCGCCGGGGACGAGGACATCGGGGAGTTGCGCGCCTACGCGGCGGACGGCGGCATGCGCTGGCAGCGAGGGCTCGTGGGCCCGCTCACCGAGGCACCCCTGGTGCACGGCGGTGTGATCTACGCCGGAACCCGCGCGGGCCTGCTGGCCGCCTTCGACGCCGGGGACGGCACACCGCTGTGGAAGGCGGAGGCGGACGCCGACCTGCGGCGGCCCGTGATGGTGGCGGGCCGGGCCCTTGCCGCCGCCTCCGCCGGCGAGCAGACCTGGCACGGCTTCACCCTCGACGGGCAGCGGCTGTGGCGCGGGGCCGAGGCCGACTCTGAGCTGGAAGGTCCGGTCACCGCGGCCGGCCCGCTGGCGCTTCTCACGGAGGACCGGGTGGTGAAGGCGTTCACCGCGGACGGCCGGCCGGCCTGGACGTACGGGGACGGGGACTTCGACATCACCGCACCCGCGGTGTCGGACGGCCGGATCCTCCTGCAGACTCCCGACGAGATACACGCCCTGAACCTCGAGGGCGAGCGGTTGTGGCGCTTCCCGCTCCCGGCCGGCTATCCGGTCTCGGCCCCCCTGCTGCGCGGCAACCGCCTCTACGTCACCTCGGAAGAGGGGGTGGCAGCCCTCGACCTCACGGCCGGCCCCTAGCCGTCGAGGCCGATGGCGAACGCCGCCTCCAGGTCGTGCTGGGAGTACGTCCGGAACGCGACGTGGGTGTCCGTGCCCTCCACGCCGGGGATCTTGCTGATGCGGCCGGGGATGACCTCGGCGAGGTCCTCGTGCTCCTTGACGCGGACCATCGCGATCAGGTCGTAGGTGCCGGTGACGGAGAAGACCTCGCTCACGCTGTCCAGCGAGGCGATCTGCTCGGCGATCTCGGGGATCCGGTCCACGCTGGTCTTGATGAGGACGATCGCGGTGATCACGGCTGGTTGTCTCCCTCGGGGGCGGGCATCGCTGGGGCGGCCTTCACTCTAGTCGTACGGCCGAACCGCACCCAGGCGTAGCTGCACCCCAGGCCGAAGCCCACGAGATGGGCCAGATACGCCACGCCGGGCCCGCTCGTGGCCCGGCCCGCGGCCAGCCACTGCAGGGTCGCCCAGAACGGCAGCACCACCCAGGCGGGAAAGCGCACCGGCAGGAAGAACAGGAACGGCAGCAGGCTGGTCACC
This sequence comes from Streptomyces sp. YS415, assembly GCF_023544665.1. GTDB lineage: Bacteria > Actinomycetota > Actinomycetes > Streptomycetales > Streptomycetaceae > Streptomyces. The sequence continues at coordinate 205,102 of NZ_JAMJFL010000001.1, forward strand.
CGGGCCCGCGGGAACAGCGCGAGGCAGGCGCCGAGGACCGCCGAGATCGCGCCGGACGCCCCGACCAGGGACTGCCCGGAATCGGCGTTGGCCGCCGCGTACCCCAGCAGGGCGAGATAGCCGCAGCCCAGGTAGAAGAGGGTGAACTGGACGCGGCCCATGCGTTCCTCGGTCAGCGCGCCGAAGACGTAGAGGAAGAGCATGTTGCCCAGCAGGTGCACCCAGCTGCCGTGCACGAAGAGTGCGGTGGCCGGGGTGAGGGCGGCGCGCGGCGCGCCCTCGAAGAGCTCGGCCGGGATCACGCCCCAGCGCCGGAAGTAGGCCCGCTGCGCCGCGACCAGCTCGTCGCCGGTGCCGTAGGCGGGATTCAGCCCCGAGGCCGGGCCGATCAGGAAGATCAGCGAGCACAGGCCGATCAGTGCGTAGGTGACCGGCGCGGACGGCATCCGCATGCCCCTGACGACCGTGCTGCTCCACTTGCGGATCATGACCACAGAGCATGACGTAAGGGGACGCACCGGAACGGACCGCCTCGCCGCTGTGGACGGCCGAGCGGCGAGTACCCGCCAGGCCGTAGGGTTACGAGCCACACGCACCGGGGACTCCGGTGAGTCACCGACACTGGAAGGAAAGAACGGTCGCGATGACGGTTCCCCTGCCGACGGCCACCACGCGGTGGCGCTGCACGCTCTGCGGCAACCTCACCCGTTTCGATGTGACCCGCTCGTCGAAGGTTGTCGAGTACGTCCACCTCGACCTCGCCGGTGAGCCCAAGGTCGAGGAGCGCGAGGTGGTCAGTGAGACCATCGAGTCGGTGCGCTGCCGCTGGTGCAACGCCGTGGACCAGGTGGAGCTCGTCGACAGGCCGGGCGCCGGCTCCTGAGGGAGCGGGCCCCGCTCGGGTGATCCCCCAAGCCAGGGGGGTCCCGCACAGGCATTGGGGTGAGACGGATGGTGGAGAGCGAAGGCGGGGGGCCGGACGACGGCGCCGCCGAGGTGCTCGACCGTCCGCTGCCCGACGGAGTGCGCCGACGGGTCGTGCAGATCGTCTCCGACGGGTTCGGCGGGCTGACCGTCGGTGAACTGCCCGCCCAGCTGAGACAGTACGCCCGCTTCGCCCCGAACCGGCGGGCCAAGTTCGCCGGCAACGCCATGGCCGCGGCCCTGGAGACCGATCCGCTCTTCCGCCAGCGCATCGGGGAGAAGCTGAGAGAGGCCCAGCCGGAACTCTCCGGCGCCCTCGACTCCGGCTCGCCGCCTCCGGCCGCGGATCCGCTCGACGTGGCGGCCGCGGCCTACGTGATCCGGCCCGCCGGCTGGGTCAAGCTGGTGACCGCGGCGGGCGAGGAGGCCCAGCGGGCCGACGCCGAGCGCGTCGACGAGGAGAGCCGGGCCGAACTGGAACGGCTGCGCGCCGACCTCGCCCAGGCCAGGGAGCAGATCCGGACCGAGACCGAGCGGCTGCGCACCGAGCTGGACGCGTCCAAGAAGGAAGCGGAATCGCTTCACCGCAAGCTGCGGGCGGCCCTCAGCGACGTCAAGCGCGGTGAGGCGGCGCTGCGCAAGGCGCGCGCCGAGATCGAGGCCGTACGGGCGGAGACGCACGGGCAGGTGTCGGCCGCCGAGAGCGAGACCCGGCGGCTGAAGTCGCGGCTCGCGGAGGCGGAGTCCGCCCTGGAGGCCACCCGCAGGGCGGCGCGCGAGGGCCGCAGCGTGGAGGACATGCGGGTACGGCTGCTGCTGGACACGCTGCTCGACGCCACCCAGGGGCTGCGCCGGGAGCTGGCGTTGCCGCCGGTGTCGGTGCGTCCGGCCGAGACGGTCGACGCGGTCGAACCGGGACGGATGACCCCCAAGGACATCGCCGCGCGGGCGCTGTCCGAGAACGACCCGGCCATCGTCGACCAGTTGCTGGCGCTGCCCCAGGCGCATCTGGTCGTCGACGGCTACAACGTCACCAAGACCGGCTATCCCCAGATGCCGCTGGAGAAGCAGCGCCTGCGGCTCCTCGGGCAGCTCTCCCAGCTCGCCGCGCAGACCGGCGCCGAGGTGACCTGCGTCTTCGACGGGGCCGAGCTGGCCGCGCCGGTGCTGCTGGCGCCGCCGCGCGGGGTGCGGGTGCTGTTCTCCAAACCCGGGATCACCGCCGACGAGTTGATCCGTCAGCTGGTGCGCGCCGAGCCGCCGGGGCGTCCGGTCATCGTCGCCTCGACCGACCGCGAGGTGGCCGACGGGGTGGCCCGGGCGGGTGCCCGGCCGGTGGCTTCTGCGGTGCTTCTGAAGCGACTGTCCTGAAGGTCAACCTACAGCGGCAATGCCCGAATTGACGGAACCGTCACGCAACGTAGCGTCAAGTCGGCATCACTGCACGTGGGTTGATGGTAAAGAATGCGGACCGTAATCGGGATAAATCGCCCAGGGATTTGAACTGATCACAGCTGTATCACTAGGGTCTGCCTTCGAACCTCCGCTCGGAAGATCACTCAGAAGAAGGAGTTCGCCTCCGTGGCGTCCCACCGTCGACCCAAGCAGCCGAGCCGCGCACGTGTGACCGTGCTGACCACCGCCGCTGCTGCCGCCGTGGCCATCAGCTCGCAGGCGGCCAACGCCGCGCCCAGCGAGAAGCCGAGCAAGGACGAGGTCAAGGCCAAGGTCGACAAGCTGTACGAGGAGGCCGAGCAGGCCACCGAGAAGTACAACGGCGCCAAGGAGAAGCAGGAGAAGCTCCAGAAGGAGATCTCCACCATCCAGGACAACGTCGCGCGCGGTCAGGAAGACCTGAACGAGATGCGCGACTCCATAGGCCTGGCGGCCGCCGCCCAGTACCGCACCGGCTCCATCGACTCCTCGGTCCAGCTGTTCCTGTCCGCCGACCCGGACGACTACCTCGACAAGGCCTCCACGCTCGACCAGTTGAGCAGCCAGCAGGTCGAGTCGCTGAAGAAGATCCAGGACAAGCAGCGCGACCTCGCCCAGGACCGTGCCGAGGCCGGCGAGAAGCTCAAGGACCTCGCCTCCACCCGGACCGAACTGGGCAAGAAGAAGCAGGAAGTCCAGGACAAGCTCGGCGAGGCGCAGAAGCTCCTGAACTCGCTGACCGCCGCCGAGAAGGCCGCCCTCGCCGCCGAGGAGGAGCGCGCCAGCCGCTCGTCCGCCGACCGCGTCGACCTCAGCGGCGCCACCGCCGGTTCCGGCCGCGCCATGGCCGCCTTCCAGGCCGCCCAGAGCAAGATCGGCTCGCCCTACATCTACGGTGCCTCCGGCCCCTCCTCCTTCGACTGCTCGGGCCTGACCAGCTGGGCCTTCGCCCAGGCCGGCGTCGGCATCCCGCGCACCTCGCAGGCCCAGGCCAACGCCGGCACCCGCATCTACAGCCAGTCCGACCTGAAGGTCGGCGACCTGGTCATCTTCTACGGCGACCTGCACCACGTCGGCTTCTACGCGGGCAACGGCCAGGTGCTGCACGCCCCGCGCTCCAACACGGTCGTCCGCTACGAGTCGATCAACAACATGCCGTACCAGTTCGGCGTCCGCATCTGAGCACCCGCAAGATCGCGACACCGTGCCGCCCGAACGGGCGAATCCCGGCAACGTGAACTGACCCCACGCCCCGCCCATGACCTGCGTCCTAGGCGGGGCGTCACGTTGCGTGCGCACGGCGGTCGTTGGCCGGTGGCCCGTCGCGGGGCTACTGTCTGCCGCGTTTCCCCTCGCCGGGGAAGGTCCTTGTCCGCCAGCGGAAGGGGTGCGGCTTCTCGTGGGGTCCCATCGTCGCCTTGTACCGTCCGGGTTCGACCGGGGCGCGAGCGCCGCGCTCTGCGTCATCTCAGCCGCCGCCGCGGCCTTCGGAGCCGTACCGGCAACGGCCGCTCCGCACGACGACACCCGGGCCGAGGTGGACCGCCTCTACGAGGAGGCCGAACAGGCCACCGAGGCCTACAACAAGGCCGATGAGCGCGCCGACTCGCTGCGCAGGGAGGTCGGCACCGCGCAGGACCGGATCGCCCGGCAGCAGGAGCGCATCAACTCCATGCGGGAGGCGCTCGGTTCGCTGGCCGGAGCGCAGTACCGCTCCGGCGGGCTCGACCCCTCCCTCGCCCTGCTGTTCTCCGACGACCCGGACGACTACCTCGACAAGGCCGCCGTACTGGACCGGATCAGCGCCCGGCAGGCGGGCGAGCTGAAGGAGCTCCAGGACGCCATGCGCGATCTCTCCCAGGAGCGCTCCGAGGCCTCCCGCAAGCTCGGCGAGCTGGAGAAGAGCCGCAAGGCCGTCGCCGCGCACAAGCGGACGGTGGAGGGCAAGCTCGCCAAGGCCCGGCAGCTGCTCAACTCGCTGCCGTCCGACGAGCGGGCCGCCTACGACCGGGCCTCCCGCTCCGGCCGCTCCGACATGCCCGACCTCGGCAGCGCCGTCCCGGCGTCCGGCCGCGCGGCCGCCGCGATCGCCGCCGCCCGCTCCGCCCTCGGCAAGCCGTACGTCTGGGGCGCCAGCGGTCCCAGCGGCTTCGACTGCTCGGGCCTGATGCAGTGGTCGTACGGGCAGGCCGGGGTCGCCCTGCCCCGCACCTCCCAGGGCCAGCGCTTCGCCGGCCGCCAGGTCCCCCTCTCCCAGGCCCGGCCCGGTGACCTGGTCACCTACCGCTCCGACGCCAGCCATGTGGGGATGTACATGGGCAACGGCCAGGTGATCCACGCGCCCTATCCGGGGGCGCCGGTGCGCTACGACCCGGTGGGGATGATGCCGGGAGCCACGGTGACCAGGGTCTGACGGCCCACGACGGGGGTCTGACCTCGGCGGCCTGATCGCCGTACGATCACGGCATGGCTGGTCGAGGGCGGACGTCCGGATCCGGTGTGGTGGTGCTGTGTCTGCTGTTCGTCTCCCTCGTGGCGTGCGGGGGGCGGCCGGTCACGGATGCGGCTCGGGATGCGGTGCAGCGGGTGCTGGACCGGCGGGCCGAGGCGATCGTGGAGCGGGACGAGTCGGCGTTCGTCCGCACCGGGGCGCGCAGCGGCTTCGACGATCTGCGCGAGGTGCCGTTCGCGGAGTGGTCCTACCGGGTGACCGGGCTCCGGCGCAGCGGGGACAGCGCCACCGCCCAGGCGGAACTGCGCTACCGACTCCGGGACGACGACCGCGCGCCGGTCACCGCCGCCCGGAGCCTGGAGCTGAGCCTCGACGCCGGCGGCGACTGGTACGTCGAGTCCGAGCGGCCCGCCCGGAAGGCCGCCGACCAGCTGTGGGACCAGGGCCGGGTGGACGTGGTGCGCGGTGAGCGCAGCATCGTGCTCGGCGTCGGGCAGAGCGGCGCCCGGCTGCGCGCCTTCGCCGACCTGGCCGACCGGGCGGTGCCCGCGGTGAACCGGGCCTGGGACACCGAGTGGCCGCGCCGGCTCGTCGTCCTCGTACCGGAGTCCCTGGAGGCGATGGCGGGACTGCTCGGCTCGCCCGCCTCCTCCTACCGCGGCATCGCGGCCGTCACCACCGGCGAGACCGGCGCCCCCGCCGACGCGCCCGCGGACCGGGTCATCCTCAACCCGGTCGCGTACGGCGTCCTCGGCCACAGCGGCAAGCAGGTGGTGCTCACCCACGAGGCCACCCATGTCGCCACCCGGGCCCACACCAGCGCCGCCACCCCGCTCTGGCTCTCCGAGGGATACGCCGACTGGGTCGGCTACCTCGGCACCGGACGCTCGCCCCTGGAGGCCGCCCCGGAGCTGTGGCGGGCGGTGACCGAGGGGGAGATCCCGGCGGGGCTGCCGACCGACGAGGACTTCGGGTTCACCGGGGACTCGGGCGGGCTGGCGCAGGCGTACGAGAGCGGCTGGATGGCCTGCCGGATGATCGCGGAGCGCTGGGGCGAGGAGCGGCTCGGCGAGTTCTACCGGGCCGTCGGCGCGCACGAGAAGCGGCCCGGCGCGGTCGAGGAGGCCCTGGACCAGGTCCTCGGCACGACCGTGGAGGACTTCACCGCGCAGTGGCGGGAGTACCTGCGCACGCAGTTCGGCTGACCGGGCCCCGTCTCAGGAGGGCAGCGAGCCCTCCTTGGCGCGGGCGGCCCGGGCGGGCAGGGGAGCGGGCCCGCCGGCGGAGACCGTGGAGCGCCACAGGACGCGGGCGGCCAGGACCGTGGCCAGCACCAGCAGCCCGTTGCGCAGGGCCAGCAAGGTGATGCCGAGCCAGTCGCTGGACACCACGTGCGCGAACCAGACCGGGAACTCCAGCACCGTCAGCAGGCACGCCGCCAGCAGCAGAGCGACCGGCACGCCCATCCGGCTGCCCCGGAAGCACAGGCACACCGCCGCCAGGCCGACCAGCCACACCAGGTACTGCGGGCTGATCACCCGGCTGGTCGTGGTGAACATCAGCACCGCCACCAGTGCGGCGTCCGCGAGCGTGTGCGGCAGGAACCGGTTCGCCCGGAACCGCCACCACAGCAGCCAGCCGAAGGCCAGCGCGGTCAGCACCAGCGCGGCCGTGCTGACCACGCTCACGTACGGGCCGAGGAACTCCACCGAGCCGTAGTTCAGCAGCACCTCCCCCTCCCAGCCGAAGTGCCGGGCCACATGGAAGACCAGGGCGCCCAGCGACTCCACCTCGGTGCCGCGGTCCCGCTGGAAGGTCAGGAACGCGAACGCGCCCGGCATCGCCACACCGAACAGCACCGCCAGCCCGGCGGCGGTCACCGCGGCCGACACCCACGCCGAGCGGCGGCGGGCGGCGACCAGCAGCAGCACCGGCCACACCTTCAGCAGCGCCGCGAACGCCGTCAGCGCGCCCATCACCCGGGGGTGCCGGGCACCCGCCAGCAGGGCGGCCACCGCCACCGCGGTCACCATCACGTCGTAGCGGGCGTACACGGTCGGCCCGAGCAGCGGGACGCCCACGACCCACACCCAGGTGCCGCGCAGGCTCCGGCCCGGGCGCAGCCCCGCGTACAGCAGCAGGGCGAGGACGGCGAGGTCGGCGGTGAAGGCGAGGACGAAGAAGGCGGAGGCGTAGTCCAGGTGGAACAGGACCGCGGGGGAGAGGATCGCGAGGGCGGCGGCGGGTGGGTACTGCCAGGTGACGTCGTTCTGAGGGAACGTTCCGGTGCGCAGCACCTCGTACCAGCCCTGGTAGATCACGGAGACGTCGCTGGTGACGTCCGGGCCGGGGAAGACGTACACCTTGAACACGAAGAGCAGTAGGACCGCCCTGGTCAGGGCCCAGATGACGAGCAGCCCCGCCACGGACCGCCGCATGCCCGTCGTCTCCACCTGGTCCCCTGCCGTCCGCGTCCGTCTTGAGGGGAACATGATGTCCCGGGAAACTGTGCGTCGGCCACCAGCGCGGCCGTCGCGCGGTGTGCGGTACGCCTCGGATAAGGTCGGCCGCGATGCACAAGACGCTCATCGTGACGAACGACTTCCCGCCCCGCCCCGGCGGCATCCAGGCCTTCCTGCACAACATGGCCCTACGGCTGGACCCGGAGCGGCTGGTCGTCTACGCCTCCACCTGGAAGCGCGGCCAGGAGGGCGCCGAGGCCACGGCCGCCTTCGACGCCGACCAGCCCTTCACCGTCGTACGCGACTCCACGACGATGCTGCTGCCCACGCCCCGGGTGACCCGGCGGGCGCTGGGGCTGCTGCGGGAGCACGGCTGTACGTCGGTGTGGTTCGGGGCGGCGGCGCCGCTCGGCCTGATGGCCCCGGCGCTGCGCAAGGCCGGTGCCGAGCGCCTGGTCGCCACCACGCACGGCCACGAGGCCGGCTGGGCCCAGCTGCCCGCCTCCCGGCAGCTGCTGCGGCGGATCGGGGACTCGACGGACACCGTCACCTACCTCGGGGAGTACACCCGCTCCCGCATCGCGACCGCGCTCAGCCCCGCGGCGGCCCGGCGGATGGCGCAGCTCCCGCCGGGTGTCGACGAGAAGACCTTCCACCCCGGCTCCGGCGGTCCCGAGGTCCGCGCCCGCCTGGGGCTGACCGACCGCCCGGTGATCGTCTGCGTCTCCCGGCTGGTCCCGCGCAAGGGGCAGGACACCCTGATCCTGGCGATGCCCCGGATCCTGGTGAAGGAGCCGGACGCGGTCCTGCTGATCGTGGGCGGCGGCCCCTACGAGCGGGACCTGCGCAAGCTGGCCCACGAGACCCGGGTGGCCGACTCCGTCCACTTCACCGGCGCGGTCCCCTGGTCCGAGCTCCCCGCCCACTACGGCGCCGGCGACGTCTTCGCCATGCCCTGCCGTACGCGTCGGCGGGGCCTGGACGTGGAGGGGCTCGGCATCGTCTACCTGGAGGCCTCGGCGACGGGGCTGCCCGTGGTCGCGGGCGACTCGGGCGGGGCGCCGGACGCGGTCCTGGACGGCGAGACGGGCTGGGTGGTGCGCGGCGGCTCGCCCGAGCAGGCGGCCGACCGGATCGTCACCCTCCTCGGCGACGCGGAACTGCGCCGCCGGATGGGGGAGCGGGGCCGGGAGTGGGTCGAGGAGAAGTGGCGCTGGGACCTGCTGGCGGAGCGGCTCAAGGACCTGCTGTGAAGGACCTGCCGTAGCCGGACGGACGACAAAGGCGCGGGGCCCCCGACGGGGACCCCGCGCCTTCGCGCACCGGCTGGTCACTTGGCGTAGATCGCCTCGATCTCGTGCGCGAAGTCCTTCGCCACCACGTTCCGCTTGAGCTTCAGCGACGGCGTCAGATGGCCCGACTCCTCGCTGAACTGGGAGGGCAGGATGCGGAACTTGCGCACCGACTCCGCCTTGGACACCGCCGCGTTGCCGTCGTCGATCGCCGACTGGATCGCGGCCAGCAGGTCCGCGTCGTCGATCAGGGACGCCGCCGTGGCGCCCGCGGGCTTGCCGTGCTCGGCGGCCCAACGGCCCAGGAACTCCTCGTCGATGGTGACCAGGGCGCCCACGAACGGCCGCCCGTCGCCCACCACCATGCACTCGGCGACCAGCGCGTGCGCGCGGATCCGGTCCTCGATCACGGCCGGGGCGACGTTCTTGCCGCCCGCGGTGACCAGGATCTCCTTCTTGCGGCCGGTGATCCTGAGGTAGCCGTCCTCGTCGAGGGTGCCGATGTCACCGGAGTGGAACCAGCCGTCCCGCAGCGCTTCCTCGGTCGCGCCCGGGTTGTTCCAGTACTCCTTGAAGATGTGCTCGCCGTGCAGCAGCACCTCGCCGTCGTCGGCGATGCGCACCACCGAGCCGGGCAGCGGCTGGCCGACCGTGCCGATCTTCTGGCGGTCCCAGGGGTTGAACGCGGTGGCGGCACAGGTCTCGGTCAGGCCGTAGCCCTCCAGGACCGAGAAGCCGATGCCGCGGAAGAAGTGCCCCAGCCGCTCGCCGAGCGGGGCGCCGCCGGAGATGGCGTACTCGCCCCGGCCGCCGAGGACGGCGCGCAGCTTGCCGTAGACGAGCCGGTCGAAGACCTTGTGCTTGATCCGCAGGCCGACCGACGGGCCCGAAGCGGTGTCCAGCGCGCGGCTGTAGGCGATGGCGGTGTCCGCCGCCCTGTCGAAGATCTTGCCCTTGCCGTCCGCCTGCGCCTTGGCCCGCGCCGAGTTGTAGACCTTCTCGAAGACGCGCGGCACACCGAGGATCAACGTCGGCCGGAACTCGGCCAGTTCGGTGGTGAGGTCCTTGATGTCGGGCAGGCAGCCCAGCTTGATCGGCGCGATCATCGGGGCGATCTGCACCAGCCGGCCGAACACGTGCGCCAGCGGCAGGAACAGCAGCACCGAGCACTCGCCGGTACGGAACAGCGGGCGCAGCCGCTCGACGATGTTGCCGCACTCCGCGAAGAAGTTGCGGTGGGTGAGCACACAGCCCTTGGGGCGGCCGGTGGTGCCGGAGGTGTAGACGATGGTCGCCGGGTCGTCGGCCTTCGCCAGCGAGCTGCGCTCCTCGACCGTCTCGTCGCTGACGTCCTGTCCGAGCCTGCCCAGCTCCTCGACGCCGCCGCCCTCGATCTGCCACAGGTGCTTCAGGGCGGGCAGCCGGTCGCGCACCGACTCCACGGCGGCCGTGTGGCTGTCCAGCTCGGTCAGCACCGCGGTGGCGCCCGAGTCACCGAGGATCCACTGCACCTGCTCCGGGGAGCTGGTCTCGTACACCGGCACGGTCACCGCGCCCGCCGACCAGATGGCGAAGTCCAGCAGGGTCCACTCGTACCGGGTGCGGGACATCAGCCCGATCCGGTCGCCCGGCTGCACGCCGGCCGCGACGAGCCCCTTGGCGGCGGCGCGCACCTCGGCGAGGAAGGCGGTGGCCGTCACGTCCTGCCAGGCACCGCCCACCTTGCGCGCGATGACGGCGACGTCCGGGTGCTGCGCGGCGTTTCTGCGGACGATGTCCGTCAGATTGCCGTCCGCGGGGACCTCGTACATGGCCGGAAGGCTGAACTCGCGCAAGACTGCTGCTCCTCATAGGGCGCCGGCGCCACGACGTTGTGTGATGCGACGGTGCGGTCCAAGGCTCGGGCAGGTACCCAGGCATTTCCGGTGGTTGAAATCCTGAGCACGACTGGACTGCCCGGACGTTACCCGCCGGTATGGCGTCTTCGACAGAGGGCCCGGCGAGATGTTCGGTGCGTCACACGGATCGGTACCGCATGAATGGGTGCTTCTGCGCGCACAGTAGTCGACCCCTTTCACGACTGGCCAGTAACCGCAGGTCCGACCGCCACTGTTCACGCCTGCCGCACAGGCTTACGCTTGATCGCCATGGCATCCACACCATCCGGCAACAGCAGGACGCGCGTTCATGTGGTCAGCGACGTACACGGAAACGTCCGTGACCTGGCCAGAGCCGGGGACGGCGCGGACGCTTTGATCTGTCTGGGTGACCTGGTCCTCTTCCTCGACTACGCCGACCACTCCCGCGGCATCTTCCCCGACCTGTTCGGCGCCGAGAACGCCGACCGCATCGTCGAGCTGCGCACCGCCCGCCGCTACGACGAGGCACGCGAGTTCGGGGCCCGGCTGTGGGCCGGGATCGGCTCGGACCGCGGCGCGGTGATCGAGAAGGCGGTGCGCAAGCAGTACGCCGAGCTGTTCGCGGCCTTCCCGACGCCGACGTACGCCACCTACGGCAATGTCGACATGCCGCCGCTGTGGCCCGAGTACGCCGGGCCCGGCACGACCGTGCTGGACGGGGAGCGGGTGGAGATCGGCGGCCGGACGTTCGGCTTCGTCGGCGGCGGCCTCAGGACGCCGATGCGCACGCCCTACGAGATCAGCGACGAGGAGTACGCGGCGAAGATCGAGGCGCTGGGCGAGGTGGACGTGCTGTGCACCCACATCCCGCCGGAGGTGCCGGAACTGGTCTACGACACGGTGGCGCGGCGCTTCGAGCGGGGCAGCAGGGCGCTGCTGGAGGCGATCCGGCGGACGAAGCCGCGCTACTCGCTGTTCGGGCACGTCCACCAGCCGCTGGTGCGCCGGATGCGGATCGGGTCCACGGAGTGCGTGAACGTGGGGCACTTCGCCGGGACCGGCAAGCCGTGGGCGCTGGAATGGTGACCTCGGCTGCGCGGTAGCCTTCACGCTGCGCAGCCGTGCGCACGAGGACGACACACCGGCCGCATCTGGAGGAGCCACAGCGATGGCGGAACACACCAGCTCGAGCATCACGATCGAGGCGGCACCGGCCGACGTCATGGGGGTGATCGCCGACTTCGCCCGCTACCCGGACTGGACCGGCGAGGTGAAGGAGGCGGAGGTCCTCGCCACGGACGGCCAGGGCCGCGCCGAGCAGGTACGCCTGGTGATGGACGCCGGGGCGATCAAGGACGACCAGGTGCTCGCCTACACCTGGACCGGTGCGCACGAGGTCTCCTGGACGCTGGTGAAGTCCCAGATGCTGCGCTCGCTGGACGGCTCCTACATCCTCAAGCCCGCGGGCGCCGGGGCGACCGAGGTCACCTATGTGCTGACCGTGGACGTCAAGATCCCGATGCTCGGCATGATCAAGCGCAAGGCGGAGAAGGTTATCATCGACCGGGCGCTGGCCGGGCTGAAGAAGCGCGTGGAGTCCGGTTCCCAGTAAGGGACCCGGGTGGGCCTCCGTTACCGTTCACCCTCATGCGCACCATCTTGATCACGGGTCCGGGCGGCAGCGGTCGTACGACTGTTGCGGCCGCCACCGCACTCGCCGCCGCCCGCGCCGGTGATCGGGTCCTTGTGCTGAGCGCCGACCGCGCCGACACCCTCGGCGCCGTGCTCGGTACCCCCACCGGCCCCGAGCCGGTGACCGCCGACGAGCGGCTCACCGCCTGGCGGCCCGATGCCGCCGCCGGGTTCCGGGACGACCTCACCGCCTTCCAGGAGCGCGCCACCACCGCCCTCGATCTCCTCGGCGCCTCCCGGCTCGACCCCGAGGAGGTCACCCCTCTTCCCGGCGCCGAGGAGCTCACCCTGCTGCGCGCCCTGCGCGACGCGGCCCTCTCCGAGCGGCACGACCTGCTCGTCGTCGACCTCCCGGCCACCCCGCACGCCCTCGCCCTGCTCGCCCTCCCCGAGGAACTGCGCCGCTACCTGCGCCGGCTGCTGCCCTCCGAGCGGCAGGCGGCCCGCGCCCTGCGGCCCGTGCTCGGCCGGCTCGCCGGGGTCCCCATGCCCGCCGAGTGGCTCTACGAGACGGGGGCCCGCTGGGACGTCGAGCTCGCCGCCGTCGAAGCCGTCGTCGCCGACCCGCGCACCGCCGTACGCCTGGTCGCCGAGCCCGGCCCGGCCGGCGCCGACGCCGTGCGGGCCACCGGCCTCGCCCTCGCCCTGCGCGGACTGCGCCCCGACGTCCTGATCGCCAACCGGGTCGCCCCGGAGGAGTGGCCCGCCGGGCTCGTCGTCCAGCAGCGCAAGGTCCTGGAGGAGTGGCAGGAGACGTACGACGTCCGGGCCGTGCCCCACCTCGGACGCGATCCGCGCGGGGCCGACGACCTCGCCGCCCTGGCCGTCCCCGACGCCGTCAACCCGGTGTCCTCCACCGTCGAGTGGCCCGTCACCGACCACCTCGCCGACGACGGCGTGCTGGTGTGGAGCCTCCCGCTGCCCGGCGCCCTGCGCGACGACCTCGACCTCGTCCGGCGCGGGGACGAACTCGTCGTCACCGCGGGCCCCTTCCGCCGTATCGTCCCCCTGCCGTCCGCCCTGCGCCGGTGCTCCGTCGACGGAGCGGCGCTGCGCGACGGCGTGCTGCGGATCCGGTTCGCGCCGGACCCGCGGTTGTGGCCCGGGACCCGGTGAGGGCGGTACGCCCGTTCGGGTAACGTCGTAGGGACGAACCGTAGTCAGGAGTCCGTCATGAGCGAAGAGCTTTCGCCGTCCGACCCCTCGGGACCGGAGGCGCTCGACGAGGCACGGGCGTCCGACGCCGACGCGTGGGCGACGGCGTGCGCCGAGGACCTCGCCGCGGAGCAGGCCCGCCGTCGCACCCAGCACGGCCCGCCCCCCGGGTCGGCCGCCGAGGAACTGCGCAAGCTCGTCGACGCGGTCAGCGACAAGCTGACCTCGCTGCAGTCCCCGCTGTTCGGCGCGGTCGCCGGACCCGCCGCCCAGCAGGTGGTCAAGCAGGTCGTGGAGCAGGCGAAGGCCGCCGTCGAGCCCGTCATCGAACGCAACCCGGACGTCTTCGACCACCTCGCGGCGGCCGGGAACGAACTCCTCGCCGCCTACCGCTCCGCCGTCCAGGCCCAGGAACGCCGCTGGACCGCCGGCGACGACCGCGGCCCGGACGAGCGCCGGGACCGCGGCGACGAGTCCGGCCCCGGCGAGCGCATCGACCTGGACTGAGGGCGTCCGCCGCTGCAGAGGTCCTCGAACCGGACTCGTGCGCCTGTCTGCGGAGCGGACGACAGGAATCGCAGGGCAGGGGCTCGGGTACGGTTGGCCATAGCGGGGCTCGACCGAAACTGAGGGATTCATGGGACTCACCATCGGCGTCGACATCGGCGGCACGAAGATCGCGGCCGGCGTGGTCGACGAGGAAGGCAACATCCTCTCGACCCATACGGTGCCGACCCCGGGCACGCCCGAGGGCATCGTGGACGCCATCGCCTCCGCAGTCGAAGGCGCGCGCGCCGGGCACGAGATCGTCGGCGTGGGCATCGGCGCCGCCGGCTACGTCAACCGCCAGCGCTCGACGGTCTACTTCGCGCCGAACATCGACTGGCGCCAGGAGCCGCTGAAGGAGAAGGTCGAGGCCCGCGTGGGCCTTCCGGTCGTCGTGGAGAACGACGCCAACGCCGCGGCCTGGGGCGAGTACAAGTTCGGCGCCGGCAAGGGCCACCGCAACGTCATCTGCATCACGCTCGGCACAGGCCTCGGCGGCGGCATCATCGTCGGCAACAAGCTGCGCCGCGGCCACTTCGGCGTCGCCGCCGAGTTCGGCCACATCCGCATGGTCCCGGACGGGCTGCTGTGCGGCTGCGGCTCGCAGGGCTGCTGGGAGCAGTACGCCTCCGGCCGCGCCCTCGTCCGGTACGCCAAGCAGCGCGCCAACGCCACCCCGGAGCGCGCCGAGACGCTGCTCGCCCTGGGCAACGGCCACCCCGACGGCATCGAGGGCAAGCACATCTCCGTCGCCGCCCGGCAGGGCGACCCGGTCGCCGTCGACTCCTACCGCGAGCTCGCCCGCTGGGCCGGCGCGGGCCTCGCCGACCTGGCCTCCCTGTTCGACCCGTCGGCGTTCATCGTCGGCGGCGGCCTCTCCGACGAGGGCGAGCTGGTCCTGGACCCGATCCGCAAGTCCTACAAGCGCTGGCTGGTGGGCGGCAACTGGCGCCCGGTGGCCGACGTGATCGCGGCCCAGCTGGGCAACAAGGCGGGCCTGGTGGGGGCGGCGGACCTGGCGAGGGAACCCGACCCGGCCATGTGACTCCCTCACGGGGCGCGGGGCGTACACGCCCCGCGCCCCGAGTCGGGGGCGTTACATTGCTCCGTATGTCTGACGGTTCGGCCCTCGTCCGGGTCCTGAGCTACAACATCCGCTCGATGCGGGACGACACCGCCGCACTGGCCAGGGTGATCCGGGCCTGCGCACCCGATCTCGTGCTGGTGCAGGAGGCTCCCCGCTTCTTCCGCTGGCGCAAGAAACTGGCCCGCCTGGCCCGGGCCTCCGATCTGGTCGTCCTCACCGGCGGCGGCACCGCCGCGGGCCCCGCGATCCTGTGCGGCCTGCGTGCCACGGTCGAGCGCACCGAGGACGTCCTCCTCCCGCTCACGCCGGGGATGCACCGCCGCGGCTTCGCCACCGCGGTGGTCCGTTTCGGCTCCGCCCGGGTGGGCGTCCTCAGCTGCCATCTCAGCCTGCAGAAGGACGAGCGCTACGAGCAGGGCGGCATGCTCCTGGACCGGCTGGCCGCCCTCGGTGTGCAGCACGCGATCGCCGGCGGCGACCTCAACGAACGCCCCCACGGCCGCACCTTCCGGCGTCTCGCCGACGATCTCCAGGACTGCTGGGCGGTGGCCCCCTGCGGCGGGGAGTACACCTCCACCCCCGCCGACCCGCACCAGCGCATCGACGCGATCCTCGCGACCAAGGGCATCGAGGTCCTGAGCTGCGGGGTCCCGCTGGACCATCCCGGCGTGTCCGGGGCCGACCTCGTGCGGGCCACGGATCACCTGCCGGTGCTGGCGGTCCTTCGCGTGCCCGCGGCCTGAACCGGCGTCGAGCGGAAACGCCCGAGGGCGGCCCGAACCGTCTCCCGGTCCCGGCCGCCCTCGGCATCCCCGCGTTCTGAAACTCCGCGCCCTTTAGACGACTGCTCCCCGCCCGGGATCGTCGTCGTCCTCGTCGCCCGTCCGCATCCGCATCACCAGCGTGGCGAATCCGCCCAGGAAGCCGCCGATGCCCAGCGTGGTGAGCCACCAGGTCATCTCCCAGCCTAGCAGCACCGCGAGCAGCAGCAGTATCGGTCCGCCGAGCACCGCCAGCCACGCGAACTTCGCCGTGGTGTCCGCCGCGGGCAGCTCCGGCGGCTCCGGCGGCACGAAGTGCCCCTCGTCGTCCTCGTCGAAGTCCCCGTCCGTCGGCTCGGGCGCCGAGTAGTCGCGGGGGCCGACGCCGGGCGCGAAGGCGACGGAGCCGCCCAGCGGCCGCACCGGCTCGGTCAGCGTGTCCCCGTCGGTCTTCTCGGCCTCGGCCTCGTCGTCGTTGGTCTCGACCTCCAGCAGCGCCAGATCCTCGACGGACTTGAACGGCTTGGACCCCGGCGGGTCCACCGGCTCGTCGCCGTACCCGGCGACGATGGCCGCCCAGGCGGCGTCCTCGTCGAAACGGGCACCCTGGTCGTCCGGCTCGCGATCCTCGCGGTCGGAGTCGTGCTCAGCCACCTACGGCCGTCCCTTCCTTGCCGAGACCGGATGCGAGCCGGGTCATGAACGCGTGGCTCTCCTCGAAGATCCGGTCCGCGTCATGGTCCAACGTCGCCACGTGGTAGCTCTGTTCCAGCACGATCTCCGTCACGTCCGTCGACGACACCCGGCTGAGCACGCGGGCCGAGTCGGCCGGCGGCACGACATGGTCCTGCGGGCTGCGCAGCAGCAGCAGCGGCTGGGTGACCTGCGGCAGCTCACCGTCGACCAGCCGGAAGAACTGCCGCAGGGAGTGCGCCGCGTGCAGCGGCACCCGGGTGTAGCCGATCTCCTCGCTGCCCTCCTTGGCGATGTCGCTGGCGATGCCCTTCGTCGTGGGCACGAAGTGCCGGACCACCGGGAGGGCGTGGGCGGCCAGGCCGTGCACCTTGTTGGCGGGGTTGACCACGACCACGCCGTCGATCGCGTCGCCGTGCTTGGCGGCCAGCCGGAGCGCCAGGGCGCCGCCCATCGACAGACCGGCCACGAACAGGCGCGAGGAGCGCTCCCGCAGCGCGCGCAGCTCGCGGTCCACCTCCGCGTACCAGTCCTGCCAGCCGGTGAGCCGGAGGTCCTCCCAACGGGTGCCGTGCCCGGGCAGCAGCGGCAGCGAGACGGTCATACCGCGCTCGGCGAGATACTCCGCCCAGGGGCGCAGCGACTGCGGGGAACCGGTGAAGCCGTGGCAGAGGAGAACGGACGTCTCCCCGCCCTCATGGCGGTACGGCTCGGCTCCAGGAAGGACCGGCACCTTCGGTCTCCTGTTCATGAGGTCGGTTGCAGGTACTTCACCGTACGCGACCGCACTGACACCGACCAGGGCCGACGGCCTCTTTGACGGCGCTCCGGGTTAAGGTCTCATCGACACGCACAGGAGGCACTCGGTTGTTGTACGGCGCGATGAAGGTATCCATCGGGGGGCCGCTGAAGCTCGCCTTCAGGCCCTGGGTGGAAGGCCTGGAGAACGTCCCCGCCGAGGGCCCCGCCATCCTGGCGAGCAACCACCTCTCGTTCTCCGACTCGTTCTTCCTGCCCGCGGTCCTCGACCGCAAGGTCACCTTCATCGCGAAGGCCGAGTACTTCACGACCCCGGGCCTCAAGGGCCGGCTGACGGCCGCGTTCTTCAAGGGCGTCGGCCAGCTCCCGGTGGACCGCTCCGGCGCGCGCGGCGCGGGCGAGGCGGCCATCAAGAGCGGTATAGAGGTGCTGGAGCGCGGCGAGCTGTTCGGCATCTACCCCGAGGGCACCCGCTCGCCCGACGGCCGGCTCTACCGGGGCAAGCCCGGCGGCCTCGCGCGCGTGGCGCTCGCCACCGGGGCGCCGGTCATCCCGGTCGCCATGATCGACACGGAGAAGATCCAGCCGCCGGGGAAGGTCGTGCCCAAGCTGATGCGGCCGGGCATCCGGATCGGCAGGCCGCTGGACTTCAGCCGCTACCAGGGCATGGAGCACGACCGCTTCGTCCTGCGCGCGGTGACCGACGAGGTCATGTACGAGATCATGAAGCTCTCCGGCCAGGAGTACGTCGACATCTACGCCACCGCCGCCAAGCGCCGGCTCGCGGAGGAGGCGAAGGCGGAGAAGGAGGCGGAGAAGGCCGCGAAGGCCGCTCTCGCCAAGGCCGAGAAGGAACAGGCGGACAAGGAGAAGTCCGAGTCCTAGACGCGGCGGTGCCGTTCGGGGGGTGGGGGAGTTGGCCAGGCGCGAGAAGGTCCTGAGGATGTCGGTCGAGCAGCCGCTGTGGCGTGCGCTCATGGGGTACCGGATCCTCACCCTGCTGTACGCGATCGGCCTGTTCATCAGCGCCTACGACGAGTTCGCGCGCCCCTGGGCCGCCGTCGCCTACTTCGCCGTACTGACCGTGTGGACGTTCGCGACCCTCCCCAAGGTGGCGAACGCCGCCGCCTGCACCAAGCCCTTCCTGGCCGCCGATCTGACGCTCGCGCTCGTCGGCATCCTGCTCACCGGGGTCGCCGACTCGGCCGCCCACATCGAGGCGGGCAGCCCGACCCTGCCGTCGATATGGACGGCCGGTTCCGTGCTGGCGTTCGCCATCAAGGGCGGCTGGCGCTGGGCGGCCTTCGCCTCCACCCTGGTCGCCGTCGCCAACCTCGTGCACCGCGGCTCCCCGACCCGCGACACCGTCCACGCGGTGATCCTCGTCTGGGTGGCCTCCATCGCCATCGGCTACGTCGTCGAGGTCGCCCGCGCCTCCGAGCGCACCCTCGCCCGCGCCCTGGAGATCGAGGCCGCGACCCGGGAACGCGAACGGCTGGCCCGGGACATCCACGACAGCGTCCTGCAGGTGCTCGCCATGGTGCAGCGGCGCGGTGCCGTCATCGGCGGCGAGGCGGCCGAACTGGGGCGCCTCGCCGGCGAGCAGGAGGTGGCGCTGCGCACCCTGGTCTCCGGCGGGCTGACCCCGGTGTCCCGGGTGTCGGAGAACGCGGCCGAGGGGGCCCTGGTCAGGGCCGTGGACGAAGAGCCCGACGCGGACGGCCCGCTCGATCTGCGGGCGCTGCTCGCGCCCTACGCCGGGTCCCGGACCAGCCTCGCCGAACCCGGGGCGCCCGTGGTGCTGCCGCCGGCCGCCGCGCAGGAGCTGGCCGCGGCCGTCGGGGCCGCCCTGGACAATGTCCGGGAGCACGCCGGCGAGCAGGCGCGCGCGTGGATCCTGGTGGAGGACGAGCCGGACGCGGTGATCGTGACCGTCCGGGACGACGGCCCCGGCATCCCCGAGGGGCGGCTCGCGCAGGCCGAGGGCGAGGGACGGCTCGGGGTCGCGCTGTCGATCCGGGGGCGGCTGCGGGACATCGGGGGCAGCGCGGAGCTGATCTCGGTGCCCGGGCAGGGCACGGAAGTCGAACTGAAGGTACCGAAGCAGATGTCCCGGGGGATGCGATGAGCGAGCAGGGCGGACCGATCAAGGTGATGGTGGTCGACGACCACCCGATGTGGCGCGACGCCGTCGCCCGGGACCTGAGCGAGTCCGGGCTGGAGGTGGTCGCCACCGCGGGCGACGGCGAGCAGGCCGTGCGCCGCGCCAAGGCCGTGGGCCCCGACGTGCTCGTCCTCGACCTCAACCTGCCCGTCAAGCCCGGCGTCCAGGTCTGCAAGGAACTCGTCGCCCACAACCCGGCCCTGCGCGTGCTGGTCCTGTCCGCGAGCGGGGAGCACGCCGACGTCCTGGAGGCCGTGAAGTCCGGCGCCACCGGCTATCTGCTGAAGTCGGCGTCCACGGAGGAACTCCTCGACGCGGTCCGCCGTACCGCCGTCGGCGACCCGGTGTTCACCCCGGGCCTGGCCGGGCTCGTCCTCGGCGAGTACCGGCGCCTCGCCTCCGAACCCGCCCCCGCCGACCGCGACACCGGCCGGCCGGGTGCCCCGCAGCTCACCGACCGCGAGACCGAGGTGCTGCGGCTGGTCGCCAAGGGCCTGAGCTACAAGCAGATCGCCGAGCGGCTCGTGATCTCCCACCGGACCGTGCAGAACCACGTCCAGAACACCCTCGGCAAGCTCCAGTTGCACAATCGCGTGGAACTCGTTCGGTACGCCATCGAGCGCGGACTTGACGACGCGTAAACGAACCTCCTGCTGTTTCACCGGAATTGCGGCTCCGACCCATCCCTGAGTGACCTGGATCACTATTAGCGTGGCCTTTCCAGGCAACCGCGGCGAAGGGACATTTCCATGCGGGTCGGAGTACTGACCGGAGGCGGCGACTGCCCCGGTCTCAACGCCGTCATCCGGGCCATCGTCCGCAAGGGCGTACAGGAGTACGGCTACGACTTCACCGGCTTCCGGGACGGCTGGCGCGGTCCGCTCGACGGCGACAGCGTCCGTCTCGACATCCCCGCCGTACGCGGCATCCTGCCCCGCGGCGGCACGATCCTCGGATCCTCGCGCACCAACCCCCTCCAGCACGAGGACGGCATCCGGCGGATCAAGGAGAACCTGGCCAAGCAGGAGGTCGACGCGCTCATCACGATCGGCGGCGAGGACACCCTCGGGGTGGCCGCGCAGCTGTCGGACGAGTACGGCGTGCCCTGTGTCGGCGTCCCGAAGACCATCGACAACGACCTGTCCGCCACCGACTACACCTTCGGCTTCGACACCGCCGTCGGCATCGCGACCGAGGCCATCGACCGCCTGCACACCACCGCCGAGTCCCATATGCGGGTCCTCGTCGTGGAGGTGATGGGCCGTCACGCCGGGTGGATCGCCATCCACTCCGGCCTCGCGGGCGGCGCCAACGTCATCCTCATCCCCGAGCAGCGCTTCGACATCGAGAAGGTGTGCGCCTGGGTGACCTCCCGCTTCAAGGCGTCGTACGCCCCCATCGTGGTCGTCGCCGAGGGCGCCATGCCCAAGGACGGCGAGATGGTGCTCAAGGACGGGTCGCTGGACTCCTTCGGGCACGTCCGGCTCTCCGGCGTCGGCGAGTGGCTGGCCAAGGAGATCGAGAGGCGCACCGGCAAGGAGGCCCGCACCACCGTCCTCGGGCACGTCCAGCGCGGCGGCACCCCCAGCGCCTTCGACCGCTGGCTCGCCACCCGCTTCGGACTGCACGCCATCGAGGCGGTCCGCGACGGCGACTTCGGCAAGATGGTCGCCCTGCGCGGCACGGACATCGTCCGCGTCCCGATCGCGGACGCCACGGCGAAGCTGAAGACGGTCGATCCGGCACTCTACGAGGAGGTCGGGGTCTTCTTCGGCTGACCGGGCAGCCGAGGGTTATGGGCCGTATATTCGGCCCATAACCCTATGATCCGGGAGCCTGTCGTGGAGATCCTCGCCTTCGGCGTCCAGGCGGACGAGAAGCCCCTGATCGAGCGCGCCTTCGCCGGTCACCACGAGGTGCGCTGTCTGGACGTCTTCCTCAACGAGGACACCGCTCCGATCGCGGCCGGCTACGAGGCGATCTCCACCAGCGTCAACGCCGACCTCGGCGCGCGCGTCCTGGAGCTCCTGGCGGCGGGCGGCACGCGGATGGTCGCCCAGCGCTCCACCGGGTTCAACAACATCGACCTGGACGTCGCCGAGCGGCTCGGCATGACGGTCGCCCGGGTGTCGTACTACTCGCCGTACGCGGTCGCCGAGTTCGCCTGGGCGCTCGCCATGGCCGTCAACCGCCGTATCGTGCGCGCCTCCACCCGCACCCGGGACTTCGACTTCCGGCTCGACGGGCTGATGGGCCGCGACATGCACGGCCGCACCGCCGGCGTCCTCGGCACCGGCAAGATCGGCGAGGCGTTCGCCCGCATCGCCCACGGCTTCGGCATGCGGCTGCTCGGCTGGGACGTCGCCGAGAACCCGGCCTGCATGGAGCTCGGCATGCGCTACGTCCCCAAGGACCAGCTGCTCGCCGACTCCGATCTGGTCAGCCTGCACGTGCCGCTGATGCCCGAGACCCAGCACCTGATCGACGGGCCCGCCCTGAAGGCGATGCGGGACGACGCGATCCTGGTGAATTCCAGCCGCGGCGGCCTGATCGACACCGCGGCCCTCGTCGCGGAGCTGCGCGAGGGCCGCTTCACCGGCGTCGGCCTCGATGTGTACGAGGCGGAGGCGGGCCTGTTCTTCCTCGACAAGTCCCTGCAGGCGATCGAGGACGACGTCCTGGCCCGGCTGGTCACCTTCCCGAACGTCCTGGTCACCTCGCACCAGGCGTACTACACCGTGGACGCCGTCGGCCAGATCGTCGACGCCACGGTGCAGAACGTCCTGGACTACACGGAGGGCCGCCGCTCGAAGAACGTGCTGGTGCCGCGCAGCTGACCGACCAGCTCCCGCACGATCGAGGCGCCGTTCAGCGTCAGCACCGACTCGGGGTGGAACTGCACCCCGGCGAAACCGGGCCCGCGCAGCGCGTGCACCTCGCAGGACGCGCTCCGGCTGATCTCGACACCGTGGGCGGCCAGTTCACCGGCTGCCTCGTCGTCGCAGCGGGCCACGAAGCTGTTGTAGAACCCGACGGTCTCGGGCCGCCCGAACAGCTCGACCGACGTCTGCGCCCCCTGGTACGGGACCTCCTTCCGGACGATCTCGAGCCCCAGCTCGGCCGCGATCAGCTCGTGCCCGAGGCAGACGCCGAGGACGCCGTGCCGGTGGCCGCGGAGCACCTCGGCGGTCAGGGCCCGCAGGAAGCGCATCTTGGGGTCGGCGGTGTCGGACGGGTCACCGGGACCGGGGCCGAGCACGACCGGCCCCTCGTGCGCGCGGGCGGCTTCCGCCAGGCCCGGCTCGTCGTAGCGCCGGACGGTGACGTCGAGCCCGCTGGAGCGCAGCACGTGCGCGAGCATCGCCGTGAAGGTGTCCTCGCCGTCGACGACCAGGGCGTGCCCGGTGAGCTCCGCGGCCCGCTCCTGCATCCGCAGCCAGAACGGGGCGAGCGAGGCCCGGCGCCCGTCGAGGGCGGCACGCACGCGGGGGTCGTCGGTCAGCTTGGGGCGGGTGCCGTCCGTGCGGGGCCGGGACGGGCGCACCCCGAGGGCGGCCAGCACGCCCGCCGCCTTGGCGTGGGTCTCGGCGACCTCGCTCTCTGCGTCGGAGCCCCGCACGAGGGTCGCGCCGACCGGAACCCGCAGCCGCCCGTCGGCGTCGATGTCCGCGGTGCGGATGAGGATGGGGGAGTCGAGGGTCTGCGCGCCACCGGAGTCCCGGCCGAGCAGCGCCAGGGCCCCCGCGTAGTAGCCGCGCCCGCCGACCTCGTGGCGCTCGATGACCCGGCAGGCGTTCTGCACCGGGGAGCCGGTGACGGTGGCCGCGAACATGGTCTCCTTCAGCACCTCCCGCACGTCCAGCGAGGACTTCCCGCGCAACTCGTACTCGGTGTGCGCCAGATGGGCCATCTCCTTCAGCCGGGGCCCGATCACCACCCCGCCCATGTCCCCGACGGTGCACATCATCTTGAGCTCCTCGTCGACGACCATCGACAGCTCCTCGATCTCCTTGCCGTCGGCGAGGAAGTCCAGCAGATGCCCCGGGGTCGGCCCCTCGGCGGGATAGCGGTACGTCCCGCTGATCGGGTTCATCACGACGGTGCCGCCGGACATCCGCACATGCACCTCGGGGCTCGCGCCGACCAGGGTGCGCTCCCCGGTGTGCACGACGAACGTCCAGTACGCGCCCCGCTCGCCCTCCAGCAGCCGCCGGAACAGCGCGAGGGCGTCGGCTCTGCCGAACCCGGGGATCTCGCCCTCGTAGGTCCGCCGGATCACGAAGTTCGCGCCCTCGCCCCGCCCGATCTCCTCCCGCAGCACGCGCCCGACGATCTCGGCGTACTCCTCGTCGCCGACGTCGAAGCGGCCGCCCCGGACGTCCACGTCGTGGGCGGGGAGCTGGTCCAGTGCCCGGGCGAGGGGGATTGCGTGGGTCTCCTCGGGGACCAGCACCGTCAGGGGCGTGCCGTCGTCCCGGACGTCGAAGCCCCGCTCGCGGATCTGGCGGAAGGGCACGAGCGCGAGGCCCTCCTCGGGCAGGTCGGCGAGGCGGTCGCAGGAGTGGACCGGGCCGAGGAGGACTTCCACGGTGTTCTCGTCGTGGCCCGGCGTGCGGCGGCGCAGCAGGGCGAACGGGCGGGGATCGTCGAGCAGGTCGAGCAGCCGCATGGGTGCGTGCTGCGTGGGTCCGTGCTGCATGGGTCCGTTTCCTTCTCGCTGAGAGGAACGGACCCCGGAAAACACCGAAGGCCGCCCCTCGGGCGGCCTTCGCGAAGTGTGGGTACGCGCAGTCAGTGGGCCGCCGGAGAAGCGGTCCACCACCAGTTCTGGTTCTGGGTCGGGTGCGCGAACATGCCCCGACCCTAACGCATCAGCAGCAGATCCAGGGCGCGGTCGAGATAACCCGTCAGCCCGTCCCCCTCCGGCAGCGTGGCCGGGACGGCGTGGGCGAGCTGGGCGTGCCCCAGGTAGACGCTGTACGCGAGCAGCCCGCGCCGCCTGGCCTCCGGCTCGGGGAAACCGGCCTCGGTGAAGAGCCGGGCCACATAGGCGACCCGGCGTTCGGTGACCCGGCCGAGCACCGCCGCGACGCGCGGGTCGTCGGCGGTGGCCAGCAGGGTGACCTCCAGCGTGTCGTCCGCGGTGGACCCGATCGCCTCGGCGAACAGCAGCCGCAGCCGCCGCTCGGGGTCGGGCTCCGTCTCCAGCTCGGTGATGAGCACCTCGGTCTGGGTCTCGGCCCAGCGTTCCAGCGCCGCCTCGATCAGGGCGTCCCGGTTGGCGAAGTGCCAGTAGAAGCTGCCCTTGGTGGTGCCGAGCCGGGTGGCGAGCGGTTCCACCGCGACCGCGGCGAGCCCGCCCTCACTCATCGCGAGGAGGGCGGCGTCGGCCCAGTCGTCGGCGCTCAGCCGGGCCTTGCCGGAGGTCTTGCGAGGGGGGCGTTGCACCATGACCGTACGGTACCGTACGGTTGACCATACGCCACCGTATGGAGGTGCTCCGATGGGCACTGTACGCAACGTTCACGACCGCATCCTGGCCGCGCCCGCCGAGCGGGTGGGCGCCCTCCTGGACCGGCTCTCCGGCCCCGACGACCCGCTCTTCCCTAGCCCCGCCTGGGCCCCCCTCCGCCTCGACCGGCCGCTCGCCGTCGGCGCCGCCGGCGGACACGGCCCGGTGCGCTACTCGGTCGCCGCCTACGAGCCCGGCCGCCGGATCCGCTTCGCCTTCGACCCGCCCGGCACGGGCTTCCACGAGCTCTCCGTCGAGTCGCTCGGCCCCGGCCGCTGCCGTATCCGGCACGTCCTGGAGCAGCCCCTGCCGCCTCGGGAGCGCCTGGGCTGGCTGCTCGCGGTGCGCGCGCTGCACGGCACGGTCATCGAGGAACTGTTCGACAACGCCGAGCGGGCCGCCACCGGATCCGTGGCCCGCCCCGTGCGCCGGGGCCGCTACGTCCGCCTGCTCCAGCGCCTCAGCTGGGACCGCCCGGAGAGCGTCGAGGTTCCCGCCGGGGCCGCCCTGCTGCACGCCGCCTTCCCCGCCACCGACTACGCCGACGCCTACGCCCTGGACCTGCGCCCGGGCATGCCGACCGAGCCGGCGGCCTGGGAGGGCACGCTGCTGAGGACCCCGGTGTTCGGCCGTACGGACCGCGAGGTCCTGCTCGGCCAGGACGCGGGGCATCTGGACTACCGGGTGTCGGTCCTGCTGGACGCGGCGGCCCGCACGGTGACCCTCGGCTCGGTGGTCCGCATCCACAACCGGCGGGGCCGTCTGTACTGGTCGGTGGTCCGCCACGCGCACCCCTTCATGGCCCGGCTGATGCTCCGGCGCACCCATCGGCGGCTGGCCCTGGCGGCCGGCGGGGCGTCTCACTTGGTGAGCCAGGGAATGGACGGCGGGGACAACCCCGTAGTGTTGACGTCGTGACCGTGAACGCTAAGACCAGCGCCAGCGCTGACAACACCTGGCGAGACCTGCCCGCGGCGCAGCAGCCCGAGTACCCCGACACCGAGGCTCTGCGCGCAGTGATCGCGGACCTTGAGTCGTATCCGCCGCTCGTCTTCGCGGGCGAGTGCGACCAGCTGCGCGCCCGGATGGCGGCCGTCGCCAAGGGAGAGGCGTTCCTCCTCCAGGGCGGCGACTGCGCCGAGGCGTTCGACGCGGTGTCCGCCGACCAGATCCGCAACAAGCTCAAGACCCTGCTCCAGATGGGCGCCGTGCTGACGTACGCCGCCTCGGTGCCGGTCGTGAAGGTCGGCCGCATCGCCGGTCAGTACTCCAAGCCGCGCTCCAAGCCGACCGAGACCCGCGACGGCTTGACGCTGCCGACCTACCGCGGCGACTCCGTCAACGGCTTCGACTTCACCGAGGCCGCCCGGATCCCGGACCCCGAGCGCCTGAAGCGGATGTACAACGCCTCCGCCTCCACGCTCAACCTGGTCCGCGCCTTCACCACCGGCGGCTACGCCGACCTGCGCCAGGTGCACGCCTGGAACCAGGACTTCGTGAAGTCGTCCCCCTCCGGCCAGCGCTACGAGCAGCTGGCCCGCGAGATCGACCAGGCGCTGAACTTCATGCACGCCTGCGGGGCCGACCCGGAGGAGTTCAAGACGGTCGAGTTCTACTCCTCGCACGAGGCGCTGCTGCTGGACTACGAGTCGGCGCTGACCCGCGTGGACTCCCGCACCGGCCGGCTCTACGACGTCTCCGCGCACATGGTGTGGATCGGTGAGCGCACCCGGCAGCTGGACCACGCGCACATCGAGTTCGCCTCGAGGATCCGCAACCCGATCGGCATCAAGCTCGGCCCGACGACCACGGCCGAGGAGGCGCTGCAGTACATCGAGCGCCTGGACCCGGAGCGCGAGCCGGGCCGGCTGACCTTCATCGTCCGCATGGGCGCCGACAAGGTCCGCGACAAGCTCCCGGAGCTGATCGAGAAGGTCACCGCCTCGGGCGCCACGGTGGCCTGGGTGACCGACCCGATGCACGGCAACACCTTCGAGGCGGCCTCCGGTCACAAGACCCGCCGCTTCGACGACGTGCTCGACGAGGTCAAGGGCTTCTTCGAGGTCCACAAGTCGCTGGGCACCCACCCGGGCGGCATCCACGTCGAGCTCACCGGTGACGATGTCACCGAGTGCGTGGGCGGCGGCGACGAGATCTTCGTCGACGACCTGCACCAGCGCTACGAGACGGCCTGCGACCCCCGCCTGAACCGCAGCCAGTCCCTGGACCTGGCCTTCCTGGTCGCGGAGATGTACAGGGACCAGTAGCCGGTTCGGCTGTTACACAGGAGCACAGTGGGGCGCGGATCACATTCGATCCGCGCCCCACACCACTTTTGCGGCTCCGAAGCGCCGGGTAAGGTTAGGTTAGCCTCACCGACCATGAATCGGGACGGCCTACGTATCGATCCCGGCGGGAGGTGAACCGCGTGTACGTCTGCAGTTGTTTCGGCATCACCGAGCAGCAGGTGAAGAAGCACGCGGAGGACGGTGCCTGCACCCCCCGCCAGATAGCGTCGGCCTCCAAGGCGGGCACCGACTGCGGCTCGTGCGTACGCCGGATCCAGGCGCTGCTGGGCCGGGGCGCGTGCCCCCGCCGTGAGCTGGCCGACCAGGGCCGACCGGTCCTCGCCGAGCTGGAACGGCTGGAAGAGGCCGCGTAGCTCAGCTCGGCTGCTCGATCTGCTGGGCCAGGTAGAGCGCCTCGCCGAGCTTGTCGATCAGCTCCAGCTGGGTGTCCAGGTAGTCGATGTGGTGCTCCTCGTCCTCGAGGATCGACTCGAAGAGGTTCGCGGACGTGATGTCGCCCTTGGTGCGCATCACCTCGATCCCGCGCTTGAGGCGGTCGATCGCCTCCACCTCCACCTGCCGGTCCGCCTGGAACATCTCGGTGACCGTCTGGCCGACCCGGACGTGGAACAGCCGCTGGTAGTTGGGCAGCCCGTCCAGCATCAGGATGCGCTCGGTGATCTTGTCCGCGTGCTTCATCTCGTCGATGGATTCTTCACGCGTGTACTTGGCGAGCTTGGTCCAGCCCTTGTTGTCCTGGATCCGGTAGTGCAGCCAGTACTGGTTGATCGCCGTCAGCTCGCCGGTGAGCTGCTCGTTGAGGAATTCGATGACCTCGGGGTCGCCCTGCATCGCAGAGGCTCCTTCCAAGAGAACGGGGGAACTGGCAGGTTGCGCCGCATCCTTGCACCGGTATCGAAGATCGTCCAGTAAGTCTTCACTTAGTAAGTAAGTGCATGCTTAGTTTGAATTTGACCGCTTTGCCTGCTTTGTCGTACGGCTGGTCAAGTGCACTGCCTCGGGTCTGTCAGGATGGATACATGGGTCAGCCGGTGGAGAGCGCATCTGGAGGAGCGGTACAGCCGGAGCTCCCGCCGGGGCAGCGCCTGCAGCGCGGCTGGCCGGTCACCCACTACGGGCCGGTCCCCAAGTTCCGCCCCGAGCGCTGGGAGTTCAGGGTCTTCGGGGCCACCGCCGACGGCGAGAAGCGCTGCTGGACCCACGAGGAGTTCGCGGCCCTGCCGTACACCACCGTGGTCGCCGATCTGCACTGCGTGACCAAGTTCAGCATGCTCGGCGCCGAGTGGGGCGGGATCCCGGCCCGGACCGTCCTGGAGCTCGCCCCGCCCGCCGACACCGTCACCCATGTGATGGTCTGGGCCGAGTACGGCTTCAGCTCGAACCTGCGCCTGGAGGACTTCGCCGACGAGCGCGCGATCTTCGCGACGCACAAGGACGGCGAACTGCTCACCGCGGAACACGGCTTCCCGCTGCGCCTGGTGGTGCCTCATCTGTACGCCTGGAAGGGCCCGAAATGGGTCCGGGGCGTGGAGTACATGACGGCCGACCGCCGCGGCTTCTGGGAGGAGCGCGGCTACCACAACATCGGCGACCCCTGGAAGGAACAGCGCTACTCCTACCAGGAGGAGCCGGGGGACGGGCCGGAGCTCTAGGCCCGAACGAAAGGGTTCAGCGCTCGCCGCTCTCCCGCAGTTTCTTCAGGCGTTCCACGTCCGCCGCGTGCCCCTCCTTGCCGCCGGGCGTCTCGATGATCAGCGGTACGCCCGCGGTGGCGGGGTGGGTCATCAGCGCGCGGAACGGGTCCTCGCCGATATGGCCGGAGCCGATGTTCGCGTGCCGGTCCTTGTGTGCGCCGACCACATCCTTGGAGTCGTTGGCGTGGATCAGCTTCAGGCGTCCCTCGCCGACCGTGTCCACCAGCAGATCCAGGGTCCGGTGCATGCCGTCCGGGCCGGTCAGGTCGTGTCCGGCGGCGAAGACGTGGCAGGTGTCCAGGCAGACGCCCAGCTTGGGATGGGCGTCCAGCGCCTCGAAGTAGGGCCCGAAGTCCCAGGTGCGCGAGCACAGTGAGGAACCCTGGCCCGCCGTCGACTCCAGCAGCAGGAACGGGTCGTCGTCGTGGGTCAGCTCGTCCAGCAGCGGCAGCAGGTACTGCCGTACCTGCCGCAGGGCCACCGAGCGGTCCCGGCCGCCGGTCGCGCTGCCCGTGTGCACGACCACGCCCAGCGCCCCGATCTCCCGCCCGCGCCGCAGCGAGTGGCGCAGCGACTCCACCGACCGCTCGGCGGTCGCCTCGGTGTGCGAACCGAAGTTGATCAGGTACGGGGCATGCACGTACGCCGGGATCGACCCCTCCGCGCAGGCCGCCCGGAACGCCTCGTCCTGCCGCGGGTTGCCGGCGGGCGTGGCCCAGCCGCGCGGGTTGGCGACGAAGACCTGCACGGTCTCCGCCTTGAGGTCACGGGCGTAGGCCAGGCCCACGGAGTTCAGTCCGCCGGCCACCGGGACATGGCCGCCGACGGGGTTGCGGAGCTGCGGAGGGGTCATCTGCGCGTCCTGTCAGCGGATCTCGATGGTGATCGTCGAGCCCTTGGGAGCGGTGTCGCCGCCCTCCACGGACTGGCTCTCGACCGTGTCGCCGAACAGCCCCAGCAGCCCGCGGTCCTCGTCGACCTCGAAGCCCGCGGCCTCCAGCGCGGCTGTGGCGTCGTCGACGCTGTCACCGACCACGTCCGGGACCTCGATCATCTCCGGGCCCTTGGACAGCGTCAGCGTCACGGTGTCGCCCGCGACGGCCTGGGTGTCGGGCTGCGGCGTCTGCTCGACGACCTCGCCCTTGTCGTAGTCGGACGAGGTGACCTCCTCCTCGGCGACCCGCACCTTCAGGCCCGCCTCCGTCAGCTCGGCCCGGGCGTCCTCCAGGCTCTCGCCGGTGACGTCCGGCACGTCGACGGGGCGGCCCTTGCTGAGCACCAGCGCGACGGCGGAGCCCGAGCGGCGCTCGGTGCCGGCCTCGGGGCTGGTGGAGACCACGGAGCCCCGGGCGACGCTCTCGCTGAACTCCCGGGTGACCATGCCCGGCTCCAGACCCGCGTCCTTCAGCAGCTCCTTCGCCTTGTCCAGCCGGTAGCCCTCCAGGTCGGGCACCTTCACGACCTGCGGACCCTTGGAGACGACCAGATCGACCGCGTCGTTGTGCCGGATCCGGCTGCCGACGGCAGGGTCGGTGCTGATGACACGGCCGCGCTCGACGGTGTCGCTGAAGGCACGGTCGACCGAGCCGACCTCCAGACCGGCATCCCCCAGCCGGTCCTTCGCCTTCGCCTCGGTCTGGGTCAGCAGCGCCGGGACCCGGGTGAACTGGCCGGAGTTGATGTACCAGACGCCCGCACCGACGCCGAGCACCAGCAGCACGGCGACGACCAGGGCGAGGGGACCGCGCCGGGACCCCCGGCGGCCCGCAGGGGCGGGCGGGAGCGGGGCGGCGGACTCCAGCCGGCTGGTGCGGTGGAACCGGTCCTCCTCCTCGTCGACCGGCAGCGGGCGCGGCACCGTCAGCGAGCGCGGGATGACGCTCGTACGGTCCTCGGCGCTGTCGTGCCGGGCGGACAGGGCCTGCGGGGGCAGCGCGTCCAGCTGGGCCTCGCTGAGCATGGCGCGCGCGGCGAGAACCTCGGAGAGCAGCGCCACCGCGTCGTGCGGGCGGACGTCCGGGGTGCGCGCGGTGGCCGAGGCGACCAGCGAGTCGAGCTCGTACGCCAGATTCGGCACGGTGGCCGACGGCGGCGGGACGTCCTCGTGCAGGTGCTTGTAGAGCACGATCGCGGGGGACTCCCCGTCGTGCGGCTTCTCGCCGGTCAGCATCTCGTACAGCACGACACCGCACGCGTACACGTCGACCCGGGCGTCGGCGGTGCCCGGCTGCTCTATCTGCTCCGGCGCGAGGTAGGAGACGGTGCCGAGGACGGCACCGGTGGTGCTGGTCACCGTGTCCACGGACCGCACCAGCCCGAAGTCGGCGACCTTGACCCGGCCGTCGTCCCCGATGAGCACGTTCTCCGGCTTCATGTCCCGGTGCACGAAGCCGGCCCGGTGCGCGGCGCCGAGCGCGGCGAGGACCGGCTCCAGGATGTCCAGGGCGGCACGCGGCTGGAGCGCCCCGCGGTCGCGCAGCACGTCACGCAGGGTGCAGCCGGCGATGTACTCCATGGCGAGGTAGACGTACGCCCCGTCGGTGCCCTGGTCGAAGACCTGCACGACATTGGGGTGCGCGAGCCGGGCGACCGACTTGGCCTCGCGGATGAACCGCTCCACGAAGGTCCCGTCGGCGGCGAGCCCGGGGTGCATCACCTTCAGCGCGAGCACACGGTCGAGCCGGGTGTCCACGGCCCGGTAGACCGTGGCCATCCCGCCGACGGCGATCCGCGCCTCGACGCGATAGCGTCCGTCGAGCACCTGCCCGACCAGCGGGTCCTGAAGGGTCGTATCCACGCAGGCGAGTCTACGAGCCGAGACTGACACCCCCGGCTCTCCGTCCGGGACAGTGGCGGGACTGAAGCCGACCTGTGACGCAACCCACGGCCGCTCAGAACGCCGGCCGCTCCGGATCCAGCGCCGCCCGCCCCGCCTCCGGGGAGGACGCCTGCGCGAAGTGCCGCTTGGGAATCCGGCCCGCCCGGTACGCCAGGCGTCCCGCCTCCACCGCGTGACGCATCGCGTCGGCCATCAGGACCGGCTCCTTCGCCCGCGTCACCGCCGAGGCGAGCATCACACCCGCGCACCCCAGCTCCATCGCCAGCGCCGCATCCGAGGCCGTACCGGCCCCGGCGTCCAGGATCACGGGTACGCGCGCGTGCTCCACGATCAGCTGGAAGTTGTGCGGGTTGCGGATCCCCAGCCCGGAGCCGATCGGCGACCCCAGCGGCATGATCGCCGCACAGCCCACGTCCTCCAGCTTCCGCGCCAGCACCGGGTCGTCGTTGGTGTACGGCAGCACCGTGAAACCGTCGTCCACCAGGGTCTCCGCCGCGTCCAGCAGCTCGATCGGATCCGGCAGCAGGGTCCGCTCGTCGGCGATGACCTCCAGCTTGACCAGATCGGTGCCGAGGGCCTCGCGCGCGAGGCGGGCCGTCAGCACCGCCTCCCCGGCCGTGAAGCAGCCCGCCGTGTTCGGCAGCACCCGGATGCCGAGCCTGTCCAGCACCGACAGCACCGAACCGTGCACCGAGGCGTCCACCCGCCGCATCGCGACCGTGGTCAGCTCCGTGCCGGACGCGACCAGCGCCCGCTCCAGCACCTCCAGGGAGGGCGCACCGCCCGTGCCCATGATCAGCCGGGACGCGAAGGACGTACCGCCGAGGACAAAGGGATCGTCGGCCATGGGTCAGCCTCCTTGGACGGCGGTCAGGACCTCGACCCGGTCCCCCTCGGAGAGGGACGTCGAGGACCACTGCGCGCGCGGGACGACGGTTTCGTTGAGCGCGGCGGCCACTCCGGAGGGCGCCGCGGTGAGGGACTTCACGAGCGTGTCGAGAGCCGTGCCCGGCTCGATCCGCCGACGCTCGCCGTTGACCGAGATGTTCATACCGGCTGCTCCGTGCGTGCGAACCGCTTCGGACTGAAGGGACGGGCCTCGTCGGTGAGTTCACCGGTGGCCAGGGCGTGCGCGAGGGCGTCCCCGGTGACCGGGGTGAGCAGCACGCCGTTGCGGTAGTGCCCGGTCGCCAGCAGCAGGCCGTCCAGCTCGGTCGGGCCCAGCAGGGGCGCGTTGTCGGGGGAGCCGGGACGCAGCCCCGCGCGGGTCTCGGTGAGCGGCAGCTCGGTGATGCCGGGCATCAGCTCGTGCGCGTCGCGCAGCAGCTCGTACACGCCTCCCGCGGTCACCGTTGTGTCCCAGCCCAGCTCCTCGCTGGTCGCGCCGACGACCAGCTCGCCGTCGGCCCGCGGCACCAGGTAGACCTGGCTGCCGCGCACCACCGCGCGGACGGTCCGGCTCAGGAACGGCGCCTGCCGCTTCGGCACGGTCAGCCGCAGCACCTGCCCCTTCACCGGCCGTACGGGAGGCAGCACGTCCTCCGGGATACCCGCGAGGCGCCCGCTGAGGCTGCCGGCCGCCAGGACCACCTGCCCGGCGCCGAGCGCGGTGCCGTCGTCCGTCACGCACCCGGCCGCCCGGCCCCGCACCACCGTCAGCCGGGTCGCCCACGTCCGGTGGAAGACCACGCCCGCCCGCTCGCAGGCCGTCACCAGCGCCCGTGCCAGGCGCCGCGGGTCGATCTGGTGGTCGCCGTCCACCCGCAGCCCGCCGCGTACACCCGGCGCGAGCATCGGCTCCAGGCGCCGGCAGTCCCGCCCGGACAGCCACTCCGAGTCGAGCCCCGACTCGCGCTGCAGCGCGTGCAGTTCCCGCAGATGCGCCCGGTCGTCGGCGTCCAGCGCGACCGCGAGGGTGCCGCACTGCCGGTAGCCGAGCTCCTGTCCGGTGAGGTCGGTCAGCTCGGCCGCGAACGCGGGGTAGCGGCGCGCCGAGGCCAGATTGAGGCCGAGCAGCGTCTGCTCGCCGTAGTGCAGTTCCGTGACGGCGGCCAGCATGCCGGCCGCCACCTGGGCGGCGCCGCCGCCCGGCTCGGGGTCCACCACGGCCGTGGCGAACCCGCGCTGCGCGGCCCGCCACGCCGTGACCAGGCCGATGATCCCGCCCCCGAGGACGAGGACGTCTGACGAACGCGTAGGCGACATGGGCGTCCAGCCCCTCCCTTCGCCGGCATGACCCGGATCAGGTTCGTACGGTCGGAGGCCGCCAGCCTCCCTCTCAGCCCGGTGCGTCCGGGCTCCCGCGAGTGCTTGTACGTTGGCCACCCTAACCGCTCGTTCCGCGCCTCTGCAGGGAGTCCCGCCCCATGTCCCGCTCGCTCGACGGCCTCGTCCTCGCCCCTGTCGCCGACCAGGCCCCAGGTCAGGTGGGCACGCGGACCCGCTTCACCTACCACGAGCAGGACGGCGAGATCTGGGCCGAGTACGCGGGCGGCGACGTCGTCCGCGGGCATCTGGTGGGCACGCGCGAGGGCGACCGGCTGGACTTCCGGTACGTGCAGCTCAAGCGGGACGGGACCACCTCGTCCGGGCACTGCGTGTCTACGGTCGTGGAGCTGGCCGACGGGCGGGTGCGGCTGGAGGAGAGCTGGGAGTGGGAGTCCCAGCCGGGCCGGGGGACCAGCGTTGTGGAGCAGGTCACGCGGCACGACGGCTGACTGACAGATTGTCAGTTGTCTATGGTGATCAGGTGAGCGAGCAGACGACGACGTCGCAGCGGCGGGTGGTGGTGGTCGGCGCGGGCATGGCCGGCGTGCAGACCGCGGTCGCCCTGCGCGAACAGGGCTTCCCGGGCACGGTGCGGGTGATCGGCGCCGAGCCCCATCAGCCCTACGACCGGCCCCCGCTGTCCAAGGCCGTCCTGCTCGGCAAGGCCGAGGGATCCGCCTTCGACGTGGACTTCGAGGCCCTCGGCATCGCACTCGACCTCGGCCGCGAGGTCCTCGGCGTCCGCCCGGCCGACCACGAGCTGGACACCGCCGCCGGCCCGGTCCCCTACGACGTCCTGGTCATCGCCACCGGCGCCGAACCGATCCGGCTGCCGGTCGCCGAGGGCGTGCCCGGGGTCCATCTGCTGCGCACGCTCGACGACGCCGAGCGGCTGCGGCCCGTACTCGCCCGGCAGCACGACATCGTGGTCGTCGGCGCGGGCTGGATCGGCGCCGAGTTCGCCACCGCCGCGCGCGAGGCGGGCTGTTCGGTGACGGTCGTGGAGGCCGCGGACCGGCCGCTCGCGGGCGCGCTGCCCGCCGAGGTGGCCGCGCCGATGGCCGTCTGGTACGCCGACAGCGGGGCCGATCTGCGCACCCACGCGCGCGTGGCGCGCGTCGAGCCCGGCGCGGTGGTCCTCGACGACGGCTCGCTGCTGCCGGCGGACGCCGTCGTCGTCGGCATCGGCGCCCGCCCCGCCACCGCCTGGCTGGCCGGTTCCGGCGTCGAGCTCGGCGCGCACGGCGAGGTCGTGGCCGACGACCACCTGCGCACCGGGGTGCCCGACGTGTACGCGGTCGGCGACTGCGCCTCCTTCCCCTCCGCCCGCTACGGCGAGCGCCTCCTGGTCCACCACTGGGACAACGCCCTGCAGGGCCCGCGCACGGTCGCCGCGGACATCGTCGGCGAGGCCCCGCTGGTCTACGACCCGGTCCCGTACTTCTGGTCCGAGCAGTTCGGCCGCTTCGTCCAGTACGCCGGCCACCACGCCTCGGCCGACACCACGGTGTGGCGCGGCGACCCGGCCGGCCCCGCCTGGACGGTCTGCTGGCTCCGCGAGGGCCGCCTGATCGCCCTGCTCGCGGTGGGCCGGCCCCGGGACCTGGCCCAGGGGCGGCGCCTGATCGAATCGGGCACCCGCATGGACCCGGCCCTGCTGGAGGACCCGGCCAGGCCCCTGAAGAAGGCCACGGCCTAGCCCGGAGCGCCCTGGCTTCCTGTTGTCAGTGCGGGATGGCAGGCTTGGTTCCGTGACCGAGATTGACGCAAAGATCGATGCTCTCGTCCCCGCCTGGCTCACCCTCCCCGACATCGCCGAACAGCTCGGTGTCGAGGTGACGCGTGTGCGGCAGCTGGTCAAGGACGGCCAGCTCATCGCCGTACGCCGTGGTGAGAACCGCGCGCTGCACGTCCCCGCCGCCTTCATCGACGGGGCCGAGCAGAAGGTCGTCAAGGGCCTGGCCGGGACCTTGACGCTGCTCCGGGACGACGGCTTCACCGACGAAGAGATGCTGGAGTGGCTCTTCACGCCCGACGAGAGCCTGCCCGGCACCCCCGCACAGGCCCTGAGCGAGAATCGCGGCATGGAGGTGAAGCGCCGCGCCCAGGCGCTCGCCGTCTGAACCGATCAACAGTCCCGGTGTACGGGCCGCGGGGTGCCCGGGGCCCGTACACCACCGATCACGGGGGAACACCTATGCCCGCCACCGCACGCGACCGCTTCGGCGACGCCCGGCTGTACCTCTGCACGGACGCCCGCAAGCGCCAGGGCGACCTCGCCGAGTTCCTGGACGCGGCCCTCGCCGGCGGTGTCGACATCGTGCAGCTGCGCGACAAGGGCATGGAGGCCGCCGAGGAGCTGGAGCACCTGGCGGTCCTCGCCGACGCCTGCGCGCGCCACGGCAAGCTCCTCGCGGTCAACGACCGTGCGGACGTCGCCCATGCCGCCGGGGCGGACGTCCTCCACCTCGGCCAGGGCGACCTGCCGGTCCCTGCCGCCCGCGCGATCCTCGGCGACGACGTCCTCATCGGCCGCTCCACGCACGCGCGGTCCGAGGCCGAGGCGGCCGCGGTCCAGGAGGGCGTGGACTACTTCTGCACCGGCCCCTGCTGGCCCACGCCGACCAAGCCCGGCCGCCACGCCCCCGGCCTGGAGCTGGTCCGGCAGACCGCCGCCCTGGGCACCGACCGCCCCTGGTTCGCCATCGGCGGCATCGACCTGGGCAACCTCGACGAGGTGCTCGAAGCGGGCGCCCGCCGGGTCGTCGTCGTACGGGCGATCACGGAAGCGGACGACCCCGGCGCCGCGGCGGCGGAGTTCGCCAAGCGGCTGCGGCAGGGCTGACGGCTCCTCCTGGCCCGCCGTATGTCCACGGACTGGACAACAACCCGACAATTCGGGCAAATATCCGGCATCCGGTTGGGCGACCGTCGCCCCCTGACTAACCTGCGGGTATGGCCCTCGGCACCGCATCCACCAGGTCGGACCACGCTCGTACCGTGCGCGAGATGCTCGCGACCGGCAAGACGACGTACTCGTTCGAGTTCTACGCCCCCAAGACCCCGAAGGGCGAGCGGAACCTGTGGAACGCGCTGCGCCGGGTCGAGGCCGTGGCGCCCGACTTCGTCTCCGTGACCTACGGCGCGGGCGGCACCACCCGCGCCGGCACGGTCAAGGCCACCGAGGCCATCGCCTCCACCACCACGCTCACCCCGATCGCCCACCTCACCGCGGTCGACCACTCGGTGGCCGACCTGCGCAACATCATCGGGCAGTACGCCGACGCCGGGATCCGCAACATGCTCGCGCTGCGCGGCGACCCGCCCGGCGACCCGATGGGCGACTGGGTCCCGCACCCGCAGGGCCTGACCTACGCCGCCGAACTCGTCGAACTGATCAAGGCGTCCGGCGACTTCTGCGTGGGCGTCGCGGCCTTCCCGGCGATGCACCCGCGCTCCGCGGAGTGGGAGGCGGACGTGCGGCACTTCGTCGACAAGTGCCGGGCCGGCGCGGACTACGCGATCACCCAGATGTTCTTCGATCCGGAGGACTATCTGCGGCTGCGTGACCGGGTCGACGCGGCCGGCTGCCCGACCCCGATCATCCCCGAGATCATGCCGATCGCCAGCGTGAAGACGCTGGACCGGATCCCGTCCCTCACCAACGCGGCCTTCCCGGCGGCCCTGAAAGAGCGGATCCTCACAGCCAAAGACGATCCGGCCGCTGTACGCTCCATTGGCATCGACTTCGCCACGGAGTTCTGCGCACGGCTGCTGGCCGAGGGAGTGCCGGGTCTGCACTTCATCACGCTGAACAACTCCACGGCGACCCTGGAGATCTACGAGAACCTGGGCCTGCACCATCCTCCGCAGGCCTAGACCGGCCGCGTCGCTGTAGGACACACTGCGTAACGGCCACTGGGAGAGGGGCGTACATGGGCTGGACGGTCCTCTACATCGCGTTCGGCATCGTCGCGCTGTGGCTGCTCGGTGAGGTGCTGCTGCAGTACAAGGCACGGCTGCGCTGGCGGCTGCTCGCCTTCGTCGGCTTCCTGGGCGTGGTGCTCGGGGTGCTGATCCCGTCGGTGATCGTCATCGGGCTGGGTGCCGCCGCCTTCGCGGTCGGCCAGACCTACGTCACGCTGTCGTTCCGCCGCGGCTTCGCCTCCGGCTGGGCGGTGAACGCTCCGGCGCTGGCCGGGTCCAAGCGCCGCCGCGGTGAGCCGGAGCACCAGGACCCGACCCTGGAGGTCTCCGGCCTCGAAGCCGGCGAGGGCCACTACGGCGACGACAGCGGCTACGGCCGCGACGGCTCCGGTCACGACGACTACGACCGCGACGACGTCTTCACGCCCTCGCGCCCGGCGGGGCCCTCGGCCGCCGAGACCACCGCGATCTACGAGCCGCAGCCCCTGCCGGACGACACCGGCTCCTACGGCGTCTACGGCGCTCAGCAGGACCATTCCTACGCGGCGGCGCAGCCCCAGGACCAGTACGCCACCGCGGCCGACCAGAACTACGGCTACACCGGCTACGACCAGCAGCAGTACGGCTACGACACCACCGGTCAGCAGCAGTACGCCGCCTACTCCGACCCGTACATCGGCACCCAGACCTACGGCGGCGGCTCGTACGACGCGGGCTACGGCCAGCAGTACGGGCAGCAGGGCTACGCCCAGGACCAGTACGTCACCGGCACCTACACCGGCGAGGGCACCCCGCCCGGCGGGGTGTGGGTCCCGCAGCAGCGCAGCACCGACGACCCCTACGGCGGCGAACTCCCGCCGGAGCAGCCGTACCCGTACCAGGGCGGCCAGGGGCAGCAGGGCGGCGGGTACGACGAGCAGTACCGCTTCTAGCGGCCGCTCACGTCACTTCCGGCGGTCGCTTCCGTCACTGAGAGCCCGTCACTGAGCGCGGCACTGAGTGCCCGTCACTGAGAGCCCCGGAAGTCCGGTCCCTCCACGATCAGTCCGGCGACCAGCGCGCCCGACATGCCCGCGTGCGCCAGGCCCCCGCCGGGGTGCGACCAGCCGCCGACACCGAACAGGCCCGCCATGCGGGTGCTGTTGGGCGGATACAGGAAGCGCCCCTCCGCCGCGGCCAGCGCGGGCGCGGGCACCCCGCCGCCCTCGACGCCCGTCTCCGCCTCGGTGTGCACCGGGGTACGGACCTCGCGCCACAGCGTCCGCTCCCGCAGCCCCGGCACCGCCCGCTCGGCGGCCTCGGCCATCCGGTCCGCGAAGGAGTCGGCGGCGCCGGGAGCGGCCCAGTCGTACACCGTCCGTGACGGCACCGTCGCCGTGAGGACCACCGACTCGTGCTCCTTGTCGGGCCGCAGGGCGGGGTCCGCCGGGCGGTCGACGCGGACCGTCGGCCCGGCGGGCGGCTCACCGCGACCCAGGGCGTCCAACTCGGCCCTGCGGTCCGGAGCGTGCACCACCGTCCGGTGCGCGGCGCCCGCCTCGCGCGCACCGCGCAGGGCCAGGCAGACCACGACCCGGCCGTGCGCGGCCCCCTCCGGCCGGGGTCCGACGTCCGCCGCCCCGTACAGCTGATGACCGGTCAGGCCCCAGGGCCGGGTGCCGACCACGAAGTCCGCCTGTACCGCTGTCCCGTCCGCGAGTTCGAGCCCCGCCGCCCGGCCGTCCTTCTCCAGGACCCCGGTCACCTCGGCGCCGAAGTGAAACTCGACCTTCCGGGCCAGGCACCGCTCGTACACCGCACGCGCCAGCTCCCGGGCACCGCCGAGGACGTACCAGGTGCCGAAGGCGTGCTCCATGTACGGCAGTACGGCCGCGCTCGCCGGGGCGGCCTCCGGATGCAGGCCGTACCCGAGCGCGTGGCTCTCCAGCAGGGCGGTGAGCCGGGGGTCGCGCAGTTCCCAGGCGCCGACCTCGGCGAGGGTCGCGGCCCGGCGGGTGCGCAGCAGACGCTTGTGCGGGACCGCCGGATAGGGCTCGCGCCCGGCCAGCACCTCCCAGTTGGGCCACAAGGGCTCCTCCAGGAGCGGTCTGCGGCTGCGGTCCCAGGCCTCGCGGGCCCGCACCAGGAAGTCGCCCCAGCGTGCGCCCGCGCCCGCGCCGAGCGCCTCGTCCAGGGCCGCGACCACTCCCGCGCGCGACGCGTTCGGCAGGGACACCTCGGTGCCGTCCGCGAAGACATGGCGCGAGGACGGATCGACCTGGACCAGCTCGACGCGGTCCTCCAAGGGCTCCTTGCCGGTCTTGACGAACAGATCGCGCCAGACGGCGGGCAGGGTCAGCAGACCGGGGCCGGTGTCGAAGGAGAAGCCGTCCCGCTCGAAGCGGCGCACCGCACCGCCGTAGGTCTCCGTACGCTCGTACACCGCCACCCGGTGGCCCGCGACGGCCAGCCGGGCGGCGGCCGCCATCGCGCCCGTCCCGGCGCCGATCACCGCAATCCGTGCCATGCCAGGGACTTTATCGGCCACCACTGACAGTCACGGCGGCGGAGGCGGCCCGGTCCCGGCCGCCAGCCGTCTCTCCTCCCGCCGCTGGGCCCTGCGCCGCAGGAACCGCCGGATCCGCGAGGCGAGGAAGAACAGCACGGTGAGGCCGGTGAGCAGCAGGACACCCGCGATGACCGCGGCCGCCTCCGGGTTGAACATCGCGAAGGTGACGATCCCGGCGACCCCGAGATCCTCGGCGAGGCTCACGATCACGTTGCTGAACGGCTCCGGGGAGGTGTTGACCGCCATCCGCGTCCCGGCCTTGACCGCATGGCTGGCCAGCGCCGAGGAGCCGCCCACCAGGCCCGCCGCCACGTCCGGCAGCGAGCCGCTCTGCCCGGCGAGCAGCGCGCCCACCCAGGCGCCGGCGGCCGGCCGGATCAGGGTGTGCACCGAGTCCCACGCCGAGTCGACGTACGGGATCTTGTCGGCGACCGCCTCGCACAGGAACAGCGCGCCCGCCGCGATCAGCACCTCGGGCCGCTGGAGGGATTCGGGGACCTCGTCGCTCACCCCCGTCGCGCCGAACAGGCCGAGGAGCAGCACCACCGCGTACGCGTTGATGCCGCTGGCCCAGCCGCTGGTGAAGACCAGAGGGAGTACCTCCACGGAGGCGATCGTAACCAGTGGGCGGCAGCCCGGTGTGGGCCCGCGCACACAGGGCTGAGTACGCGTACCTACGGGGCGAGATGAGTACGCGCGCGGATGGGCCGCGACCTGCGGGAACGAGAGAGTGGAAGCACGGAGAAGGGGACCGGCTCCGGCACCGGCGACACGGGGCGCCGGAACGGAGCGGCCCTGGATCCGCTCCTTCCGCCGGCCCGCGCGTCGGCGGAAGCGAGACACGGGGAACCCGGGGGAACGACCGGACGGGGGCCGACGGGGGAACGGGGGGAGTGCGGCGGAAGCGCCGGTTCGCAGTGGCACGCGGGGGACGCTGCCACGGCGGACCGGCGCTTTCCGCATGCGTGCTAGCCCCGGCCGCTGACCCGTCCCTGGAGCAGCCGGGACAGGGCCGCGTGCACGTCGTCCAGGGAGCGCTCCGGCTGGAAGGACTGCCAGTCCAGGGCGGCCACCAGGACCATGCCGACCAAGGCGGCCGCGGTCAGCGGGATGTCGATCTCGTCGGTGAACTCGCCGTTGGCCACCCCGTCGCGCAGCACGCCCTCCACCACGGCGACGACGTCCTGCCGGACCACCATGAGCGTGGACTGCCAGGCCCGGTTGGTGCGCCACAGCTCGGCCACGTACAGCTGGGTGAAGGCCGGGTAGGCGGCGATGAAGCCGAGGCCGGCGCGGATCATCGCGTCCAGGGCGTCCACCTTGCTGCCGCCGTCGCGGGCCGTGCCCTCGGCCGCCTCCTTCAGGGAGGCGGTGAGCAGGCCGACGCCGTGCCGCAGCAGCTCCTCGAAGAGGACGGACTTGCTCGCGAAGTTGTAGTAGACCGTGCCCTTCGCGACCCCTGCCCGCTCGGCGATCTCGTCCACCGTGGTGGCGGAGAAGCCCTGCTCGGCGATGAGCGTGACGGCGGCCTCGTAGAGCTTTTGCCGGGTGGCCTCACGGCGGGTGCTGCCGCCCGACGCGGCGCTGCTGCGTTCCATGGCCATGATTGTCCCGTGTGCGGTCACAGGGTCAGCTCCGGGTGCAGCCGGTCGAGCGTCCACACCTGGCGGCGGCGGGCCGACAGGGCGGTCAGCGCGAGGGCGCCCGCGGTGAAGGCGACGAGCACCACGCACGCGTGCCAGACCGGTCCCAGTCCGCCGCCCGTGATGAGCCGCCTGAGGGCCTCGACGACGTAGCTCATCGGCAGGAAGGGGTGCAGGGCGTTGAAGAAGCCCGGACTGGTCTGCACGGGGTAGGTGCCGCCCGCGGAGGTCAGCTGGAGCATCAGCAGGGCGAGGACGAGGATCCGGCCCGCCGCCCCGAACCGGGCGTTCAGCCACTGCACGAGGGCCGCGAAGCACGCCGTGACCAGGAACAGGAACCCCACCGTCCCGGCCGCGCGCGCCATCTGCAGCCCGACCGCCCAGTGCAGCACCGACATCAGGGCCACCGTCTGGGCCA
Organism: Streptomyces sp. YS415; assembly: GCF_023544665.1. Lineage (GTDB taxonomy): Bacteria > Actinomycetota > Actinomycetes > Streptomycetales > Streptomycetaceae > Streptomyces. Next base: position 247,540 of record NZ_JAMJFL010000001.1, read on the forward strand.
CCCCGATCACCACCACCGGCAGCCAGCCCGCCAGCGCGATCCGCCAGGCGGAGGCGCCCGCCGCGAGCGCGCGCCGGTTCATCGGCGCGATCAGCATGTACGCCACCATCGCGCCCACCCACAGGGACAGCGGGATGAAGTACGGGGCGAACCCGGTGCCGTAGTTGGGCGCCTTGTGCAGGTCCTCGGAGACGAGCCGGACCGGGTCCGACATCACCTCGGTGCGCTCGTCGCGGTCCCGCTTGTCGTAGTCGGGGATCTGCCCGGCGCCGTCGTGCAGCCCGTCCGAGAGGTCCCCGGAGCCGTCGACGAGTTTGTACAGGCCCGCCTTGAGGTCCCCCGCGCCGGTCTTGAGATCGCCGACGCCCTCGTCCAGGTCGGTGGCCCCGGTCCTGGCGGTGCCGAGCCCCGTGTGGAGTTTGTCGGCACCTGCGGCGACCTTCGCGGCGCCCTCGTTCAGGTCGTTGATCTTGGTGACGGCGTCGTCGAGGTCCTCGGAGAGCCCGGGGGCCCGGTCGGCGAGCGCCTGGGCCTGCTTCTCCAGGGTGGCCAGGTGCTTGTCGAGTTTGTCCAGGTTGCCGTCCTGGTCGCTGATCAGCGTGTTGACGTCGTCGGCGACGCCGGCCACGTCCGCGGCGGCGTCCCTGGCGGTCTTCAGGTCCGCGCAGGCGGTGTCGGGCAGTACGGCGTCCTCGCAGCGCGCCTTGTGGACGCCCGCCAGGTCGTCGGCGGCCTGGTGGGCCTGCTCGGCCGCGGTCGGCGCGCGCTTCACCAGGGCGTCGAGGTTGTCGCGGATCGCGCCGGACGCGTCGGCGACCAGCTGGGCCGTGTCGCCGATGCTCTTCTCGTTGTCCTTCAGGAACGGGCCCACCTTCCCGGCGGCCGCGTTGACCTTGTCGGCGAGCGTCTGCGTGCCCTCGGCGACCTTCTTCGAGCCGTCCTCCAGGTCGCCCGCGCCCTTGTCGAGCTTCTTCAGTCCCTTGGCCAGCTTGCCGCTGCCGCTCTTGGCGTCCTTCAGCCCGTCGGCGAGGTCGCGCGAGCCCTTCTCGGCCTTCCCGATGCCGGTCTCCAGCTTGTCGGCGCCCTCGGCGGCCTTCACCGTGGCGCCGTGGATGTCGGAGAAGGAGATGAAGATCCGGTCCAGGAAGGACCGCGAGGCCTTGGTCGACGCGGCGTCGCGCACCTCGCCGAAAACCGTCCGGGAGATCTGGCCGACGATGTAGTTGTTGGCGTCGTTGGTGCGCACCTGAAGAGCGCCGGTCTCCGGGGAGTCGCCCGAACCGGACGCGATCCGCCCGCTGAAGTCGGCCGGCATGGTCAGCGACAGGTAGTACCTGCCGTCCTCCACGCCCGCGCGTGCCTCCTCGGCGCTCACCTCGTGCCAGTCGAAGACCTCGCTCTCGCGCAGCCCCCGCACGATGTCGTCACCGGCCGTGATCTTCTTCCCGTCGGCCTTCGCACCCCGGTCGTCGTTGACCAGTGCCACCGGGATCCGGTCCAGACGGCCGTAGGGGTCCCAGAAGGACCACAGGTACAGGGCGCCGTACAGCAGGGGCAGCACGAGCAGCGCGACCAGGGCGGCACGCGGCAGTTTTCCGCGCCCGAAGCGCCGGATCTCAAGCGCGGCCAGCTTCGGCGAGCGCATCGGCGGGCACCTCCTCCGTCTCGTCCCGGGGGGCGGTGGACACCGCGACGGTGTCCTCGGGGGCCTGGCTGCACACCGCGACCACCGTCGTCCCGGCCTGCGCGAGCGACCTGAGCAGCGCCCAGACCTCGGCCCGTTCGGCGTCGGAGAGCTTGAGGTCGGTGTCGTCGATGCCGAGCAGCCCCGGCTCACCGATCAGCGCCAGCGCCACGGACAGCCGCAGCGCCTCCACCCGCTCCAGATCGCGTACGGCCGTCCGGGACCCTTTCGGCAGGGCCTCCCGGTCGAGCCCGGCGGCGGCCAGGGCACGCTCGATCCGCAGCCGGGTCTGGGCGACCCGCTCCGCGCGCGGGCGCAGCAGCCCGCGCAGCGAGCCGCCGTATCGGCGCTGGAGCAGCGCCCGCTCGTGCAGATGCTCGGCGACCGTGAGCGCCGGGTCGAGATCGGTGACGCCCGGGACATGGGCGACCGCGCTGAGCCGCCGTACCGCCGAGAGCTGCTTCGGCAGCGCGGCCCCGTCCACGGTGGCGGTGCCCTCGGTGGGCTTCATCCGTCCGGTGAGCGCGAGCAGCAGACAGGTGCGCCCGGATCCGGACGGCCCCTCCACCGCGATCAGCGCGCCCGGCTCCGCCTCGAAGGAGACCCCGCGGAACGCCCATCCGCGGGGCCCTTCGAGACCGAGGCCCCGGGCCGTGACGCCGACTCCGGCCACGGTTCCCCCACCCCCTGGTTTTGAACTGACTGGTCAGTGCAAAAACTAGCCCGAACTGTCGATCGAAGCAAAAGTGCAGGTCAGATCGGATTGTCAGTGCCATACCTCACGATGGGCACATACGGCACCCATTGCCGTCACACGACGACAGGAGGATCGTCATGGCCAGCTACCACGCAGCCGCCGCCCGCCGGCGCCGCGCCACCGGCCCTGCCCCCTCACTGACCGGCCCGGCGAGCGATGTGCATCCCGTGCTGCGCCGGGCCACGGCCCCACCCGCCGCCCTCGACCTGCTCGCCCAGGCCCGTGCCGGACTCGACGAGGCCGCCGTCCTGGAGACCCCCAACGAGCGCTATGCGACGGCCCACCTCGCCGCCCTGCGCACCGCCGCCGCCGTCCTCGCCGCGCGGGGACGCCCCGAACCCACCTCCCGACGCCGGGCGCGTATCCGGAGCGCCTGGGAAGTGCTCCCCGAGATCGCGCCCGAGCTCTCCGAATGGAGCGCGCTCTTCGCCTCGGGGGCCCGGCGCCGCGCCCGGGCCGAGGCGGGCATCCAGGGCGCGGCGAGTCGCCGGGACGCCGACGACCTGATACGTGACGTGGCGATGTTCCTGCGCCTCGTCGAGCGGATGCTGGTCCTCCAGCCGGTCCTTCCGCAGCCCCGCCAGGACATCGACCACGAGGAGGGACAGGCCCCGGGCCACGGCTTTCCGGACGCGGGGTGACGGCACCACGGTGACCGGGACCGGCACCGGAGGCAATAGGGTGGGACACGCCTGAAGCCGTCCCGCTCCGGTACTCCGGGCCGGTCGGCACCCCGATCGCTCCGCCGCATCAGAGGCGGTGCCGCGCCGAGGAGTCAACAGCCGTGTCGGACCCGATGCGACCCCGCGCCTCTCTCCGTACCGCCGTGGTCTGGGAGGTCCTCAAGGACGCCCTCGACCGCCAGGTCAAGGCCACGGGCCGGGAGGCGCTGGACGTCCTCGACGCCGGCGGCGGCAGCGGCAGATTCGCCGTGCAGGTCGCCCGCCTCGGCCACCGCGTCACCGTCGTCGACCCCAGCCCGAACGCCCTGTTCGCGCTGGAGCGCCGCGCCGCCGAGGCCGGCGTCGCCGACCGGGTCCAGGGCGTCCAGGGCGACGCTCACGGCCTGCTGGACGTGGTGGAGCGCGGCGGCTACGACGCGGTGCTGTGCCACGGCGTCCTGGAGTACGTGGACGACCCGGCCGAGGGCGTGCGCAACGCCGTGGCCGCCCTGCGCCCCGAGGGCGTCCTCAGCCTGCTCGCGGCCGGTCTCGGCGGCGCCGTCCTCGCCCGCGCCCTCGCCGGGCACTTCAAGGAGGCCAAGCAGGCCCTGGAGGACCCGAACGGCCGCTGGGGCGCCGGCGATCCCATGCCGCACCGCTTCACCGTCGAGCAGCTCACCGCGCTGGTCGAGGGAGCGGGCCTGCGCGTCGGCTCCGTGCACGGCGTCCGGGTCTTCGCCGACCTGGTGCCCGGCGTCCTGGTGGACACCGAACCCGGCGCCATGGAGGCGCTGCTGAAGCTGGAGGAGGCGGCGGCCGAGCTGCCCGCGTTCCACTCCGTTGCCACACAGCTCCATGTGCTCGGGGAGACGCGGGGGACCGTCGAGGCGTGAGCCGGCTCCTGGGGGCGCGCCGCTGATCAGGTACTTGGCTGCACATGGAGTACGCCACAGGCCCCCCGATCGGACGCGCAGCGCCGTATGATCGAGGGAGACCGCCCGGCATGACGGGTCGGCCTCTGGGGAATGCAGACCTCAGCGGCCGGGACGTCCATGGCGGGATCCCGGTTGGCCAATTGGCGTAGAGGGGCGGGTTTCACGGGGGCGATTCCCTGCCTATCCTGAAGGGACCCCCCGGGTCGCCCCGGCGACTGCACGATGAGGAGGACTCCGTGCCGCTCTCGGAGCACGAGCAGCGCATGCTCGAGCAGATGGAGCGAGCGCTGTACGCCGAAGATCCCAAGTTCGCGACAGCGCTTGAGGGAAGCGGGCTGCGCACGTACACCCGTCGCCGGGTGTACCAGGCGGTCGCCGGCTTCCTCGTGGGTATCGCGCTCCTCATGGCTGGAATGGTCGCCAAGCAGGTCTGGCTCAGCGTGGTGGGCTTCCTCGTCATGCTGGGCTGTGCGGTACTCGCCGTGACCGGCTGGCGCAAGGCCCCCAAGCCGGGTGAACAGCCGGCGGGCGGTCCGCAGGCCAGCCGTCAGGGCCGGACCAAGCGCTCCATGATGGACCGTATCGAGCAGCGCTGGCAGCGGCGCCGCGACGAACAGGGCCACTAGCGCCAGACCCGCAGCTCCTGTGTGAAGGGGGCGACCACCTTGCGGTGGTCGCCCCCTCACGCGCGCGTTCGCGCCGGTCTCAGCTGCGCTGCCCCGAGGGCTTGCCCGCCGGCGGCCGGGCCGCGGAGGCCTTCGCCGTGACCCCGGCCCACCATCCCGCCGCCGCCCACACCACACGCACGGTCGAACGCGGCAGGAACAATGCTCGAGCCCGGGTGCCCCGGCTGACCGTGGTCCGCAGGGCGGCGACCACCCGGCGGGCGTCCGCCGCGAGCCCCGCCACCGGAGCCGGCCGCGGCGCGTACAGCACCTGCTCGACGGCGTCGGCCACCCGGTGCACCGCCGCCGCGGCCTCCGGGTCGAGGTGCCCCAGCCGGACGATCCGGGCCGCCGCCTTGCGCGGGGTCTGTGACTCCTCCGGCATGATCCCGTGGTCCCACGCCGTGTCGATCAGCTCCTGCCAGACCGCCAGGACGTGCGGGACCGTGTCCGCCTCGCCACGGCCGTGCGCCCCGAGCCGTACCGCCCGGGTGCGCAGCCGCCACAGCAGCGGCGACAGCGGGATCAGCAGGGCCGCGAGTCCGGCGAGGGACCAGGCCAGGGCGACGTACCACTTCGGGCCGTCGTCGTCGTCGGCCAGCGCGGCCTGCGGGGCCTCGCTCGCGCACAGTTCGGGGTTGCCGCCCGCCGCACAGTTCTCGCTCTCCGAGGGTGCCGCGCTGGGGGCCGAGCTCGCCGACCGGGTCGGCCGCGCCACGTCCGGCAGGGTGCTGCCGGGCACCTCCGTCTGGGTGTACGAGGGCACCGAGCCCCGGGTCGGGGTCGGCTCGAAGCGGGTCCAGCCCACGCCCTCGAAGTACAGCTCGGGCCAGGCGTGGGCGTCCTTCAGGCCCACCGACACGGAGTCGTCGCCCTGCGGGGTGCCGGGCGCGAAGCCCACCGCCACCCGGGCGGGTATGCCCAGCGAGCGGGCCATCGCCGCCATCGAGAAGGAGAAGTGGACGCAGAAGCCCTGCTTGTCCCGCAGGAACCGGACGATCGCGGAGGAGCCGCTGCCGACCTGCACCTCGGTGTCGTACTGGAAGCCGCCGGTGACGGCGAAGTACTCCTGGAGCCTGACCGCCTGCTCGTAGGGGCCGCTCGCGCCGTCGGTGACCTCGCGCGCCGTCTGCGCCACCTCCTCCGGCAGCGACGACGGCAGCTCGGTGAACTCCCGCTTGATCGCCGCCGACGGCTCCGGCGCGTCGGCGAGCTGCTCCGCGGTCGGCTGCACGTCGAGGCTGCGCACCGTGTACGTCAACCCGCGGGTGTTCTGGCCGTGGTCGCCGACGAGGGTCATGCCGAGAGGTTCGTAGCGCCAGTTGCCCTCGATGTCGACGCCGCTCGGCGGATAGGGCATCGGCAGCCAGTCCTGGGCGTACCAGTTCGCGGCCGAGATCCGGGTCTCGATCTCCGCGCGCTCGGTGTCGGGGCCGAGCCCCATGGGGGTGGGGAACTCGCGCGGCACCGAGGTGATGTTCCGCTTGGACGGCTTCCAGGTGGTGCCGTCGAAGTCGTCCAGGGAGACGATCCGCAGATACATGTTGGACAGGTCGTCGGTGCTGGTGCGCAGGGAGAGGACCTGGCGGTCCTCGTCCACGTTCAGGCTGTCGCGCAGCGACACCAGCGGGTTCACCGCGGAGATGGTGCCGCCGCCCCCGGACCCGGAGCCCACTCCGGTGCCGGCGCCGTCCAGCAGACCGCCGTTCATCGCGGGCAGCCCGAGCGGCACCACCAGGGCGATGCCGAGCGCCACCACGCCGATCCGCCGCCCGGCGCGCACCGGCGCGACGGCGCCGCCCGCCTCGCCGCCGCCCGGTGTGCGCGGAGCGCCGCCGAAGATCCGGCCCCACTGCGAGAGCCGGTCCCGGCCCTCTGCGAGCAGGAGCATCAGGTAGCCGGCCGAGGCGATCAGGAACCACACCCAGTCGGCGCCGCCGTCGGACAGGCCCGCCGCGATCGAGTACAGCGCGAGCAGCGGCAGCCCCGCCGGGGCCGCGCTGCGGAAGGTCACCGCGAGGATGTCCACCGCGAGCCCGATGACCAGCACACCGCCCACGAGCAGCAGCCGGATGCCGTCGGACAGCGGCGCCGGGATGGCGTACCGCCCGACGTCGTCCGTGCCGGTCTGGAGCAGGTCGCCGAGGTGCGCGAGGGCCTCCGGGCCCGGCACCAGCCCGAACAGGGCCTGCTCACGGGCGAAGGTCAGGGTCAGCAGCAGCAGCGTCACCAGGGTCTGCGCGGCCACGGTCAGCGCCCGGGCCAGCGGCACCCGGCGGGCGGCCAGGCCCACACCGGTCTGCACGGCCAGCAGGAAGACCGCCTGGAAGAGCCAGGTGGGGTCCTCGACGAGGGGCAGCAGGGCGCATGCCGCGGCCAGGGTGGCCAGGGCGGCGAACAGTGCCAGTCGTGCCCGCCCGCTCATGCCGGTCCCTCCCCACTGGCGGCGACGAAGCCCGTGCGCTCCCGGTCCGCCTGGCGCCACAGCTCCTCCAGGGAGGCGCCCCGCGGCACGCTCAGGGCCGTCCAGCCCGCCTCACGCAGCATCCGCAGCCGCTCCTCGCTCCTGTCCGACGGCCCGGCCACGTCGGTCGGTTCCCGCACCCAGGTGTCGCTGTCCAGCAGGAAGGCGACCGCGCCCCCGCTGCGTCGGCGCATCCGGGCGGCCACCGCGGCCTGCTCCTCGTCGAGGTCGCCGAAGAACGCCACGAGCAGTCCCTCGTTCCCGCCGCGCAGCACGTCGTAGGCCCGGGACAGGCCGGTGCCGTCGGAGTGGTCGATCAGCGCGAGGGTGTCCATCATCAGCCCGGCCGAGTCCGCCGTCTCCTGGCTGGCGCCGGCGAACCCGTCGGCGCCCTCGCCGGGCACCGAGCTGCCGGTGTCCGTCAACAGCCGTACCGAGAAGCCCCGCTCCAGCATGTGTACGAGGACCGAGGCCGCGCCGGACACGGCCCATTCGAAGGCCGAGTCCGGACCAGCGCCCTGGAAGGCCGGGTCCCGGGTGTCCAGCAGCACCGTGCAGCGGGCGCGCTGCGGCTGCTCCTCGCGGCGCACCATCAGCTCGCCGTAGCGGGCGGTGGAACGCCAGTGCACCCGGCGCAGGTCGTCGCCGTAGCGGTAGCCGCGCGGGATCACGTCGTCCTCGCCGGCCAGCGCCAGCGAGCGCTGCCGTCCGTCGCCGTACCCGGTGGCCTCGCCGCTGAGCCGGACCGGGGGGAGCGGCTCCACGCGCGGGATCACCGTCAGGGTGTCGTACGTGGAGAAGGACCGGGTCAGCTCGCACATGCCGAAGGGGTCGCTCAGCCGCAGCTGGAGCGGCCCGAGCGGATAGCGGCCGCGCAGGTCGGAGCGGACGCGGTAGGACACCTCGCGGCGGCCGCCCGCCTCCACCCGGTCCAGCACGAAGCGCGGGCGCGGGCCGAGGACGTAGGGGACCCGGTCCTGGAGCATCAGCAGGCCGGTGGGCAGCCGGGAGACGTTGTCCATCCGCAGATGGACCCGGGCCTCGCTGCCCGCGGGCACGCGCGCGGGGGAGAGCCGGCGGCTGCCGGCGACCCGGTAGCGCGTGCGGTAGAGCACGGACGCGCAGACCAGCGGCAGCACCGCGAGCAGCAGCCCCACGCGCAGCAGGTCGCTCTGCCCGAGGACGTACGCGCAGATCGCGGCCGCCACCCCGGCGGCCAGGAAGGAGCGGCCGCGGGTGGTCAGACCGGACAGCGCGGTGCGCATCCCGCCCTGCTCACCCCGGTCCGCCTCCGCGTGCCCCGTCCCCCCGATGCTCATCACAGCCTCCGCGGCGGCTGCTGGGGATACGCCGGGGCGCCGCGGCCGAGGCCGCCGAAGCCGCTCTGCTGCTGCGGAGCGGCGGGCACCGGGGTGCGCTGCAGGATCTCCTGGACGACCTGCTCCGACGTACGGCGGTTGAGCTGGGCCTGGGCGGTGGGCAGCAGCCGGTGGGCCAGGACGGCCACGGCGAGCGCCTGCACATCGTCCGGCAGGGCGTACTCCCGGCCGCTCAGCGCGGCGGACGCCTTCGCCGCGCGCAGCAGATGCAGCGTCGCGCGCGGGGAGGCCCCGAGTCTGAGGTCCGGGTGGTTGCGCGTGGCGGCCACCAGGTCCACGGCGTAGCGCCGCACCGCTTCGGCGACGTGGACCCCGCGGACGGCGTCGATCAGCTTCACGATCTCGTGCGCGTGCGCCACCGGCTGGAGGTCGTCCAGCGGGTTCACCCCGCCGTGGATGTCGAGCATCTCCAGCTCGGCCTCCGGGCTCGGATAGCCGATGGAGACCCGCGCCATGAAGCGGTCGCGCTGCGCCTCGGGCAGCGGGTAGGTGCCCTCCATCTCGACCGGGTTCTGGGTGGCCACCACCATGAAGGGGCTGGGCAGCTCGTAGGTCTGCCCGTCGATGGTGACCTGGCGCTCCTCCATGGACTCCAGCAGCGCGGACTGGGTCTTGGGCGAGGCGCGGTTGATCTCGTCGCCGATCACGATCTGCGCGAAGATCGCGCCCGGCTTGAACTCGAAATCCCGGCGCTGCTGGTCCCAGATGGACACACCCGTGATGTCCGAGGGCAGCAGGTCAGGGGTGAACTGAATACGCCGTACCGAGCAGTCGATCGACCGTGCCAGCGCTTTGGCCAGCATTGTCTTGCCGACGCCGGGGACATCCTCGATCAGAAGATGTCCCTCGGCGAGCAGCACGGTCAGCGAAAGCCGTACGACCTCGGGCTTGCCCTCGATCACTCCCTCCACCGAACTGCGGACTCGCTCGACGGTGGCGGTCAGATCAGTGAGGCTCGCTCGATCGTCATAGGTCGTCACCCGGCCCTCCTCGGCCCGTTCATTCCGGGCCGACGCTCTGCGTTGCGGACCGGCCCACCCCGAAACACGGACACCACCCGGGAAAAGTTCCGCGTGACGCCACACCCGCATTCTTGCTGCCGTTACCGTTTCGTGTCACTCGCCTGTGGACAACTGCCCGCGTTATGTCGGTCTTACCGCCTTTTGAGCGGCCCCAAGCCGAAAAATCAACAGCGAAACGACAGCTTCAGCGGCAGGTTACGCGGGGTCGATCTCGCGCAGCAGGCCGGTTTTCACATCGAAGACGAAGCCGCGCACATCGTCGGTGTGCAAAAGGAACGGCGACGTCCGCACGCGCTGCATGGACTGCCGTACGTCCTGGTCGACGTCCCGGAAGGCCTCCACCGCCCAGGACGGGCGCTGGCCGACCTCCATCTCCAGGTCGTGCCGGAACTCCTCGGTGAGGCTCTCCAGACCGCAGCCGGTGTGATGGATGAGCACCACGCTGCGGGTGCCGAGCGCCCGCTGGCTGATGGTGAGCGAGCGGATCACGTCGTCCGTGACCACGCCGCCCGCGTTGCGGATGGTGTGGCAGTCGCCGAGTGCCAGGCCGAGCGAGGCGTGCAGGTCGATACGGGCGTCCATGCAGGCCACCACGGCCACGTGCAGTACCGGCCGGGCGTCCATGCCCGGGTCGGTGAACGCGGCGGCGTACCGCTCGTTCGCCTCGACGAGACGGTCCGTGACCGTGCCGCCATCGGCGGTGGCGCCTTGGGGACCCGCGGGAACCGATGCAGATGTCGTCATACCTATGACGGTAATGGTCACCCCCTGTTCCGTCCCGTTGTGAGAGGGGACAAAGAGCGTCAATGAGAGCGGTTGTGAGGTAACCCACAAGGCAGACGCGACCGCGTCTGTAGGAGTGAAATCCCTCCTCGTCCCGCTTCGCGCCGACCCCGGGCCGCGCCGCGCAGGCCGGTTGATTGACCGCGAGACAGGGTGGACTAAAGTGACGCGAAGCGGGAGGCGAGGCCTCCCCGCTGGACCGAACTTCCCGTAGGACCCGGCGCGCCCGCCGGAGATTCTCCCCACGTGCGCGGCGCGTACGTACGGCTCGGCCTCCTCCCGCTCCCGGCCGGCTGACGCTCCTGGCGCCGGCAGGCCCCCCGCCACCGGGGGAGGGCGGGGACCCCGCCCGGTGCGTACCGCCACGCCGGACCTGAGAGGGCCCCTTGAGCCAGAGTCGACATGTCCCGGTGATGCTCCAGCGGTGCCTGGACATGTTGGCCCCCGCCCTCCAGGCCCCCGGAGCCGTCGTCGTCGACTGCACCCTCGGACTCGGCGGCCACAGCGAGGCCCTCCTGCAGCGGTTTCCCGAGGCCCGGCTCGTCGCCCTGGACCGGGACAAGGAGGCCCTGCGCCTGTCCGGCGAGCGACTCGCCCCCTTCGGTGAGCGGGCCACCCTGGTGCACGCCGTCTACGACGAACTGCCCGAGGTGCTCGACCGGCTCGGCCTCGCGCGCGTGCAGGGCGTCCTGTTCGACCTCGGGGTCTCCTCCATGCAGCTCGACGAGGCCGACCGCGGCTTCGCCTACGCCCAGGACGCGCCCCTGGACATGCGCATGGACCAGACGACCGGCGTCAGCGCCGCCGAGGTCCTCAACACCTACCCGCCGGGGGAACTCGTCCGGATCCTGCGCGCGTACGGCGAGGAGAAGCAGGCCAAGCGGATCGTGGCCGCCATCGTGCGCGAGCGCGCCAAGGAGCCCTTCTCCCGCAGCGCCCGGCTCGTGGAACTGATCCGGGACGCGCTGCCGCAGGCCGCCAAGCGCACCGGCGGCAACCCGGCCAAGCGCACCTTCCAGGCCTTGCGCATCGAGGTCAACGGCGAGCTCTCCGTGCTGGAACGGGCCGTGCCGGCCGCCGTGAAGGCCCTCGACGTCGGCGGACGGATCGCCGTGCTGTCGTACCACTCGCTGGAGGACCGGCTGGTCAAGCAGGTCTTCGCGGCCGGCGCCGCCACCACCGCGCCGCCCGGTCTGCCCGTCGTCCCCGAGCAGTACCTGCCGCGGCTCAAGCTGCTCACGCGCGGTGCCGAACTTCCCACCGAGGACGAGGTCGCCGAGAACCGCCGGGCGGCACCGGCGCGGCTGCGCGGGGCGGAGCGCATCAGAAAGGACGTCGAGTGAGCCGTACTCACGGGAGGGCGTGTGAGTAGGAAACCCGAACTGAGGGGCAGGGCCGCCCGGCTCGCGCGGCTCTTCCCGACCGGACGGGGGCAGGCCGCCCGCACCCCCTTCGTCCTCCTGGTCGTCCTGCTCCTCGGCGGCGGTCTGATCGGGCTGCTGGTGCTGAACTCCGCCCTGAGCGAGGGCGCGTTCCGGCTCGACGACCTCCAGAAGGAGACCAAGAGCCTCACCGACGAGGAGCAGGCGCTCCAGCGGGACGTCGACGCCTACTCCGCCCCCGAGGCCCTCCAGCGCCGGGCCCGTGACCTCGGCATGGTGCCGGGCGGCGACCCCGCCTTCCTCGACCCCGACGGCACGGTCAGGGGCGTCCCCGCCCCGGCCCCCGCCGACGTCCACCAGACGGCCGTACAGGATCCGCTGGTCCTGGCGCCCGAGGCGTTCGCGACCCCGCCCCCGACCCCCACGATCCCCGGCAGGTGACGGAAGAGTGGCCGACTCAGGCAAGCAACCGCCGCGCCGCCGGGTGCCCGGGCCCGCACGGCCCGGCCGCCCGGCCGGCCGACGCGTCCCGGGCCCCGGCGCCCGCCCCGCCCGCCGCCCGGCGGCGCTCCGCCCCGCGGCCGCCCCGTCGCTCCGGCTGGGCAGCCCCCGCCCCCGGCTGCGCATGGTCAGCCTGGCGCTGACCCTCGTCCTGATCGCCTTCGTCGTACGCCTCCTCCAGGTCCAGGCCGTGGACGCCGGCACCTACGCCGCCAAGGCCGAGAAGAACCGGTACGTCGGCTACACCCTGGCCGCCGAGCGCGGCGGCATCACCGACCGCAACGGCGTGGCCCTCGCGGCCAGCGTGGACGCGTACGACATCACCGCCGACCCCACCCTGTTCACGCGCAAGTCGCTGAAGGTCGGTGACGGGCCCGAGCAGGCCGCCGCGCTGCTCGCCCCGATCCTCGGCCAGGACCAGGCGGTGCTGACCAAGAAGCTCAAGGCGAAGGGCCAGTACGTCCTGCTCTCCAAGCGGCAGACCCCGCAGGTGTGGAAGCAGATCAAGGACCTCAAGAGCGCGCTCGCCACCAAGGCGGAGACCGACCCCGGCACGGCCAACGTCCTCGCCGGCGTCTTCTCGGTCGCCAGCAGCAAGCGGGTGTATCCCAACGGCGAGCTCGCCGCCGGGATACTGGGCTGGGTCAACTACGACGGCAAGGGCGGCGGCGGAGTCGAGCAGCAGTTCGACAAGGAACTGGCCGGCAAGGACGGCAAGATCCGCTACGCCCAGTCCGGCGGCCGCCAGGTGCCCACCGCCGGCGGCTCCACCGAGACGCCCGCCGTGCCCGGCAGCGACGTCGAGCTCACCATCGACCGCGACATCCAGTGGGCCGCGCAGAACGCGATCAGCGAGCAGGTGGAGGAGTCCAAGGCCGACCGCGGCTATGTGATCGTCCAGGACACCAGGACCGGCGAGATCCTCGCCATGGCCAACTCGCCCGGCTTCGACCCCAACGACCTCTCCAAGGCCGACGGCGCCTCCCTGCACAACTGGAGCCTGGAGGACGCCTACGAGCCCGGCTCGACGGCCAAGGTGATGTCGATGGCCGCCGTGCTGGAGGAGGGCGTGGCCACCCCCGGCACGCATGTCGTCGTGCCCAACCGGCTGCACCGCGGCGACCGGCTCTTCAAGGACGACATCGACCACGAGACCTGGTACCTCACGCTCAACGGCGTGCTCGCCAAGTCCAGCAACATCGGCACCATCCTGGCCACCGGGCAACTGGGCAGGACGCAGCCGGAGTCCAACAAGGTCCTCTACTCCTACCTGCGCAAGTTCGGCCTCGGCAGCTACACCGGACTCGGCTTCCCCGGCGAGACCAAGGGCATCCTCGCCCCGCCGGACCAGTGGTCGACCTCGCAGCAGTACACGATTCCTTTCGGCCAGGGCGTCTCCATCAACGCGATGCAGGCGGCCTCCGTCTACTCGACCATCGCCAACGGCGGCGTACGCGTCGAACCCACCCTGGTGCGCGGCACCAAGGGGGCCGACGGACGCTTCACCCCCGCCCAGAAGCCCGAGAAGACACGGGTGGTCAGCGCCAGGACCGCGAAGACCCTGGCCCGGATGCTGGAGTCGGTGGTGGACGACCGCGAGGGCACGGGCACCAAGGCGCGCATCCCCGGCTACCGGGTCGCGGGCAAGACCGGTACGGCCAACCGTGTGGATCCGGCCACCGGCAAGTACCGCGGCTACACCTCGTCGTTCGCCGGATTCGCGCCCGCCGACCAGCCGCGGATCACCGTCTACTGCGCCATCCAGAACGCCACCGAGGGCAACTACTTCGGCGGCCAGATCTGCGGGCCCGTCTACAAGCAAGTCATGGAGTTCGCCCTGAAGACCCTCCAGGTCCCGCCGACCGGAGCCCCGGCCGCCAAGCTCCCGGTCACCTTCTCGCCCTGATCGTCCCCGAGCAGCCAGGAACCACCTCGTGACAACGATCACCCCCGATCCCGGGAACCACGGACCCTCCGCCGCCTCGCTTCGCTCCGAGGCGGGTGGGCCCGGTACGCTCACCGCCGTGCCACACGCTGATCAGTCCCAAATCACCCAGAAGGGCGCACCCGTGACATATCCCGGGCCGCCCAGGCCGGTCCAGGTCTCCGCCGCACCCCTCGCGGAACTCGCCGACCAGCTGGGTGCCGCGCGGCCGGGTCAGGACGCCGAGGTCACGGGTATCACCCACGACTCGCGGGCCGTCCGTCCCGGCGACCTGTACGCCGCTCTGCCGGGCGCCCGCCTGCACGGCGCCGACTTCGTCACCCAGGCCGCCGGCCTCGGCGCGGTCGCCGTGCTCACCGATCCGACCGGCGCCGAACGCGCCGCCGCGACCGGCCTGCCCGTGCTGGTCGTGGACGACCCGCGCGGACGGATGGGCGAACTGGCGGCCACGATCTACGGCCACCCCGGCCGCGATCTGCTCCAGATCGGCATCACCGGTACCTCCGGCAAGACCACCACCGCCTATCTCGTCGAGGGCGGCCTGAGGACGGCCCGCTCCACCGGCCTGATCGGCACGGTCGAGATGCGCATCGGCGACGAGCGCATCAAGTCCGAGCGCACCACCCCCGAGGCCACCGACCTCCAGGCCCTCTTCGCCGTCATGCGCGAACGCGGTGTCGAGGCGGTCGCCATGGAGGTCTCCAGCCACGCGCTGGTCCTCGGCCGGGTCGACGGCTGCGTCTTCGACATCGCCGTCTTCACCAACCTCAGCCCGGAACACATGGAGTTCCACTCCGACATGGAGGACTACTTCCGGGCCAAGGCGCAGCTGTTCACGCCGCGGCGCAGCCGGCTCGGGGTCGTCAACCTCGACGACGAGTACGGCCGCAGGCTCACCAAGGAAGCCACGGTCCCCGTCGTCACCTTCTCCGCCGAGGGCAACCCCGACGCCGACTGGCGCGCCGAGGACGTCCAGGTCGGGCCCATGGACTCGACGTTCACGGTGATCGGCCCGAAGGGCGAGCGGATCGACGCCCGTTCGCCGCTGGCCGGCCCGTTCAACGTGGCCAACACCCTCGCCTCGATCGTCGCCCTGGCGGTGGCCGGCCTCGACCCGCAGTCCGCCGCCGACGGCATCTCCGCCGTCCCCGGCGTGCCCGGCCGGCTGGAGCGGGTCGACGCGGGCCAGCCCTATCTCGCGGTCGTCGACTACGCCCACAAGACCGACGCGGTCGAATCCGTGCTGCGGGCCCTGCGCAAGGTGACGAGCGGTCGCCTGCACATCGTGCTCGGCTGCGGCGGCGACCGGGACCGGACCAAGCGGGCGCCGATGGGCGCCGCCGCGGCCCGCCTCGCCGACACCGCCGTACTGACCTCCGACAACCCCCGCTCCGAGGACCCCCTCGCGATCCTCGCGACCATGCTGGAGGGCGCGGCGTCCGTGCCCTCCCACGAGCGCGGCGAGGTCCAGGTCTTCGAGGACCGGGCCGCCGCCATCGCCGCCGCCGTCGCCCGGGCCCGGCCCGGGGACACCGTGCTGATCGCGGGCAAGGGCCATGAGCAGGGCCAGGACATCGCCGGGGTGGTGCGTCCCTTCGACGACCGCCAGGTGCTTCGCGAAGCTATCCAGCAGACCCAGGGATGAACTTGTGATCGCCCTCTCCCTCGCCGAGATCGCAGAAGTCGTCGGCGGGCAGACGCACGACATACCGGATCCGTCGGTACAGGTCACCGGACCGGTCGTCCGGGACTCCCGTGAGGTGGAGCCCGGCAGCCTCTTCGTCGCCTTCGCCGGCGAGCGGGTCGACGGCCACGACTTCGCGGCCCAGGTCGTCGGGGCGGGCGCGGCGGCCGTGCTGGCCTCCCGGCCCGTCGGCGTGCCCGCGATCGTCGTGGACGACGTCCAGAGCGCCCTCGGCGCCCTCGCCCGGCACGTCGTACGACGGCTCGGCGCCACCCTGGTGGCCCTCACCGGGTCCGCGGGCAAGACCAGCACCAAGGACCTGATCGCCCAGGTGCTCCAGCGCAAGGCGCCCACGGTGTTCACGCCCGGCTCCCTCAACAACGAGATCGGGCTGCCGCTGACCGCCCTGTCCGCCACCGAGGAAACCCGCTTCCTGGTGCTGGAGATGGGCGCCCGGGGCATCGGCCACATCCGCTACCTCACCGAGCTGACGCCCCCGAAGGTCGGCCTCGTCCTCAACGTCGGCTCCGCCCACATCGGCGAGTTCGGCGGCCGCGAGCAGATCGCGGTGGCCAAGGGCGAACTCGTGGAGTCACTGCCGCCCGCGGAGGACGGCGGGACCGCGATCCTCAACGCGGACGACCCCTTGGTACGGGCCATGGCCTCCCGTACACAGGCGAAGGTGCTCCTCTTCGGCGAGTGCGACGAAGCGGACGTACGCGCCGAGAACGTACGACTCACGGACAGCGGACAGCCCGCCTTCCTGCTTCGCACACCCTCCGGTGCAAGCGAAGTGACCATGCGCCTGTACGGTGAGCACCACGTGTCGAACGCGCTCGCCGCGGCCGCCGTCGCCCACGAGCTGGGCATGTCCGCGGAAGAGATCGCCACCGCGCTCTCCGAGGCGGGCTCCCTCTCCCGCTGGCGGATGGAGGTCACCGAGCGCCCGGACGGCGTGACGGTCGTCAACGACGCCTACAACGCGAACCCCGAGTCCATGCGAGCCGCCCTGCGCGCGCTCGCGGCGATGGGCAAGGGACGTCGTACGTGGGCGGTGCTCGGCAAGATGGCCGAGCTCGGGGACGAGGCGCTCGCCGAGCACGACGCGGTCGGACGGCTCGCCGTCCGGCTCAACGTCAGCAAGCTCGTCGCGGTCGGGGGCAGGGAAGCGTCCTGGCTGCAACTGGGCGCATATAACGAGGGTTCGTGGGGTGAGGAGTCGGTGCACGTGTCCGACGCACAGGCGGCGGTCGACCTGTTGCGCAGCGAGTTGCGCCCGGGGGACGTCGTACTCGTGAAGGCGTCCCGGTCGGTCGGCCTCGAGAGCGTGGCGCAGGCGCTCGTCGAGACCGGTGCCGAGGGTGAGGTTTCCGCCCGATGATGAAGCAGATCCTGTTCGCAGGAGTCATTGGTCTGTTCCTGACGCTGATCGGCACCCCGCTGCTGATCAAACTCCTCGCCCGCAAGGGCTACGGCCAGTACATCCGGGACGACGGCCCGCGCACGCACGGCAGCAAGCGCGGTACGCCGACCATGGGCGGTATCGCCTTCATCCTGGCGACGGTCGCCGCGTACTTCCTGTCGAAGCTCATCACGGGCAAGCCGCCGACCTACTCCGGTGTGCTGGTGCTCGGCCTGATGGTCGGCATGGGCCTGGTCGGCTTCCTCGACGACTACATCAAGATCGTCAAGCGGCGGTCGCTGGGTCTGCGGGCGAAGGCGAAGATGGCCGGGCAGCTGCTCGGCGGTATCGCCTTCGCGGTGCTCTCGCTGCAGTTCGCCGACGCCCGCGGCAACACCCCGGCCTCCACGAAGCTTTCGTTCATCACGGACTTCGGCTGGACGATCGGTCCGGTGCTGTTCGTGGTGTGGGCGCTGTTCATGATCCTCGCGATGTCGAACGGCGTGAACCTCACCGACGGTCTGGACGGTCTGGCCACCGGCGCCTCCGTACTGGTCTTCGGCGCCTACACGTTCATCGGTGTCTGGCAGTACCAGGAGTCCTGCGCCAACGCGAACACGCTGACCAACCCGGGCGCCTGCTACGAGGTCCGCGACCCGCTCGACCTCGCCGTGGTCTCCGCCGCGCTGATGGGCGCCTGCCTGGGCTTCCTGTGGTGGAACACCTCGCCGGCCAAGATCTTCATGGGTGACACCGGTTCGCTGGCGCTCGGCGGTGTGCTCGCCGGTCTCGCCATCTGCTCGCGCACCGAGCTGCTGCTCGCCATCCTCGGCGGCCTGTTCGTCCTGATCACCATGTCGGTGGTCATCCAGGTCGGCTCGTTCCGGCTCACCGGCAAGCGGGTCTTCCGGATGGCGCCACTGCAGCACCACTTCGAGCTCAAGGGCTGGTCCGAGGTACTCGTGGTGGTCCGCTTCTGGATCATCCAGGGCATCTGTGTGATCGTCGGCCTGGGTCTCTTCTACGCGGGATGGGCAGCAGAAAAGTGACCTCCTCGGAGTCCTCCGACTGGCAGGGCAAGCACGTCACCGTCGCCGGGCTCGGTGTCTCCGGCATCCCGGCGGCCAAGGTGCTGCACGGTCTGGGCGCGCGGGTCACCGTCGTCAACGACGGCGACGACGCACGCGCGCGTGAACAGGCCGCGGGGCTGGAGGAGCTGGGCGTCACGGTCCGCCTCGGCGACGGCGCGACCCTGCCCGAGGGCACCGAACTCATCGTCACCGCCCCCGGCTGGAAGCCGGACAAGCCCCTGTTCGTGGCGGCCGCCGCGGCGGGCGTCCCGGTGTGGGGCGACGTCGAACTCGCCTGGCGGCTGCGCGGCCCTGACGCCGCGCCCTGGCTCGCGGTCACCGGCACCAACGGCAAGACCACGACGGTCCAGATGCTCGCCTCCATCCTGAAGGCGGCAGGCCTGCGCACGGCCGCCGTCGGCAACATCGGCGTCTCCCTGCTGGACGCGGTCCTCGGCGACGAGGAGTACGACGTCCTCGCCGTGGAGCTGTCCAGCTACCAGCTCCACTGGGCGCCCTCCCTGCGCGCCCACTCGGCCGCCGTACTGAACCTCGCCCCCGACCACCTCGACTGGCACGGCTCCATGGAGGCGTACGCCGCCGACAAGGGCCGTATCTACGAGGGCAATCGCGTCGCCTGTGTCTACAACGCCGCCGACAAGGCGACCGAGGACCTGGTGCGCGAGGCGGACGTCGAGGAGGGCTGCCGGGCCATCGGCTTCACCCTCGGCACCCCGGGCCCGTCCCAACTCGGCGTCGTCGAGGGAATCCTGGTCGACCGCGCCTTCGTGGAGAACCGGCAGAAGAACGCCCAGGAGCTCGCCGAGGTCTCCGACGTCACCCCGCCGGCCCCGCACAACATCGCCAACGCCCTTGCGGCGGCGGCCCTCGCCCGCGCCTTCGGCGTGCCCGCCGGGGCCGTACGCGACGGCCTGCGCGCCTTCACCCCGGACGCCCACCGCATCGCGCATGTGGCGGACGTCGACGGGGTCGCCTACGTCGACGACTCCAAGGCCACCAACACCCACGCGGCGCAAGCCTCGTTGGCCGCCTACGAGTCGATCGTGTGGATCGCGGGCGGACTGGCCAAGGGCGCCACCTTCGATGAGCTGGTCGCCCAGTCGGCGAAGCGGCTGCGCGGGGTCGTCCTGATCGGCGCCGACCGGGCGCTGATCCGCGAAGCCCTCACGCGACACGCCCCGGAAGTACCGGTCGTGGACCTCGACCGGACCGACACTGGGGCGATGCTCGCGGCTGTCCAGGAGGCCCGGCGGCTCGCCACCGCGGGCGACACGGTGCTGCTGGCCCCGGCCTGCGCCTCGATGGACATGTTCGCCAACTACAACAAGCGCGGTGACGCGTTCGCGGAGGCGGTCCGCGAACTCGGAGCCGGCGCCTGACGGCGAGGTCCCGGCAGCCTAGGGTGCATCGGGACCCTTGGAGGGACGGTGACTCGGATGTGGCTCGGGTTCGGTGGGTGCGTGCGAGGAGCCGGTGATGCCCAGTAGCCGTACGGGCCGCCCGCCGGCCCAGCGAGCCGTCCGGGGCCCCCTCGCTCCCCGGCCCCCGCGCGAGAACCCCCTCCTGCAGCTCTACACGCGCGCCAAGAAGGCCTGGGACCGGCCGCTGACGGCGTACTACCTGATCCTGGGCGGCAGTCTGCTGATCACCGTGCTGGGTCTGGTGATGGTCTACTCGGCCTCCCAGATCAAGGCGCTGCAGATGTCGCTGCCCGGCTCGTACTTCTTCCGCAAGCAGCTGCTGGCCGCGGCCATCGGCGCCGGACTGCTGTTCGCCGCCTCCCGGATGCCGGTCAAGCTGCACCGGGCGCTGGCCTACCCGATCATCGCGGGTGCCGTCTTCCTGATGGCGCTGGTGCAGGTGCCGGGGATAGGAGTCTCGGTCAACGGCAACCAGAACTGGATCTCCGTCGGCGGCCCCTTCCTGCTCCAGCCCAGCGAGTTCGGCAAGCTCGCCCTGGTGCTGTGGGGCGCCGATCTGCTGGCCCGCAAGCAGGACAAGAAGCTGCTGACCCAGTGGAAGCACATGCTGGTGCCACTGGTCCCGGTCGCCTTCATGCTGCTCGGGCTGATCATGCTCGGCGGCGACATGGGTACGGCGATCATCCTGACGGCGATCCTGTTCGGGCTGTTGTGGCTGGCGGGAGCGCCCACCCGGCTGTTCGTGGGGGTGCTGTCGATCGCCGGTCTGCTCGGCCTGATCCTCATCAAGACCAGCCCGAACCGGATGGCCCGCCTGCAGTGCATCGGCGCCACCGACCCCGGCCCGGGGGACAGCTGCTGGCAGGCTGTGCACGGCATCTACGCCCTCGCGTCCGGCGGAATCTTCGGATCCGGGCTCGGCGCGAGCGTGGAGAAATGGGGGCAACTCCCCGAAGCCCACACCGACTTCATCTTCGCCGTCACCGGTGAGGAACTGGGCCTGGCGGGGACGCTGTCGGTGCTCGCCCTCTTCGCGGCTCTAGGCTATGCGGGTATCCGCGTGGCCGGACGCACGGAGGACCCCTTCGTCAGGTATGCCGCGGGAGGCGTGACCACCTGGATCACCGCTCAGGCGGTGATCAACATCGGTGCGGTGCTCGGTCTGCTGCCGATCGCCGGTGTCCCCCTCCCGCTGTTCTCCTACGGAGGATCCGCCCTGCTGCCGACCATGTTCGCCATCGGGCTGCTGATCGCCTTCGCACGCGACGAGCCCGCTGCGCGGGCGGCGCTTTCGATGCGGCAACCCCGCTTTGGTAGAAAGCGGGGTGCCGGGGGCTTCGCTGCGACCAGGGAGTCCCGGAGATGGAACACGATGCGACGGCGCGCCTCGGCGGCGCGTTCGTCCGGAGAGCGGTGAATTTCGGTGCATGTCGTACTCGCCGGCGGAGGAACCGCGGGCCACATCGAGCCCGCGCTCGCCCTCGCGGACGCCCTGCGCAGGCAGGACCCGACCGTGGGGATCACGGCCCTGGGCACGGAGCGCGGTCTGGAGACCCAGCTCGTCCCGCAGCGCGGTTACGAGCTGGCGCTGATCCCGGCCGTACCGCTGCCGCGCAAGCCGACCCCCGAGCTGATCACCGTCCCGGGCCGGCTGCGCGGCACGATCAAGGCCGCCGAGCAGATCCTGGAGCGCACCAAGGCGGACTGTGTCGTCGGCTTCGGCGGCTATGTGGCGCTGCCCGGCTATCTGGCCGCCAAGCGGCTCGGCGTGCCGATCGTCATCCACGAGGCGAACGCCCGGCCGGGCCTGGCCAACAAGATCGGCTCGCGGTACGCCGCCCAGGTCGCCGTCTCCACCCCGGACAGCAAGCTGCGCGGCGCCCGCTACATCGGCATCCCGCTGCGCCGCTCCATCGCCACCCTGGACCGGGCCGCCGTGCGCCCCGAGGCCCGCGCCGCCTTCGGGCTCGACCCGAACCTGCCGACCCTGCTGGTCACCGGCGGCTCCCAGGGCGCCAGGCGGCTGAACGAGGTCGTCCAGCAGGTCGCGCCCTGGCTCCAGCAGGCCGGAATCCAGATCCTGCACGCGGTCGGCCCGAAGAACGAACTGCCGCAGGTCCACCAGATGCCGGGGATGCCCCCGTACATCCCGGTAAGTTACCTGGACCGGATGGACCTCGCGTACGCGGCGGCCGACATGATGCTCTGCCGCGCGGGCGCGATGACCGTCGCCGAACTCTCCGCCGTCGGGCTCCCGGCCGCCTATGTCCCGCTGCCCATCGGCAACGGCGAACAGCGGCTGAACGCCCAGCCGGTGGTCAAGGCCGGCGGCGGACTGCTGGTCGACGACGCGGAACTCACGCCCGAGTGGGTGCAGCACAACGTGCTGCCCGTGCTCGCCGACCCGCACCGGCTGTACGAGATGTCCCGCGCCGCCGGTGAGTTCGGCCGCCGGGACGCCGACGACCTGCTCGTCGGCATGGTGTACGAGGCGATCGCCTCGCACCGGCGCTAGGACCGTATGACGAAGGGCAGGAAGCGTGGCCGGATCGACGACCGCCGAGCGCGGGGCACGTCAGCAGGAGTCGTCCGGCCCGCCTCCCGCCCGGCGGGTGCGGCCCCCTCGGCTTCGTACGATCATCATCCTCGCCGTCGCGCTCGTGCTGTTCGGGGCGGGCGGCGTCTGGGCGTTGTACGGGTCGAGCTGGCTGCGCGTGGAGCGCGTGAGCGTGTCGGGGACCCGGGTGCTGACGCCCGCGCAGGTGCGCGAGGCCGCCGACGTCCCGGTCGGGGCGCCGTTGGTCTCCGTCGACACCGATGCCATCGAGGCCCGGCTGAAGCGGGAACTGCCCCGCATCGACACCGTGGAGGTGGGCCGTTCCTGGCCGCATGGAATCGGGCTGAAAGTCACCGAGCGGATCCCGGTTCTGATGGTGCGAAAGGGCGGGAACTTCATCGAAGTGGACAGGAAAGGTGTCCGCTTCGCCACAGTTTCTGACGCCCCGAAAGGCGTTCCCGCACTGGAATTGGCGCTTTCCCCGTCCAGTTCCGCCGCCGCCAGCCTGCGCCGCTTCGGCGAGGGCCGTCTGGTGCGCGAGGCGGTCCGGGTCGCCGGCGCCGTTCCGGCCACCGTCGCGCGGGACACCCGGACCCTCAAGGTCCGTTCCTACGACGACATCTCGCTGGAGCTGGCAGACGGACGTACCGTCGACTGGGGCAGCGCCGAGAAGGGCGGGGCGAAGGCTCGCACACTCCTGGCCCTGATGAAAGCCTCGCCGGATGCGAGGCACTTCGATGTCGGCGTTCCCACCGCCCCTGCGTCATCGGGGAGTTGACGCACATCAGCGCAGGCCAGCACCCTGGTTGGGCACTGCTACGGCTGATCACATAGGGTGAAAAGAAAAACGGGAGGTTCGGCGTGTTCGTTGAACGGGCGCCACTTGTCGACTTAGTGTCCTGTTCAGAAGACTTCAAGGAACGGACACACTGGTAACCCTAAACTTCAACGTTAGGGTTCGGGTCGGCGAAACGGACCGTCCCATTCGGCATCAGTCGTCGGATCGCGGGGAACCGCGAGGCGGCGACACGTAACTCGAGGCGAGAGGCCTTCGACGTGGCAGCACCGCAGAACTACCTCGCAGTCATCAAAGTCATCGGTGTCGGCGGCGGTGGTGTCAATGCCATCAACCGGATGATCGAGGTCGGTCTCAAGGGCGTCGAGTTCATCGCCATCAACACTGACGCACAGGCGCTGTTGATGAGCGACGCCGACGTCAAGCTCGACGTCGGCCGGGAACTCACCCGCGGACTCGGCGCCGGCGCCAACCCGGCCGTCGGCCGCAAGGCCGCCGAGGACCACCGCGAGGAGATCGAGGAGGTCCTCAAGGGGGCCGACATGGTCTTCGTGACGGCCGGTGAAGGCGGCGGCACCGGCACCGGCGGCGCGCCCGTCGTGGCCAACATCGCCCGCTCGCTCGGCGCCCTCACCATCGGCGTGGTCACCCGCCCGTTCACCTTTGAGGGGCGGCGCCGCGCGAACCAGGCCGAGGACGGCATCGCCGAGCTCCGCGAAGAGGTCGACACCCTCATCGTCATCCCGAACGACCGGCTGCTGTCCATCTCGGACCGCCAGGTCTCGGTGCTCGACGCCTTCAAGTCGGCCGACCAGGTCCTGCTCTCCGGTGTCCAGGGCATCACCGACCTCATCACCACGCCCGGCCTGATCAACCTCGACTTCGCCGACGTCAAGTCGGTCATGTCCGAGGCCGGTTCGGCCCTCATGGGCATCGGCTCGGCCCGCGGCGACGACCGCGCGGTGGCCGCGGCCGAGATGGCGATCTCCTCGCCGCTGCTGGA
This sequence comes from Streptomyces sp. YS415, assembly GCF_023544665.1. GTDB lineage: Bacteria > Actinomycetota > Actinomycetes > Streptomycetales > Streptomycetaceae > Streptomyces. The sequence continues at coordinate 271,673 of NZ_JAMJFL010000001.1, forward strand.
GGCGTCCATCGACGGCGCCCGGGGCGTGCTGCTCTCCATCTCCGGCGGCTCCGACCTCGGCCTGTTCGAGATCAACGAGGCCGCCCAGCTGGTCAGCGAGGCCGCCCACCCCGAGGCCAACATCATCTTCGGCGCGGTGATCGACGACGCCCTCGGCGACGAGGTGCGGGTCACCGTGATCGCGGCCGGCTTCGACGGCGGCCAGCCGCCCTCCAAGCGGGACACCGTCCTCGGCTCGTCCTCGGCCAAGCGCGAGGAGCCCACTCCGGTACGGCAGACCGAGAGCCGTCCGTCCTTCGGCTCGCTCGGCAGCGTCACGCCGAAGGAGGAGCCGGCGCCCGCTCCCGAGCCGGCCGCCGACCTCCCGGTCGCCCCGCCGGTCCCGCCGTCCCGGTCCTACTCGGACAGCGCGGCCGAGGAGCTGGATGTGCCGGACTTCCTGAAGTGATAGGACAGCGCGACACCGTGAGCGGCGCGCACTTCGCCTTCACCGACAGGTGGGGCGGGGTGAGCGCCGTTCCGTACGAGGAGCTCAACCTCGGCGGGGCGGTCGGCGACGACCCCGGCGCCGTACGGACCAACCGGGAGCTGGCGGCCAAGTCGCTCGGGCTCGACGCGGACCGGGTCGTCTGGATGAACCAGGTGCACGGCAACGACGTCGTGGTGGTCGACCGTCCCTGGGAGGACCGGCCGGTGCCGGAGGTCGACGCGATCGTCACCGCCGAGCGGGGGCTGGCCCTCGCCGTTCTCACCGCCGACTGCACCCCCGTCCTGCTCGCCGACCCCGTCGCCAAGGTGGTCGCGGCGGCCCACGCCGGCCGGCCCGGCATGGTCGCCGGAGTCGTCCCCGCCGCGGTGCGCGCGATGAGGGACCTGGGCGCCGAGCCGTCCCGGATCGTCGCCCGCACCGGGCCGGCCGTCTGCGGCCGGTGCTACGAGGTGCCGCGGGAGATGCGCGCCGAGGTCGGTGCCGTCGAACCGGCGGCGTACGCCGAGACGAGCTGGGGTACGCCCGCGGTGGATGTGACCGCCGGGGTGCACGCGCAGCTCGAACGGCTCGGGGTGCGCGACCGGGAGCAGTCGCCGGTGTGCACGCGCGAGTCGGGCGACCACTTCTCGTACCGCCGCGACCGGACCACGGGCCGGCTCGCGGGCTATGTCTGGCTGGACTGAGGGCATGACGCAACGCAAGGACGAACTCGCCGGGAATCTGGCGAAGGTGGAGGAGCGCATCACCGCGGCGTGCGTGGCCGCTGGGCGCAAGCGCGAGGAGGTGACCCTGATCGTGGTCACCAAGACCTACCCCGCGAGCGATGTGCGGATCCTGTCGGACCTCGGGGTGCGCCATGTCGCCGAGAACAAGGACCAGGACGCGGCACCGAAGGCGGCGGAGTGCTCGGATCTGCCGCTTACTTGGCATTTCGTGGGGCAGTTGCAGACCAACAAGGTGCGATCCGTGGTCGGTTACGCGGATCTCGTGCAGTCCGTCGACCGCTCCAAGCTGGTGACGGCTCTCTCCAAGGAGGCGGTACGGGCGGAGCGCGAGGTGGGCTGTCTCATCCAGGTCGCGCTCGACGCCGGTGAGCGCGAGCGGGGGGAGCGGGGCGGGGTGGCGCCGGGCGGCATCGCGGAGTTGGCCGACCTGATCGCCGCGGCTCCGGGGCTGCGGGTCGACGGACTGATGACGGTCGCACCCTTGACCGGAGAGTACGCGGGACGTGAACTGGCGGCGTTCGAGCGGTTGATGGATTTGTCGACCGACCTGCGGCGAGCTCATCCTGCTGCGAACATGGTCTCGGCAGGTATGAGTGCGGACCTCGAACACGCCGTGGCGGCCGGAGCGACACATGTGCGCGTCGGTACCGCGGTACTCGGTGTCCGCCCGAGGCTCGGGTAACGTCGCCAGGAAGTCGGACCACAGCAGAAAATATGGTCATTACCGCTGAACAGCGGGCGTAACGACCTCGTGGATCGCGGGCACTTGGCAGTCGTCAGCCGATCCACCACAGAGCGGAGGACTCAGAGCATGGCCGGCGCGATGCGCAAGATGGCGGTCTACCTCGGCCTCGTGGAGGACGATGGGTACGACGGCCGCGGTTTTGATCCCGACGACGACTTCGAACCCGAACTCGACCCTGAGCCCGAGCGGGACCACCGGCGGCACGAGCCGTCACACCAGTCGCACGGCTCACATCAGTCCCAAAGGGACGAATCGGTACGAGTGGTGCAGCCGTCCGTGCAGCGCGAACCGGTGTCCCACGCCGCTTCGCTGGGCGCGGAATCCGGGCGTCCGGCGCGTATCGCGCCCGTGGCATCCATCACACAAGAACGTCAGAGCATGGAGAAGAACGCACCGGTGATCATGCCCAAGGTCGTGTCGGAACGAGAGCCCTACCGGATCACCACGCTTCACCCGCGGACCTACAACGAGGCCCGTACCATCGGGGAACACTTCCGTGAGGGCACCCCGGTGATCATGAATCTGACTGAGATGGATGACACAGACGCGAAGCGACTTGTCGACTTTGCGGCCGGTTTGGTGTTTGGTCTTCACGGCAGCATCGAGCGGGTGACGCAGAAGGTGTTCCTGTTGTCGCCTGCTAACGTCGATGTCACGGCGGAGGACAAGGCCCGTATCGCAGAGGGCGGGTTCTTCAACCAGAGCTGAGACGCACAACCGGATCAGCAGTACAGAGCAACACAACGCAGTACCGCAGCAGCACGGAACATGGGGAGAGGGAAGCAAGGGTCATGAGCGTGGTCCTGGATGTCGTCTATATCGCGCTGATGTGCTTCCTCATCGTGCTGATCTTCCGGTTGGTCATGGACTATGTCTTCCAGTTCGCCCGCTCGTGGCAACCCGGCAAGGCGATGGTGGTCGTTCTGGAGGCCACCTACACTGTCACTGATCCACCGCTCAAGCTTCTGCGGCGGTTCATTCCGCCGCTGCGTCTCGGGGGCGTGGCGCTCGACCTGTCCTTCTTCGTACTGATGATCATCGTCTACATCCTGATCTCGATCGTGAGCCGGCTGTGAGCGATGTGAACTACCGTCTTGCCGAATGCCGACGACTACGTTGAGGTGAAGAGATGCCGTTGACCCCCGAGGACGTGCGGAACAAGCAGTTCACGACCGTCCGCCTCCGAGAAGGCTATGACGAGGACGAGGTCGATGCCTTCCTCGACGAGGTCGAAGCCGAACTGACCCGCCTGCTCCGCGAGAACGAGGACCTGCGCGCCAAGCTGGCGGCGGCCACGCGCGCTGCTGCGCAGAACCAGCAGAACATGCGCAAGCCTCCGGAACCGCAGGACCAGCAGCAGGGTATGCCTCAGCAGGGCGGTATGCCGCAGCAGGGTGGCATGCAGCAGGGCGGTATGCCCCAGCAGGGTGGCATGCAGCAGGGCGGCATGCCGCAGCAGGGCATGCGAGGCCCGGGCGCCCCGGTGCCGGCCGGCATATCGGGCCCGCCGCAGCAGCAGATGGGCGGCCCCATGGGTGGCCCGCCCCAGCTGCCGAGCGGTGCCCCGCAGCTGCCCGCCGGTCCCGGCGGCCAGGGTGGCCCGCAGGGCCCCGGTCCGATGGGTCAGGGTCCCGGTCCCATGGGCCAGCACCAGCCCCAGATGCAGCAGCAGATGGGCGGTCCGATGGGCGGCCCCATGGGCGGTCCGATGGGCGGCCCCGGTCAGGGCCCCGGTGGCGACAGCGCCGCCCGTGTCCTCTCGCTGGCCCAGCAGACCGCCGACCAGGCGATCGCCGAGGCCCGTTCCGAGGCCAACAAGATCGTCGGCGAGGCGCGTTCGCGTGCCGAGGGTCTCGAGCGTGACGCCCGTGCCAAGGCCGACGCCCTGGAGCGGGACGCGCAGGAGAAGCACCGCGTCGCGATGGGCTCCCTGGAGTCCGCTCGCGCCACGCTGGAGCGCAAGGTCGAGGACCTGCGCGGCTTCGAGCGCGAGTACCGCACGCGGCTGAAGTCCTACCTGGAGTCGCAGCTGCGTCAGCTGGAGACCCAGGCCGACGACTCGCTGGCCCCGCCGCGCTCTCCGGCCGCCGCCTCGCTGCCGCCGTCCCCGGCGCCTTCGATGGCTCCGGCCGGTGCGAGCGCCCCGTCCTACGGCGGCAACCAGGGCATGGGCGGCGGCCCGTCCCAGGCCGGCCCCTCCTACGGCGGCCAGCAGCAGATGTCCCCCGCGATGACCCAGCCGATGGCTCCGGTCCGTCCGCAGGGCCCGTCCCCGATGGGTCAGGCTCCCTCGCCGATGCGCGGGTTCCTGATCGACGAGGACGACAACTGACGGCCAGTAGTACGCCTTAGGCGTCGGCAGCGTTCAAAGGGGCGAGCCCCGGACTCACGGTCCGGGGCTCGCCCCTTTTACTCGCGTTGACGGCTCCGGGGCACGAGCAAGGGCCCGGCCCCCGCTGGGGGGACCGGGCCCTTGTGCGCCGGGTTACGCCTTGCGCAGGCGGAACGTCAGCGACAGCCCCTCGTCGGTGAAGGCGGAGCCGTAGCCGGCGTCCGCCTCGCCCTGGGCGAAGTCCGTCGACAGGACCTCGTCGGCGATGAGGTCCGCGTGCTCCGACAGGGCCGCGACCGTCGCCGGGTCCGTCGCCGTCCAGCGCAGGGCGATCCGGTCGGCCACGTCGAGGCCGCTGTTCTTGCGGGCCTCCTGGATCAGGCGGATCGCGTCACGGGCCAGGCCCGCGCGGCGCAGCTCCTCGGTGATCTCCAGGTCCAGGGCGACCGTCGCGCCCGAGTCGGAGGCGACCGACCAGCCCTCGCGCGGGGTCTCGGTGATGATCACCTCGTCCGGGGCGAGGGCGATCGTCTCACCGTCGACCTCGACCGACGCCGTGCCCTCGCGCAGGGCCAGCGAGAGCGCGGCCGCGTCGGCGTTCGCGACGGCCTTCGCCACGTCCTGGACGCGCTTGCCGAACCGCTTGCCCAGGGCCCGGAAGTTGGCCTTCGCGGTGGTGTCCACCAGGCTGCCGCCGACCTCGGAGAGAGACGCCAGCGACTCGACGTTCAGCTCCTCGGTGATCTGGGTGTGCAGCTCGGGGCTGAGGGCGCCGAAGCCGGTCGCCGCGACCAGCGCGCGCCGCAGCGGCTGCCGCGTCTTGACCCCCGACTCCGCACGCGTGGCCCGGCCGAGCTCCACGAGCCGGCGGACCAGGACCATCTGCTTCGACAGCTCCGGGTCGATCGCGGAGAGGTCGGCCTCCGGCCAGGAGGCCAGGTGCACCGACTCGGGCGCGTCCGGGGCGACCGGGACGATCAGGTCCTGCCAGACCCGCTCGGTGATGAACGGGGTCAGCGGGGCCATCAGCTTGGTGACCGTCTCGACGACCTCGTGCAGGGTGCGCAGCGCGGCCTTGTCGCCCTGCCAGAAGCGGCGCCGCGAGCGGCGGACGTACCAGTTCGACAGGTCGTCGACGAACGCCGAGAGCAGCTTGCCGGCCCGCTGGGTGTCGTACGCCTCCAGGGACTGGGTCACCTGGTCGGTGAGCGCGTGGAGTTCGGACAGCAGCCAGCGGTCCAGGACCGGGCGGTCGGCCGGGGCCGGATCCGCCGCGGAGGGCGCCCAGTTCGACGTACGGGCGTACAGGGCCTGGAAGGCCACCGTGTTCCAGTACGTGAGGAGGGTCTTGCGGACGACCTCCTGGATCGTGCCGTGGCCCACGCGGCGGGCCGCCCACGGGGAGCCGCCGGCCGCCATGAACCAGCGCACCGCGTCGGCGCCGTGCTGGTCCATCAGCGGGATCGGCTGGAGGATGTTCCCCAGGTGCTTGGACATCTTGCGGCCGTCCTCGGCGAGGATGTGGCCGAGGCAGACGACGTTCTCGTAGGAGGACTTGTCGAAGACGAGGGTGCCGACCGCCATCAGCGTGTAGAACCAGCCGCGGGTCTGGTCGATGGCCTCGCTGATGAACTGTGCCGGGTAGCGGGACTCGAACAGTTCCTTGTTCTTGTACGGGTAGCCCCACTGCGCGAACGGCATCGAACCCGAGTCGTACCAGGCGTCGATGACCTCCGGAACGCGCGTGGCCGTCCTGGCGCACTGCGGGCAGTCGAAGGTGACGTCGTCGATGAACGGGCGGTGCGGGTCGAGGGCCGACTGGTCGGTGCCGGTCAGCTCGGTGAGCTCCGCGCGGGAGCCGACGACCGTGAGGTGGTCCTCCTCGCAGCGCCAGATCGGCAGCGGGGTGCCCCAGTAGCGGTTGCGGGACAGCGCCCAGTCGATGTTGTTGTTCAGCCAGTCGCCGAAGCGGCCGTGCTTGACCGTGTCCGGGAACCAGTTGGTGTTCTCGTTCTCCTGGAGGAGACGGTCCTTCACCGCCGTGGTGCGGATGTACCAGGACGGCTGCGCGTAGTAGAGGAGCGCGGTGTGGCAGCGCCAGCAGTGCGGGTAGCTGTGCTCGTACGGGATGTGCCGGAAGAGGAGGCCGCGCTGCTGCAGGTCCTCGGTGAGCTTTTCGTCCGCCTTCTTGAAGAAGACGCCGCCGACCAGGGGGACGTCCTCCTCGAAGGTGCCGTCCGGGCGGACGGGGTTCACCACGGGCAGGCCGTAGGCGCGGCAGACCTTGAGGTCGTCCTCACCGAAGGCGGGGGACTGGTGGACCAGACCCGTGCCGTCCTCGGTGGTGACGTAGTCGGCGTTGACCACGTAGTGGGTTCCGCCGTCGGTCTCGGGGAATTCGATCAGCTCGAAGGGGCGCCGGTAGGTCCAGCGCTCCATCTCGGCGCCGGTGAAGGACTCGCCGGTGGTCTCCCAGCCCTCGCCAAGGGCCTTGTCGACGAGCGGCTCGGCGACGACGAGCTTCTCCTCGCCGTTGGTCGCGACGACGTAGCTGACCTCGGGGTGGGCCGCCACGGCCGTGTTGGACACGAGGGTCCAGGGCGTCGTCGTCCAGACCAGCAGCGCGGCCTGGCCGGCCAGCGGACCGGAGGTGAGCGGGAAACGGACGTACACGGACGGGTCGACGACCGTCTCGTAGCCCTGCGCCAGCTCGTGGTCGGACAGGCCGGTGCCGCAGCGCGGGCACCAGGGCGCGACCCGGTGGTCCTGGACCAGCAGGCCCTTGTTGAAGATCTCCTTCAGCGACCACCAGACGGACTCGATGTACTCGGGGTCCATCGTGACGTAGGCCTCTTCGAGGTCGACCCAGTAGCCCATGCGGGTCGTCAGCTCGGCGAAGGCGTCGGTGTGGCGCAGCACGGAGTCCCGGCACTTGGCGTTGAACTCGGCGATGCCGAACGCCTCGATGTCCTTCTTGCCGCTGAAGCCGAGCTCCTTCTCGACCGCCAGCTCCACCGGGAGGCCGTGGCAGTCCCAGCCGGCCTTGCGGGCCACGTGGTAGCCGCGCATGGTGCGGAAGCGGGGGAAGACGTCCTTGAAGACGCGGGCCTCGATGTGGTGGGCGCCCGGCATGCCATTGGCGGTGGGCGGGCCCTCGTAGAACACCCACTCGGGGCGGCCCTCGGACTGCTCCAGGCTCTTGGCGAAGATCTTCTGCTCGCGCCAGAAGTCGAGCACCGCGTGTTCGAGCGCGGGCAGGTCGACCTGGGCGGGCACCTGGCGGTACGTCGGCTGTGTCATCAGCGGGCTTCCTCCGGCGGACTTGCTGCCTTCCGTCCGGAGGGACGAGAGCTACGTCTGTCGTTGCGCCGTCTTCGGCGCGCTCCCGCGGTACCACCCTCCTTGGCCCGCCGACGCGTGGTGTGCCTCGGTGAGCCCCCTCATTGGGGTCGCGATGCCGGGTCTACTGGCCCTTGCGGGGCGTTCTTCCGGCGGCTCCGGGGTGATCTTCACGTCGCGCTCGCCCCCGGGCTTCCACCGTCCCCGGGTCGCTCTGGGCTGCGTACGCCGCTACTCGTCCCCATCCACGCTTCTCGCTGCGCCCAGTGTACGGCGCCGCGAGGACAGCGGCCGACCGGTTTTCCGGCGTCCCGGGGCGGGGGCCGGGGGTGGCCTGCGGTGACCCGAATGGCGAGGTGCCCGGGTTCGGGTTCCGGGACGCCCGGCCCGGCGGATTACCCGGCGGGGAGCTGGGCAATACGCATGCAGGTCGGCCGCGCGGCATCCGCGAGGCGGGCGAATCGGGCGGTGTGCCCCATTGCCGCGGGACTCAAGTCGATTTATCGTCCCAGCACGATTCGCGAGCAAGATCACAATATGTGAAGGGGCCGCGGCCATGGTGGCGAAGAAGACCGCCGTACAGCAGTCGGCGTCCGGCAGGGCCACGGGAGCCTCCGGCGGTGCGGCCAAGGATGTGAACGGGAAGAAGAGCACGCGGGGGGCGTCCGCCGGGCGGTCCGGGGAGGCTCCCAAGCCGGTGAGGACGGTGCGGGGGGACGGCGCCGACGAGGGCACGGGCCCGGAGGGGAAGAAAGCCGCGAAGAAGGCCGTGGCGACGAAGAGCACGGCCAGGAAGAGCGCCGCCGAGAAGACGGCCGCCAAGAAGACGGCCGCCAAGAGGGCGACGACTTCGCGGGCGGCGCCGGAGATGCGGGCGGCCGAGGACCGGACGGCCGAGGAGCGGACGGCCGAGGAGGGGGTGGCCGAGGAGGGGGCGGCTGCGCGGAAGACGGCGGGTGCGGGGAAGACGGCGGGTGAGGAAAAGGCGGCTGCCGGGAAGACGGGGGGCCAGGAGGGCGCGGCTGCGGGGAAGACGGCGCGCCAGGAGGGAGCGGCTGCCGGGAAGACGGCGGGTGAGGGGGCGCCGGAGAGACCGGCGGCCAAGAAGGCGGCCGCGAGGAAGACCGCCGTGAAGAAGACGGCGGCCAAGAAGGCGACGGCGAAGAAGACGGCCGGCAAGAAGGCCGTAGCGAAGAAGACCGCGGCCGAGGGGACCGTGGCCGAAGAGGCGGTGGCCGAGGTGGCGTCGGCCAGGAAGGTGTCGGCCGGGAAGAGGGCCGGCGGGAAGGCTGCGGCGGATAAGGCGTCGGCTGGGGAAGCCGTGGCTGGGAAGTCCGCGGCGAAGGCACCGGCCGGGGACGTTGTGGCCGGGAGGAGTGCCGGCGGGAAGTCCGCGGCGGAGAAGGTGCCGGCTGGGGAAGTTGTGGCTGGGAAGGGTGTCGGCGGGAAGGCTGCGGTGGGGGAGGAGGGGGCCGGGGCTGCCGTTCAGGGGGGCGCCGGTGGGGAGGTCGCAGGTCGGGAGCGTGCCGCGGGTGCGGGCGCCGAGGGCAGCTCCAAGAGGAGCGCGGCCAGGAAGAGTACGGCCAAGAAGGCGGGCGCGGCCGAGGCCGCGGAGCAGACGGGAGCCACGACAGTGGTTGCGAAGAAGACTCCTGGCACGGCCACGGCGGCCACGACCGCCGTTCCCAAGGCGCGGGTCGCCGCGGCGGAGCCCGGCGAGCTCGCGGTGCGCCCCGGTGAGGACCCCTGGACCCCGGAGGAGGTCGAGGAGGCGCGCACCGAGCTGCTGACCGAGGGGGAGCGGCTCAGGAACGAGCTCACCTCCTCCGAGCAGGCGCTCGCCGGACTGATGCGTGACTCCGGGGACGGCGCCGGCGACGACCAGGCCGACACCGGCACGAAGAACATCACGCGGGAGAACCAGCTGGCGCTCGCCGCCAACGCGCGGGAGATGCTCACCCAGACCGAGCGCGCCATGGAGCGGCTGGACGCGGGCACCTACGGTCTGTGCGAGAACTGCGGCAAGGCGATCGGCAAGGCCCGTATGCAGGCCTTCCCGCGCGCGACGCTGTGCGTGGAGTGCAAGCAGAAGCAGGAACGCCGGTACTGAGGGCCCGGTCGGGCGTGCCGTACCCTCGTCCTCAGTCAGGTACCTAGGTTGAGGGACTCACGTGGCAGAGGCGGAGCGCGTCATCGGTACGCCGGAATCCCCGGACGGGGCTGAGGCCGAGCCGGAGCAGTCGTCCGGTGCGCAGGAGCAGGACGGCGGCGCGGCGCGGTCCAGGGGCAAGCGGCGGATCGCCGTGCTGTTCGCGGTGGCCGCGGTCGCGTACGCCCTCGACCTGATCAGCAAGATGATCGTGGTGGCGAAGCTGGAGCACCACGAGCCCGTCGAGATCATCGGGGACTGGCTGAGGTTCGAGGCGATCCGCAACGCCGGCGCCGCCTTCGGCTTCGGCGAGGCCTTCACCGTGATCTTCACGGTGATCGCGGCGGCCGTGATCGTGGTGATCGCCCGGCTCGCCCGCAAGCTCTACAGCCTGCCCTGGGCCATCGCGCTGGGCATGCTGCTGGGCGGGGCGCTGGGCAATCTCACCGACCGGATCTTCCGCTCGCCGGGTGTCTTCGAGGGCGCGGTCGTGGACTTCATCGCGCCCAAGCACTTCGCCGTGTTCAACCTCGCGGACTCGGCGATCGTGTGCGGCGGCATCCTGATCGTGCTGCTGTCCTTCAAGGGCCTCGACCCGGACGGCACCGTCCACAAGGACTGAGCGCGCGGTCGGGACTGTCTCACCCGTCCGGCATACTCGACGGGTGAGCACGATTCCCGAGATCCGTACCCTGCCCGTGCCGGACGGCCTGGAGGGCGAGCGCGTCGACGCCGCCATCTCCCGCATGTTCGGCTTTTCCCGTACCAAGGCCGCGGAGCTCGCCGCGGCGGGCAAGGTGCTCGTCGACGGCACGGTGGTCGGCAAGTCCGAGCGGGTGAGCGGCGGCGCCTGGCTGGAGGTCGAGATGCCGCAGGCGCCCGCGCCGGTGCAGGTGGTGGCCGAGCCGGTCGAAGGCATGGAGATCGTGCACGACGACGACGACGTGGTCGTGATCGTCAAGCCGGTGGGCGTCGCCGCGCATCCGTCGCCGGGCTGGACCGGGACGACCGTGATCGGCGGTCTCGCCGCCGCCGGGTACCGGATCTCGACGTCCGGTGCCGCCGAGCGGCAGGGCATCGTGCACCGGCTCGACGTCGGTACGTCGGGGCTGATGGTCGTCGCCAAGTCCGAGCGCGCGTACACCTCGCTCAAGCGCCAGTTCAAGGAGCGCACGGTCGACAAGCGCTACCACACGCTGGTCCAGGGGCACCCCGACCCGACCAGCGGCACCATCGACGCCCCCATCGGCCGGCACCCCAACCACGACTACAAGTGGGCGGTCACGGCCGAGGGCAAGGCGTCCGTCACGCACTACGACCTCATCGAGGCGTTCCGCGCGGCCTCCCTGCTCGACGTGAAGCTGGAGACCGGCCGCACCCACCAGATCCGCGTCCACATGGCCGCCCACCGGCACCCCTGCGTCGGCGACCTGACCTACGGCGCCGACCCCACCCTCGCCAAGCGCCTGGGGCTGACCCGGCAGTGGCTGCACGCGGTCCGGCTCGGCTTCGAGCACCCCGGGGACGGGCAGTGGGCGGAGTTCTCCTGCGAGTACCCCGACGACCTTCAGCAGGCCCTGGACAAGGTGCGCGAGGAGACCTACGCATGACCCCCGAGCCCTACGCCGTGCGCGTCGCCTCCGAGGCCGCCGACCGCGAGGCGTGCTTCGCGGTGCGCCGGGAGGTCTTCGTCGGCGAGCAGGGGGTGCCCGAGGAGGTGGAGTACGACGCCTACGACGCCGTAGCGGTGCATGTGCTGGCCGTGCGGGCGGACGGGCTGCCGATCGGGGCCGGGCGCCTGCTGTTCGGCGAGGCCGCCGCGGCGAAGGTCGGCGGCGACCCGTCCGTGGGCTCGCTCGGGCGGCTCGCGGTGACCAAGGCGGCGCGCGGTCTGGGCGTCGGGGTGGCGCTGGTGCGGGCCATCGAGGACGCGGCACGCGCGCGGGGACTGCGGGCGGTGGATCTGCACGCCCAGACCCAGGCGCTGGGGTTCTACGAGCGGCTGGGGTACGAGGCGTACGGGCCCGAGTTCGCCGACGCGGGGATCGCGCACCGGGCGATGCGGCGCGCGGTGTAGTCACCGGCCCGAAAGCGCTGGTGGGGGCGGGGGCGTGGCAGGCTGGGGGCCTGCCCTGTGGACGCCGACCTCGCCGGAGCGCTGACCGTGGACCAGTTGGCCCTGTTGTTCGTGCTGTTGCTCGGGGCCGTGGTGAGTGTCCCGGTGGGGGAACGGCTCGGCCTGCCGGCGCCGGTGCTGATGACGCTGCTCGGGATCGTGCTGGCCCTGCTCGAGTTCGTGCCCAATGTCGAGGTGCCGCCCGACCTGATCCTGCCGTTGCTGCTGCCGCCGCTGCTGTACGCCGCGGTGCGGCGGACCTCCTGGCGGCAGTTCGCCGCCAATGTGCGGCCGATCTTCCTGCTGGCCGTGGCGCTGGTGTTCGTGACGACCGTGTGCGTGGCCGTCGTGGCCGGCGCGATCATTCCCGGGCTGCCCGTCGCCGCCGCCGTCGCGCTGGGCGCGCTGGTCGCGCCGCCCGATCCCGTCGCCGCCACCGCCGTGGCGAGCCGGCTCGGGCTGCCGCGTCGGCTGGTGTCCATCCTGGAGGGCGAGGGCCTCTTCAACGACGTCACCGCGATCGTGCTGTACCACGTGGCCATCGCGGCCGTCGTCAGCGGCACGTTCTCGTTCTGGCAGGCCGGGCTCGATCTGGTGCTCTCCGCCGTGGTGGCGCTGATCGTCGGGCTCGTCCTGGGCTGGGGCGCGAACCGGCTGATGGACCTGCTCGGGGACGCGACCCTGCAGATCGGCCTGACGCTGCTGGTGCCGTACGCCGCCTACGTGCTGGCGGAGGAGCTGCACGGGTCCGGGGTGCTGGCCGTGCTGACCGCCGCGCTGTTCCTCGCCGAGTACGCCACCGACGCCGACGACGTGATGACCCGGCTCGCCGGGCACACCTTCTGGGGCGTCGTCGACACCCTGGTCACCGGTGTGGCCTTCGGGCTGATCGGCCTGGAACTGCACAACGCCCTGCGCACGGCCTCCGGGCGGTGGGGCGAGCTGCTGGGGTGGGCGGGGGCCGTCGTGGCCGTGGTCGTCCTGGTACGGCTGCTGTGGCTGCTGCCGGCCACCTGGCTGACGAAACGACTGCACGCCCGGCGGGACCACGACGAGGACATCCCGACGAGCTGGCGGGAGACCGTGGTCATGTGGTGGTCGGGGATGCGGGGGGTGGCGTCGGTGGCGCTGGCACTGGCGATCCCGCTGAAGGTGGACGACGGGTCCGCGTTCCCCCACCGGGACGAGATCGTGTTCATCGCGTTCGGGGTGATCATGGGAACCCTGGTGCTGCAGGGGCTGACCCTGCCGTGGCTGGTGCGGCGGCTCGGGGTGCGGGCGGACACGGCACGCGAGAAGGAGTTCGAGAAGGCGCTGGCCGTGCGGGCGGCGAAGGCGGCCAAGCGCAGGCTCCGGGAGATCGAGTCGGTGGAGGAACTGCCGGACGAGCTGTCCGAGCAGATGCTGCGGCGGGCCTACGACATCGGTGTGCGGATCAGTCCGGACATGGGGGAGGAGGAGCGGCGAGAGGCCCAGGAGCAGCGGGTGCGGCGCCTGAAGCGGGTGCGGCGGATCCAGGGGGAGATGCTGAGCGCCGCGCGGCACGAGGTGCTGGCGGCGCGGAGCGAGCCGGGGGCGGATCCCGAGGTGGTGGACCGGGTGCTGCGGCATCTGGATGTGCGCAGCCTGCGGTGACCCGCCCCCGGCGGCGCCTCAGCGGCCCGCCCGGGGCGTTTCGTGCACGCGCCGGGGCCGTACGCCGTCCGGCGAGCGGGTCGGGGCGGGCAGGCCCGGCGGGAGGGCGGCGTCCGCCGTGTTGACCCGGGGCAGGGCGTGCGGGTAGGCCGTGGTCAGCCACTTGATCATCTGCTCGCGGACCGTGACCCGTACCGTCCAGATGTCGTCCGCGTCCTTCGCCGTCACCAGCGCCCGCACCTGGATGGTGCTCGGCGTGCTGTCCGTCACCGACAGGTCGCAGGCCCGTCCGTCCCAGGCGGGGCAGACGCGCAGGATGTCGCGGAGCTTCTCGCGCATCAGCTCCACCGGCGCCGAGTGGTCCAGGTGCCAGTAGACGATGCCGGTCATCTGGGCGCCGCCCCGGGACCAGTTCTCGAAGGGCTTGGACGTGAAGTAGGACACGGGCATCGTGATGCGGCGCTCGTCCCAGGTGCGGACGGTGAGGAAGGTCAGCGTGATCTCGTCGACCGTGCCCCACTCGTCGTCCACCACGACCGTGTCCCCGATGCGCACCATGTCACCGAAGGCGATCTGGAACCCGGCGAACATGTTGCTCAGCGTCGACTGGGCGGCCACACCCGCCACGATGCCGAGGATGCCCGCCGAAGCCAGCAGGGAGGCGCCGGCCGCGCGCATCGCCGGGAACGTCAGCAGCATCGCGGCCACCGCGACCACGCCGACGACGGCCGCCACCACCCGTGTGATGAGCGTCACCTGCGTCCGCACGCGCCGGACCCGGGCCGCATCGCGGTGGACGCGGGCGTAACGGGTGTAGGTCGTCTCGACGATCGCCGCCGCGATCCGGATCACCAGCCACGCCGCCGAACCGATCAGCACCAGCGTCAGCACCTGGCCGATCCCGACCCGGTACTCCTGAAGCACGCGCGCCGAGTCCCAGGACCCTCTCAACAGCGCCGCGCACAGCAGCAGCTGGTAGGGGATGCGACCTCGGCGCAGCAGCCCCCACAGGGGCGTCTCGGGGTGCCGTTGGTCGGCCTTGCACAGCAGCCGGTCGGTGGCCCACCCGATGAGCAGGGTGAGCAGGACCGAGCCGCCGATGACGATCAGTGGGCGGAGTACGTTCTCCATGCCTTCGAACGTAACCGGATCGCCGGGGTGCTGAACATGCGGACCGGTGAGACGCCGCACACGGCACTGTCGTACCCGGCTGGCACCATGGCCTCATGAACATCATGCTCTTTCACTCGACGTTCGGTCCGCGCCCCGCGGTGGGCCGGGCCGCGGACCGGCTGCGCGAGGCCGGGCACGAGGTGTGGACGCCGGACCTCTTCGGGGGCCGTACGTTCGACGCGGTCGAGGAGGCCATGGCGTTCCAGGACGAGATCGGCAAGGACGAACTGCTCAAGCGGGCCGTGCTGGCGGCCGCCCCCTATTCGGAACGGGGCCTGGTCTACGCCGGGTTCTCGCTCGGCGCCTCCATCGCGCAGACCCTCGCCCTCGGCGACGACAAGGCGCGCGGCCTGCTGCTCCTGCACGGCACCTCCGACATCGCGGCGAACGCCTCGGCGGACGACCTGCCGGTGCAGCTGCATGTCGCCGAGCCGGACCCGTTCGAGACCGACGACTGGCTGAGCGCCTGGTACCTCCAGATGGGCAGAGCCGGCGCCGACGTGGAGATCTACCGGTACGCCGGGGCCGGTCACCTCTACACCGACCCCGGCCTGCCGGACTACGACGCCGAGGCCGCCGAGGCCACCTGGCGGGTGGCGCTCGGCTTCCTCGAGGGCCTTCAGCAGGCTCAGCCGGCCGCCCGGTAAGCCGCCCAGTTCTGCTGCATGCGCGTCACCTGGCCCGAGGTGAACTGGTACATGCAGGCGTCGTAGGTGTAGTCCATGAAGTTGTGGACCGGGTCCACGCCCGCCTTGCGGGTGCAGGTGTCCCGGCCGTCGGGGCACTCGTAGGCGGCGCTCTTCTCGGCGGCGGTGTCCTCGACGTAGTCGCCGTTGCCGTTACAGCCGCCCTGGAAGGTGTGGTACAGCCCCATCCAGTGGCCGACCTCGTGGGTGGCCGTGTCGCCCTCGTTGTAGTGGGCGGCCGAGCCGCCGGGCAGTGAGGCGTCCAGGAGGACCACACCGTCCATCGAGGGGCTGGAGTTGTAGGAGCTGGGGAAGGTGGCCCAGCCGAGCAGTCCGTCGCCGAGGTTGGCGGTGTAGACGTTGAGCGCGTTCGCGCCGCCCTCGCGCAGGGCGGACTTCATCGCCTTCTCCTCCGCCGAGCCGTAACCGACGTTGTACCAGGCGGCGTTGTCGGTGTAGTCGGTGCCGGCCAGGGTGAACTGGTAGCCGGAGTCGGTGTTCCCGGTGCCCTGGCCGGCGAACGCGGAGTTGAGCACGTTCATCTGGGCGGTGATGTCGGCGGAGCCGAGCTTGCCGGTGGTGCCGTCGTGGATGACGTGGAAGTACACCGGGATCGTGGTCGAAGCGGCGGCGGCCAGGCTGCGGTGGCCCGAGGCGGGCAGCTTGTCCAGCTTCTTGCGCAGATCCGCGTCCATCGCCTGGGCCTTGGCGGCGCTGATCTCGTTGGGCTCGGCGACGCCTTCGCCGGCGTGCCCGGGGTGGGCCTCGCGGGCCGCGGAGTGGCCGGCCTCCTCCTCGGCGCACTCGGCGGCCGGAGCCTGGGCCGCCGCGACACCCGTGGGCGCGGAGAGAGGGGAGAACATCAGGGTTCCGGCCACTACGGCGGTGCCGATGAGGCGTCTGCGCGTCGAGGGGGCTGTCCGGGCGAGTGCACGCATGCTGACTCCTGGCTGATGCGTCGGGGAGGACGGCACAGGGATCTTCCTGGCCGCCGCCCGGACATTACGTGTACATGCCTAGGTCAGCAGAGAAACGTTTCAGCCAATCGAATCTTGAACAAACAGGATGAACGGCCGTCTCCGGCGAGTGGCATGCCCGGAACTGAAGCACGGATCACACCACCCGCCGTTGGCCGAAAGTGATCGGTGAAACAGGGGTTTTACACGGGGTCGTACGTCCGCTCGACCTTCTGCGTGCCGCTGCGGGTGCGATACGAGCGGGCCCAGGACGCCGTCGCGTCGGCCTTGGTGCGGTCGGACAGGACGTAGTAATCCATCTGCGCGCGGGCGGCCGTGATGTCCAGGACGCCGAAGCCGTGGCGGTCGGTGTCGACCCAGTGGACATGGCGGTTGGCCGCCCGGATGAGCGGCGAGGCGAGTGCGGAGACCGTGCCCTCGGGGACCTTCACGATGTCGTCGAGGTTGTCGGAGGTCACCGAGGTGACCACGAACTCCGTGGCGGCCGAGGCGGACAGCGGGTACGTACCGGCGTTCACCGGCACGTCGTTGGCCCACGCCATGTGGATGTCACCGGTGAGGAACACCGTGTTGCGGATGCTGTGGGAACGCAGATGGGCGAGGAGTTCGCGGCGGTCGTCCGTGTAGCCGTCCCACTGGTCGGTGTTGAGGGCGAGGCCCTCCTTCGGCAGCCCGAGCAGCTCGGCGAGCGGCTTGAGCAGCTCAGCGGAGAGCGAGCCGATGGCGAACGGGGCGACCATCACCGAGTTGCCGACCAGGCGCCAGGTGGTGTCGGAGGACTTCAGGCCCGCCTTCAGCCAGTCGAGCTGGGCGCGTCCGGTGAGGGTGCGCTCCGGGTCGTCGACCGAGCCGTTGCCGAGGGCGGCCTGCTGCGAGCGGAAGGAGCGCAGGTCCAGCAGGGAGAGGTCGGCGAGCTTGCCGAAGCGCAGGCGGCGGTAGGTGGTGCCGGCGACGGCCGGACGGACCGGCATCCACTCGAAGTAGGCCTGCTTGGCGGCCTCCCGGCGCGCGGCATAGGGGCCCTCGGCGCCCTCGGTGTGGTTCTCGGCGCCGCCGGACCAGGCGTCGTTGGCGATCTCGTGGTCGTCCCAGATCGCCACGCACGGCGCGGTCGCGTGCAGGGCCTGCAGGTCGGGGTCGGTCTTGTAACGGCCGTGCCGGGTGCGGTAGTCGGCGAGCGTGAGGATCTCGTGCGCCGGCGCGTGCGGCCGTACGACGGTGTCGCGGGTGCCGTACTCGCCGGTGCCGTACTCGTAGATGTAGTCGCCGAGGTGCAGCCAGGCGTCCAGGTCGCCGCGGGCCGCGAGATGGCGGTACGCCGAGAAGTGGCCGGCCTCCCAGTTGGCGCAGGAGACCACGCCGAAGCGGAGGTTCGCCACGGCCGCCTCCGCCGCCGGCGCGGTGCGGGTGCGCGCCGCCGGGGAGTCGGTGCCGCCCGCGGAGAAGCGGAACCAGTAGTCGGTGGCGGGCGCGAGGCCGCGGATGTCCGCCTTGACCGTGTGGTCGGAGGCCGCCGTGGCGGTGGTGGACCCCTTGGCGACGATCTGCGTGAACGCCTTGTCCGTGGCGACGGTCCAGCTGACCTCGGTGTCCGGGCCGAGCCCGGAACCGGGTATCGCCTCGGGGACGGGGGTCACGCGGGTCCACAGCAGGACACCGTCGGGCAGCGGGTCGCCGGAGGCCACGCCGTGCAGGAAGGCGGGGGCCTCCGTGGCGGCGCGGGCCGGTATCGCGGCGGCCAGCGGGCCGGCCAGGACAGCAGTGGCCGCCGCGGCCTTGACGACCGTACGGCGGCGCGGGGCAAGGGTGTTGAGCGACTCGGGTGATCTGTATCGACTGGTCACGAGCGATCAGGTTACTGACCGGTATGCGCGAGAGCGGGCGAACTCGTAAAAGTTCGCCCGCTCTTCGTCTCGTGGTAGGCAGGTTCAGGCCGAGGGGTTCAGGCCTTGAGCGCCGCGTCCACCAGCGTGGTGAACTCCTCCACCGTCATCGGGGGGTTGCCCTGCTCCGTGGTGAGGCTCTTGCCGTCCATCACGAGGCTCGGGGTGCCGGTGACGTCGTCCTTGTTGGTGTCGAAGGTCTTCGACATGGCGAGCGCCCAGGCGTCGTAGGTGCCGTTCTGCACGGCCTTGCGGAACGCGGTGTTGCCCTTCAGGGCGTCGACACTGTCGGCGATCTCGATCAGGTAGTCGTCGTCCTTGAACTTGTCGTCCGACTCCTCGGGGTGCCACTTCGCCGAGTACAGCGCCGCCTTGTACTGCAGGAACGCCTCGTCGCCGACGTTCAGCGCGGCGCCGAGGGCGCTCATCGCGTTCTTGGAGCCCTCGCCGTTGCTGCCGACCTTGCCGTCGCCGAGCTGGTCGCCGTCGAGGAAGGTGCCGCCGACGAACTGGATCTTGTACTTGCCCTCCTCGACGTCCTTCTCGACGGTCGGGCCGACCGCCTGCTCGAAGGAGGCGCAGACTGGGCAGCGCGGGTCCTCGTAGACCTTGAGGGTCTTCTTGGCGCTGTCCTTGCCTATGACGACGGTCGTGCCGTCGGTGCCCGTGGTGTTGGCCGGGGCGACGACCTTCTCGTCCCGCACGGCCTCCCAGTGGCCGGGCTTGTTGGACTGGACGACCGCGTAGCCGATGCCGCCGGCCACCGCCAGCACACCGACGACCGAACAGGCCACCACGACCTGCCGCTTGACCTTGGCCCGCTTGGCCGCCCGCTCGCGCTCGACGCGCAGCCGCTCGCGCGCCGCCGACTTCTCGGCCTGGCTGTTCCGCTTGCTCATAGGGGTTCTCTCCATGGGAAACGCGCACAACGTGTGTGCGGAAGACATACGGGTGGACTGGTGGTGCTCAGGCGACAGCGGCCGAGCACGGCGGTCCACGCCGTCCCAGGGAGTGCACGAGGATCCGCGCACACGCGGAGGCGGTACGGCGGACGGGGCGCGGGCGGAGGCGGGTCGACCGGGGCGGCCGTACCGCCACGGCGGCGACCGCCAGCAGCAGCGGCCGGAAGGTGGTGGCCGCGACCGCCCGCACCAGCTGGGCCAGGGCGCGCTCGCCGCGGCGCAGCCAGGCGGCGGCCAGCAGGCCGACCGAGAGGTGCGCGCCGAGCAGCAGCCAGGCGGTTCCCGGGTCGGCGTGGGCGAGCAGCGTGGCGAGCCTGTCGGTGCCGGTCTTCTCGCCCACCGCGGTCAGCGCGGTGCCGACCCGGGTGCCGTCACCGCACAGCACGTCCAGGCCGACCGAGCGCAACGGGCCCGCGACGGGCCCGCCCGCGGCGCCGTAGCACACGTGCTGGCCGGTGGTGAAGACGGTGTCGGCGGCCAGCTCCAGGGGGATCAGCAGGGCGGCGATCCGGCCGAAGCCGCGCTCGCGTCCGGCCAGCGCGTAAGCGGCGGCGAACACGGTGGCGGCGACCAGGGCCACCGTGTTCAGCGGCAGCGGGACCCGGGACAGCAGCACGTGCGACGCGGTGCTGAGCGTCACGACGAGTGCCGTGAACAGCGCCGCGCGGAGCGCTCGTAGCGGGGTCCCGGATATGTCCATAGCGCGGAAGAGTCTGGCACGGAGGGCCGTAAGGGATCCCTAAAGGGTTCCTGTGAGGCCTTTCGTCAGAGGTCTTCGGTCACAGGTCTTCCGGCACAGGCCTTTCGTCACAGGCCCGGGATGCGGCCGTTGCGGAAGAGGTCCACGAACGTCTGGTGGTCGGCACGCGCGCGTGCGCCGTACTCGTGCGCGAAGCTCACCAGGAGGTCGCTGAAGCCGTCCTCGTCGGCCGCGATGGCCGCGTCGATGGCCCGCTCGGTGGAGAACGGCACCAGGGACTCGCCGGAGGTGTCGTCCGCCGCCGCGTGCATCGCCGCCGTGGCCCGGCCGAGGTCGGCGACGACCGCCGCGATCTCCTCCGGGTCGTCGATGTCGCCCCAGTCCAGGTCCACGGCGTACGGCGAGACCTCCGCGACCAGCTGGCCCGAGCCGTCCAGCTCGGTCCAGCCCAGCCACGGGTCGGCGTGCGCCTGGAGCGCGCGCTGGGAGATCACCGTGCGGTGGCCCTCGTGCTGGAAGTAGTCACGGATCGCCGGGTCGGTGATGTGCCGGGAGACGGCCGGGGTCTGGGCCTGCTTGATGTAGATCACGACATCGTTCTCCAGGGCGTCGCTGTTGCCCTCCAGGAGGATGTTGTACGACGGCAGACCGGCCGATCCGATGCCGATGCCGCGCCGCCCCACGACGTCCTTCACGCGGTAGGAGTCCGGGCGGGCCAGGGAGGACTCCGGCAGCGTCTCCAGGTAGCCGTCGAAGGCCGCCAGCACCTTGTACCGGGTGGCCGCGTCCAGCTCGACGGAGCCGCCGCCCGCGGCGAAGCGGCGCTCGAAGTCCCGGATCTCGGTCATCGAGTCCAGCAGCCCGAACCGGGTCAGCGCGCGGGCGTCGCGCAGGGCGTCCAGCAGCGGCCCCTCGGCGGTGTCCAGGGTGAACGGCGGCACCTCGTCGCTCTTGGCGCCGGTCGCCAGCGCGTGGATCCGCTCGCGGTACGCGCCCGCGTACACCTCGACCAGGTCGGTGATCTGCTCGTCGCTGAGCGCCTTGGCGTACCCGATGAGCGCCATGGAGGCGGCGAAGCGCTTGAGGTCCCAGGTGAAGGGGCCGACGTAGGCCTCGTCGAAGTCGTTGACGTTGAAGATCAGGCGGCCGGTGGAGTCCATGTACGTGCCGAAGTTCTCCGCGTGCAGGTCGCCGTGGATCCACACGCGCGAGGTGCGCTCGTCCAGGAACGGCCCACTGAGTATCTTCCCCCCGCCCCGCGCGGCGTTCTCCGCGTCGAGATCGTGGTAGAAGAGGCAGGCCGTGCCCCGGTAGAACGCGAACGCGGAGGCCGCCATCTTGCGGAACTTCACGCGGAACGCGGCCGGGTCGGCGGCCAGGAGCTCGCCGAACGCGGTGTCGAAGACGGCGAGGATCTCCTCGCCGCGCTCGTCGCTGAGCTTCGGGACCGACATCGCTGGGTGCCTCCTGGTGCAGTGCATGGACGACAGCGTCTCTGCCGTTTCCAACGCACGACCGTACGTCGGAGTGCCCGCCGCGTGTCAGTGCCGCGGCATAGACTTCGACGCTGACCCCAGAACTGTCCGCCAGCCCGTCGCCGAGTGTTTCCCCTGGAGGGCCCACCGTGTCAAAGCCGCCGTTCACGCACCTGCACGTCCACACCCAGTACTCGCTGCTGGACGGTGCCGCGCGGCTGAAGGACATGTTCAACGCGTGCAATGAGATGGGCATGACCCACATCGCCATGTCCGACCACGGCAACCTCCACGGCGCGTACGACTTCTTTCACTCCGCGAAGAAGGCCGGGGTCACCCCGATCATCGGGATCGAGGCGTACGTCGCCCCCGAGTCCCGGCGCAACAAGCGCAAGATCCAGTGGGGCCAGCCGCACCAGAAGCGGGACGACGTCTCCGGTTCGGGTGGCTACACCCACAAGACGATCTGGGCGGCGAACGCCACCGGCCTGCACAACCTCTTCCGCCTCTCCTCGGACGCGTACGCCGAGGGCTGGCTGCAGAAGTGGCCGCGGATGGACAAGGAGACCATCTCCCAGTGGTCCGAGGGGCTCATCGCCTCCACCGGCTGCCCCTCCGGCGAGCTGCAGACCCGGCTCCGTCTCGGCCAGTTCGACGAGGCCCTGAAGGCCGCCGCCGAGTACCAGGACATCTTCGGCAAGGACCGGTACTTCCTGGAGCTGATGGACCACGGCATCGAGATCGAGCGCCGGGTCCGGGACGGCCTGCTGGAGATCGGCCGGAAGCTCGGCATCCCGCCGCTGGTGACGAACGACTCGCACTACACGTACGCGCACGAGGCGGCCGCGCACGACGCCCTGCTGTGCATCCAGACCGGCAAGAACCTCTCCGACCCCGACCGCTTCCGGTTCGACGGCACCGGCTACTACCTGAAGTCCACGGACGAGATGTACGCCATCGACTCCTCGGACGCCTGGCAGGAGGGCTGCCGCAACACCCTCCTGGTCGCGGAGCAGGTCGACACCACGGGCATGTTCGAGGCCAAGAACCTCATGCCCAAGTTCGACATCCCCGAGGGCTACACCGAGGTCACCTGGTTCAAGGAGGAGGTCCGCCGCGGCATGGAGCGCCGCTTCCCCGGCGGCATCCCCGAGGACCGGCAGAAGCAGGTCGAGTACGAGATGGACGTCATCATCCAGATGGGGTTCCCGGGCTACTTCCTGGTCGTCGCCGACTTCATCATGTGGGCCAAGAGCCAGGGCATCGCGGTCGGCCCGGGCCGGGGCTCCGCGGCCGGTTCGATCGTCGCGTACGCCATGGGCATCACCGACCTCGACCCGATCCCGCACGGACTGATCTTCGAGCGGTTCCTCAACCCCGAGCGCGTCTCCATGCCCGACGTCGACATCGACTTCGACGAGCGCAGGCGCGTCGAGGTGATCAGGTACGTGACCGAGAAGTACGGCGCCGACAAGGTCGCCATGATCGGCACCTACGGCAAGATCAAGGCGAAGAACGCCATCAAGGACTCCGCGCGCGTGCTGGGCTACCCGTACGCCATGGGTGACCGTCTCACCAAGGCGATGCCCGCCGACGTCCTCGGCAAGGGCATCGACCTCGACGGCATCACCAACCCCTCGCACCCGCGCTACAGCGAGGCCGGCGAGATCCGCGCGATGTACGAGAACGAGCCGGACGTCAAGAAGGTCATCGACACCGCCAAGGGCGTCGAGGGCCTGGTCCGGCAGATGGGCGTGCACGCCGCCGGCGTGATCATGTCCAGCGAGCCGATCGTGGACCACGCCCCGATCTGGGTGCGGCACACCGACGGCGTGACCATCACGCAGTGGGACTACCCGCAGTGCGAGTCGCTCGGCCTGCTGAAGATGGACTTCCTCGGCCTGCGCAACCTGACGATCATGGACGACGCCGTCAAGATGGTGAAGTCCAACAAGGGCATCGACCTCGACCTGCTGGCTCTCCCGCTCGACGATCCGACGACCTTCGAGCTGCTGCAGCGCGGTGAGACCCTGGGCGTCTTCCAGTTCGACGGCGGCCCCATGCGCTCGCTGCTGCGCCTGATGAAGCCCGACAACTTCGAGGACATCTCCGCCGTCTCGGCGCTCTACCGTCCCGGCCCGATGGGCATGGACTCGCACACGAACTACGCGCTGCGCAAGAACAAGCTCCAGGAGATCACCCCGATCCACAAGGAGCTGGAGGAGCCCCTGGAAGAGGTCCTGGCCGTCACCTACGGCCTGATCGTCTACCAGGAGCAGGTGCAGAAGGCCGCCCAGATCATCGCCGGGTACTCGCTCGGCGAGGCCGACATCCTGCGCCGCGTCATGGGCAAGAAGAAGCCCGACGAGCTGGCGAAGAACTTCACCATCTTCCAGGCCGGCGCCCGCAAGAACGGCTACAGCGACGAGGCCATCCAGGCCCTGTGGGACGTGCTGGTCCCGTTCGCCGGCTACGCCTTCAACAAGGCCCACTCGGCCGCGTACGGACTGGTCTCGTACTGGACCGCCTACCTGAAGGCCAACCACCCCGCCGAGTACATGGCCGCCCTGCTGACCTCCGTCAAGGACGACAAGGACAAGTCGGCGATCTACCTCAACGAGTGCCGCCGCATGGGCATCAAGGTGCTCCCGCCGAACGTCAACGAGTCGGTGCACAACTTCGCCGCCCAGGGCGACGACGTGATCCTCTTCGGCCTGGAGGCGGTGCGCAACGTCGGCACGAACGTCGTCGACTCGATCATCAGGAGCCGCAAGGCCAAGGGCAAGTACGCCTCCTTCCCCGACTACCTCGACAAGGTCGAGGCGGTCGCCTGCAACAAGCGCACCACCGAGTCGCTGATCAAGGCCGGTGCCTTCGACACCCTGGGCCACACCCGCAAGGGCCTCACGGCGCAGTACGAGCCGATGATCGACAACGTGGTGGCGGTCAAGCGCAAGGAGGCCGAGGGCCAGTTCGACCTCTTCGGCGGCATGGGCGAGGAGGAGAGCAGCGAGCCCGGCTTCGGTCTGGACGTCGAGTTCTCCCCCGACGAGTGGGACAAGACGTACCTGCTCGCCCAGGAGCGGGAGATGCTCGGTCTGTACGTCTCCGACCACCCGCTGTTCGGCCTGGAGCACGTGCTCTCGGACAAGGCCGACGCGGGCATCGCCCAGCTCACCGGAGGCGAGCACGCGGACGGCGCGGTCGTCACCATCGGCGGCATCATCTCGGGCCTGCAGCGCAAGATGACCAAGCAGGGCAACGCCTGGGCCATCGCCACCGTCGAGGACCTGGCCGGTTCCATCGAGTGCATGTTTTTCCCGGCCACCTACCAGCTGGTGTCGACCCAGCTCGTCGAGGACGCGGTGGTGTTCGTCAAGGGCCGCCTCGACAAGCGCGAGGACGTGCCGCGGCTGGTCGCGATGGAGCTCCAGGTCCCCGACCTGTCGAACGCCGGCACCAACGCGCCCGTGGTCCTCACCATCCCGGCCACCCGGGTCACCCCGCCGATGGTCAGCCGCCTCGGCGAGATCCTCAGCCACCACCGGGGCGACAGCGAGGTCCGGATCAAGCTCCAGGGCCCGACCAAGACGACCGTGCTGCGCCTGGACCGGCACCGGGTCAAGCCCGACCCGGCGCTCTTCGGCGACCTGAAGGTGCTGCTCGGACCGTCCTGCCTGGCCGGCTGAGCCGGGACGTGCGAGAGGGGCGCATCCGCGTGTCGGGTGCGCCCCTCGTCTGTGCCTGGGCTTCGACGGCCCGTTATGAAGATGTCAGTTGTGACCGAACCTCTTGTGCTTGTCCTTGCGCGCCACGTCCCCGGGGGTCATCGGGGACATCCGCTGCTCGGCCGTCGCCTCCGTCGAGGAGTGCGGGGCCTGCTGCTGTCCGCGCTCGGTCTGCGGCTGCTTTCGGTCACGGTTCTTGTTCTTGGCCATGGTGATGCCTCCTGTGGGGGATCTAGGGGCCAGGGCCGCGACCAGATTCACATAGCCCGACAAAGAACGCATGTCGGGCAATTACCGGCTGTGACGGCGCTCGTTCGAGCCAGGCACCCCGAAACGCCACGCCGAAGATCGAGTTCCGGCCGTTAACCTTCGCGCGGTCGGGCAGACTCGAAGGAAGCCCGAAGCAAACCTCCCGGAAAGAGGGTGGATCGCGTGGACCGCTGCATCGTCCTGGTGGACGCCGGGTATCTGCTGGGGGCCGCCGCCTCTCTTCTCGCCGGGGAGCCCTCCCGGTCCCGGATCACCGTCGATCACACCGCCCTCATCCAGGGCCTGCGGGAACGGGCGGAATCGGACACCGAACGCCCGCTGCTGCGCATCTACTGGTTCGACGGCGCCCCCGACCGCGTCCCGCAGCCCGAGCACCGCAGACTGCGCGTGATGCCCCGGGTGACCGTCCGGCTCGGCGCACTGACCCGCAGCGACGGACGCTGGGCCCAGAAGGGCGTGGACGCCGCCATGCACGCCGAACTGACCGAACTCGCCCGCAACCGGGCCTGTTCCGACGTGGTGCTGGTGACCGGGGACGGCGATCTGCTGCCGGGCATGATGGCCGCCAAGGAGCACGGCGTGGCCGTCCACCTGTGGGCCGTGCAGGCCGCCGACGGCGACTACAACCAGTCCGAGGACCTGGTCGCCGAGGCCGACGAGCGGCGCGTCCTCGACCGTACGTGGATCACCAAGGCCGTACGCGCCAAGGAGCTCGGCGGGATCTGCGCGCCGCCGCCGGTGCCGCGGCCCGAGATCGCCGCGATCCTCTCCGCGCCGCTGCCCGACTCCGCGCTCGCGCCGGCCGAGCGGCCCGCCGAGGAGCGGGAGCACCCGACCCCGGCCGCGAGGGGAAACGGCGCGCAGGAGCGGGTGCCGGCGCCGAAGGGCGTGCCCACGCCGAAGGACCTCGCCGCCCTGCGCGCCCCGGGCGTGCAGCCCCCCGCCCAGCCCGCGGGGGCGACCCTGCGGTGGTCCTCCGACAAGGGGTGGGTGGACCGGCCCGGCACTGCGGCCGAGCCGCCCGAGATCGCCTCCATGCCGACGCTGGCCCAGGTGACCACGGCGGAGCAGCGGTGGGCCGACCGGGAGGAGGACATCACCACCGTCGGCGGTGACCCCTACGAGGTCGGACAGGTGTTCGCGCGGCGCTGGATGGGGCGGCTGGGCGACTCGAGCCACCTGCAGAAACTCTCCGGGATGTACCCGCGCATCCCGCACCGCATCGACGGGGAGCTGCTGCGCTACGCGGCCCGGTTCGGGCTGCTCGCCCACAAGGACGACCAGATCGACGAGCACGACCGGTACGCGATCCGCGCCGGGTTCTGGCGGGAGATCGATGTGCGGACGGCTGCCGAACACGCGTCCGCGGGGGAGTGAAACGGCACATACGCCGCCCCAAGGACGGGCCCGGCGGCCCGACCCCGTAGTCTCATCCCTTGTGAGTACGCGCGCGGCACAGGCACTTCGGCCCAGTGGTGATGTCGTGTGTGCTGTGCGCGGACTGACCAAGACCTACCCGGCGGTACGGGGCCGGCGGGGCACCCCCGCCACTCCCGAGGTGCGCGCCACCGACGACGTACGGCTGGACATCCGGCGCGGTGAGATCTTCGGCCTGCTCGGGCCGAACGGCGCCGGCAAGACCACCCTCGTACGGCAGCTCACCGGGCTGATGCGGCCCGATCGCGGCAGTGTGGAGATCCTCGGGCACGACATCGTGCGCCACCCCGAGCGGGCCGCACGGATCCTCGCCTACCTCGGCCAGGAGTCGACCGCCCTCGACGAGCTCACCGTCTCCCTCGCCGCCGAGACCACCGGACGGCTGCGCGGCCTGCATGTACGCGTGGCGCGGGCCGAGCGGGACGCCGTCCTGGAGGAGCTGGGCCTGACCGAGCTGGCCGGGCGGCCGCTGAAGAAGCTGTCGGGCGGTCAGCGCAGGCTCGCCTGCTTTGCCGCCGCCCTCGTGGGCGCGCGGCCGCTGCTCGTGCTCGACGAGCCGACCACCGGCATGGATCCGGTGGCCCGGCGGGCGGTCTGGTCCGCCGTCGACCGGCGGCGGGCCGAGCAGGGCACGACGGTCCTGCTGGTCACCCACAACGTCATCGAGGCCGAGACCGTGCTCGACCGGGTCGCCGTGCTCGACCGGGGCCGGGTGATCGCCTGCGACACCCCCACCGGGCTCAAGGAGCAGGTCGCCGGGGAGGTGCGGGTCGACCTGGTGTGGCGGGACGCGGCGCCGCTGCACGTCCCCGAGGTCGCCGCGCTCCAGGACCGGGTCGTGGAGTCGGGCCGCCGCTGGACGCTGCGGCTCGCCCCCGACGAGGCACGCGCGGTCGTCGCCACCGTCACCGGCGGGGCCGCCTTCTCCGCCCTCGACGACTTCACCCTCGCCACGCCCAGCCTGGAGGACGTCTACCTGGCGCTGGGCGGAGCGGCGCGGCAGGGGTTGGTGAAGGCTTGAGCGGGACTGGGGCAGCCGTGAGGACCACGGGTGAGAACCTGAGCAGGACGACCGTCGCATCCGTACGGAACGGGACCACCGCCGGAGCGAAGAGGAGCAGCGCCACGTGAGTGTCGTACCCGCCGAGGTTCTGCCGGCCGGCGCGCCGGCCGCGGACGAGACGCCCGTCACGCACGCGGCCGAGCTCGGGCCGCGGGCCCGGCTGTGGCCGTCGCTGTGCGCCGTGTACCGGGCGCAGCTGTCCCGCGCGCGGGTCGCGCGGATCCCGCTGCTGTTCGTGGCGACCTTCCAGTCCGTCGGGATCATGATCCTGATGCGGGGGGTCGTGGACGGCGGCGAGGAGGCGCGGGCCGTGGTGGCCGGGTCGTCGGTGCTGGTCGTCGCCTTCGTCGCGCTGAACCTGCTCGCCCAGTACTTCGGGCAGCTGCGGGCCAGCGGGGGCCTCGACCACTACGCGACGCTGCCGGTGCCGCCGGCGGCGGTGGTGCTCGGGGCCGCGGGGGCGTACGCCTCCTTCACCGTGCCCGGGACCGTGGTCACCGCCGTCTTCGGGTGTGTGCTGTTCGGCCTGCCGCTCGCCCATCTGTGGGTGCTGATCGCGGTGATCCCGCTGGTCGGTGCCGCGCTCGCGGGCCTCGGGGCCGCGCTGGGACTGCTGGCACCCCGGCCGGAACTGGCGACCGTGCTGGGCCAGCTGGGCATGTCCGCCGCACTGCTGCTGGGGGTGCTGCCCGCCGAGAGGATGCCCGAGGCGGTGCGGTTCGCCCGGGATCTGCTGCCGTCGACCTACGGCGTCGACGCCTTCGCCCGCACCTTCGGGGAGAGCCCCGACTGGGCCTACGTGCTCGGGGACCTCGCGGTGTGCGCGGGGGTGGGTGTGGTGTCCCTGGCCGCGGCTACCTGGGCGTACCGCCGGGCGGCCGTCCGGTGACGCGGTGCCCGGGCGGGCCTGGCACGATGTCAGGGTGACCGCACCGCTGACTCCACCCCCTCCGCCGCGTGACCACTCTGCCCACAGCGCGTGGCAGCAGCCGCCCGCGCCCGGCGCCGGACACGGGGCCTACCCGTACGGGCCGCCTCCCTCGTACGGCGACGACGGGCCCGGCATGCGGACCGAGCTGCGGGAGGCCGCCGTGGTCACGGTGGCCGTGGCGGTGACCGGGGTGCTGCTCGGGCTGCTGTGGTGGTGGCTGGCGCCCCGGGTGCCGCTGGTGGGGGACGTGGTCGACGGGAGCTGGGTCGTCTACCTCAAGGACACCGAGGGGGAGCAGGCGGTGGGCGTCGACGGGACGTTCACGCTGCTGGCGCTCGCCTTCGGCGCGGTCGGCGCGCTCGGGGTGTTCCTGGTGCGGCGGCGCGGGGGCGTGCCGCTGGTGATCGCGCTGGCCCTCGGCGGGCTGCTCGGCTCGCTGCTGGCCTGGCGGCTGGGGGTGTGGCTCGGGCCCGCGCAGGATGTCATCGCCCATGCCGAGGACGTGGGCAAGGGGAAGACCTTCTCGGCGCCGCTGGAGCTCGACGCCAAGGGTGCCCTGCTGGTCTGGTCGATTGCGGGGCTCGTGGTGCATCTGGGGCTGACGGCGTTGTTCGGGCCGCGCGATCCGGATCCCTACGAGCAGCAGCATCAGCCGAAGGACGGGTTCGGGGCGCCGCAGGCGTAGCCTCCCGCCCCCGCCGCCCCTTGAGGCGCGCCCGCTACGCGGGGCGCCTGCCGTGGTTGGCCCGGCCCTTCTTCGTGCGCCATCTGCGTTTCCGCGTCTTCTTCGACATGCCCCCTCTGCTTAACCGAGGAAGGGACGCCCGTCGAGGGGCTAGGCGCGTCCGATGGGGGCCAGGGTCGCTTCCGTCAGGGCGGCCAGGTCGGCGGGGGAGAGTTCGATCTCCAGGCCCCTGCGCCCCGCCGAGACGCAGATCGTCGCGTGGCCGCTCGCCGACGCGTCCAGCACCGTCGGCAGTTTCTTGCGCTGGCCCAGCGGGGAGATGCCGCCCCGGACGTAGCCCGTCGTGCGTTCCGCGAGGGCGGGGTCGGCCATCGCCGCCTTCTTGCCGCCCACCGCCGCGGCCAGGGCCTTCAGGTCCAGCTGGCCCGCCACCGGGACCACCGCCACGGTCAGCCTGCCGTCCACCTCGGCCACCAGGGTCTTGAAGACCCGGTCGGGGGAGACGCCCATGGCCTGCGCCGCCTCCTCGCCGTAGGACGGGTGGGAGGGGTCGTGCTCGTAGGCGTGGGTCGTGAACGCCACGCCCGCCGCCGTCAGGGTCACCGTGGCCGGTGTACCCCCCGACTGTCGCTTCTTCGCCATTCCTCGCCTCAGTTCGGACTCGTCGGCGTGCGCGTCAGGTCCGCCGCCGGCAGTGACGGCAGGCTACGGATGATCGAGGTCTCCGCGCGAAGGAGTTTCAGCTCGTCCCGGAGCCGGGAGGCCGTGTCGGGGGCCTGGAGCAGACGCTGCTTGGTGGGGGTGTCCAGCATCATCGCCGCCGCCACGAGGTAGGACACCACCGACGGTTCGTCCGGCAGGTCCGCCCCCGTCGACAGGGAGCGTTCCCGGGCTCCGGCCAGGCGCTTCTGGTACTGGCGGAAGGCGCGCAGCACCCCTTCCGCCAGGGCGCCCGCCTCCTCGCCCTGATCCTCCGCCAGCTCCTCCAGCTCCGCCGTCAGGAACGGGCCCGAGGCGTCCACCGACAGCAGCCGCACCCGTGTCGTGCCGGTCGCCAGCACCTCGAAGGTGCCGTCCGCCCGCTCCCGGATCGTCGCCGCGTCGGCCACGCAGGCCGTCGAGTGGAAGGACTTCAGCGGCTCGGCGCCGAAGCCCGCGGCGGGCCCGCGCTCGGGCACCGCGGTCGGGTCGGGCATGCCGGGCGCGGTCGGCGCCACCTCATGGCCGTCGCGGATGGCCACGACGGCGAACCGGCGCGGTTCCTCGTCGGGGGTCTTCAGCAGATCGCGCATCATGGCGCGATAGCGCTCCTCGAAGACATTGAGAGGCAGCACCAACCCCGGGAACAGCACGGTGTTCAGGGGGAAGAGCGGGAGCCGGACGGTGGTCACGACGCAAGAGCCTAATGGTCGCCGGAGGGGTTGCGTCCGGGGTGCCCGGTGATCGGACGGCCGGAGGGGGCCCGCAGCTCCTCCCGCACCCGCAGACAGTGGCCCAGCGGATCGTCGCAGAAGCGGTCCCAGGGGAAGGACGTGGCGTACGGGCCGGTCAGCCGCACCTGCTCCAGGGCGTCCCCGAGCCGGTCCAGCCGTACCAGGACGTAGGTCAGCAGATTGCGCGTCTCCGCGGGCCAGGGATCCGCCGCGGGGAGCAGGGCGGAGAGGCCGATCGCCCGGTCCGCCGCCTCGTCCAGCGCGGCCCGCGGCACCTCGGGGCCGCCGCCGTCCGTGAGGTACGCGAAGGCCGCCCGCACCGGCAGCGCCTGCACCAGGGAGTCCGGCGGGGCGTCCTGCGCGGCCCGCTCGGCGAAGTCCAGGCACTCGCGGTGGGAGCCGTGCCAGGAGGAGGCCAGATAGCGCAGGGCCGCCACATGGCAGCCGTAGTGGTGCGGGGCGCGGCGCATCGCCGCTTCCCACAGCTCCTCGACGTAGCGCGGTCCGGCCTGCGCGCCGCGGGCGTGGTCCAGGGCGATCCGCCAGGGCACCGGGTCCCGGTCGTCGCCGTGCGCCGCGGCCGTGACCAGCGGGCTGACCTCGCGCAGCAGCTCGGCCCTGGCCGGTGACTGCCAGGCGCGGTCCACCCTGAGCTGGGCGTCGACGACGAGGCCGTCGGGGTCGTGCGGGGCCGCGGCGCGCCAGGCCCGGAACCAGTCGGGGCGGGCGTGGGCGAAGGCGGCGAGCCGGGCCGTGTACCGGTCGCGGTACTCCCACTCGCCGGCCGCGCAGGTGGCGGCGAGCAGCGCTGCGGCCGGTTCGTGGTCGCCCTGCGCGGCGGCGACGAGCGCCGGGCCCAGCCGGGCGTCGGGCACGTCCAGCAGCACCTCGTCGTCGGCGCGGACACCGGCGACGGGGAGGGGGGTCCTTGTCATCCGCGGCCCGCGGATGAACGGCAGCAGCAGAGCCATGGTGGCTGTCCTTTGCGCCTAAACCGGCGCCGCTCTCGCGGACCGGGTGCTCGCCGTTGTGGCTGCTCAATTGGTGGTTGCGGTGTGATGACTACCGACAGGCAGCGAGGGTTGTACGCGTTTACCGTGGCGGTTCAGCTCCGCCGCAGCGTCCGGGTCGCCCCCGCCGCGACCGTCGTCGCCAGGACCCAGCCGAGCAGGATCATCACCGCCGCCAGCCACTGCCAGCCGCCCTTGAGCTGCCAGAAGCCGACCTGGCCCAGGTCGATGACCGGCAGCAGCAGGTCCAGGGCGAACAGCGTCGGGTTCCACTCCGGATGCTCCCCGCGCTTGATCGGCGGATGACCGGCCCGCGCGAAGGCCACCGAGCCCGCCGCCCACAGCACCGCCATCCACACCGCGGCCCGGCCCGGCCGGTACCCGTAGGCCACCGTCCAGTCCTGCGCGTACCCCCACAGCTTGGCGGCGATCGGCAGGCTCTCGCGGCGCCGGCGCTGTTTGGCGAGGAGCACCTCGCGCGCGTCCTCGTCCTCGCCGCCCGACCGCAGCACCGTGGCAAGCCGCTCGTACGGCTCCGGGTTGTACTCCGCGGTCGCCGCCGCCACCCAGTCGAGCCGCTCGTCGAGCGGGAAGGGCCCGCGCGGCACCAGGTTCTCGTAGAAGAAGCCGCCCATGTGCAGCCGGCCGGGGCCCGGCCAGGCGTCCGCGCGGTCCATCAGGTTGACGATCCGCGCGCCCGACAGCACGACCGTGCCGCGCGCCGGATGCTCCCCCAGGAAGCGCAGTTCCGGGGTCTGTATCCGGCGCAGTGACAGCTCCTGCTCGTCGGTGAAGGTGAACCGGGCCCGCTCCATGTCGACCGCGTCCCCGAACCGCCCGTCGTCCAGCCGCACCCCGCCCTCGCACTCGAACCGCTGGATCCGGGTCCCGCGGGCCGGGGTCATCCCGCTGAGCAGCGGGTTCCCCAGGCCCGCCGGGGTCAGGTACAGGGAACGCTCCACAGTCAGCTGGGGGGCGTTCAGCGCCAGCCGCGTGTAGGGATTGACCAGCCGCGCCCCCCGCAGGCTCAGCGAGACCCCGATCTTCGCGCTGCGCAGGCTCATCTCGCCGTGCGACTCCAGCAGCTCGGCCTGGAGGTCCTGCCCGACGGCCATGCCGTCCCCGGCGATCGAACGGCCGCTGCGGTCGCGGTACACGATGGCCTGGTTGAGCAGCAGGTCGGTCCCTATCTGAGCGTCGGTGAGCCGGATGCCGTTGTGGAAGCGGCAGCGCGGCAGATGCAGATCGCCCTCGGTGTGCACCCGGGCCGCCTCCAGCCGCGGCACCGAGCAGTCCACCAGCCGCATGGTCGTGAACCGGGCCTCCGGCAGCAGCACGTCCCGCTCGAACCGGCAGCCGCGCATCTCGACGTACGGCACCACCGTGCCGCCCGCCAGGTCCAGGCTCCCGTTGATCTGCACACCGACGAGCTTCAGGGACGACACCCGGCCGGCCAGCGCGGGCGGCCCGTCCAGCAGCAGCCAGCACACGATCCGCGCCCGCACGGACCGCTCGGGCCCCCACGGATGCCCGCCGTGCGGATCGTCTACGACGGTGTCGCCGCAGCTCAGGTCGTACACGCTGCCGTTGCGGAAGGCCTGCCACATCCCGGCCTCGGCGGCGGTCAGATCCTCCGGCGGCTCTCCGTCGCGCAGGCCGGCCCCGTCAGTCACAGCTGTTTCCTTCCTCCCCGGCTACTCATGGGTTTCGTACAACCGTTCATGCCCGCTCAGTGACGGACTGAACGCGGAGAGTGAAGAAGATCTCCCCGTGGGCACTTCTGTATCAGCCATTGATACGTGCGGACAGGGCCCGAGCGCGGTCTGAGAGAAT
Source organism: Streptomyces sp. YS415 (assembly GCF_023544665.1). Lineage (GTDB taxonomy): Bacteria > Actinomycetota > Actinomycetes > Streptomycetales > Streptomycetaceae > Streptomyces. Next base: position 305,450 of record NZ_JAMJFL010000001.1, read on the forward strand.
TGACGTCGTGATCTCCCGAATCGACCTGCGCGGCGGCGCCCTTCCCGAGGGCCCCGCACTGCGCGACCTGCTGCCCCGAGCCGACTTCGACGTTCAGGCCGCCCTGGAGAAGGTGCGTCCGATCTGCGAGGCCGTGCATCATCGTGGCGACGCGGCGCTGATCGACTTCGCGGAGAAGTTCGACGGGGTCCGGCTCGACCGGGTGCGGGTCCCGGCCGAGGCCCTCGCCAAGGCGCTCGAAGAACTCGACCCGGCCGTCCGCGCGGCCCTGGAGGAGTCCATCCGCCGCGCCCGCCTCGTCCACCGCGCGCAGCGCCGGACGACGCACACGACGCAGGTCGTGCCCGGCGGTTCCGTGACCGAGAAGTGGGTGCCGGTCGACCGCGTCGGGCTGTACGCCCCGGGCGGGCGGTCGGTCTACCCCTCCTCCGTGATCATGAACGCCGTACCGGCGCAGGAGGCCGGCGTCGAGTCGATCGCGCTCGCCTCCCCGGCCCAGGCCGAGTTCGGCGGCCTGCCGCACCCTACGATCCTCGCCGCCTGCGCGCTGCTCGGCGTCGACGAGGTGTACGCCGCCGGCGGCGCCACGGCCGTCGCGATGTTCGCCTACGGCACCGAGTCCTGCCCGCCCGCCCCCATGGTCACCGGCCCCGGCAACATCTGGGTCGCCGCCGCCAAGCGCTACTTCACCGGCCGGATCGGCATCGACGCCGAGGCCGGCCCGACCGAGATCGCGGTCCTCGCCGACGCCACCGCCGACCCGGTGCACGTCGCCGCCGACCTGATCAGCCAGGCCGAGCACGACCCGCTGGCCGCCGCCGTCCTGGTCACCGACTCGGTGGAGCTCGCGGACGCGGTCGAGAAGGAGCTGGAGCCGCAGGTCGCGGCCACCAGGCACATCGACGACCGGATCGTCCCGGCCCTCAAGGGCAAGCAGTCCGCGATCGTCCTGGTCGACGGGATCGAGGAGGGCCTGCGGGTCGTCGACGCGTACGGCGCCGAGCACCTGGAGATCCAGACGGCCGACGCGGCCGCCGTGGCCGACCGGGTGCGCAACGCCGGCGCGATCTTCATCGGCCCCTGGGCACCCGTCTCGCTCGGCGACTACGCCGCCGGGTCCAACCACGTCCTGCCGACCGGCGGCTGCGCCTGCCACTCCTCGGGCCTGTCCGTCCAGTCCTTCCTGCGCGGCATCCACATCGTCGACTACACGAAGGACGCGCTGGCGGAGGTGGCGCATCACGTGGTCACGCTGGCGGAGGCGGAGGATCTGCCGGCGCACGGCGCGGCGATCAAGGCACGGTTCGGTTGGAAGGTTCCTGAGAGCAAGTGACCGGCATCGACGATCTCCCCGTACGGGACGAGCTGCGCGGCAAGTCCCCCTACGGCGCGCCCCAGCTGGACGTGCCGGTACGGCTGAACACCAACGAGAACCCCTACCCGCTGCCCGAGGCGCTGGTCGAGCGGATCGCCGAGCGGGTGCGCGACGCGGCCCGCAACCTCAACCGCTACCCCGACCGGGACGCCGTGGAGCTGCGCACCCGGCTCGCCGCATACCTGACGGACACCTCAGGCCACGAGGTCTCCCTCGCCAACGTCTGGGCCGCCAACGGCTCCAACGAGGTCATCCAGCAGCTGCTGCAGACCTTCGGCGGGCCCGGCCGCAGCGCCCTCGGCTTCGAGCCGTCGTACTCGATGCACGGGCTCATCGCGCGCGGCACCGGCACCGGCTGGATCTCCGGGCCGCGCAACGCCGACTTCACCATCAACCTCGCCGCCGCCGAGCGGGCCGTCGCCGAGCACCGCCCGGACGTCGTCTTCATCACCAGCCCCAACAACCCCACCGGCAACGCGGTCCCCGCCGAGACGGTCCTCGCGCTGTACGAGGCCGCGCAGGCGGCCAGGCCGTCGATCGTGGTGGTCGACGAGGCGTACATCGAGTTCAGCCACGGCGACTCCCTGCTGCCACTGATCGAGGGGCGGCCCCATCTGGTCGTCTCGCGGACCATGTCGAAGGCGTTCGGCGCGGCCGGCCTGCGCCTCGGCTACCTCGCCGCGCACCCGGCCGTCGTCGACGCCGTCCAGCTGGTCCGGCTGCCCTACCACCTGTCGGCGGTCACCCAGGCGACCGCCCTGGCCGCCCTGGAGCACACCGGCACCCTCCTCGGCTATGTCGAGCAGCTGAAGGCCGAGCGGGACCGGCTGGTCTCCGAGCTGCGCGCCCTCGGCTACGAGGTGGTGGAGTCCGACGCGAACTTCGTGCAGTTCGGACTCTTCGAGGACTCCCACACCGTCTGGCAGAAGATCCTCGACCGGGGTGTGCTGGTCCGCGACAACGGCATCCCCGGCTGGCTGCGGGTGTCCGCGGGAACCCCCGCCGAAAACGACGCGTTCCTCGACGCGGTCCGTGAACTGAAGAAGGAGCAGAGCGCATGAACCGCGTGGGACGCGTGGAGCGAGTCACCAAGGAGACCTCGGTGCTCGTCGAGATCGATCTCGACGGCAGCGGCAAGGTCGATGTGTCGACGGGCGTCGGCTTCTACGACCACATGCTCGACCAGCTCGGCCGGCACGGTCTGTTCGACCTGACCGTGAAGACCGAGGGCGATCTGCACATCGACTCGCACCACACCATCGAGGACACCGCCCTCGCCCTGGGCGCCGCCTTCAAGAAGGCCCTCGGCGACAAGGTCGGCATCTACCGCTTCGGCAACTGCACGGTCCCGCTGGACGAGTCCCTCGCCCAGGTCACCGTCGACCTCTCCGGCCGCCCCTACCTCGTGCACACCGAGCCCGAGAAGATGGCGCCGATGATCGGCGAGTACGACACCACGATGACCCGGCACATCCTGGAGTCCTTCGTCGCCCAGGCGCAGATCGCCCTGCACGTGCACGTGCCGTACGGGCGCAACGCGCACCACATCGTGGAGTGCCAGTTCAAGGCGCTGGCCCGGGCCCTGAGGTACGCCTCCGAGCGCGACCCGCGCGCGGCCGGCATCCTCCCCTCCACGAAGGGCGCGCTGTGAACGGCCTGTCCACCGTCCTGATCGTCGTCGGCCTCTTCCTGGTCGGCGGAATCATCTCCTTCGTCAAGCAGGGGATGCCGAAGAACCTGGTCGTGCTGCTCTCCCTCGGCGCCGCGATGTGCCTGGTCGCCGGGGTCATGAGGCTGGAGGTGTGGAGTTGAGCGCTTCTTCGAAGAAGGTCGTCGTCTTCGACTACGGCTTCGGCAACGTCCGTTCCGCCGAGCGCGCCCTCGCCCGGACCGGTGCCGAGGTCGAGATCACGCGCGACTTCGACAAGGCCATGAACGCCGACGGGCTGCTGGTGCCCGGCGTCGGCGCCTTCGCCGCCTGCATGACGGGCCTGAAGGAAGCGCGCGGGGACTGGATCGTCGACCGCCGGCTGTCCGGCGGGCGCCCGGTGCTGGGCATCTGCGTCGGCATGCAGATCCTGTTCGCGCGGGGCATCGAGCACGGCGTGGAGAGCGAGGGGCTCGACGAGTGGCCCGGCTCGGTCGAGCCGCTGCAGGCCGACATCGTGCCCCACATGGGCTGGAACACGGTGGACGCCCCGGCCGACTCCGAGCTGTTCGCCGGCCTGGACGCGGACGCCCGCTTCTACTTCGTGCACTCCTACGCCGTCCACGACTGGACCCTGGAGACGCACAACGCCGCGATGCTGGCCCCCAAGGTCACCTGGTCGACGCACGGCAAGCCCTTCGTGGCCGCCGTGGAGAACGGCACCCTGTGGGCCACGCAGTTCCACCCCGAGAAGTCCGGCGACGCCGGAGCGCAGCTGCTGAACAACTGGATCGGAACCCTCTGATGTCTGCCAAGCCCGCAGGAAAGCTCGAACTCCTCCCGGCCGTCGACGTCCGTGACGGCCAGGCGGTCCGCCTGGTGCACGGCGAGTCCGGCACGGAGACCTCCTACGGCTCCCCGCTGGAGGCCGCCCTCGCCTGGCAGCGCTCCGGCGCCGAGTGGCTGCACCTGGTCGACCTGGACGCCGCCTTCGGCACCGGCGACAACCGCGACCTGATCGCCGAGGTCACCAAGGCGATGGACATCAAGGTCGAGCTGTCCGGCGGCATCCGCGACGAAGACACGCTCGCCGCCGCCCTGGCCACCGGCTGCACCCGCGTGAACCTCGGCACGGCCGCGCTGGAGACCCCGGAGTGGGTCGCCAAGGTCATCGCCGAGTACGGCGACAGGATCGCGGTCGGACTGGACGTACGCGGCACCACGCTGCGCGGACGCGGCTGGACCCGCGACGGCGGCGACCTCTACGAGACGCTGGAGCGCCTCAACAAGGAGGGCTGCGCCCGGTACGTCGTCACCGACATCGCCAAGGACGGCACCCTCCAGGGCCCGAACCTGGAGCTGCTGAAGAACGTCTGCGCGGCGACGGACCGTCCGGTCGTGGCCTCCGGCGGCGTGTCGTCCCTGGACGACCTGCGCGCCATCGCCGAGTTGGTCCCTCTCGGTGTCGAGGGCTCGATCGTCGGGAAGGCGCTGTACGCGAAGGCGTTCACCCTGGAAGAGGCCTTGGAGGCTGTGTCGTCATGACGTCCGATGCCGTACGGCGGGTGCAGAGCGGAAGTCCCTGGGAAGAGTCCTTCGGTTTCGCGCGCGCCGTGGCGGCGGGGGACCTGGTGCTGGTGTCGGGCACGACGTCCTTCAAGGGCGACGTGCTGTACGGCGAGGGCGACCCGTACGAACAGGCCAAGGTGGCCTTCACCGGCGCGATCGAGGCGATCGGCGAGTTCGGGCTCGGGGTGGACTCGGTGATCCGCACGCGGATGTACCTCACCCACGCGCGGGACGTGGACGCCGTGGGCCGGGCCCACCAGGAGCTCTTCGACGCGGTGCGGCCGGTCTCGACGCTGCTCGTGGTGGAGGGCTTCGTGGACTCGCGCATCCTGGTCGAAGTGGAAATAGAAGCATTCAGAGGACACTAGAGGAGCCGGTTTCATGACCCTGGCGGTCCGAGTCATCCCCTGCCTGGACGTGGACAACGGCCGGGTCGTCAAGGGCGTCAACTTCCAGAACCTGCGCGACGCGGGCGACCCCGTCGAGATGGCGAAGGTGTACGACGCCGAGGGCGCCGACGAGCTGACGTTCCTGGACATCACCGCGTCGTCCGGCAACCGCGAGACCACGTACGACGTGGTGCGCCGCACCGCCGAGCAGGTCTTCATCCCGCTGACCGTCGGCGGCGGGGTGCGCACCGCCGAGGACGTCGACAAGCTGCTGCGCGCGGGCGCGGACAAGGTGGGCGTGAACACCGCCGCCATCGCCCGCCCCGACCTGATCCGCGAGATCGCCGAGCGGTTCGGCCGGCAGGTGCTGGTCCTGTCGGTGGACGCCCGCCGCACACCGGCCGGCGGCTTCGAGGTCACCACCCACGGCGGCCGCCAGGGCACCGGCATCGACGCCGTGGAGTGGGCGCACCGGGCCGCGGAGCTGGGCGCGGGGGAGATCCTGCTCAACTCGATGGACGCGGACGGCACGAAGGACGGCTACGACATCCAGATGATCGAAGCCGTCCGCAAGCACGTCACGATCCCGGTGATCGCCTCCGGCGGCGCCGGAAAGCTCGACGACTTCGCCCCGGCGATCGAGGCGGGCGCGGACGCGGTCCTCGCGGCCTCGGTCTTCCACTTCGGCGACCTGCGCATCGGAGAGGTGAAGCAGGCCCTGAAGGAGGCGGGACACCCCGTCAGGTAGGCGCGGGGAGCCCCGGCCGTCGGGACGGCCGGGGCTTTCTCCTGGGCGGACGGGGCCCTTCGAAGCTCAGAGCCCCAGCTGCTTGCTCTCGTGGAGTTTGGTGATGGCTGCCTTCTCGCCCTCCAGTTCCACGTCCGCGGCGTTCTGGCGGCCGTAGAGGAAGAGCAGGAGTTCCGAGGGCTGGCCCGTGGCCGTCACGACGGGGGTGCCACGCTGGGCGACCGCTGTCTGGCCGTCGGGGCGGCGCAGGACCAGGCCGGTGGGGGTGCCGCGGCCCATGAGGCGCGCGGTGCGTTCCAGGCGGGACCAGAGGGCGTCCTGGAAGACCGGGTCGAGCTCGCGGGGCGTCCAGTCGGGGCGGGCCCGGCGGACGTCCTCGGTGTGGACGTAGAACTCCACCGTGCTGGACATCTCCTCGACCTGCTTCAGCGAGAACGGGGAGAAGCGGGGCGGGCCGGTCCGGATCAGGTGGATCAGTTCCTCGTACGGCTTGTCCGTGAACTCCGCCATGACCCTTTCCAGCCGGGCGGCGAGGGGTTTGATGAGGATGCCGCCCGCGGCGTCGGGGCGGCGTTCGCGCACCACGACGTGCGCGGCGAGGTCGCGGGTGGTCCAGCCCTCGCACAGGGTCGGGGCCTCGGGGCCCTCGGCCTCCAGGAGGTCGGCCAGCAGAAGTCGTTCACGCTTGGCGAAAGTCGACATGCCGTCAGCCTACGACCGCCTCCCGGGTCCGCACAGTGGACAGGGCACCGTCACTGTCAGTGCGGCGCGGCACAATGGCACCCATGACCAGCACGCCCCGTCCGCCCAGCCCCCTGGACCCCGAGATCGCCGCGCGCCTCAAGCGCAGCCCCGACGGGCTCCTCCCCGCCATCGCCCAGCAGTACGACACCGGTGAGGTGCTCATGCTCGGCTGGATGGACGACGAGGCGCTGCATCGCACCCTGACCACCGGCCGCTGCACCTACTGGTCGCGCAGCCGCCAGGAGTACTGGGTCAAGGGCGACACCTCGGGCCACTTCCAGTGGGTCAGGTCAGTCGCCCTCGACTGCGACGCCGACACCGTCCTCGTCCGGGTCGACCAGGTCGGCGCCGCCTGCCACACCGGCGCGCGCACCTGCTTCGACACCGACGTCCTGCTCGAGGATTCCGGCGTACCGGCCGGAGATCAGTAAGGTCACCGGCCATGGACCTCGAGACCTTCCGCAAGCTCGCCGCCGACCGGCGCGTCATCCCGGTCACGCGCAAGCTCCTCGCCGACGGCGACACCCCGGTCGCGCTCTACCGCAAGCTCGCCGCCGAGCGCCCCGGCACCTTCCTGCTGGAGTCCGCGGAGAACGGCCGCTCCTGGTCCCGGTACTCCTTCGTGGGCGTCCGCTCGGCCGCCACCCTCACCGAGCGGGACGGCCAGGCGTACTGGCACGGCGTCCCGCCCGTCGGCGTCCCTACCGACGGCGACCCGCTCGCCGCCCTGCGCGCCACCATCGAGGCCCTGCACACCCCGCACCAGGAGGGCATGCCGCCCTTCACCGGCGGCATGGTCGGCTACCTCGGCTACGACATCGTGCGCCGCCTGGAGAAGATCGGCCCCGGCGACCGGGACGACCTGCGGCTGCCCGAGCTGACCATGCTCCTGACCAGCGATCTCGCCGTCATGGACCACTGGGAGGGCTCGGTCCTGCTGATCGCCAACGCGATCAACCACAACGACCTCGACACCGGCGTGGACGAGGCCCACGCGGACGCGGTCGCCCGGCTGGACGCCATGGAGGCGGACCTGTCCCGCGCGGTCGCCCAGCCCCCGGCCGTCCTGCCGCCCTCCGAACTCCCCGAGTACACCGCCCTGTGGGGCGGCGCGGACTTCCAGACGGCCGTCGAGGACATCAAGGAGCGCATCCGCGCCGGCGAGGCCTTCCAGGTCGTCCCCTCCCAGCGCTTCGAGACGCCCTGCACGGCCAGCGCCCTGGACGTCTACCGGGTGCTCAGGGCGACCAATCCGTCGCCGTACATGTACCTGTTCCGCTTCGACGGCTTCGACGTCGTCGGCTCCTCCCCGGAGGCGCTGGTGAAGGTCGAGGACGGGCGGGCCATGGTCCACCCCATCGCCGGCACCCGCTGGCGCGGCGCCACCCCGCAGGAGGACCAGGCCCTCGCCGACGACCTGCTCGCCGACCCCAAGGAGCGCGCCGAGCACCTGATGCTCGTCGACCTCGGCCGCAACGACCTCGGACGGGTCTGCGAGCCGGGTTCGGTGGAGGTCGTCGACTTCATGTCCATCGAGCGCTACTCGCACGTGATGCACATCGTCTCCACCGTCACCGGACGGGTGGCGCCGGGCCGCACGGCCTTCGACGTCCTGACGGCCTGCTTCCCCGCAGGCACCCTCTCCGGCGCCCCCAAGCCCCGCGCGATGCAGATCATCGACGAACTCGAGCCGTCCCGGCGCGGTCTGTACGGCGGCTGCGTCGGCTACCTCGACTTCGCGGGCGACTCCGACACCGCCATCGCCATCCGCACGGCCCTGCTGCGCGACGGCACCGCCTACGTCCAGGCGGGCGCCGGAATCGTCGCCGACTCCGACCCCGTCGCCGAGGACACGGAGTGCCGCAACAAGGCGGCGGCGGTCCTGCGCGCGGTGCACACGGCGAACCGACTCGGGCAATAGGGCGCTTCTCATAGCGCCCCGGGTGACGGTTCGCCCGGGGTTCAGGCGATAGTGGAGTACGTGACTGCCGTTCCTCACCCCCCCGAAGCCCCCGGCCCCGCCAGGGCCGGCCGGCTCAGCCTCGCCGGAGCCCTGCTGGCCGGCGCGCTGGGCGCGGCCGTGGTGCTGCTGTCCACCCGCCAGCGCTGGTCGGAGGGGACCGCCACAGTCGCCGGCGGCGACTTCCCGCTCACCGCCAGCGGCAGCGACGTCACGGGCGTGCCCGCGTCGCTCGCCATAGTGGGCCTCGCCGCGCTGGTCGCCGTCTTCGCCGTCCGCCGGCTCGGCCGCGTCTTCGTCGCGGGGCTGCTCGCGCTGTCCGGCGCGGGGACGATCGCCGCGTCGCTGATCGGCGCGGGCGACAGTTCCGCGCTCGACGAGCAGGCCGCGCAGGCGACCGGCGACACCGCGGCGACCGTGGCCGTGCTCAGCCACACCGCCTGGCCCTACGTGGCGGCCGTCGGCGGCGCGCTGCTGCTGCTCGCCGGACTGCTGGCCCTGCGGTACGCGTCCCTGTGGCCCGCGATGTCGAGCCGCTACGAGCGCTCGGGCGCCCCCCGGCCCCGCAAGGCACCCACCGTCGACCCCGACCGGCCCGAGGACCTGTGGAAGGCACTGGACCGCGGCGAGGACCCGACCGGGGCCTGAGCGCGCCGACTCGCGAGACCGCCGACCCGCCTGGGGCCTGAGCCCGCCGACTCGCGAGAGCGACCCCCGATCACCCGACCCGCGCGCATGCGGGACAATGACGGTGAGCGTCCGGCTCAGAGACTTACACACAGCAACGAGGAGCAAGTCATGGCGGGCAGCAGCCACGGTCACACCCCGGCCGCCTGGACCGGTGTCACAATCGCCTTCATCGGTTTCTGCGTCGCGGGCGCCTTCATGGTGCTGGCCAGCCCGGCGGGCTTCTGGGCCGGCATGGGCATCGTGGTCCTCGGTGGCATCGTCGGCTGGATCATGAAGATCGTCGGTCTCGGCGCGCCGAAGGAAGCGGGCAAGCCGCACTTCGAGAAGCGCGAGACGGCAAGCGTCGAGGGCTGACACGCACGACGTACCCGAGGGGCGGCCCTGGAGCCGCCCCTCACGCGTTCCCGGGGCACAATGCGAGGCGTGAACACCGACAGCCGGAGGGTGCCGCGCCGGGGCGCCGCGGCGCGGCTCGCCGTACCGGGCGGGGTCCTGGCCGCCGTCGTGGGGGCCTTCGCCTACGTCGCCGCCGTGGACCCGCACGAGCCCGGCCACTACCCGGCCTGCCCCCTGCTCCAGCTGACCGGCCTGTACTGCCCCGGCTGCGGCGGACTGCGCAGCGCCCACGCCTTCGCGCACGGCGACCTCGCCGCGGCGCTGCAGAACAACGCGGCGGCGGTACTGGGCTATCTGGCCTTCGCCGCGCTGTGGACCGTCTGGGTGGTCCGCGCGGCCCGCGGACGGCCGCTGCGGCTCGATCCCGGCCCGGCGCACCTGTGGACGGTGGGCGCGTTGCTGCTGGTCTTCACCGTTGTCCGGAACCTGCCCTTCGGTGGCTGGCTGCATCCTTGATCAATTGATGAACGTCCAGGTAGTGGGACCGCCGTCAACCGGATGCGAGGCCTACGCCTTCCTCCGGATACCATCGCAGTGACCACCGGTTTTCGTCATCGCATCGGGAAGGGGGCCGCTCGCGTGAGTGTGCTCGACGAGATCATCGACGGAGTCCGTGCCGACCTCGCGGAGCGGCAGGCGCGCGTCAGCCTCGACGAGCTCAAGGAGCGCGCCGCGAAGGCTCCCGCCGCCAAGGACGGGGTCGCCGCGCTCAAGGGCGACGGCGTGAAGGTGATCTGCGAGGTCAAGCGGTCCAGCCCCTCCAAGGGCGCGCTGGCCGCGATCGCCGACCCGGCCGGACTCGCCGCGGACTACGAGGCGGGCGGCGCGGCCGTCATCTCCGTCCTGACCGAGGAGCGGCGCTTCGGCGGCTCGCTGGCCGATCTGGAGGCCGTCCGCGCCCGCGTCGACATCCCGGTGCTGCGCAAGGACTTCATCGTCACGTCGTACCAGCTGTGGGAGGCCCGGGCCTACGGCGCCGACCTCGCGCTGCTCATCGTCGCAGCCCTCGACCAGTCGGCCCTGGAGTCGCTGATCGAGCGCGCGGTGTCCATCGGCCTGACCCCGCTGGTCGAGGTGCACGACGAGGACGAGGTCGAACGCGCCGTGGACGCGGGCGCCAAGATCATCGGCGTCAACGCCCGCAACCTGAAGACGCTCGAGGTCGACCGCGGCACCTTCGAGCGCCTCGCGCCCGAGATCCCGTCCGCCCTCGTCAAGGTGGCCGAGTCCGGCGTACGCGGCCCGCACGACCTCATCGCCTACGCCAACGCCGGCGCCGACGCTGTCCTGGTCGGCGAGTCCCTGGTCACCGGCCGCGACCCCAAGTCCGCGGTGGCCGACCTGGTGGCGGCGGGGGAGCACCCCGCACTGCGCCACGGGCGCGGCTGATCCTTCGATAGGCTTGGCCGCGATGACGCTCACGACGACGACCACGGACAGGTACGCCCGCCTCGCGCGTGGCTGCCGCCCCCGTGGTTGCCGCGCGCCCGCGCGCAGGGTGCACGGCCGTCGAGTGCGGTACGTCATCGGTGACGAACCCGGGCAGGTGAACGGCCGTCGATGGCAGCGCCCCGTGAGGGGCGCGGGGCAGTTCTGAACATGCGGCTCCGCCGCGCGGGCGCGACCAGCCATTCAGGTCTCGCAGCCGACTGACATTCCCGCCCCCACGGCGACCAGTGCACCCAACACACTCACCGTGAGGTAGACGCATGCCCAGCGAGTTCTTCATTCCCGACCCTCAGGGTCAAGTCCCCAGCGCCGAAGGCTACTTCGGCGCATTCGGCGGCAAGTTCATCCCGGAGGCCCTCGTCGCCGCCGTGGACGAGGTCGCCGTCGAGTACGACAAGGCCAAGCACGACCCCGAGTTCGCCCGCGAACTGGACGACCTGCTCGTCCACTACACGGGCCGCCCTTCGGCGCTCACCGAGGTCCCCCGCTTCGCGGAACACGCGGGCGGCGCCCGGGTCTTCCTCAAGCGCGAGGACCTCAACCACACCGGCTCGCACAAGATCAACAACGTGCTCGGGCAGGCCCTGCTCACCCGGCGCATGGGCAAGACCCGGGTGATCGCCGAAACCGGCGCCGGCCAGCACGGCGTCGCCACCGCGACGGCCTGCGCCCTGTTCGGCCTCGACTGCACCATCTACATGGGCGAGATCGACACCCAGCGCCAGGCCCTCAACGTGGCCCGCATGCGCATGCTCGGCGCCGAGGTCATCGCCGTGAAGTCCGGCAGCCGCACGCTGAAGGACGCGATCAACGAGGCCTTCCGCGACTGGGTCGCCAACGTCGACCACACCCACTACCTCTTCGGCACGGTCGCCGGCCCGCACCCCTTCCCGGCCATGGTCCGCGACTTCCACCGCGTCATCGGCGTGGAGGCCCGCCGCCAGCTCCTGGAGCACGCCGGACGGCTGCCCGACGCGGCCGTCGCCTGCGTCGGCGGCGGCTCCAACGCCATCGGCCTCTTCCACGCCTTCATCCCGGACGAGGACGTCCGCCTGATCGGGTGCGAGCCCGCCGGGCACGGCGTCGAGACCGGCGAGCACGCGGCCACCCTGACCGCGGGCGAGCCCGGCATCCTGCACGGTTCGCGGTCCTACGTCCTCCAGGACGACGAGGGCCAGATCACCGAGCCGTACTCCATCTCGGCCGGTCTGGACTACCCGGGCGTCGGCCCGGAGCACTCCTACCTGCGCGACAGCGGCCGCGGCGAGTACCGCGCGATCACCGACGACGCGGCCATGCAGGCGCTGCGTCTGCTGTCGCGGACCGAGGGCATCATCCCCGCGATCGAGAGCGCCCACGCGCTGGCCGGCGCCCTGGAGGTGGGCCGGGAGCTGGGCAAGGACGGGCTGATCGTGGTCAACCTGTCCGGCCGCGGCGACAAGGACATGGACACGGCCGCGCGCTACTTCGGCCTGTACGACACCGACGCCGAGGTCGCGGCGAACACCGCCGACACCGCCGAGATCGAGGGGGACGCCAAGTGAGCGGGAACATCCAACTGCTGGCCGACACCCTCGCCGCCGCCAAGGCGGAGGGACGCGCGGCGCTCATCGCCTACCTCCCGGCCGGATTCCCGACCGTGGACGGCGGCATCGAGGCGATCAAGGCCGTCTTCGACGGCGGCGCGGACGTCGTCGAGGTCGGTCTGCCGCACAGCGACCCCGTCCTCGACGGTCCGGTCATCCAGACCGCCGACGACATCGCCCTGCGCGGCGGGGTGCGGATCGCCGACGTGATGCGCACGGTCCGCGAGGCCCACGCGGAGACCGGCAAGCCGGTGCTCGTGATGACGTACTGGAACCCGATCGACCGCTACGGCGTCGAGCGGTTCACCGCCGAGCTCGCGGAGGCGGGCGGCGCCGGGTGCATCCTGCCCGACCTGCCGGTGCAGGAGTCGGAGCTGTGGCGGGAGCACGCCGAGAAGCACGGGCTCGCCACGGTCTTCGTGGTCGCGCCCAGCAGCAAGGACGAGCGGCTGGCGCGGATCACCGCGGCGGGCAGCGGCTTCGTCTACGCCGCCTCGCTGATGGGCGTCACCGGTACCCGTGCCTCGGTCGGCGCGCAGGCGCAGGACCTGGTCGAGCGGACCCGGGCCACCGGCACCGCACTGCCGGTCTGCGTCGGGCTCGGCGTCTCCGACGCCGCCCAGGCGGCCGAGGTCGCCGGGTTCGCCGACGGCGTGATCGTCGGCTCGGCCTTCGTGAAGCGGATGCTGGACGCGCCGGACCACGCGACCGGCATCGAGGGCGTCCGCGCGCTCGCCGCTGACCTGGCCAAGGGCGTGCGCGGACAGGTGTGACGACCCGCTGGCGGGCGGGACATTCCGTACAGGTCACTCGAACGGGTGGACCTGGGACCGGGGAGGCGCTGGGCGCCTCCCCGGTTCGTTTCCGGGGTGTGAGCGAGAAGAACCGTGAGGGAAAGCGCACCGCCCGGGAAAAGCTGGCGGTCGAGCGAGAGAAGCAGAAGTCCGCGGAGAAGCGCCGGCGCGCGCTGATCGTCGGCGCGAGCGTCGTCTGCGTGCTGGGGCTCGCGGCGGTGATCGGAGTGGTCGCCGCCAATGCCGGCAAGGACGACGGCAGCGACTCCGCGGGGCCCGTCGTCACGCCCTCGGGCGCGCAGGGCGAGGACGGCCTGGCGCTCCCGGTCGGCAAGGACAGCGCCCCGTCCACCCTCGTCGTCTGGGAGGACTTCCGCTGCCCGGCCTGCAAGTCCTTCGAGGACACCTACCGCTCGACGATCCACGAGCTGACCGACGCGGGCCAGCTCAAGGTGGAGTACCACCTCGCGACGATCATCGACGGCAACATGGGCGGCTCCGGCTCCCGCAACTCCGCCAACGCCGCGGCCTGCGCCCAGGACGTCGGCAAGTTCGCCGAGTACCACGACGTGCTCTACCAGAACCAGCCGCCCGAGCCCGACGACGCCTTCGCGGAGAATGCCAAGCTCTTCGAACTGGCCGCCAAGGTCGACGGACTCGACACCCCCGCCTTCCGCAGCTGCGTGGAGAAGGGCACCCACAACAGCTGGGTCGCGAAGTCGAACGAAGCCTTCCGCAGTGGCGGCTTCACCGGCACGCCGACCGTCCTGCTCAACGACAAGAACATCTACCAGGACCAGACGATGACGCCCCAGAAGCTCAAGCAGCAGGTGCAAGAGGCGGCCAAGGGATGAGGCGCCCGGACCCGCCTGTTATGGAGCCGTAGCCGGGCTGCCCGACGCGGCCGCGGTCCGGCAGGGTAGCGTCGACCCTGCCATGGAACTTGCCTACATTCCCAGCCCGTCGCGCGGTGTGATCCACCTCGGTCCCATTCCGCTGCGAGGCTACGCGTTCTGCATCATCATCGGCGTCTTCGTCGCCGTCTGGCTCGGCAACAAGCGCTGGATCGCCCGCGGCGGCCGGGCCGGCACGGTGGCCGACATCGCGGTGTGGGCCGTCCCCTTCGGCCTGGTCGGCGGGCGCCTCTACCACGTGATCACGGACTACCAGCTGTACTTCAGCGAGGGCCGTGACTGGGTGGACGCCTTCAAGATCTGGGAGGGCGGCCTCGGCATCTGGGGCGCCATCGCCTTCGGCGGTCTGGGCGCCTGGATCGGCTGCCGCCGCCGGGGCATCCCGCTGCCCGCCTACGCCGACGCCGTCGCCCCCGGCATCGCCCTCGCGCAGGCCATCGGCCGCTGGGGCAACTGGTTCAACCAGGAGCTGTACGGCAAGGCCACGGATCTGCCGTGGGCCGTGGAGATCACGTCCTCCTCGGACGGACGGGTGCCCGGGACGTACCACCCGACCTTCCTGTACGAGTCGCTGTGGTGCATCGGTGTCGCGCTGCTCGTCATCTGGGCCGACCGGAAGTTCACGCTGGGCCACGGACGGGCGTTCGCCCTGTACGTCGCGGCGTACTGCGCGGGCCGGTTCTGGATCGAGTACATGCGCGTCGACGAGGCCCACGAGATCCTGGGCCTGCGGCTGAACAACTGGACCGCGCTGGTCGTGTTCCTGCTGGCGGTGCTGTACATCGTGCTGTCGGCCAGGAAGCGCCCCGGCCGGGAAGCCGTGGTGGAGCCGGGAGCGACCGACCCCGACGCCCCGGCCGACAAGGACGCGGACGAGGGCGAGGGTGACGGAGAGAAGGCGGACGCCGACTCCTCCGCGGACGTGCCCGACGAGGCCAACGACGAGGCCGGGTCGGCGAAGAAGAGCTGACCGGCCGGCCGTACGACGGTGAAGGGCGCCCGGAGTGTTCCGGGCGCCCTTCGTCGTGTCAGCCGCGCCGGGCTGCGAGGGCCAGGGTGCGTTGCGCCGCCGCCACTACCGCGGCGTCGACGAAGCCGCCGTCCGGGAGGGCCTGGGCGCCCTGGTGGACCGCGGCGGCCTTGACGACGGCCTCCGCGCGGGCCAGTTCCTCCTCCGTGGGGAGGTAGGCCCGCTCGATCACCGGCAGTTGGCGAGGGTGGATCGCCGCCCGCCCCAGGAAACCGAGGGCGCGGCCGTGGGCGCAGGTGGCCACCAGGCCCGCCAGGTCCCGGGTGTCGGGGTGGACCGACTGGGGCGGCGGGGGCAGGGCCGCCGCCCTGGCCGCGACGACCACTCGGGAGCGGGACCAGTCGAGGCCCGCGTCGGTGCGGACGCCCAGGTCGGCTGCCAGGTCCGTCTCGCCCAGGGCGATGCCGTGCAGGGCGGGGTGGGAGCGGGCGATGGCGTAGGCGTGTTCGACCCCGAGGGCCGATTCCAGGAGGGCGTACAGGGGGTGCGCGGTGGACCGCGCCACGCGGCGGATCTGCTCGGGCGAGGCGACCTTGGGCAGCCGCAGGGCCGCGACGCCGGGGAGGTGGGCCAGGGCCTTGAGATCCGCTGCCGCCATCGGGCTGCCCAGGGCGTTCACCCTGACGTGCACCGGGAGCGGCTGTGGGGCGGTGAGGAACTCGGCCGTGGCGGCTCGGGCGTACTCCTTGCGCTCGGGGGCCACGGCGTCCTCCAGGTCGACGACCACGACGTCCGCGCCGGCCTCCAGGGCCTTGGCCACGATGTCCGGGCGGTCGCCCGGGGCGTACAGCCAGGTCAGGGGTGTGGTCATACGGCGCCCTCGGTACGCAGGGCCGCGACCTCGGCCGCCGTCAGGCCCAGCTCGGTGAGCACCTCGTCCGTGTCGGCGCCGTGCGGGCGGCCGGTCCAGCGGATCGCGCCGGGGGTGTCGGAGAGGCGGAAGAGGACGTTCTGCATGCGCAGCGGGCCGAAGTCGGGGTCGTCGACCGTGGTGACGGTGTCGAGGGCCTGGTACTGCGGGTCGGTCATGACCTCCCGCACGTCCTGGACGGGGGCCACCGCCGCCTCCGCCTTCTCGAAGGCCGCGACGACCTCGTCCCGGGTGCGCTCGGCGATCCAGCCGCCGACCGCCCGGTCCAGGACGTCCGCGTGGCGGGCCCGGTCGGCGCCCGTGGCGAACCACGGCTCGTCGATGAGTTCGGGCCGGCCCACCAGCCGCATCACCCGTTCCGCCACCGACTGCGCCGAGGTGGAGACGGCCACCCAACTGCCGTCCGCGGTGCGGTAGGTGTTGCGCGGGGCGTTGTTCGCGGAGCGGTTGCCGGTGCGCTGCTGGACGTAGCCGAGCTGGTCGTACCAGGTGGGCTGGGGGCCGAGGACCGACAGCATCGGCTCGATCAGGGCGAGGTCGACGACCTGGCCCTCGCCGGTGCGCTCGCGTGCCGCCAGCGCGGTGAGCACGGCGAACGCCGTCGCCAGGCCCGCGATGGAGTCGGCGAGGCCGAACGGCGGGAGCACCGGGGGCGCGTCCGGTTCGCCGGTGAGCGCGGCGAAGCCGCTCATCGCCTCGGCGAGGGTGCCGAAGCCGGGCCGGTGGGCGTACGGGCCGAACTGGCCGAAGCCGGTGACGCGGGTGAGGACCAGACGCGGGTTGACGGCCGACAGCTCGGGCCAGCCCAGGTCCCATTTCTCCAGGGTGCCGGGGCGGAAGTTCTCGATGATCACGTCCGTGGTGGCGGCGAGGCGCAGCAGCGTGGCACGGCCGCCCGGCGTCGACAGGTTGAGGGTGATGGTGCGCTTGTTGCGGCCGAGGTGCTTCCACCACAGGCCGATGCCGTCCTTGGCCGGGCCGTGGCCGCGGGACGGGTCGGGCTTGGTGGGGTGCTCGACCTTGATGACCTCGGCGCCGAAGTCACCGAGCGCGGTGGCGGCGAGCGGTCCGGCGAAGAGGGTGGCGAGGTCGAGGACGCGCAGCCCGTGCAGCGGTGTCCGGCTCATGAGGTGTACTGCGCGTCGATCTCGGGGCGGTGGGGCATCGACTCCGACGCCCCGGGCCGCTGCACGGACAGCGCCGACGCGGCGGCCGCCCACGCCAGCGCGTCCGGCATCGGGCGGCCCTCGGCGAGTGCCACCGCGAGCGTGCCGGCGAAGGTGTCGCCGGCGCCGGTGGTGTCCACGGCGGTGACCTCGGGTGCGGGGACCGTGAGCGGTTCGGCGTCGCGGGCCGCGTACAGGCAGCCCGCCGCGCCCAGGGTGACGACGACCTCGGGGACCTCGTCGAGCAGGGCGAGGGCCGCGGTGCGCGGGTCGGTGCGGCCGGTGAGGGTGGCGACCTCGTGCTCGTTGGGGAGCAGCAGGTCGGTGGCGTTGAGGAGGTCGACGGGGAGCGGCTGGGCGGGGGCGGGGGTGAGGATCGTCCGGACGCCGTGGGCACGGGCCGTGAGCGCGCCGGCGAGGACGGCGCCGAGCGGGATCTCCAGCTGGAGCAGGAGCGCGTCGGCGGAGGCGATGAGTTCCTCGTCGCCGGGGGTGAGGTGGTCCACGGTGCCGTTGGCGGCGGGGATCACCACGATCGCGTTGCCGCCGTCGTCGTCGACGACGACGTGGGCGGTGCCGGAGTCCCCTTCCGTGGTGCGCAGCCGGCCGGTGTCGACGCCGGCTTGCTCCAGGGTGGAGCGCAGCCGGGTGCCGAAGGCGTCGTTGCCGACCGCGCCGATCATCGAGACGGTGGCGCCCGCGCGGGCCGCGGCGACGGCCTGGTTGGCGCCCTTGCCGCCGGGGATCGTACGGAACTCGCGGCCGGTGACCGTCTCTCCGCGCTGGGGTGCCTTCTCGACGAAGGTGACGAGGTCCATGTTCGTACTGCCGAGGACGACGATATGGCTCATGGGCGGAGTGCCTCCCGGTGGGTGAGCTGGGCCAGGGTGTCGAAGCCGGTGCCGTGGAAGTCGCCCACGGAGGTGGACAGCCGGTTCTTGAGCGGGGCCGTCCAGTGGTCGGGGAGGGCGGCGGGGTCTCCTGCCAGCAGCCCGGCGATGCTGCCGGCGGTGGCGCCGTTGGAGTCGGTGTCCCAGCCGCCGGACACGGCGCGGGAGACCGAGCCGGTGAAGTCGCCGTCGGCGTGGGTGAGGGCGGCGGCGATCAGGGCGGTGTTGGGGACGGCGTGGACCCAGTGGGACGCGCCGTGGACGGCGTGGAGTTCGTCCACGACCGTGTCGAAGTCCGGCTGCTGCTCGCCGAGTTGTACGGCGTGCCGGACGGCCCGGGCCAGGCGGGAGGCCGGGGGGACGACGGTGAGGCCGGTGGCGAGGCAGGTGTGGACGGTCGCGGTGCCGGTGGCCGCCCGGGCGATGGCGGCCGCGATGAACATCGCCGCGTAGACGCCGTTGGCGGTGTGGGTGAGGGTGGCGTCCCGGTGGGCCTGTTCCGCGGCCGCCGCGGGGTTGCCCGGGTTGGTCCAGCCGTGCAGGTCCGCGCGGATCAGGGCGCCGATCCATTCGCGGAAGGGGTTGCGGTGGTGGGCGGTGCGTGGGGGTTCCAGGCCGGTGAGGAGGTTGCGGTAGGCGATGCGCTCGGCGGTGAAGGTGCGGCCGGCGGGGAGTTCGTCGAGCCAGAGCCGGGCCACGTCGGTGGTGGTGAAGTCCCTGCCGTGGCGTTGCAGGAGGAGCAGGTTGAGCAGGGGGTAGTTGAGGTCGTCGTCCTCGGGCATCCCGTCGATGTTCTCGGCGAGGGAGGTCGCTGCCGAGCGGCGGTTCCAGGGGTGGGCGGTGAGGAGGTCCTGGGGGACGCCCTTGGCGGTGAAGTAGGTGGTGGGGGGCCAGTTGCCGGTGGGCGCGGCGAGGGCGCGGATGGCGTCGAGGGGAAGCTTCTCGACGGGCTTGCCCAGGAGGCATCCTGCCGCTCTGCCCAGCCAGGCGGCTTCCAGGCCGGCCGGGGTGGGGGCGGGGCCCGGGGCCGCTGAGGCGGTCGGCCAGGAGGGGCAGCTCGCCTTGATCCTCGCGAGGTCCGTGGGCTCCTTGTCCGCCAAGCCGCTCGGCAGGTCGGCCAGTTCGTCCAGCAGGTCCTCCGCCAGGAGGCGCAGGTAGCGGGAGGCCGGGCCGGGGGAGGCGCCTGCGCTGCGGGGCGCGTCCAGGCCGCCCGCCGCCTTCCAGCGGGCCGCGATCCGTGCGGGCTGCCTGCCGTCCTCGGCCGCCTGGCGCAGTTCGTGGCCGATCAGGTCCTCCGGCTGGACCCAGGTCAGGCGGAGCATGTCGGTACTCCCAGCCGGGAGAGCGCCTGTTCGTGGGCGCGGCGGCGGCGTACGTCCCGGGCGAAGACCTCCCGGGTCACCTCGGCCAGGACGCGTGCGGGTTCCCACAGGTCCAGGCGGCTGGCGTCGGCCACCTGCTTCGACCAGTCCTCGGGGACCGGGTGGCCCAGGGCGCCGGACATCGCGCCCGCCATGGTGGCGATGGAGTCGCAGTCCCGGCCGTAGTTCACCGAGCCCAGGACAGCGCGGCGGTAGTCGCCCGAGGAGAGCAGCACCATGCCCAGGGCGATGGGGAGTTCCTCGATCGCGTGCAGGCGGGACGGGCGGCGGGCGCCGAGGGACGGGGAGCGGTAGTCGGCCCCCACCGTGTCGTAGGGAGCGACCGCCTGGCGCAGGGGTGTCAGCGCCGACTCGAACTCGCTGTGCCGCGCGGCGACTTCGCAGACCTTCTCGATGGCTTCGCGGGTGCCGTCCTTGGCCAGGGACAGGCAGGCGGCGACGACCGACTCGGGCGTGGCCCCGGGTGCGCAGGCCGCGGACACCGCCGCCGCGAAGACTCCCGCCGCCTCGCGGCCGTACGACGACTGGTGGGCGCCCGCGATGTCGAGGGCCTCGGCGTAGGCGGCGGCCGGGTCGGCGGCGTTGACCAGGCCGACCGGGGCCATGTACATCGCGGCGCCGCAGTTGACGATGTTGCCGGTGCCGGCCTCCCGGGGGTCGGCGTGGCCGTAGTGGAGGCGGGCGACCAGCCACTTCTCGGCGAGGAAGAGACGCTGGAGGGGCAGTGCCTCGGCCTCCAGTTCCGGGATCCAGCGCGGGTTCGTCATCAGGTCCGGGACCAGGTGGTCGGCGATGGCGTAGGCGTCGAGGTGGTCGCGGACCGTGGCGTAGACCCTGATCAGGGCGTGGGTCATCAAGGTGTCGTCGGTGACGTGGCCGTCGCCCTTGTGGTACGGCGCGATGGGGCGGGCGGTGCGCCAGGCGTCGCCGTTCCAGGGGCCGACGATGCCGTGCACCCGGCCGCCGTGACGTTCGAGGATCTGGTCGGGGGAGTAGCCCTCGACCGGGCCGCCCAGGGCGTCGCCGACGGCGGCTCCGACGAGCGCTCCGGTGATCCGGTCGTCCAGGCTCGCCTCGTGGATGTTTTCTGGTGATTTGGACTTCATGTGCCGCATCATCCTCCTGCCCCGGCCGGATGCGTGGCTTCGAGGAGTTCGGCGAGTTCCACCAGGTCCGTGCCGGTGAGGCGGGGGAGGGCGCAGCCGGAGAGGGTGCGGCAGGCGTCGCGCCAGGACGCGGGGATCGCGGCGCCGCCGCCGAGGGCGCCGGTGAGGGCGCCGACGAGGGCGGGGGCGGAGTCGGCGACCCGGGACAGGCAGGCGGCGGCGGGGACCGCCTCGGCGATCCGGCCCTGGGCGGCGGTGGCCAGGGCGAGGGCCACCGGCACGGTTTCCGCGGCGGCGATGCCGTAGCTGTAGACGTGGTCGACGATCTGGTGTTCCAGCTGGGGGATGAGGGCGAAGGCGCTCTCGGCGTCCTGGGCGAGGGTGAGGGCGTGGCGGGCGTTGCGGCCGATCTCGGTCCCGGCCGGGAGTTCGGCGAGCGCGGCGGTGACGCAGGCGTCCGTGTCGGCGCCGGACAGTGCCAGGGCGAGGGCCGCGGCCATGGCGCGGGCGCCGTGGACCCCGTCGCCGTCCTGGGTGTAGCGGGCGTCGAACTCGGCCAGTTCGGCGGCGAGTCGGGGGTCGCCGGGGTGGGCGACCGCGAGGACGCAGGCGCGGATGCAGGCGGCGTCGTCGAAGAAGTGGGGGTTGTCGTGGCCGGTGGCGGGCGGGCGCAGGCCGGTGGCGAGGTTGCCGAGTCCCGCGCGCACGGAGATCCGGGCGCGCAGGGGCAGGACCGCGGACTCGATCTCGGGGGCGCGGTCGGCCGCCGCGGCCACCTCGCAGGCCACGGCGTTCCAGGTGAGGTCGATGGCCGCGCGCATGCGGCGGTGGCGGCTGAGGTCGCCGAGGGCGGTGTCGTCACCGGCGCGCAGGACGGCCTCCGCGGCGAAGGTCGCCCATTCCGCGTCGTCGGAGGGGCCCAGGCGGAGGGGTTCGGGGGGCTGGTTGAGGGCGATGGGGACGGGGAGGGTGGTGGTCGCGTTCTGTTCGGCGAAGGTGTCGAGTTCCCGGGTGAGGCGGCGGGTCCATTCCGGCATGCGGACGGCTCGGTGGCGGGCGGCGGGCCAGCCGGCGGCGTCGCCCGCGGCCAGGCCGAGCAGGAGGCCTTCGGTGCGGCGCGGGCCCGTCACCTCCGCCGCCACTGCCCGGCCCATGCCCAGGGGCGCTGCCCCTTCGAGCCCGCCGGGGGGCTCTGCCCCCTGCTGCGGCCCTGCGAAGGCCTCGTCCTCGAACGCCGGGCGGGCGGGGTTGAGCATCATCGCGGTACCTCCGAGAGCAGATCCGCCACATCCAGTACGTGGTGGCCGCGCATCGCCGGGAGGCAGCTGCCGCGGGCCGGGCCGATCGCCGCCGCCCACTCGGCCGGGATCGATCCGGCGCCCTGCGTCGCCCCCGCCAGCGCGCCCGCGACCGCCGCCGTGGTGTCCGCGTCGCGGCCCATGTTCACCGCCGTCAGGACCGAGTGGGCGAAGTCGCCGTCCGCCGCCGCGTAGGCGCCGAAGGCCAGCGCCACCGCCTCGGGTGCCAGGTCGGTCCAGGGGTAGCCGCCGATGACCACCGCGGAGCGGACCGCCCGCTCGCCCCGGTGGGCCACCGCCACCGCCCGGCGCAGCGAGCGGGCCGTCCAGGAGTCGTCGGGGATCACCGCGAGCGCCGATGCCACCACCGCGGTCGCGGGGGCGCCCGCCATGGCCGCGGCCACGCCCGCCGCCACCGCCTGGCCGCCGTAGATGCCCTCCCCGTCGTGGCTCACCGAGCCGTCGATCGCCACCAGGCGGGCCGCCTCGGCCGGGCGGCCCGCGGCGAAGACGCCGAAGGGTGCCGCGCGCATCGCCAGACCGTCGCTCCAGGCGTGCCGGTGCTGGGCGGAGATGGGGGCCGCCAGGCCCCGGCGCAGGTTCTCCAGGGTGCCGCGTTCGCTGAAGCCGGCGCCGCGGAACGGGCCCTCCTCCCGGTCCGCGATCAGTTCGTGCCACGCCGCGTCCACATGCGCGGGGGTGAGCGCCGAGCCGTGGCGGGCCAGCAGCAGGCCGGAGAAGATCGCGTACTCCGTGTCGTCGGTGCCCGCGGGGGAGTCGGCGACGTAGCCCGTGATGCGGCCCCAGCGGGCCCGGATCTCCGACGGCTTCATGTTCTCCGCGGGGGCGCCGAGCGCGTCGCCCACGGCCAGGCCCAGGAGCGCGCCGCGCGCCCGGTCGCGGAGTCCGGCGGCGCCCCCCGGCGCCGGGACCGAGGGGATGCAGGCGATCGATGCCATACGCGGCCTCTCCTCCGTGGGCGTCCGCACGGGGCGCGGAGCCACTTGGCGGATGTGTCCCACGGGAGGGGGCCGGGAGAGCCTTCCGGCTCCCAGCGTCACCCGGTCGACATCTGTGCGGGATATCTATCGAATGAGCGCCGGAATGCAAAGCCGCAGGTTAGCGCAGCCTTTCCTTGCTGGCGGCGACGGAATGCACGGCGTAAATTTGGTGTTGTCGAAGAATGGAACTTGTCCAAAGTTAGCCTTTCCTAAGTCCTAGGGGGACCACTCGCATGGCCATCATCGAGACCGAGGCGGCGCTGCACGAGGCGCACCGGGACAACCACACGCACCGGGACGTGAACGGCGGCTGGTTGCGCCCCGCCGTCTTCGGCGCCATGGACGGACTCGTCTCCAACCTCGCTCTGATGACCGGTGTCGCCGGTGGCCAGCTCGGTCATCAGACGGTGGTGCTGACCGGGCTCGCCGGCCTTGCCGCCGGTGCTTTCTCCATGGCCGCCGGCGAGTACACCTCCGTCGCCTCGCAGCGCGAGCTCGTCGAGGCCGAGCTGGACGTCGAGCGGCGCGAGCTGCGCAAGCACCCGCAGGACGAGGAGGCCGAGCTGGCCGCGCTGTACCGGGCCCGTGGGGTCGACGCCGAGCTCGCCCGGGAGGTCGCCCGCCAGCTCTCCCGCGACCCCGAGCAGGCCCTGGAGATACACGCCCGTGAGGAGCTCGGGATCGATCCGGGCGACCTGCCCTCGCCCGCCGTCGCCGCCGTGTCGTCCTTCGGCGCCTTCGCGCTGGGCGCCCTGCTCCCCGTACTGCCCTATCTGCTCGGGGCGACCGCCCTGTGGCCCGCCGTGCTGCTCGCCCTCTTCGGGCTCTTCGCCTGCGGTGCCGTCGTGGCCAAGGTGACGGCGCGGACCTGGTGGTACAGCGGTCTGCGGCAGCTCGCCCTGGGTGGCGCGGCGGCCGGTGTGACGTACGCCCTGGGCAGTCTGTTCGGAACGGCCGTAGGATAGCGCGACTGGAACTTATGCGAGGGACCGCATAAGTACCCGTTACTCGCTGGTTTCGAACGCTTAACCACCGGGCATGAGCCGTAAGCGCTGTGGGCAATGGTGCCTGCCGCGCACCCGTGCGAGGTGGGCGACGACGCCCTCCCCGCCACCGTCCGACGGGCACCGGTCTGATCGATCTTGCCCTTGTCGGTCCCCATCACTTTCGGCCGCTGTTCGCGGCCCCGCCGGCACCCCGCGGCGTCCGCATGCTGGAACGGAGTATCCGGTTCCCGAGAACCGCTCCATCATGTAACCTGCACGAAATTTTGATCTCAGCGCACTTCTCCGCGCAGATCACTCGCAGAGGGCCAACGTCGTCCCTCGGCACCAGCAAAACGCCACTGACGACGACGGGAGAGCCGATGCGTACGCCGCGCCAGCCGTCCCAGCATTCCGCGAATGGCCAGAACTGGTCCTTCATGGATGCTCGCCCTGCTGCGCAGGGTATGTACGACCCCCGCAACGAGCACGACGCCTGTGGCGTCGGCTTCGTGGCCACCCTCACCGGCGAGGCGAGCCACGCGCTGGTCGAGCAGGCGCTCACGGTTCTGCGCAACCTGGAGCACCGCGGTGCCACCGGCTCCGAGCCCGACTCGGGCGACGGCGCGGGCATCCTGTCCCAGGTGTCGGACGCGTTCTTCCGCGAGGTGGCCGGCTTCGAGCTGCCCGCGGCCGGTGCGTACGCCGTCGGTATCGCCTTCCTGCCGGTCGACGGCACCGAGGACGCCGTCTCGAGGATCGAGACGATCGCCGCCGAGGAGGACCTCACCGTCCTCGGCTGGCGTGAGGTTCCCGTCGCGCCCGACCTGCTCGGCGCCACCGCCCGTTCGACGATGCCCGCCTTCCGGCAGATCTTCGTCGGCGACGGCGTCGCGGAGGGCATCGACCTCGACCGCAAGGCCTTCGTGCTGCGCAAGCGCGCCGAGCGCGAGGCCGGCGTCTACTTCCCGTCGCTCTCGGCCCGCACGATCGTCTACAAGGGCATGCTGACCACCGGCCAGCTGGAGCCCTTCTTCCCGGACCTGTCCGACCGCCGCTTCGCCTCCGCGATCGCGCTCGTGCACTCCCGGTTCTCCACGAACACCTTCCCGTCGTGGCCGCTCGCCCACCCGTACCGCTTCGTCGCGCACAACGGCGAGATCAACACCGTCAAGGGCAACCGCAACTGGATGCGGGCCCGCGAGTCGCAGCTCGTCTCCGAACTGTTCGGCGAAGGCACGCTCGACCGCATCTTCCCGGTGTGCACGCCCGACGCCTCCGACTCCGCCTCCTTCGACGAGGTCCTCGAACTCCTGCACCTGGGCGGCCGTTCGCTGCCGCACTCCGTGCTGATGATGATCCCGGAGGCGTGGGAGAACCACGACTCCATGGACCCGGCCCGGCGCGCCTTCTACCAGTTCCACTCCACGATGATGGAGCCCTGGGACGGCCCGGCCTGCGTCACCTTCACCGACGGCAGCCAGGTCGGCGCGGTGCTGGACCGCAACGGCCTGCGCCCCGGCCGCTACTGGGTCACCGACGAGGGCCTGGTCGTCCTCGGCTCCGAGGTCGGCGTCCTGGACATCGACCCCGCGAAGGTCGTCCGCAAGGGCCGCCTGCAGCCCGGCAGGATGTTCCTCGTCGACACCGTCGAGCACCGCATCATCGAGGACGACGAGATCAAGGCCCAGCTCGCCGCGGAGAAGCCGTACGCGGAGTGGCTGGAGGCCGGCGAGATCGAGCTGTCCGACCTGCCCGAGCGCGAGCACATCGTGCACACCCACGCCTCGGTCACCCGCCGCCAGCAGACCTTCGGTTACACCGAGGAGGAGCTGCGGATCATCCTGGCGCCGATGGCCAAGGCCGCCGCCGAGCCGATCGGCTCGATGGGCACCGACTCGCCGATCGCCGCGCTGAGCGACCGCCCGCGGCTGCTCTTCGACTACTTCACCCAGCTGTTCGCGCAGGTCACCAACCCGCCGCTGGACGCCATCCGCGAGGAGCTCGTGACCTCGCTGCGCTCCTCGCTGGGCCCGGCCGGCAACCTGCTGGAGCCGAACGCCGCCTCCTGTCGCAGCGTCACGCTGCCGTTCCCGGTGATCGACAACGACGAGCTGGCCAAGCTCATCCACATCAACGCCGACGGCGACATGCCCGGCTTCAAGGCCGCGACCCTGTCCGGCCTGTACCGGGTGCACGGCGGCGGCGACGCCCTCGCCGCGCGCATCGAGGAGATCTGCGCCGAGGCCGACGCGGCCATCGAGAACGGCGCCCGCCTGATCGTCCTGTCGGACCGCCACTCCGACGCCGAGCACGCGCCGATCCCCTCGCTGCTGCTCACCTCGGCCGTCCACCACCACCTCATCCGCACCAAGCAGCGCACCCAGGTGGGCCTGCTGGTCGAGGCCGGTGACGTCCGCGAGGTCCACCACGTCGCCCTGCTCATCGGCTTCGGCGCCGCCGCGGTCAACCCCTACCTGGCCATGGAGTCGGTGGAGGACCTGGTCCGCGCCGGTACCTTCCTGCCCGGCATGGAGCCCGAGCAGGCCATCCGCAACCTGATCTACGCCCTGGGCAAGGGCGTGCTGAAGGTCATGTCGAAGATGGGCATCTCCACCGTCGCCTCCTACCGCGGCGCCCAGGTCTTCGAGGCCGTCGGTCTCGACCAGGCCTTCGTGGAGAAGTACTTCAACGGCACCGCCACCAAGATCGGCGGCGTCGGCATCGACGTCATCGCCAAGGAGGTCGCGGCCCGCCACGCCAAGGCGTACCCCGCCTCGGGCATCGCGCCGGCGCACCGCGCGCTGGACATCGGCGGCGAGTACCAGTGGCGCCGCGAGGGCGAGCCGCACCTGTTCGACCCGGAGACGGTCTTCCGCCTCCAGCACTCGACCCGCACCGCGCGCTACGACATCTTCAAGAAGTACACCGACCGCGTGAACGAGCAGTCCGAGCGCCTGATGACACTGCGCGGCCTGTTCGGCTTCAAGTCGGACCGCCGGCCGATCCCCGTCGACGAGGTCGAGCCGGTCTCCGAGATCGTCAAGCGGTTCTCGACGGGCGCCATGTCGTACGGCTCCATCTCCAAGGAGGCGCACGAGACCCTCGCCATCGCCATGAACCAGCTGGGCGGCAAGTCCAACACCGGTGAGGGCGGCGAGGACGCGGACCGGCTGTACGACCCGGCGCGGCGGTCGTCCATCAAGCAGGTCGCCTCCGGCCGCTTCGGTGTGACCTCCGAGTACCTGGTCAACGCCGACGACATCCAGATCAAGATGGCCCAGGGCGCCAAGCCCGGCGAGGGCGGTCAGCTCCCGGGGCACAAGGTGTACCCGTGGGTGGCCAAGACCCGTCACTCGACTCCGGGTGTCGGTCTGATCTCGCCGCCGCCGCACCACGACATCTACTCCATCGAGGACCTGGCCCAGCTGATCCACGACCTGAAGAACGCGAACCCGCAGGCGCGGATTCACGTGAAGCTGGTCTCCGAGGTCGGCGTCGGCACGGTCGCCGCGGGTGTGTCCAAGGCGCACGCGGACGTCGTGCTGATCTCCGGCCACGACGGTGGCACCGGCGCCTCGCCGCTGACGTCGCTCAAGCACGCCGGCGGCCCCTGGGAGCTCGGCCTCGCCGAGACCCAGCAGACTCTGCTGCTCAACGGTCTGCGCGACCGCATCGTGGTGCAGACCGACGGCCAGCTCAAGACCGGCCGTGACGTCGTCATCGCCGCGCTGCTGGGCGCCGAGGAGTTCGGTTTCGCGACCGCGCCGCTCGTCGTCTCCGGCTGCGTCATGATGCGCGTGTGCCACCTGGACACCTGCCCGGTCGGCATCGCCACCCAGAACCCGACCCTGCGCGACCGGTTCTCCGGCAAGGCCGAGTACGTCGTGAACTTCTTCCGGTTCATCGCCGAAGAGGTCCGCGAGATCCTCGCCGAGCTGGGCTTCCGCTCCATCGAGGAGGCCGTCGGCCACGCCGAGGCGCTCGACGTCAGCCGCGCCGTCGACCACTGGAAGGCGCAGGGCCTGGACCTGACCCCGCTGTTCTACGTGCCGGAACTGCCCGAGGGCACCCCGCTGCACCAGGTCATCGAGCAGGACCACGGCCTGGAGAAGGCGCTCGACAACGAGCTGATCAAGCTCGCCGCCGACGCCCTCTCCGCGGACTCCGCCACCGACGCCCAGCCGGTGCGCGCCCAGGTCGCCATCCGCAACATCAACCGCACGGTCGGCACCATGCTCGGCCACGAGGTGACGAAGAAGTTCGGTGGCGCGGGCCTGCCCGACGACACCATCGACATCACCTTCACCGGCTCGGCCGGCCAGTCCTTCGGCGCCTTCCTCCCGCGCGGTGTCACGCTGCGCCTGGAGGGCGACGCCAACGACTACGTCGGCAAGGGCCTGTCCGGCGGCCGGGTGATCGTCCGTCCCGACCGGGGCGCCGACCACCTCGCCGAGTTCTCCACCATCGCGGGCAACACCATCGCGTACGGCGCGACCGGCGGCGAGCTGTTCCTGCGCGGCCGGACCGGTGAGCGGTTCTGCGTGCGCAACTCCGGCGCGACCGTCGTCTCCGAGGGCGTGGGCGACCACGGCTGCGAGTACATGACCGGCGGTCACGCGGTCGTGCTCGGCGAGACGGGCCGCAACTTCGCGGCCGGCATGTCGGGCGGCGTCGCCTACGTCATCGACCTCGACCGGGACAACGTCAACGTCGGCAACCTCGACGCGATCGAGGCGCTGTCGGACGACGACCGGCAGTGGCTGCACGACGTGGTGCGCCGCCACGCCGAGGAGACCGCCTCGACGGTCGCCGAGAAGCTGCTCGCCGACTGGGACACGTCCGTGGAGCGCTTCAGCAAGATCATCCCCAGCACGTACAAGGCAGTGCTCGCCGCCAAGGACGCCGCCGAGCGAGCCGGTCTCTCCGAGACCGAGATCACCGAGAAGATGATGGAGGCGGCGACCAATGGCTGATCCCAAGGGCTTTCTCAACCACGGCCGCGAGGTCGCCAGGTCCCGCCCGGTCGAGGAGCGGCTGCGGGACTGGAACGAGGTCTACGTCCCCGGCTCCCTGCTGCCGATCATCAGCAAGCAGGCCAGCCGCTGCATGGACTGCGGCATCCCGTTCTGCCACAACGGCTGTCCGCTCGGCAACCTGATCCCGGAGTGGAACGACTACGCCTACCGCGAGGACTGGTCGGCCGCGCAGGAGCGGCTGCACGCGACCAACAACTTCCCGGAGTTCACCGGCCGCCTCTGCCCGGCGCCCTGCGAGTCGGCGTGTGTGCTCGGCATCAACCAGCCGGCCGTCACGATCAAGAACGTCGAGGTCTCGATCATCGACAAGGCGTGGGAGACCGGTGACGTCGCCGCGCAGGCCCCCGAGCGCCTGTCCGGCAAGACGGTCGCGGTCATCGGCTCGGGCCCGGCGGGCCTGGCCGCCGCCCAGCAGCTCACGCGGGCCGGACACACGGTCGCCGTCTACGAGCGCGCGGACCGGATCGGCGGACTCCTGCGCTACGGCATCCCCGAGTTCAAGATGGAGAAGCGGCACATCAACCGCCGTATCGAGCAGATGCGCGCGGAGGGCACCCGGTTCCGTACCGGCATCGAGATCGGCCGCGACCTCAAGGCGACCGACCTCAAGAAGCGCTACGACGCCGTCGTCATCGCCGCCGGTGCCACCACCGCCCGCGACCTCCCCGTCCCCGGGCGGGAGCTCAAGGGCATCTACCAGGCCATGGAGTACCTGCCGCTGGCCAACAAGGTGCAGGAGGGCGACTACGTCACCACTCCGATCTCGGCCGAGGGCAAGCACGTCGTCGTCATCGGCGGCGGTGACACCGGCGCCGACTGCGTGGGCACCGCCCACCGCCAGGGCGCGGCCTCGGTGACGCAGCTGGAGATCATGCCCCGCCCGAACGACGACCGGGACACCGTCTCCCAGCCGTGGCCGACCTTCCCCATGCTGTACAAGGTCACCTCCGCGCACGAGGAGGGCGGCGAGCGGGTCTACTCCGTCTCCACCACCCACTTCGAGGGCGACGAGGACGGCAATGTGCAGTGGCTGCACCTCACCGAGGTGGAGTTCATCGACGGCAGGCTGACCCCGAAGCCGGGCACCGAGCGGAAGATCCCCGCCCAGCTGGTCACCCTCGCCATGGGCTTCACCGGCACCGACCGGGAGAACGGCCTGGTGGAGCAGTTCGCCCTGGAGCTCGACGAGCGCGGCAACATCGCCCGCGACGCCGACTTCCAGACGAACGTGCCGGGTGTGTTCGTCGCCGGTGACGCGGGCCGCGGCCAGTCGCTGATCGTGTGGGCCATCGCCGAGGGCCGCTCCGCCGCCCGTGGCGTGGACCGCTTCCTGACCGGCGCCAGCGACCTGCCGGCCCCGATCCGCCCGACCGACCGGGCCCTCATGGTCTGACGGTCCGTCGAGGACCGTTCGAGAAACGTCCCGTACAAAGGCGTACGGAACACAGACGGCGCCTGCCCTTTGTCCCCGACCGGACGACTGGGCAGGCGCCGCCGCCTTGCTCAGGACACCTGGTACGGCTCCCCGTACATGCGCCAGGCCAGGGGAGTGCGCAGCTCCATGTTGCCGTCGTAGAGCCACTCCCGTTGGGCCGCGTCGATGCGGCTGGTGTCGGCGGTGGACTTCTTGCGCTGCATCGCCTGCTTGCGGATGTCCAGGAAGATGTCGAGGTAGGCCTTCTCCGAGCCGCCCTTCGACGGCAGCTTCGCCTCGTTCAGGGCGCGCTCGCGCAGGCCGTAGAAGCCGTTGGGGCTCGGGTCGGGGCCGTGCAGGACCATC
The DNA here is from genome assembly GCF_023544665.1 of Streptomyces sp. YS415. GTDB lineage: Bacteria > Actinomycetota > Actinomycetes > Streptomycetales > Streptomycetaceae > Streptomyces. Next base: position 336,258 of record NZ_JAMJFL010000001.1, read on the forward strand.
GCGTCGTAGTAGGCGAACTGCCCCAGCGTGCCCAGGCCGTCGAGCTTGGCGAGGCGGACCGCGGGGTTGAAGTAGACGCGGTCGCGCTCCTTGTCCTGGGCGGTGCGGAAGGCCGGCTTCTTCGACTCCGCCTTCCAGGCCGCCGGGAAGCCCGGGTCCAGGCCCTCGTGCGAGTCCGTGCCGTCCACCGTGCGCAGGGCGGGCAGGTAGCGGGCCAGACCGTTGTCCGGGTACTTCTCGGTGTACCGCTCGACGAGGGCGAGCAGGTCGTGGGTGCCGGTGCAGAAGCCGATGATGCCGGCCGTGTAGCCGCATCCGTCGCCGTTGTCCTCGACACTGCCGTAGCCGAGCCGCCAGTTCAGGCTGGAGAACTCGGCCGTGGCCGTGATCTGCAGCGCCAGCTCCTTCTTCGCCGGGGCGGCGAGGCCCGGCGGCAGGCTCGCGATCATCTTCTCGTCCGCGGCGCGTTCCGTCTCGGCCCGCTCCTTGGCCTCCTCGCGGGCCAGCTGGGCGGCCGAGACGGGCGGCTTCGCCGGGCTCTGCGCGGAGCCGGTGGGCATCAGGAAGTACGCCCCCGCGGTCAGGGCGACCGGCACGGCCACGAACGCGAGGATTCCGGTCCGTCTCACGTCAGTCCTCCCCCTGTGCGCGACGGCGGTAGCGGGTCGTGACGCTGGACTGGGGTTCCAAGCCGGCTCCTCGGAAGGCGATGGGACGGTAGGTGAGCCGGTGGGGACGGCGGCGTACAAAGTAACCAACAGCTGTGGATGCCGGGTGAGGCGGGTCAAGTGTGACGTACTCTCGGCAGCCAGTCGGTCGAGATCAAGGGGGAGGCCGCATGGCGGCGATCAGTCTCAGCAAGGTGGAGGAGACCGCGCCCGCGCTGGTCAGCCTGTACAAGAGCGCCGGGGTGTCGCTCACCAAGCACGGTCTGGAAGGGCTGCGGGCCGCGGTCTATCTGGTGGTCGACTACTCCGGTTCCATGAAGCCGTACTACAAGGACGGCAGTGTGCAGGCGCTCGCCGACCGGGTGCTCGGGCTCTCCGCGCATCTCGACGACGACGGCCGGGTGCCGGTGGTGTTCTTCTCCACCGATGTCGACGCCGAGACCGACATCGCCCTCGCCGATCACCAGGGGCGGATCGAGCGGATCGTGGCCGGGCTCGGGCACATGGGCAAGACCAGCTACCACCTCGCCATGGACGCGGTGATCGACCACTACCTCGACAGCAGCTCCCGGGAGCCCGCCCTGGTGGTCTTCCAGACCGACGGCGGTCCGATCAACAAGCTCGCCGCGGAACGGTATCTGTGCAAGGCGGCCCGGCTCCCGCTGTTCTGGCAGTTCATCGGCTTCGGGGACCCCTCCAGCAGGCAGTTCGAGTATCTGCGCAAGCTCGACGAGCTGTCCGTGCCGGACAAGCGGGTCGTCGACAACGCCGGCTTCTTCCACGCCGGGCAGGACCCGCGCAAGGTCTCCGACGCCGACCTGTACGACCGCCTGGTGGGGGAGTTCCCCAAGTGGCTGGTGGCGGCGCGGGCCCAGGGGATCGTCCCGCCGCGTGCCTGAGCCGGAGCCGGGACGGACGGGCGGCTCGGGACCCGCGTGTCACCAGGGTCGGGCACCACGCCTCAGGACCACGGCCCGGCACTCGTCCGGGCCGCCCCAGGCGGTCCGCAGGGCGCGGGCCTTGGTCAGCCAGAGCGACAGATCGCACTCCGCGGTGTAGCCGATCGCGCCGTGCAGCTGGAGGGCGGTACGGGCGGTGGCGTACGCCGCCTCGCAGGCCGTGACCTTGGCGGCGGCAACGTCCTCGGGGGCGAGGGTGAGGGCGGCGCCCAGGACCAGGGGGCGGGCGAACTCCAGGGCGATCCTCGCGTCCGCGAGCTGATGCTTGACGGCTTGGAACGAGCCGATCGGGGCGCCGAACTGGCTGCGCCGCTTGACGTGGGCGACCGTCCTGGCGAGGAGGGCCAGGCCCACGCCGAGAGCCTGGGCGGCGGTGGTGAGACGGGCGAGGGCCAGGGCGGGTCCGGCGGGCGGGGTGCGGGTGAGGAGTTCGCCCGCCGCCAGGGCGGTGAGGCGGCGGGCGGGGTCCACCGACGGACGGACCGGGCCGTGCCCGGGGCAGCGGAACAGGCCGTCGGGGGTGAGCAGGAGGCGGACGTCGGCCGCGTCCCCGTCCAGGGCGTACGCCCCGCCGCAGGCCACCGTCGCCATGACCGCGCCGGAGACGAGCCGCTCGGGCTCGGTGAGCAGCACGGCGGCCGTGACGGTCTCGACGAGCGGGCCGGGCATCGCGTGCCGGCCCAGCTCCACGAAGGCGAGGGCGAGCTCGACCGGGCGGACGCCGAGGCCGCCCCGCTCCTCCGGCACGGCGAGCCCGAACACCCCGGCCCCGGCGATACGGCCCCACAGCGCCCGCCCGCGCGCGTGCTCGCCCCGGCTCCAGTCCCGTACGACGGCCGGTGTGTCCGCGGCGCCCAGCATCGCGTCCAGGGAGGCGACGAAGGCCCGCTGCTCGGCGTCGGGCCGGAGGTCCATCAGCGGCGTCCCTTCGGCAGGCCCAGCAGCCGCTCGGCGATGATGTCCCGCTGTATCTCGTTCGTCCCGGCGTAGATCGGGCCCGCGAGGGCGAAGACATAGCGCTCGGCCCACTCCGTGTCCGCCAACTCGCCCTCCTCGCCCAGCAGATCGAGTGCCGTCTCGTGCAGGGCGATGTCGTACTCCGACCAGAAGACCTTGTTCAGGCTGGACTCGGGCCCGATCCGCTCGCCGTCGAGGAGGCGGGAGGCGCCGGCGTAGGTGAAGAGCTGGTAGGCGCGGGCGCCGATGAGGGCGTCGGCGACGCTTCGTCGCGTGGTCTCCGGCTCGCCTCGCGCCCGCCACAGCCGGTGGAGCCGCTCCGCGCTCGCCAGGAACCGCCCCGGCGACCGCAGCATCAGCCCCCGCTCGTTGCCCGCCGTGGACATCGCGATCCGCCAGCCCTGCCCCGGCTCACCGATCACGTCCTCGTCCGGCACGAACACCTCGTCCAGGAACAGCTCGGCGAAGGCCGGTTTCCCGTCCAGCCGGCGGATCGGCCGGACCGTGACACCGGGCGCGCGCAGGTCGAACATCAGGTAGGTGAGCCCCTGGTGGGGCTTCGGTGCCCCAAGGTCGCTGCGGAACAGGCCGAACGCGCGGTCCGCGAAGGCCGCCCGGGACGACCACGTCTTCTGCCCGGACAGCAGCCAGCCGCCGGCCACGCGGGTCGCCCTCGCCCGCAGGGACGCCAGATCCGACCCCGCCTCCGGCTCCGACCAGGCCTGCGCCCAGACCACCTCGCCGGACGCCATCGGCGGCAGCACCCGCGCCCGCTGCCGGGCCGTGCCGAAGTCGAAGAGCGTCGGCGCGAGCAGGTGGATGCCGTTCTGGGTCACCCGGCCCGGCGCACCGGCCGCGTAGTACTCCTCCTCGAACACCAGCCACTGGACCAGCGAAGCCGCCCGGCCGCCGTACTGCGCCGGCCAGTCGACGACCGACCAGCGGTCGGCGGCCAGTTCGGCCTCCCACGCGCGATGCGCCGCGAAGCCCTCCTCGGTCTCCAGGGACGGCAGCGGCTCGGCCGGGACATGCGCGCGCAGCCAGGCCCGGGCCGCCGCGCGCAGGGCCGTCTCCTCCTCGGTGAACGCGAGATCCATCGGCCGCCACTCCTTCCCTAACAAGTGTTTGGTAGGTTAGCGTGCCCCTATGACAGGCGTCGAGAGCCCGGCGTACGTCCCCGGGCACGGGCTGCTGGCGGGGCGCACCGCCGTCGTCACGGCGGCCGCGGGCGCGGGCATCGGCGGGGCGACCGCGCGCCGGTTCCTGGAGGAGGGGGCGCGGGTGCTCCTCAGCGACGCGCACGTCCGGCGGCTGAAGGAGTACGAGGCCGAGCTGCGCGGGCAGTTCCCGGGGGCGGTGACGGCCGTCGCCTGTGACGTCACCGACGAGACCCAGGTGACGGCCCTCTTCGACACCGCCGTACAGGAGCACGGGCGGCTGGACGTGGTCGTCAACAACGCCGGGCTCGGCGGGACGTCCGCCCTCGTCGACATGACCGACGAGCAGTGGTCGCGGGTCCTGGACGTGACCCTCGGCGGCACCTTCCGCTGCGTCCGGGCCGCCCTGCGCCGGATGCGGGGGACCGGCGGGGTGATCGTCAACAACGCCTCCGTACTGGGCTGGCGCGCGCAGGCCGGGCAGGCGCACTACGCCGCCGCCAAAGCGGGCGTCATGGCGCTGACCCGGTGCGCCGCCCTGGAGGCCGCCGCCTACGGGGTGCGCGTCAACGCCGTCGCCCCGAGCCTCGCCATGCATCCGCACCTGGCCAAGGTGACCTCGCCCGACCTGCTGGCCGAACTCACCGCGCGGGAGGCCTTCGGACGGTACGCCGAGCCCTGGGAGGTGGCCAACGCGATCGTCTTCCTGGCGTCCGGCTACTCCTCGTACCTGACCGGAGAGGTCGTCTCCGTCAGCAGCCAGCACGCCTAGGACGAGAATGGATCCGTGCCGACCAAGAAGAAGCCCCAGGTGACCGCCGCCGCGCCCGCCCGGCGCCGCGAACTCCTCGACACCGCCGCCGAGGTCTTCGCCGAACAGGGCTACAACGCCACCACCGTACGCAAGATCGCGGACCACGCGGGCATGCTCGCGGGCAGCCTCTACTACCACTTCGACTCCAAGGAGTCGATGCTGGAGGAGATCCTGCGCACCTTCCTCGACGAGCTGTGGGACGGCTACGACACCGTTCTCGGCGCCGCGCTGGGGCCGCGGGAGACCCTCGAAGCACTGGTCACCGAGTCGTTCCGGGAGATCGACCGGCACCGCGCCGCCGTCGCGATCTACCAGAAGGAGAGCAGGCAGCTGGTGGCGCAGGAGCGGTTCGCGTTCCTCGCCGAATCCCAGCGCCGGTTCGAGAAGGCGTGGCTGTCCACGCTGGAGCGCGGGGTCGCGGCCGAGGTGTTCCGCGCGGACCTCGACGTCCGGCTCACCTACCGGTTCGTGCGGGACACGGTGTGGGTCGCCGCGTCCTGGTACCGGCCCGGCGGACACCACAGCCCGGAGGAGATCGCCCGGCAGTACCTGTCGATGGTGCTGGACGGGATCGCCGTACGCACATAACCCGTCGGAAAGTCCGGGGAGCCCGGAGTCTGGGGAGTCGTCATGGCCGAGGCATACATCGTCGAAGCGGTCCGTACGCCCGTGGGGCGGCGCGGGGGAGGGCTCGGCCGGGTGCATCCGGCCGACCTCGGCGCACGGGTGCTGAAGGAACTGGTGGCGCGTACGGGCGTCGATCCGGCGGCCGTCGAGGATGTCGTCTTCGGGTGCCTGGACGCCGTGGGCCCGCAGGCCGGGGACATCGCCCGGACCTGCTGGCTGGCGGCCGGGCTGCCCGAGGAGGTGCCCGGGGTGACCGTCGACCGGCAGTGCGGATCCTCCCAGCAGGCCGTGCACTTCGCCGCCCAGGCCGTGCTCTCCGGCACCCAGGACCTGGTCGTGGCCGGCGGGGTGCAGAACATGTCGATGATCCCGATCGCCTACGCCACCCGGCAGGCCGCCGAGCCGCTCGGGCTGACCCAGGGCCCCTTCGCGGGCAGCGAGGGCTGGCAGGCGCGGTACGGCTCCAAGCCGGTGAACCAGTTCGCCGGCGCCGAGATGATCGCCGCGAAGTGGGGCATCAGCCGGCGCGACCAGGAGGAGTTCGCGCTGCGGTCCCACGAGCGGGCGGTGCGGGCGATCGACGAGGGGCGCTTCGACCGGGAACTGGTCGCCCACGGTGACGTCGTGGCCGACGAGGGGCCGCGCCGGGACACCTCGCTGGAGAAGATGGCCGCGCTGAAGCCGGTCGTGGACGGCGGCACGATCACCGCCGCCTGCTCCTCGCAGGTCTCCGACGGGGCGGCGGCCCTGCTGCTCGCCTCCGAGCGGGCGGTGCGCGAGCACGGGCTCACGCCACGCGCGCGCGTGCACCACCTCTCGGTGCGCGGGGAGGACCCCATCCGGATGCTCACGGCACCCATCCCGGCCACCGCGCACGCCCTGAAGAAGACCGGCATGACCATCGACGCGATCGACCTCGTCGAGATTAACGAGGCGTTCGCGCCGGTCGTCCTGGCCTGGCTGAAGGAGACCGGCGCGGACCCCGACCGGGTCAACGTCAACGGCGGCGCCATCGCCCTCGGCCACCCCCTGGGCGCCACGGGCGCCCGCCTGATGACCACGCTCCTGCACGAACTGGAGCGCACCGGCGGCCGGTTCGGCCTCCAGACGATGTGCGAGGGCGGCGGCCAGGCCAACGTGACGGTCATCGAGCGGCTGTGAGGGTCGTCGGGAGCCTGTGACGGGAGGCGGCGCGCCAGCGCGACCGGTGCACGCGGCGGTGGTTGCCGACCTTGCCCCTATCGGCCGGTGCCGGGCGCGGTGCCCACCGGCAGCGCGCGCAGCGTTCGCGCCGCCTCCGTCATGATCCGGTCCACCAGTTCCGCGCAGGACGGCAGGTCGTCGATCACTCCGGCGACCTGTCCCGCCGCCATCACCCCGAGGTCCGTCCGGCCGTCCACCATCGACGCCCTGAGCAGCATCGGCGTGTTCGCGGCCAGCAGCATCTGGCTCCAGGTCAGGTCCTTGCCCCGCTTCAGGGCGCGCCCGTCCTGGATCATCCGGCGCCAGGACAGCCCCGACAGCCGCCGGAACCCGGCGGCCCGCCGTACGGCCTGGAACAGGGCCCTGGCCCGGCCGGAGCGCTCCAGCGCCGCGACGAGGTCGGTACGGAGCATGCGGTGCGGCAGGCCGTCGACGGCCGTGGTGACGGTGACGTCCCGGACCGTCGCCGCCAGATAGCGCGCCTTCACCGCGTCCGGGACGGTCGAGTCGGAGGTCAGCAGGAAGCGGGTGCCCATGGCGACGCCCGCCGCGCCGTAGGCCAGCGCGGCGACCAGGCCCCGCCCGTCGAAGAAGCCGCCCGCGGCCACCACCGGAATCCGCACCGCGTCCACCACCTGCGGCAACAGCACCGTGGTGGCCACCTCGCCGGTGTGCCCGCCGCCCTCGCCGCCCTGCACGATCACCGCGTCCGCGCCCCAGCCCGCAACCTTCTCGGCATGCCGCCGCGCGCCGACGGTCGGGATCACCACCACCCCCGCCTCCTTCAGTTCGGCGATCAGCCCGGCGGAGGGCGCGAGGGCGAAGGAGGCCACCCGGACGCCCTCGTCGATGATCACCTGGACGCGGTCGCCGGCGTCCGAGGCGTCCGCGCGCAGATTGACGCCGAAGGGCGCGTCCGTACGGGACTTGACCTCGCGGACGGCCTCGCGGAGCCGGTCGACGGTCATCGTGGCGGAGGCCAGGATGCCGAGCGCGCCCGCGTCGGCGGTGGCGGAGACCAGCCGGGGCCCGGCCACCCAACCCATCCCGGTCTGCACGAGCGGATGCCGGACCCCGACGAGCCGGGTGAGCGCGGTCTCCATCAGTGGTCCACCTCCCGCGCGCGGGTGTCGCCCGGGTCGATCACCTCGCGGATCAGACGCAGTTCGCCGGGGGAGGGGTCGCGGGTGCACGGCACCTCGTCCGCGACCGCCAGCGCGAAGCCGGTCGCCTCCCGGACCTCCTCGACGGTGACGCCGGGGTGCAGCGCGGCCAGCCGCATCGAGCGGTCGGGGGTGGCGAAGTCGAAGACGCCGAGGTCGGAGACGACGCGCGGGATGCGGTGGTAGCGGGCGCCGGCGGCACGGTCGTAGCCCACTCCGCAGACCATGTCGACGCGCTCGACGAAGACGCGCCGGGAGTGTCGCGGAACCCAGTAACTGGTCGGGTTGTTCAGCGTGTTGACCGGCGCCCCGCGCACCCCGAGGAGTTGCCGCGCGGGTCTGGCCCAGTCCCCGATGCAGGAGATGTTCTGGTTGCCGAACCGGTCGATCTGGCTCGCGCCCATCATCACGTGCCGCCGCCCCCCGGTGACCAGGGCGAGGTGCCGGCGGTACGGCAGCCAGCCCTCGGCGGTGCCGTCCGGGCGGACGAGCATCGCCTCGCCGTCGGTGAGCAGCAGGTCCGGGGCGAAGGTCAGCCGGGCGAGGCGGGCTCCGACGGAGGGGATCAGGCCCATGGGGCTCGCCAGGATCTCGCCTGCGCCGCGCCAGGCCTCGGCGCAGGCGATGACGCAGTACTCGGCGCGGGTGATGGTCATGCCGTCCTCCCGTCCCCGGCGCGGGTGGCGGTCATGCCGTCCTCCCGTCCCGGAGGTACCGCTCGGCGAACTCCGGCCAGGGCGTGGTCGCGTACTGGCGCTGTACGGCCTCGTCGCGGCCGTAGTCGGGGGCGCAGGAGGTGAAGTGGGCGCCGCCCGGGGCCTCGATCACGCCGGTGACGGTGTGCCGTCCGATCAGCAGGGTCTGGGGCGCGGCCTCCTTCGTCAGCTCGGCGGTGTCGACGATCCGCTCGCAGGAGACGTACGCGGTGTCCGCCGCCTCGCAGAAGAGGTCGTCGAAGTACGGGTCGGGGCCCAGGTACTGGCCGTTTCCCCGCCGGTCGGCGCGGTTGACGTGGACCAGGGCCGCGTCGAGCCGCAGCGCGGGCATGGCGACGAAGGTCTCGCCGTCCTCGTACGGCGAAGTGACCGTGCGCAGAGCGGGGTTGACTCGCATGACGTCCGAGCCGAGTCCGGCGCGCACCGGGAGGAAGGGCAGCCGGTTGGCGGCGGCGCGCAGGCCCCACAGGAACATCGCCTCGTCGATCTCGGTGAGCTGGAGGGTGCCCTGTTCGCGGGCGGCGCGGTAGTGGGGTTCCAGGGGGATGGAGTCGAGGGTGACGAAGGGGGCGACGAGCCTGCGGACGCGTCCGGCGGTGGCGAGCATGCCGACGTCGGGGCCGCCGCACGAGACGATCGTGAGATCGGTGATCCCGGTGCGGAGCAGTGCTCTGACCAGGGCCATCGGTTTGCGGCGGGAGCCCCAGCCGCCGATGCCGAGGGTCATGCCGTCGGACAGCCGGGAGACGGCTTCGTCGGCGGTCATCGTCTTGTCGGTCATGCGGGCGCCTCCCCGAAGGTGTCCCGGACCCGGTCCCCGACGCCGCTCACGCTGGCCTCGTAGGTGAAGCCCTGCTCGAAGCGGTAGCTGCGGCGGACGTCGACGGGGTCGATGCCGTTGAGGGCGGCCTTGGCCAGGCGCAGCAGCTCGCCGTCCTTGGCGGCGATGTCCCGGGCCAGCTCCAGGGCGGCCTGCGCGAGTTCCGCGCGGGGCACCACCCGCCACACCGAGCCGTGCGCGTGCAGCTCGGCCGCGGTGGCCGTGCGGGAGGTGAAGTACAGAGTGCGCATGAGGTGTTGCGGCACGAGCCGGGCCAGATGGGTGGCGGCGCCCAGCGCGCCCCGGTCCAGTTCGGGCAGGCCGAAGGTGGCGTCCTCGCTCGCGACGATCGCGTCGGCGTTGCCGGCCAGCCCGATGCCCCCGCCCAGGCAGAAGCCCTGCACCGCCGCCACCACGGGCACCTCGCACTCGTACACGGCCGAAAACGCTTCGTGGCAGCCGCGGTTGGCGCCGATGAGCGCGGTCCGGCCGTGGGCCTGGATCTCCTTGATGTCCACGCCCGCGTTGAAGCCGCGCCCCGCGGCGGCCAGCACCACGCACCGCACCTCCGGGTCGCGGCCCGCCGTGCGGACGGCGTCGGCGAGGGCGAACCAGCCGGTCGCGGGGAGGGCGTTGACGGGCGGGTGGTCGACCGTGACGACGCGGATCCCCTTTTCCGGGGACGAGGTGGAGACACTCATGGGCGCATCAGCTACCTTCCACCTAACGTTTGTTAGGTGGAAGGTAGCAGCGGATGGAGCTCAGCGGGAAGCTCGCCGTCGTGACCGGCGGCACGCGCGGCGTCGGCGCCGGGATCGCCCGGGCCTTCGTGGCGGCGGGGGCGGAGGTGATCGCGGCCGCGCGCCGGGCACCGGAAGTGCCGTGCGAGGGAGTGGAGTTCAGGCCCCTGGACGTGCGAGACCCGGCGTCGGCGCGGCGGTTCTTCGAAGGGCTGCCCCGACTCGACGTCCTCGTCAACAACGCGGGCGGCACCCCCTACCGGCTGCTGACCGAGGCGGACGCGGAACGGCACGCGCGCGTGCTGGAGCTGAACCTGACGGCCCCGCTGACGGTCTCGCTCGCCGCGTACGAGCTGCTGCGGCGGGCCCGGGGGAGCGTGGTGATGATCGGCAGCGTCAGCGGCGGCCGCCCCTCGCCGGGCTCGGCGGCCTACGGAGCGGCCAAGGCGGGTCTGGAGAGCCTGGCCCGCTCGATGGCGGTGGAGTGGGCGCCGGAGGTACGGGTCAACACGCTGGTGGTCGGGATGGTCCGCACCGAACTGGCGCATCTGCACTACGGCGGTGCGCGGGGCGTCGCGGCGGTGTCGAGGACGGTCCCGCTGGGCCGGCTGGCCGAGCCGGCGGACGTGGGCGCGGCGGCGGTCTTCCTCGCCTCGGACGCGGCCGCGTATGTCACCGGGGCGGCGCTGCAGGTGCATGGCGGCGGGGAGCGGCCGGCCTTTCTGGATGCGGTGACTGCTGGTGAGGCGTGAGGGAGCTGAGATGACCGGACTCTGCGACGGACGGGTCGTCGTCGTCACCGGCGCCGGGCGGGGCCTCGGCCGCGCCCACGCGCTCGCCTTCGCGGCGGAGGGGGCGCGGGTGATCGTCAACGACCTCGGCGTCGGCCTCGACGGCACGCCGGACCCCGAGGGCCCGGCGGGGCGGGTCGTCGAGGAGATCCGCTCGGCGGGCGGCGAGGCGGTGGCCCACGGCGGCGACATCGCGACGACAGCGGGGGCCGCCTCGCTGATCCGGACGGCCCTGGACACGTACGGCCGCCTCGACACCCTGGTCAACAACGCCGGGTTCCTGCGCGACCGGATGCTGGTGAACCTCGACGAGAAGGAGTGGGACGCGGTGGTGCGCGTCCACCTCACGGGCCACTTCCTGCCGTTGAAACACGCGGCGGCGCACTGGCGCGCGGAGGCCAAGGCGGGGCGTACTCCGGTGGCGAGGATCATCAACACCAGCAGTGGGGCCGGGTTGTTGGGGGCCTTGGGGCAGGGCAACTACAGCGCGGCGAAGGCCGGGATCCTGGCACTCACCCTGGTGGCGGCCGCCGAACTCGGGCGCTACGGCGTCCAGGTCAACGCCATCGCCCCGGCGGCCCGCACGAGGATGACGGAACGCACCTTCGCCGACACCATGGCGGTCCCCGCCTCGGGCTTCGACGCCATGGCCCCGGAGAACGTCTCCCCGCTGGTCGTCTGGCTGGGCTCGGCCGCGAGCGCGGGAGTGACAGGGCGCGTCTTCGAGGCGGAGGCCGGCCGCATCACGGTGATGGAGGGCTGGCGAAGGGGGCCGACCGCGGACAAGGGGGCACGGTGGGGTGCACGGGAGGCGGGGGAGACGGTGGTGAAACTCCTGGCGGAGGCGGAGACGCCGGGGCGGGTTTACGGGGGGTAGGGGGCGCGGCGGGAGGCGGGGCCGGGGGGCGCTCCCCGCCCCCCGGCGGAGCCCTACGTGTCGCAGTCCAAAACCGTCCGGCACAACCCGCACCGCGCCCGCACCCGCCCCCGTACCGGCACCCGGATCCGCTGGTGGCATGTCGGGCAGGGGAACGACACCCGCAGCCCTCCGCCGTCCGGGGTGAAGGTGTAGGGCGCACCCGGGGCCGGTCCGCCGCCCCCGTGGCGCCGGTCGCGCGCGTACCGGCGCCGGCCCGCCCAGCCCGCCGCCGTCAGCGGGGGCTGCTGCCCGTCGCGGCGGGCCTCCGCAAGGCCCTTGCCGTATGCCGTGTACGCCTGCGGACTGGTGAACCACACCGAGGGGTCCTCCCCGAAGACCAGCGCCCGCTTGGCGAGGACGTAGCCGAACTCCTCCGGCGTCAGATACCCCAGCTTCTGCGAGGACGCCGCGTCCTCCCGGTACGCGTCCAGCAGCAGCCACCCCGCGCCCAGGTACGTCGTCGCGGTGTCCGTGAGGATCTCGTTGTCCCGGGTGCCGGGGAACGACAGGTCCAGCCGGTGCAGATACACATGCATGATCTCGTGGGCCAGCGCCGCCCCGATGTCCCGCCGATGCGTCCGGAACCGGTCGTTCAGCTCCACGAAGTACTCGGGCCCCGCGGCGAGTTCGACGTTCGCCGCATGCGTCATCTCCCGGAAGCTCACGATGACCCGGGCGTCCGGCAGCCGGTAGTGCCGCACCAGTTCCCGGGCCACCCGCTGGGTGCCCAGATAAAGATCGTCGGTGTCGCAGAACGCCACGTCCGCCGGGACCACACTGCTCGCGAACGTCCGGACGGTGTCGTACGACAACCGCTTGTACAGCGCGGTGATCGCCGCCCGCACCGTCTCCAGGTGTGGATATCCGTGCTCGACCGGTCCGCCGTTCGCCACGTCCGAACCCCCAAGACGCCTGAACCCGATTCCACTCTACGGGGAGGTGAGGGATATTTCCCCGCTCGGGTTCCCTCCCCGGTACGTGAGATCCGTCCTTGTCACGACCCCTCCTCGATCTTCATACTGCGGGCCGCCCAACCCCCCCACGAAAGGACATGCGTTGACCCATAACACGCCCACGAGAAGCGGCGGCCTGACGCTGGTCAAGCGAGCCGTGGCGCTCAGTGCCGTCGCCCTCGCCGTGGCCTCCCTGCAGCCCCTGAGCGCCGCCCACGCCGCGGACACCCGCGTCGTAGGAGGAACGCCCGCGGCGCAGAACGAGTTCCCCTTCATGGTCCACCTCTCGATGGGCTGCGGCGGGGCGCTCTACAAGAAGGACGTCGTCCTGACCGCCGCCCACTGCATGGACGGCTCCGGCAACAACAACGGCATCACCGTCACCGCCGGTGTCAGCGACCTCAACTCCTCCTCGGCGATCAAGGTCAAGTCGACCAAGGTCAAGGTGGCCCCGGGCTACGACGGCACCGGCAAGGACTGGGCGCTGATCAAGCTCGCCAAGCCGATCGACAAGCCCACGCTGAAGATCGCCACCACCGACCGCTACAACCGCGGCATGTTCACGATCGCCGGCTGGGGCGACACCCGGGAAGGCGCGGGCACCGGCACCACCAAGATGCAGAAGGCCACGGTGCCGTTCGTCGCCGACCGCGTGTGCAAGCGCCACTACGGCCCCCGGCTGGTCGCCAAGGAGGAGCTCTGCGCCGGCTGGACGCGCGGCAGCGTCGACACCTGCCAGGGTGACTCCGGCGGCCCGATGTTCCGCAAGGACGACGCCGGCAAGTGGATCCAGGTCGGCATCGTCAGCTGGGGCGACGGCTGCGCCCGCGCGGGAGTGCCCGGCGTCTACACCCAGGTGAACACGTTCGCCGCCGACATAGCCCGGGCCGCGTCGGCCCTGTAGGGACGCGGCCACGAGCACGGCGTGCGCCGCACGCCCTCACCGTCAGGGAGGGCGTGCGGCTCACACGCCCCGCAGGGCGGGCGGCTGCGCCGACGCGCTCTCGAACTCCAGCACCCGCACCTCGTTCTCCCCCTCGCGCAGCACGGGACCCGGCACGAACAGCGCCTGCTGCGGCCCCGCCGACCAGTACCGGCCCAGGCAGAAGCCGTTCACCCACACGAACCCCCGCGTCCACCCCGGCAGTTCCAGCAGCGCGTCCCCGGCACCCCGGACGGTCACCGTGCCCCGGTACAGCCCAGGCGCCCCCGTCCCGTCAGGCTCCCGGAACGGCACGGCCGACACATCGTCCAGGTCGTCGAGCCGCAGCCCACGCGCGCGTACGTCGTGCAGGTACTGCCGCTCGTGCAGGATCCCCCCGGTGATCCCCTTGGCTTCCCCGCACCGCGGCCCGTAGTTGACCCGCCCCAGCGACTCCACCCACAGCTCCACCCGCGCGTGCCCGCCGACCGGCTCCGGGAGCCGCTCGTCCTCCTCGGTGAGGATCCCGGCCCGCTCGCCGTCGACGTACACCACCGCGATGTCCCGCAGCCCGCGCGCGGTCAGCGGATACGGCTGCCGGGGCCCCGGCACGCGCACCTCGTAGCGCACCAGGCCCCGGTCCACGTCCAGTTCCTCGAACGTCGGCGGGACGGGCCCGGACACCTCCGCACCGCCCCGTGCCTCCAGTACGGCCTCCAGGGGCGCCCAGGCGGTCAGGCGGGCCCCGGTGGGGGCGGCCAGCGGGGCGGGCGGGGGAGGGGGCTCGGGGAGCGGGCCCTCGGCGTAGGCGGCGAGGACCTCGCGGAAGGCCCAGAACTTCGCCGTGGGCCGTCCGGCCTCGTCGATCGGGGCGTCGTAGTCGTAGGACGTCACGTCGGGCTCCAGCGGCCCGTCGTGCAAATCGCCGCCGCCCCGGTTGGCGCCCGCCCAGCCCGCGAAGCTGGTGCCGCCGTGCGCCATGTACAGGTTGACCGAGGCCCCGCACTCCAGGATCTCCCGCAGCACCGAGGCGGCCTCCCGCGGATCCCGTACGACGTGCTCGGCCCCCCAGTGGTCGAACCAGCCGCACCAGAACTCCATGCACATCAGCGGCCCGTCCGGCCGGTGCCGGCGCAGCGCCTCGAACGCCTCCCGCGCGTGGGAGCCGAAGTTCACCGTCGCCAGGACGCCCGGGACCGAGCCCCCGCTCAGCATGTGGTCCTCCGGGCCGTCCGAGGTGAACAGCGGGACCGTCACCCCCTCCGCGCGCAGCAGCCCGGCCAGCCAGGACAGGTACGCGGCGTCCGAGCCGTAGCTGCCGTACTCGTTCTCGACCTGCACCATGATCACCGGGCCGCCGCGGTCCACCTGCCGGGCCACGACCTCGGGCAGCAGCCGCCGGAACCAGTCCCGCACGGGACGCAGGAACCGCTCGTCACGCGTGCGTGCGTGACCGGGCACCCAGTGCGGCAGCCCGCCGTTCTCCCACTCGGCGCAGATGTACGGGCCCGGCCGCACGATCGCCCACAGCCCCGCCCGGCGGGCCGCGTCCAGGAAGCGGCCGAGCGCGGCCACGTCCCGGAACTCGCCGGGCCGGGGCTCGTGCAGGTTCCACGGCACGTACGTCTCGACGCAGTTGAGGCCCATCGCGCGCAGCATCGCCAGCCGGTGGTCCCACTGCTCCTCGTGCACCCGGAAGTAGTGCAGCGCGCCGGACAGCAGCCGCACCGGCCGCCCGTCCAGCAGAAAAGCGGTGTCCCCCACCGCGAAGTCGTTCATGCCGCCACCCTCACCCCTGGCGGCGACCGGATCCATGGACAAAGATCGGCGCTGGTTGGACGGAAGAGAACGCGGGAGAGCGCCGATGTACCACACCTGGATGCGCTTTTTCACGCCCGGCCCCGTCCACCACCGCCTCGGCCTGGTCTGCCTCGGCGTCGGCCTGCAGTACGGCGCCCTGCCCGCCGTCGGCCCGCGCACCCTGGACCACCATGTCGCCGTCGTCGTCAGCGCCGGCGGCGGCTGGTACCAGCACCCCGACGGCCGCCGCACCACCGTCACCGCGCCCGCGCTGCTCTGGCTCACGCCCGGCGTCCCGCACCACTACGCCCCCGACCCCGCCACCGGCTGGGACGAGGGGTTCGTCGACTTCACCGGGCCCGCGACCGCCACGTACACCGAACTCGGCTGCATCGAACCGGAGCGCCCCGTGGTGCCCCTCGCGGACGCCGCGACCCCGCGCGGGGTGATCACCCGGATCGCGCGGGCCGCCCGCCGCGACAACCCGCTGCTGGAGGTCGAGACCGCGGCCGCCGTCCATGAGCTCCTCGTCGCCCTGCACCGCGCCCGCGCCGACCTCACCCCCGACGGCGACCAGGTACTCAGGGCGCTCGCCCGGGACGCCTGCACCCCGATGACGGTCGCCGAGCACGCAGCCCGGCACGGCATGACCCTGCCCGAACTGCGCGCCGCCGTCCGCCGCGGCGCCGGATGCAGCCCCAAGGACTATCTGCTCGGCATCCGCCTGGGCCGCGCCAAGGAACTCCTCGCCGCCACCGACCTGCCCGTCGCGGCCGTCGCCCGGCGCGTCGGGTACGACGATCCGGCCTATTTCTCCCGGCTGTTCACCCGCCGCACCGGCATGCCCCCCGTCCGTTTCCGCGCCCAGCAGGGCCGTACCGTCCCCGGCGGCTGGAGCGACCGGGTGCCGGATCCGGACGATCCACCCATGATCGAACCGCCCGGGGCTTTGTAGGGTGGTCGCCCATGACCACCAGCATCACCGGAACCGGTGACGTAGACCCCGCTGTCCGCGCGGAGCTCGCGCGTCTGCGCGACAGCATCGACAACATCGACGCGGCCGTCGTCCACATGCTCGCCGAGCGCTTCAAGTGCACCCAGCAGGTCGGCCACCTCAAGGCCGAGCACCAGCTGCCGCCCGCCGACCCGGCCCGCGAGGCCCGGCAGATCGCCCGGCTGCGCACGCTCGCCGAGAACGCCAAGCTCGACCCGGCCTTCGCCGAGAAATTCCTCAACTTCATCATCGCCGAGGTGATCAGGCACCACGAGAACATCGCCGGGACCACCGAGAACACGGTCAACGACGCTGCGCCCACGGCGAACTGACCGGCTCCCGAAGCGAGGGGGAGGTGACACGGCCGCCCGCACGGGGCATGCTGCGCTGTGCACTCGTTGTCAGTCGGCGGGCACGCCCCGTCAGCGTCATGGACACACGCTGGTGGTCCCATGCGGGAGGGACGTCGGACCATGCCGTCGGATGCCAAGATCCTCATCGTCGACGATCATGAGGACACGCTGTACGCGCTGGAGAGCGCCCTGGCCCCCCTGGGCTACCAGCTCAGCCGCGCCACCTCCGGCGACGACGCGCTCAAACAGGTGCTGCGCGGGCAGGTCGGACTGCTCCTGCTGGATGTGCGCATGCCCGGCGTCAGCGGTCTGGACGTGGTGCGCTACCTGCGGCGCCTCGAACAGACCCAGCACATTCCGGTCATTCTGCTGACCGGCTTCGGCCCGGACCAGGAACTGACGTCGATCGCCTACGGACTGGGCGTCGCCGACCTCCTGATGAAACCCGTCGACCCCTGGACATTACGCACCAAGGTCCGCTACCTCTACGACGCCCACCGCCGCCACCGCGCCCTGGAGCAGGAGGTCCGCGAACTGCGCGCCCTGGTCGAGGACCGCGCGGGCACCGGCGCACCCGTCCTGCCCCACCCCGACGCCCGGGTCCCGCCGCAGCGCGACATCTCCGGCGCCCGACCGGCGCAGGACCGGACATAGCCCCGCGTACCGATCCGCCTCTGTGACTTGCCGGTGCCATCAGGCAGCATGTCCTGCATGTCCGTACTGACGCGCGACGAAGCGCAGACCCGTGCCCAGCTCCTCGACGTCCGCCGCTACACGATCGAACTCGATCTGACCACGGGCGACGAGACCTTCGACTCCGTCACCGTCATCGGCTTCGCCACCCGCGCCGACGCGGACACCTTCGTCGAGGTCAAGCCCGCGGAACTGCGCTCGGTCACCCTGGACGGACAGCCGCTCGACCCCGAGACCCTGGACGGCAACCGGCTGCCCCTGAAGAACCTCACCGCCGGAGAGCACGAACTGCGCGTCGAGGCCGCCATGCGCTACTCGCGCACCGGCGAGGGCATGCACCGCTTCACGGACCCCACCGACGGCGAGACCTACGTCTACACCCAGATGTTCATGGACGACGTGCAGCGCGTCTTCGCCGCCTTCGACCAGCCCGACCTCAAGTCCGTCTTCGCGCTCTCCGTCAAGGCCCCCGAGGGCTGGACCGTCCTCGCCAACGGCATCACCGAGCACACCGACGGCGTCTGGACGGCCGCGCCGACCCCGCCGATCTCCACCTACCTCGTCGCCGTCGCCGCCGGACCCTGGCACTCGGTCACCACCGAGCACCGCGGACTGCCCTTCGGCCTGCACTGCCGCCGCTCGCTCGCCCCCTACCTCGACGCGGACGCCGACGAACTCCTCGCCGTCACCAGGCAGTGCTACGACCGCTACCACGAGAAGTTCACCGAGCCCTACCCCTTCGACTCCTACGACCAGGCGTTCGTCCCCGAGTTCAACGCCGGCGCCATGGAGAACCCGGGCCTGGTCACCTTCCGCGACGACTTCGTCTACCGCTCCGCCGTCACCGACACCGAGCGCCAGACCCGCGCCATGGTCATCGCCCACGAGATGGCCCACATGTGGTTCGGCGATCTCGTCACCCTGCGCTGGTGGGACGACATCTGGCTGAACGAGTCCTTCGCCGAGTACATGGGCTACCAGACCCTCACCGAGGCGACCCGCTTCACCGACACCTGGACCGACTTCGGAGTCGTCCGCAAGGGCTGGGGCTACGACGCCGACCAGCGCCCGTCCACCCACCCCGTCGCCCCCGAGGCCGTCGACGACACCGCCTCCGCGCTCCTCAACTTCGACGGCATCTCCTACGCCAAGGGCGCCTCCGCACTGCGCCAACTGGTCGCCTGGCTCGGCGAGAAGGACTTCCTCGCCGGGATCAACACCCACTTCGAGCGGCACAGGTTCGGCAACGCCACCCTCGCCGACTTCATCGACTCCCTCGCCGCCCACACCGACCGCGACGTGCACGCCTGGGCCGACGCCTGGCTGCGCACCACCGGCGTCGACACCCTCACCCCGCGGGTGACGCCCGCCGCCGACGGCACTTACACCCTCCAGGTCGAGCGCACCGGCAGCCGCCCGCACCACATCGCCGTCGGCCTCTACGACCTCGACGTCGCCGACGAAGGCCGCCACCTGGTGCTGCGCGAACGCCTCGACCTCGACGTCCCGCAGACCGAGCCGCAGTCCATCGGCAAGCGCCCCACCCTCCTCCTGCTCAACGACGGCGACCTCTCCTACGCCAAGGTCCGCTTCGACCCCGAGTCCTTCGAAGGCGTCCGCACGGCCCTGTCCGGGCTGCCCGAGCCGCTGACCCGCGCGGTCGTCTGGAACGCCCTGCGGGACGCCGTCCGCGACGGCGAACTCCCCGCCACCGCCTACCTGGAGACCGCCCGCACCAACCTCCCGCGCGAGACCGATCTCGCCCTCGTCCAGGGCGTCCTCGGCTTTGCCTCCGTCCAGGTCGCCGACCGCTACCTCGCCCCCGGGCAGCGCCCCGCCGCCCTGGCCACCCTCGCCTCCCTGTGCCGCGACCTCATCCGCCGCACCGAGGACGGCGACCACCCCGGCCTGCGCCTGATCGCCGTACGCCACTTCATCGACGTCACCGCGCAACCCGAGCCCATCGCGGCCTGGCTCGCCGACGGCATCGTGCCCGGCGGCCCCGAACTCGACCCCGAACTGCGCTGGCGGATCCTGTCCCGGCTCGCTGTCCTCGGCGCCACCGACGAGACCGCCATCGCCGCCGAACTGGAACGCGACCCGAGCGCCACCGGCCAGGAGGGCGCGGCCCGCTGCCGCGCGGCCCTGCCCGACCCGGAGGCCAAGGCGCGCGCCTGGGACCAGATGTTCGCCACGGACGACCTCTCCAACTACCTCTTCACGGCCACCGCCCAGGGCTTCTGGCAGCCCGAACAGACCGAACTGGTCCGGCAGTACGTGCCGCGCTACTACCGGGACGCGGTCGCCGTCGCCGCCCGCCGCGGCCCGGCCATCGCCGATGTCGTCGGCCGCTGGGCGTTCCCGGTGTACGCCGTGGACGCGGAGACGCTGAGCCTGGGCGAGGCCTGCCTGCGCGAGGCGGACCCGATCCCGGCGCTGCGCCGCAAGCTGGTGGACCAACTCGACGACCTGGGCAGGGCGTTGCGCGTGCGGGAGATCTAGCACCCGCCGGTCGGGCGTCCGGCGGGTTCAGCCTCTGCCGGGCCGGGGTCCGGCGGGTTCAGCCTGTGCCGGGCCGGGGTCCGGCGGGTTCAGCCTGTGCCGGGCCGGGGTCCGGCGGGCTCAGCCTCCGCCGGGCCGGGGTCCGGCGGGTTCAGCCTCTACGCCGGGCGTCCGGCACGTTTTCCCCCGCACGGAAGTACCCCCTTTCGGGTTCCGAACCCCGGGCTTTTCGGACACGTCGCTTCATGGGCGTACAAGCTGGGCCCCATGAGCATGCCGCCCCTCGCCTCGGGACCCGAAGGCCCGCCCGCCCTGGGCCCGTTGCTCGACACCGTCCTCGAGGCGCTGACGGACGGCACCCGCGCCCGCGGCGGCCCGCTGCCCACCGGCGGCCCGGAGGCCGTCGCGGCCCGCGTCCGGGACGCCGTCGGCGACCCGCTGCCGGAGGACGGCGACCCGGGGGCCCTGTACGCCCTGGTGCGGGCGGTGGCGGAAGGCTCGGCCGACCCGGCGCACCCGCTGTGCGCGGCCCACCTGCACTGCCCGCCCCTGGCGGTGGCCACCGCGGCCGACCTGGCCGCCAGTACCCTGAACCCGTCCCTGGACTCCTGGGACCAGGCCCCCGCGGCATCCGCACTGGAAGCCCTGGTCACCCAAGCACTCGCCGCACTGGTCACGGGCACCGCCGACGCCCCGGCAGACGCCCTGGTCACCACCGGCGGCACCGAATCCAACCAGCTCGCCCTCCTCCTCGCCCGCGAAGCGCGCCGCGGGATCCGGCTCATCCACGGCGCCAACGCCCACCACTCCCTCCCCCGGGCCGCCTGGCTGCTCGGCCTCCCCGA
Organism: Streptomyces sp. YS415; assembly: GCF_023544665.1. GTDB lineage: Bacteria > Actinomycetota > Actinomycetes > Streptomycetales > Streptomycetaceae > Streptomyces. The sequence continues at coordinate 356,854 of NZ_JAMJFL010000001.1, forward strand.
ACCGGCCTCCGTCCCCGCCCCCACCGGCACCCTCGACCCCGCCGCCCTGGACGAGACCCTCACCCGCCTGCCGGGACCGCACCTCGTGGCCGCCACCGCGGGCACCACCGACGCCGGTCTCATCGACCCCCTCCCCGAGATCGCCGCCCTCTGCGCCCGCCACCGCGCCCGCCTCCACATCGACGCGGCCTACGGCGGCGGACTCCTGTTCAGCGACCGGCACCGGCACAAGCTGCGCGGCCTGGACGCCGCCGACACCGTCACCCTCGACCTGCACAAACTCGGCTGGCAGCCGGTCGCCGCCGGACTCCTCACCGTCCGCACCCCGCACGACCTCACCGCCCTGCACCACCACGCCGACTACCTCAACGCCGACGACGACACCGAAGCCGGCCTCCCCGACCTCCTCACCCGCTCCCCGCGCACCACGCGCCGCCCCGACATCCTCAAGATCGCGGTCACCCTCAAGACCCTCGGCCGCCGCGGACTGGGACAGCTGGTCGACCAAGTCTGCGAGACCGCAACCGAGTTCGCCGACCTCGTCGACCGCCACCCCCGCTTCCAGCTCTACGGCCGCCCCACCCTGAGCACCGTCGTCTTCCGCCCCCGCGCCGCCCCCGACGACACCGTCGCCGCCGTCCGCCGCACCCTCCTCACCGACGGCAGCGCGGTCATCGGCCGGGCCAGGCTCGACGGCCGGCTGTGGCTCAAGGTCACCCTCCTCAACCCCCGCACCGGCCAAGGCGACCTGGCCGCCCTGCTGAACCTCGTGGAAGGAACCACCCCCCGATGAGCCCCACCCCCGACACACCCCGCGACCTGGTCGGCATCGGCATCGGCCCGTTCAACCTCTCCCTCGCCGCCCTCGCCCACCCGCTCACCGAACTCGACACCGTCTTCTACGAACAGCGCCCCGCCTTCACCTGGCACCCCGGCCTGCTCATCGAGGGCGCCACCATCCAGGTCCCCTTCCTCGCCGACCTGGTGACCCTCGTCGACCCCGCCAGCCCCTGGACCTTCCTCAACTACCTCAAGAGCCGCGACCGGCTCTTCCCCTTCTACTTCGCCGAGCGCTTCCACATCCAGCGCGCCGAGTACGACGCCTACTGCCGCTGGGTCTCCCAGAACCTGCCCGCCCTGCACTTCGGCCACCAGGTCGACGCCGTCCGCTTCAACCCCGAACGGGACGTCTTCGAAGTCGACTTCACCCAGCTCGACGACGAAGGAGAGGCCGAGGCACTGGGCCGCACCTACACCCGCAACATCGTCCTCGGCATCGGCACCGAGCCCTACGTCCCCGACCCGCTCAAACCCCTCGTCGAGGCCCCCGGCGTACCCGTCCACCACGCTGCCGACTACCTCGCCCACCGCGCCGAACTGCTGGCCGCCGGCCACGTCACCGTGGTCGGCTCAGGCCAGTCGGGCGCCGAGATCTTCCTCGACCTGCTGCGCGCCCGCCCCGCCGGCCGCGAAGGGCTGCACTGGATCGGCCGCAGCGAGGCCTTCGCCCCCATGGAGTACTCCAAACTCGGCCTGGAGCACTTCACGCCCGACTACACCCGCTACTTCCACGCCCTCGGCGAACCCGTCCGCGACCGGCTCCTCACCACGCAATGGCAGCTCCACAGGGGCATCGACACCGGCACCATCGCCGCCATCCACGACGAGCTCTACCGCCGCACCCTGGACGGCGGCTGGCCCGACACCGTGCTCACCCCCGGCGTGCGGGTACGCACCGCGGGCCGGATCGCCACCACCAAGATCGAACTCCACCTGGAGCACATCGAGCAGAACACCCGCGACCGCCTCACCACCGACGCCGTCGTCCTCGCCACCGGTTACCGCGAACGCCCCCTGGACCGCATCCTCGCCGGACTCGACCCCTACCTGCGCCGCGACAGCCGCGAACGCCCGCGCGTGGACGAGGAGTTCCGCCTCGTGCTCGACCCCTCCGTCACCGGCGCCGGCTGCCACGTCTACGTCCAGAACGCCGAACGCCACACCCACGGCGTCGGCACCCCCGACCTCGGCCTCGCCGCCTGGCGCAGCGCCACCGTCCTCAACTCCCTGACCGGCAAGGAGCCCTACCCCCTGCCCGGCCGCACCGCCTTCACCACCTTCGGCCTGGACACACGACAGCCCCAGATCCCGCCCGCACGCCGGCCGCAGGCACTGACGCCGCTGATGGACGGGATCTGAGGCTTCACCGAGCAAGCACTAGAACACCGGCGTGCCGTCCCGGGTCAGCTTCCAGTCCACCGACGCGAAGTCCTTCGGGTCCAGCACACCCTTCGCGGTGACCCACTCGGCGATCCGGGTGCGGATCTCCGTCGACTCCGCCCACAGCTCCTGCGCCGAGGCGACATGCGGGAACGCACCGCCGCCATTGGCCCGGTAGTTGTTCACCGCGAACACGAACCGCTGCGCGTCGTCCAGCGGGGCGCCGCCGTAGGTCAGGTTCTTGATCCGCGACCCCGCCGGCTGAGCGATGTCGATGTCGTACGACAGACCCGACACGTAGTCGTAGTTGTAGTCCGGGCGGTTGTTCGCGTTGGTCAGCCTGTCGACGTCCACCGCCGCACCCGCCGCCGTCTGCACGAAGTACTCCGCCGAGTACTCCAGATACGCCTTGAGCTGCGCGCCCGTCATCAACTTGGCGACCAGCGTGTTGTCGTACACGTACAGGCTCGACAGGTCCCGGATGGTCACCTCGCCCGCCGGGATCGCCGAGGTGCGGGAGAACGGCGAGGCCTGCGCGAGCACCGGCAGCGAGGCGTGCTCCGTGCCCTTCAGGGCCTCCCGGACCACGTCCTCCTGCACCTTGGTGATCAGGTCGATGATCGGGGCGTCCCGGTAGCGGGCGTCCACCGTCGTCAGCGTCTCGGTGGCGGTGCCGACGACCTGGTTGACGTACGCCACGACCTTGTCGTGCTCGTCGTCGAGCAGCCGGGTGATCTCCGGGTCGTCGGCGACCGTCCGGGAGTCGCGCACGCTCGCCGCGACCGACTCCACCGTCCAGCGGCCCTTGGCGAAGACCAGCTCGATGTCGAACAGCGACAGCCGCTGGGCGTAGCACAGCGGCTCCGACAGGATCACGGTCTTGCCGGTCTGCTCGTTCACCACCTTCAGCTCGACGATCTCCGTGTGCGCGTGGCCCACCAGGATCGCGTCGATGCCCGGCACCTTCTGGGCGACCAGCGCCGCCGAGTTCTCGATGTACGGCAACTGGTCACCGTAGGACGAGGTGCCCGAGGAGCCGGAGTGCGCCGAGACGACCACGACGTCCGCGCCCATCGAGCGCAGCTTCGGCACCCACTTCGCCGCCTGCTCCTCCAGACCGGGGAAGGTCATCCGGCCCTGGACGTAGGCCTTGTCCCAGATCGCGATGCCCGGGTTGGTCAGCCCCAGCACCGCCACCTTGACCGGCGGGGCGCCCTTCACCCGGAACGTCTTCATGAAGTACGGCGGGAAGGCGGGCTTGAGCGTCCTGGCGTCCAGCGCGTTGGCGCCGAGCAGCGGGAAGTCGCACTGCTCCTCGAACTTGCGCAGCGTCTCGATGCCGTAGTTGAACTCGTGGTTGCCCAGCGCCACCGCGTCGTACCCGATGGCGTTCATCGCCTGCGCCATCGGGTGCACCGGACCGCCCTCGGCGGTGATCGGCTCGACCTTGGCGTAGTAGTACGTCAGCGGGGTGCCCTGGATGGTGTCGCCGGCGTCCAGCAGCAGCGTGTTGCGGCGGCCCTTCTCCGCACGGACCTGCTCCACGAGGGTGGCGATCCGGGCCAGGCCCTTCGCGTTGCCCTTGGTGTCGGTGTACTCCGCGTCCTTGAAGTAGTCCCAGTTGAAGATGTTGCCGTGCAGATCGGTCGTGCCCATCACCGTCAGCGAGTACCGCTTGGCGGGCCTGGGCCCCTTCTCCGCCTCGGCGGCCCCGGCCGCGGGCGCCGCCGCGCCGGCCAGCGCGACCCCCGCTCCGGTCACGGCCGACTTCTTCAGGAACTTCCGACGGTTCAGGGGCATGTCTCGGTTCTCCTCGGGACGATTCGTGACGCGCGTAGATCCCGGGCGTGACAGCGGACCGACGCGCGTAGATTCTGTCCCGGACATGGCGACCGGCAACAGGCCCGCGAGATTGCGATCTGGTGACCTGAGCTGTGCAGTTGCTGCCCGCACCCGGCCAAGCGATGACACAGTGGGACGTATGACCACCCCCACCGCCCTGCCCTACGGCACCCCCGACGCCCCCCGCATCGCCGTACGCGGCGAGGCCCACCTCGAAGTCGACCCCGAGATCGGCCGCATCGGCATCACCGTCGCCTCCCGCGGCCGCGACCGCCGCACCGCCCTGGACGACCTCACCCGCCGCAACGCCACCGCCCTGGACCTGGTCAAGTCCTACGGGGACGCCGTGGAACGGCTCGAGAGCGGCGCCTTCTCCGTCCGCCCCGAGCTCACCAAGCACGGCCGCGGCGAGCGCATCCGCACCTACCACGGCACCGTCCATCTCACCGCCGAGCTCACCGACTTCACCGCCCTCGGAGAACTCGCCACCCGCCTCGCCGACCTCGAACTCACCCGCGTCGACGGCCCCTGGTGGGACCTGCGCCGCGACTCGCCCGCCCACCGCCGGGCCCGCGAGCAGGCTGTCCGCGAGGCCGTCCAGCGGGCCCGCGAATACGCCGAGGCGCTCGGCACCTCACTCGCGGCGCTGGTGGAACTCGCCGACATCGGCGCCGAGGACGGCGGACCGCGCCCCATGGCCGCCGGAGGCCGGATGCGCTCCATGGCCTTCGCCGAGGCCGCCGAGGACACCGTGGCCGCCCTCGACCTGGAACCCCAACGCCAGCACGTCTACGCCGAGGTCAACGCCCGATTCACCATGCGACCCCCGACGTTGTGAGCAATTCCCCGGGAATTCGCTCATCAGAGCGCCCCGTCGCACAATTCAACACTTGTCAATAGCCCTTCATGAAAAGGTTGTTGAGTAGTCATGCGGGGCCAATTCGCTACCCGTCGGTAAGCAATAAGCTCGAAACATGCGCCGAGCGAAGATCGTTTGTACTCTGGGGCCCGCCACCGACTCGTACGACCAGATCAAGGAACTGGTCGAGGCCGGAATGGACGTCGCCCGATTCAACCTCAGCCACGGCGGACACGCCGAACACGAGGAGCGCTACCACCGCGTACGCAAGGCCTCCGACGAGCTCGGCCGCAGCGTCGGCCTCCTCGCCGACCTTCAAGGCCCGAAGATCCGCCTCGGCCGCTTCACCGAAGGACCCGTACTCCTTGAACGCGGCGACACCTTTACCATCACCGTCGAACCCGACGCCCACGGCGACCGCGAACACTGCGGCACCACCTACACCGGCCTCGCCGCCGACGTCACCCCGGGCGAACGCATCCTCGTCGACGACGGCAAGGTCTGCCTGGAGGTCACCGCCGTCGACGGACCCCGCGTCCGCACCACCGTCATCGAAGGCGGCATGGTCTCCGACCACAAGGGCCTCAACCTCCCCGGCGTCGCCGTCTCCGTCCCCGCACTCTCCGACAAGGACGAGGCCGACCTCCGCTGGGCCCTGCGCACCGGCTTCGACGTCATCGCCCTCTCCTTCGTCCGCTCCGGCCGCGACATCGAGGACGTCCACCGCATCATGGACGAAGAGGGCCGCCGCCTCCCCGTCATCGCCAAAGTGGAAAAACCCCAGGCGGTCGAGGCCATCGACGACATCGTCGCCGCCTTCGACGGCATCATGGTCGCCCGCGGCGACCTCGGCGTCGAAATGCCCCTCGAACAAGTCCCCATCGTCCAGAAGCGCGCCATCAAACTGGCCAAGCGCAACGCCAAGCCCGTCATCGTCGCCACCCAGATGCTCGACTCGATGATCGACAACTCCCGCCCCACCCGCGCCGAAGCCTCCGACGTCGCCAACGCCGTCATCGACGGCACGGACGCCGTGATGCTCTCCGGCGAGACGAGCGTCGGCAAATACCCCATCGGAACCGTCCGCACCATGGCGAAGATCGTCGAAGCGGCCGAGGAAGACCTCCTCGCCAAGGGCCTGCCCCCACTGACCGACCGCAACAAACCCCGCACCCAAGGCGGAGCGGTCGCCCGGGCAGCAGCCGAAATGGGCGACTTCCTCGGCGCCAAGTACCTCGTCGCCTTCACCCAGTCCGGAGACACCGCCCGCCGCCTCAGCCGCTACCGCTCCCCGATCCCCCTGCTCGCCTTCACCCCCGAGCCGGCGACCCGCTCCCAGCTCAACCTGACCTGGGGCATCGAGACCTTCCTCGGCCCGCACGTGGACTCCACCGACGCGATGGTCGAGCAGGTGGACGAGCTGCTCCTGAAGTACGGTCGCTGCCAGAAGGGCGACACGGTCGTCATCACGGCGGGCTCACCCCCCGGGGTCTCGGGCTCCACGAACCTGGTCCGCGTCCACCACATCGGCGAGGACGACAGCCCGAAGTAGGTCCGCCGCTCAGTGCTTGGGCCCCACGTGAGTGTCCATGAGCGCCACGGAGGCCTTGCGGGCGACGGAGATGTTGTACGGGTTGCCATGACGGGTGCAGTGCGTCCACTCGACGCCGAGGGCGTCCAGGGTGTCCGTGCAGAGCTGACGGATGTCGTCGGACACGTTGGTGAAGAAGTACCGCGGATACTCATAACGCTTGCGCTCGCCGCCCACCATCCGGGTCGTCCAGTTGGTGATACGGCAACCGTCGGAGTGGATGAGCCCACGGACGAATGCCCATGGATGGGCGTCGACGATCTCCTGCTGCCAGGGTTCCAGGACGATCCTGCGCTCGTGTTTTTTGCCGGGGCCGTGCTGGGGGAACAGGCAGTGCAGGTGCTTCGAATAGACCTTCACGTTCGAGCAGCCGGTTCTACGGACTCGGCAGACGGAGTTGTCCGGAAACACCGCACGCATGGCTCGCTCACATTGGTCCATCAGGCCTGCCCATGACTCCGTGCAGGTGATCATGAGATTCGGGACCCGGTGCTCGGAGTACTGGCTGATGTGGCCGTCGCCGAGGTAGAGGCCGAGCAGGTAGCTGTACGCCTCTTCGTCGAGTTCCCGCCCGTCGCAGCGCGGGCACTTCGGGTCGCGTTTTCCGGGACACTCGCCGTGTTTGGCTCGGTCCATGTGCTTCCAGTAGCCCACGGTTCCCAGTGGGACGTTGAAGCGCCGCGCGACGTCTGCGTTCTTCATGCCGGTGCGCAACAGCGTGACTGCCCTGTGTCGCACATCAGTCCCGTGAAAGTTCATGCGGCCACGTTCTGCCACCCAGAGGGACCATGTTCAGCAAAAAGCGGATGTTCACGAGAACGTGAGCATCCGCTTGGAGTCTGAGGTGCCGGGTGCGGGATTCGAACCCGCAAGCCCTCTCAGGCAGAGGTGTTTGAGACCTCCGTGTATACCGTTCCACCAACCCGGCTGGTAGCTGGCTGCCCGGGAAGTGTACCGGGTCATCATGCGCGCTCGCAGCTAGGTAGGCTCTAGGGGCAGCCCCCAGCCTGCCGAAACAAGGAGCGCCCCCGTGACCGCCCCCGAGTCGCCCCAGCCCGTAGACGCGCCCGACGACGACAAGTCGCACGTGCCTCCGCTGACGACCCGTGTCGTCATTGCCGAGGACGAGGCGCTGATTCGGCTCGACCTCAAAGAGATGCTCGAAGAAGAGGGCTATTCCGTCGTCGGTGAGGCGGGTGACGGGGAGCAGGCCGTCGAGCTGGCCCGGGAGCACAAGCCCGATCTGGTGATCCTGGATGTGAAGATGCCCAAGCTGGACGGCATCTCCGCCGCGGAGAAGATCGCCGAGGAGAGCATCGCCCCGGTGCTGATGCTGACGGCGTTCTCGCAGCGCGACCTGGTCGAGCGGGCGCGGGACGCCGGGGCGATGGCGTATCTGGTGAAGCCGTTCAGCAAGAGTGATGTCGTACCGGCGATCGAGATGGCCGTGTCGCGGTTCACGGAGTTGAAGGAGCTGGAGAAGGAGGTCGCCGACCTCTCCCAGCGGCTGGAGACGCGGAAGCTGGTGGACCGGGCGAAGTCGGTTCTGCAGACGGAGTACGGGCTGAGCGAGCCGGCCGCGTTCCGGTGGATCCAGAAGACGTCGATGGACCGGCGGATGTCGATGCAGCAGGTCGCGGAGGCTGTCATTCAGGACGCCGAGGAGAAGAAGGCGGCCAAGGGCTAGTCCGGGAAGCGTGTACGTCGAAGGCCCGCACCCCCCGCCGGGGGTGCGGGCCTTCGACGTAGGGGATCAGTCCTCGCCGAGGTAGGCCTTGCGGACCGACTCGTCGTGGAGGAGGTCCTGGCCGGTGCCGGACAGGACGATGTTGCCGACCTCCATGACGTGACCCTGGTCGGCGAGCGAGAGCGCGGCCTGGGCGTTCTGCTCGACCAGCAGGATGGTCGTGCCGTGGGACTTGAGCTCGGCGATCGTCGCCATGATCTTCTGCATCATGATCGGCGAGAGGCCCATGGAGGGTTCGTCGAGCATGAGCAGCTTGGGCTGGGACATGAGGGCGCGGCCCATGGCCAGCATCTGCTGCTCTCCGCCGGAGAGGGTGCCCGCGGCCTGCTTGCGACGTTCGCCGAGGATCGGGAAGAGGTCGTAGGCGCGCTGGATGTCCTTCTCGATGCCCGGCTTGTCGTTGCGCAGGAAGGCGCCGAGGCGGAGGTTGTCCTCGATGGTCATGCGGGGGAAGATGTGCCGCCCCTCGGGGGAGTGGGCGAGTCCCAGCGAGACGATCTGGTGGGCGGGGTACTTCTTCAGTGATTTGCCGTTGAACTTGATCTGGCCGCCGACCGGCTTGAGGAGGCCGGAGAGGGTGCGCAGGGTGGTGGTCTTGCCGGCGCCGTTGGTGCCGATGAGGGTGACGACCTGGCCTGCTTCGACGGTGAAGGAGATGCCCTTGACGGCTTCGATCTTGCCGTAGGCGACCCGGAGGTCTTCCACTTCGAGGAGTGCGGTCATCGGTCGTTCTCCTTGCCGGGCGCGGCGTCCGTCGTGGCGTCGGCCTGTGTCTCTGCGGCCTCGACTTCGGCGGCTTCGTCGGCGCCGGGGGCGCTTTCGAAGGGTTCGCCGAGGTAGGCGGCGACGACGCGTTCGTCGCCCTGGACGGTGGCGCTGTCGCCTTCGACGAGTTTTTCGCCTTGGACGAGGACGGCGACGCGGTCGCAGAGGTTGAAGATGAACCGCATGTCGTGCTCGATGACGAGGACGGCGATGCCCTTGTCCCGGATGGCGAAGACGAGTTCCTCGGTGGCCCGGGTTTCCTGGGGGTTCATGCCCGCGGTGGGTTCGTCGAGGAGGAGCAGGCTCGGTTCGCTGGCCAGGGCCCGGGCGATTTCGAGCTTGCGCTGTTCGCCGTAGGGGAGGTTGCGGGCGAGGTGCTCGGACTTGGCGGCGAGGCCGACGAAGTCGAGGAGTTCCATGGCGCGTTCGCGGGAGGCGGCTTCGGCCTTGTGGAAGCCGGGGCCGCGCAGGAGGGCGGACCAGAGGCCTTCCTTGGTGCGGGTGTGGCGGCCGACGAGGACGTTTTCCAGGACTGTCATGTTGGCGAAGAGCCGGATGTTCTGGAAGGTCCGGGCGATGCCGGCGGCGGTGACCTTGAAGGACTTGGGCGGCAGGACGGTGCCCTTGTGGCGGACTTCTCCCTCGGTGGGGATGTAGAGGCCGGTGAGGCAGTTGAAGAAGGTGGTCTTGCCGGCGCCGTTGGGGCCGATGAGGCCGACGATCTCGCCGCTGTTGACGGTGAGGTCGACGTTGCGTACGGCGGTGAGGCCGCCGAAGCGCATGGTGACGCCGCGTGCGTCGAGGACGGGGGTGCCGGGGGTGGCGGCGTCCGGGGTGTTCTGGGTGGTGGTGTCGGTAGTCATGGTGGTCAGGCCCCTGCCTTGCTGAGGACTGTGGGCGGTTCCGCGTCTTCGTGGAATTCGAGCTGGCGGCGCCGGTTGGGGATGAGGCCTTCCGGTCGGAAGCGCATCAGCAGCACGAGTGCGACGCCGAAGGCGAAGAGCTGGTAGTCGCCGAGGAACTGGAGCTTGGCGGGGATGAGGTAGAGGAGGGCGGCGCCGACGAGGGGGCCGCTGATGGTGCCCATGCCGCCGAGGACCACGGCCGCCAGGAGGAACGCGCTGTTGGGCGGGACCACGTGGGCGAACTGGTACTGCTCGGGGGTCACGGTGTAGGTGACGTGGGCCTGGACGGTGCCGGCGAGTCCGGCGAGGGTGGCGCCGAGGGCGAAGGCGATGAGCTTGACGCGGAAGCCGTTGATGCCCATGGCTTCGGCGGCGGTCTCGTCCTCGCGGATGGCGACCCATGCGCGGCCGATCCGGGAATCGGCGCTGCGGCGGAAGACCACGACGACGATGAGGGTGATCAGCAGCATCAGCAGGAAGTAGTTGGAGAACCGGCCGATGGTGACGCCGAGCATGCTGTGTTCGGCGCCGAAGTCGAAGCCGAAGATGTTGAGGTTGGGCACCGAGGAGATGCCGTTGGAGCCGTTGGTGATGTCGGGTCCGGAGGTGCCGTCGGTGTTGAGGACGGTGATGCGGAAGATCTCTCCGAAGCCGAGGGTGACGATGGCGAGGTAGTCGCCGCGCAGCCGCAGGGTGGGGGCGCCGATGATGACGCCGAAGACCATGGCGACGGCGGCGCCGAGGATGGCGGAGAGCCAGAACGGCAGGTGGAGGTCGAACGGCGAGGAGGGGGAGCCGGAGACCATGGCCGCGGTGTAGGCGCCGACGCCGAGGAAGGCGACGTATCCGAGGTCGAGGAGGCCGGCGAGGCCGACGACGATGTTCAGGCCCAGGGCGACGGTGGCGAAGATGAGGATGTAGACGCCGATGGTGGCGTACCGGTCGTCGGACTGGGTGAAGGGGAAGGCGGCCGCTGCGACGAAGGCGCCGATCATCGTCACGTTGCGGTGTTTGGCGGTGATCGCGGTGATCCGGCTCATGAGTCCGGCCTTGGCGCCGGCGGCGAAGCCGAAGCCCGCGGTGATCAGGAAGCCGATGAAGAGTTCGTCGTATTCGGTGCCGATGCCGTAGGTGAAGACGGTCAGGCCGATGGCGAGGGCCGCGACGATGACGAGGATCTCGGCGTAGGCGGGCAGGGCACGGGCCGGGGCCTTGACGGGGCCGGTGGCGATGGAGGCCCGCAGGATGCTGAGGTTGTGCCGGGTGTTGTGCCGGAAGTGTTCCCAGGCGGTGTCGTCGGGGTCGATGGGGTCGGGCGCGGGCCGCTCGAAGGGGAGGGCGAAGGCGCCGAGGAGGGCGGTGAGGGTGGCCGCGGCCGCCACGTAGCCGCCGGGTTCGAGGTTGACGACGCCGCCGAGCTTGGTGCTGATGGCGATGACGGTGTACCAGGCGGTGGCGAAGGCGCCGAGCGCGGCGAGCTTGATGGCGCTGTCGGCGCCGGCCGGGGTGAGCCAGCGCAGGCCCTTGATGCCGTAGGAGGCGAGGCCGAAGAGGGCGGTGAGGGCGCCGCCGATGAGGACGAGGACCTGGAGGCCGCCAGGGTAGCCGTAATAGGTGAGGTCGCCGGGGAATTCGGCGGTCCAGGTCCAGGCGAGGAAGGTGGAGATGATGGTGAGGAGGCCGCCGCCGGTGGCGAGGGCGCGTCCGATGTGCGGCGGGATGCCGATCAGGCCGGTGGGGGTGCCGGTGGGGATGGGGGCCCCGGCGCTTTCGGGTGCGGTGGTCTGTGTGGTCATCGGTGTCACGCCCTGTCCGCGACGCGCTCGCCGAGCAGGCCCTGTGGCCTGAACAGCAGTACGAGGATGAGGAGTACGAAGGCCCAGACGTCGGCCCAGGACTGGCTGCCGAACTTGTCCATGCCGGGGATGTCGGCGATGTAGGCGGTGGACAAGGATTCGGCGATGCCGAGGACGAGGCCGCCGAGCATGGCTCCGTAGATGTTGCCGATGCCGCCGAGGACGGCCGCGGTGAAGGCCTTGAGGCCGAGGATGAAGCCCATGCGGAAGTCGATCTGGCCGTACTTGAGGCCGTAGGCGACGCCGCCGACTGCGGCGAAGATGGCGCCGAGGGCGAAGGCGACCACGATGATGCGGTCGGTGTTGACGCCCATGAGCTTGGCCGTGTCGGGGTCCTGGGCGGTGGCCTGCATGCCGCGTCCGGTGCGGGTCTTCATGACGAAGTAGCCGAGGATCGCCATGCTGATGGGGGCGGCGAGGAGCAGGAAGACGTCACCGGTCTGGATGGTGACGTTGCCGATCTCGAAGGGTCCGCCCTCGATCTGCGGGAACTTGAGCGGGGAGTCGGCCTCGGGGTACCAGGCCCAGACCGCCTGCTGCAGGGCGAGGGAGATGCCGATGGCGGTGATGAGGGGGGCGAGGCGGGGGGCGCTCCGCAGGGGGCGGTAGGCGAATCGTTCCGCTCCTACGGCGACGGTGACGGCGACGAGCATGGCGCCGATCAGCATCAGGGGGAGCGCGATGGCCATGGAGGTGCCGTCGGGCAGGATGTAGAGATAGACCGTGATGGCGCCGAAGGCGCCGGTCATGAATATCTCGCCGTGGGCGAAGTTGATGAGCTGGACGATGCCGTAGACCATCGTGTAGCCAATGGCGACCAGCCCGTACATGGATCCCAGTAGCAGGCCGTTGACCAGCTGCTGCGGCAGTTCGTTCACCGCATGTCCTCCGAGACTTCGGATGTCGAGTGGATGGGGGCCGTATGTGAGTCCGCGCGGGGCGCCTGTGGTGCGGCGCCCCGCGCGGCTCAAGGGGTTGGTGCGGTGGGTCAGCCGGTGTAGGTGCCGGACTTGACGGCCTTCCACTCGCCGTTCTCGACGGCGTAGACCGTGAGCTGCTTGTTGGTGGTGTCGCCGAACTCGTCGAAGGAGACCTTGCCGGTGACGCCGTCGAAGCTGACGCCCTGGACGGCGGCGGTGACCTTGGCGCGCGCGTCGTCGGGGAGCTTGCCGTCGTTGTCCTCGACGACCTTCTTCACGGCCTCGATGATCGCCCAGGTGGCGTCGTAGGAGTAGCCGCCGTAGGCCGCGAAGTCCTCCTTGTAGCCGGCCGCCTTGTAGTCGAGGACGAACTTCTTGGCGGAGTCCAGCTCCTCCAGCGGGGCGCCCACGGAGGTGGCGAGGTCACCGGCGCTGTCCTTGCCGGCCAGCTCGATGAAGGTCGGGTCGAAGATGCCGTCGCCGCCGACCAGCGGGACCTTGACGCCCGCGTCCTTGATCTGCTTGCTGAGCGGGCCGGCCTGCGGGTACTCGCCGCCGTAGTAGACGACGTCGGCGCCGGACTTCTTGACCTTGGTGGCGACCGCGGAGAAGTCCTTGGTGTCGGGGTTGATGTGCTCGGTGCCGACGACCTTGCCGCCGAGCTTCTTGAACTCGTCGGTGAAGGTGGCGGCGAGACCGGCGCCGTAGGTCTTCTTGTCGTCGATGACGAAGACCTTGGTCTTCTTGCTGTCGTTGTAGACGTACTGCGCCGCGAACGGGCCCTGGATGGCGTCCGTGGTCGAGGTGCGGAAGTACGACTTGTAGGTGCGGACCTTGTTGGTCTGCCAGTCGGCGCCCTGGGTGAGGCCGGGGCCGGTGTTGGCCGGGGAGACCTGGACCAGCTTGGCGTCGTCGAAGACCTTCTGCATGGACTCGGCGACCGAGGAGTTCAGCGGGCCGACAGCGCCGATGACGTTCTTGTCGGCGACGAACGTGGCGGCGTTCTGCTGTCCGGAGGACGGCTGCGCCTGGTCGTCGAGGGCCTTGATCTCGAAGGTGACGCCGTCGACGAAGTTGTCCTTGTTGGCCGTCTTGGCGGCGAGGTCGGCGGAGTTCTTGATGCCGAGGCCGAGCGCGGAGAGGTCACCGGTCAAAGGGGCGTCGACACCTATGATGACCTTGGTGCCGCCGCCGCCGGAGTCCGAGCCGCCGTCGTCGTCGCGCGAGCCACAGGCGGTGAGGGTGAGTGCTCCTGCCGCCAGCGCGGCGGTGATGGCGATGAGCGAACGTTGACGCACGATCAGTCCTTTCCCTGGCGCGGCCCTTCCCTCTGGAAGCGACCGAGTCGAGCGCTGGGCCGAAGTGACATTCCGACGGCGCGGTGACTGGGCGTGACTCTAGGCGTGTGAGGGGAACGTGGAGGAGTACCTGGCGAAGGCTGTGACGCTCTTGTTATGACACGACGTAATGCAGAGCGGTACTGAGTGGGTAGAACCGCGGGATTCCGTACGGTTCGCCCTGTCCACATTCTGAGAAATCCCAGGCCCGACGGAGATTGTTCAGGCGTCTCAGGGGTTTTGGTAATGACGGCTAAATCGCGCCGCAAGCTGCTCGCAGCGCGTGTGAGAGATCCAGTGCGTAGCGTGAGCCCAGGATGAAACTGTGCGTCTGTATTGCACGTGTATTACGTAGAGTTACGTCCAGAAAAGGCAGTCCGGCGTTCCCGGGTATTTTTCCGCAATCCGTCGCCCGCAGGGTGATCGTGACCTTGCGGGATGATCCCGCCTCGGTCCGGAAGGGCGGTGCCGGGGAGGCGGTCACGAAGAGCCCGGCGTAGGGCTGCGTGATCGCGGTGACGGTGACGGGCGGGCCGGACAGCACGCTCAAGGTGATGTCGAAGCGGAAAGCGGCGGCCTCGGCGGAATCGCGGGAGACCGTTTCGCTCAGGTACCGGATGTCGACGACCTGGGAAGGGTACGGCGGGGCCGCGGCGGGGGGCGGCTGGGGCCGGGTGGCGTACAGGTAGCCGCCGCCCGCGAGGAGGGCGGCGGCCACTCCGGCCGCGACAGCGGCGCGGCGGTGTTCGCCGAGCAGGCGCCCGAGCGGCGCCGGACTGTCGCGCTGCGGGGTGAACTGCGGCGCGGGGGACGGCTGTTGTACGTGGGTCCCCTCGCCCGGTTCGACCGGGCCGACGCCGCTCACTGCCACGGTCCGTTGCTCGGGCCGCCGTTGCGGTACCAGCGCACGCAACCCTCGTACGCCCGGCGGTCGATGAGCGCGTCCGCAGCTTGCCGGCCGCGGCGCGCCTTCTCGGCCCGCGCCGCGTCCACGACCTCCCGCAGGATCTCGTACTGCCCGTTCGACAGCCCCATCGACTGGTAGTCACCGTAGGTGTCGCCGTCCAGGACCTCCCGGGACCAGTGGGCGACGAGCCGGGTGCACAGGTCCTCGGGCGGTGTGGTCCGCGGGGACGGCGATGTGCCCGTGGGGCCGGCTGCCGGCGTCCGCGAGCCCGTGTCCGAGCATCCGGTGATCACGCCGGCGGCCAGGAGTGCCGGCAGCAGCGCGGGCAGGAATGCCGAGCCCGCCCTGCGGTTCCGTCCCATCGTCATGCCCCGACGCTAGGCGCGCCGGGCCCTGTTGGGCCAGAGCAGCGGGGCACGGGACGCCGGGTCAGGCGGTGGTGGTGCCGCCGAAGCGCTCCGCGTCACTGCGGGTCACATCCCGCAGCAGGCAGGTCAGGCGGGCTGTGCACACGCGCTTGCCGTCCTCGTCGGTGATCACGATCTCGTACGTCGCGGTCGAGCGGCCCTTGTGCACCGGCGTGGCGACACCCGTCACCAGGCCCGAGCGCGCCCCGCGGTGATGGGTGCAGTTCAGGTCCACGCCCACGGCGATCTTCGTGGACCCTCCGTGCAGCATCGACCCCACCGACCCCAGGGTCTCCGCCAGCACCGCGGAGGCACCCCCGTGCAGCAGGCCGTACGGCTGGGTGTTGCCCTCCACCGGCATCGTGCCGACCACCCGGTCCGCCGACGCCTCCAGGATCTGCACGCCCATCCGCGTCCCCAGGTGCCCCGCCGAGAACAGCGCCGGCAGATCCACCCCGAGCGCGGCGTACTCGTCGATGACCTCCTGCGGGAACTTCACCTGCTGCTGCTCGCCCATGGGTGGCACTCCGTTCGTCGTCGGTACTGAGCAAACGCTCAGTCGGCGGCCGATTGTTCCAGACGCACCACGACGGACTTGCTGGCCGGGGTGTTGCTGGTGTCCGCGGTGGCATCGAGCGGCACCAGCACATTGGTCTCGGGGTAGTACGCCGCCGCACACCCCCGGGCCGTCGGATAGAACACCACCCGGAACCCGGGAGCGCGCCGCTCGACCCCGTCCCGCCACTCGCCGACGAGATCGACGTACGCCCCGTCCGCCACGCCGAGCGCGCGGGCGTCCTCGGGGTTCACCAGCACCACCCGGCGGCCGTTCCTGATCCCCCGGTAACGGTCGTCGAGCCCGTAGATCGTGGTGTTGTACTGGTCGTGCGAGCGCAGGGTCTGCAACAGCAGCCGCCCCTCGGGCAGCTGCGGGTACTCCACCGGCGCCGCGGTGAAGTTGGCCTTGCCCGTCGCCGTCGGGAACCGCCGCTCGTCGCGCGGGGCGTGCGGCAGGGCGAACCCGCCCGGACGCGCCACGCGCGCGTTGAAGTCCTCGAACCCCGGGATCACCCGGGCGATCCGGTCCCGGACGGTGCCGTAGTCCTTCTCGAACTCCTCCCACGGCACCCGGCTGTCCGGCCCGAGCACCCGCCGCGCCAGCCTGCAGACGATCGCCGGCTCCGACAGCAGCCGCGTGCTCGCCGGCTCCAGCCGCCCGCGCGAGGCGTGCACCATGCCCATGGAGTCCTCGACGGTCACGAACTGCTCGCCGCTGCCCTGCACATCGCGCTCGGTGCGCCCCAGCGTCGGCAGGATCAGCGCCCGCGCACCGGTGACCGCGTGCGAACGGTTCAGCTTGGTCGACACGTGCACCGTCAGCCGCGCCCGCCGCATCGCCGCCTCGGTCACCTGCGTGTCGGGCGAGGCGGAGACGAAGTTGCCGCCCATCGCGAAGAAGACCTTCGCCTTGCCGTCCCGCATCGCGCGGATGGCCTGGACGACGTCATAGCCGTGCTCCCGCGGCGGCGCGAACCCGAACTCCTTCTCCAGCGCGTCCAGGAAGGCCGGCGCGGGCCGCTCGAAGATGCCCATCGTGCGGTCGCCCTGCACGTTGGAGTGCCCGCGCACCGGGCACACGCCCGCGCCCGGGCGCCCGATGTTGCCGCGCAGCAGAAGGAAGTTGACCACCTCGCGGATGGTCGGCACGGCGTGCTTGTGCTGGGTCAGGCCCATCGCCCAGCACACGATCGTCCGCTCGGAGGCGAGCACCATGCCCAGGGCCCGCTCGATCTCCTCCCGGGACAGCCCGGTCGCGGTGAGCGTCCGGTCCCAGTCGGCGTCCCGCGCGGCGGCCGCGAACTCCTCGTAGCCGTGCGTGTGCGCGCGGACGAACTCCTCGTCGACCGCGCCCTCGGTCTGCAGGATCAGCTTGTTCAGCAGCCGGAACAGCGCCTGGTCGCCGCCGATGCGGATCTGCAGGAACAGATCGGTCAGGGCGGCGCCCTTGAGCATGCCCTGCGGGGTCTGCGGGTTCTTGAACCGCTCCAGGCCGGCCTCGGGCAGCGGGTTGACGCTGATCACCTTGGCGCCGTTCGCCTTGGCCTTCTCCAGCGCGGAGAGCATCCGGGGGTGGTTCGTGCCGGGGTTCTGCCCGGCCACGATGATCAGGTCGGCGCGGTGGAGGTCCTCCAGCAGGACGCTGCCCTTGCCGATGCCGATGGTCTCGTTCAGCGCCGAGCCCGACGACTCGTGGCACATGTTCGAGCAGTCCGGCAGATTGTTGGTGCCGAACTCGCGGGCGAAGAGCTGGTAGAGGAACGCCGCCTCGTTGCTGGTCCGCCCGGAGGTGTAGAAGAGGGCCTCGTCCGGGGAGCCGAGCGCCGTCAGTTCCTCGGCGACGATGTCGAAGGCGCGCTCCCAGGTGACCGGCTCGTAGTGGTCGCCGCCCTCGGGGAGGTACATGGGGTGGGTCAGCCGCCCCTGCTGGCCCAGCCAGTAGCCGCTGCGGGTCGCCAGGTCGGCGACGGAGTGCGCGGCGAAGAACTCCGGGGTCACCCGGCGCAGGGTGGCCTCCTCGGCGACCGCCTTCGCGCCGTTCTCGCAGAACTCCGCGGTGTGCCGGTGCTCCGGCTCCGGCCAGGCGCAGCCCGGGCAGTCGAAGCCGTCCTTCTGGTTGACCCGCAGCAGGGTCAGCGCGGTCCGCTTGACGCCCATCTGCTGCCGGGCCATGCGCAGGGTGTGGCCGATGGCGGGCAGCCCCGCCGCGGCGTGCTGCGGCTCGGCGACCTGCGGCGCGTCCTGAACCGGATCGCCCTTGGGCGGCTTCGTCGCCATCGCACGCTCTCCTTATGACTGCGTGTGTGAGGTACGTCTCCGATCCTCGCACGTGTCAGTGACAACGCCCGTGCCCGGGTTCGCCGCCGCCCGGTGAGCCAGGGGTGCGGGAACCGCCCGGCCGCCGCCGCTCCGGCCGTGGGCCCCGACTGTCAGTGCGGCGTGGCAGGATCGGGGACGTGGCAGAGACAGCATCGAAGAAGACCGAGACCGACCCCGGCGGCAGCCGTCCGCGGCTGATGCTCATGGACGGGCATTCCCTGGCCTACCGCGCGTTCTTCGCGCTGCCCGCGGAGAACTTCACGACCGCGACGGGCCAGCCGACGAACGCCATCTACGGCTTCGCGTCGATGCTGGCGAACACGCTGCGCGACGAGGCGCCCACGCACTTCGCGGTCGCCTTCGACGTGTCCCGCAAGACGTGGCGCTCGGAGGAGTTCACCGAGTACAAGGCGAACCGCTCCAAGACCCCGGACGAGTTCAAGGGCCAGGTCGAGCTGATCGGCGAGCTGCTGGACGCGATGCGTGTCTCGCGCTTCGCGGTCGACGGCTTCGAGGCCGACGACGTGATCGCCACGCTCGCCACCCAGGCCGAGGCCGCGGGCTTCGAGGTGCTGATCGTCACCGGCGACCGGGACTCCTTCCAGCTGGTCAGCGAGCACACGACCGTGCTGTACCCGACCAAGGGCGTCTCCGAGCTGACCCGGTTCACCCCGGAGAAGGTCTTCGAGAAGTACGGGTTGACGCCCGCGCAGTACCCCGACTTCGCGGCCCTGCGCGGTGACCCGTCCGACAACCTGCCGGGCATCCCGGGCGTCGGCGAGAAGACCGCCGCGAAGTGGATCAACCAGTTCGGCTCGTTCGCGGAGCTGGTCGAGCGGGTCGACGAGGTCAAGGGCAAGGCGGGCCAGAACCTCCGCGACCACCTGGAGGCGGTCAAGCTCAACCGCCGGCTGACCGAGATGGTGTGCACGGTCGAGCTGCCGAAGACGGTCGCCGAGCTGGAGCGGACCGCGTACGACCGCAAGGCCGTCGCGATGATCCTCGACACCCTGGAGATCCGTAACCCCTCCCTGCGCGAGCGGCTGCTGGCGGTCGACCCGGGCGCCGAGGCGGCCGAGGAGACCCCCGTCATCGCGGACGGCGTGGAGCTGGACGGCAAGGTGCTGGGCACCGGCGAGCTCGCCCCGTGGCTGGCCGAGCACGGCACCGCGCCCCTCGGCGTCGCCACCGTCGACACCTGGGCGCTCGGCGCCGGCTCGGTGGCCGAGGTCGCGCTGGCCACGGCCGGCGGTCCGGCGGCCTGGTTCGACCCGTCCGAGCTGGACGAGGCCGACGAGAGCGCGTTCGTGGCCTGGCTGGCCGACGCCGCCCGCCCCAAGGTCCTGCACAACGCCAAGGGCGTGATGCGCGTCTTCGCCGAGCACGGCTGGAGCGTGGACGGCGTGACCATGGACACCGCCCTCGCCGCCTACCTGGTCAAGCCCGGCCGCCGCTCCTTCGACCTGGACGCGCTGTCGCTGGAGTACCTGCATCGCGAGCTGGCCCCGGCCGCCGCGGCCGACGGGCAGCTCGCCTTCGGCGCGGACGACGGCGCCGAGGCCGAGGCGCTCATGATCCAGGCCCGCGCCGTCCTCGACCTGGGCGGCGCCTTCGAGGGCCGGCTGCAGGAGGTCGGCGCCGCCGATCTGCTGCGCGACATGGAGCTGCCCACCTCCGCGCTGCTGGCCAGGATGGAGCGGCACGGCATCGCCGCGGACCGGGCCCACCTGGAAGCCATGGAACAGATGTTCGCGGGCGCCGTGCAGCAGGCGGTGAAGGAGGCACACGCGGCGGCAGGGCACGAGTTCAACCTCGGCTCGCCCAAGCAGCTCCAGGAGGTCCTCTTCGGCGAGCTGGGCCTGCCGAAGACGAAGAAGACCAAGACCGGCTACACCACCGACGCCGACGCCCTGGCCTGGCTCGCGGCGCAGACGGACAACGAACTCCCGGTGATCATGCTCCGCCACCGTGAGCAGGCGAAGCTGCGGGTCACCGTCGAGGGCCTGATCAAGACGATCGCGGCGGACGGCCGGATCCACACCACCTTCAACCAGACGGTCGCCGCGACCGGCCGGCTCTCCTCCACCGACCCGAACCTGCAGAACATCCCGGTGCGCACCGACGAGGGCCGCGCGATCCGCCGGGGCTTCGTGGTCGGCGAGGGCTTCGAGTCGCTGATGACGGCCGACTACAGCCAGATCGAGCTGCGGGTGATGGCCCACCTGTCCGCCGACGAGGGCCTGATCGAGGCGTTCACCTCGGGCGAGGACCTGCACACCACGGCCGCCTCCCAGGTCTTCGGCGTCGAGCCCGGCGCGGTGGACGCCGAGATGCGCCGCAAGATCAAGGCCATGTCCTACGGCCTGGCGTACGGCCTGTCGGCCTTCGGCCTCTCCCAGCAGCTGAACATCGACGCGGGCGAGGCCCGTGCCCTGATGGACGCCTACTTCGAGCGCTTCGGCGGCGTACGGGACTATCTGCGCCGAGCGGTCGACGAGGCGCGGGCGACGGGCTACACGGCGACCCTCTTCGGCCGCCGCCGCTACCTCCCCGACCTCAACAGCGACAACCGCCAGCGCCGGGAGGCGGCCGAGCGGATGGCCCTCAACGCCCCGATCCAGGGCACGGCGGCCGACATCGTCAAGATCGCCATGCTCAAGGTCGACGAGGCCCTCCTCGAGGCCGGCCTGAAGTCCCGCATGCTGCTCCAGGTCCACGACGAAATCGTCCTGGAGATCGCCCCCGGCGAGCGGGACCAGGCAGAAGCCCTGGTCCGCGAGCAGATGTCCAACGCGGTCCGCCTGGACGTCCCCCTGGGCGTCTCGGTAGGCGCGGGCCAGGACTGGGAATCAGCAGCACATTAGAGCGAGCGCCCCGCAGGGGCGCGGGACTGTGTCGATATGCGGCTCCGCCGCGTGGGCGCGACAAGCCACGGACCACCCGCGCCCCGAACACAACAACAACCAGGCAGACGCGAGGCAGACCCAGGGAGCATCACCCACGTGGCCCCCGCAAAAACGCCGCAGCACAACCCCGCCCGTCAGGATGCGGGCATGGGCATACGCACACCCCTGCTCCACCGCCGGACGGCACACGCGCCGACGGCCAGCACCCCGCGCATCCCCACCGGCCTCACGGCAACGCTGCTCCTGTGGGCGGAGCTCATCGCGCTCGTCCGCCTTCCCCGGTACCGGCCCCGACCGGCACCGGGGCCGGGCGGCGCACCCTGACCGCGACGGCGTACGCCAGCACCCCCACCACCAGTCCCGCGCCCGCCCCGAAGCACAGCGTCGGAATCAGCTCCCAGGGCTTGGCGCGCGACCCCCAGTACGACCACCAGCGCACCGCCCGCTGCACCGCGAACACCACCGTGCAGCCGGCCGGCAGCGCCCCGGCGAGCCAACGGTCCCGCGAGGACAGCACCGGCACCCCGACCGGCAGGACGCCCGCCGGAACCCGACGCAGCGCCACCGTCAGGAACACCGCGACGACGGCCGCCGCCACCGCCGAACCGCCGTACTGGAGATACCAGTACAGAGGGGACCCCGCGAACTCCTCGCCGAGGACGGGGAACAGCCGCATGCCCCAGCGGTCGAGGTGCGTGAACGCGTCCCAGACGACATGGGTGAGCGCGCCGAGGACCGCGGAGACGTACCACCACGCCACCAGTTCGCCCCGCACGCGCGCGCGGGGCGCACCGCAGCGCAACAGTGCGGCCACCCGCCCCTGCCGGGCCGGCGGCAGCAGGGCCACCAGGGGCTCACGGACGAACAGCCACAGCCCCACCAGCGCCCAGGAGATGGCCACATCGACCGTGAGCACGCCCGCGAAGGAGTGCGTGACGTCGCCGAACTCCATGGCGCCCGGCACCGCGCCGCCCGCGTAGTAGGTCAGGTCGGGCCCGAAGGACCCCGCCACCAGGACGGCCGGCACCAGCCGGCCCCGGCCCGTTCCGTCGGTGCGCACGGCGGGCAGCACGGCCGCCGCATGGCTGAGAGTGAACGGCACCGACGCTCCTCGCTCCCGGACATGATCGACCCGCCCAGTATCACGCATGGCCACCTGGTGAACAGCGGCCGCGAACGGGTGCCCGTGACGCGGAAGTTGTCGTAGGGTCACTTGGGCCGGTGCGCGCGCAGCGCGGCCGATACGGACAAAAACGGACGGATGCTCGGGGCGGATCACCGAACGGCTCCACGAGCGCAACCCTCAGGGCGGGTCGTTCGTCACAACAGGGCGACGGGACAGACAGAGACGGGCGCTCGGGCGTCCGCAGGAGGGGTTCACTCTATGTCGGCGCAATTCGGCAGGAGGCTGTACAAAGGTGCGGCCACCGCCGCCGTGGCCGCATTGGCGGTCGCGGCGCTGTCCGGCTCCCAGGCTCCAGGGGTGACGGTCGACGAGCAGGGGAGACGGACCACGTCCGACGCCCAGCCGACCCCCGACGCGGCCGGTGAGAGCGCGACCGGCAACTCGCCGTACTACACGGACCTGCCGCCCCTGGACAGCCCCAAGCCCTCGCCGAGCGCGGGCGGCGGCGGGACGGGATCCACGGACTCCGACTCCGGGATACCGGCGACCGTCCTGGCCGCCTACCAGCAGGCCGCCACCTCGCTGCAGGAGGCCAAGCCGGGCTGCAACCTGCCCTGGGAGCTGCTCGCCGCGATCGGGCACGTCGAGTCGGGCCACGCCCGCGGCGGCCGCGTGAACGCCGACGGCACCACCACCTCCCCGATCCTCGGCCCGCAGCTCAACGGCATCGGCTTCGCGAACATCAGCGACACCGATGGCGGCGCCTACGACGGGGACAGCTCGTACGACCGTGCCGTGGGGCCGATGCAGTTCATCCCCTCGACCTGGGAGTGGGCGGGCCGCGACGGCAACGGCGACGGCAAGAAGGACCCCAACAACATCTACGACGCCGCGCTCGCCGCGGGCCACTACCTGTGCCGCTTCGGCTGGGACCTGTCCGACGGGGCCGACCTCAAGAGCGCGATCCTCAGCTACAACAACTCCACGGACTACCTGAACACGGTCCTGGCGTGGCTGGAGCACTACCGCAAGGGCGTCGACGCGATCCCCGACGGCACCGGCACCGTGCCCGAGGACCGCAGCGACGGCAACGCCGGGGCCCGGGTCCAGCCCTCGCCCCCGGCGTCGCAGCCGCCGAGCACGCCGCCCGCCACGCCTCCGGGGACGACTCCGCCGCCGTCCACGCCGCCGGCGACACCCCCGTCCACCAACCCGCCCACCACGCCTCCCACCACGCCTCCGGGGACCCCCACCGACACGGTGCACCACCTGGAGGACGCCGGTACCGCCGTGCTCACCGCGACGGCGGGCGACGCCTTCGGCGAGCGGATCAGCACCCGTGCCGAGACCTCGGCCGGCAAGGGTGTCGGCAAGGTGCGGATCCGCTTCACCATCGTCGGCGACACCGACGCCGTCTTCACCGGCGGCGAGAAGTACGCCACCGCCCTCACCAACAGCAGCGGCACGGCCGTGGCGCCCGCGCTCCAGGCGGGCGAGGAGACCGGCGAGTTCACCGTCCGGACGACCGTCGTGGGCCGCTCGATCCCGGGCCTCGACTACACGGCCACGGTCACCGAACGCACCGCCGACACCCTG
Source organism: Streptomyces sp. YS415 (assembly GCF_023544665.1). Classification (GTDB taxonomy): domain Bacteria; phylum Actinomycetota; class Actinomycetes; order Streptomycetales; family Streptomycetaceae; genus Streptomyces. The sequence goes on from NZ_JAMJFL010000001.1 coordinate 380,715, forward strand.
GCCCGTACCGCCGAGACCGCGCTGACCTGCGCCCCGGGCGGGGAGTTCGCGGACCAGGTGGAGGTGAAGGCCACCTACAAGGGTGCCGTCGCGGACGGGGTCGCGGCCACCGCCACCCTGATCACGTCGGCGGACGACCCGACGGCGAACGACAAGGGCCCCTTCTTCAAGGACGCCGACGGCAACCCCGTCCGCACCCTGAGCGGCCTGAAGACGGACGCCGACGGCCTGCTGAAGCTGCCGAAGCTGTACGCCGACGACACCGCCGGCACCTTCCTGCTCCGCGTCAGCACCGCCGGCGGCGCCACGCTGACGGTCGAACTGACCGTGGCGGCGGCCGAGTCGCCGTCGCCCACCGCGTCGGCCACCCCGTCGGCGAGCCCCAGCGCGTAGGGCCGCAGCGCGCAAGGACGGCCCGGACGGCGCCCCTCCACACCGGAGGGGCGCCGTCGTCGTGTGCGACGTGTTCTCATCTCGGCCGCCCGTTGCTACGGTGCCGGACCTGACGATGTATCAGCTCCGGCCCGTCGGGAGGCACCGTGCGCGCCCTGATCGCCGCCGCGACCGGCCTCGCCGTCGCGCTCGCCCTGGTGTTCACGCTCACCGCACTGGGCTCGTCCACCGGCGAGACCTCGCCGAAGCCGCTGCTGACGACGGTGCCCGCACACCCGTAACCGCCCGGGAGGGAGGCCGAGATGCGCCGCAAGGCCGGTCTGGTCCTGCTCGCCTTCGCCGTGTTCTTCACCGCGCTGTCCCCGATGCTGCGCTGGTACGCCTTCCCGCGCCTGGCCAAGGTCCCCGCGAACCAGTACCAGGACATGGTCCTGGAGGCCGAGGACGCCACCCTCCTCGACTACAGCACCCTGAAGGCGAGGAAGGTCTCCAAGGTCACCATCGTGCAGACCCTCAAGGGCAACGTGGAGGCCTCGGAGCGGATCGAGCGGACGGTGGACCGTGACGTGGTCGTCTGGGACGGCCTCTCCTACGTCCAGGGCCCCGACGGCGAGATGGTCTCCCGGATCCCCGAGCGCTACATCTTCGACGCCCACACCCAGGAACCCGTCCACGCCGGCGGCGAGATGGTCGACGGCGACCCCGTGCGCCGCGAGGGCATCGAGTTCAAGTGGCCCTTCCTGACGGAGAAACGGTCCTACGAGTACTTCGACGCCCAGACCCGCACCTCCGCGCCCATCCACTACCGGGGCACCGAGGACTTCCGCGGCGTCGAGGTCTACTACTTCGAGCAGACGATCCCGTGGACGAAGGTGCCCTATCCCAAGCGGATGCCCGTGGACGGCGTCACCCCCGAGACCCTCGCCGGCACCGGCACCACCCGCTGGTACACCACCGTGCGCAAGTTCTGGATCGAACCCCTCACCGGCGCCCCCGTCTACGGCGAGGAGATCCACCGGGAGGAACTGCGCGGCGGCACCCTCCTCGGCGACCGCGACAAGGTCACGGCGTTCGCCGGCCACGTGAAGATGCGCGAGGACTACATCGACCACACGGTCGACCTGGTGAAGTCCCACCGCACCCTGGTCCTGCTGCTGACCTCCTACCTCCCGTGGGGCTTCCTCGCCCTCGGTCTCCTGTTGCTCTCCCTCTCCCTCTGGCTGGAGGCCCGCGGCCGTCACCCCGAGGACCCGGCCCCGGCCGGGGCCACCGAGCCGGAACCCGCCAACGCCTGACGTCAGCTCCCGCCGCCCTGGCGCCGGGCCCGGGCCGCGGTGTGCCGGGTCGGCTCGGCGGCCGCAGGATCCTCCGGCCACGGATGCTTCGGATACCGCCCCCGCAGCTCCGCCCGCACTCCCTTGTACCCGTCCTTCCAGAAGGAGGCGAGGTCGGCCGTGACCGCCGCGGGGCGCCCCGCGGGGGACAGCAGGTGCACCAGCACCGGCACCCCCGCCACCGACGGCGACTCGTGCAGGCCGAACATCTCCTGCAGCTTCACGGCCAGGACGGGCTGCTCGGGGTTCGCGTAGTCGATCCGGATCCTGGACCCACTGGGCACGGCGAGCCGCTCGGGCGCCAGCTCGTCCAGGCGCGCCGCCTCACCCGAGGCCCATGGCAGCAGCCGGCCCAGACCCGCCCCGGCACTGATCCGTCCCAGATCGCTGCGCCGCCTGGCCCGGCTCAGCTCCGGCTCCAGCCACTCCGCCACGCGCGCGTGCAGCGCATCGTCGGAGACGTCGGGCCAGGGGTCGCCCCGGTGCATCCGAAGGAACGCCAGCCGCTGCCGCAGTACGACCGCCTCCGCCGACCAGCGCAGCAGACCCAGCCCTTCCTGCCGCAGGCCGTCCAGGAGGGCCTCGCGTACGAGGGAGGGGGCGGCGTCGCGCAGGGGCCGTACCGTCAGCTCGATCGCGCCCAGGCGTCCCACTCGGCGCGCGACCACGTCCCCGTCGGCCCAGTGGACCTCCTCGCCCTCCCGGTGGAGGGGAGCGGCCGCCGAGCGGGCGGTCTCCTCGTCCAGTACGGCGGCGAGCCGCACGCGCGCGTGCCCCGTGCCGACGGGCCGGTCCGCCGCGGCGACGGCGATCCAGGGGGCGCCGTGCAGGGGCGAGCGGTCGGGGAGGCCGGCCCTGGTCCCGGAGGCCATGAGGTAGGAGCCGCCGTCGAGCCTGGCGACGCGCTCGGGGAAGGCGAGAGCGGCGACGACCCCGGCGAGCCGGTCGTCGGACAGGGGCGTGTCCGGATCGAAGGCGGCGGGCGGCCCGGAACCCTCCGACGGCGACGGGCGGTCCTGGGCGGGCCCGCGGGGAACCTCCCCGACGGCGGCTCGCAGCCGCCGGACCTCGCCGCGCCAGCGCCCCGCGTAGGCGTCATTCCCGCGCCGGGCGGCCCGCCAGGCCGCCGCCAGATCGTCGCCGTACTCCCGCGGCGCCTCCTCCGACAGCAGGGCCACCACCTCGGCACCCGCACCGGCCGTGTCCAGCAGGGCCCGTCCCAGACGCGGGTGCAGCCCCAGCCGGGCCAGCCGCAGCCCCCGCTCGGTGGCCCGGCCCTCGGCATCCACGGCGCCCACCGCCGCCAGGGCGGCCCGCGCCGCCGCCATCGCCCCCGCCGGGGGCGGGTCCAGCAGGGCGAGGCCGGCCGCCGACGGGTCCCCCCAGCACGCCGCCTGCAGCGCGAACGCCGTCAGGTCCGCCACCTTGATCTCGGGGGAGGGGAAGCGCGTCAGCCGCGTGTCCTCCGCCTCGGTCCAGCAGCGGTACACCGCCCCCGGCGCCTCCCGCCCGGCCCGGCCCGCCCGCTGCCGCCCCGCCGCCTGCGAGGCCCGTACCGTCGTCAGCGCGCTCAGCCCGCGCGCGTGGTCGACCCGCGGCTCCCGCGCGAGACCGGAGTCCACCACCACCCGGACCCCGGGAACCGTCAGCGAGGACTCCGCGACCGAGGTCGATAGCACCACCCGGCGCCGGTCGCCGCCCGACAGCACCGCGTCCTGCACCGCCGCCGGGGCACGGCCGTGCACCTGGAGCACCTCCGCCCCGCCCAGGTCGCCCAGCTGTCCCGCCACCCGCGCGATCTCGCCGACGCCGGGCAGGAAGCAGAGCACGTCCCCGTCCCGCTCGGCCAGCGCCCGCCGCACCACCGATGCCACGTGGGTCAGCAGCGCCGGGTCGACGCGCATGCCGTGCGGCGGGCGCACGGGACGCGCCGGCGGCGCCCACACCACCTCAACCGGATACGAGACGCCCTCCGCCTCGATCACCGGGGCGCCGCCCAGCAGCCCGGCCCAGCCCTCGGCGTCCGTCGTCGCCGACGCCGCCACCAGCCGCAGCTCGGGCCGCAGCGCCTGCCGTACGTCCCACAGGAAGGCCGCCGTCGTGTCCGCGTCCAGATGCCGCTCGTGGCACTCGTCCAGGACCACGACGTCCACGCCCGCGAGTTCCGGGTCGCGCTGGATGCGCTGCAGCAGCACACCCGTCGTGACGACCTCCACGCGCGCGTGCCGCCCCACGACCCGCTCCCCGCGCACGGTGTAGCCGACGCTCCCGCCGACCTGCTCGCCCAGCAGCCAAGCCATCCGCCGGGCGGCGGCGCGGGCGGCGATCCGGCGCGGCTCCGCGACCACGACCCGGCGCGCCGCCCCCTCGCCGAGCAGGCCGGCCAGCGCCAGGGGGACCAGGGTCGTCTTGCCGGTGCCGGGCGGGGCCACCAGCACCGCGGTGCCGTGCGTCTCCAGGGCGCCGGTCAGGCCGGGCAGGGCAGTGCGGACGGGAAGGGCGTCCAGCGCGTCGTAACGGATCACCTGCTCAGTCTCTCCCCCGGCCTCCGGCCGGGGGTGCCCCCATCTCGCTTCGCTCGCAGACGAAGATCGCCGTCCCCGGGATCAGGTTGCCGCGCAGCGGGGACCAGCCGCCCCACTCCGCGGAGTTCCAGGCCGGCCACTCCGGCTCGACGAGATCCACCAGGCGGAAGTCGGCGGCCACCACGTCGCGCACCCGGTCGCCGATCGTCCGGTGGTGCTCCACGTACACCGCCCGGCCCTCGTCGTCCTGCTCGACATAGGGCGTGCGGTCGAAGTACGAGGCGGAGACCGACAGGCCCTCGGGGCCCGGCTCGTCCGGGAACGCCCAGCGGAAGGGATGGGTGACCGAGAAGACGAACCGGCCGCCCGGGCGCAGCACCCGGCGCACCTCGCGCAGCACCCGCACCGGGTCGGCGACGAAGGGCAGCGCCCCGTACGCCGAGCACGCCAGGTCGAAGGTGCCGTCGGCGAAGGGGAGCTCGCCCGCGTCGGCGCAGACCAGGGGGAAGGAGCCGCCGATCCGCAGCGCGTGCTGGAGCTGGCGGTGGGAGAGGTCCAGGGCGACCGGGCGGGCGCCCTGCGCAACCAGCCAGCGCGAGCACTGCGCCGCGCCGGCGCCGATCTCCAGGACGTGCTTGCCCTTCAGTTCCTCCGGCGGGCCGAGCAGCTCGGCCTCCACCTCGTCCAGGCCCTCCGGCCCCCAGACGAAGCGGTCGTCGCCGAGGAAGGTGCCGTGCTCGATCTGGTATTCGTCGGCGTTGCGGTCCCACCAGCCCCGGTTGGCCCGGGAGCTCTCCGTGACCCCGGCGGCACGCCGAGTGGCCTCCGGCTCGGCTTCGGATCCGGGCGCGGCTTCGTTGGCTACGGGCTCTTGGATGATCGGCTCCCTCGTCGTACTCTTCCGTCCAAACCCGTCGTGGAGGTCGTCACGCATGGGGCGCCATCAGGCGCGCGTGGCCTCGTGAGACAGGTTTTGTGCCGGGTATGCGGCGATCCGCCCCGGGTGTGCGTCTTCGCGCATTGACCCTGCCCGGCTGCCCCCGTATGCTACAAGTTGCGCTGCGGGCCTGCGCTCCTCAGACGTAGCAGGCTGCGCTCGCATCTGTTGTATGTCCCCTCGGTTGTCGAGGCGCCAACACCAGTTCCCTGGTGAGGCGCTTCCTTGGCTGTCCGGCTTCTTCAGAGCGAAACGGGCTCCCGGCGTAAGCAGTACCTACGACTCACCGTCCGTACCGGAGCCCTTTCCCACATGACGAGCAGCACCGAGACCACCTCTACCACTCCGCAGGTAGCGGTCAACGACATCGGTAACGAGGAAGCTTTCCTCGCCGCGATCGACGAGACGATCAAGTACTTCAACGACGGCGACATCGTCGACGGCGTCATCGTGAAGGTCGACCGGGACGAGGTCCTGCTCGACATCGGTTACAAGACCGAAGGTGTCATCCCGAGCCGAGAGCTCTCGATCAAGCACGACGTCGACCCCAACGAGGTCGTCGCCGTCGGTGACGAGATCGAAGCCCTTGTTCTCCAGAAGGAGGACAAGGAAGGCCGCCTGATCCTCTCGAAGAAGCGCGCCCAGTACGAGCGCGCCTGGGGCACCATCGAGAAGATCAAGGAAGAGGACGGCATCGTCACCGGTACCGTCATCGAGGTTGTCAAGGGTGGTCTCATCCTCGACATCGGCCTCCGTGGCTTCCTGCCGGCTTCCCTCGTCGAGATGCGCCGTGTCCGCGACCTCCAGCCCTACGTGGGCAAGGAGCTCGAGGCCAAGATCATCGAGCTGGACAAGAACCGCAACAACGTGGTCCTGTCCCGCCGTGCCTGGCTGGAGCAGACCCAGTCCGAGGTCCGCCAGACGTTCCTCACGACCCTGCAGAAGGGTCAGGTCCGTTCCGGCGTCGTCTCCTCGATCGTCAACTTCGGTGCCTTCGTGGACCTGGGTGGCGTCGACGGCCTGGTGCACGTCTCGGAGCTCTCCTGGAAGCACATCGACCACCCCTCCGAGGTTGTCGAGGTCGGCCAGGAAGTCACCGTCGAGGTCCTCGACGTGGACATGGACCGCGAGCGTGTCTCCCTGTCGCTGAAGGCGACCCAGGAAGACCCGTGGCAGCAGTTCGCCCGCACCCACCAGATCGGCCAGGTCGTGCCCGGTAAGGTCACGAAGCTGGTTCCGTTCGGTGCGTTCGTCCGCGTGGACGAGGGCATCGAGGGTCTGGTCCACATCTCCGAGCTGGCCGAGCGCCACGTGGAGATCCCGGAGCAGGTCGTCCAGGTCAACGACGAGATCTTCGTCAAGGTCATCGACATCGACCTCGAGCGTCGTCGCATCAGCCTCTCGCTGAAGCAGGCCAACGAGGCCTTCGGTGCCGACCCGGCCTCGGTCGAGTTCGACCCGACGCTGTACGGCATGGCCGCGTCGTACGACGACCAGGGGAACTACATCTACCCCGAGGGCTTCGACCCCGAGACCAACGACTGGCTCGAGGGCTACGAGACCCAGCGCGAGGCCTGGGAGCACCAGTACGCCGAGGCGCAGACCCGCTTCGAGCAGCACCAGCAGCAGGTCATCAAGTCCCGCGAGGCCGACGCCGCTGCCGCGGCCGAGGGCGGCGACACGGCGGGTGCGGCTCCGGCCGCGTCCGGCGGCGGCGGTGGCTCGTACTCCTCCGAGGGCCCGGACAACTCCGGTGCGCTTGCCTCGGACGAGGCGCTGGCCGCACTGCGCGAGAAGCTCGCCGGTGGCCAGAGCTGAGCTGACGCTCACTGAGCACTAGCTCCTGACTGAGGGGCCGCACCTTTCCGGGTGCGGCCCCTCAGTGTTGTGTCCGCGGGCTGTCGTCCGCGGGCCGATGGAGGCCCGCGGCCCGGTGGGGGCTTGTGTTCATGATCGGGGGAATGCCGCCGTGGCCCGCCGCGTTGTTCGGTGTGAACACGAGGAGGAGCGGTCACTGTGCTTGATCCGCAGGGTTTGTACGCATGGGAGCCGAAGGGCCTGGCCGTCGTCGACATGGCGCTGGCACAGGAGTCGGCGGGCCTTGTCATGCTCTACCACTTCGACGGATACATCGACGCGGGCGAGACCGGCGACCAGATCGTCGACCGGCTGCTCGACTCGCTGCCCCACCAACTCGTCGCCCGGTTCGACCACGACCGGCTCGTGGACTACCGCGCCCGCCGCCCGCTGCTGACGTTCAAGCGCGACCGCTGGACCGACTACGAAGTCCCGGCCATCGAGGTACGGCTCGTCCAGGACGCCACCGGAGCGCCCTTCCTGCTGCTGTCGGGCCCGGAGCCGGACGTGGAGTGGGAGCGCTTCGCCGCCGCCGTGCAGCAGATCGTGGAGCGGCTCGGCGTCCGGCTGTCCGTGAACTTCCACGGCATCCCCATGGGCGTCCCGCACACCCGCCCCGTCGGCCTCACCCCGCACGGCAACCGCACCGATCTCGTGCCGGGCCACCGCAGCCCCTTCGACGAGGCGCAGGTGCCGGGCAGCGCGGAGTCGCTGCTGGAGTACCGCCTGATGGAGGCGGGCCACGAGGTCCTCGGCGTCGCCGCGCACGTCCCGCACTACATCGCGCGCTCCCCGTACCCGGACGCGGCCCTGACCGTCCTGGAGTCCATCACGGCCGCGACCGGCCTGGTCCTCCCGGCGATCGCGCACGCCCTGCGCACCGAGGCCCACCGCACCCAGACCGAGATCGACCGCCAGATCCAGGAGGGCGACGAGGAGCTGGTCGCGCTGGTCCAGGGCCTCGAGCACCAGTACGACGCGGTGGCGGGCGCCGAGACGCGCGGCAACATGCTCGCCGAGCCCGTGGACATCCCGTCGGCGGACGAGATCGGGCTGGAGTTCGAGCGGTTCCTGGCGGAGCGCGAAGGCGACGGCTGACCGCGGCACCCCAGGCCCTAAGCTCGGGCCATGCTGAAAGTTGGCCTGACCGGCGGCATCGGTGCCGGCAAGAGCGAGGTGTCACGGCTGCTCGTCGCGCACGGCGCCGTACTGATCGACGCGGACCGCATCGCGCGGGAGGTCGTGGCGCCGGGCACGCCCGGGCTCGCCGCGGTCGTGGCCGCCTTCGGGGAGGACGTGCTGGCCGAGGACGGAAGTCTGGACCGCCCCAAGCTGGGCGCGATCGTCTTCGCCGACCCCGACCGGCTCGCCGTGCTGAACTCGATCGTGCACCCCTTGGTCGGCGCCCGCTCCCGCGAGCTGGAGCAGGCCGCCGCCGGGGACTCGGTCGTCGTCCATGACGTCCCGCTGCTCACGGAGAACGGCCTCGCGCCGCTGTACGACCTCGTGGTCGTCGTCGACGCCGCCCCCGGGACCCAGCTCGACCGGCTCGTCCGGCTGCGCGGGATGACCGAGGAGGACGCCCGCGCCCGGATGGCCGCCCAGGCGACGCGGGAGAAGCGCCGCGAGATCGCGGACATCGTGATCGACAACGACGTACCGCTGGAGGAGCTGCAGCAGCGGGTGCGGGAGGTCTGGGCCGAGCTGGAGCGCCGAGCGCACGCGTCCCGGGCGGCCCAGGAATAGCGGCCCTCCGCCGGGGCGTTGAAGCCCGTGAGTGAGGGAAGGACTCTGCCGTGCCCGAGACCAGCGGTTCGACCGGACGTACTCCGGAGACGCATGTCATCGACTTCCGCGCCGCCGAGCATCTGCTCGCCGCGCGGGACCCGCGGGGCGCGGTGAAGCTGCTCGACGGTGTCATCGCCGCGCACCCCGAGAACACCGCCGCCCGTCTGCTGCGCGCGCGGGCCTTCTTCGCCGCCGCGCAGCTGCGGCCCGCCGAGCTGGAGTTCACCATCGTCCTGGAGCGCGAGCCGGACAACGCGTTCGCGCACTTCGCGCTCGCCCGCACCTATGAGCGGCAGGCCCGGCACGAGCAGGCCAAGCGCCATTTCCGGCTGGCGGCGGCGCTGGACCCCAACCCGCAGTACCTCCGGGCGGCGCGGTTCGAGTCCTGAGCGTCAGCGGCCGCCGGGCGGGTCGTACGGCGGTACGTCCGGGCCCGGCTGGTAGTGCGGGCCCTGGCGGATGTGCCGGACGACGAGGAACAGGTTCACGGCGACGACCAGCGCCAGGATCCCGCAGGCCACCGCCCAGCCGGTGCGGCCGACCAGCGCGAAAGCGACCGTACCGAACACCGCCCAGGCCAGCCCCCACACACTCAGCCAGAACCGCGTGCGCAGGGCACTGCGCGCGGTCGTGGGTTCACTGCCCGTACGCATCGGGATCACCACTCCCTCCTTCGGAACGTACTCTTCGAAACGCCGATCACCAAGAGGGGGCCCTGCCGTGCTGCCTGACGCCGACGATCTGCCCGAGATCCTGCTCGACCTCGCCGTGCCCCACGAGGACATCGGGGTCCTGGTCCGCATGCGCCGCAGAGTCACCGACGACCCCGAGCTCAGGCGGTTCCTGGAGGCGTCGGTCGAGGAACTGGTCCGGGACCTGGGGACGCTCGGGACCAGAGTCGAGCTGCCCGAGCTGGACTGGCCCGCCGGCCCCCTGCAGCGCTGCTTCCCCGTGTACGTCTTCGTCGCGGCGCTGCCCCACACGCGCGCCTACCACCGCGCACGCGGTGTCCCCGCCGAGGTGACCCGGCGCACCCTCGCCGACCTCGGCCGGAACATGGCCGTGCACCGCCGGCGCTACGGCCGGGCGGGCGTCCAGGTGCAGAGGTGGCTCATCCATCACTTCCGCGGGGAGCTGTACCAGCTCGGGCGGCTGCAGTTCGAGCGGTCGCGCACCGGGCGGGCGCTCGCCGGGGCCGGGCCGGACCCGGACGGCCTGTGCCTCAACCTCCACATCCCCGACTTCTGCGGCCCGCTCACCCCGGCCGCCTGCGACCGTTCCCTGGCGCTGGCCCGGGAGTTCTTCGCCCGGCATTTCCCCGAGGAGCGCTTCCCGGCCGCACAGTGCCACTCCTGGCTGCTGGATCCGCAGCTCAAGCGGTATCTGCCCGCCGACTCCAACATCGTGCGCTTCCAGGAGCGGTTCCGGCTCGTGGGCAACGACGCCGAGGAGGCCGACACCGAGCCGGTGCGGTTCGTGTTCGGGGACCCGGACCTGCCCGTCGAGGGGCTGCCGCGGCGGACGGCGGTGGAGCGGGCGGTGGGGGACCATCTGCGGGCGGGCGGCCACTGGTACATCGGGCACGGATGGTTTCCGCTGGAGGGGTCAACTTCCGCCAGGCAGCGATGAGTTTCGCGGCGTCCCGCGGTCTGTCCCTGTGACAGCAACGCCGACGCCGTACCCAGGAGAACCCGATGTCCGAGACCGTCGCCCCCGCCGCCCCCGCCGCCACCGCCCCCGTCATCGCCGAGTCCGCGACCGCCCGCGGGCGCCGGGCCCGGTTCGCCCTGCGGGGACTGCAGATCCTGCTCGCGCTGTTCTTCGCCGTCGCCAGCGCCCTGCCGAAGCTGATCGCGCACTCCACGGCCGTGGACGCCTTCGCCGAGCTGGGCTGGGGCAACGCGGGCATGTACACCATCGGCGCGCTCGAACTCGCCGGAGCCGTCGCCCTGTTGGTCCCGGTGCTCCAGTCGGTGGCGGCAATCGCGCTGAGCGGGCTGATGGTCGGCGCGTTCGTGGTCCAGATGTCCGCCTTCGAGGGGGAGAACGCCGCCACGCCGCTCATCCTGATCATCCCGCTCGCCCTGATCGCCTGGGCGCGGCGCGGCCACAACGCGGAGCTGCTGCGGCGGGTGCGGCGGGCCTGACCCATGGCGTACGTACGGCGACGGCCGTGTCCGACGGGCCCCGGGCCCGGACCGGACGCGGCCGCCGCCGTACGTCCGTTTCCCGTCAGCGCGGGCCGGGGCGGCCGCCCTTCGCCAGGGCGCGCAGGCGTTCCAGCTCCCGCCGGTCCCGCTTGGTGGGGCGGCCGGCGCCGCGGTCGCGGATGCCGGCCGGGGCGACGGCCTCGCGGGGCGGGGGCGGCGGGGAGTTGTCGACATAGCACTGCACCGCCACGGGAGCGCCGACCCGCTTGCGGATCAGGCGCTTGACCACGACGATCCGCTCCCGGCCCTCGTGCCGCAGCCGCACCTCGTCGCCGACGCGCACCGCGTGCGCGGGCTTGACCCGCTCGCCGTTCACCCGGACATGGCCGCCCTTGCAGGCGGTGGCGCCCGCCGAACGCGTCTTGATCAGCCGTACCGCCCAGATCCAGCTGTCGATCCGCACGCTCTCGCCGGCCTGCGGTCCGGCCGCCTCGGCAGCCGCCACGGCGGCGGCGGTGTTCGGATCCGCAGGCGGGGCGGTCTTCGGATCCACAGCCGGGGAGGCCGCCTCGGTCGCCGCCGGGCCGCCCTTGTCCTCGTCACCCTCGGAAGCCATGGCACCGACCTTAGCCGCTGACCCGCGGGGCCGACCTGGCCTTTTCGGCGGGCTTACGGTGGAGCCATGGACGCCCTCGCGGAACTGGACCGACGGATCGCGGGCTGTCGGGCCTGTCCTCGGCTGGTCGCCTGGCGGGAGGAGGTGGCCCGGACCAAGCGGGCCGCCTTCGCCGACCAGACGTACTGGGGACGCCCGGTGCCCGGATTCGGCCCGCCGGACGCCCGGCTGCTGATCATCGGCCTCGCCCCGGCCGCCCACGGCGGGAACCGCACCGGCCGCATGTTCACCGGCGACCGCTCCGGGGACGTGCTGTACCAGGCGCTGTACGACGTGGGCCTCGCCTCGCAGCCCACCGCGGTCGCCGCCGACGACGGACTGGAGCTGTACGGCGCCCGGGTCACCGCACCCGTGCACTGCGCCCCGCCCGCCAACAAGCCCACCCCCGGCGAGCGCGACGCCTGCCGGCCCTGGCTGGTGCGGGAGCTGGGCCTGCTGCGGCCGACGCTGCGGTCGGTGGTGGTGCTCGGCGGGTTCGGCTGGCAGGCGGCGCTGCCCGCGCTGGCGGCGGCGGGCTGGGCGGTCCCGAGGCCCCGGCCGGCTTTCGGGCACGGGGTGCGGGTCCCGCTCGACGGGCTCACCGTCTTCGGCTGCTTCCACGTCAGCCAGCGCAACACCTTCACCGGCCGGCTCACCCCGGAGATGCTGCGCCGGGTGCTGCGGAGCGCGGCTCAGGAGGCGGGGCTCTGAGCGCCGGCGCCGCAGCGCTTCCTTCCGTGCCTTCTTCGGGGCTGGCCCCTCGGCCTGACCTCGCATCGGACGAAGCCCGGCCTAGGGCTTCCAGACGTACCGCACGTCCGGCTCGTGCTCCTCGTTGTCACGGCCGTCGGTGCGCTCGGTGGCGACGAAGCCGTGGCGCTCGTAGAAGCGGTGGGCGGGCTTGTTGATCTGGAAGGTCCAGAGGTTGAGACCGTGCGGGCTGCGCTCCTTGGCGAGTCGGACGAACCGGTCGCCGAGGCCGCGGCCGCGCCAGTCGGGGGCGAGGTAGAGCTGGGAGAGGAGCTCGCCGTGCAGGACCATGACCCCGACGACCGCGCCCTCGGCCTCGGCGACCCACGTCTCCTGTCGCGGGACGACGAACTCCCGGAACCAGGCGCGCACTTCGTCGTCCGAGTGCTGCCGTACGACGGTCGGCAGCGCGGCGTCGAAGGAACGCAGCCAGACGTCGGCCACGGCGGAGGCGTCGTCGGCGGTGGCCCTGCGCAGGGTGATCACCGGGTCTCCTCCGGTACGGCCGCGGTGGCCGTGATCTCCACCAGCTGGCCGGTGTAGCCGAGGCAGGCGACCCCGATGAGGGTGGAGGAGTGCGGCCCGGTGCTGAGCCCCGACGCCTCGACGACCTCCCACACGGAGGACAGCACGGAGGTCTCGCTGCTGACGACGTACACGTCGGTCGACAGCACGTGCGCCAAGTCGCTGCCGATCGCGGCCAGTTGCGCTTCGAGGTTGGCGATCACCTGCTCGGCCTGCCGTACCGGATCCCCCTCGCCGACGATCTTCCCCTCGGCGTCGAGCGGCACGGATCCGGCGAGGAAGGCGATCCTGGTACCGGCCTCGACGACGGAGGCGTGGGAGTAGGTGGGGGGAGGGAAGAGGGCGGGGTTGGTGACGCGCTGGATCATGGCGGCTCCCGGGCGGTGCGGCGGAGGGTGCGGTGTGGTGCGGGGTCCGGTGGGACGGCAACCCATCGGTCTTCGGGTGCGGCGTCCGGTGGGCGGGCAACCCATCGATCTTCGGGTGCGGGGCCCGGCGCCGCATCCGATTTTCCGGCGCTGCGGCGGATAACCGGTCGACGCGGGCCGCCGTCCCCGCCACCCTGTAGCCCAGCCATGTCACGCACCGTCCACCACGTCCCGGGCCGCCACCGCACGGGCCCGCCTTACTGGCCGCAGGGCCTGGCGGGCCCGTGCACCCGTCATTCCCTCGGCGAACTCCGTTATGAGCGGCAGGAATTGTCGAAGGCCGTACGGGAGGGCCGCCGTGCCAGGCCGAGGCCGCTGGTGCGGAGCTTCGCCGCGTACACGTACCCGCGGGGCCTGGGTGAGCGGGGGGTGAGCCCGTACGAGTCGCGGGCGCGGGCGGCGCTCAGATCGTTCCGTGTCACGGCGGTCAAGCAGCTACGAGCGGCGCCCGCCGGAACCCTCGAACGGGTGGCCGAAACCCTGGACCACCCGCCGACCCGCCACCGCCACCGCGACCTCTGGGAGGCCTGAGCGGCCATGTCCGATTTCCTCGAAACGACCGCGGACCGCCTGGCCGCCCTCCCCGCCGTGCGGGCCGTGGCCCTCGGCGGCTCCCGGGCCCAGCAGACCCACCGCCCCGACAGCGACTGGGACCTGGCGATCTACTACCGCGGCGCCTTCGACCCGGCCGACCTGCGCGCGGTGGGCTGGGAGGGCGAGGTGTCGGAGATCGGCGGCTGGGGCGGCGGAATCTTCAACGGCGGGGCCTGGCTGACCATCGACGGTCATCGCGTGGACGTGCACTACCGGGACCTCGACGTCGTGGAACACGAACTCGCCGAAGCGGAACAAGGGCGTTTCCGGGTGGAACCGCTGCTGTTCCACCTGGCCGGGATCCCCAGCTACCTGGTGGTGGCGGAGCTGGCCGTCAACCAGGTGCTGCGCGGCGAACTGCCGCGTCCGGCGGGCTATCCGGAGAAGCTGCGGCACACGGCGAGCGAGCGCTGGCACGGCACCGCCCGCGCGACCCTGGCCTACGCCAGGACCAACCACGCCCCGGCGGGCCGCCTCACCGAGATCGCCGGCGCCCTCGCCACCGCCGCCGTCCAGACGGGACACGGAGTGCTGGCGGCGCAGGGGGAGTGGGTGACCAATGAGAAGCGGTTGCTGGAACGGGCGGGACTGCGACCCATGGACGACGTCCTCGCATCACTCGGCGCCGCACCGCATCCGGAGGCCCTGACGCAGGCCGTCGACCGCGCCCAGGCTCTCTTCGAAGAGGCCGGCCGGGAACGATAGCGTTCATAAAGAACGTGGCAATACCAAGCATTGTCACGCGGGGGTAATACACCCGTTTCACAACCTCCAAGTTCCCGGCCTACCGTCGAGGCACACCAGAAAGCCCGGCCACCGTCGCCCGAAGGCACATCCCGCCCTCGTCCGTACAGGAGCCCCGTGTCACGCCCCCCTGTTGTCCTGCCGCCCTGGCTTGCCCATGCCCTTCGCACGCAGCGGGGTCCCGTTCCCTGGAGTGCCGTGGGGCGCGGCGGGCTGGCGGCCGGGCCGCTGCTGCTCGGGGCTGTACTCGCCGGTCAGCCCTCCCTCGGGGTCGTTGCCGCGATCGCCGCCATGCTCGCCGGGATCAACGACAGGCCCGGGAGCCGCCGGGCCGCCGTCAGGCGGATGGGGGTGCCCGCCGTCGCGGGGGCCGCCGGGCTGCTGGTCGGGACCTACGGCGGCGAGGACCTGGGAGCCGTCGGGCTGACACTGCTGCTCACCCTCGTCGGGCTGCTCGCCGGTGCCGTCAGCGCCGTCGGGCCCGTGGCCTCGGGTGCCGCGACCCAGTTGCTCGTCGCTTCCGCGATCGGCGCCGGGATGCCGTTGCCGGAGACGGGATGGCAGCGGGCGCTCGCCTTTCTGGGCGGGGCCGGGTGGCTGCTGGTGCTGCGGCTCGTGCTGCCCGGTCCCGGGTCGTTCGCCGGCGACTTCCGGTTCGACGGGGAACGGGTCGCCGTCGCGTCCGTCTACGACGCCATCGCCGAGCTGCTCGACGGCGCCGGTACCGACCGGGCCGCCGCTCGGCGCGCCGCGCTCACCGCGGCGCTCGATCACGCACAGGACGCCCTCGCCGGGCCCCGGCTGCGCCGGTACGCCTCCTCCTCCGCCGAGCGGCGCCTCCGTGCGCAGTACGCCGCCGCCCTTCCGCTCGCCGAGGCCGCAACGGCGCTCGCCTGGGCCGGGGAGGCCGTACCGGCGCGGGCCGCGGAAGGACCCCGGCGCCTCGCCTGCGCCGTACGCGCCAACACGGCGACCGGGCCACTGCCCGCGCCCTCCCGGAATGCGCCCGCTCTGCGCGCCCTCGACGACGCCCTGCTGCGTGCCGCCGACGCCTTCGACCGGGCCGAGGGCCATGAGGACCTGCACACCCGGCGGCGGCCCCTGCCCGCCCTCGTCCGGCGCGTCCTCGGTGCCGGGGGGCGGGAGTACGGCCTTCGGGTCGGCCTCTGCTTCGGGGCCGGCGTCGCCGTGGCGCAGGGCCTGCACCACCTCCACTGGTACGGGCAGCACACGCACTGGTACTGGTTGCCCGCCACCGCCGTCTTCCTGGTCAAGCCCGATCTCGGGCCGCTGGTGTCGCGGGTGCTGTGCCGGGCCGCCGGGACCGTGCTGGGGGCGCTGCTCTTCGCCGGGTTCGCCGCCGTGCTGCCCCGGCCGGAGGGGCTCGTGGCGCTGGTCGCGGTGTGCGGTGCGCTCATTCCCGTCGCCACCCGGCACTTCGCCGCGCAGACCGCCGTCGTCACGCTCCTCGTCCTCGCCCTGGTCATGGTCGGAGGCGAACCGCAGGCCTCCGCCGGCCGGATCGGGGAGACCCTGCTGGCCTGCGCGATCGTGCTGGTCGTAGGACATCTGCCGATGCCCGGACAGCGGGGCGGGGGAGTGCAGGCGCGGCTGGGGGCGGCGGAGAACGCGGCGCGGGCGTATGTCGCGCATGTGCTCCGGGAGGCCGGTCGGGGGGATGGTGGGGTCGGTGGGGCGGACGGTGCCATCGAAGGCGGTGCCGTCGCGGGTGGCCGGTTCGGCGGGGAGTCCCGTGGCGCCCTTTGGGGCCCCCGCCACGCCGGTAGCCGGGTCAGCCGCGACCCCCGTGGCGTCCATTGGGGCCCCCGCCACGCCGGCAGCCGGGTCAGCCCCGACCCCCGTGTCACCCGTTGGACCCTCCGGCGCGAGGCGTACCGCACGCTCGCCGAGGCCCGGGCCGCCATCGCCCTAGCCGCCGCCGAGCTTCCGCCGCTCGCCCGCCACACGGAGGGGACAGCGGAGGTGGCTGGTGCTCTCGAACGGCTTGTGGACACCACCACCGCCTGCGCCGTCCACCTCGACGACTCCGGCCGGCTCACCACCCGGTACGCGCGGCAGCTCACCGGGGCGGTGGACGAACTGGCCCTGCTCCGGCGCGCAGGCTGAACCGGGCCCGCCCTCCCCGTACGCGCGCCGACCTCGCCCCCTAACCGAACCGCGCCCACACCGGCGCATGGTCCGAGCCGGGCTCTCCTCGGCGTTCCGCCGGATTCGGGCCGATCGACGGGAGGTGGGGGGCGTTCGCGCCGGGGAGGCCGGTGCCGGCCTCCAGCACCCGGTGGACCAGGCGGTGGCTCAGCAGGACGTGGTCGATCAGCTCGCGGCGGCCGGAGTTGACCCGGGAGAAGCGCTGGGCGGCGGGGATCAGGGGCGCGATGTTCCACAGCCGTACCGCGTCGCCCCGGTCCGGGGCGTCGAAGCCCCCCGTACCGATCTCCGAGCCGGGCGGGCCCAGCAGGATCTGGGTCGTGGCCGCCTGGACCTCGTCGTTCAGGTCGCCGACGACCGCCACGTCCCGCTCCTGGCCCGCGCCCGCCAGCAACTCGTCCGCGAGCGCGCGCAGCGCCGCCGCCTCCGCCGCCCGGCGGTAGAGCGCGTACGCGCCGAAACGCGCCCGCTCACCCTCGTCCCGCGGCTGGAAACGGTCCCCGGGGTAGCTCAGCAGCTTCGACTTCAGGTGGCAGACGGCGGCGCGCAACGGCCCCGCCTCCACCGCCAGGAAGCCCCGCCCCGCCGCCGCGGTCTCCCCGCCCGTGTCGTCCACCTGCACGGGCCGCAGCTTCCGCGGGAACGCCGTCGTGTCGGCCAGCACCCGCAGCGGCACCCTGCTGACGAAGCCGACCCGGATCCCCCGGCCGTCGGGGTGCTCCGAGAGCGCGGTGTGCCAGTCGCCGCCCACCATGTCGAGCAGGTCGCCCAGCGCCGTCGGATCGCCGACCTCCTGCACACCGAGCAGGGTCGGATCGAGCTCCGTGATCACGGCGGCCAGGGCGGCCAGTTTCGCCTCGTAGGCGGCCTTGTCCTTGGGGCCCGACGGGCCGCCGGGCAGGAAGAGGTTCTCCAGGTTCCAGGTGCCGAGGAGCATGCCGGGCCCCTTTCCGGAAGCCGTTGCGGCGGGCTGTGCTAGGCCAGGGTGCTCGCCCGGTGGGGTTCGCGACAGAGCTGCGGCGACATGCGCGGTCCGGGTCACACCGGGCGGGTACGCCGTCGTACGTTGGCGGCATGACGTCGACCGTCGCTGACCTCATCATCACCGGATGCACCGTCCTTCTGCACGACGATCAAGAGCGGATCCGTTTCCAGGAGGACGCGGCGATCCTCGTGCGGGACGGGGTGATCGAGGCCGTCACGGGGGCCGCGGAGGCGGCGGACCGGCCTTCAGTGCAGCGGCTCGACGGCCGGGGTCAGGTCGCCCTGCCGGGTCTCGTCAACTGCCACACCCACGCCCCGATGGTCGCGCTGCGCGGGGTCGCCGAGGACCTGCCCACCGAGGAGTGGTTCAACGACGTCGTCTGGCCCGTCGAGTCCAACCTCACCGAACGGGACGTGGAGTTGGGGGCGCGGCTCGCCTGCGCCGAGATGATCCGCGCGGGGGTGACCTGCTTCGCCGACCACTACTTCGCCATGGACGCGGTCGCCCGGGTCGTCGACGAGTGCGGCATGCGGGCCCATCTCGGGGAGGCCTTCTTCTCCTCCCAGGGCCCGCAAGGGCGGGAGCGCTCACTGGAGTTCGCCCTGCGGCACCGGGGCGGCCGGGTCACCACCGCCCTCGCCCCGCACGCCCCCTACACCGTCACCGACGCCGATCTCACCGCCACCGCTGCACTCGCCCGCGAGCACGGACTCCCCGTCCATCTGCACGCCTCCGAGAACCGCGACCAGACCGAGGCGAGCCTGGCCCGGCACGGTGTCACCCCCATCGGGGTCCTGCGGCGCACCGGGATCCTCGACACCGACGTCCTGATCGCCCACGGCACCGGGATCCTGGACGCCGATCTGCCCCTTCTCGCGGAAGCCGGCGGCCAGGTCTCCGTCGCTACCGCTCCCCGCGGCTACCTCAAGTTCGGCTGGCCCACCACCACCCCGGTGCGCGCCCTGCGCGAGATCGGCATCCTCGTCGGACTCGCCACGGACGGCGCCGCCTCCAACAACTCCCTCGACGTCTGGGAGTCGATGGCCCTCACCGCCCTCGTCCAGAAGTCGACGACCGGTGATCCCCGCTGGCTGACGTCCCGACAGGCCCTGCACCACGCGACCATCCAGAGCGCACGGGCCCTCGGACTCGGCGACCGGATCGGCAGCATCGCCCCCGGCCGCCGGGCGGACATCGTCCTCGTCGACCTGACCGGCCCGCACACCCAGCCCGTCCACGACCTCGCCGCGACCCTCGTGCACAGCGCGCGCTCCTCCGACGTACGCACCACGATCGTCGACGGCCGTGTCCTGATGCGCGATCGCGAGCTGCTCACCCTCGACGTGGCCGAAGTGGTGGGGGAGTTGACGGAGCGTCTGCCCGGCCTCCTCGACCGGGGTCACGGCAGGCGGATCCAGGAGTACGACACGTAATCAAGAGTCCCCGTAAAAAATCTTGGGCACGAGCGATGAGTTCCGCGGCTCCCCCCGGTCACCCCTCGGAACGGACCGTTCGCACAGGAGGGGCCCATGTCGCTTCCGGAGATCGTCTCGCGCGCTCAGTGGCGCGCGGCGCGCGAGGAGTTACTGCTCAAGGAGAAGGCGGCCACGCGCGCGCGTGACGCGCTCAACGCCCAGCGGCGCAGGCTGCCGATGGTCGAGGTCGACACGGAGTACGTCTTCGAGGGCGGCGACGGCAAGGCCACCCTGCTCGACCTCTTCGAAGGGCGGCATCAACTCGTCGTCCACCACTTCATGTTCGCGCCCGAGTGGGAGGCCGGCTGCCGCAGCTGCTCGGCGTTCCTGGACCAGGTCGGCCATCTCGCCCATCTGCGGGCCCGCGGCACCTCGTTCGTGGTCGTCTCCAGAGCGCCGTACACCAGGATCCTGCCGTTCAAGGCGCGGATGGGCTGGACGCTGCCCTGGTTCTCGTCGTACGGAAACGACTTCAACCGCGATTTCGAGGTGACCCTGGAGCGCGACGGGGAACCTGAAGAGCGACCCGGCGTGAGCTGCTTCCTCAGGGTCCGCGACCGGGTCTTCCACACCTACTCGACGTACGAGCGCGGACTGGACGGTCTTGGCTCGACCACCAGCTTCCTGGACCTGACCGCGCTGGGACGGCAGGAGGAGTGGGAGGAACCCGAGGGGCGTGCGTCGTCCCTGGGGGCGCCTGCGGGAAGTGAGCGCGTGCGCTATCACGATGAGTACGAGGACTGAAGCGGAAAGTCACCGAAAACTACACAAAGCTGAGATCCGGTTCACCCGCTGTGGTGAATGGGTGTCAACAATGTCTCAGTCCCGTCACTTCGCGAAGCGTTCACCCCGCTGTTGGCGTTTAACTCTTCGAGTACAGCGCTAGATGGAGGTGCAGGGTGAACAGGCGAACGGTGCTTGAGCGCTTTCCCGCCGGCGGTCCGCGAGGCTCGTGGCCGGCGGAGGAGTTCGCGCAGGCGCGGCGTCGGGAAGGCCTGGACGCCGAGGTCGTGATGGACCTGGCGACGGACACCTTCCTGGTGATCGTGCGCAGTGAGATGACCGTGGACGCGGCCGCCTGAACGGCGGCCCGAAGGGGGCGCGGGGCACTGCGCGACCAGCCACGACGCAGCCGCGGACGGCAGGCCGTCCTGCCGCGCAGCGCTACGCGCTGACCTGCCGGGCCCAGGGCGGATTCGTCCCCGTCAGCCGGCACAGCGCCAGATACAGCGGAATAGGCGGCGTGTAAGGCACCGCGCCCTCCGGCCGGTGGATCAGCCGGACCTCGTCGGGAACCACCGCGCCCGTCGCGTACCGACACGGCTCCGGCCACTCCAGCGCGTAGTCGGAGTCGGACGGGACGATCCACCACCAGTACGCGTCATCGGCGTAGACGCATCCCACCTGGGGCAGCCGGGGCAGGATGAGCGGCCCGAGGCGTGCGGGGACGGCCACCGCGTCGAAACCCAGTGGCGTGCTCATGCCTTCCGGCACCGCCAGCCTCGACGGTTCGAGCCGCGGAGCGAGCCCGCGGCGAAGTCGGACCAATGTGTCCAGGTTCAGTACCTGACCGCCGCCGGACGTCACGCTCACGCAGGCCCCCCGTCCTCGTCGTCGCCGTCGGATCCCCCGGCGGGACCGCCCGGCTTCGGCCGGGCCCCCCAGCCCAGGTCGTTGCGCGGCCCGGTGTCCTCGCGAGGCGTGTCCGCCTTGCGCGGCAGTTCCGCCCAGACGAGCAGGCCGGGCCCGTGCTCATGGGCGCCCCAGGAGTGACAGAGGGCGTCGACGAGGAGCAATCCCCTCCCGTGCTCCTCGTCGCCGCGCTGCGCCGCCGGGTGGGGCTCACCCGGTGCGCATCCCTGATCGCGCACGGCTATTCGCACCAGTTCGTCGCCGTCGTGCAGCTCGCAGACGATGTGCCTGCTCGCCGTGTGCACGATGGCGTTGGTGACGAGTTCGGAGACCACCAGGGCCGCCGTGTCGCAGGTGTCCTCGCAGACCGACCAGCCGGTCAGCCGGGCCCTCGTCAGGCGTCTGGCCTGCGCGGGGGAACCCGGATGTGCGGCCAGCTCGAAACGGAACCGGCGCTCGGCGGGACCCGGCTGAGGGCCTACCGACATGGCGGCGCCGAGGCCGGGCGGGCCTGCGGCGGCGTCTGTTCCTAAGGGCGCGGACGGAATCACGCTTGCCACTATCGCCCCGCCGTGAACACTTGGCAAGTGTCACTCTGAAAAATGCAGAGTGCTGTGTGACGCAGTGGATGGCCGTGGCACACTGCTCGCAACAGCATGTCGAGCGGCGCCAATTGGGATCGCCGGAGGTCTGTCCAGATCTTCGAATAGGTCTTCGAATGGCGCCGCAGGGCTGTCAGGATTCATTGGTGGAGGTGGGAGCGTGAGCGAGCCGCGGTCCGCGCCGACGGTCGGCCAGGTCGTCCTCGGCCGGCGCCTGCTGGACCTGCGGGAACGCGCCGGGCTCAAGCGCGAGGAGGCCGCCCGCGTCCTGCGCGTCGCCCCCGCCACCGTCCGCCGGATGGAGATGGCCGAGGTCGGCCTGAAGATCCCGTACCTCCAGCTGCTTCTGAAGGCGTACGGGGTCGGCGACGAGGAGGCCGCGGCCTTCGTGCAGCTCGCCGAGGACGCCAACAAACCCGGCTGGTGGCAGCGGTTCCACGACATCCTGCCGGGCTGGTTCTCGATGTACGTCAGCCTGGAGGGGGCCGCGAGCCTCATTCGGTCGTACGAGCCGCATTTCGTTCCCGGCCTGATGCAGACCGAGGACTACGCGCGCGGGGTGCTGCGCTCGGGCGCCATCGGCCAGACCGAGCCCGACGACATCGAGCGCCATGTGGCGCTGCGCATGCAACGCCAGGATCTGCTCACCCGGCCCGACGCCCCCCGCATGTGGGCGGTGATGGACGAGACCGTGCTGCGCCGCCAGGTCGGCGGCCCGGAGGTGATGCGTGCCCAGATCGACCGGTTGCTCGAGATGACGGAGCTGCCCAATGTGACGTTGCAGGTCGCCCCGTTCGAGAGCGGGCCGCATCCGGGCACGTACGGGCCGTTCGTGCTGTTCCGATTCGCCATGTCAGAACTGCCGGACATGGTCTACAGCGAGTACCTGACCGGCGCCGTCTACCTGGACGCGCGCTCCGAGGTGGCGACCCACCTGGAGGTCATGGACCGCATGGCGGCGCAGGCCGCTACGGCGCATCGCACGAAGGAGATCCTCCGGGATCTCCGCAAGGAGCTGTGAATGGATCGCATCAAGCCGCGGATACCCGTCTACAACGGCATGCCCGCGCGGGAGTTGGGCAGCGAGGGCTGGCACAAGCCGTGGAGCGGCGGTAACGGCGGCAACTGCCTGGAGGCGATGAAGCTTGCCGACGGCCGGATCGCCGTCCGTCAGTCGACGGACCCGGACGGACCGGCGCTGATCTACACCACCGACGAGATGACGGCCTTCATCGAGGGCGCCAAGGCGGGGGTGGCCGACTTCCTGATCTCCTGAGGCAGTTCCCTCATCGGGTGTGCCGGTTGCCTTGCTAAGACGCTGAGTTGCTGACTGATGAAAAGCGCGGGGAAGCGCGGGGAGGCGCGGGACGCTCAGAACCAGGACATGATCCGGCGCGGGGCGTCGACCACGCGGCTGACGACCACCACCGGCAGCGGCGGCTGCTCCGCCTTGCTGGACCTGAGGTTCAGCCCGTAGTAGATCTGCTCGATCGACGGCGGTCCGACCGCGAGGTTGCGCCGGACCGCGGATCGTCCTCGGCTCCGCTCAGGATCACGAAACCCGGCAGCACCGGCAGCCCGGCACCGGCCGCGCGGGCCAGATTCGCGGCTCCAGGCCGAGGACCACCCCGCGCCGGGGCGCGTCCCCGTCGCGCGCGCCTTCTCCGTGGCGTTCATCGAGCGTCGTCATCGAGCACCCTCCAGGACCGGCCGCCAACAGGGGGGACGCGCGGGGTGGGCCCTGCGCCTGACGGCGGAACGAAGGATGGGACGGACCACGGCCGAGCCGGATCGACACGACAGCGGTACGCCTCCTGCTCCGTGATCCCACCGCTGCTCCCGTCCGTGCAGCCCGGAAGCCGCTTTTCGGACACACCGGAACGGATTCACGGATCCGGAAACGTGGCGCAGAGCGCGTCCAGAGCGGCCGTATAGGCGTGCTCGGAGGGCGTGGCATAGCCGACGACCAGCCCGTCATGGGCCGGTACGGCGGTCTCCGCGGCGCCCGGGTGCCGGAACGCGGCGAGCCCGTCGAGGGCCACGCCGAGCCGCCCGGCCCGCTCGACGGTGGCCGCCTCCGTCCCCGGCGGCAGCCGCAGCACCGCGTGCAGCCCGGCCGCCACCCCGGTGACCTCGACGTGCGGCGCCCGTGCGGCGAGCGCCGCGACGAGCCGGTCCCGGCGGTGGCGGTACCGCTGCCGCATGCGCCGCACATGACGGTCGTAGGACCCGCGCGCGAGCAAGTCGGCAAGGCAGAGCTGGTCGAGCACGCTCGCCCAGGCCTCCCGTTCGCCCTTGGCCGCCAGCACGCCCTCGACGTACTCCCCGGGCAGCACCATCCAGCCCAGGCGGACCGCCGGGGACAGGCTCTTGCTGACGGACCCGACGAAGATCACCCGCTCGGGGTCGAGCCCCTGCACGGCGCCGACGGGCTTGCGGTCGTAACGGAACTCCCCGTCGTAGTCGTCCTCCACGACCACCGCCCCACGCGCGCGTGCCCAGTCGATCACCGCGGCGCGGCGGTCGGCGTGCAGCGGGCCGCCGGTCGGGAACTGGTGCGCGGGCGTGAGCAGGACGCCGCGTTCGCGGGTGAGCCGGTCGACCCGGGCGCCGTCCTCGTCGAGAGGCAGCGGTACGGTCCGCACCCCGGCGCCGGTCAGCAGCTCCCGGTGGAAGGGCAGCCCGTACGCCTCCACGGCCAGCGGACCGCGCAGCACGCGCCCCTCGAAGAGCAGCCGCAGCGCGTGCGCGAAGCCGGAGCAGATCACGATCCGGTCCGGATCGCAGCGGACGCCACGCGCGCGTGCGAGGTACTCCGCCAGCGCCTCCCGCAGCTCGATCCGCCCGGCCGGGTCCCCGGGCCCGAACACCTCGTTGGGGGCCTGCTGCACGGCCCGCCGGTAGGAGGCGAGCCAGTCCGCGCGCGGGAAGCCCGACACGTCCGGGGTGCCCTGCCGCAGGTCGTGGCGCGGGCCACGCGCGCGTGGAGGGGCCTTCACCGGCGTTTTCACGGCGTGTCGCAGCGGCTCGGCCCGTTCGGCGACCTGTGTGCCCGAGCCCTGGCGTGCGGTGAGCCAGCCCTCGGCGACGAGCTCCGCGTACGCGTCGGCCACGGT
The DNA here is from genome assembly GCF_023544665.1 of Streptomyces sp. YS415. GTDB lineage: Bacteria > Actinomycetota > Actinomycetes > Streptomycetales > Streptomycetaceae > Streptomyces. Next base: position 405,374 of record NZ_JAMJFL010000001.1, read on the forward strand.
GTTCCGGGCGACACCCAGGTCGGCGGCGAGCGACCGGTAGGGCGGAAGCCGGGTGCCGGGGGCGAGCCGGCCGCTGCGTACGGCGTCGCGCAGGGCACGGATCAGGGCGGCCCGTCTGCCGCCGGGACCGGACAGCTCCAGATGCAGGTCGGCGCCGATCCGCTCCGCGGAATTGACCCATGATTCGGACACGAAAATGCACCCTACAGGGGGTCTTTCGGAACCGTAGGTTGAAGGCATGACGACGCACACGCCGGTCGGGGCGAAGACGCCCCGCATGAACTTCGCCCAGACGGCCCCGAAGGTCTACCGTGCCCTCATCGGCTTCGACGCCGCGGCCCGCGAGGGCCTGGACCCGACGCTCGTGGAGCTGGTCCAGATCCGCGCCTCGCTCCTCAACAACTGCGCGTACTGCCTGCACATGCACACCAACGACGCCCGCAAGGCCGGTGAGAGCGAGGACCGGCTGCACATGGTGGCGGTCTGGCGGGAGGCCCGGCACTTCTTCACCGAGCGCGAGCAGGCGGCGCTGGCGCTGACGGAGGCGGTGACGCTGGTCGCCGAGGGCGGTGTCCCGGACGCCGTCTACGCCGAGGCCGCGGCCCATTTCGACGAGGAGGAACTGGCCCGGGTGCTGGCCCTCGTCTTCACGATCAACACCTGGAACCGGATGGCGCTGGCCACCGGAAAGGTGGCGGGGACGGACGAGCGGTAGGCCCGGCCCCGGTGCGGGGAGCTGCATGGTCATCGGATGGTCGTGCGGTGAGGTCGGCGCCGGTGCGAGGAGCTGCACGGTCATCGGGCGGTCGTGCGGTGAGGTCGGCGCCGGTGCGGGGACCTACACGGTCATCGGCCGGTCGTACGGCGAGATCGGCGCCGGCAGCCGCGAACTCCCCGTCAGATAGCGGTCCACCGCCGCGGCCGCCGCCCGCCCCTCCGCGATCGCCCACACGATCAGCGACTGGCCCCGGGCGGCGTCCCCGGCGGCGAACACCCCGGGGACGTTGGTGGCGAAGCCCACGTCCCGCGCGATCGTGCCGCGGGGCTCCAGCGCAAGACCCAGCTGCCCGATCAGCCCGTCCTGCCGGTCGGGCCCCGAGAAGCCGAGCGCCAGCAGGATCAGATCGGCCGGAATGGCCCGTCCGGTGCCGGGCAGCGGGCGGCGGCTCGAGTCGACCTCGACCAGGTGCAGGGACCGTACCCGCCCCTCCGCGTCCCCCGTGAAGCGCAGCGTCGACGCCGCGAACAGCCGCGCGTCCGCGTCCGCCGCGGGGGCGGTCCGCAGCGCCCCGGCCTCCTCGTGGGCCGCCGAGAGCCGGTAGATCCTCGGATACGTCGGCCAGGGCTCGGAGTCGTCGTCGCGCTCGGCGCCGGGCTGGGCGTAGATGTCGAGCTGGGTCACCGAGGCGGCGCCCTCCCGCACCGCCGTGCCCAGGCAGTCGGCGCCGGTGTCCCCGCCGCCGACGATGACGACATGCTTCCCGGCGGCGGACATCGGCGATGCCTGGATATCGCCCTCGCACACCCGGTTGGCCAGCGGCAGATACTCCATGGCCTGGTGGATCCCGGCCAACTCGCGCCCGGGTACGTCCAGTTCACGCCACGCGGTCGCGCCGGTGGCGAGCAGCACGGCGTCGTAGCGCGTACGCAGCTCGTCCGCCGCGATGTCCCGCCCGACGACCGTCGAGGTACGGAACCTCGTCCCCTCGGCCCGCATCTGCTCGACCCGCCGCTCCAGCTGGGCCTTCTCCATCTTGAACTCGGGGATGCCGTACCGCATCAGCCCGCCGATCCGGTCGTCCTTCTCGTACACGACGACCGTGTGCCCGGCCCGGGTCAGCTGCTGTGCCGCCGCGAGCCCCGTGGGCCCCGACCCGATCACCGCGACGGTCCGTCCCGACAGCCGGTCCGGCGGCCGAGGCGGGGCGAACCCCAGCTCCCAGGCGCGGTCGGCGATCGCGCACTCGACGTTCTTGATGGTGACCGCGGGCTGATTGATGGCGAGCACACACCCCGCCTCGCAGGGCGCCGGGCACAACCGGCCGGTGAACTCGGGGAAGTTGTTGGTGGCGTGCAGCCGGTCGGCGGCCGCCCGCCAGTCCTCCCTCGACACCAGGTCGTTCCACTCGGGGATCAGATTGCCGAGCGGACAGGCGTCGTGGCAGAACGGGATCCCGCAGTCCATGCACCGGTCGGCCTGCTTGCTGACGATGGGCAGCAGCGCGCCGGGGACGTACACCTCGTCCCAGTCCCTGACCCGCTCCTCGACCGGCCGGCGGGGCCAGTCCTGGCGGGGTGTGGTCATGAATCCCTTGGGATCGGCCATGGCCGTCTCCCTCGCGTGCGGAGCGGGGCCGTACGTCATCGGGCGGCACTCTTCCGGCCACGATACGTCTCATCAGCCCCTTGCGCTCTCGCTCAGGCCAGCGCCAGGACGTAGCAGATCGCGGCGGCGGCCGAAGCGACCGTGCGGACGTGGTTCCAGGCCGTCCACTCCCGCACGTACCCGGTCCAGTACGCGGCGGCCTCGCGGGTGCCCGCCTCCACCTTCACCAGCGCGTCGTTGCGGGGCACGTTGGCGAGCACGGTCACCCCGAACGAGCCGAACAGGTACAACGCGCTGCCCAGCAGCAGCTCCACGGTCCCCTCGTCCGGCCACACCACGAACGTCACCACGGCGAGCACGGCGCACAGCACCGCCGAGCCGATGAACACGGCCATGAAGGCGGGGGTCACCGCGGCCACGTTGATCGCCTGCATCGCGGCGACGCCCTGCGCGGGCGGCAGCGCGGCGAGCCCCTTCATCACGAAGGTGGAGAACGCGCAGAACGCCCCGGCCACCAGCCCCGTCCCCAGCACACCCAGCACGGTCAGCACGAAAAACGGTCCATCGATCATGACGACGTCAACTCCCCGGTTCCGCCGGGATCCTCCCCGGTACCACCTGTCACCACAAGTGAAATAGCCGGCGCCGCCGCTTCCCATGGCCGAGCGCCGCGAGGGCATACGCGAGAGTCCAGACGGGTGAGGGTCGGTTCTCCGGGCGGGTCGTCGGGGGAGCGCTGGGCGCGTGCCGGGCGGGTCTACCGGTGGGCCGTTCAGCTCGCCTCCGCCGCCTGCTCGCGCCAGTTCCTCAGCACGGTCTCCACCGCCGCCGCGATCCGCCGCCGGGCCTCGTGACGCGGCACCCCGCTCATCAGCAACTGGTCGTACGGCGTGTCCGTATGCCGTACGGACGCCACCACCGCCGAGATCACCGCCCCCTCGGACAGCGCCCGCCCCGCCGCGCTCCGGCCCACCCGCCCGCTGCCCCGCACCGAGGCGTGCGCGGCGGTCGCGGCCGCCCGCTCCGGCGGGCACCCCGGGAACAGCCGCCGTATCTCCGCCGCGAACGCCTCCGTGAACCGCCCGTCCTCGGCCGCCCGGCGCCGCGCGTCCCGCAACCGCCGGCGCCGCCTCGCCTCGGCGTCCGCCAGGCACCGCCCCTCGGCCCGGGCGAGACCCGCCTCCTCCACGAGGACGCCCTGCCGCTCGTAGCGGCCCTTGCGCCGGTTGAACCGCACGACCACCGCCGACAGCACGCTCTCCTCCCGCGACCGCCGGGTCAGTGCGGTGTCGCCGCGCGGGAGGAAGACCAGGTGCCCGAGGTCCGCGCAGTCGAGACACCGGGGCGTCCCGTCCTCCAGCACGAGCAGCGACAGCGGCCCGCCCCGGCACTCCGCGCAGTGCCGCCGCCGGAGCGGCTGGATCACGAGAAGTCCGCCGTGACGCGGGGGAGTTGTCAGGTGCTCCATACGCGGTTCATTCCCCCGGACGTGCACCGACACCACCCCCTCCCCTGCCCTGACGCATCATGGGCCCTGTGCGACTCGAAGCGATCACCTGGGAACGGCTCGGCGACCTGCTCGCCGATCGGCTGCTCGACCTGAAGCCCGCCGACGGCTCCCCCTGGCCCCGCATCGCCTTCGACGGCGCCCCCGCGGCCCGCCCGGGAGACCTCGCGGAACGCGTCGCCGAAGCCCTGCGCACCCGCGGCCGTCCCTCGCTGGTCGTCGGCGCCGAGGGGTTCCTGCGCCCCGCCTCCCTCCGTCTGGAACACGGCCGCCAGGACGTGGAGGCCTACTACGACGGCTGGTTGGACACCGGCGCCCTGTGGCGCGAGGTCTTCGGCCCCCTCGAACCGGGTGGCGACGGCCGCGTCCTGCCCGACCTGTGGGACCCGCTCACCGACCGGGCCACCCGCAGCCCTTACGTCCGACTCCCGCCCGGTGGTGTGCTGTTGCTGCACGGCCCGCTGCTGCTGCGGCACTGGTTTCCCTTCGACCTCTCCGTCCATGTACTCCTCTCCCCGGGCGCCCTGCGCCGCCGTACTCCCGAACCCGACCACTGGACCCTCCCCGCCTTCGCGCGCTACGAGGACGAGACCGACCCCGCCGCCACCGCCGACGTCCTGGTTCGCGCCGACGATCCCCGGCACCCTGCCTGGAGCGGCTGATCGAGGGCCTGACAGGTGCCCCGAGCGGCGGCGGACGGGCGGGCCCGGCACGGGGTCTCGAGCGGTTGAAGGGCGGGTCCGGCACGCAGCCCCGAGGGGCTGATCAAGGGCCCCGGCACGCGGTCCCGAGCGGCTGATGGGCGGGCCTTGCACGCCGCCCCGAGCGGCTGGTCAGCCCGGTCAGGGCCCCGCCGCTGAAGGTGCGGGCGCCGGCCGGCGCGGCGAGAATGTAGGGCGCCGGGACCAGCGGTGCGCCCTGCGCCGCGTCGGCCGTCCGGCATGAGGAGGCATTCCATGACCACTGCCGGAGACATCATGCACCGCGGAGCCCAGTGGATCCCGGCGCACGAGACCCTGGACCGCGCCGCCCAGCTGATGCGCGACCTCGGCGTCGGAGCCCTGCCCATCAGCGACGAGAACGAACGCCTCTGCGGCATTCTCACCGACCGCGACATCGTCGTCGGCTGCGTGGCCATGGGACACGACCCGGCCAAGGTCACCGCCGGCGAGATGGCCCAGGGCACCCCGCGCTGGATCGAGGCGGACGCCGACGTCGGCGAGGTGCTCCGGGAGATGAAGGAGCATCAGATCCGCAGGCTCCCCGTCATCGAGAACAAGCGCCTGGTCGGCATGATCAGCGAGGCCGACCTGGCCCGGCATCTGTCGGACGACCAGATCGGCGCCTGGGCCGAGAGCGTCTACGCCCGGACCCCCGCGCACTGAACACCCCGCTCGCACACCCCCGGCCGGGCATCCGCCGCCGGGGGTGACGGCACGCCCTCACAGCCAGCCGTTGCGCCGGAACCCGCGGTACAGCGTCAGACAGGCCACGGCGATCACGCCTATGACCAGCGGGTAGCCGAACTGCCAGTGCAGTTCCGGCATGTGGTCGAAGTTCATGCCGTAGACCCCGCAGACCATCGTCGGCACGGCGACCAGCGCGGCCCAGGCCGTGATCTTCCGCATGTCCTCGTTCTGCGCGACCGTGACCTGCGCGAGGTGCGCCTGGAGGATCGAGTTGAGCAGCTCGTCGAAGGAGGCGATCTGGTCCTTGACCCGCAGCAGGTGATCCGTGACGTCCCGGAAGTACGCCTGTATCTCCGGGTCGACCACCCGTATCGGCCGGGTGGCGAGCTCCTCCAGCGGTCGCGCGAGCGGCGCCACCGCCCGCTTCAGTTCCAGGAGTTCGCGCTTGAGCTGGTAGATCCGGCCGGGGTCGACGCGGGCACCGGCTTCGGCGAACACGTCCGTCTCCACCTGGTCGAGGTCTCCCTGCACCGAGTCGGTGACGCTCAGGTATTCGTCGACCACGTGGTCCGCGAGGGCGTGCAGTACTGCGGCCGGGCCCTTGGAGAGCTGTTCGGGATCCGCCTCCAGTTCCTCGCGCAGCGGACCCAGTGAGCCGTGCCGCCCGTGCCGCACGGTGATCACGAAGTCATGGCCGGTGAAGACCATGATCTCGCCGGTGTTCACCACCTCGCTGGTCGCCGTGAGTTCCTCGTGCTCGACGTAGCAGACCGTCTTGAACACCGCGAACAGCGTCTCGTCGTAGCGCTCCAGCTTCGGACGCTGATGGGCCTCGATCGCGTCCTCGACGGCCAGCGGATGCAGTTCGAAGAGCTCGGCGATGTCCGCGAACTCCAGATCGGTCGGCTCGTGCAGACCGAGCCAGACGAAACCGTCGCCGTGCTTGCGCACCCGCTCCACGGTCTCGACGAGATCGCCGCCCCCGGGGACCCGCCGGCCGTCGCGATAGCTCACGCAGTTCACCACGGAGGAGCCCAGCGGGGAGCGAGCCGGGTGGCTCAGGTCGACGCGGCGGCGCCGCCGGGCCAGCCGCGCCACTCTGCGCAGGCCACCGGCCTTGCCGAGGCTCGTGACCTTCCGCAGATTTCCTGCCATGGACATCTGGATCTCCTTGCGTGCCGTGCGTGGATCTCCTCGCGCCGCTCTTCCGCGCTGGTCGCGCCAGTCTGCCAGTTCGGCGGGAGAGCCGGGCGAGCCTGTGGGAACAGTGCGTTCCGTTTGGTTCCCGGCTGTGGACAACTCCGGTTCGGCCGGGTCGCGAACCGCGTCCGGGCGCGCGTCGACCTCTACGGACAAGAGGGATAACTGGGATGATCCCGGCATGACGCGATCCGACGGGTACCTCCTGGACAACCGGCAGCGTGAGGCGGGCGAGCGCTTCGACGCCTTCGCCGCACTCTTCGATCCCACCACCTTCCGTCACTTCGAGTCCTTCGGCATCGGGTCCGGCTGGCGCTGCTGGGAGATCGGCGCGGGCGGCACCTCCGTGGTGTCGTGGCTGGCCAAGAAGGTCGGGCCGACCGGGCGGGTGGTGGCAACGGACGTCGACACCTCGCGGATCGCCGCGGCAGCCCGGCCGCCCGTCGAGGTGCGGGTCCATGACGTGGGGACCGAGGAGCCGCCCGGAGAGGGCTTCGATCTGGTGCATGCCCGGCTCGTCCTCGTTCATGTCCCCGACCGGGCCAGGGCGTTGCGGTCCATGGTCAGCGCCCTGCGGCCCGGCGGACGGCTGCTGGTCGAGGACGCCGATCCCGCCCTGCAGCCCCTGGTCTGCCCCGACGAGCACGGCCCCGACCAGCAACTGGCCAACCGACTGCGGCAGGGTTTCCGCAAACTCCTCGCCGACCGCGGCGCCGACCTCTCCTACGGGCGCGGACTCCCGCGGCTGCTGCGCGAGGCGGGGCTTCAGCGGGTGCACGCCGACGCCTACTTCCCGCTGAGCTCTCCCGCCTGCGCGGCACTGGAGTCGGCCAGGATCCAGCATGTCCGCGAGCAACTCGTCGCCGCGGGCTTCGCCACGGACGCGGAGGTCGACCGCCATCTGAGCAATGTCGCCTCCGGGGAGATGGACCTGGCCACGGCGCCGATGATTTCGGCGTGGGGGCGCAAGATGTAACGGGGGAGGGCGGGGCGATGGTGATGCCCGGCGCTCGAATGCCGATATTCGTGCGGGTGCGGGTGCGGGTGCGGGTGCGGGTGCGGGTGCGGGCGCGGGCGCTGGGCTCTGGGTGCCCGGCGGTCGGCCCGCGTGCGCGGTGCCCGGAGAGATCGGCCCGCGGCGCGTGCCTGTCCGTGCCGTCCGTGCCGTCCGTGCCGTCCGTGCCGTCAGTCCGTCCCCGGTGGTCTGCCGCCCACCCGCTCCACCGCCAGCGCCCCCGCCCGGCACCCCTCCCGCGCCGCCTCCTCCGGCTCGGCGCCCTGGAGCAGGGCCGCCAGGAACGCGCCGGTGAAGGCGTCGCCCGCCCCCGTGGTGTCGGTCGGCTTCGCCGGTTCGGCAGGCACCTGGGCGCACACCGTGCCGGCCCGCGCCACCAGCGCACCGCCCGCGCCCCGCTTGACGACGACGAGTGGGACATGGCGGCTCAACTTGGCCGCCGCGTCGGCCACGTCGGGCAACCCCGTCAGCAGGCACGCCTCGTCCCGGCTGGGCAGCAACACCTCGACACCCGCCACCAGCGCCAGGAAGCGGTCCACGCCCAGGCCCGCCAGGAACCCGGCCGAGGCAGGGTCCAGGCTCACCGGCACGCCACGCGCGCGTGCCGACTGCAGGGCCGCCGCCACCAGGGCGCGGCTCGGCTCGGAGAACAGCAGATAGCCCGACAGGTGCAGCCGGGCGACCCCGTCGAGCAGCGCGTCCGACCAGTCGCCGGGCTCCAGCCGCAGCGAGGCGCCGCTGTCGGTCAGGAAGGTCCGCTCGGCCGCCGCGCCGGTGTCCACCAGGCAGATCACCGTCCCGGTCGGGGCCTCCGGGTCGACGACCAGACGGGGCAGCACGCCGCAGGCGGCCAGCTCCCGCTCGTGCCAGGCCGCCGCATCCTCGCCCACCCGTCCCAGCAGCCGTACCTCCGCGCCGGTGCGGTACGCGGCCCAGCAGGCCACGTTGGCGCCCGCGCCGCCGGGCACCGTTCGGATCGCGGCGGCCGTGTCCGTGCCCGGGGCGAGCGGTCCCCGGTGACGGGCGATCACGTCCGTGACGACATCGCCGACGACCAGCAGGGCACCGCCGGCCACGGTCGTCATGCCCGGGTCCAGGCCGCCGCGATCCGCGCCGCCAGCCGTACGTTGCCGCGCACCGCCGCCAGATTGGCGCTGAGGGAGGCCCCGTCGGTGTGCCGCACCAGGTGGTCGAGCAGGAACGGGGTGACCGCCTGACCGGTGACTCCCGCCTGCTCACACGCGTGCAGCGCTTCGGCGAGCACACGCGCGTGCAGGTCGGGGTCCAGTTGCTCGGCCTCCGGAACGGGGTTGGCGACGATCAGCGCCGACTCCGGCCCGTCGAGGGCGTCCTGAGCGCGCATCACGTCCGCCGCCTCCTCGGGCGACCGCAGTGTCCAGTCGACGGGGTGGCCGGAGTCCGCCAGGTAGAAGCCGGGGAAGCGGTCCGTGCCGTACCCGGCCACCGCGACACCCAGCGTCTCAAGCCGCTGGAGCGTCGCAGGCACGTCCAGGATCGACTTCACGCCCGCGCAGACCACCGTGATGCGGGTGCGCGCCAGCAGGCCCAGGTCGGCCGACTCGTCCTGCGTCACCGTCCACTCCCGGTGCACCCCGCCGAGCCCGCCCGTCGCGAAGACCCGTACCCCCGCCCGGGCCGCCAGCAGCGCCGTCGCCGAGACCGTGGTCGCCCCGCTCGCCCCGGCCGCCACCGCGAGCGGCAGATCGCGGTGGCCCAGCTTGCGGATCCCGTCCTCGTTGGCGACCCGCTCCACCTGCTCCTTGTCCAGGCCGACATGGGGCCGCCCGTCGAGCACGGCGATCGTCGCGGGCACGGCGCCCTCCCGCCGTACTGCATCCTCCAGCTCCAGGGCCACCTGGAGGTTGCGCGGGCGGGGCAGCCCGTGCGCGATGATCGTGGACTCCAAAGCCACCACGGGTCGCCGCGCGTCGATCGCGTCCCGCACCTCTTCCGCCACCACCAGCACCACGCGCCCGCCTCCTGTCCGTCGGTTCTCCCTCATCCCTGGCGGGTCGGGCGCCCGGTCAAACCACTTGCGGCCGGTGAGGGACGACACCAGCCTGGGACGCATGACCGACCACACCGCACGACTCGACCATGCCGTCCTCTGGGTGAGCGACCCGATCGGCTCGGCCGAGTTCTACGAGAAGACGCTCGGCGCGGAGCCCGTACGGCTCGCTGACTACGCCGCCGGACAGGTGCCCTTCCCCTCGGTGCGGCTCAACGAGGAGACCATCCTCGACCTCATGCCGCTGACCATGGCCGAGCGCATGACGATGCTCCCGGGGGCCGCGGAGAGCGCGGGCCACCCGGTCAACCACCTCTGCGTCGCCCTGGGAGCGGATGCCTTCGACGCACTCCTGGACCGCTTGCAGGAGCGCGCGGTCCCGGTCTCCGACGTCGCCTTCGGCTCCTTCGGCGCCCGCGGGCCGGCCAAGCGCAGCTTCTACTTCCGCGACCCGGACGGGAACGTCTTCGAGGCCCGGCACTACGACTAGCGGCCGGGCGCACCGACGAACGGTCAGAACAGCGGCTCGGGCAGTACGCCTTCCAGGGCGAGCAGCTTCCGCTTGGTCTCCAGGCCGCCGCCGAAACCGCCGATGCCGCCGTCGCTCTCGACGACCCGGTGGCAGGGCACGACCAGGGGCAGCGGATTGGCGCCCATCGCCATGCCGACCGCCTGGGCGGCGCCCGGCTGACCGACCCGCGCGGCCAGGTCGCCGTAACCGACGACCGAGCCGTACGGCACACGGGCTGCCAGCTCGCGCAGCACCTGCCGGTGGAAACCCGAGATCAGCGACCAGTCCAGGGGCAGGTCGAAGGAGTGCCGCTCGCCCGCGAAGTAGGCCTTCAGCTGGCGTATCGCCTCGGCGAGCAGAGGGGAGCCGGGCGCCTCGACCGGCTCGCCGCCCAGCCGGGACGCGAGCCGGTCCAGGGCCTTGTCGCGCACCGCGTCGGTGGCGTGGAAGACGACGCTGACCAGGCCCTCGTGGGTCGCGGCCAGCAGCAGCGGACCGATGTCGGTGCCGACGACGGTCCACCCGACCTGCCGCTCGTACTGCCCATGGCTGTCCATGCGTCCCACCGTACGGTCCGGCACTGACAACGCCGGGCGCCCGCCACCCCCGTCACCTCCCGCGCACCGCGTCCCGCACCACATCCGGCTTGTTGGTGATGATGCCGTCCACGCCGTACCCCGCCACCCGCCGGGCGTTCGCCGGGTCGTCGACGGTCCACGTGAAGACCTCCAGCGGCCTGCCGTGCGGTCCGGTGAAGGCGCGCACGGCGGCGACATAGCCCGTGGAGAGCGAGCGGTGGGAGGGGTTGATCTGGTCGGTGAACTCGGCGTACCGGGGCAGGTCCGCCACGGCCGGTGTGCCGAGCAGCCCGGTCTTCACCGCCGGCTTGAGGTCATGGACGGTCCGCACGCTGTCCGCGCTGAAGCTCTGCACGACGAGCCGGCCCAGGTGCCGCCGGTCGAGCCAGCCCTCGTTGCGGAGCACCTTCAGGGTCTGCCGTTCGATGCCCGGATACAGGCCGGGATTCTTGATCTCCAGGAGCAGCTTCTGGCGGTGCCGTTCGACGCGGTGCAGGTACCGCTCGAGTGTCGGCACGCGCGCGCCCGCGTAGGCGGGGCCGAACCAGCTCCCGGCGTCCAGGCGGGCGATCTCGGCGGCCGTGAAGTTCTTCACCTTCCAGGGGGCCCGGTCCGGGAAAACCTCCTCGGCGTCGGTGGTCCGCCGCAGGTTGTCGTCGTGGAGGACGACCAGCTCGCCGTCCTTGGTGCGCTGGACGTCGTTCTCGACCCACCGGATGCCGAGCCGAGCCGCCGCGTCGACGGCCGCGAGGGTGTTCTCGGGCGCGTAGGCCGAGGCGCCCCGATGAGCGAGGACGGTCGGCCGTGTCCCGGTGATGTCCGCCCGGGCGTCGGAGGCCGGCAGCAGGAAGGCGACGGTTCCCAGGAGCGCGGTGGTGGTGGCGACAACGCGCGCGGGCATGCGTACTCCTTTTGACGAGCGTCACGGACAGCACCACTGTGACAGCAGGGCGTCAACGTCGGAGGGCTGCAGAATGGCCATGGACTGAATGGGTTGCCCGACTCCGTTCACGACTGCCGCACATCTGGGGCAGGGCGGTGTTTCTTTGCCGGAAAGTCGTTCGACCATTCTGGTGGGGGTCATACTCTCTGCCTCGACCCCGGCCGCTCGGGCGGTTCTGGGAGGGGGCGGAGATCAGCACATTCCGGGACGCAAGAGGGCGGAAGGACAGCCGCGCATGCAGGGCACGGTCGACGGATTCAGCTACGGCCTCGTCACACCGCTGGTGGCCTACCTCATGGCCTGCCTCGGCGGTGCGCTCGGCCTGCGCTGCACCACCAGGGCGATGCTCGTCACCCGCTCCTGGCGCGCCGGCTGGCTCGTCCTCGGCTCGGCCGCCATCGGCTCCGGCATCTGGACCATGCACTTCATCGCGATGATGGGGTTCACGGTCCAGGAGACCGAGATCCACTACGACATGCCGATGACGTTCGCGAGCCTCGCCGTCGCCATCCTCATGGTCGGCATCGGGATCTTCATCGTCGGCTACCGGGGGGCGCGCGGCACCGCCCTGTTCACCGGCGGCACCATCACCGGACTCGGCATCGCCTCCATGCACTACCTGGGCATGGCGAGCCTCCAGCTCAACGGCAAGCTGGAGTACAACACCCTCACCGTCGCCGCCTCCGTCGCCATAGCCATGGCCGCGGCCACCGCCGCCCTGTGGGCCGCCGGACAGGTCAAGGGCTTCCTGTGGAGCGTCGGCGCCAGCCTCGTCATGGGGCTCGCCGTCAGCGGCATGCACTACACCGGCATGGCCGCCCTCAGCGTCCACCTGCACACCGGCCAGGACCCCACCACGGGCGACTCACCGGCGTCCCTGCTCGCGCCCATGATGATCGGCCCGCTCGCCTTCCTGCTGCTGGCCGGAGTCGTCGTGATGTTCGACCCCCGGATGGTCATGGGCAGGCCGGACCTGGCCCCCGTGGACGACAAGCCCGGCATCCCCGCCCACACCGCCGCCGCCCACACCGCCCGCCGGCCCCCGCTCCGCCCGCGCCGCACCCTCGGCGAACGCTCCCGCACCCCGCAGAACCGCTGATCGGGACGCGTTGTCAGTGGGTGGCCGTACGGTGGATGCATGCGGCCCGTTTCCAGCATCGAACGCACGGTGGCGCCCTTCGAGGTCGTCAGCCCCTTCCAGCCCAGCGGCGACCAGCCGCAGGCCATCGCCGACCTCGCCCGGCGCATCCGGGCAGGTGAGAAGGACGTCGTCCTGCTCGGCGCGACCGGCACCGGCAAGTCCGCCACCACCGCGTGGATGATCGAACAGCTCCAGCGCCCCACCCTGGTCATGGCGCCGAACAAGACCCTGGCCGCCCAGCTGGCGAACGAGTTCAAGGAACTCCTGCCGAACAACGCCGTCGAGTACTTCGTCTCGTACTACGACTACTACCAGCCCGAGGCCTACGTCCCGCAGTCGGACACCTACATTGAGAAGGACTCCTCGATCAACGAGGAGGTCGAGCGGCTGCGCCACTCCGCCACGAACTCGCTGCTCACCCGCCGCGATGTCGTCGTGGTCGCCTCGGTCTCCTGCATCTACGGCCTCGGTACCCCGCAGGAGTACGTGGACCGGATGGTCCCCCTCAGGATCGGCGAGGAGATCGACCGCGACCAGCTGCTGCGCCGCTTCGTGGACATCCAGTACACCCGCAACGACCTGGCCTTCAGCCGCGGCACCTTCCGCGTGCGCGGCGACACCATCGAGATCTTCCCGGTCTACGAGGAGCTGGCCGTCCGCATCGAGATGTTCGGCGACGAGATCGAGGCGCTGTCCACCCTGCACCCGCTCACCGGCGAGATCATCAGCGACGACCAGCAGCTGTACGTCTTCCCGGCCTCCCACTACGTCGCCGGCCCCGAACGTATGGAGCGGGCCGTCAACGACATCGAGAAGGAGCTGGCGGAGCGCCTCGCCGAGATGGAGAAGCAGGGCAAGCTGCTGGAGGCCCAGCGCCTGCGCATGCGCACCACCTACGACCTGGAGATGCTCCGCCAGATCGGCACCTGCTCCGGTGTCGAGAACTACTCGATGCACTTCGACGGCCGCCTGCCCGGCTCCCCGCCCAACACCCTGCTCGACTACTTCCCGGACGACTTCCTGCTCGTCATCGACGAGTCCCATGTGACGGTGCCGCAGATCGGCGCGATGTACGAGGGCGACGCCTCCCGCAAGCGCACCCTCGTGGACCACGGCTTCCGGCTGCCCTCCGCCCTGGACAACCGCCCGCTGAAGTGGGAGGAGTTCCAGGAGCGCGTCGGACAGACGGTCTATCTGTCGGCCACCCCGGGCCAGTACGAACTCTCGCGCTCCGACGGCGCCGTCGAGCAGATCATCCGCCCCACCGGCCTGATCGACCCCGAGGTCGTGGTCAAGTCCACCGAGGGCCAGATCGACGACCTGGTGCACGAGATCCGCAAGCGCACCGAGAAGGACGAGCGGGTCCTGGTCACCACGCTCACCAAGAAGATGGCCGAGGACCTCACCGACTACTTCCTGGAACTCGGCATCCAGGTGCGCTACCTGCACAGCGACGTCGACACCCTGCGCCGCGTGGAGCTGCTGCGCGAGCTGCGCGCCGGTGAGTACGACGTGCTGGTCGGCATCAACCTCCTGCGCGAGGGCCTGGACCTGCCCGAGGTCTCCCTGGTGGCCATCCTCGACGCGGACAAGGAGGGCTTCCTGCGCTCGGGCACCTCCCTGATCCAGACCATCGGCCGCGCCGCGCGCAATGTCTCCGGCCAGGTCCACATGTACGCCGACAAGATCACCCCGGCGATGGAGAAGGCCATCGACGAGACCAACCGCCGCCGGGAGAAGCAGATCGCCTACAACAAGGCCCGGGGCATCGACCCGCAGCCACTGCGCAAGAAGATCAACGACATCGTCGCGCAGATCGCCCGCGAGGACGTCGACACCGAGCAGCTGCTCGGCTCCGGCTACCGCAAGACCAAGGACGGCAAGGGCGCCAAGGCCCCGGTGCCCGCGCTCGGCGGCAAGGCCGCCAAGGGCGGCGCGAAGGGCAAGGCCAAGGCTTCGGTGCCCACCGACCGGCCCGCCGCCGAGCTCGCCGGGCAGATCGAGGAGATGACCGCGCGGATGCGCGCCGCCGCGGCCGACCTGCAGTTCGAGATCGCGGCCCGGCTGCGCGACGAGGTCTCCGAGATGAAGAAGGAACTGCGGCAGATGAAGGAGGCGGGCCTGGCCTGACGGGACAGGGGGGACCGCGCGGGCGCGCGAGTGTTGCAAGACCGACACAAAGTGCGGCCCTGGGTACGGCACTGTCAGTGCCCCTGCGTAGGGTTCACGTCATCCGCGGACTCCGCGGCAACAGGGGACAGTTCGAGAGGGGAATCAGCGCGTGACCGTCAACATGACCAAGGGTCAGGCCATCAGTCTGCAGAAGAACGACGGCGGCAGCCTGACCGCGGTGCGCATGGGTCTCGGCTGGCAGGCGGCCCCCCGGCGCGGCCTGTTCGGCTCGCGCACCCGGGAGGTCGACCTCGATGCCTCCGCCGTTCTGTTCGCCGACAAGCAGCCGGTCGACGTGGTCTTCTTCCGTCACCTGGTGAGCGACGACGGCTCGGTCCGGCACACCGGTGACAACCTGGTCGGCGGCGTCGGCCAGGGCGGCGACGACGAGGCGATCCTCGTCGACCTGCAGCGGATCCCGGTCCACATCGACCAGATCGTCTTCACCGTGAACTCCTTCACGGGCCAGACGTTCCAGGAGGTGCAGAACGCGTTCTGCCGCATCGTCGACGAGACCAACGGCCAGGAGCTGGCCCGCTACACCCTCGCCGGCGGTGGTGCCTACACCGCCCAGATCATGGCGAAGGTGCACCGCAACGGCCCGGGCTGGACGATGACGGCCATCGGTACGCCGGCCAACGGCCGTACGTTCCAGGACCTGATGCCGGCGATCCTGCCGCACCTGTAGGCCCACCGGGCGAGCAGCACACTCCACCAACGAGACACAGCGACACAGGGGGACTAAGGCGATGACGGCCGAGCTGGTGCGGGGGCAGAACCACCCGCTTCCCCAGTCCCGTCTCGAGATCCGGGTCTCGGCCGGCGCGCCGATCGTGGCCTGCGCCACGCTCAGCGACGAGAACGGCAAGGTCCAGGGCAGTCAGTGGGTGGCCCATCCGGGCACACCCACCCTGCCGGGCCTGGAGGTCTCCCGGCAGGCGGCAGCCGACCATCGCCTCGCGGTGGACCTGGACGCCGTGCCGGAGGCCGTGCACCGGGTCAGCGTGCTGCTCGCCCTGCCCACCGGCGTGGGGGGCCCGGTCCGCTTCGGCGCGGTCGCCGCCCCCTTCGTCGCGGTCACCGGCCTCGACGGCTCCGAGGTGGCCAGCTACACCATCACCGGCCTGGACGCCGAGTCGGCCGTCGTCGCCCTGGAGCTCTACCGCCGCCAGGGCGCCTGGAAGGTGCGCGCCATCGGCCAGGGATACGCGGGCGGCCTCGCCGAACTCCTCGCCGACCAGAACCTGCCCGAGGCGGCGGTGCTGGCGACCGGCATCAACGACGCGGTGGCCCAGGGCGTGGCCCGCTCGGTCCAGGCACCTCTCCAGGGCGACCGCTCCCGGCAGCCGGCGGCCCCGGCCGTCGGCCCCGACCAGGGCGGCACCGCGCCCACCTCGCCGTACGCCACCCCGGGCGGCTCCGGCGCCGTACCGCCGACGCCCGCCACACCGTCGTACGGCGGACAGCCGCCGCAGCCCGCCCCCACCGCCGGCTACCCGTCCGCGCCCGTGGACCCGCCCGCCACCGGCGGCATCAACTACAGCCACCCGGGCCGGCAGAGCACCGCCCCGCCGCCGCCCGCCCCGCCCGCGCCCCCGGCCCGGCCGGGACAGCCCGGGCAGCCCGTCGCGGGCGACGCCACCGGCTGGTCCATGGAGGAGCGGCTCTACAACCAGGTCTGGGGCATGTTCGAGGACCTGGCCCGTTCGACGGCGGCGTACCGCAGCGCCGTCGACTTCGCCGACTCGCGCATGGAGAAGGAGCTCGACCAGGTCCTGTCCGACCCGCGCAGCCGGATCGGCGGCCAGGGCGACGCCGCGCGCGAGGCGGCCCAGGCCAAGCACGCCCAGCTCGTGGACCAGGCCAGGGCCACCCTCGACCGGGACCTCGCGCAGCTCACTGCCGAGTCCGACGTCGTCGAGCCCGCGCTGCCGGCGGCGTTCGCCCGCTGGGACAACCCCGTCTGGCACGCCTACCGCGTGCCGATGGAGACACCCATGGCACTGCGCCTGGGCGATCTGCACCTGCCCGAGAGCGACCCGCTGCGCATACCCATGCTGGTCCGGCTGCCGCTGGAGCGCGGGCTGTGGATCGACAGCGGAGCGCCCGGATCGCTCGACGACGCCTTCCACGACTCCCACGACCTGCGCCGGCTCGCGCTGGAGACGGCCGTGGCCCACGCGGCCCGGCTGCTCGCCGTCTACCCGGCGGGGGACTTCACGGTCCATGTGATCGACCCGGCCGGTTCCGGCGCCCAGGCGCTCGCCCCGCTGGTGCAGACCGGCGTGCTCGCGGCGCCGCCCGCGGTGGGGGCGGCGGGCGTGACGGAGGTCCTCGGCAGGCTCACCCAGCGCGTCGACCTGGTGCAGATGGCGGTGCGCGGCGGCGCGTCCGAGTCGCTGCCGCCCGGCTTCGACACCGGCGAGCAGCTGCTGATCGTCAATGACTTCCCGCACGGCTTCGACGACCGTGCCGTGAACCAGCTGCGCTATCTCGCGGACGAGGGGCCGTCCGTCGGCGTCCACCTGATGATGGTCGCCGACCGCGAGGAGGCCTCCGCCTACGGGCCGCTGCTGGACCCCTTGTGGCGTTCGCTGCTGCGACTGACCCCGGTGGCCGAGGACCATCTCGCCGACCCGTGGGTGGGTCACGCCTGGACGTACGAACCCCCGCTCGTGCCGCCCGGCAGCCAGGTGCTTCAGCAGGTCCTCACCCAGGTGGCGGCAGCGCGCCGCTCTTGGAACCGATGAGCTGATCCTGCCTTTACAAAGCAACCGTAAAGCCAGGTTGACCTGGTCTTTTGGGTGTTCCTTTACTTCCCTCTTTACCAATCCTTGGCGATTGGGTACTGTTGTTCGTGCGGAGGGGAGTACTCCCTTACTTACTGCGGCGTCCCGTCAATACGGATCAGGCCAGATCCCGGGGCGTCGGCCCGTGCGCGGGTGGAAGAGACCTCCGGCAGCGACGACGCTGACATTTGCCGTTACGTACTGCCGGAGGCGCAGTGGATGTTTCCCTGACCCTGTGGGTCCTGACGATCGTGGGCCTTGGCGCCCTCATCGCGGTCGACTTCTTCATCGGCCGCAAGCCGCACGACGTGTCCATCAAGGAAGCCGGGATCTGGACCGTCGTCTGGATCGTGCTGGCCGGCCTTTTCGGCCTCGGCCTGCTGTTCTTCGGCGGCGGCCAGCCCGCCGGTGAGTTCTTCGCCGGCTTCATCACCGAGAAGTCGCTGAGCGTCGACAACCTCTTCGTCTTCGTCCTGATCATGGCGAAGTTCGCCGTGCCCTCGCAGTACCAGCAGCGAGTGCTCCTCGTCGGCGTCCTGATAGCGCTGGTGCTCCGCGCGATCTTCATCGCCGCCGGTGCCGCGATCCTCGCCAGCTTCGCCTGGGTGTTCTACCTCTTCGGCGCCTTCCTGATCTGGACCGCCTGGAAGCTCATCCAGGAGGCCCGGGCCGACGCGGACGACGAGGAGTACGAGGAGAACAAGCTCCTCAAGGCCGCCGAGCGCCGCTTCGGCGTCGCCGACCGCTACCACGGCACCAAGCTGTGGATCCAGGAGAACGGCAAGCGGGTCATGACCCCGATGCTGGTCGTGATGCTCGCGATCGGTACGACGGACGTCCTGTTCGCCCTGGACTCCATCCCCGCGATCTTCGGCCTGACCCAGGACCCGTACATCGTCTTCACCGCCAACGCCTTCGCCCTGATGGGTCTGCGGCAGCTGTACTTCCTGATCGGCGGACTGCTCAAGAAGCTGGTCCACCTCAGCTACGGCCTGTCGATCATCCTCGGCTTCATCGGCGTCAAGCTGGTGCTGCACGCGCTGCACGAGTCCGGGGTGCACGTCCCGGAGATCAGCATTCCGGTCTCGCTGGGCGTGATCTGCTCCGTCCTGATCGTCACCACGATCACCAGCCTCCGTGCCTCCAAGAAGCAGGCGGCGGCCGAGGCGGCGCAGAAGGGGAGCGAAGGCGCTCCGAAGGACAGCATCGAGGCCTGACGGCTTCGGGCGTAGGAACGACCATCACCGGGAGGGATGCGCGGCGATTGCCGTGCATCCCTCCCGGTGCTTGCGTTGGTGCGAGCGCGTTCCCCGGCCCGGGGGGCGCAGTGCCCGGCGGAGGTATCCGTGAAGTTCGCACAGATCATCGACTTCGAGACCGAACGACTCGACGACATCGAACGGCTGCTGGAGGACGTGAAGCAGCGCAGGGCGGGCCAGGAGGGCGGCCCCACCCACCGCATCCTGCTGAAGGACCGTGACACGCCCGGGCGATACCTCTCGGTGATCGAGTTCGACTCGTACGAGGAGGCCATGCGGAACAGCGAGCACCCCGAGACGACCAAGATGGCCGAGCAGCTGGGTGAGCTGTGCACCCGGCCGCCCCGCTTCGTCAACTGCGACCTGCTGGACTCCAGCGACCTCTAGCAGCCCCAGGCCGAGACGCACGGGCCCCGGCCATGCCGACATGCGGGGCCCGTCCGCCTTTGCGACGATCACTGCATGATCGCTCGGCTCACGTCGCTCGCCACCCGGTGGACGGCTGTCGTGCCGGTGCTCGCGGTGGTCCTGCTGGTTTTCACCTGGGGCCGGGACCTGCCGGGCGCGGTCGTCGCGCTGGTGACCCTGGTGCTCGCCGGAGCCGTGCTGGCCGCCGTCCATCACGCCGAGGTCGTCGCCCACCGGGTGGGCGAACCCTTCGGCTCCCTGGTTCTCGCCGTCGCGGTCACGGTCATCGAGGTCGCCCTGATCGTCACCCTGATGGCGGACGGTGGCACCAAGGGCGCGACCCTGGCCCGGGACACGGTCTTCGCCGCCGTGATGATCACCTGCAACGGCATCGTCGGCCTGTGCCTGCTGGTCGCCTCCCTGCGTCACGGCATCGCGGTCTTCAACCCCGAGGGCACCGGCGCGGCCCTGGCGACCGTCGCCACCCTGGCCACCCTCAGCCTGGTCCTGCCGACCTTTACCACCAGCAAGCCGGGCCCGGAGTTCTCCACCCTCCAGCTGACCTTCGCCGCCGTCTCCTCGCTCGTCCTGTACGGCTTGTTCGTGGCGACCCAGACCGTGCGGCACCGCGACTACTTCCTGCCCATCACCCGGCACGGCGAAGTGATCACCGCGGACGACCACGCCGACGCGCCCTCCGCCCGCACCGCGCTGATCAGCCTGGGCCTGCTGGGCCTGGCCCTGATCGGCGTCGTGGGACTGGCCAAGGCGGTGTCGCCCACCATCGAGTCCGGGGTGGAGTCGGCCGGCCTCGGACACGCCGTCGTCGGTGTGATCATCGCCCTGCTGGTGCTGCTGCCCGAGACGATCGCCGCGCTGCGCTCCGCCCGCCGCGACCGGGTGCAGACCAGCCTGAACCTCGCGCTCGGCTCGGCGATGGCCAGCATCGGACTGACCATCCCCGCGGTCGCCCTGGCGACGATCTGGCTCTCCGGCCCGCTCGTCCTCGGCCTGGGCGCCACCCATATGGTGCTGCTCGCCCTGACGGTCGTGGTGAGCTCCCTGACCGTCGTGCCGGGGCGCGCGACACCCCTCCAGGGCGGAGTGCACCTGGTGATCTTCGCCGCCTACCTGGAACTGGCGATCAATCCATGACCGGCGCCGGCGCCACCGCCCGCGCCGGACGCGTCTCCGGCAGCAGCGCGAAGCAGCCCAGGCTGACCAGCGCGATCCCGGTGAGATACGCCCCCACACCCCACGGCACCCGCCCGCCCTGCTCGGCCAGCGCGGTCGCCGCGATCGGGGTGAGCGCGCCGCCCAGGACCCCGCCGAGGTTGTAACCGACCGCGGCGCCGGTGCAGCGCACCCGCGGCTCGTACAGCTCCGGCAGATAGGCGGCGATGACGGCGAACATCGTGATGAACGAGAGCATCGCCCCGAGGAAGCCGAGGAACATCAGCAGCGGCGCCCCGGTGGCGAGCAGCGCGACCATGGGGAACATCCACACCGCGGCCGCCGCGCACCCGGCCAGACACATCGGCCGCCGCCCGTACCGGTCCCCGAGCAGCGCCGCCACCGGCGTGAGCGACCCTTTCACCAGCACCGCGCCCATGATGCAGACCAGCATCACCGTACGGCTGACCCCGAGCCGTTCCGTCCCGTAGGCGAGGGACCAGGTCGTCACCGCGTAGAAGATCGCGTACCCGACCGCCAGGGCGCCGGCGGTCAGCAGGACGAGCCGCCAGTGGTCGCGTACCACCTCGGCGAGCGGCATGCGCGCGTGGTCGTCGATCTTCAGGAACTGCGGGCTCTCGGTGAGCGACGACCTGAGCCACAGCCCCGCCACGGCCAGCACTCCCGCGGCCCAGAACGGTACCCGCCACCCCCACGCGGCGAACTGCGCCTCGGACAGGG
Organism: Streptomyces sp. YS415; assembly: GCF_023544665.1. Classification (GTDB taxonomy): domain Bacteria; phylum Actinomycetota; class Actinomycetes; order Streptomycetales; family Streptomycetaceae; genus Streptomyces. The sequence goes on from NZ_JAMJFL010000001.1 coordinate 426,575, forward strand.
TCGCCGCCAGCGCGAGCGTCACCCCGTTCGCGAGCAGAAAGCCGACCGCCGGGCCCACCTGCGGAAAGCTCGACCACAGTCCGCGCCGCTCGGCGGGCGCGTGCTCCGCGGTCAGCAGGACGGCCCCGCCCCACTCCCCGCCGAGCCCGAGCCCCTGGAGGAAGCGCAGCACCAGCAGCAGTACGGGCGCGGCCACCCCGATCGTGTCGTACGTCGGCACACAGCCGACCGCGACCGTGGAGGCGCCGGTCAGCAGCAGCGAGGCGACGAGCACCGGCCGCCGGCCGTGCCGGTCCCCGATGTGCCCGAAGAGCACCGAGCCGAGCGGCCGGGCGACGAACCCCACCCCGAACGTCCCGAACGCGGCCAGGGTCCCCGCCACCGGCGAGAAGGTGGGGAAGAACAGCGGCCCCAGGACCAGCGCGGCGGCGGTCCCGTAGACGAAGAAGTCGTAGAACTCGATGGCTGTCCCGGCGAGCGAGGCTGCCGCGAGCCGGAGCATGGAGGGTGCCCTTACGGTGCGTACATCGTGCATGCCGCGTCAACTACCCACGGTGACGGAGGGTTACGGGGGCGTGCGGCGTGGGCGCCGGGTCTCAGTACGTGACCGTGATGCGCCGGGCCGGTCCGTCGACCCGGACGAGACCGCCGTAGGGAATCACGAGCTGCGGATCGGTGTGTCCGAAATCCACGTCGAAGACGATGGTGGTGGTGGGGGCATACACAGTCATGGCGCGGAGGACGGCCTCACGCTGCTCCTGGGCGTAACGGGCTGCCTCCTGGGGGCTGTTGGGGTGTTCGAAGGACCAGGTCTTCGGGCGGCCCATCAGCAGCGCGGAGAAGCGCCGGAGCAGTCCGCGCTCGCCCATGTTGCGCAGGGTGCGGAAGATCTCGGTGCCGCTCGGCAGTTCCTCCGAGGTCTCCAGGAGCAGGACGCCGCCGTCGAACTCCGTCAGGTCGCGCGGGATCTCACGGTCGGCCATCAGCAGCCAGCCGAGGATCTCCAGACAGCCGCCCCAACTGCGGCCCTCCACCACGCGGTCGGCGTTCACCCAGGTCCAGCCGGCGCCCGGCTGTGTCCCGGGCTCCGCGTCGAAGGTGGCCGGGTCGGCCCAGTCACGGTCGATGTCGTTCCAGCGGTCGGCGGGGCTCAGCTCGTACTCGCCCGACGTGAACAGCGCCGCCCGCAAAGAGTCCGCCGTCAGCCGGCTCATGGCGACCGGGCGGCCCAGCGCGGTCATCACCGTCGCGCCGTGATAGGCGACGATCCCGGTATTGCGCAGGAACGCCAGCAGATTCGTGTTGTCGCTCATCCCGAAGAACGGCTTCGGGTTCGCCCGGATCAACTCCCGGTCCAGGAAGGGCAGCACGGTGATCTGGTCGTCGCCGCCGATGGAGGCGATGACCGCCTTGATGTCCGGATCCGCGAAGGCGGCGTGGATGTCGTCGGCCCGTTCCCGGGGCGTCGAGCCCATCGTGCGGGTCGCCGGGTACTCCACCGGTTCGAGGCCGTATTCCTTGCGCAGCCGCTCCAGACCCAGGTCGAACGGGCGTGGGAAGAGTCCGGGCAGGCCGCTGCCGGGGGAGATGACGGCTATGCGGTCGCCGGGGGAGGGCTTGGGCGGGTACGAGATCGTCGTCATGCCGGGCAGCGTAGGGGCCGTCACCGCGCCCGCGCACCGTGATAAACCGGGTCCGAGCAGCGGTCTTCTCCAGGCCGCTGGACCCCGAACGGACCGGAGGAACCGTGCCCCGCACCCTGGCCAACGCCCCGATCATGATCCTCAACGGCCCCAACCTGAACCTGCTCGGCCAGCGCCAGCCCGAGATCTACGGCTCCGACACCCTCGCCGACGTCGAGGCGATGTGCGCCAAGGCGGCGGCCACGCACGGCGGGACGGTGGACTTCCGCCAGTCCAACCACGAGGGCGAGCTGGTCGACTGGATCCACGAGGCACGGCTGAACCACTGCGGGATCGTCATCAACCCGGCCGCCTACTCGCACACGTCCGTCGCGATCCTGGACGCCCTCAACACCTGCGACGGCATGCCGGTGTTGGAAGTTCACATCTCCAACATCCATCAGCGCGAGGCCTTCCGCCACCACTCCTACGTCTCGGCGCGCGCCGACGGGGTCATCGCCGGATGCGGTGTGCAGGGCTACGTCTTCGGCGTCGAGCGCGTCGCGGCGCTGGTGGGCGCGGCGCAGGCCACCGCGTAACAGGCGCCGCCCAAGGACGCGCGCCCCTTACCGGCGTGCGTCCCCGCCCCGGGGCCGCCGGTCGAGGGCGGGGAAAGAGACCGGCGACCCGTACCGCGCAGGAGCCGTCATCCTGAGCGGGCCGCTTCCAGTGGACCGCGCACGGGGATGCGCCGGGAGCGCGCGCAGGGCGCCGATGCGTGCGAAGGCTTCACACGGGGCGCGCGGGACAGTCCGCGCCCCGCGCGTGGCCGCGGTTCACCACCCCCGCGCGCGCCACTCCGGCAGGTGCGGCCGCTCCGCGCCCAGGCTCGTGTCGTTGCCGTGGCCCGGGTAGACCCACGTCTCGTCCGGCAGCACGTCGAAGAGCTTGGTCTCGACATCGTGCAGCAGACTGGCGAACGCCTCCGGGTCCTTGCGGGTGTTGCCCACACCGCCCGGGAACAGGCAGTCCCCGGTGAAGACATGGGGGTGGCCGTGCGGGTCGTCGTAGACCAGGGCGATCGAGCCCGGGGTGTGCCCGACCAGGTGGCGCGCGGTGAGTTCCACGCGCCCCACCCGGATCACGTCGCCGTCGTCGACCAGGACGTCGGTCGGCACCGGGATGCCCTCGGCGTCCTCGCGCCCCGCGTACGTGCGCGCGCCCGTGGCCGCGACGACCCGCGCGAGCGCCTGCCAGTGGTCGCCGTGCTGGTGGGTGGTGACGACGGACGCGATGCCGTCGTCACCGATCATGCCGATCAGCGTCTCCGCGTCGTTCGCCGCGTCGATCAGCACCTGCTCGTCCGTCGCCCGGCAGCGCAGCAGATAGCAGTTGTTGTCCATCGGACCGACCGCGATCTTGGTGATCATCAGGTCCTTGAGCTCGTGCACGTCCGCCGGGCCCCCGACCGTCACCTCTCCGCTGTACGTCATGGCGGCAGCCTATAGCGGGGGAAGCGCCGGCAGGGGCCCGCCGGACGCCGTGAGCGCCGATCCGTCGCGGCGGCCGCAGAGCCAGCCGAGCACGTCCGCCGGACGCCCGCCGACCGTGACCGCCGCCCCCTCGGCACGGCCGCTGCGCAGCACGGGACCGCCCTCCGCCTCGATCACCAGGGAGGGGACGTCGGGGTGGCCCAGGAACCGCTCGGCGAGGAAGTCGCTCTCGCGCCGGACGAACTCCTGGGGCAGATCCTCCAGCTCGTACCCGATCCCGAGGTCCACGTGGTGCAGCTCCACCTCGGCCCAGCGCCGGAACGGCACCCGGGACGCGGAGTCGGTGACGCCGTTGCGCAGCTCCACGGTCCGGGACCAGTCCGCGGGCGCCTCCCCGGCCCGCGCGAACCGGGCCGCGCTCTCGCGGACGTCCGTGAGCTGGACGTCCAGTGCGCGCGGCGCGTCCCGCTCGATGTCGGCGTCGCGCGCGTCGGCGGAGAGGTACATGGGGCGCCCTTCGAGCACGTTCACGAGGGCGTCCGCGTTGCGGGCGAGGTGGGCGAGGACATGGCCGCGGCTCCAGCCGGGCAGCCGTGACGGCTCGGCGACCGCGGCGTTGTCCAGCTTGGCGGCGGCGGTGAGCAGTCGTTCGGTCGCGTCACGTACACAGGCCAGGTCATGAGCGTGATCAATCATGCTGCTGACCTTAGTCCGGCCACACCTTCGGGTGAAGGTGGTGAAGCGGTGCCGGAATTCGAATGCGCGTGCTATATGGTCGGAAGTGGCGTCGGGCATGCTGGAGAGCCCGGGATTGTTAACGCATCCAGGAATCCGACCGGCGTTGTCAGTGGCTCCCCCTAGTCTGGAAAAGACGGGGGCCCCGCCCCTGTCACTTCTCTCAAGAAAGGTGCGGACCGGCGTGGCCGACCGTCTCATCGTCCGTGGCGCGCGCGAGCACAACCTCAAGAATGTCTCGCTCGACCTGCCGCGCGACTCGCTCATCGTCTTCACGGGCCTGTCGGGGTCGGGCAAGTCCTCGCTGGCTTTCGACACCATCTTCGCGGAGGGCCAGCGGCGCTACGTGGAGTCGCTGTCCTCGTACGCCCGCCAGTTCCTGGGCCAGATGGACAAGCCCGACGTCGACTTCATCGAGGGCCTTTCGCCCGCGGTCTCCATCGACCAGAAGTCGACCTCGCGCAACCCGCGCTCCACGGTCGGCACCATCACCGAGGTCTACGACTATCTGCGCCTGCTCTTCGCGCGCATCGGCAAGCCGCACTGTCCCGAGTGCGGCCGCCCCATCTCGCGGCAGTCGCCGCAGGCCATCGTCGACCGGGTCCTGGAGCTGCCCGAGGGCAGCCGCTTCCAGGTGCTGTCCCCGCTGGTGCGCGAGCGCAAGGGCGAGTTCGTCGACCTCTTCGCCGACCTCCAGACCAAGGGCTACTCCCGCGCGCGGGTGGACGGCGAGACGATCCAGCTCTCCAGCCCGCCCACGCTGAAGAAGCAGGAGAAGCACACCATCGAGGTGGTCGTCGACCGCCTCACGGTGAAGGACTCCGCCAAGCGCCGGCTCACCGACTCCGTGGAGACCGCCCTCGGCCTGTCCGGCGGCATGGTCGTGCTCGACTTCGTCGACCTCCCCGAGGACGACCCCGAGCGCGAGCGCATGTTCTCGGAGCACCTGTACTGCACGTACGACGACCTCTCCTTCGAGGAGCTGGAGCCGCGCTCCTTCTCCTTCAACTCGCCCTTCGGTGCCTGCCCCGAGTGCACCGGCATCGGCACGCGCATGGAGGTCGACCCCGAGCTGATCGTCCCGGACGAGGACAAGAGCCTCGACGAGGGCGCCATCCACCCCTGGTCCCACGGGCACACCAAGGACTACTTCGGCCGGCTCATCGGCGCCCTCGCGGACGCGCTGGGATTCCGGACCGACATCCCCTTCGCGGGGCTCCCGCAGCGCGCCCGGAAGGCGCTGCTGTACGGGCACAAGACGCAGATCGAGGTGCGCTACCGCAACCGGTACGGCCGGGAGCGCGTGTACACCACGCCCTTCGAGGGCGCCGTGCCCTTCGTCAAGCGCCGGCACGGCGAGGCGGAGTCCGACGCCAGCCGGGAGCGCTTCGAGGGCTACATGCGCGAGGTGCCCTGCCCCACCTGTGAGGGCACGCGCCTGAAGCCGATCGTCCTCGCGGTCACCGTCATGGAGAAGTCGATCGCCGAGGTCGCCGCCATGTCGATCAGCGACTGCGCGGACTTCCTGGGCAAGCTGAAGCTCAACGCCCGCGACAAGAAGATCGCCGAGCGCGTGCTGAAGGAGGTCAACGAACGACTCAGGTTCCTGGTCGACGTCGGCCTGGACTACCTCTCGCTGAACCGCGCGGCCGGCACCCTCTCCGGCGGCGAGGCCCAGCGCATCCGCCTGGCCACCCAGATCGGCTCCGGCCTGGTCGGTGTCCTGTACGTCCTGGACGAGCCGTCCATCGGTCTGCACCAGCGCGACAACCACCGGCTGATCGAGACCCTGGTCCGGCTGCGTGACATGGGCAACACGCTCATCGTCGTGGAGCACGACGAGGACACCATCAAGGTCGCCGACTGGGTCGTCGACATCGGCCCCGGCGCGGGCGAGCACGGCGGCCACGTCGTGCACAGCGGCTCCCTGAAGGGACTGCTCGCCAACACCGAGTCGCAGACCGGCCAGTACCTCTCGGGCAGGAAGGCCATCCCGCTGCCCGACATCCGGCGGCCGCAGGACCCGACCCGCCGGCTCACGGTGCACGGCGCCCGGGAGAACAACCTCCAGGACATCGACGTCTCCTTCCCGCTGGGCGTCTTCACCGCGGTCACCGGCGTCTCCGGCTCCGGCAAGTCGACGCTGGTCAACGACATCCTGTACACGCACCTGGCCCGCGAGCTCAACGGCGCCCGCAGCGTCCCGGGGCGCCACACGCGCGTGGACGGCGACGACCTCGTCGACAAGGTCGTGCACGTCGACCAGTCGCCCATCGGCCGCACCCCGCGGTCCAACCCGGCGACGTACACCGGCGTCTTCGACCACGTCCGCAAGCTCTTCGCCGAGACCACCGAGGCGAAGGTCCGCGGCTACATGCCGGGCCGGTTCTCCTTCAACGTCAAGGGCGGCCGCTGCGAGAACTGCGCGGGCGACGGCACCATCAAGATCGAGATGAACTTCCTCCCGGACGTCTACGTCCCGTGCGAGGTCTGCCACGGCGCCCGATACAACCGGGAGACCCTGGAGGTCCACTACAAGGGCAAGAACATCGCCGAGGTCCTGAACATGCCGATCGAGGAAGCCATGGACTTCTTCGAGGCCGTCCCGGCGATCAACCGCCACCTCAAGACGCTCAACGACGTCGGTCTCGGCTACGTCCGCCTCGGCCAGTCCGCGACCACCCTGTCCGGCGGTGAGGCCCAGCGCGTGAAGCTCGCCAGCGAGCTCCAGAAGCGCTCCACCGGACGCACGGTCTACGTCCTCGACGAGCCGACCACCGGTCTGCACTTCGAGGACATCAGCAAGCTGCTGAAGGTCCTGTCCGGCCTGGTCGAGAAGGGCAACACGGTCATCGTCATCGAGCACAACCTCGATGTGATCAAGACCGCCGACTGGGTCGTCGACATGGGTCCCGAGGGCGGCGCCGGCGGCGGTCTGGTCGTCGCCGAGGGCACGCCCGAGGAGGTCGCCGCGGTCCCGGCCAGCCACACCGGCAAGTTCCTGCGGGAGATCCTCGGCGCCGACCGGATCAGCGACGCGTCCTCCGTGCGGGCCCCGCGCAGGGCGGCGGCGAAGAAGACGGTCGCCGCCAAGTCGACCGCGAAGAAGACCGTCGCGGCCAAGTCGGCCGCGAAGAAGACGGCCACCGCCCGCACCACCAAGGCCGCCGACGGCACGGCCGCCAAGAAGGCCGCCGGAGCCACCAAGAAGGCGGCACCGGCGAAGAAGACGACCCGGGCCCGCAAGGCCTGAGCCCGTCCGGCCCCACCCCGTGACGCGCCCCCGCGGAGACTCCCGCGGGGGCGCGTGGCATCTCGGCTCGCGCCGAGCCTCAGCCCCGTCGGCCCCGGAAACGTGCCGAGTCTCAGTCGGCGTCCAGCACCCCGGCCAGTTCCGAGGCGTACGGCGGTTCCGCGCCCGCGCGGGAGCAGGTGATCGCCGCCGCGCGTGCCGCGAACCGCAGCAGGGCCGTCCAGTCGTCCGCGCCGAGCCGCGCGACCGCGTGAGGGGACAGCGCATCCCGGACGGCCAGACCGTGCAGCAGCGCCGCGTTCACCGTGTCCCCGGCCCCGATCGTGTCCACGACGTCGATCTTCTCGCCCGGTACCGAGTGCTCGCCGTCCCGGGTGAAGACGGTGAGGCCGTCACCGCCGTGGGTGATCACGACGGCCGCGGGGCCCTCGGCCAGCCACTCGCGCGGGGTGCCGCCGAGCCACTCGGCGTCCTCCGCGGACAGCTTGAGCAGCGACACCGACGGCAGCCAGCGGCGGAAGCGCGCCCGGTAGGCGTCCGGGTCGGGAATCAGCCCCGGACGGATGTTCGGATCGAGGGCGGTGAACACGCCCTGCGCGGCCGCCGCCCGCATCAGCTCCTCGTAGGCGGTGGCGCCCGGCTCCAGCACGAGCGAGCAGGTCCCGAAGGACACTGCGCGCGTGCCCTCCGGCAGGGCGGCGGGCGCGGTGAAGAGCCGGTCGGCGGTGCCGTCGACGTAGAAGGAGTAGGCGGCCGAACCGCCCGCGTCGACCGTGGCGACCGCGAGCGTCGTCGGCTCGGGTCCGCGCTGCACCGCCGAGACGTCGACCCCGTCCCGCCGCAGCCCGTCCAGCAGTGCCTCGCCGAAGGCGTCGGAGGACGTGCGGGAGCAGAAGGCGGTGGGGGAGCCGAGGCGACCGAGGGCCACGGCCGTGTTGAAGGGGCCGCCGCCGAGCGCCGGCCGCAGGCTCGCGAGGGCGCCCGTGCCCTGCGGCACGAGGTCGATCAGGGCCTCACCGGCGACGACGATCACGAGGTGGTTCCTTTCGGGAGGTTCGGCAGCTGCTCGGGGCAGCCGCACGAGGTGCGGTGGACGAAGGCGCAGTCGAGGCGCACGGTGCGGGCGGGCCGGCCCGGCTCGGCGAGCCGGTCCAGCAGGACACGTACGGCCTGGGCGCCGAGCTCCTTGCTGGGCTGGGCGATCGCGGTGAGCCGGGGGGTGAACAGGTCGGCCCAGGCGAAGTCGTCGAAGCAGCACAGGGCGAGGTCGTCGGGCACGGACAGGCCGCGCTCGCGCAGGGCGCGCAGGGCGCCGATGGTCATCGCGTTGTTGGCGGTCACCAGGGCCGTGGGCGGCGCGGCGAGGTCCAGCAGGGCGGCGGTCGCGCGTTCGGCGCCGGGGGACTCGGAGTCGCCGTGCGCGATCAGCCGCTCGTCGTGGGCGAGACCGGCGTACGCGAGACCGTGCCGGTAGCCGGTGATCCGCTCGGTGGTGGTGCTGAGCCCGGGGCGCCCCGCGACCAGGCCGATCCGCCGGTGTCCCAGCTCCGCGAGATGGGTGACCAGCCGGGTCGTGGGCGCGGCGCCGTCCGCACACACCTGGTCGAAATGCGGGGCGGCCCCGTCGTCCACCAGCCGGTCGAGGAACACCGTCGGGACGTCGTGCCGCCGCAGGTAGGCGAGCAGCTCGCGCGGGTCGGCGGAGGGTGCGACGATCATGCCGTCCACGCGCCGCTCGTGCAGCAGCTGCACGACCTTGCGCTCGTGGGCGGGGTCGTCGTGCGGGTCGGCGATGAGCAGGCTGTAACCGTGCTCCAGGGCGCCGGCCTCGACGCCCTGGAGGATCTCCGTGAAGTAGGGGTTGCTGATCGCCGACACCGCGAGGCCGATGGACCGGGTGCGCGCGGTCACCAGCGAGCGGGCCAGGGAGTTCGGGGTGTAACCGAGCCGGTCGATGGCGTCCAGGACGGCCTGCCGGGTGTGCGGGAGCACCGGGCGGGTGTCGTTGAGCACATGGGAGACGGTCGCCACGGAGACACCCGCGGCACGGGCCACGTCGGCCATGGTGGGCATCGGGTTCCTCTCCCTCCGGGTGGTGCCGTTCGCTGCTTCTGGCCGGGAAGGTATCCCATTCGGCGGCACACGTAAACGCTTGCGCAAGCGTTTACGTCCACGGCTTCGCCGCCGCTCGCGTCCGCTCGCCCCGGCGCCGGTCCCGTCCGCCCCGGCCGGTATCGTCGCCCTGCCCGCCCTCTGACCAGTGGAGCCTCGTATGCCCGGCCGCCCGACCCCGACCCGTCGTACCGTCCTGCGCGGAGCGGCCCTCACCCCCGTCGCCGGGCTGGGCCTGGCCGCCTGCTCGCCGGGCGGCGGGACGGCGGAGGCCGAGCCCAGCGCGCCCGTCGACCTCGGCGCGGAGAGCGAGGTCGCCCAGGGGAGCGCGAAGCTGTACCGCGAGCACAACGTGGTCGTCAGCCGGGACGCGAACGGCACGCTGAAGGCGTACAGCACGATCTGCACGCACGCGCTGTGCCCCATCAACAAGCTGGAGGGGACGAAGCTCGTCTGTCCCTGCCACGGCAGTGAGTTCGACGCCACGAACGGCGAGGTGCTGCACGAGCCGGCGAGCGCGCCGCTGAAGGAGCTGCCGGTGCGGGCCGAGGGCGGCCGGATCGTGGCAGGACCGGCCCCCACCGTCTGAGGCGGCGTCCGGCGAGGTCTCGCTCGGCCGCGCCGCCTCACGTGACGCCCCGCGCAGGTTCACCCCCGCCCGCTCACTCCTCCCAGTCCCAGCCGATCCCCACGATGCCCGTCCGCAGCCGCGGCTCGACGAGGTGGACCGAGTGGTGCCGCGGGCTGAGCGGGAGCTCCTGACGGCCGCTGCGCGGGGCCGCCGCCGAGTGCTGGGCGAACCGGTGGCAGCGCACCGGCGGACGGTGCTCGTCGAAGCGGATCTGGAGCGCGTACTGGCCGCCCGCGGCGCCGAACCCGCGCGCGTACTCACGGGACACCCCGGCGGTGCCGTCCTCGATGCCGTACCGGAAGAGGAAGGTGTCGCCGGAGCGCAGCCGGGTGTCGAAGAGCAGCTCGGCGACGAGGACGCCGGTGTCGTGGTGGTACCGGATCCGGCCCGTGCGGCAGTTCTCCAGGGCCTGCACGCGCATGAGGTCGGGCGTGCAGCCGGGGTCGCCGTGGTACACGGCCGCGAAGCGGTCGACGCCGTCCCGGTGGGCGCGCACGATGTGGTGCGCCTCGCGGCCCGCCAGCTCCCGCCGTGCGCCGATCCGCACCCGCTCGTGCAGCCCCAGGGTGTGCAGCCCGCCGTCGACCGGGGCGTCCAGCTCGGCCAGCAGCCCCGCCAGGACGCCGTCGGCCTCGACGAGGGAGCGGTAGGAACGGACCGCGGGCCGCCCCGCACCCTGCTCGTCGCCCTCCGCCAGCAGCCTGATCAGCGACTCCTCGGGCAGCTGGAGGATCTCCTCCAGCGCCCGCACCGCGCGCAGCGACTCCGGGCGCTGCGGCCGGCGGGCACCCTGCTGCCAGTAACTCAGGCTGGTGACGCCGACCTTCACCCCGTAGCGCGAGAGATGGTGCTGCACGCGCTGGAGGGGCAGCCCGCGCGCGGCGATGGCGGCGCGCAGCGCGACGTGGAAGGGGCCGCCGCTGAGCGCCGCGTCCAGGGCCGGGTCCGCTGGTGTGACCCCGGCCACGTCCGGCACCGCGATGACGGCGGCGACGTCCGCCTGCTGAGTGGCGTGCGGCATGCGGGGGCCTTTCTGGGCAGCGTTCACGACGGCTGGTCGGACCGTCGCGCGGGCGGCAGAGGCCGGGCCCGAGTTCCCCCGCATTGAAGCGTGTTGACCAAGCCCCGACAACACTTGATGCCCAACCGTGCCCATGGCGGCCCGCCGGCGTTGTCCACAGCCTCGTCGCGCTGTCACCCCTCGCCAGTAGGGTGTGAAACATGGCCGACCCCTCCAGCTACCGCCCCCGGCCGGGACAGATCCCGGACTCCCCCGGGGTCTACCGGTTCCGTGACGAGCACCGCAGGGTGATCTACGTCGGAAAGGCGAAGAGCCTGCGCCAGCGCCTGGCGAACTACTTCCAGGACCTGGCGGGCCTGCACCCCCGCACCCGCAGCATGGTCACCACGGCGGCGTCCGTGGAGTGGACGGTGGTGTCCACGGAGGTGGAGGCGCTCCAGCTGGAATACTCCTGGATCAAGGAGTACGACCCCCGGTTCAACGTCAAGTACCGCGACGACAAGAGCTACCCCTACCTCGCGGTGACCATGAGCGAGCAGTTCCCGCGGGTGCAGGTGATGCGCGGTCACAAGAAGAAGGGCGTGCGCTATTTCGGGCCGTACGCCCACGCGTGGGCGATCCGCGACACCGTGGACCTGCTGCTGCGCGTCTTCCCGGTGCGCACCTGCTCGGCCGGGGTCTTCAAGAACGCCGCCCGCACCGACCGTCCCTGTCTGCTCGGCTACATCGGCAAGTGCGCCGCGCCCTGCGTCGGCCGGGTCTCGCCCGAGGAGCACCGGGAACTGGCCGACGAGTTCTGCGACTTCATGGCCGGCCGCACGGGCACCTATCTGCGCCGGCTGGAGAAGCAGATGGTCCAGGCGGCCGACGACATGGAGTACGAGCGGGCCGCGCGCCTGCGCGACGACATCGGGGCCCTGAAGAAGGCCATGGAGAAGAACGCGGTCGTGCTCGCCGACGCGACCGACGCCGACCTGATCGCCGTCGCCGAGGACGAGCTGGAAGCCGCCGTGCAGATCTTCCACGTCCGTGGCGGACGCGTGCGCGGCCAGCGCGGCTGGGTCACCGACAAGGTCGAGGAGATCACCACCGGCGCCCTCGTCGAGCACGCCCTCCAGCAGCTCTACGGCGAGGAGAGCGGGGACTCCGTGCCCAAGGAGGTCCTCGTCCCGGCCCTGCCCGACCCGGTGGAGCCGGTCCAGCAATGGCTCACCGAGCGCCGAGGATCGAACGTCTCGCTGCGCATCCCGCAGCGCGGCGACAAGAAGGCGCTGATGGAGACCGTCGCGCGCAACGCTCTGCAGGCCCTCGGCCTGCACAAGACCAAGCGCGCCTCCGACCTGACCACGCGCTCGCGCGCCCTGGAGGAGATCGCCGACGCCCTCGGCCTGGACAGCGCGCCGTTGCGCATCGAGTGCTACGACATCTCCCACCTCCAGGGCGAGGACGTCGTGGCCTCCATGGTCGTCTTCGAGGACGGTCTCCAGCGCAAGGGCGAGTACCGCCGCTTCCAGATCAAGGGCTTCGCGGGCCAGGACGACGTCCGGTCCATGCACGAGGTGATCTCCCGCCGCTTCAAGCGGTACATCGCCGAGAAGGAGCGGACGGGGGAGTGGGCCGAGGGCGAGGACGCGCTCACCGAGGACGACGGCCGCCCCAAGAAGTTCGCCTACCCGCCCCAGCTCGTCGTCGTCGACGGCGGGCAGCCCCAGGTCGCCGCCGCGAAGCGGGCCCTGGACGAGCTCGGTATCGACGACATCGCCGTGTGCGGCCTGGCCAAGCGCCTGGAGGAGGTCTGGCTGCCCGGGGAGGACGACCCGGTGGTCATGCCGCGCACCAGCGAGGGCCTGTACCTGCTCCAGCGCATCCGTGACGAGGCCCACCGCTTCGCCATCACCTACCAGCGCGTCAAGCGCGCCAAGCGCTTCCGGTCGAGCCCCCTGGACGACGTACCGGGCCTCGGCGAGACCCGCAAGCAGGCGCTGATCAAGCACTTCGGTTCGGTGAAAAGGCTGCGATCGGCGACAATCGACCAGATCTGCGAAGTTCCGGGCATAGGTCGTAAAACGGCCGAGACCATTGCCGCGGCCTTCGCCCAGGCGGCCCCGGCCGCGCCCGCCGTGAACACGGCGACTGGAGAGATCATGGAAGACACGGAGGACGGGGCGCCCGAAACGACCGCGGACGCCCCGGGGGAGCCCGTGACCGCGGGCACCCCGGACGAACGACGGGGGCAGGAGACATGACCGAGCAGGACAAGCAGCCCACGGCGGAGCGAGATCGGGCCCATCTGGACCTGGGCGATGATCGGACCCCGCAGCAGCCACCCCAGGAGAACGGAGCACAGGTGAGTACGCCCGGCGACACCGCCGCGGTCCCCGAGGCCACCATCCCCGAGCTGGTGATCATCTCCGGCATGTCCGGAGCCGGCCGCTCGACCGCCGCGAAGTGTCTGGAGGACCTCGGCTGGTTCGTCGTCGACAACCTGCCGCCGGCGCTGATCCCCACCATGGTGGAGCTCGGCGCCCGCTCCCAGGGCAACGTCGCCCGGATCGCCGTCGTCGTCGACGTGCGCGGCCGCCGCTTCTTCGACAACCTGCGCGAGTCGCTCGCCGACCTCGACAGCCGGGGCGTCACCCGGCGGATCGTTTTCCTGGAGTCCTCCGACGAGGCCCTGGTGCGCCGCTTCGAGTCGGTGCGCCGCCCGCACCCGCTCCAGGGCGACGGCCGGATCGTCGACGGCATCGCCGCCGAGCGGGAGCTGCTTCGCGAGCTGCGCGGCGACGCCGACCTGGTGATCGACACCTCCAGCCTGAACGTGCACGAGCTGCGCGCCAAGATGGACGCCCAGTTCGCGGGCGAGGAGGAGCCCGAGCTGCGGGCCACCGTGATGTCGTTCGGCTTCAAGTACGGCCTGCCCGTAGACGCCGACCTGGTCGTCGACATGCGGTTCCTGCCGAACCCGCACTGGGTCCCGGAGCTGCGGCCGTACACCGGTCTGAACGAGGAGGTGTCGGCGTACGTCTTCAACCAGCCCGGCGCCAAGGAGTTCCTCGACCGGTACACCGAGCTGCTGCAGCTGATTGCCGCAGGCTACCGTCGTGAGGGCAAGCGCTATGTGACCATCGCGGTCGGCTGCACCGGGGGCAAGCACCGTTCGGTGGCCACCTCGGAGAAGCTCGCCGCACGGCTCGCCGCGCAGGGTGTGGAGACAGTGGTCGTCCACCGGGACATGGGACGCGAATGACAGGACGTACTCCGCGGCTGATCAGGGTCGGCCGGGTGGTGCCGGACGGACGGATCGGCCGGCCCGGCGAGGCTCGTGGCGGCCGACCGCGCCGCCGGGGCACCCAGCCCAAGGTCGTCGCCCTCGGCGGCGGCATGGGCCTTTCCGCCTCGCTCGCCGCGCTGCGCCGGATCACCGGTGACCTGACCGCCGTCGTCACCGTCGCCGACGACGGCGGCTCCAGCGGGCGGCTGCGCGACGAGCTGGGCGTGCTGCCACCCGGCGACCTGCGCAAGGCGCTGGCCGCGCTGTGCGGCGACGACGACTGGGGCCAGACCTGGTCGCGGGTGATCCAGCACCGCTTCACCTCCCAGGGCGACCTGCACGACCACGCGGTCGGCAATCTGCTGATCGTCGCCCTGTGGGAACAGCTCGGCGACCATGTCCAGGCCCTGGACCTGGTCGGCAAGCTGCTCGGCGCGCACGGGCGCGTGCTGCCCATGTCCGCCGTACCCCTGGAGCTGCAGGCCCTGGTCAAGGGGCACGACCCGGCGCGGCCCGAGGACGTGGACACCGTGCTCGGCCAGGCCACCGTCGCCCTCACCCCCGGTGAGGTGCAGTCCGTGCACCTGGTGCCGCACGACCCGCCCGCCGTCCCCGAGGCCGTCGAGGCCGTGCGGGACGCGGACTGGGTGGTGCTCGGCCCGGGGTCCTGGTTCTCCTCGGTCATCCCGCATCTGCTGGTGCCCCAGCTGCTGGACGCGCTCACCGAGACGAAGGCCCGCCGGGTGCTCTCGCTGAACCTCGTCCCCCAGCCCGGAGAAACCGAAGGCTTCTCCCCGCAGCGTCATTTGGAGGTTTTGGGACGACACGCCCCTAAACTCGCCCTGGACGTGGTGCTGGCCGACGAGGCAGCCGTGCCCGACCGCGAGGTGCTGACCGAGGCCGCCAAGCGGCTCGGGGCCGCGGTCGAGCTGGCTCCGGTCGCACGGGGGGACGGATCTCCACGGCACGACCCGGAGCTGCTGGCCGCCGCGTACGACCGTATTTTTCGGATGCATGGAAGGATCGGCCCATGGCGATGACGGCAGCGGTGAAGGACGAGATCTCCCGGCTCCCCGTCACCCGGACCTGCTGCAGGAAGGCGGAGGTCTCCGCCATTCTGCGGTTCGCCGGCGGCCTTCACCTGGTCAGCGGGCGCATTGTGATCGAGGCGGAGCTGGACACCGCGATGGCGGCCCGCCGGCTCAAGCGGGACATCCTGGAGATCTTCGGCCACAGCTCCGAACTGATCGTGATGGCACCGGGCGGACTGCGCCGCGGCTCGCGCTACGTGGTGCGCGTGGTCGCCGGCGGGGACCAGCTGGCCCGGCAGACCGGCCTGGTCGACGGCCGGGGCCGCCCGATCCGGGGCCTGCCCCCGCAGGTCGTCTCCGGGGCCACCTGTGACGCCGAGGCCGCCTGGCGCGGTGCCTTCCTGGCGCACGGCTCGCTCACCGAGCCCGGACGCTCCTCCTCCCTGGAGGTGACCTGCCCGGGCCCCGAGGCCGCACTCGCGCTGGTCGGCGCCGCCCGCCGGCTGTCCATCGCCGCCAAGGCCCGTGAGGTGCGCGGGGTGGACCGGGTCGTCGTCCGCGACGGCGACGCCATCGGCGCCCTGCTCACCCGGCTCGGCGCCCATGAGTCGGTGCTGGCCTGGGAGGAGCGGCGGATGCGCCGCGAGGTCCGCGCCACGGCGAACCGCCTCGCCAACTTCGACGACGCCAACCTGCGCCGCTCCGCGCGCGCGGCCGTCGCCGCCGGTGCCCGCGTCCAGCGCGCCCTGGAGATCCTCGGCGAGGAGGTCCCCGAGCACCTCGCCGCCGCCGGCCGGCTGCGCATGGAGCACAAGCAGGCCTCCCTGGAGGAGCTCGGCGCGCTCGCCGACCCGCCGCTGACCAAGGACGCCGTCGCCGGCCGCATCCGCCGGCTGCTGGCGATGGCCGACAAGCGCGCCCAGGACCTCGGCATCCCGGGCACGGAGTCCAGCATCACCGAGGAGATGGCCGACAACCTCGTGGGCTGACGCCCCCTCAGAACGCCGGTGACCGCACCCCTTCGGGTGACGGTCACCGGCGTTTTCGGGTTCGGAAGGCACCCTTGACTCGATCATGAAGTGTCATGAGCCTGGCATCTGTTCGCTGACGTGGCGAACCCACGCTAGGGGGGTTCATGAGACACAGAGCGAGATCGATCCTCGCTGTCGGCGCGCTCCTGATCGGCGGAGCGAGCATCGCACCCATCGCCCAGGCACAGAACGGCAGTTCGGACGCACCGGACGCCGACGAGGTCAAGGTCTTCCGCGCCGAGGTCACCAAGAAGCAGATCCCGCTGCTGCTGGCCGCCGGACAGGACGGCCACGAACTCAGTGAGCAGGCGCCCGAGAAGGGCACCGCCACCATCGAGGTCTACCTCACCGACCAGCAGGCCGAGAAGCTGGAGAAGCAGGGCGTCGAACTCACCGAGCACACCCTGTCCGCCAAGGCCGAGCGGCGCGTCGAGGCGGCGGCGGAGGGCGTCTACCGGCCCTACAGCGGCAGCGGCGGCCTGCAGGAGGAGATCCTCCGGACCGGCCAGGAGAACCCCGGCCTCACCAAGGTCGTCTCCCTCGGCAAGACCGTCCGGGGCCAGGACATCCTGGCGCTGAAGCTCACCAAGAACGCCAAGAAGTCCAAGGACGGCGCCAAGCCCTCCGTGCTCTACATGTCCAACCAGCACGCGCGGGAGTGGATCACCCCGGAGATGACCCGGCGGCTGATGCACCACTACCTGGACAACTACCGGACCGACAAGCGGATCAAGAAGATCGTCGACACCACCGAGCTGTGGTTCGTGATCTCGGCCAACCCCGACGGCTACGACTACACCTTCCAGGACACGGGCGACCGCCTGTGGCGCAAGAACCTGCGGGACAACAACGCCGACGGCGCCATCAGCACCGGCGACGGCGTCGACCTCAACCGCAACTTCGCCTACAAGTGGGGCTACGACGACGAGGGTTCCTCCCCCCACCCCACCAGCCAGACCTACCGCGGTGACGCCCCGGGCTCGGAACCCGAGACCAAGGCGATCGACGCCTTCCAGAAGCGCATCGGCTTCGAACTCGGCATCAACTACCACTCGGCCGCCGAGCTCATCCTCTACGGCGTCGGCTGGCAGGTGGCCACGCACACCCCCGACGACGTGATGTACAAGGCGCTCGCGGGCACCCCCGAGAACCCCGCCGTCCCGGGCTACCACCCGCAGGTCTCCTCCGAGCTGTACACCACCAACGGCGAGGCGGACGGACACGCCGCCAACGTCAACGGCCTGGCGATGTTCACGCCCGAGATGTCGACCTGCCAGACCGCCTCGAACGTCGACCCGAACGACGCCTGGCTGCCCGGCGACTGCCAGTCCATCTTCAACTTCCCCGACGACGAGAAGCTGATCCAGCAGGAGTTCGCCAAGAACGTCCCGTTCGCGCTGTCCGTCGCCGAGTCCGCCGCCCACCCGGACCGGCCGTCCTCCTCGGTCGGCCTGAAGGCCGCCGACTTCACCCCGGCGCCGTTCACCACGTCCTACTCCCGCGGCGCCGACCAGGAGGTCTCCGTCGTCGCCCGCAAGTCCGTGCGCGACAAGGAGCTCAAGTACCGCGTCAACGGCGGCCGTACGCACGACATGGCGCTGCGGCCCTGGAAGGGCGGCGAGACCTACGGCGGTGAGGACAACCTCTACTTCGACGAGTACCGCGCCAAGGTCGCCGACGGCGACATCGGGGACAAGGTCGAGGTGTGGTTCACCGGCGAGACCAGGAGCGGAAAGCCGGTCGCCGGCGAGCACTTCACCTACACGGTGGCCGAACGCCCGCGTGCGGACGTCCTGGTCGTAGCCGAGGAGGGCGCGGCCGCCACCCAGACGCAGCTCTACGTCGACGCGCTCAAGGCCAACGGCCACAAG
This sequence comes from Streptomyces sp. YS415, assembly GCF_023544665.1. Classification (GTDB taxonomy): domain Bacteria; phylum Actinomycetota; class Actinomycetes; order Streptomycetales; family Streptomycetaceae; genus Streptomyces. The sequence goes on from NZ_JAMJFL010000001.1 coordinate 444,646, forward strand.
GCCGCCGTCTGGGACGTGGCCACCCAGGGCGCGCCCGACGCGCTCGGCGTGCTCGGCCACTTCGAGACCGTCGTCCACTACACCGGCGCCGGCGTCCCGGGCAACGCCACCCAGCTCCAGCTGCGCGCCTTCCTCAACGAGGGCGGCAGGCTGATCGAGGCCGGCGAACAGGCCGGCGGCAGCGTCGACCTCGGCGGCGGCAACCCGTCCAACGACTTCAGCCAGTACTTTCTGGGCGCCTACAGCCGTACGTCACTTCCCGGGGCCACCGCCTTCGAGGGCGCCGGTGAGCTCGCGGGCATCAAGGGCGCGCTGGCCGGGGCGCCGGGCAACCCGCTGAACGCGGCCGGGTCCTACAGCGTGACCTCCGAGACCCTGCCCGTGGACAGGTTCCCGCAGTTCGCGAGCGCCGGCGCGGGCCGCTACCCGGGCACCGTCAACCCGTACGGCCCCTTCGAGGGCAGCTCCATGGCGGCCGTCACGCACAGCGACTACGCCTGGAACCGCCTCACCCGCACCATCGACCTGACCTCGGTGACCGCCGCCCAGGCACCCACCCTGCGCACCCGCATGCTTTGGAGCACCGAGCCGGGCTACGACCACGCGGTCCTGGAGGCCCGTACGGCGGGCGGCGACGACTGGACGACGCTGCCGGAGCAGGGCGGCGCGACCAGCACCGCGGTGCCCGAGGAGTGCTCGGCCGGGTACTTCATCCAGGCCCACCCCGCGCTCAAGCGGTATCTGACGCTCGCCGACGGGACCTGCGCCCCGTCCGGCACCAGCGGCTCCTGGAACAGCTTCACCGGGGCGTCGGCCGGCTGGCAGGAGGTCTCCTTCGACCTGTCCGCCTACGCGGGCCGGACCGTGGAGGTCTCGCTCGGCTACATCAGCGACCCCGGCTCGGGCGGCCGTGGGGTCCTCGTCGACAACGCCTCGGTCGTGATCGGCGGCACCGCCGTCGAGACCGAGGGCTTCGAGACGTCGCTGGGCGCCTGGAGCGTCCCGGGCCCGCCCGCGGGCAGCCCCGCGGTCGTCAAGGACTGGGCGCGGGCCGGCCTGCTCTTCCAGACGTACGGCGCGGTCACCACGGACGACACCGTGCTGCTCGGCTTCGGCCTGGAGCACCTCGTCGCCCCGGCCGACCGTGCGGCGCTGATCGGCAAGGCCCTCACCTCTCTCGACACTCCGTGATCGCGGGATGACGCCGGGCTAGGGCGCGAGGGCGGTCCGTACCCCTACTGGCGGGTACGGACCGCCTGCCCGTGTATGGGGCATCTCGATGTCACCTCGGGGGCCGCAGAGAGGTAGGGTCGTAGGCGGTCGGGGACATCCCAAATACAGCTCGCCGGCACCGCATGGCCGGCGTACCAACGAGGAGATCGGTTCGTGACGATCCGCGTAGGAATCAACGGCTTCGGTCGTATCGGTCGCAACTACTTCCGCGCACTGCTGGAGCAGGGCGCTGACATCGAGATCGTGGCTGTCAACGACCTGGGTGACACCGCAACCACCGCGCATCTGCTGAAGTACGACACGATTCTGGGCCGCCTCAAGCAGGAGGTCACCCACACCGCCGACACGATCACGGTCGACGGCCGCACCATCAAGGTCCTGTCCGAGCGCAACCCCGCGGACATCCCGTGGGGCGAGCTGGGCGTCGACATCGTCATCGAGTCGACGGGCATCTTCACGAAGAAGGCCGACGCCGAGAAGCACATCGCCGGTGGCGCCAAGAAGGTCCTCATCTCGGCTCCGGCCTCGGACGAGGACATCACCATCGTGATGGGCGTCAACCAGGACAAGTACGACGCGGCGAACCACCACGTCATCTCCAACGCCTCCTGCACCACCAACTGTGTGGCGCCGATGGCCAAGGTCCTCGACGAGAACTTCGGCATCGTCAAGGGTCTGATGACGACGGTGCACGCGTACACGAACGACCAGCGCATCCTGGACTTCCCGCACAAGGACCTGCGCCGCGCCCGTGCCGCCGCCGAGAACATCATCCCGACCACGACGGGTGCCGCCAAGGCCACCGCCCTGGTCCTGCCCAAGCTGAAGGGCAAGCTCGACGGCATCGCGATGCGCGTCCCGGTCCCGACCGGTTCGGCCACCGACCTGGTGGTGGAGCTGGAGCGCGAGGTCACCAAGGACGAGGTCAACGCCGCGTTCAAGAAGGCCGCCGAGGGCGAACTGCAGGGCTACCTGTCCTACACGGAGGACCCGATCGTCTCCTCCGACATCGTCAGCGACCCGGCCTCCTGCACCTTCGACTCCTCCCTGACCATGGTCCAGGAGGGCAAGTCGGTGAAGATCCTCGGCTGGTACGACAACGAGTGGGGCTACTCCAACCGCCTCGTCGACCTCACGGTCTTCGTCGGCAACCAGCTCTGATCCCCGGAGCAGGCACTTCGATGTGACAGCAGGGCTCGGGCGGCGCAGGGACGCGCCGCCCGGGCCCTGTGTCACGTACCGGCCGGCCCTCTTAGGATCACGAGCATCACGCACACTTCTCGGGAGCCCTCTCAATGAAGACGATCGACGAACTCCTCGCCGAAGGCGTCACCGGCAAGCGGGTCTTCGTCCGCGCCGACCTCAACGTGCCGCTGGACGGCACCACGATCACCGACGACGGCCGCATCCGCGCCGTCCTGCCCACCGTCAAGGCGCTCGCCGAGGCGGGCGCCCGCGTGGTCGTGGCCTCCCACCTGGGCCGCCCCAAGGGTGCCCCGGACCCCGCCTTCTCCCTCGGCCCGGCCGCCGCCCGGCTCGGTGAACTCCTCGGCGCGGAGGTGGCGTTCGCGACCGACACCGTCGGCGAGTCCGCCCAGGCCGTCGTCGCGGGCCTCGCCGACGGCCGGGTCGCCGTCATCGAGAACCTGCGCTTCAACGCCGGCGAGACCGCCAAGGACGACGCCGAGCGCGCCGCCTTCGCCGACCGGCTGGCCGACCTCGCGGACGTCTACGTCGGCGACGGCTTCGGCGCCGTGCACCGCAAGCACGCCTCCGTGTTCGACCTCCCGGGCAAGCTGCCGCACTACGCCGGCCACCTCATCGCCACCGAGGTCGGCGTCCTGAAGAAGCTCACCGACGACGTCCAGCGGCCCTACGCCGTGGCTCTCGGCGGCTCCAAGGTCTCCGACAAGCTGGCCGTCATCGACCAGCTGCTCGGCAAGGCCGACCGCATCCTCATCGGCGGCGGCATGGCCTTCACCTTCCTCAAGGCCAAGGGCTACGAGGTCGGCAGCTCGCTGCTCCAGGAGGACCAGATCCCGGCCGTCACCGAGTACCTGGAGCGCGCCGAGAAGCTGGGCGTCGAGCTCGTGCTCCCGGTCGACGTCGTGGTCTCCCCGGCCTTCCCGGACCTGAAGGCGAAGGCGGCCTCCGAGCACACGGCCGTCGACGCGGACCGGATGCCCGAGGGCCAGATGGGCCTGGACATCGGCCCGAAGACCGGTGAGCTCTACGCCGGCAAGCTCGCCGACGCGGCGACCGTCTTCTGGAACGGTCCCATGGGCGTCTTCGAGCACCCCGACTACGCCGAGGGCACCAAGGCGGTCGCCCAGGCCCTCGTCGACTCGGACGGCTTCACCGTCGTCGGCGGCGGAGACTCCGCCGCGGCCGTGCGTACGCTCGGCTTCGACGAGACCGCATTCGGCCACATCTCGACCGGCGGCGGCGCCTCCCTCGAATACCTCGAGGGCAAGACGCTCCCCGGCCTCGCCGCACTGGAGGACTGACCCTCAATGACCACCCGTACGCCGCTGATGGCGGGCAACTGGAAGATGAACCTCAACCACCTCGAGGCCATCGCCCACGTCCAGAAGCTCGCCTTCGCCCTGGCCGACAAGGACTACGAGGCCGTAGAGGTCGCCGTCCTGCCGCCCTTCACCGACCTGCGCTCCGTGCAGACCCTGGTCGACGGCGACAAGCTGAAGATCAAGTACGGCGCCCAGGACATCTCCGCCCAGGACTCCGGCGCCTACACCGGCGAGATCTCCGGCGCGATGCTGGCGAAGCTGAAGTGCACGTTCGTGGCCGTCGGCCACTCCGAGCGCCGCCAGTACCACGACGAGACCGACGAGATCGTCAACGCCAAGGTCAAGGCCGCCTACAAGCACGGCCTGACCCCGATCCTGTGCGTCGGCGAGGAGCTGGACGTCCGCGAGGCGGGCAACCACGTCGGCCACACCCTCGCCCAGGTCGAGGGCGGTCTGAAGGACCTCCCGGCCGAGCAGGCCGAGACCGTGGTGATCGCCTACGAGCCCGTCTGGGCCATCGGCACCGGCAAGGTCTGTGGCGCCGAGGACGCCCAGGAGGTCTGCGCCGCCATCCGCGCCAAGCTCGCCGAGCTGTACACCCAGGAGCTGGCCGACAAGGTCCGCATCCAGTACGGCGGCTCGGTCAAGTCCGGCAACGTCGCCGAGATCATGGCGCAGGCCGACATCGACGGCGCGCTGGTCGGCGGCGCCTCGCTCGACGCCGACGAGTTCGTCAAGATCGTGCGCTTCCGCGACCAGTAAGTATGCGGTAGCGGCGATCCGTCGTACCCTTGCGGGGGCACAGCCCGGTGGCTGTGCCCCTGTCGTCCATCCAGATCCGAGGAAGTTGGTCCAGCCGTGGTTATGGGGTTCTCGATCGCCCTGATCGTCTTCAGCGGTCTGCTGATGCTGCTGGTGCTGATGCACAAGGGCAAGGGCGGCGGCCTCTCCGACATGTTCGGTGGCGGCATGCAGTCGTCCGTCGGCGGCTCCTCGGTCGCCGAGCGCAACCTCGACCGGATCACCGTGGTGGTCGGTCTGCTCTGGTTCGCGTGCATTGTCGTGCTCGCCCTCCTGATGAAGGTGAACAACTGACCGGCACGCACATTCCGTACGTAAGGCCCCATGTTCGGTACGCGCAGCTGAGCGCCGCCTATCATGGGGCTTGCGTCTAGGTGTGGGGGCTGTAACTCCAAGCACTGGACGCGCGTTGGGCCTTACGTAGACTGAGGCGCTCGCAACGAAGCGAAACGCCGACTCGCTTCGCGGCACCATCACGCAGGGAGTTACGACCGTGGCAAGTGGCAACGCGATCCGAGGAAGCCGGGTCGGGGCGGGGCCGATGGGCGAGGCCGAGCGTGGCGAGTCCGCGCCCCGGCTGCGCATCTCCTTCTGGTGCTCCAACGGGCACGAGACCCAGCCCAGCTTCGCCAGCGACGCGCAGGTCCCCGACACCTGGGACTGCCCGCGCTGCGGCTTCCCCGCAGGGCAGGACCGGGACAACCCGCCGGACCCGCCGCGTACCGAGCCCTACAAGACGCACCTGGCGTACGTCCGGGAGCGGCGCAGCGACGCGGACGGCGAGGCGATTCTCGCCGAGGCGCTCGCCAAACTGCGCGGCGAGATCTAGGACTTCAGGAACGGCCAGGCACCGGACGGTGCCTGGCCGAAGCTGTTTCGCGGCCCGCGCCTTCGCGCCCCGGCCGATTGTCAGTGGTGCCCTTTACGGTTTGTGCATCGATCGGTGCTTCAGCGGTCGTGATGCAGCTGGTGAATCGTGAGGGGGAGCCGTGGCGGCGGTCGAGTCGGGGGACGAGAGCGCGCCGGCCTGGCGCGGGGGTTTCGGGCGGCTGTGGAGTGCCGCCGTGCTCTCCAGCTTCGGCGACGCCCTGCGCACGGCCGCGCTGCCGTTGCTCGCCGCCACGCTGACGGACCGCCCGCTGCTCATCGCCGCGGTCACCGCCTGCGGCTATCTGCCCTGGCTCGTCTTCGGCCTGCTGGGCGGCGCCGTCGCCGACCGGGTGGACCAGCGGCGCGCGATGTGGATCGTCGACGCGGTACGCGGGCTGCTGGTCGCCGGATTCGCGGTGGCCGTCGCCTCGGGACATGCCTCGATCGCCCTGCTGATCGGACTGGCCTTCGCCCTGACCACGCTGCAGACCCTCTTCGACAACGCCTCGACCGCCCTGTTGCCGGCCCTGGTCGACCGCGCCGAACTGGGCGGCGCCAACGCCCGTCTGATGATCGGGCAGCGCCTGGCCGGCGGCCTGCTGGGTGCCCCGGTCGTACCGGTGCTGATCGCGGCCGGAGCGGCGGCGCCCTTCGTGGCCGACGCGGTCACCTTCCTGCTGGCGGCCGCGCTGGTCGCCTCGCTGCGGACCGAACCGCCCGCGCGAGCGCCCGGACCGGCGGGCAGCACCCTGCGCCGGGACATCGCCGAAGGACTGCGCACCTTGTGGCAGGACCGGGCCCTGCGCGGTCTGTGCGCCGCCACCGCCCTGTGCAACATCGGCATGGGCGCTCTCATCGCCACGCTGGTGCTGCTGGTGACGGGCTGGCTGGAGGCGGGCGCCACCGGATACGCGGTGGCCATGACGGCGTACACGGCCGGCAGCCTGCTCGGCGGGCCGGCGGGTGGCGCGCTGGTCGCCCGGGTGGGGCGACTGCGGGCGGTGCTGCTCGCGGGCATCGTGCAGACCGGCGCGCTGGTGGTGATGGGCACGATCCGCCATCCGGCCGCCCTGGCCCTCGCGCTGGCCGTGTTCGGGCTCATGGGCATGGTGTGGAACGTCAACACCACGACGCTGATGCAGCAGCGCAGTCCGGCCCCCCTGCTGGGCCGGGTGTCTTCGGCGTTCCGGACCCTCGCCGTCGCGGGGGCGCCGCTCGGCGCACTGCTCGGCGGGGTCGTCGCCACCGCCTGGGGACTCAACAGCCCGGCGCTGCTGGCGGCCGCGTTCTTCGTCCTGTCGGTCATCGCGCTGATACCTGTACGCAAGGTGGACGTATGTGGTGTTGCCCCGCACGACGACAGCACGACAGCTCATGTCTCCCGCTGATCAATTAGGTTGGGAACAGCGGGGACAGGTACGAAAGAAGGCTGAAGTCCGAGATGAACCAAGACGGCCGTACCAGGCTCAACCAGACACCCGAATGGACCGCTCTGGCCAAGCATCGCGAGGAACTCGGCGAGGTCGCACTGCGCGAGCTGTTCGCCGCCGATCCCGGCCGCGGCACCGGCTACGCACTCCAGGTCGGCGACCTGTACATCGACTACTCCAAGCACCTCGTCACCGCCGAGACGCTGCGCCTGCTGCGTGAGCTGGCCGCCGCCACCGATGTGTTCGGGCTGCGCGACGCCATGTTCCGCGGTGAGAAGATCAACGTCACCGAGGACCGGGCGGTGCTGCACACCGCGCTGCGCGCCCCCCGGGACGCGGTGATCGAGGTCGACGGGGAGAACGTCGTCCCGGGCGTGCACGCCGTCCTGGACCGGATGAGCGACTTCGCCGACCGGGTCCGCTCCGGCGCCTGGACCGGACACACCGGCAAGCGCATCCGCAATGTCGTCAACATCGGCATCGGCGGCTCCGACCTCGGCCCGGCGATGGCGTACGAGGTGCTGCGCGCGTTCACCGACCGCGAGCTGACGGTCCGGTTCGTGTCCAATGTCGACGGCGCCGACCTGCACGAGGCCACCCGCGACCTGGACGCCGCGGAGACGCTGTTCGTCATCGCCTCCAAGACCTTCACCACCATCGAGACGATCACCAACGCCACCTCGGCGCGCAACTGGCTGCTGGGCGAGCTGAACGCCGGCCAGGAAGCGGTCGCCCAGCACTTCGTGGCGCTGTCGACGAACACCGAGAAGGTCGCGGAGTTCGGCATCGACACGGCGAACATGTTCGGGTTCTGGGACTGGGTCGGCGGGCGCTACTCGTTCGACTCCGCAATCGGCCTGTCCCTGATGATCGCCATCGGCCCCGACAACTTCCGGGAGCTGCTCGACGGCTTCCGGCTGGTCGACGACCACTTCAGGAGCGCCCCCGCCGAGGCCAACGCCCCGCTGCTGCTGGGCCTGCTGGGCATCTGGTACGGCAACTTTTTCGGCGCCCAGTCGCACGCCGTGCTGCCCTACAGCCACTACCTGTCCCGGTTCACCGCCTACCTCCAGCAGCTCGACATGGAGTCCAACGGCAAGTCGGTGGACCGCGACGGAAACCCCGTGGACTGGCAGACCGGGCCCGTGGTGTGGGGCACGCCCGGCACCAACGGACAGCACGCCTACTACCAGCTGATCCACCAGGGCACCAAGCTCATCCCGGCAGACTTCATCGGCTTCGCCGAGCCGGTCGCCGAGCTGAGCGAGGAACTGAAGGCGCAGCATGACCTGCTGATGGCGAACTTCTTCGCCCAGACCCAGGCGCTGGCCTTCGGCAAGACTCCCGAGGAGGTGCGTGCCGAGGGGGTGCCCGAGGAGCTGGTCAGCCACAAGACCTTCCAGGGCAACCACCCGACGACCACGATCCTCGCCCGTGAGCTGACCCCGTCGGCGCTCGGCCAGCTGATCGCCCTCTACGAGCACAAGGTGTTCGTCCAGGGCGCCGTGTGGAACATCGACTCCTTCGACCAGTGGGGCGTCGAACTCGGCAAGGTCCTCGCCAAGCGCGTGGAACCCGCCCTCACCGAGGGCGCCGAGGTCCCCGGTCTGGACGCGTCCTCGAAGGCGCTGGTCGCCAAGTACCGGGAGCTGCGCGGCCGGTGAGCCGGAAAGCGGGCGGCGGAGCGTCGCCCGCTTCGACTAGACTCCCCCGACGATCAAGGAAACGATCACTCGGGGGAGTGCAACGTGACCATCCCACACGGGAGTTGGACCGACGGTACGCTGACCGCGCGGGACTTTCTCAAGCCGCAGCGGGTGGCGCGGGCGATGTTCCATCCGCGCTGGATACCGGCCTCGCTCGATGCGTCCGTCGAGGCCCTGAAAAAGATCAGGATCATCGCCGGGGCGGTCGCGGCGGTGGGCGTCTACACCTTCGTCGAGGGCGGGTTCGCCTTCGACGAGGTCCTGGAGAACGCGCTGACCGCGTCCGCGGTACTGCTGCTGATCACCCCGCTCACGGTCGGTGTGATGCTCTACCGCTGGCGGCGCGCGGGCAACTGGCGGCTGGTGCGGCGGCCGCTGATGAACTCGCTGAAGCTGCTGCTGCTGTTCATCGGCTCGGTCGTCACGACGGTGCTGCTGTTCCAGCTGTCGGCGGCGATCGGGGGCATCCTGATGCTGCCGTTCGGCCTCGCGGCGCTCTGGATGACCGGCTTCGTCGCCGCGGGCGCCTTCCGGGTCTCCGGGAACTTCTTCGGCACGGCCGCCGTGCACCGCTGCCTGCCGCCGCTGCTCGCCACGGTCACGACCTGGCTGATGGCCGTCCCGGATCTCCTCACGGGCGATCTGCACGGCCTCGGCCTGGCGATGGGCATCCTGTTCATCCTGGGCGCGCCGGTGACCGTCACGAGCATCGCGCTGCTGGAGATGGGGCGGCTGAAGCGGTACTACGGCATCCGGCTGGACGCGCATCCGGCGACAGTGCCGCCGGTGATCCCACCGATGCCGCCGACTCCGCCGCCGTACGTTCCTCCGCACGGGCATCCCCCGTACCGGCCCTACGGGGGATGACGCCCCGCGGGTGACGTCAGGCCACGGCGCTCAACGTGTCCGTCAGCCGGCGCCGGGCGGCCCGGGCCGCCGGAAGCGCGGCAAGCGCAGCCGACCCCGCCACCGCCGCCGTGCCGAACGCCAGCAGCAGAGCGGCGGACGGGCCGTCCGCTATGCCGGCCCCGATGCCGCTCGAGCTGCCCTGGGCGTCGATCAGCCACCGCCCGAGGGGCGCCCCCAGGGCCGTGGCGACGAGCACCGCGGCCAGGGCCGTGCACGCCGTCGCCATCACCGTGATCCCCGTGATCTGCCGGGGCGAGAGCCCGATCGCCTTCAGCGCCAGCAGATCCCGTTCGCTCTCCCGGACCATGCCGCCGATGGCCGTCAGCAGCTCGATCAGCCCGATCAGCGCCAGCACGGTGATCAGGCCGACCACGACCGCGCGCAGGGGGGAGAGGCCGTCGGCGGGGTTGGGCACGGTGTGCACGTCCAGGTGCCCGCGCCCGGCCGCGGTCAGCCGGTCCGCGACCTCGGCCGGGTCCGCGCCCGGCCGCAGCCGGAGTTCCCAGCGGGTCGGGGTGAGGCCGGGGTCGTTCTCCCGCAGGGTGTCCAGCGAGGTCGAAATGACCCGTCCGGCGTTCTCCGGTTCGATGCTGCGGCCGACGATGTGCAGGATCTGCGGCTGGTCGCCGACGGTCATCCGGACCCAGTCCCCGACCCGCGCGTCCAGCAGGTTCAGCAGCCCCTGCCCGGCCACCGCCTCGTCCCGGCCGCTCGGCGGGCGGCCCTCGGCGAGGGCATGGGGGTAGGGGTCCTCCCGGGTGCCGAGGCCGCGCAGCGCGATCGTGGAGGTCTGGCCCGGGACCAGCGCCGCGACCTCGACGCCCGGGTGGACCGCGGCGACCTGCGGCTCCTGGTCCAGCAGCGCGCGGGCGTCGCGGGCGCCGATGCCGGAGTCCGTGTGGACGGTGAGCGCGGTGGGCAGGCCGATCTGCTCCGGGCGGTGCTGGAAGCGGTCGATGGTGCTCCACGCGCTGAGCGCCACGACGATCAGCAGCAGCGGCAGCGCGAGCCGGGCGACGGTGGCGAGGGTGCGCGGCCGGCGGGCGAACGCGGTGTGCCAGCCCAGCACCAGCGCGGGGGACAGCCGTAGCCCCAGCATGCGCCGGACCGGTGCCGACAGACCGCCGCCGGCCGGAGCCGCCGGCCGCGGGACCGGCACCGGAGGCACCCGGCCCGCCCGCCAGGCCGCGAGGCCGGTGGTCGCGGCGATCAGCAGGACCGCGCAGGCCGGCACCGCGAACAGGGCCACCGCGTGTCCCGGCAGGCCCTGCCACACGCCGACCGCGTCGCCGAGGCGGCCGGGAAGGCGGTTGCCCAGGGCCTCGGTGAGCGCGACCGCGAAGACGGCGCCGAGCAGGGCGTAGGCGAGGTGCTGGAGGAGGTAGACGCGGACGACCTGGCCCGGGGTGAAGCCGATGGCCTTCAGGATCGAGATGTCCCGCAGATGGCCGCGGATGCGGGTGCCGATCGCGCCGTGCACGGCGAGTCCGGCGGCGAGCAGGGCACCGAGGCCGAACAGGCCCAGCACCTGGCCGAGCAGCCGGTTGTCGCCCTGCTCCTCGGCGCGGGCCTGCTGCCAGGTGGTGACCTCGCCGACCGCGCCCGCGCCCAGCTCGGTGACGGCGCGCTGGACGGCGTAGTCGGTGTCCTCGGGGTCGGTCAGGCGCAGGCCGGTGACCTGGCCGCTCGGATCGGGCACGGCGGACGGCAGGGCCCAGACCAGTCCGGGCCGTTCACCGGGCCGGTAGCGGGGCTCCGCGCTGTCGGCGACGCCGAGGACGGTGAGGGTCCGCGCGGTGCCGGGCAGGGTGAGGGTGTCCCCGGGGGCGGCGAGCAGGGTGCGGGCGAGGCGGGATTCCAGCACGACACCGTCGGGGGTGGCCGGGTCCAGCCAGTGCCCGGAGGTGAGCAGCGGACGGCCGACGGCGGGCTGTTCGGGGGTGCCGCGCAGCTCGACCGAGGCGCGGGCGCCGCGGGAGGCGAGGGTGGCCGGGGCGGTGGGGTAGGGGCCGGCGACGGAGGCGACACCGTCGAGGGCGGTCAGCCGGCCCGCGTCGGCGGAGGGTTCCGTGTGCAGCCAGACGTGGGCGCCGCGGGACTGGGTGAAGACGCGCTGCCAGGGGTTGGTGGCGTAGCCGAACAGGGCCGTGGCCAGCAGCAGGGAGGCGACGACGCCCGCGGTGGCGAGGACCAGGAACAGGGCCTCGCCGCGGTGCGTGCGCAGATCGGACTGCGCCCAGCGCAGGGTGGCTCGCATGCGGCTCAGACCCCTTGAGGACGGTCGTGGGCCTGCATGCCGGTCCCCGGGCTCCGGCGTACGGAAGTGCCACGACCGGCGTGCGTCCGGCTCAGGCCCCGGGGATCGTCGTACGCCCGCATGTCAGTCCCTGAGTTCCAGCACGCCGGATATGCCGGCGCGGCGCGGCGGGGTGTCGTCGGCGAGCGTCGCGTCGTCGGCTATGCGCCCGTCGAAGAAGCTGATCACCCGGTCCGCGGCGCTCGCGAGCCGGGCGTCGTGCGTGACCAGCAGGATCGTCTGGCCGCGCTGGTGGAAGCGGGACAGCAGCCGCATCACCTCGCGGGTGCCCTTGCTGTCGAGGCTGCCCGCGGGCTCGTCGGCGAGCAGCAGCGGGGGATGGTTGACCAGGGCGCGGGCGAGCGCGACCCGCTGCTGCTCGCCGCCGGACAGCTCGCCCGGCATGCTGCGCTCCTTGCCCGCGAGACCCAGCTCGGCCAGCAGCTCCTCGCGCTCGGCGCGGGCCTTCTTCGGCGGGACGCCGGCGAGCAGGGCGGGCAGTTCGACATTGTCGGCGACGGACAGGTTCGAGACCAGGTTGAAGAACTGGAAGACGATCCCGATGCGCTTCCTGCGCTCGACGGCCCAGCGGGCCTCGCTCCAGGTGTCCGTGGCCACGCCGTCCAGGCGGATGCTGCCGCTGTCCGGCCGTTGCAGACCGCCCAGCAGGTGCAGCAGCGTCGACTTCCCGGCCCCGGACGGGCCGGTGATCGCGGTGAACTCGCCGCGTGCCACGGACAGGTCGACGCCGCGCACAGCATGCGCCGGGGCGCCCTCGCCGTAGTGCGTCTTGGCCAGGCCCTCGGCGCGCAGCACGGGGGCGGGGCCGTCGGCGTGCGGCACGGAACCGGGACCGTCGGCGTGCGGCGCAGGAGCGGGACCGTCGCTCATTCCAGCTCCTCCAGTTCTTCCTGGCAGCGCTCCAGCCAGTCGAGATCGGCCTGGAGATGCAGCATCGCGCCCTCGATCAGCAGATGGGCGATGCGGTTGTCGCGGTCTTCGGCGGCAGCCAGCTTGGAGAGGTTGCGCATGGTGGTGAGGTACTGGCGCCGCTGTTTGTTGATGAGGGCGATCGGGTCGGCGAGGTGGGTCCGGGGGGCGAGGGCCAGCTTCATGAAGAACTCGTCCCGCACCCGCGGCTCGTCCTCGGTCTCCTCGAACCAGGCGCTCAGCGCCTCCCGCCCGGCGTCGGTGAGGTGGTAGACCTTCTTGTTGGGCCGGCTGGACTGTTCGACGTCCTCGCCCTCGATCAGTCCCGACTTCTCGAGGCGGCCGAGGGTGACATAGATCTGGCCGACGTTCGGCTGAGGGTACGCCGAGCCCAGCAGTTGCTCAAGGTCCTGCTTGAGCTCGTAGCCGTGGGCGGGGCCGCGCGCGAGGAGTGCCAGGAGGGGCAGGCGCACTCGTGCTGTCCTCCTCGGGCCTCGGTAATGTGCGACAGGCCCTAGTATCGCGCATACCTAACAGGTATACATGGCCCTTGTCCCGGGCGACGATGCCCGTGCCGGTTGTACAGGGAGGAACCTATGCGGTGGATCCACGCCGCCGGTAGGGGCCTCCTCGTTCTGCTCGTGGTGATGACCGGTTACGCGGCCTCCGGCGTCGGCGGCGGCGACGCGGACGGTACCGGCCGCGGACCGCTCACCCTGGCCACCGCCGGTGATCTCACCGGCTATCTCGGCCCCCTGCTGGAGGGCTGGAACCGCACGCACCCCGGGGAACGGGTCACCCTCGTCGAGCTGCCCGACTCCGCCGACGAGACCCACGCCCAGATGGCCACCGATCTCCGGGACGGCGGCCGGGGCCGGTTCGACGTGCTGAACATCGACGTGAACTGGACCTCCGAGTTCGCGGCGGCGGGCTGGATCAGGCCGCTGCCCCGCGACCGCTTCCCGCTGGGGACCTTCCTGCGCCCGGTCGTCGACACGGCCACCTACGACGGCCGGCTCTACGCCGTCCCCTACGTGACCAACGCCGGCCTGCTCCTGTACCGCAAGGACGTCCTCGCCGAGGAAGGCGTCGAGCCGCCGCGCACCTGGGCCGAGCTGGAGCGGCTCGCGAAGACCGTCGCCCCCGAGCACGGGCTCGACGGGTACGCCGGCCAGTTCCTGCCCTACGAAGGGCTCACCGTCAACGCGGCCGAGGCCGTCTACTCGGCGGGCGGTTCCATCCTCGGCGGTGAGGGCGAGCGCGTCACCGTGGACTCGGCCGCCGCGCGCGAGGGCATCGGCTTCCTGGCGCGCGGGGTGCGCGAGGGCTGGATCCCCCGGCGGGCGCTGGCCTACAAGGAGGAGGAGTCCAAGCAGGCCTTCCAGGACGGGCGTCTGCTGTTCCTCCGCAACTGGCCCTACGCCTATGTCGTCGCCTCGGCCGAGGGCTCGCCGGTCGCCGGGAAGGTCGGCGCGGTGCCGTTGCCGGGCCCCGACGGGCCGGGGACCAGTGTGCTCGGCGGCTCCAATCTGGCCGTGAGCACCCATGCCCGGCACCCCGACTCCGCCGCGCGTCTGATGGCGTACCTGACCAGTGAGCGCGTCCAGCGCCAGGTGCTCACGCGCGGCGCGCTGCCGCCGGTGCGGGCGGAGCTGTACGAGGATCCCGCGCTGATCCGGGAGTTCCCCTACCTCCCGACCCTGCGCGAGAGCGTGCTCACGGCCGCCCCGCGCCCCAAGAGCCCGCGCTACGACCAGGTCAGCCTTGTGGTGCAGGCGGTGGTGCGGGACGCGATGACCGGGCGCAGCACGCCCGAGGCGGCGGTGCGGAGACTGGCGCGCGAGCTGGCCGCCGTCTCCGGTCGGTAGTTCCGTAGCTCTGCTAGTTACTTGTTAGGTAACGCGAGCATCTCATCTGGGTTCAGCATGGACCGGTAAGTCCCTATTTCGCACCCCAACCCAACGGTAACTCCTGTTCTTTTCATTGACACCGCTCGGACACGCCTACCTAACATGCATACATGTTGAGTAAGTACCGCTGGTGGCGTGACGCGGTGATCTATCAGGTGTACGTCCGCAGCTTCCTGGACAGCACCGGCGACGGCGTCGGCGATCTCGCCGGGGTCCGGGCCGGACTGCCGTATCTGAAGAAGCTCGGCGTCGACGGGATCTGGCTGAGCCCCTTCTATCCCTCGCCGCAGCACGACCACGGCTACGACGTCGCCGACTACCGGGACGTCGACCCCCTCTTCGGCGACCTCGCCGAGTTCGACCTGCTGATGGCGGCCGCCCGGCGGCTCGGCGTCAAGGTGCTGCTGGACATCGTCCCGAACCACTGCTCCAGCGAGCACCCGTGGTTCCGTGAGGCCCTCGCCGCCGAGCCCGGGAGCGCGGCCCGCGCCCGCTTCCACTTCGCCGACGGCCGCGGCCCGGACGGCGCCGAGCCGCCCAACAACTGGCACTCGATGTTCGGCGGCCCGGCCTGGACCCGGGTCGAGGACGGCCAGTGGTACCTGCACATGTTCGCGCCCGAGCAGCCCGACTGGAACTGGCGCAACCCCGAGATCGGCGCCGAGTTCGACCAGGTGCTGCGCTTCTGGCTCGACCGGGGCGTCGACGGCTTCCGCATCGACGTCGCCGCCGGACTCTTCAAGCACCCGGACCTGCCCGACTCGGACGACCCCGAGGCCGACGCCCGCACCCGCGACTCGGTCAACCCGCTCGCCTGGAACCAGCCCGAGGTGCACGAGGTGTGGCGCCGGTGGCGGGCCGTGTGCGAGGAGTACGCCGCCCGCGACGGCCACGACCGGCTCCTGGTCGGCGAGGTCTCCGTGCCGACCGCCCGCGAACACGCCCTGTACGTCCGCCCGGACGAACTCCACCAGGCCTTCTTCTTCGACCTGCTCGGCGCCCCCTGGGACGCGGACGCCTTCCGCAAGGTCATCTCCGAGGCCATGCAGGACATCGCCGGCACCGGCTCGACGGTCACCTGGGTCCTCAACAACCACGACCAGGTCCGCACCGTCACCCGCTACGGCGAACCCGCCACCGAGGGCAGCGGCCTCGGCGCCGCCCGCGCCCGCGCCGCCGCGCTGCTGATGCTGGCGCTGCCCGGGGCCGCGTACATCTACCAGGGCGAGGAGCTGGGGCTTCCCGAGGTCGTCGATCTGCCCGACGACGTGCTCACCGACCCGATCTTCCGGCGCACCGGGAACCGCGCCCGGATCAGGGACGGCTGCCGGGTGCCGCTGCCCTGGTCGGGACAGGCCTCGCCGTTCGGCTTCACCTCGGGCGTCGAGGGCGCCAAGCCCTGGCTGCCGCAGCCGTCGTACTTCGCCGAGTACGCCACCGACCGGGCCCTCGCCGACACCCGCTCCTTCTGGCACCTGTACCGCGACGGCCTCCAACTGCGGTCCTCACTGCCCCAGTTGGGCGAGGGCGAGCTGCACTGGCTGGACAGCGCGCCCGGCGTTCTCGCCTTCACCCGCGGCGACGGGGTGGTCTGCGCCGTCAACTTCGGCACCGCCCCCGCCCCCCCGCCGGTCTCCGGCACCCCGCTGCTGTCCAGCGGCCCCTGCCCGGCCGGCGTACTGCCCGGCGCCACCGCCGCCTGGTGGATCGGCGACCTCTGAGTTCTCCGTCAACTCCCCATCCCCCGAAGGGACATCAACGATGATGCGACGACGCTCCACCCTGCTCATGAGCTGCACCGCCCTCACCCTCGCGCTCGGCGCCACCGCCTGCGGCGGCGGACCCGTCACGGCCGGCGGCGGCGACCAGGCGCTCAGCGGCCAGACGGCCACCGTGGCCGGGGTCTGGTCCGGCAGCGAACAGAAGAATTTCCAGAAGGTGCTCGACGCCTTCACCGAGAAGACCGGCGCCAAGACCCAGTTCATGTCCACCGGCGACAACGTCTCCACGGTCGTCGGCAGCAAGATCGAGGGCGGCAACGCCCCCGACGTCGTGATGGTCCCGCAGGTCGGCGTCCTGAAGCAGTTCGCCGAGCAGGGCTGGCTCGAGCCGCTGTCGAAGAAGACCGAGAGCGCCGTCGACTCCGGCTTCGCGAAGGTCTGGAAGACGTACGGCAGCGTCGACGGCACCTTCTACGGCCTGTACTTCAAGGCCGCCCACAAGTCGACCGTCTGGTACAGCCCCGACGCCCTCGACCAGGCCGGCGTCGAGCCGCCGCGCACCTTCGACGCGATGCTCGAGGCCGGGCGGACGGTCTCCGACTCCGGGCTCGCCGCCTTCTCCGTCGCCGGGCAGGACGGCTGGACGCTCACCGACTGGTTCGAGAACGTCTACCTCTCCCAGGCGGGCCCCGAGAAGTACGACGCGCTCGCCGCGCACGAGCTGAAGTGGACCGACGCCAGCGTGGTGAAGGCCCTCACCACTCTCGGCACGCTCTTCAAGGACGAGCAGCTGATAGCCGGCGGCCGGGACGGCGCCCTGAACACCGACTTCCCCGGCTCGGTCGAGCAGGTCTTCGGGCCGAAGGCGGAGGCCGGCATGGTCTACGAGGGCGACTTCGTGGCCGGTGTCGCCAAGGACCAGTTCGGCAAATCCATCGGCGACGACGCCAACTTCTTCCCGTTCCCGGCGGTCGGCGGCGGTGAGGCGCCGGTCGTCAGCGGCGGGGACGCGGCCGTCGTCCTGAAGGACGGCAAGAACCGGAAGGCGGCCCAGGCGCTTGTCGAGTTCCTGGCGACCCCCGAAGCCGCGGCGGTGTGGGCGGAGGCGGGCGGCTTCCTGTCGCCGAACAAGAAGCTCGACCCGGCCGCGTACAGCGACGGGGTCACCCGGGCGACCGCCAAGTCCCTGGTCGCCGCCGGGGACTCGGTCCGCTTCGACATGTCCGACCAGGCGCCTGCCGCCTTCGGCGGCACCAAGGGCGCCGGCGAGTGGAAGATCCTCCAGGACTTCCTGCGCGACCCCTCGGACCCGAAGGCGACCGCGGCGAAGCTGGAGGCCGCGGCGGCCAAGGCGTACAAGGGCTGACGCGCCATGACCGCCACCCTCGTCAAGGAGACGAGCTCCCCGCCGCCCGCCACGCTCCCGCCACGGGCCCGGAGCCTGCGGCGGCGCGGGCGGATCATCGCCCTCCTCTTCGTCCTCCCCGCGCTGCTGCTGCTCGGCGCGCTCGTCGTCTACCCCGTGCTGTTCTCCGTCGGACGCAGCTTCTTCGACGCCTCCGGCGCCGAGTTCGTCGGCGGCGAGAACTACTCCGAGATGTTCCGCGACCCGGCCACCCTGAAGGCCGTCCGCAACTCCGCGATCTGGGTGGTGGTGGCCCCGGCCCTGCTGACCGGGCTCGGCCTGATCCTGGCCGTGCTGGTGGAGAAGGTCCGCTGGGCCACCGCGTTCAAGCTGCTGCTCTTCATGCCGATGGCGGTGTCCTTCCTCGCCGCCGGCATCATCTTCCGGCTCGCCTACGACGAGGACCCCGACAAGGGCGTCCTCAACGCCGCCGCGGTCTCCGTGCACGACGCCTTCACCGGCACCTCCGCCTACCCGACGGCCCGCGCCCGCGACGGGCAGGGCCTGACCAAGGAAGCGGACGGCTCGTACCGCACGAGCGCCTCCACCGGCGAGGCGGTGACGCTCGGCCTGGTCGGCGTCCCGCCCAAGGAACTGCCCGCGGGCGCCGAACCCGCCCATCCGGCCGCCGCCCGCCAGGCCGCCCCCGGCGACCTGAGCGGAGTCGTCTGGCTGGACTTCACCCCCGGCGGGGGAGGGGAGGAGGGCAAGGTCGACCGGCGGGAGAGCGGGCTGCCGGAGATCACCGTCGAGGCGGTGCGCGACGGACGCACGGCCGCCACGACCACCACCGCATCCGACGGCTCCTTCCGGTTCACCGGCCTGGACCGGGGCGCCTATGAACTGAGGCTGCCCGCCTCGAACTTCGCCGCGCCCTACGAAGGGATCTCCTGGCTCGGTCCGGTGCTCGTGACCCCCGCGATCATCGGGGCCTACCTGTGGATCTGGACCGGGTTCGCGATGGTGCTGATCGGCGCCGGGCTCGCCACGCTGCCGCGGGACGCGCTGGAGGCGGCACGGATGGACGGCGCCAACGAGTGGCAGATCTTCCGGCGGATCACCGTGCCGCTGCTCGCACCGGTGCTGACCGTGGTCTTCGTGACCCTGGTGATCAACGTGATGAAGGTGTTCGACCTCGTCTACATCATCGCGCCGGGGCCGGTGCAGGAGGACGCCACCGTGCTCGCCACCCAGATGTGGCTGGTGTCGTTCGGCGGCGGCAACAACCAGGGCCTCGGCAGCGCCCTCGGCGTACTCCTGCTGCTGCTCGTGGTGCCCGCCATGGTCTTCAACCTCCGCCGCTTCCGAAGGAGTCAGCGATGAACGCCGTCCGCCGGATGCTCGGCAACGGCCTGGTGCAGGCCTTCCTGGTCCTGGTCGGCCTGGTCTGGGTCACCCCGCTCGCCGGGCTGCTGCTGTCCTCGCTGAGATCGGCCGAGGACACCGCGACGGGCGGCTGGTGGACGGTGTTCACCAGCCCCGGCCAGCTGTCCTTCGACAACTACTCGGCGCTGCTGGAGAACGCGGGCATCACCCAGGCGTTCTGGAACACCGTGCTGATCTCGGTGCCGACGACCGTGCTGGTCGTGGTGCTCGCGGCGCTCGCCGGATACGCGTTCGCCTGGCTGGACTTCCCGGGCCGGGAGGCGATCTTCCTCGTCGTGGTGGCGCTGCTGGTGGTGCCGGTGCAGATCGGACTGCTGCCGGTCGCCAAACTCTTCGGCCAGCTGGGGCTGTTCGGCACGATCCCCGGCGTGGTGCTCTTCCACGTCGCCTACGGGCTGCCGTTCGCGGTGTTCCTGCTGCGGAACTACTTCGCGGAGATGCCCAAGGAGATGCTGGAGGCCGCGCGGATGGACGGCGGCGGGGAGTGGCGGATCTTCACCCGGCTCGTCCTGCCGGTCGGCCGGCCCGCGATCGCCAGCCTCGCCATCTTCCAGTTCCTGTGGGTGTGGAACGACATGCTGGTCGCCCTGCTCTTCGCGGACAGCTCGTCCCAGCCGCTCACCGTGGAACTCCAGTCCCAGATACGGCAGTTCGGCAGCAACATCGATGTGCTGGCACCGGGCGCGTTCGTCTCGCTGATCGTGCCGGTGGTCGTCTTCTTCGCCTTCCAGCGGCACTTCGTGCAGGGGGTCATGGCCGGATCGGTGAAGTAGGAGGAGCGGTGGGGGACGTGCGTCCCCCACCGCTCATCGGCCTACGCGGATGCCGGCGGGTACAGCGACCGCGGCAGCTGCCCGGCCGCCGCCGTGTCCAGCAGCCACAGGGTGCGCTGCCGGCCGTACGCGCCCGCCGCCGGGGCCTGGATCTCACCCGCGCCCGACAGGGCGATGGCCGCGGCCTGGGCCTTGTCCTCGCCGGCCGCCAGCAGCCACACCTCACGGGCCGCCCGGATCGCCGGGAGGGTGAGGGTGATCCGGGTGGGTGGGGGCTTGGGCGCGCCGTGCACGCCGACCACCGTCCGCTCGGTCTCGCGGACCGCGGGGAGTTCCGGGAACAGCGACGCCACATGCGTGTCCGGCCCGACGCCCAGCATCAGGACGTCGAACGTGGGGACCGGGCCATGGTTCTCGGGACCTGCCGCGCGGGCCAGTTCGGCGGCGTAGGCAGCCGCCGCGGCGTCCGGGTCGGCGCCGTACGGGCCGTCCGAGGCGGGCATGGCGTGCACCCGCTCGGGGGCCAGGGGC
Source organism: Streptomyces sp. YS415 (assembly GCF_023544665.1). Lineage (GTDB taxonomy): Bacteria > Actinomycetota > Actinomycetes > Streptomycetales > Streptomycetaceae > Streptomyces. Next base: position 465,075 of record NZ_JAMJFL010000001.1, read on the forward strand.
ACCGAGTCCAGCAGGGCCTTGCGGGCCTGCGTGACATTGCGCTCCGGGTCCCCCTCGGGGAGGAACCGCTCGTCGCCCCACCACAGGTCCAGGCGCCCCCAGTCGATCGCGTCCCGGGCCGGGGCCGCCGCCAGTGCGGCCAGCACGCCGTTGCCGTTGCGGCCACCGGTGAGGACCACCGACGCGGAGCCCCGGGAGGTCTGGGCGTCCACGATCTTCGTGATCAGCCGGGCCGCCGCGGCCTGCGCCATCAGCTCCTTGTCGTGGTGCACGACCAGCTGCGGGGTGCTCACTTCGCCGCCGCCTTCTTGGTCGGAGCCTTCTTGGCCGGAGCCTGCTTCGCCGGTGCCTTCTTCGCGGCCTTCTTGGCGGGGGCTTTCGCGGCCTCCTCCACGGGAGTCTCCACCGCGACCGGCCCCTCCTCGGCCACCGGCTCCGCGGCGGACGCGTTCAGCCGCTCCACCCCGAACTTCAGCGCCGAGGCGTAGGTGTCGTCCGGGTCGAGCCGCCGCAGCTCCTCCGCGATCAGCTCGGCCGTGTCCCGCCGCTTCAGCGCCACGGCACGGTCCGGCTGGCCCTCGATGGAGAGCGTCGCCAGCGAGCCGTCCGCCCGGTCCAGCACGATCGGACCGCAGTCGGTGACCATCCGTACCGCCGTCAGACCGGGGCCCGCCGACAGCGACCGCTTCACGGGGACATCGAGCCGGTCCGCGAGCCACATCGCCAGCAGCTCGCAGCTCGGGTTGAACTCCTCGCCCTCCACCTCGACGCCCTTGACCTCGCACACGACCTGGTCCAGGGCCGCGGCCAGCATCGAGCGCCAGGGCGTGATGCGGGTCCACGACAGGTCCGTGTCGCCGGGGGTGTAGGCGCCGGCCCGGGCCTCCAGGTCCCGTACCGGCTGCTCGGAGGCGTAGGTGTCGGTCACCCGGCGCTGGGCCAGGGCGCCCAGCGGGTCGCTGGCCGGGTCCAGCGGCGCGTTCACCGGCCACCAGACCACCACCGGCGCGTCCGGCAGCAGCAGCGGCAGGACCACCGACTGGGCGTGGGCGACGACATCGCCGTACAGCCGCAGCACGATCGTCTCGCCGGTGCCCGCGTCCGCGCCCACCCGCACCTCGGCGTCCAGCCGGGACTTCGTGCGGTCCCGGGGCGAACGCGAGACGCGCTTGATGACCACGAGCGTGCGCGAGGGATGCTCGCGCGAGGCGTCGTTGGCGGCCTTGAGCGCGTCGTACGCGTTCTCCTCGTCCGTCACGATGACCAGCGTCAGCACCATGCCCACGGCAGGCGTGCCGATGGCCCGGCGGCTCTGGACGAGGGCCTTGTTTATCTTGCTGGAGGTGGTGTCCGTGAGATCTGTCTTCATGGCCGGCGCCAGCTCCGTCCGTCTCGCTCGAGCATCTCGTCCGCCTCGACGGGCCCCCAGGTACCGGCCGCGTACTGGGCCGGGGTGCCGTTCTTGTCCCAGTACTGCTCGATCGGGTCGAGGATCTTCCAGGACAGCTCGACCTCCTCCGTGCGCGGGAAGAGGTTGGAGTCGCCGAGCAGGACGTCCAGGATGAGGCGCTCGTACGCCTCCGGGCTGGACTCCGTGAAGGACTCGCCGTAGGCGAAGTCCATGGACACGTCCCGGATCTCCATGGAGGTGCCGGGCACCTTGGAGCCAAAGCGGACCGTGACGCCCTCGTCGGGCTGGACCCGGATCACGATCGCGTTCTTGCCGAGCTCCTCCGTCGCCGTGTGGTCGAAGGGGGAGTGCGGCGCCCGCTGGAAGACCACCGCGATCTCGGTGACCCGGCGGCCGAGGCGCTTTCCGGTGCGCAGGTAGAAGGGGACGCCCGCCCAGCGGCGGTTGTCGACCTCCAGCTTGATCGCGGCGTAGGTGTCGGTCTTCGACTTGGCGTCGATGCCCTCCTCCTGGAGGTAGCCGACCGCCTTGGCGCCGCCCTGCCAGCCGGCCGCGTACTGCGCGAACACGGTGTCCCGGCCCAGGTCCTTCGGCAGCCGTACGGCACCGAGCACCTTGGTCTTCTCGGCGGCCAGCGCGTCCGCGTCGAAGGAGGCGGGCTCCTCCATGGCCGTCAGGGCCATCAGCTGGAGCAGGTGGTTCTGGATGACGTCACGGGCGGCGCCGATGCCGTCGTAGTAGCCCGCCCGGCCGCCGATGCCGATGTCCTCGGCCATCGTGATCTGCACATGGTCCACGAAGGACCGGTTCCAGATCGGCTCGAACATCGTGTTGGCGAAGCGCAGCGCCAGGATGTTCTGGACGGTCTCCTTGCCCAGGTAGTGGTCGATGCGGAAGACCTGGTCCGGGGCGAAGACCTCGTGCACGACCTTGTTGAGCTCCTCGGCCGACTTCAGGTCGTGGCCGAAGGGCTTCTCGATGACCGCGCGGCGCCAGGAGCCGCCCGTCTGGTCGGCGAGACCGTGCTTCTTCAGCTGCTGGATGACCACAGGGAAGGAGCGCGGCGGCACCGACAGGTAGAAGGCGAAGTTGCCGCCCGTGCCCTGCTGCTTGTCCAGCTCCTGGATGGTGTCGCGCAGCCGCTCGAAGGCGTCGTCGTCGTCGAAGGTGCCCTGGACGAACCGCATGCCCTGGATGAGCTGGTGCCAGACCTCCTCCCGGAAGGGGGTCCGGGCGTGCTCCTTGACCGCGTCGTGGACCTCCTGGGCGAAGTCCTCGTTCTGCCACTCGCGCCGGGCGAAGCCGACCAGCGAGAACCCCGGCGGCAGCAGACCCCGGTTCGCGAGGTCGTACACGGCGGGCATGAGCTTCTTTCGTGACAAATCGCCCGTGACGCCGAAGATGACCAGGCCCGACGGCCCCGCGATACGCGGGAGCCGTCGGTCTGCGGGGTCACGCAGCGGGTTGCTGCTCGACAAGATGTCAGCCCTCCGAGGGGGCGAGGCGCTGAAGCTCCGCCTCGGTCGACTTCAGCAGGTCGTTCCAGGACGCCTCGAACTTCTCGACGCCCTCGTCCTCCAGCAGCTGCACCACCTCGTCGTACGAGATCCCGAGCTTCTCGACGGCGTCGAGTTCGGCGCGGGCCTGCTCGTAGGTGCCGGCGACGGCGTTGCCGCGGATCTGGCCGCCCTCCTCGGTGGCCTGCAGCGTGGCCTCCGGCATGGTGTTCACCGTGTTCGGCGCGACCAGCTCGTCGACGTACAGGGTCGCCTTGTAGGCCGGGTCCTTCACACCGGTGGAGGCCCACAGCGGACGCTGCTTGTTGGCGCCCGCCTTCTCCAGCGCCAGCCAGCGGTCCGAGGAGAAGACCTCCTCGTACGCCTGGTAGGCAAGCCGGGCGTTGGCGACGCCGGCCTTGCCGCGGGCGGCCTTGGCCTCGTCGGTGCCGAGCGCGTCCAGCCGCTTGTCGATCTCGGTGTCCACGCGGGACACGAAGAAGGACGCCACCGAGTGGATCTTGGAGAGGTCGAGACCCTTCTCCTTGGCCTGCTCCAGGCCCGACAGGTAGGCGTCCATGACCTGGCGGTAACGCTCCAGCGAGAAGATCAGCGTGACGTTGACGCTGATGCCGAGGCCGATGACCTCGGTGATGGCCGGCAGGCCGCCCATCGTGGCCGGAATCTTGATCAGCGTGTTGGGCCGGTCCACCAGCCAGGCCAGCTGCTTGGCCTCGGCGACCGTCGGCTTGGTGTGGTGGGCCAGCCGCGGGTCGACCTCGATCGACACACGGCCGTCCTGGCCGTCGGTGGCGTCGAAGACCGGGCGCAGGATGTCGGCGGCGTCGCGGACGTCCGCCGTGGTGATCATGCGGACGGCCTCTTCGACGGTCACCTTGCGGGCGGCGAGGTCCGACAGCTGCTGGTCGTAGCCGTCGCCCTGCGAGATGGCCTTCTGGAAGATGGACGGGTTGGTGGTGACGCCCACGACGTGCTGCTGGTCGATCAGCTCGGCGAGGTTGCCGGACGTGATCCGCTTGCGCGACAGGTCGTCCAGCCAGATCGCGACGCCCTCCTCGGAGAGGCGCTTGAGTGCGTCTGTCATGGAATTACATCTCCTACGTGTCGTATGTGAGCGTCAGCGCTGGGCGGCGGCGAGGGATTCCCGCGCCTTCGCGGCCACGTTCTCCGCAGTGAAGCCGTACTCCTCGAAAAGGACCTTGCCGTCGGCCGAAGCACCGAAGTGCTCCAGGGAAACGATCCGACCGGCGTCCCCGACGTACTTGTGCCAGGTGAGCCCGATGCCGGCCTCGACCGCGACACGCGCCCTGACCGCGGGGGGCAGAACGCTGTCCCGGTACCCCTGGTCCTGCTCCTCGAACCACTCCACGGACGGCATCGACACGACCCGCGTCGGCACCCCGTCGGCCTCCAGCCGCTCGCGCGCCCCGACGGCCACGTGCACCTCGGAACCGGTGGCGATCAGGATCACCTCGGGCGTCCCCGTCGAGGCCTCGAACAGGACGTAACCGCCCTTGGCGGCGTCCTCGTTGGGCTCGTACGTCGGCACGCCCTGGCGGGTCAGCGCCAGTCCGTGCGGGGCACCCTTGCCGAAGACCTTCGTGTAGCGCTTGAGGATCTCCCGCCAGGCGATGGCGGTCTCGTTGGCGTCGGCCGGGCGGACCACGTTCAGGCCCGGGATGGCGCGCAGCGAGGCCAGGTGCTCGACCGGCTGGTGGGTGGGGCCGTCCTCGCCGAGGCCGATCGAGTCGTGCGTCCACACGTACGTCACCGGCAGGTGCATCAGGGCCGACAGACGCACGGCGTTGCGCATGTAGTCGGAGAACACCAGGAAGGTGCCGCCGTAGACGCGCGTGTTGCCGTGCAGCGTGATGCCGTTCATCTCCGCGGCCATGGAGTGCTCGCGGATGCCGAAGTGGATCGTGCGCCCGTACGGGTTCGCCTCCGGCAGCGGGTTGTCCGCCGGGAGGAACGACGACGTCTTGTCGATCGTCGTGTTGTTGGAGCCGGCCAGGTCGGCCGAGCCGCCCCACAGCTCCGGGAGCACCGGGCCGAGCGCCTGGAGGATCTTGCCGGACGCGGCGCGGGTGGCGACGCCCTTGCCGGGCTCGAACACCGGGATCGCCGACTCCCAGCCCTCGGGCAGCTCGCCCTTGCTGATGCGGTCGAACTGCGCCGCGCGCTCCGGGTTGTTGTTGCGCCACTCCTGGAAGGACTTCTCCCACTCCGCCTTGGCCTGACGGCCGCGCTCCAGCGCCTGGCGGGTGTGGTCGATCACCTCGTCGGCGACCTCGAAGCTCTGCTCGGGGTCGAAGCCGAGGACGCGCTTGGTGGCCGCGACCTCGTCGTCGCCGAGCGCCGAGCCGTGCGCGGCCTCGGTGTTCTGGGCGTTCGGGGCCGGCCAGGCGATGATCGAGCGCATCGCGATGAACGACGGCCGGTCGGTGACGGCCTTCGCCTCCTGGAGGGCGGCGTAGAGCGCGGCCGGGTCGAGGTCGCCGTTGGCCTGCGGCTCGACGCGCTGCACATGCCAGCCGTAGGCCTCGTAGCGCTTGACGGTGTCCTCGGAGACGGCCGTCTCGGTGTCGCCCTCGATCGAGATGTGGTTGTCGTCCCACAGCAGGATCAGGTTGCCGAGCCGCTGGTGGCCGGCGAGGGAGGACGCCTCGGCGGAGATGCCCTCCTGGAGGCAGCCGTCACCGGCGATGCAGTAGATGTAGTGGTCGAACGGCGACTCGCCCGCGGGAGCCTCCGGGTCGAACAGACCGCGCTCGTAGCGGGCGGCCATCGCCATGCCCACCGCGTTGGCGACACCCTGGCCGAGCGGGCCGGTCGTGGTCTCCACGCCCGTGGTGTGGCCGTACTCCGGGTGACCGGGGGTCTTCGAGCCCCACGTCCTGAAGGACTTCAGATCGTCCAGCTCCAGGCCGAAGCCGGCCAGGTACAGCTGGGTGTAGAGGGTCAGGGACGAATGGCCCGCGGACAGCACGAAGCGGTCCCGGGCGACCCAGTCGGCGTCCGCCGGGTCATGCCGCATCACCTTCTGGAAGAGGGTGTACGCGGCGGGCGCAAGGCTCATCGCCGTACCGGGATGGCCGTTGCCGACCTTCTGTACGGCGTCGGCGGCCAGGACGCGGGCGGTGTCCACGGCCCGCTGGTCCAGTTCGGTCCACTCGAGGTCTGTGGTGGTCGGCTTGGTGCTCACCCTGGGTCAGGGCTCCTCTCCACATGTCACGCATGTCGAATTGCCGGTGCACGGGGCGCCCCGGCCGTTGTCGAGCCTACCCCCGTATGTACGTGCGTTTTTTCGAGTCATTACAGACTGCCGGGACTCGTCGGTATCCGCCTCCCGACTGGTCCGTACCGCGTTCGGCAAGTGAATACGAAGCCGCTCGAACGAGTGCTCAATGGAGTGCCGACCGGCTCTTCCGGCGGAGCGTGCCAACACGAGGCCACCCCCGCGAATGCCGGGGTCTGGGCAACGTCTACAGTGGCGTGGTACGCGCGAGCCTTTACCGGGACTTCACACCGGGAGGCTTGCTGGGATGTCTCTGTCAGGGGTGTGCGTGACGGCCGTTGAATCCCGTCCAGCGGGGATTATCGGGACGAGCCAGAGCCCGAGCCGGCGGCCGATCGGGGCCCGGGTCAAGGCGTTCGTGGCGCTGACCAAGCCGCGGATCATCGAGCTGCTGCTGATCACCACCGTTCCGGTGATGTTCCTGGCGGAGCAGGGCGTGCCCGATCTCGGCCTCGTCCTGCTCACCTGCCTCGGCGGCTATCTCTCCGCGGGCGGCGCGAACGCGCTCAACATGTACATCGACCGCGACATCGACGCGCTGATGGACCGCACCTCGCAGCGCCCCCTGGTCACCGGCATGGTCAGCCCGCGCGAGTGCCTGGCCTTCGGCATCACCCTGGCGGTCGTCTCCACGCTGCTGTTCGGCCTGACCGTCAACTGGCTGAGCGCCTGGCTCGCCCTCGGCGCGCTCCTCTTCTACGTCGTCGTCTACACGATGATCCTCAAGCGCCGCACCTCGCAGAACATCGTGTGGGGCGGCATCGCGGGCTGCATGCCGGTGCTGATCGGCTGGTCCGCGGTCACCAACACCCTGTCCTGGGCGCCGGTCATCCTGTTCCTCGTCATGTTCTTCTGGACGCCGCCGCACTACTGGCCGCTGTCGATGAAGGTGCGCGAGGACTACGCGCGCGTGGGCGTACCGATGCTCCCGGTCGTCGCCTCCAACAAGACCGTCGCCAAGCAGATCGTGCTCTACAGCTGGGTCATGGTCGCCGTCTCGCTGCTGCTGACCCCGCTCGGCTACACGGGCTGGTTCTACACGCTGGTCGCCCTGGTGGCGGGCGGCTGGTGGCTGTGGGAGGCGCACGCCCTGCAGAACCGGGCGAAGGCCGAGGTGACGGGCGCGAAGCTGAAGGAGATGCGGCTGTTCCACTGGTCCATCACCTATGTCTCGCTGCTGTTCGTGGCCGTCGCGGTGGACCCCTTCCTGAGGTAAGGGTCACTCCGCCCCGGGATCGCCCTTTGATTTACCCGTCGGTAGCATCCTGGCCATGGCAGACACGCAAGCGGTTGACGCGAAGGCCGAGCGCCGGGCGGCCAAGCTGGCCCGGCAGATCGGCGCCTTCTCCAAGGCACACGGCGGCGCCGAGGGCCAGGTGGCCTATCTCGGCGAGCGCGGTGCCCGGATCGTCCTCGTCGGCGAGGACGGCTCCTGGGGCGACCTGGTGGCCCCGACGTATGCCATCGCCGAACAGGCGGTGCGGCAGGCGGGCATCACTGTTCACGAGGAATTCGACGGCGAGTTCGCAGCGAAGGTGAAGACGGGGCCGTACGAATGGTCCCGGATGGCCGGAATCCAGGTCGGCGGCCCGAAGAACGGCTGAGGCATTCCGGCCGGCTGAGGAATCCCGGCCGCACCCCCGGCACCGGTTCACCCGTTAAGCCCCGTAAAGGCGAGCACGGGGAGTCCGGGATGATCGAAACGCCGTCCCTGGTGGACCAGTACTGCCACGGAGTGCTCCGCACCGAGCTGGGCCTCGGCACCTTCGAGGCCCGACTCGCCCGTACCGAGGGCCCGCCCGCCCCCGGCACGACCCTCTTCGACACGCAGACCGGTTTCGCCGTACGGCGCTGGTGCCCCCCGCTGCTCGGCCTGGAACCGCACTGCCCGCCCGCCCGCTACCTCGCCCGGCGCCGTGAACTCGGCGTCCTGGAGGCGGGCCGGCGACTGCTGCGCGGCAGCGGCATCACCACGTACCTGGTCGACACCGGAGTCCCCGGCGACCTCACCGGACCCGACGAACTGGCCAGCACCGGGGATGCGCGGGCGCACGAGATCGTGCGCCTGGAACTCCTCGCGGAGCAGGTCGCCGACACCTCGGGAACCGTCGAGTCCTTCCTGGCCAACCTCGCCGAATCGGTGCACGGCGCCGCCGCGCACGCGGTCGCGTTCACCTCGGTCGCGGGCGTACGGCACGGACTCGCGCTGGCGCCGGAGCCGCCGGGGCCCGGCGAGGTGCGCGGCGCGGCGGGCCGCTGGCTGGCCGGGCGCCGGGTGGGCGGCGAGGTGACCGACCCGGTGCTGCTGCGGCACCTGCTGTGGAGCGCGGTGGCCTCGGGGCTGCCGCTCCAGCTGCACGCGGGACTGGGCGAGCCGGGCGTGCGCATCGACCGGACGGATCCGGTGCTGCTCACGGACTTCGTGCGCGCCACGGCGGGCCTCGGCACGGACCTGGTCCTGCTGCACGGCTACCCCTACCACCGCCACGCCGCCCACCTGGCCGGCGTCTTCCCCCATGTCTACGCCGACTCGGGCGCCGCCCTGGTCCGCACCGGCGCCCGCGCGGCGACGGTCCTCGCGGAGATCCTGGAACTCGCCCCCTTCGGCAAGATCCTCTTCTCCAGCGGCGGCCAGGAACTCCCGGAACTCCATGTCGTGGGCGCCCGCCTCTTCCGCGAGGCCCTGGCGCGGGTCCTCGGCACGTGGGTCGCGGACGACGCCTGGTCCCTGGCGGACGCCCAGCGCGTGGCGGGCCTGATCGCGGCGGGGAACGCCCGGCGGGTGTACGGGCTGGACTGAGCTGTCCAGACTGGGCGGATGCAGACCGAGAAGCTCAGCCGGGCGTGCAGGAGCGCGATCCCCCACAGGACGCTCGGCGATACAGAGGCGGGCAATACCGCGATCAGGTCCAGATCACTGCAGTCCTGCTGTTAGTCGCCCACGGCGGGGGAGCCGTGGGCCCAGACGGCCACGGGGTCCACAGCCGCCAGGGCACGGACGAACCGGTCGAGCAGCGGACGACCCGGGACCGCGCCCACCTGACCTGGGCGCACCAGGAGCTCTTCAAGCGGCCGGTCACCCCGGTGACCCGGCGGGAACTGCACGCCTTCGGGCGGGTGCTGCACGGGCGCGCGCCCGAGGCACCGCTCACGCCGGTGCCGTACCGCGAGCTCGGTGACACTTCATGCTGCGCGAGAGGCGGGAGTACTGGCGGTCCAGGGTCGGCAGGGCGTCGGCTGATCTCCAAGCGCGACGCCCTGGCGCTGCTGCCGGGGCTCGGGGCGCCCGTCGAGGTCGTCGAGGACATCCGCGGGCGCCGCTACGACAACCCCGCACCGCCCACCGAGGAGTGGACGGCGCGCAGGGCCGCGCTGACGCGGGACTACCTCGGTCCGGCCATCGACGCGCTGACCGCGTCGGGCTGCTGAGCGGGCAGTTCGGGCAGTGCCGTCTCCGGGCGCTCCCGCAGCGACAGCAGGACCCGGAGGGTCGCGATCCACACCAGGCAGGAGCCGAACATGTGGAGGCCGACCAGGACCTCGGGCAGGTCCGTGAAGTACTGGACGTAGCCGACGGCACCCTGGGCCAGCAGGATCAGGAACAGGTCCCGGGTGCGGGCCAACGGGCCCTTGGGCGCGTCGACCGCCTTGAGAACGAACCACAGGGCGAAGGTCAGGGTCACCACGATCCAGGCCAGGACCGCGTGCAGCTTGCTCACGCTCTCCCAGTCCAGCGGCATCCGCTCGACCTCGCTGGAGTCGCCCGCGTGCGGCCCCGCACCGGTCACGACCGTGCCGACCGCGATCAGCAGCACGCTCGCCGCGACCAGGACCCAGACCAGCTGCTGCACCGCCTTGCCCACCAGCGGACGCGGTTCGGTGTCGCCCTCCCGGGTGCGCTGCCACATCACCGTGGCGACCGCGATCAGCGCCGAGGACAGCAGGAAGTGCGCGGCGACCGTGTACGGGTTCAGGCCGACGAGCACGACGATCCCGCCGAGGATGGCGTTGCCCATCACCACCCAGAACTGCGTCCAGCCCAGCCGGGTCAGGCCGCGCCGGTACGGCTTCGCGGAGCGGGCGGCGATGATCGCCCAGCCGACGGCGGCGCACAGCACGTACGTCAGCAGGCGGTTGCCGAACTCGATGTAGCCGTGGATGCCCATCTCGGCGGTGTTGTTGATCGAGTCCTCGGTGCACTTCGGCCAGGTGGGGCAGCCGAGCCCGGATCCGGTCAGCCGCACCGCACCGCCGGTGACCACGATGACCACCGACATGACGAGTGCGGCCAGCGCCGCCCGCTGAACCGTCCTCGGCTCGGGGGTCCAGCGTGCGGCGATGAAGGCGAGCGGGTTGCGCACGGCCGCGAGGGCGTCGGCGCGGGTCAGATTCGGCACGCGACCTATCGTAGGCCCGGGCTTGTGCACGCTTTCACGAGGGTCCCGGGACCGGCTCACTCCCAGCGGAAGAACTTCCCCGCCGCGGCCAGCCCGGCCACCGCCCACACCGCGAGGATCCCCAGGTCGGCCCAGGGCATCCCGGACCCGTGCCGCAGCACGTCCCGCAGCCCGTCCGACAGCGCAGCGATCGGCAGCAGCCCGAGCACGTCCTGCGCCGCCTCCGGGAACCTGTCCAGCGGCACGACGACCCCGCCGCACATGAGCAGCAGCAGGAAGACCAGGTTGGCGGCGGCGAGCGTGGCCTCCGCTTTGAGCGTGCCCGCCATCAGCAGGCCCAGGCCGGAGAAGGCGGCCGTGCCCAGGATCAGCAGGAGCACCACGGCCACCGGACTGCCCTGCGGGTCCCAGCCGAGCGCGAAGGCGATCACCGTCACCAGGAGCACCTGGAGGACCTCGGTGACCAGCACCGACAGCGTCTTCGCCGTCATCAGGCCCCAACGCGGGAGCGGGGAGGCGGCCAGCCGCTTCAGGACGCCGTAGCGCCGCTCGAAGCCGGTGGCGATGGCCTGGCCGGTGAACGCGGTCGACATCACCGCGAGCGCGAGGATGCCGGGGGCGAGGAAGCCCACGGCCTCGCCCTCGCCGGTGTCGACGATGTCGACCGTGGAGAACAGCACCAGCAGCAGGGTCGGGATGATCACGGTGAGCAGCAGCTGCTCGCCGTTGCGCAGGAGCATCCTCGTCTCCAGCGCGGCCTGCGCCATGATCATGCGGGGGAGCGGGGCGGCTCCGGGCCTCGGCGTGTACGTACCGGCGGTCATGAGCGCAGTTCCTTGCCTGTGAGCTCCAGGAAGACGTCTTCCAGGGTGTGCCGCTCCACCGAGATCCGGTCCGGCATCACCCCGTGCTGGGCGCACCAGGAGGTGACCGTCGCGAGCAGTTGCGGGTCGACCTTCCCGGCCACCCGGTACGAGCCCGGGGTCAGCTCGGCGGCCGTGCAGTCGGCGGGGAGCGCCTTGAGCAGGGAGTGGACGTCCAGGCCTGGGCGGCCGGAGAAGCGGAGGGTGTTCTCGGCGCCGCCGCGGCACAGCTGCTCGGGGGAGCCCTGGGCGATGACCCGGCCGGCGTCGATGATGGCCACGTCGTCGGCGAGCTGCTCGGCCTCGTCCATGTAGTGGGTGGTGAGGATGACGGAGACGCCGTCGGCGCGCAGATCGCGCACCAGGTCCCAGGCCGAGCGGCGGGCCTGCGGATCGAGCCCCGCGGTCGGCTCGTCCAGGAACACCAGCTCGGGGCGGCCCACGACGGCCATGGCGAGCGCGAGCCGCTGCTGCTGGCCGCCGGAGAGCCGCCGGTAGGTGGTCCGGCCGCAGCTGCCGAGGCCGAGCCGCTCGATGAGGGTGTCCACGTCGAGGGGGTGTGCGTGCAGCCTGGCCACGTGGCGGAGCATCTCGTCGGCCCGGGCGCCCGAGTACACGCCTCCGGACTGGAGCATGACGCCGATCCGCGGGCGGAGTCCGGCGGACTCCCGTACCGGGTCGAGGCCCAGCACCCGCACCGTCCCGGAGTCCGGTTCGCGGTACCCCTCGCAGGTCTCGACCGTGGTCGTCTTGCCCGCGCCGTTGGGCCCCAGTACGGCGGTCACGCCCGCCCGGGCCACCAGGTCGAGGCCGTCCACCGCGGTCTTCTTGCCGTACCGCTTCACCAGGGCCCGGACCTGGACCACGGGGTCAGTTCGCATGGCTCAAGAGTCTAGGTAGCCGCCCGGCCGCCCGGGCCGCCGGGTGCGGATCCGCCGGGGCGGAAAGATCGTTTTCCCAGGTCACCTTAGGTATACCTAAGTGACGCAGGGCACCGTCCACGGGTTCGAGCGCCGCTTGCCGGAGTCTGAGGAATTACGCAACAATGGCGTTGTGAAAAACGTCGGCGAGGCCCACGAGGAGCTCGCGACCGGTGAGCGGTCCACCCGCAACCGGGTCGCGCGGTCCATCCTGGATCACGGCCCGTCGACCGTCGCCGAGCTGGCCGCCCGGCTGGGGCTCACCCAGGCAGCCGTACGACGGCATCTGGACGCCCTGGTCGTCGACGACGTCGTCGAAGCGCGCGAGCAGCGGGTGTACGGCGCCCGGACCCGGGGCCGCCCCGCCAAGGTCTTCGCGCTCACCGACTGCGGACGCGACGCCTTCGACCAGTCCTACGACAAGCTCGCCGCGGACGCCCTGCGCTTCATGCAGGAGCGGTTCGGCGGGGACGAGGTCGTCGTCGCCTTCGCCCGCGCGAGGATCGCCGAGCAGGCGGCCGCGTACCGCGAGGCCATCGAGGCCGCCGCCCCCGAGGAGCGGACCGAAGCCCTGGCCAGGGCCCTGAGCGCGGACGGGTACGCTGCTACCGCGCGTAGCGCCCCGGTCGGCGAACAGCTGTGCCAGCACCACTGCCCCGTCGCCCATGTCGCGGAAAAGTTCCCGCAGCTCTGCGAGGCGGAGACCGAGATCTTCTCCCAGCTGCTCGGCACCCACGTCCAGCGACTGGCGACCATCGCGCACGGCGACGGCGTCTGCACGACGTTCATCCCCAAGATTTCCAACGCATCTGCAAGCACGGCCGGGAGGAACCCCGCATGACTCTCCCCACGGAGACTGCCCACCCTGAGCTCGAGGGCCTGGGCACCTACGAATACGGCTGGGCCGACTCCGACGTGGCCGGCGCCTCTGCGAAGCGCGGTCTGAGCGAGGACGTGGTCAAGGACATCTCCGCGAAGAAGTCCGAGCCGGAGTGGATGACCAAGCTCCGTCTCAAGGGTCTGCGTCTGTTCGACAAGAAGCCCATGCCGAACTGGGGCTCGGACCTGTCGGGGATCGACTTCGACAACATCAAGTACTTCGTGCGCTCCACGGAGAAGCAGGCGGAGTCCTGGGAGGACCTGCCCGAGGACATCAAGAACACCTACGACAAGCTGGGCATCCCGGAGGCCGAGAAGCAGCGCCTCGTCGCCGGTGTCGCCGCCCAGTACGAGTCCGAGGTCGTCTACCACCAGATCCGCGAGGACCTGGAGGAGCAGGGCGTCATCTTCCTCGACACCGACACGGCCCTGAAGCAGCACCCGGAGCTCTTCAAGGAGTACTTCGGGACCGTCATCCCGGTCGGTGACAACAAGTTCGCCTCCCTGAACACGGCCGTGTGGTCGGGCGGCTCCTTCATCTACGTGCCGCCGGGCGTGCACGTCGAGATCCCGCTCCAGGCCTACTTCCGCATCAACACGGAGAACATGGGCCAGTTCGAGCGGACCCTGATCATCGTCGACGAGGGTGCCTACGTGCACTACGTCGAGGGCTGCACCGCCCCGATCTACAAGTCGGACTCGCTGCACTCCGCGGTCGTCGAGATCATCGTCAAGAAGAACGCCCGCTGCCGGTACACGACCATCCAGAACTGGTCGAACAACGTCTACAACCTGGTCACCAAGCGCGCCGTGGCGTACGAGGGCGCGACCATGGAGTGGATCGACGGCAACATCGGCTCCAAGGTGACGATGAAGTACCCGGCCGTCTACCTGATGGGCGAGCACGCCAAGGGCGAGACCCTGTCCATCGCCTTCGCCGGCGAGGGCCAGCACCAGGACGCCGGCTCCAAGATGGTCCACATGGCGCCGAACACCTCCTCCAACATCGTCTCCAAGTCGGTGGCGCGCGGCGGCGGCCGTACCTCCTACCGCGGTCTGGTGGAGATCGGCGAGGGCGCCCACGGCTCCAAGTCGAACGTGCTGTGCGACGCGCTGCTCGTCGACACCATCTCCCGCTCGGACACGTACCCCTACGTGGACGTCCGCGAGGACGACGTGTCCATGGGCCACGAGGCGACCGTCTCCAAGGTCTCCGAGGACCAGCTCTTCTACCTGATGAGCCGCGGTCTGAGCGAGTTCGAGGCGATGGCGATGATCGTGCGCGGCTTCGTCGAGCCGATCGCCAAGGAGCTGCCCATGGAGTACGCCCTCGAGCTCAACCGGCTGATCGAGCTGCAGATGGAAGGCGCGGTCGGTTAAGACCCGCCCCCGATCAGCAGTTAGCGAATTCTGACGTAGGAAGAGAGCAGACCGACAGCCATGGCTGAGGCTCAGAACATCCCCGTGGGGTCCACCACCGCGGGCCAGATCGCGGTGGCCGCCGAGTCGACCGTCGCCACGCGCATGAGCGCGCCCCCGTCCTTCGACGTGGCGGACTTCCCGGTGCCCCACGGCCGTGAGGAGGAGTGGCGGTTCACCCCGCTGGAGCGCCTGCGCGGCCTGCACGACGGCACCGCCACCGCCACCGGCGACGGCGTGAAGGTCACCGTCGAGGCGCCCGAGGGTGTCGTCGTCGAGACCGTCGGCCGCGACGACGCGCGGCTCGGCCGGGCGGGCACCCCCGTGGACCGCATCGCGGCCCAGGCGTACTCCGCCTTCGAGAAGGCCTCGGTCGTGACCGTGCCGAAGGAGACCGTGCTCACCGAGCCGATCCGCATCGCGGTGCACGGCGAGGGCGGCACCGCCTTCGCCCACCAGGTCATCGAGCTGGGCGCCTTCGCCGAGGCCGTGGTGGTCATCGACCACACCGGTGACGCGGTGCTCGCCGCCAACGTCGACTACCTCCTGGGCGACGGCGCCAAGCTCACCGTCGTCTGCGTCCAGGACTGGGACGACAAGGCCGTGCACGTCGCTCAGCACAACGCCCTGATCGGGCGGGACGCGAGCTTCAAGTCGGTCGTGGTGACCTTCGGCGGCGACCTCGTACGGCTGCACCCGCGCGTCACCTACGCGGGCCCCGGCGGCGAGGCCGAGCTGCTCGGGCTGTACTTCACCGACGCCGGCCAGCACCAGGAGCACCGCCTGCTGGTCGACCACAACACCCCGCACTGCAAGTCGAACGTCGTCTACAAGGGCGCGCTCCAGGGCGAGGCGGCGCACGCGGTCTGGATCGGTGACGTGCTCATCGAGGCCAAGGCCGAGGGCACCGACACCTACGAGATGAACCGGAACCTGGTCCTCACCGACGGCGCCCGCGTCGACTCGGTGCCGAACCTGGAGATCGAGACCGGCGAGATCGTCGGCGCCGGACACGCCTCCGCCACCGGCCGCTTCGACGACGAGCAGCTCTTCTACCTGATGGCCCGCGGCATCCCGGAGCACGACGCCCGCCGCCTCGTGGTCCGCGGCTTCTTCGCCGAGCTGGTCCAGCAGATCGGTGTCGACGACATCGAGGAGCGGCTCCTCGTGAAGATCGACGAGGAGCTGGAGGCCACGGTCTGATGGCTTTCGTACGCGCCTGTGGGCTGAGCGAGCTGGAGGAGGACACCCCGAAGCGGGTGGAACTCGACGGCACGCCGGTCTCGGTCGTCCGTACCGAGGGGGAGGTGTTCGCCATCCACGACATCTGCTCCCACGCGAACGTCTCGCTCTCCGAGGGCGAGGTGGAGGACTGCCAGATCGAGTGCTGGCTGCACGGCTCCGCGTTCGACCTCCGCACCGGCAAGCCGTCCGGCCTTCCCGCGACGCGCCCCGTCCCCGTATACCCCGTAAAGATCGAAGGGGACGACGTGCTCGTCTCCCTCACCCAGGAGTCCTGAGGCACCCATGGCTACGCTTGAAATCCGAGACCTGCACGTCACCGTCGAGGTCGAGAACGGCACGAAGGAAATCCTCAAGGGTGTCGACCTCACCGTGAAGCAGGGCGAGACGCACGCCATCATGGGCCCCAACGGCTCGGGCAAGTCGACCCTCGCCTACTCGCTCGCCGGTCACCCCAAGTACACGATCACCGGCGGCACCGTCACCCTCGACGGCGAGGACGTCCTGGAGATGTCCGTCGACGAGCGCGCCCGCGCCGGCCTGTTCCTCGCCATGCAGTACCCGGTCGAGGTTCCCGGTGTGTCCGTGTCGAACTTCCTCCGCACCTCCGCCACCGCCATCCGCGGCGAGGCCCCCAAGCTGCGCACCTGGGTGAAGGAGGTCAAGGAGGCCATGGAGCGCCTCAACATGGACCCCGCCTTCGCCGAGCGCAACGTCAACGAGGGCTTCTCCGGCGGTGAGAAGAAGCGCCACGAGATTCTCCAGCTGGAGCTGCTCAGGCCGAAGGTCGCCATCCTCGACGAGACCGACTCCGGCCTCGACGTCGACGCCCTGCGCGTCGTCTCCGAGGGCGTCAACCGGGTCCGCGAGACCGGCGAGGTCGGCACCCTGCTGATCACGCACTACACGCGCATCCTGCGCTACATCAAGCCCGACTACGTCCACGTCTTCTCCGCGGGCCGCATCGTCGAGTCCGGCGGCGCCGAGCTCGCCGACAAGCTGGAGAACGAGGGCTACGAGGTATACACGAAGGGCGGGGCATCAGCGTGACGCAGCTGCCGGGCCTCCTCGACACCGAGGCGATCCGCAAGGACTTCCCGATCCTGGACCGCATGGTCCACGACGACCGGAAGCTCGTGTACCTGGACAACGCGGCGACCTCGCAGAAGCCGCGCCAGGTGCTGGACGCCCTGAGCGAGTACTACGAGCGCTACAACGCCAACGTCCACCGCGGTGTGCATGTGCTCGCCGAGGAGGCCACGGCGCTGTACGAGGGCGCGCGCGACAAGGTCGCCGAGTTCATCAACGCGCCCAGCCGCAACGAGGTGATCTTCACCAAGAACGCCTCGGAGTCGCTGAACCTCGTGGCGAACATGCTGGGCTGGGCCGACGAGCCCTACCGCGTGGACGCCGAGACCGAGATCGTCATCACGGAGATGGAGCACCACTCCAACATCGTGCCGTGGCAGCTGCTCGCGCAGCGCACGGGCGCGAAGCTGAAGTGGTTCGGCCTGACCGACGACGGCCGGCTCGACCTGTCCAACATCGACGAGATCATCACCGAGAAGACGAAGATCGTCTCCTTCGTGCTGGTCTCCAACATCCTGGGCACGGTCAACCCGGTCGAGACGATCATCCGGCGCGCCCAGGAGGTCGGTGCCCTCGTCTGCATCGACGCCTCCCAGGCCGCCCCGCACATGCCGCTGGACGTGCAGGCCCTCCAGGCCGACTTCGTGGCCTTCACCGGCCACAAGATGTGCGGCCCGACCGGCATCGGTGTCCTGTGGGGCCGCCAGGAGCTGCTGGAGGACCTGCCTCCGTTCCTCGGCGGCGGCGAGATGATCGAGACGGTGTCGATGCACTCGTCGACGTACGCTCCCGCCCCGCACAAGTTCGAGGCGGGCACCCCGCCGATCGCGCAGGCGGTCGGCATGGGCGCGGCCATCGACTACCTGAACTCGATCGGCATGGACAAGATCCTCGCCCACGAGCACGCGCTCACCGAGTACGCGGTGCGGCGCCTTCAGGAGGTCCCCGACCTCAGGATCATCGGCCCCACCACGGCCGAGGACCGGGGCGCGGCGATCTCCTTCACGCTCGGGGACATCCACCCGCACGACGTGGGCCAGGTGCTGGACGAGCAGGGCATCGCGGTCCGGGTGGGCCACCACTGCGCCCGTCCGGTCTGCCTGCGGTACGGAATTCCTGCGACCACGCGAGCGTCGTTCTATCTGTACTCCTCGCCGGCCGAGATCGACGCTCTGGTGGACGGCCTGGAGCACGTGCGGAACTTCTTCGGCTGAGGGACGGGACGAGCGATCGCATGAAGCTGGACTCGATGTACCAGGAAGTCATCCTGGACCACTACAAGAACCCGCACGGGCGTGGTCTGAGGGATGGCGATGCCGAGGTGCACCACGTCAACCCGACGTGCGGCGACGAGATCACCCTGCGCGTGAAGTACGACGGCACGAGGGTCGAGGACGTCTCGTACGAGGGTCAGGGCTGCTCGATCAGCCAGGCCTCGGCCTCGGTGCTGAACGACCTGCTGGTCGGCAAGGACCTCTCCGACGCGCAGAAGATCCAGGAGACCTTCCTGGAGCTGATGCAGTCGAAGGGGAAGATCGAGCCCGATGACGCGATGGAGGAGGTCCTGGAGGACGCGGTCGCGTTCGCGGGCGTCTCCAAGTACCCGGCGCGGGTCAAGTGCGCTCTCCTGAGCTGGATGGCGTGGAAGGACGCAACGGCCCAGGCCCTGGGCGGAGCCGACGCGGAAAGGAAGACGGCATGAGCGAGACCGTTGAGATGAAGCCGGCCTCGGAGGAAGAAGTCCGCGAGGCGCTGTACGACGTCGTCGACCCCGAGCTGGGGATCGACGTGGTCAACCTCGGCCTGATCTACGGCATCCACATCGACGACGCGAACATCGCGACGATCGACATGACCCTGACCTCGGCGGCCTGTCCGCTGACGGATGTCATCGAGGACCAGGCCAAGTCCGCCACGGACGGCCTCGTCAACGAGCTGCGCATCAACTGGGTCTGGATGCCGCCGTGGGGCCCGGACAAGATCACGGACGACGGCCGCGAGCAGCTTCGGGCGCTCGGGTTCAACGTCTGAGACCGGTTGGACGAACCTGCGAAGGGGCCCGGCAGTGCGCCGGGCCCCTTCGTGTTGTCAGCGGCGGCGCTTCACCGCGTTGGTGAAGATCCGAAAGGCGGCCACGCGCTGACTTCCTCGCAAGCCCCGGAGCGTGGCCAGGTGACCGACGAGAAGTGCGAGTGTCATGGCCAGCGGCACGCTGACGATGAGCAGGAATTCGTGGAGGAAGAACATGTGACTGAGCCTCTCTGCGGGTGGCGGGCTGGTTGCGATCGCGTGCTGCCCACGGAACCCGAACGGGCGGTAGATAACCACCTTCCATATGCCGTAGAAGAGCGTTTACCCAGGTCATACCCGGCGCGCGGGTTTTCCCGGCGGGATGGCGCTCAAGGTCGGAACGCCCGGTCAGGGTCGCGTGCACGGTCCTCGTAGAAGGGCTCGAACCAGTACGCGGCTTCGAGGTTCGCCATGCCCATCATCTGGTTGAGGTGATGGTCGGAGTCCTCGATGCCCTGTGACCAGGGTTCGTAGAGGAATAACACGTCGGTGTCCTCGAGCAGCAGGCTGAGACAGAGGTTCCAATCCCAGTCCTTGTGATGCGGCGGGATGCCCTCCACGAACGAGGTGACCAGCTCGACATCGTCCACCACCATGCTGGACGCGTGGTCGATGCCTATGTGCAGTGCCATCTCCTCGCCCGTGCACCTGGGACGTGGCCATCGACCGGCTCTGATGTCGTCGGCCAAGTCCTCGAAACAGCGCACCATTTCGCGACGCCATTGGGCGTCCTGGCGCCACGTGAGGACCGGTAGGTCGCTGAATATAAGCGCGTAGTTATCACCTAGATCGACCGGGCGGTCGTCGATCTCCTCAAGTGACTGCCTCGCCATGTCGGACACGATGTCGAGTGCGGCCTCCAGCACGGTCAGGGTACGAGCCGTCGGGCCGTACTCCTCGTCGTCGTCCCAGTCTTCTCTGTCCGCATTGCTCTCGGGTGCCGCGGGCGGGGCAAGCTCTTCGGGTATCGGTCGTCTGTCCACACCCGGGTAGTTGTAGTACGACTGTGTCACCTCGTCGCCGGCCTCTGCAGCCCGCCGATACCACAGGCTCGCAGTCCTCCTGTCCCGTTTGCGGAAGTGGAGATTACCCATGAGACGGAGAGACAGGACGTCTCCCCCATCGACGGCGAGCTGGAACCAATGCACCGCCTCTGTCGTGTCGCTCCTCTCGTAGAGAAGTCCCAGAGTGCGGAACGTGGCCACGTCCTCCGCTTCCACCAGCGGCTGAAGGGCG
Source organism: Streptomyces sp. YS415 (assembly GCF_023544665.1). Taxonomy (GTDB): domain Bacteria; phylum Actinomycetota; class Actinomycetes; order Streptomycetales; family Streptomycetaceae; genus Streptomyces. The sequence continues at coordinate 485,416 of NZ_JAMJFL010000001.1, forward strand.
CGTCGGCCAATGTCCATCCGGTCGTTGGCATACGCGGACAGGGCAATGTCGAAGCGCTGGTGCCTCTCGGAACCGTGGTTGAGAACGATCTCCCAGATCTCTTCGGGAATCAGGTTCGGTGAGGGCTCCCGATCTCTGAGGTGCGCGTCGAGCAGGTAATCGAACGGCTTCAGCCCGCCGCCCTCGGGGACCAGCATGCGTGTCACCGCGTCACGAGGCGTCGTCGCCCAGGCAAGGGCGGCATCGAAGGGCTCGGGAGCGATGAGCTGTTTGTTGCGGCCTGGCAGGTAGCGCTCGTGCAGTTCGGCCAATAGGTCGGTGGGCAGTGGTTCCGTGAGGCCTGCCAGTGCGAGGTCGATAGCGGCTCGTACCAAAGCGGCGCCACGAGGGTTGCCGTGCACGACGGAGGCGCTGCTCAGTTCTCGCCACAACTGGGGACCCGTGGCCAGCGTCTCGGCGATGCCGAAGTCCTCCGCCTGCTGGAGGGCCAGGCGCAGCCGAGGGTCGGGACGGGACCGTAGATGTTCCCGAGCACGCGCGACTTCCGATGGGGACCATAGCCGCTTCACTTCGAACTCCTCGGCGAGCCGCACCAACTCGTGGGAGGGAAGCTCTTTACGGAGCCGGGAGCGCATGGTGCCGAGAATGACCGTGCGCGCCGTGCGCAGGGTTCGTAGGTCCCGGAGTGTCAACCCTTCAGGCCCGAGGTACTGCTCCATGTCATTGAGCCAGAGGACGCCGGGAGTGCCGGATCGGGCAGTGCTGACGGCTTCGGTGACGGCGTCCGCAAGGTCCGTGACATGTGGCGGCACGATGAGTAGATGGTCCGGCAGCACCGCAGACATGGCTTCGTAGGCGCAGCGTGTCTTGCCTGCTGTGGAGTCCCCGACGAGGAGCACGACACCGCCGGCGTCGGCGATCCGGTGCAGGGACCGCTGTATTGCGGAGTCGACGTCCCGAGGGATGTAAGCGGGTAGCGCATTGCCATCGTCCAAGGTGCGCGCTCGGTGCACCTTGAGTTCGAGCGGATCGGCACCTCGGACGGGAAACACGGCCACTCGCGAGCTCCGACTGACAGCGGGTTCGCACTGCGCGCGTCGGTACAGCCGCTCCCAAGCGAGCCGATCGAACTTCCCTCGCGGCAGCGAAGCCGCCTGCTCTAACGCTCCGAGGAAGGAATCCAGAACAGACCAGGACGAGGGGAGCCGCTCGCCTTTCCTCCAGGCGCTGATTGCCGACGTGCTCACAGCGGAACGGCCCCTTACCCGCGACGCCTTGGCGATACTCGCCAGTGTGGGCTTGGTGCCACTCTCCTGCGCGACTTCCGCCATAACTGCCTCAAGGGCCCGGAAAAACTCCGCCCGGGCCGCCGTTTCCTCCGTTGACTGAGTCATGGAGCGATGGTGCCGGACCGCTGTGAAATTTTGAGGGCATTGCCTTTTGCAGGCAGCTCACACTCGTAAGTGATCTCATTGTGTACGCTCGTACACATGGGATACCTCACGCTCGCCGGCGCCATCGCCGCCGAGGTGGCCGCGACCACCGCCATGAAGTACAGCGCCGGTTTCAGCAAGCTCTGGCCCTCGCTCGGGACGGCGCTCGGCTACGTGGTCTCCTTCGCGCTGCTCGCCCAGACCCTGAAGACCGTGGGGATCGGCGCCGCGTACGCGATCTGGGCCGGTGTCGGCACCGCGAGCATCGCCGTCATCGGCCTCGTGGCCTTCGGTGAGGCGCTGACCGTCACCAAGGTCGCGGGGATCCTGCTGATCGTCGCGGGGGTCGTGGTGCTGAACCTGGGCGGCGCGCACTGATGGCCCGGCGCCACGACCCCGAGCGGCGGCAGCGGATCATCGACGCGGCGATCCGGGTCGTGGGCGAGAAGGGCCTCGCGGGGCTCACCCACCGCTCGGTCGCGGCGCGGGCCGATGTCCCGCTCGGCTCGACGACGTACCACTTCGCGACCCTCGACGAACTGATGGTCGCGGCCCTGCGCCAGGCGAACGAGGGGTTCGCCAAGGTCATCGCCTCCCGCGGCGGTCTCGACGACCCGGACGCCGATCTCGCCCGCGAACTCGCCGGGTGGATGGGCGAATGGCTGGCGGGCGACCGCACCGGCGTCGAGCTGGAGTACGAGCTGTATCTGGCCGCCCTGCGCCGCCCCGCCCTGCGCCCCGTCGCCGCCGAATGGGCGGCCGACCTCGCCGGACTGCTGGCCCGGCGCACGGACCCGGTCACGGCGCGCGCCCTGGTCGCGCTGATGGACGGGATCTGCCTCCAGGTCCTGCTCACCGGAACCCCGTACGACGAGGAGTACGCGCGGGAGGTGCTGGGGCGGGTCATCGGCACCTGAAACAAGAAGGGGGATGCCGTCAGCAGCGGCGCCCCAATCGCGACGGTGAGCGGGGCGCGCGGCCCTGAGCTGGCCCGCGGCGCGCCCGGCACGTGAGATGGCGGGCGCACCGGTTCGCCCCCGTGGGCCCCGCCAAGTTAGGTTGCCCTCATGACCGACACGACTGCACCCAGCACCACCGGCGCCGTTGCCGCCGGCCTCGCCACGATCGCCGCCGACGGCACCGTCCTCGACACCTGGTTCCCCGCGCCCGAGCTCGCCGCCGAGCCCGGCCCGTCCGGCACGGAGCGGCTGTCCGCCGAGACGGCCGTGGAACTGCTCGGCGAGGGCGCCGCCAAGGCGATCGGCCCGGACGCCCGCCGGGGCGTCGAGGTCGTCGCGGTCCGTACGGTCATTTCCTCGCTCGACGCGAAGCCGATCGACGCGCACGACGTGTACCTGCGGCTGCACCTGCTCTCCCACCGCCTGGTCAAGCCGCACGGCCAGAGCCTGGAGGGCATGTTCGGCTTCCTCGCGAACGTCGCCTGGACCTCGCTCGGGCCGGTCGCCGTCGACGACATCGAGAAGGTCCGGCTGAACGCCCGCGCCGAGGGACTGCACCTCCAGGTGACGTCCGTCGACAAGTTCCCGCGCATGACGGACTACGTCGCACCCAAGGGCGTCCGCATCGCCGACGCCGACCGGGTCCGCCTGGGCGCGCACCTCGCCGAGGGCACGACGGTCATGCACGAGGGCTTCGTGAACTTCAACGCGGGCACGCTCGGTACCTCGATGGTCGAGGGCCGCATCTCCGCCGGCGTCGTCGTCGGGGACGGCTCGGACATCGGTGGCGGCGCCTCCACGATGGGCACGCTGTCGGGCGGCGGCAATGTGATCATCTCCATCGGCGAGCGGTGCCTGATCGGCGCCGAGGCGGGCGTCGGCATCGCGCTGGGCGACGAGTGCGTGGTGGAGGCGGGGCTGTACGTCACCGCCGGCACGCGCGTCACCATGCCCGACGGCCAGATCGTGAAGGCCCGCGAGCTGTCCGGGGCGTCGAACATCCTGTTCCGCCGGAACTCGGTCACGGGAACGGTCGAGGCCCGCCCGAACAACGCGGTGTGGGGCGGCCTGAACGAGATCCTGCACAGCCACAACTAGCTGGTGCCGGGGGCGTGGGCAATCCGCGAGCCGATGGGAGCCCGCGCCCCTACACAGTCGCCCTGAACTCCCTCAGCGCCGTGAGGTCCGGCTCCCGCAGGCCGATCCGCGGGTTCACGTGGTGCAGGAGGGCCGGGCCGGGGTGATGGTCCGCCACGTACGTGTCGTCCGCCCCGCTCTGTTCGTCGTCCACCCAGGCGAACGGGCGGCCCGCCGCGTACTCGACGATCGCCGCCGTCTTCCAGTGCACCCCGTCCGGGCGTTCAACGAACAGGCCGTCGCCGAAGTCGACGTACGGCAGCTCGGGCAGGCCGATCACCGGGGCGATCCAGCGGTTGGCGGCGTCCATCCAGGTCGTGGCCCAGCACAGGTCGTAGCCGAGGGCCAGCAGGGACGGGCCGTGGGCGGGGTTCAGCCAGACGCGCAGCGGGCGGCCGGGGCGGACGGTCGCACGGATCGTGGTGTAACCCTCCGGGCGGCGCTCGGGCTGGGCGGCCCAGGGGTTCAAGGGGCCGTCGACGTCCAGGAAGAGCAGGGGGCGGCTCACCTCGTCACCGTACGGGAGCGGTGCCGGCGCCGGCAGAAAATTTTCTCGGGGCACCTGGCATAGCGGGGCGCCGCCGTGCGCGTCATCCCCGGTGGAGGTGCGGGCAGCGGGCCCGGCCGGGGGAGTGAAGGTGGCGATGGAGGGCGAGGCACAGGCCGGGTTCCGGGAGTTCGTGGAGAACCGTTCGTCCGCGCTGCTGAGGACCGCGGTGCTGCTCAGCGGAGGGGACCGGCACGCCGGTGAGGACCTGCTGCAGAACGCGCTGATCAAGGCGGCCGGACGCTGGCACCGGATCGAGGAACCCGAGGCGTACGTCCGGCAGATCCTGTACCGGCAGCAGATCAGCCGCTGGCGGCTGAAGTGGCGGCGGCGCGAGCTGAGTGTCGCCGAACCGCCCGACGCGGGCGCCCGGACCGACGACTCCGCCGCCGCCGACCTGCGGCTGGTGATGCGCGGCGCGCTCGCCCGGCTCACCCCCCGGCAGCGCACCGTGCTGGTCCTGCGCTACTTCGAGGACCTGCCCGAGGCCGAGGTGGCCGCCCTCCTCGGCTGCTCGGTCGGCACCGTGCGGTCCACCACCCACCGCTCCCTCGCCCGGCTGCGCGCCCTCGCACCCGAGCTGGCCGCCCTCACGGCGGCGGATCGCCTGCCCGGCTTCTCTCCCGCGGAGGTACGTCCGTGAACGTCGAGGAACTCGTCCGTGACGCCCTGCGCGAGACCGCCGCGGAGCAGCCCCCGGCCGGCCCGGGATGGGCGGAGCGGGTGCTGGCCGTACGGCGGCGCCGGCGCACCCGGAGGATCACCGCCGCCGCCGCGGCCACCGTGACCGTCGTCGCCCTCGCGGTCGCCGTCCCGCAACTGGACTCCCGAAGGGAGGACGTGCGGCCCGCGGGCCTTCTGGACGGCGGCCACACGACCAGCGCGCACCCCGACCAGTCGCCGCCCCGCGACCTGATCGCGGCGGGCCAGGCGGTGCTGGCCGCCTACTACACGACGGAGATCGAGAAGCGGACCACCGAGACCGGCATCGCCCGGCGGACCTACTGGCTGCTCGACCCCGGGACCGGCCGGTACGAGAAGGACACCCGGTGGTCGTTCGTCGCCGTCGCCCCCGGCCTGCGCACCGCCGCCGTGCTGGAGCGCACGCTGCCCGCCCGCCGGATCGGGCTGCTCGACCTTGCGACGGGGGAGGTCGAGCGGTGGATCCCGGTCCGGCAGGGCGTCGGCGGGCTCGCCTACTCCTACGACGGCACGAAGCTCCTGGCGACGACCTACGACGGGCATCCCGATGCCCGCGAGAAGTCGTACAGCACGGAGGGCGACGTGGCCTGGCGCGAGCCCTTCGGGGAGACGCCCCGGACCGGCTTCGTCGTCCTGGATCCCGCGCAGGGGACCGCGGGCCCCTGGCGCCGCCTTTCCACCGAGGGGCAGGACGTCAACGTCCGCTCGGACCTCCAGTTCAGCCGCAGCGGGCGACTGGTGCAGGCGAGGATCATCGGCGGCCGGGACGGGATGCAGACGTTCTACGACCTCACGGGGGCCGCGGTCGCCGCTCCCGCCGACGAGCGGCACCTGAGGTCGGACGTCCCCGCCCGGCTCTCCCCGGACGGCACGCTCGCCGCGCTCGGCCTGACCAAGGAGGTGCCGGACCGGTCGTACTCCTCGATCCGCGACCCCCGCACAGGCAAGGAGATCGCCAAGGTGCGCGGCGCCGAACTCCTCGCCTGGGTGGACGAGCGGCGGCTCATCGCCTGGGAGCGGTCCGCGGGCACGGAGGCGTACGAGCCCAGGCTCGCGCTGGTCACCATCGGCAGTGACGAGGTGCGCTGGCTCAGCGGGCCGCGCACCCAGGGGGACACCTTCCAGTGGTCCTGGGAGCCGGTCTTCGCCCGGCCCTGATCAGGCGTCCACCAGGCTCCGGTACGCCCGCAGCAGCCCGTCGGTCGCCTCGCGGCCGGCGGGACGCAAGGGGGAGCGGACCGGGCCCGCGGGCAGGCCCAGCTCGTTCAGCAGGGCCTTGGCCGTGACCGAACCGGGCAGGCCCGCCGCCATCATCGCCTCCACGAGCGGGGTGGCCCGCTGCTGGAGCCGGGCCGCCTGCGCCGTCTCGCCCGCGTCGAACGCGTCCAGCACGGCCCGGAGTTGGGCGGGCGCCGCATTGGACACGGTACTGATGTACCCCGTGCCGCCCACCGCGTACAGCGCGAGGTTGTGCTCGTCGCAGCCCGCGTAGTACGCCAACTCCGTGCGCGCCATGACCTTCTGGGCGGCGAGGAAGTCGTAGGAGCAGTCCTTCACCGCGACGATCCTCGGGTGCTCGGCGAGCCGGAGCAGGGTGTCCGGCTCGACGCGGGCGCCGGTGCGGCCGGGGATGTCGTAGACCGCGACCGGCAGCCCCGAGGCGTCGGCGACCTCCCGGAAGTGCGCCTCCAGTGCGTCCTGCGGGGGCTTGCTGTAGTACGGCGCCACCACCAACAGCCCGTCCGCGCCCGCCTTTTCGGCGGCCTGTGCCAGCTCGACGGTGTGCCGGGTGTCGGAGGTGCCGACCCCGGCCAGCACCGGGGCCCGCCCGCCCACCGCCTCCCGCACCGCGCGGACGAGCAGGGCCTTCTCCTCGTCCGACGTGGTCGGTGACTCGCCGGTGGTGCCCGACAGCACCAGACCGTCGCAGCCCTCGGCCACCAGCCGGTCGGCGAGCCGCTGCGCCCCGGCGAGATCGAGCGCCCCCTCCTCGGTGAAGGGCGTGATCATGGCGCAGAGGGTCCGGCCGAAGGGGGAGTTCGTGGTCGTCATGGGAGTAGTGTCGGCGGCACGACAGTGAAGCTCCACTTAAATTTCGTACGAGGTATCGCTAAGCATTGCTGTCGGGTGAGGTGTCGAGGCCCTCTGTCGGAACCGGGGTGCCATGGGTGACCATGGCCTGGACGGTCAACGACCCCTGGTCCTGGAGGCGTCATGAAGCTCGGCAAGGCACTCGCCACCGGAGTCGCTGAAGAGCGGCCGCTGATCCACGCCGAAGAGCCCGAACTCCCCGAGTGCGTCGAGGAGATGAAGGAAGCGAAGGCCGCCGAAGAGGTACCGGCGGCGCGATGAGGCTCCGGCTTCCGGAGGAACGCCCGACGGAGCCGCCGACCGGCTACAAGATCGCCCACCCGGTGCTGTCCCACGACGGCACCCGGGCGGGCTTCACCGGTGTGTCGCTCGGCGGCGCGCTGCCGTACGGGGTCCTGGCCGACGCGTCCTGCGTCTACGGCCTCGGGCACCGGGCGCCGCACCGGCGCTGCGACTGCGGCTTCCACTGCGTGCACGACCGTACGGCCGCCGAGGCGCTGCTGTGCACGGCCGAGCACCGGGCGGCCGTGCTGCTGGAGATCACGGTGCTGGGCCGCTACCTCCGCTACGAGCTCGGCTTCCGCTACGCCCGGCAGCGGGTGCGCGCCGCCACCGTCGGCCCCTGCGGATGCGGCGCGGTCGCCGTCGCGCTGGCCGACGCGGGCTGGGGCCGGCCCGGCTGGCTGGGCCTCGCCCCCTCCTGCGCGGGCTGTCTGCGAGGCCGTACGTCCGTCTCGCTCGCCGGGTTCGCGCGGCTGGCCGGCGAGGGGCTGCGGGTGGTGGCGGGGAAGGGCGCCGCCGTCGCCTCCGCCGAGGCGCTCGGGGTGCCCGAACTCGCCGCCGAGGCAGCGCTGTTGCAGGCGCGTCTGGACTGGTTCCAGAGTCAGCTGGCGCGGCTCGGGGAGCGGGGGCCGGGCGGCGAACGGCAAGGGTAGCGGGGGCCGGTGCGGGTACCCGGGTGTTCCGAACCGAGAGGAGGCGGACACCGTGAGCGGGACCACGGCCACTGGGCCGGAACACGACGAGCGCCATTCGGTGGGCGAACTCGTCGGACGAGCGACCGAACAGCTCTCCCAGCTCGTACGACAGGAAATGGCCCTCGCCAAGGAGGAACTGGCGGAGAAGGGCCGGCGTGCCGGCCGCGGCGGCGGGCTGCTCGGCGCGGCGGGTGCCGTCGCCTACGCCGGGCTGCTCTTCCTGGCGGGCACCGCGGTGGCCGCCCTCTCGCTGGTGCTGCCCGTCTGGGCGGCGGCGCTGATCGTGACGGCGGTGCTGTTCGTCGTCGCGGGCGTGCTGGGCGCGACCGGTCGCGCCGAGCTGAGGCGGGCCGCGCCTCCCACACCCGAGGAGACCCTCGGCAGTGTCAAGGCGGATGTCGAGGAGATCAGGGAAAGGGCGCACCGATGACGGACAAGGCAGGGGGCATGGGCGGGGCCAAGGGCCCCGACGAACTGCGCCGGCAGATCCAGCGGACGAGGAAGGAACTCGGCGTCACCGTCGAGGAGCTGGCGGCCAAGGCGGATGTGAAGGGGCGGGCCATGGCGCGCGCCGCCGACCTGCGGGACCGGGCGGGCGCGCTGACCGTACAACTGCGCAGCACCGCGGCCCAGGCCGGCCACACCGCGCAGGACCGGGCCTCCCGGGCCGGTCATACGGTCCAGGACCGGGCGACGCGGGCGGGTCACACGGTCCAGATCCGGGCTACCCGGGCCGGTCACACGGTTCAGCACCGGGCCGGCCGGGCGGGCCAGACCGTGGAGTACAAGGCGCCGCGTCCTGTCCGCACCGTCGTACAGGCCGGGCTGCGGCATCCGCGGCCGGTGCTGATGGCCGGAGCGGCCGCCGTGGGCGCGATGCTCGTCGTCCAGGCGGTACGGCGGCGCAGCGGCCGTCGCTGAGCGCGAAGCGGGCGGCGCGGGACCGGGCGACCGGACCCGCGCCGCCCTTCGTCCGCGGGCTGTTCCGTGGTCGCACTCGGCCGTGAGCAGCCCGGCCCAACACCCCTCCCGCAAGCCGCACTTGACCTCAAGCAAGGTTGAGGTCGGAGGCTGGTCCCCGTACCGATCACCGACGTACTGGAGGCCGGCCATGACCCGCCGTACCGACGCCCATCCCGACCCGACCCGCCCCGGGATCGGGGCGCCCTTCTTCAGCACCTGGCGAGTGGGCACCCCCGAGCGCCAGGCGCAGACCGTCGAGGCCGTCGCCCGCACCTGGGAGACTCGCGCCTGGGGCAGCGACCGGCTCCTCGGCTACCACCTCTACGCGGGCCACGACGGCACCACCCTGCTGCACTACTCGCAGTGGCGCGACGAACAGGGCTACGAGGCCTTCTTCAAGACCCTCCGCCAGGAACGCAACGACGAGATCGACACCGCCGTGCCCGGCATCGAACGGGTCCGCCTGGACCGCTACCGGCTCCACCGCAGCCATGCCCGCGCCGTCGGCGACACCCGGGTGCCGGGGCTGATCGTGACGGTCCGCGTCGACTTCGAGCCGGACGCGGCGGACAAGCGGGCCGACTGGGTGGACCTGGTCCTGTCCGCGCTCGCCGGACCGGACGCCGACCGCGGTCTGATCTCCGCCCACTTCCACCTCAGCACCGACGGCACGCATGTCCTCAACTACGCCGAGTGGGAGAGCGACGAGGCCTACGACGCGGCCCTCGCCGGGCCCGGCTCACCCCAGTGGGAGCGGGTGCGGACGCATCCAGGTCTGCGGGGGACGACCGGCAGCCGGTACCGGCACGCCCTCGGGCTCGTGCCCTGAGCCGGACCCCGCCGACGATTCCACTCGTCTGGACAAAAAAAGTGTTCGGTGAGACCGTGGACTCATGTTGGACGTGACCGTGATCGAGGACCCCGAGGCGGCGGCCGTCTCCCTGGACCCCACAAGGGCCCGGCTGCTCGCCGAGCTGGCGGCCGGACCCGCGTCGGCCGCCATGCTGGCCGGAAAGGTCGGGCTGCCCCGGCAGAAGGTGAACTACCACCTGAAGGCGCTGGAGCGGCACGGCCTGGTCGAGCTGGCCGGGGAGCGCCGCAAGGGCAATGTCACCGAGCGGCTGATGCGGGCGACCGCCGCGTCGTACGTCATCTCGCCGCTCGCCCTCGCCGCCGTGCAGCCGGACCCGGAGCGGTTCCGGGACCAGCTGTCCGCGCGCTGGCTGCTGGCGCTCGGCGCCCGGCTGGTGCGGGACGTCGGCTCGCTGATCACCGGCGCGGCCAAGGCCCGCAAGGGACTGGCGACCTACGCCCTGGACGGCGAGGTGCGGTTCGCCTCGGCGGCCGAACGGGCCGCGTTCATCCAGGAGTTGACGGCGGGTGTCACCGGTCTGATCCGCAAGTACGACACCCCGGACGCCGAGGGCGGCCGTGACCACCGGATCGTCGTGGCCGTCCATCCCACGCTCAAGAAGACCGAGTCGGAATAGTTCAGGAGCCCACCATGCCGAAGGAATTCGAGATCGCCCGGGAGTTCGAGGTCGACGCCGGCCCGGAGCAGGTCTGGGAGGCGGTCACCGCCCAGACCGGTGGGTACCTGTGGCCCATGGAGCCGCCGGAGCCCCGGGTCGGCGGCAAGGGGCCCTTCGGGTCCACGGTCACCGCCTGGGACCCGCCCCACCGCTACACCAACCGCGTCGAGGACGTCGAGGGCATCGCCGAGCAGACCGCCAACCAGCTCGACTACACCATCGAGCCGCGCGACGACGGCAAGCGGGCCTGGGTCCGGTACGTGCACAGCGGGATCTTCGTCGACGACTGGGACAACCAGTACGACGGCGCCGCCAAGCACACCGACTTCTATCTGCACACCCTGCGCGAGTACCTCACCCACTTCGCGCCCCGCCCGGCCGCCTTCGCCACCTTCGACGGACCCGAGGCGTCCAAGGCCGCCGACGCCCTCGAAACCGTCGGGCGGGCGCTCGGCGTCGGCCCCGGCGTGGCCGCGGGCACCCGGCTGCGGGTACAGGGGCCCGACGCGTTCGACGCCGTGGTCGACTTCCGCGACCCGTACTTCATCGGCCTGCGCACCGACCGGGGCCTCACCCGGATCTTCGGGCGCAACCACTGGGGCCACCCCGTCGGCATCTCCCTGCACGACTTCGCCCCGGACGCCGCGATCGAGGAGTGCGAGACCGAATGGCAGGGCTGGCTGAACACGGTGTTCAGCCAGCCCTGATCTACCCGGGAATCAACGGGAGTTACGGCTTGAAGCGCAGGACCTGCGGGTCGTGGTCGCTGATCTGGTCGTGGAACTCCGCGTTGATGTGCACGCTGTCGTACTCGAAGTCGCAACCGCGCCGGATCGACGGGCTGACCAGGATCTGGTCCAGGACCTGGCTGTTGCCCTGGTAGACGTACGAGTAACGCTCGCTCCTCGGCAGCGACTTGACCGCCGACCACAGCGCCCCGTCGCTCTCCAGGATCTTGGTGGTGTCGGAGAACTCGAAGTCGTTGATGTCGCCGAGCGTGACGACGTCCGCGTTCTTCTGGGTGTCGAGGATGTCCTTGACGAAGGAGTTCACCAGGGTCGCCTGCTGGTGCCGCTGCGTCTCCGAGCTGCGCGGGACCGGCTGGTACTGCGAGGTCAGACCCTGGTCGCCGCCCTTGGAGTTGAAGTGGTTGGCGATCACGAAGACCGTGCGGCCCCGGAAGGCGAACTCGCCGACCAGCGGCTTGCGGCTGGAGTTCCAGGCCGCGTTCGCCGGGTCGATACGGCCCGGGGAGACCGTCAGCGCGGCCTTGCCCCGCTCCTCGGTGACCCCGACGGCCGTCGTGGCGTCGCCGCCCGCGCGGTCGGTGAACGAGACCCGCTCCGGGTTGAACAGGAACGCCTGCCGGATGTTGCCGCCCGGCTCGCCGCCGTCGGTGTTGTTCGCCGGGTCGATGGAACGCCAGTCGTAGCGCGGGCCGCCGGCGGCGACGATCGCGTCGATCAGCTTCTGCATCGTCTGGTCCGCGGCGACCGTGCCGTCGTTCTTCGCGCCCGTGTTGTCCTGGATCTCCTCCAGGGACACGATGTCGGGCGACCGGAGGTGGTCCACGATCGCGGCGGCGTGCTCCTCGAAGGTGGCGTCGGACGGGTCGAGGTTCTCGACGTTGTACGTCGCGACCGCCAGCTCGCCGTTCTTCTGCTTCTCGGTGGTCTCCCGCTCCAGACCGCCGCTCCTCGGCGTGCCGAGCTGGTTCGCGATCAGGGTGTAGCCGCCGAACTGGTTGTAGTCCAGCGGACCCGCGGTGGTGCCGGTGAGGGTGTCACCGACGTTCGCCTTCGGGAAGTCGGCGGTCGCGCCGAGCGACTGGATCTGGATGCGGCCGGTGTTCTGCGAGGCGTAGGAGCCGTACACCGTGCCGCCGCGGCGGTTGCGGTTCTCCCACGGCTTCACCGTGACCCACAGCTCCGTGTACGGGTCGGTGGCGCCGACCACCCGGGTGTCGGAGACCTGGACGTTCATGCCCTCCAGGGACTCGTACAGGTCCAGGGCGTACGCCGACGGCTTCAGCGGCAGGCCGTTGACCGAGTTGTTCGCGGCGCTGTCGCCCGCCGGGACATAGGCGCTCGGCACCGAGTCCGCGTCGATGACCGTCGCGGCCGGGACGGCGTTGCCGCTGGAGACGACGGTGGTCGTCGGGCGGGTGATCTCGGTCAGCGCCTGGTTGCCGGAGGAGGTGCCGCCGGGGACGTACTCCGTGACCGTGCCGGAGACCTTCACCAGGTCGCCGACGGCCACGCCCTTGGGGGTCGAGCTGGTGAAGACGAAGACGCCCTCGCTGGTGGCCGGATCGGCGTCCGCGTCCGGGTCCTGGATCCAGAAGCCGCGGGACGAGCCGTAGGTGCGCACCCCGGTGACGATGCCGGTCACGTCCGTGACCTGCCGTCCGGCGTACGGGGATATGCGGGTGTTGCCCTGGATGTCATGGATGCGCACCGAGTCGGCGTGCGCGGGCGAGGTGAGGACAACGGTGGACGCCGCGGAACAGACAGCGGCGACGGTGAGCGCGGCGAGGCGCGCGGACGACTTGCTCGGCAACGGGATCCCTCCGGGGACGTGCGTGGGCGCCGGGACGAGGGTGGAGCGTGAACGGCGGGAGCCGCGACCGGCGGGGCCGGTGCGACGCGCGTAGAGATTCGGTGAACACGTGTCCTGCGAATGTCTACGCGCGTAATCTCCTGCCTGGTCAGGCCACTTGTCAAGGTTTCGGCCATGTACACAGGCCAACGGGTAGATGAACCGGGCGGCATGGGTCCAAATCCGTCTAGGCTGAGCGGCTGAGTAGTACGACGCGTCCTAGGAGAATCAGCCGATGTCAGACAGCTCCCCCCTGCCGCCGGTGCGGCTGCATCCCGAAACGGAGCTGGCGCGGGACGCGCTGTCCACGCCCCTGCTCTCCCGGGCCGCCCGGCTCGCCCGCTGGGCCGGCCCCGACACCCGCGTCGACGCCGGCGGCGGGCTCGCCGAGGAGCAGCTCCCCGCCGCCGCCGAGGTCCTCGGTCTGACCGGGGACGACGCCGCCGCCTGCGCCAGTGAGGCCTGGCGCGTCGCCCTCGACACCGGGCTCGTCGAGATCGCCGACGAGGAGGAGGGCACCGTCACCGCGGGCGAGGACCTGGCGCTGCTCACCGGTGGCTCCCCGCAGGACGTGCTCGCGGTGTGGCAGGCGGCGTTGGAGACGGTCCTCGCGGACGCCGGGGTGCCGGACCTCGACGACCTGGTCGACGCCATGGGAGAGGGCGGCGAACTGGACCTCTCCCAGCTGGGCTGGGACCCCGACGCCGAGGCGGAGTTCCTCGACGGGGTCCTCGGCAACCTCTACCTGCTGACCGTCAGCGAGGACGGGCCCGGCCGGTCACCGGTGCCGCTGCCGGCCCTCGCCGCGTCGATGATCGTGCCCAACGACATGGGGGAGCCGACCAACGACGTCCTGGAGCAGGTCTCCGACGCGATGATGCGCCTCGACGACCAGTTCCGGCTGCTGGAGCCGGTCGGGCTCGTGGAGTACCAGCCGGTCGACGAGGCGCTGATGGCGGACGCCGACGAGGAGCCCGCCGCGCCCGTCGACGAGACGGACGTCTCCCGCTACGGCCTGGTGCGGCTGACCCCGCTCGGTCTGTACGGCCTGCGCGCCCGGCTGCTGGAGGCCGGCTTCACGGCGCCGGCCGTCGGGGACCTCGTCGACAAGGGCGCCGACGCGCTGCTCGACGGCACCGCCGCCTTCCCGCCGGGGGCCGCCCAGGCGGAGACCGAGCAGTGGCTGACCCGACGTCAGGCGCTGCCCGCCGCACGTGAGTTGCTGGCGGCGGCCCGGGGGTCCGACGCCGGGGCGCCGTTGCGCCGGCTGCGGTGCCAGCAGGCGCTGTCGCTGGTGGGCGCCGAGGCGGAGCCGGCCCTGCGGGAGGTTCTGGACGACCCCGAACTGGGCGGCCTGGCTCGGGTCTGGCTGACCGAACGGGGCGCCCCGGACGTGCCGGCGCCCTCCGAGGCGATGGTGTTCTGGCTGACCATCGACACGGTCGCCGCGCAGCTCGCGGCCGAGGGGAACTCCGACGAGCTGCGGGCCCTGGTGTCCGGGCTCGCCGAGCAGCACAGCGGGTTCTTCACGGCGGTGTGGCGGGTCAACCACCCCGCCACCGCGGAGGTGCTGGAGGCGATGGGACGGCTGCACCCGGACAAGCGGATCGCGAAGGAAGCGCGGAAGGCCGCGTTCAAGGCCCGGTCACAGGGCTGACGGACAGGAGCGGGCGGAACGGTGGCGCCGAGGCCGGTGAATAATTCACTCGCCCGCCCGAAGTTGCGCCTCCTACAGTGAGATCAGAACGCAGCGCACCTCCCGGTGCGATGACAGCGGCTACTTCTCTTTCAAAGAATCCACGCCGCAGTCGACTTGATCTCGGGAGGCGCAGCTCTTGGTGGGTGCCCGGTGCGCAGGCAACGGTTACTTCATGGGATCAGAAGGTTGCGGGTTCGAATCCCGTCATCGACTTCGGGTCGGTGTAGCGCAATCGGGTAGCGCATCTGACTAAGTCCGTCGCCGACTCCTGATCTCGGGCACCCACCTTTTGCTGTGCCTCCTTCCGAAAAGGCCATGAATTCGGGGGAATTCAGCATGTCCCGCTTCAACATCCGCACGGCCAGGGCACAGCCGGTCTCCCGGGTCACCTCGACCGGCCGGGTGCTGCGCACCTATGAGGGCGGCCGGGGCCGGCAGCGCGAGGCGCGCTCCGAACTTTTTCTCCTCGCCGTCGCCAACTTCGTGGCACAGAAGAGCTTCTACGAGTCCGGCGCCGACCGCGACGACCGGTTCCGGACCCTGGTGCGTGAGCTCGCCGTCACCGACCCGGAGTGGACGGCCGGACTGCTCGGCTGGCTGCGCGGCGAGGGCAACCTCCGTACCGCCGCCGTCGTCGGCGCCGCCGAGTACGTCAAGGCGCGGCTGGAGGCGGGCGCGACAGAGGGTCCGTCGAACCGGCGGGTCGTGGACTCCGTGCTCCAGCGGCCCGACGAGCCCGGCGAGCTGCTCGCGTACTGGACGGCGTGCTACGGCCGGAGCATCCCCAAGCCCGTCAAGCGGGGCATCGCCGACGCCGTACGCCGGCTCTACAGCGGCAGGTCCCTGCTGAAGTACGACACCGGGTCCAAGGGCTACCGGTTCGGCGACATCCTCAACCTCGTGCACGCGACGCCGGACCCGGAGAAGGCGTGGCAGGGCGACCTGTTCCGGTACGCCCTCGACCGCCGGCACCACCCGGACACCGCCGTGCCGCCCGTGTCGAGCCGCACGCTCGTCGCTCACCGCGAGCTGATGGCGCTGCCCGTCGAGGAGCGCCGTGCGGTCGTCACGTCCGACGGCGGCGCGGAGCGGCTCGCGGCGGCGGGGATGACCTGGGAGGCGCTGGCGGGCTGGCTCCAGGGGCCGATGAACAGGGCGGCCTGGGAGGCCGTGATCCCGTCCATGGGTCCGATGGCACTCGTGCGGAACCTGCGGAACTTCGACGAGGCCGGCGTCTCGGACGAGGTCGCCGCGCAGGTCGCCGCCCGGATCAGTGATCCGTCCGAGGTCGTACGGTCGCGGCAGTTCCCGTTCCGGTACCTCGCCGCGTACCGGAACGCGCCGTCGCTGCGCTGGTCGTACCCGCTGGAGCAGGCGCTCGGCCACTCGCTGGCCCAGGTGCCCGCGCTGCCGGGACGGACGCTGGTGCTCGTCGACCGGTCGGGCTCGATGTTCTACTCGCGTCTGTCGGACCGCTCGGAGCTCAACCGCGCCGACGCGGCGGCGATCTTCGGTACGGCGCTCGCGCTGCGGGCGGCGCACGCGGACCTCGTCGAGTTCGGCACCACGAGCGGCCTGGTGAAGTACCGCAAGGGGGAGTCGGTGCTGAAGGTCCTGGAGCGCTTCGGTGATCTGGGCGGCACCGACACCACGGGCGCGGTGCGCCGGCACTACCGCAAGCACGACCGGGTGCTGATCGTCACGGACGAGCAGTACGCGTACAACCGCCACGGCGGCCCGACCGAGCAGGTGCCGGCCGACGTCCCGGTCTACACCTGGAACCTCGCCGGTTACCGCGCGGGCCACGGTCCGTCGGGCGAGGGGAACCGGCACACCTTCGGCGGCCTGTCGGACGCGGCGTTCCGGATGGTGCCGCTGCTCGAGGCCGCCCGGGACGCCGACTGGCCCTGGGCTGCCTGAGCCCCGAGCGTGGCCCGCACCGCACGGGGGTGCGGGCCACACCCTCGTTTACAGGGCCTGGGCCGCGGGCTTGACCATGCCGCGGACCGTGCGGGACTTCACGAAGTCGCCCATGGCCGTCATCTCCCACTCGCCGGAGAACTGGCGGATGAGCTTGGCCATCAGCACGCCGGTCTGCGGTTCGGCGGAGGTCAGGTCGAAGCGGACGAGCTCCTCGCCGGTGGTGCCGTCGAGGAGCCGGCAGTAGGCCTTGGCGACCTCGGTGAACTTCTGGCCGGTGAAGGAGTTCACCGTGAAGACCAGACCGGTGACGTCCTGCGGCAGCCGGCCGAGGTCGACGCTGATGACCTCGTCGTCGCCCCCGCCCTCGCCGGTGAGGTTGTCGCCGGAGTGGCGGATCGCGCCGTTGACGATCTGGAGCTTGCCGAAGTAGCAGCTGTCGACGTGGTTGCGCTGCGGGCCGTAGGCGATGACCGAGGCGTCCAGGTCGATGTCCTTGCCGCGGTACGCCGGCTCCCAGCCGAGGCCCATCTTGACCTGCGAGAGCAGCGGGCGGCCGCCCTTCATCAGGGAGACGGTCTGGTTCTTCTGGAGGCTGACGCGGCCCTTGTCGAGGTTGATCTTCCCGGCGCCGGGGGCCGGGGGCGCGGGCGGGGCGGGGGGCGCTGCCGGGGCCGGGGGCGTCGCCATCGGCGCGGCGGGCGGGGCGGCCGGGGCCTGCGCGGCCGGCTGGGGCGGCGCCACGGGGGCCGGCGCGGCTGCCGGTTCCTCCACGGTGACGCCGAAGTCGGTGGCGATGCCGGCGAGGCCGTTGGAGTAGCCCTGGCCCACCGCTCGGGCCTTCCAGGCGCCGTTGCGCAGGTAGATCTCCACGATGACCAGCGCGGTCTCGTTGCCGAGCTGCGGGGGAGTGAAGGAGGCCAGGACGCTGTTGTCGTCGGCGTTGCGGATCGTCGCCGTCGGCTCGATGCCCTGGAAGGTCTGGCCGGCGGCGTCCGGGCTGGCGGTGACGACGATCTTCTCGATCCCCGGGGGGACGGCGGAGGTGTCGACCGTGATCGCGTCCGGGGCCGTGCCGCCGCCCGAGCGGTAGGTCACGCCCGGGCCGGCGGGCTGGTTGTAGAAGATGAAGTCGTCGTCGGAGCGCACCTTGCCGTCGGCGGTGAGCAGCAGGCCCGATACGTCGAGCCGCACCGGAGCGGCGACGTCCACCGTCACACGCGCGACGGGGAGTGGGATGTTCGAGCCGGGGGTCATAGCTGTCATGCCCGGTGAACGAGCGAGCCTGCTTTACCGTTCCCTTACCAGAGGGCCGATCGGGCGGCGCGACGTCTAGGGAACGACCACGATTTTCCGGCCCACCCCGGCCGCGAACTGCTCCAGGGCCTGCGGGTAGCGGTCCAGGGGGATGCGGTCGCTGATGAAGACGTCGGGGTCCAGGACGCCGCCCGCGAAGAGTTCCGCCGCTCGTTCGAAGCTGTGCAGGACGGCCATGGAGCCGGTGATGGTGATCTCCTGGTTGTAGATGCGGTACGGGTCGATCGTCACGCGCGTGGCGTAGTCCGCCACACCGAACTGGAGGAAGGTGCCCGCCTTCGCCACCCTCTCCAGGCCGTCCTGGATCGCCGCCGCGTTGCCGGTGGCGTCGACCACCAGGTCCCAGCCCTGCGGGCGGTCCAGTTCGTCCGCGCTCGCGGCCGACGCCGACACCCCGAGGCGCCGGGCCGTCTCCAGGCGCGCCGGGTTCACGTCCACCACGTCGACGCTTGCCGCCCCCGTGCGTTTCGCCAGCTCCAGCATCATCAGGCCCATGGTTCCCGAGCCGTAGATCAGGACGTGCGCCCCGAGGCGGGACTGCAGGACGTCGTAGCCGCGGACGGCGCACGAGAGCGGTTCCACCAGCGCCGCGTCCTGGGTGCGGACGTGCTCGGGCAGCCGTACGCAGTTCGCGACCGGGGCCACCGCGTACTGCGCGGCCCCTCCGGCCGTCGTCACGCCGATCGCGGCCCAGCGTTCGCAGAGGTTGTTGTGGCCGGTACGGCAGTAGCGGCACTCGTGGCAGTACAGGGAAGGGTCCACGGCCACCCGGTCGCCCTCGGACAGCTCGGTGACCTGGGTGCCCACGCCGACCACCGTGCCCGCGAACTCGTGCCCGGGCACGATCGGCAGTTTCGGCGCGAACTCGCCCTGGAGGATGTGCAGGTCCGTCCCGCACAGGCCGCACGCGGCGACCTCCACGACGACGTCGCGCGGGCCCGGCGTCGGATCCGGGACCTCGGCGACCACGGCCCGGCCCATGGACTCGATGACGGCGGCCTTCATTTCACGGCTCCCAACGACAGGCCCTGGACCAGTTTGTCCTGGGCGGCGAACCCCGCGGCGAGCACCGGCAGGGAGATCACGAGCGACGCGGCGCACACCTTCGCCAGGAACAGGCCCTGGCTGGTGATGAAGCCGGTCAGGAAGACGGGGGCCGTCTCGGCCACCACGCCGGTCAGCACCCGGGCGAAGAGCAGTTCGTTCCAGCTGAAGATGAAGCAGATCAGGGCGGTCGCGGCGATGCCGGGGAGGGCTATCGGGGCGATCACGCGGGCCAGGATCGTGGGCAGCTTCGCGCCGTCCACCCGGGCCGCCTCGATCACCGCCACCGGTACCTCGGACAGGAACGAGTGCATCATCCAGACCGCGATCGGCAGGTTCATCGAGGTGTAGAGGACGACCAGCAGCCAGATGTTGTCGAGCAGGTCCGTGTTCTTCGCGAACAGGTAGATGGGCAGCAGGCCGGCCACGACCGGCAGCATCTTCGTGGACAGGAAGAAGAACAGGACGTCCGTCCACTTCTTCACCGGGCGGATGGACAGGGCGTACGCCGCCGGGAGCGCCAGCAGCAGCACCAGCAGGGTCGAACTCACCGAGGCCACGGTCGAGTTGATCAGCGACGGCCAGGGGCTCGCCCCGCCGTCCGTGCCGAAGAACTCCCGGTAGCCGTCCAGGGTCAGGGCTGCCCCGAACGAGGGCGGGTTCGTCGCCGCGTCCTGTTCGGAGTGGAAGGACGTCAGGGCCATCCAGGCGATGGGCAGGAAGAACAGGATCCCGAGGAACCAGGCCAGCAGGCCGAGACCGTTTCTGCGTACGGCGTTCATGCGCGGGACGCCTCCTCGCGGAACAGGGACGAGACGACCCGCAGGGCGAAGGTCGCGATGATGATGGAGCCGATGACGACCAGGACGCCGGCCGCCGAGGCGAGGCCGTTCTCATGGGCCTGGTAGAAGCTCTGGTAGACGGTGTAGGGCAGGTTCGCCGTGCCCAGGCCGCCCGAGGTGATGGTGAAGACCGCGTCGAAGTTCTGGACGATGTAGATCGAGCCCAGGAGGGCACCGAGTTCGAGGTAGCGGCGCAGGTGCGGGAGCGTGAGATGGCGGAAGATCTGCCAGTCGCTCGCGCCGTCCACCCGGGCCGCCTCGATCTGCTGCTGGTCCCGGCTCTGCAGTCCCGCCAGCAGGATGAGCATCATGAACGGCGTCCACTGCCAGACCAGGGCCGCTTCGACGGCGAGCAGCGGGGTGTCGGAGATCCAGTCCGGCTGGGGGCCGCCCACGTAGTGCAACAGGCCGTTGAACAGGCCGTATTCGGGGTTGTAGAGGACGTGCTTCCACAGCAGTGCCGCTGCCACCGGGACCACCAGGAACGGGGCGATCAGCAGGGTGCGGACCACTCCCCGGCCCTTGAACCTGCGGTCCAGCAGCAGGGCGAGGGCCAGGCCCAGGATGAGGCTCGCCAGGACCACGGCCACCGTGAGCAGGATCGTCGTCCACACCGAGCGGCGCAGGTCGGCGTCGGTGAGGACGTCCGCGTAGTTCGTGAAGCCGGTGAAGCTGCGGGCGTCGGGGTACAGCGAGTTCCAGTCGAAGAACGAGATCACCAGCGTGGCCACGAACGGCAGCTGGGTCACCGCGATCATGAAGATCAGCGCGGGCAGGAGCGGGGCGCGGGTCGCCCAGGTGCGCAGCCGGTCCGAGGGGGGTTTCCCGGTGCGGACGGCGGGTGTCGCGGTCGGGGCTGTGGTGGTGGCGGTCATCGTCCCTCGTACTCCTCGGAGATCTTCTCGGCGAGGTCCTGTGCCTTCTTCAGGGCCGACTCGACGGACTGGCGTCCGGCGATGGCCGCGCTGATCTTCTCGGCGAGGTCCTGTGCCTTCTTCAGGGCCGACTCGACGGACTGGCGTCCGGCGATGGCCGCGCTGATCTCCTGGGAGACTTTGGTGCCGAGATCGGTGAACTCGGGGATGCCGACGAACTGGATGCCGGGTGCCGGGCGGGGCTGCACCCCCGGGTCGTTCGGGCGGGCGCCCTCGATGGCCTTCTTCGTCATCTCCTGGAAGGCGGCGGCCTCTTCACGGTACGCCGGGTTCTGGTACGTGGAGGCGCGCTTGCCCGCCGGGACGGCGGACCAGCCGATCTCGTCGCCGACCAGTTGCTCGTACTGCTTGCTCGACGCCCAGGAGACGAACCGCCAGGCCTTGTCGGGGTTGCGGGAGGCGTCCTGGATGCCCCAGGCCCAGGTGTAGAGCCAGCCGGAGGAGTCGGTCCGCTCGACCGGCGCGGGCGCGTAGCCGACCTTGTCCTTGACGGGTGAGTCATCGGACTCCAGGGAACCGGCCGCGGAGGTGGCGTCGTACCACATGGCGACCTTGCCCTGGGTCATGTTGTTCAGGCATTCGGCGAAGCCGGACTGGGCGGCGCCGGACTGGCCGTGCTCCCGGACGAGGCCGACGTAGAACTTCGTCGCCTTCGCCCACTCCGGGGAGTCCAGCCGGGCCTGCCAGTCCTCGTCGAACCAGGTGCCGCCGAAGGTGTTGACGACCGTGGTGAGGGGCGCCATGACCTCGCCCCAACCGGGCAGGCCGCGCAGGCAGATGCCCTTCATGCCCGGCTCGGCGCCGTCCAGCCGGGCGGCGAGATCGGCGACCTGCTGCCAGGTGGGGCGGGCGGGCATCGTCAGGCCCTCCTTCTCGAAGACGTCCTTGCGGTACATCAGGAAGGACGACTCGCCGTAGAAGGGCTGGCCGTAGAGCCTGCCGTCGTCGCCGGTCAGGGACTGGCGCATCGGCTCGAGGATGTCCTCCTCGTCGTAGGCCGGGTCGTTCGCGACGTAGGAGTCCAGCTCCTTCAGCCAGTCGTTGCGGGCGTAGATCGGTATCTCGTAGTTGGAGAGGGTGGCGACGTCGTACTGGCCGGCCTGGTTGGCGAAGTCCTGGCTGATCTTGTCGCGGACGTCGTTCTCGGGCAGCACGGTGAAGTTGACCTCGATGCCGGTCTCTTCGGTGAAGTGGGGCGCGAGTTTCTGCAGCTCCACCATCTGCGGGTTGTTGACCATGAGGACGTTGATCGAGTCGCCGCCCGATCCGGCCCCGCCCGCTCCGACCCAGCAGCCGGAGAGCAGCGGGGCGAGCAGCGTCCCTACGGCGGCCGTGGCGAGTGCGGCTCGCGGCCTCCGTCGGCTCTGGGTTCGCATGGATCGCTCCTGGACCTCGGAAAATGACATAGGGGGACATAAGGGGCGCCGCTGGGGGTGGCGGTCCCTCGGGGGTGTCGGTTCGGCCGTCAGGCCCGGATGACCTGCGGGCCCAGCAGGGAGTAGCGGTGCGCCTCCGCCGAGGGCAGCAGGGTGCTCGTCACGATCGCCTCCAGGACGCCGACCTCGGCGAACCGGCAGAAGCTGACCGCCCCGAACTTGGTGTGCACACCGACGAACACGATTCGCCGCGAGGCGCGTACGGCCTGGGCCTTGACCTCGCTGACCGCGGGGTCGGGGGTGGTCAGGCCGTGTTCCCGGGAGATGCCGTTGGCGCCGATGAACGCCAGGTCGATGACGAAGCCGGCCAGCATCTTCGTCGTCCAGTGGTCCACGGTGGCCAGCGTGCCGGCCCGGACCCGGCCGCCGAGCAGCAGCACGGAGGCGTTCTCGGCCTCCGCGAGTGCGCCCGCGACCGGCAGAGAGGCGGTGACCACGGTCAGCGGCCGGTCCCGGGGGAGCGCCTCGGCGATGAGCTGGGGGGTGAAGCCCTCGTCGACGAAGACGGTCTCCGCGTCCCCGAGCAGTTCGGCGGCGGCGGTCGCGATCCGGCGTTTCTCGGGGACGTGGCTGGTGGCGCGGAAGGCGAGGGTCGTCTCGAAGCCGGCGCTCTCCACGGGGTAGGCGCCGCCGTGGGTGCGGCGGATCAGGCCGTGGTCCTCCAGGGCGCGCAGGTCCCGGCGTACGGTCTCCCGGGCCACGCCCAGTTCGGCGGCGAGGGCGTTGACGTCGACGGAGCCGTTCGCGCGGGCGGCGCGGATGATCTCGCGCTGGCGTTCTTCCGCGGTTCTGGTCACCTGTCGTCACTCGCCTTCTCGCATGTGCTGCCCGTTCGGGCTCATGCAGGAAGTTCTACAGCGACGGTTCTCCGGTGACCAGGTCTGTTGCGCGCCCGTTGCTGCCCGGGTGTGCCCGTTCGGTCTCGGGGCGGCCACGGGCTCGGCGGGCACTCCTGTCACTCGTCCGCGGGTTCGTCCTGGCTGGTCGCGCAGTTCCCCGCGCCCCTGAACCGGTGCTGTCCCGCCGTACGCCGGAAGGCTCGGTCCGTTGTTCTCCCGCGCCCGAATGGGTGGGCGGAGCGGTCCGTTCTGTGCCCGTCCGCCCTTGCCACGCGTCCCTTTCGGTCAGTACGGCCAGATCGGCGGGTCGTTCACGAAGTGGCCGCCCAGGCGGGCGTGGGCCTCGTTGGCGGGGTCCAGGTCGCCCTGTTCCGCGATCAGCTTCTCGGCGTAGGGCTCCGAGTCGTCCTCGGGGGTGTAGCCGAGGGAGCGTGCCGTGGTGAGGTCCCACCACAGGCGGGTGTTGGCGGAGGAGCCGTAGACGACCGTGTGGCCGACGCCCTCGGCGGTCAGGGCCGCGTGGAAGAGGCGGGCGCCGTCGGCGGGGCTCATCCAGACCGACAGCATGCGGACGCTGGTGGGCTCCGGGAAGCAGGAGCCGATGCGCACCGAGACGGTCTCCAGGCCGTGCTTGTCCCAGTAGAACTGGGCGAGGTCCTCGCCGAAGGACTTGGACAGGCCGTAGAAGGTGTCCGGGCGGCGCGGGGTGTCGACCGGGATCAGCACGCCTGGATCAAGAGGTGTGTCGCCCTCGGGGCGCGGGGTGAAGCCGACCGCGTGGTTGGAGGAGGCGAAGACGATGCGTCCGACGCCTTCCTCGCGCGCGGCCTCGTAGAGGTGGTAGGTGCCCTCGATGTTCGCCCGGAGGATCTTCTCGAAGGGGGCTTCCAGGGAGATGCCCGCGAGGTGGATGATCGCGTCGACGCCCCGGACGGCCTCGCGCAGCGCCTCCCGGTCGGCGAGGTCCGCGACGATCGCGTCCGGCTCGCCCTCGATCGGGCGCAGGTCGAGCAGGCGCAACTCGTAGCCGTACGCGGGCAGCAGGTCCCGCATCAGGGTGCCGAGTCCCCCGGCGGCGCCGGTGAGCAGAACGGTGCGGGGCGCGGGCATCCTCGGTCTCCTTGGGTGGGCAGCCGGAGCGGAACGGCCGTATGAGTGCACGGTATTCACATTCGTGGACAAGCTATGGATCATCCCCCCGTCTCGTCAAGAGTGGCGGAGCGGGTGTTCATAAACATAAACTCTGATCAGAAACCTGCACATTGTCGTGACCGACCCGTTCTAGGGAGAGCCTGTGACGCCAGCCGACCTCGCCGCTCGACTCGGCCTCCCCAGCGGGCCGCTGTTCTTCCCCGTCACCGCCTACGGCCCCCAGGGTGCCGTCGGCCTCGACGCGTACCGCGAGCACGTGCGCCGGGGAGTGGAGGCGGGGGCCGCCGCCGTCTTCGCCTGCTGCGGGACCGGGGAGTTCCACGCGCTGACGCCCGAGGAGTACCAGGAGTGCGTGCGGGCGGCCGTGGAGGTGACGGCGGGGCGGGTGCCGGTCGTCGCGGGCACCGGCTACGGCACCGCGCTCGCCGTGCGGTACGCGCGGCTCGCCGAGGCGGCCGGCGCCGACGGGCTGCTCGCCATGCCGCCGTACCTCGTGCTCGCCGCGCAGGAGGGGCTGCTGCGGCACTACCGGGAGGTCGCCGCGGCCACCGCGCTGCCCGTGATCGTCTACCAGCGCGACAACGCCGTGTTCACCCCGCAGACGGTCGTCGAACTTGCCCGCACCGACGGGATCATCGGGTTCAAGGACGGCCTCGGCGACCTGGACCTCATGCAGCGGATCGTCAGTGCCCTGCGCACCGACGTCCCCGGCGACTTCCTCTGCTTCAACGGCCTGCCCACCGCCGAACTGACCCAGCTCGCCTACCGCTCCCTCGGCGTCACCCTCTACTCGTCGGCCGTGTTCTGCTTCGCCCCCGAGATCGCCCTCACCTTCCACCAGGCGCTGCGCCACGGCGACGAGGCCACCGCCCGCCGCCTGCTGGACGGCTTCTACCGGCCGTTTGTCGAACTGCGCGCCCAGGGCCGCGGGTACGCCGTCGCGCTCGTCAAGGCGGGGGTCCGGCTGCGCGGCCTCGACGTGGGGGAGGTCCGGCCGCCGCTGCACGAGCCGGGCGAGGATCATGTCAAGCAGCTCGCACTGCTGATCGAGCGCGGGTACGCGCTGCTCGACGACGAGGAGGACGGCAAGTGAAGGCGTCGGCGTTCGTCTACCCCTGGGACGTCAACGGGGACCCGCAGGCGGCCGGGCGGATCGCCGCCCTCGGAGTCGGGCAGGTGACCCTGGCCGCCGCCTACCACTCCACGCGCGCGCTCACCCCCCGCCACCCGCGCCACCGCATCGTCACGGCCGAACACGCGGCCGTGCTCTACCCGGCGGACGCCCGCTGGGACGGCCGGGAGCTGCGCCCGTACGCGGCCGGTGACTGGGCGCCCGGGGACGCCTACGGCGAGGCGGCGGCCGCGCTCGCGGAGGCCGGCCTGGAGGTGCACACCTGGGTGGTGCTCGCGCACAACTCCCGCCTCGGCGCCGAGCACCCGCACACCTCCGTCGTCAACGCCTACGGGGACCGCTACCCCTGGGCCCCGTGCATCGCCCAGCCCGCCACGCGCGCGTACCTGACCGAGCTGGCCGCGGAGGCGGCGGTACGGCCCGGCGCGCGCGGCACCGAACTGGAGTCGCTGGGCTGGTACGGCCTCGCCCATCTGCACGCCCACGACAAGACCGGCGGCGTCGGCCTGGGGGAGGCCGGGCAGTACCTGATGTCGCTCTGCTTCTGCCCGGCCTGCCGGCAGGGCTACGGCGCCCAGGGCCTGGACGCCGACGAGCTGGCGGCGGCCGTCCGGGCCGCCCTGGAGCCGCTGTGGCGGGGCGTGGCCGCCGACGAGGGCTGGGCGGACGTCGAGAAGCTGCTCGGCGAGGGCCACGCGGCCGCCACGCGCGCGTGGCGCGAGGAGACGGCCCGCACGCTCCAGGAGGCGGCCGTCGCCGCGGTCCGTGCCGCAGCGCCGGACGGCTTCCAGGTGCTGCTGCACGCCGACCCCGTGTCCTACCACTGCGGGGCGAACGCCGGTGTGGATCCGGCGCACATCCTGTCGGTCGCCGACGGTGTGGTCGTGCCCTGTACCGGCGGCCCCGGCGCGCTGGCGCCGTTCGCGGAGCAGCGGCGCGGGGTGCTGGCCGCCAACCTCACCGTGGTCTCCGGCATGGGCGGCAGCCCGGGCACCCTCGCCGCGGACGCGGCACGCGCGCGTGGGCTCGGGGCGACGGAGCTGCGGCTGTACCACGCGGGGCTGGCATCCGACGGGGACCTGGAACTGGTGCGGGCGACGCTCTCCGGGGGCTGACGGGCGCCGGGGCGGCGGTGGTGGTGCCGGCGGGTGGGAGCCGCCGTCGGGAGAGCCGTTTCCCCGGGTACGGGCGATGAGTTTCCGGGGTCGGGACGGTCCACGCTTCAGGACCGCCGTGCCGACCTCGAGGAGCAGCCCCATGACCGACTCGATCATCGACCTGGGACCCCAGACCCAGGTCCTCGCCCGCCTTGCCGAGGGCGTGACCGACCAGCAGCTGACGGGCCCGACGCCCTGCCCGGACCTGCGGGTCCGCAATCTGCTGGGCCACCTGCTGGGCCTGTCCGTCGCCTTCCGTGACGCCGGCCGCAAGAACCTGGGCGCCACGACCGACACCGCCCCCACCGCCTCCGTCCCCGACATCGGCCCCGGCTGGCGCGAGGAGTTCCCGAAGGTCCTGGACGAACTCGCCGGGGCCTGGCGCGACCCGGCCGCCTGGACCGGGATGACCCGGGCGGGCGGCGTCGACCTGCCCGGCGCCGTCGCCGGTGCCGTGGCCATCGACGAACTGGTCATCCACGGCTGGGACCTGGCCGTGGCCACGGGTCAGCCGTACGACCCCGACCCGGTCGCCCTCCGGGCCGCCCACGACTTCCTCCTCGCCTCGAAGGACGACCCCAGCCGCGGCGAGATCTTCGGTCCGGTCGTCCCGGTACCGCAGGACGCCGCTCTCCTCGACCGGGCGGTGGGTCTCAGCGGGCGGGATCCGCACTGGACGCGGCCGTAGCCGAAGGCAGTGAGCGGGGCGGCGACAGAGCCGCCCCGCAGGACCCTCACGCGCAGCACGCGGTTGCAGCGGCACACGGACCCGGCCGTGCGCGCACCCGGGCGACACCGACCGGCATCGCGAAGGCGAACACGTTCATGTGACCCGCGCTGCCTCGGCCTCCGTCGGCGTACCGCCACCGCCCGGACCGGAGCAACGCACTCCGCCCGAACGCAACTTCGACT
Organism: Streptomyces sp. YS415; assembly: GCF_023544665.1. Classification (GTDB taxonomy): domain Bacteria; phylum Actinomycetota; class Actinomycetes; order Streptomycetales; family Streptomycetaceae; genus Streptomyces. The sequence continues at coordinate 512,740 of NZ_JAMJFL010000001.1, forward strand.
TTCTTTGTCCGAAGCATTGACGAAACACAGGGGCGCTCCTACCTTCATCGCGTCGTACTTCGTACGTCATATATGAGACGCGATATGTGAGATCCGAGAGGCGCGCATGACCTCTGTGCCCACGCCGATCCCCTCCCGCACGCAGTACGTGCTGGAGGAGATCAAACGCCGTATCCTCACTGGCCAGTTGACTCCCGGTCAGGCTTTGGTGGAGGCCGAGCTGGCTGCGCAGTTCGGGGTGTCCAAGACCCCGGTGCGCGAGGCGCTCAAGACGCTCGCCGGGACCGGGCTCGTCGTGATGAACCAGTACAAGGGCGTCACGGTGCGCATGGTGGACGCGGACATGGCGCGCGAGGTCTACGACGTGCGGCTGCTCCTGGAGCCCGAGGCGCTGAAGCGGGCCGTCCGGCGGGGTGCCTCGCTCGACGCCGCCCGCGACGCGCTGACCCGCGCGGACCAGGCCACCGACACCGCCGAACGCTCCCTGGCCAACCGGGAGTTCCACCGCGCCCTGTACCTGCCCTGCGGCAACCCGCTGCTCGGCCGGATGCTCGACGAGGTCCGGGACCAGGCCGCCCTCGTCTCCGCCGTCGCCTGGGCCGCCTCCCCCTCCTGGGAGCGGGAGGCCGGTGAGCACGAGGAGATCCTGCGGCTCGCCCTCGGCGGCGACGCGGACGGCGCGGCACGCGCCCTGCACGCCCACATCGCGTCGTTCGTCGAGCGGGCGTTCCCCGGCACCGCCATCCAGGTCCCAGGCACCGCCAACCAGGAAGGTCAGGAATGAGCAGCGAGACGTTCGAGACCCAGCGGGCGGCCCTGGCCGACGTGGTGTCGATCCCGGTGACCCCGTTCGCCGAGGACGGCAGCGTCGACCAGGACGTCCACCGGGCCCTGCTGCGTCGGCTGCTCGACGGGGGGATCCGGACCCTGACCCCCAACGGCAACACCGGTGAGTTCTACGCCCTCAGCCCTCAGGAGCGCCGGCTCGTCACCGAGCTCACCGTGGACGAGGCCGGCGACCGTGCCGTGATCCTCGTCGGCGTCGGCCACGACGTGCCCACCGCGATCGCCTCCGCCCGGCACGCCCGCGAGCTGGGCGCGGCGATGGTGATGGTCCACCAGCCCGTCCATCCCTATGTCTCCCAGGACGGCTGGGTCGACTACCACCGTGCCATCGCCGAGGCCGTGCCCGAGCTGGGCGTGGTCCCCTACATCCGCAACGCCCAGCTCACCGGCGCCCGACTGGCCGAACTCGCCGACTTCTGCCCGAACGTCATCGGCGTCAAGTACGCCGTCCCGGACGCCGCCAAGTTCGCCGCCTTCGCCCGGGACGCGGGGCTCGAACGCTTCGTCTGGGTCGCCGGGCTCGCCGAGCCGTACGCCCCCTCCTACTTCTCGGCGGGCGCCACCGGCTTCACCTCGGGGCTCGTGAACGTCGCCCCGGCCGTCTCCCTGAACATGATCGAGGCGCTGCGCTCCGGTGACTACCCGGCCGCCATGAAGGTCTGGGAGCAGATCCGCCGCTTCGAGGAACTGCGGGCCGCGAGCGGCTCCGCCAACAACGTCACCGTGGTCAAGGAGGCCCTCGCCTCCCTCGGCCTGTGCCGCCGGGACGTCCGCCCGCCGAGCAGGCAGCTGCCCGAGAGCGAGCGCGCCGAGGTCGCCGCCATCGCCGCCGGATGGTCCATATGAAGACGCCGGAGGAGCTCAGAAGCCACCAGTGGTACGGCGCCGAGGGCCAGTTGCGCACCTGGTCGCACAACGCCCGGATGCGCCAGCTGGGCTACGAGGCGGAGGAGTACCGCGGCCGCCCCGTGATCGCCGTGCTCAACACCTGGTCCGACATCAACCCCTGCCACGTCCATCTGCGCGAGCGCGCCGAGGCGGTCAAGCGGGGCGTGTGGCAGGCCGGGGGCTTCCCGCTCGAGTTCCCGGTCGCCACGCTCTCGGAGACGTACCAGAAGCCGACCCCGATGCTCTACCGCAACCTCCTCGCCATGGAGACGGAGGAGCTGCTGCGGTCGTATCCGATCGACGCGGCGGTGCTGCTCGGCGGCTGCGACAAGTCGACGCCCGCGCTGCTCATGGGCGCCGCCTCGGCCGACGTCCCGTCGCTCTTCGTGCCCGCGGGGCCGATGCTGCCGGGGCACTGGCGGGGGGAGACCCTCGGCTCCGGCACCGACATGTGGAAGTACTGGGACGAGCACCGCGCCGGCAATCTCACCGACTGCGAACTGCGCGAGCTGCAGGGCGGGCTGGCGCGCTCCCCGGGGCACTGCATGACGATGGGGACCGCGTCCACGATGACCGCGGCGGCCGAAGTCCTCGGCATGACCCTGCCGGGCGCCTCCTCGATCCCGGCGGTCGACTCCGGGCACGAGCGGATGGCCGCCGCCTCCGGGCGCCGCGCCGTGCACCTCGCCTGGAACGGGCCCCGGCCCTCCGCGGTCCTGACCCGCGCGGCCTTCGAGGACGCCGTCACCACGGTGCTCGGTCTGGGCGGCTCCACCAACGCGGTCATCCATCTGATCGCGATGGCCGGCCGCTGCCAGGTCCCGCTCGCCCTCGACGACTTCGACCGCATCGCGCGTACCGTGCCGGTGCTCGCCAACGTCCGCCCCGGCGGCCGCACCCACCTCATGGAGGACTTCTACTTCGCCGGCGGCCTGCCCGGGTTCCTGTCCAGGATCACCGATCTGCTGCACCTGGACCGGCCGACCGTCAACGGCACCCTCGGGGAGCAGATCGCGGGCGCCGTCGTCCACGACGACGACGTCATCCGCACCCGCGCCAACCCGGTCGCGAGCGAGGGCGGAGTCGCCGTGCTGCGCGGCAACCTCTGCCCGGACGGCGCCGTCATCAAGCACATCACCGCCGAGCCGCACCTGCTCAAGCACACAGGCCCCGCCGTCGTCTTCGACGACTACCGGACCATGCAGCGCACCATCAACGACCCGGCGCTGGGCATCACCGCCGACAGCGTGTTGGTGCTGCGCAACGCCGGACCCAAGGGCGGCCCCGGCATGCCCGAGTACGGCATGCTGCCGATCCCCGACCACCTGCTCAAGCAGGGCGTACGCGACATGGTGCGGATCTCCGACGCCCGGATGAGCGGCACCAGTTACGGCGCCTGCGTCCTGCACGTGGCGCCCGAGTCGTACGTCGGCGGACCGCTGGCCCTGGTGCGCACCGGGGACTCCATCACCCTGGACGTCGAAGCGCGCACCCTCCAACTCAACGTGGAGGACGAAGAGTTGGCCCGCCGCCGGGAGCGCTGGACAGCGCCGCCCGCGCGCTACGAGCGCGGCTACGGCGCCCTCTACAACGAACAGATCACCCAGGCAGACACCGGCTGCGACTTCGCGTTCCTGGCCCGTCCGGGCACGGTGCACGACCCCTACGCCGGCTGAACCACCCCCTCGACCACCACCCTCTTCGGTCGAGCCCCCGAACGCTGATCGGAAAGCGCTTCACCGAGAACGGAGAACAGTCATGGCCCAAGCCGCAGCCGTGGCGAAACCGCCCGCGCCACCGAGGCGGCGCCGTGCCTCCGCCACCCCGCGCAGGCTCCCCTACCTGCTGATCGCCCCGGCCGCCCTGCTCATGCTGGGCTTCATCGCCTACCCGGTGATCAGCGTCTTCTACTACAGCCTGCAGCACTACAACCCCACCAAGCCGTGGCGCAACGGCTACGCGGGCTTCGACAACTTCATCCACGCCTTCACCGAGGATCCGCTGTTCTGGGACACGCTGGTCTTCAGCGCCAAGTGGGTCTTCGTCGAGGTCGGACTGCAACTGCTGTTCGGACTCGCGCTGGCCCTCATCGTCAACCAGACCTTCGTCGGGCGGGGACTCGGCCGCGCGATGGTCTTCTCCCCCTGGGCCGTCTCCGGAGTGCTGACCTCCGCGATCTGGGTGCTGCTCTACAACTCCCAGACGGGCATCACCCGTTACCTCGCGGACATGGGCATCGGCTCCTACGGCACCAGCTGGCTGTCGGACCCCTCCACCGTCTTCCCGGCGGCGATCATCGCCGACCTGTGGCGCGGAGTCCCCTTCTTCGCCATCCTCATCCTCGCCGACCTGCAATCCGTCTCGAAGGACCTGTACGAGGCCGCCGAGGTCGACGGGGCCGGCCGGCTCAAGCAGTTCTGGCACATCACGCTGCCCCATCTGAAGGACGCCATCATCCTGTCCACGCTGCTGCGCGCGGTGTGGGAGTTCAACAACGTCGACCTGCTCTACACCCTCACCGGCGGCGGACCCGCGGGCGAGACGACGACACTCCCGCTGTACATCGCCAACACCAGCGTCGACGCCCACAACTTCGGTTACGCGTCGGCCCTGACCACGGTCGCGTTCGTGATCCTGCTCTTCTGCTCGATGGTCTATCTGCGGCTGAGCAAGTTCGGAGGCGAGAGCAAGTGAGCATCAAGGAAGCCCCCCCGGTCGTGCCCGCCGCGCGCAAGACCCCGCCGCCGCCCCGCCCCACCAGCAAGCACCGCGCCTGGGACGAGGCCCCGCGCTGGCAGATCTATCTGCCGCTCGGCATCTATCTGGTCTTCACCCTGATTCCCTTCTACTGGATCCTGCTCTTCGCGCTCCGCCCGGCCGGCTCGACCTCGCTCGTGCCCTGGCCGATGACCTTCGACCACTTCGAGAAGGTCTGGAACGAGCGGAGCTTCGGCACCTACTTCCAGAACAGCGTCCTGGTCGGCGTCGCCACCCTGGTGATGACGACCGTCGTCGCCCTGGCCGGCGGTTACGCCCTCGCCCGGTTCGACTTCAAGATCAAGCGGGCCTTCATGCTCGCCCTGCTCTGCTCGCAGTTCGTGCCCGGCGCGCTGCTGCTGGTGCCGCTGTTCGAGATCTTCGCCGAACTCCAGATGATCAACTCGCTGGTCAGCGTCATCCTCGCGGAGACCGTCTTCCAGCTACCGCTGTCGATGATCCTGATCAGCAACTTCATCAAGAACGTGCCGTACTCCCTGGAGGAGGCCGCCTGGGTGGACGGCTGCGGACGGATGCGGGCCTTCCGGGTCGTGGTGCTGCCGCTGCTGCGGCCCGGTCTGATCGCGGTCGGCTCCTTCGCCTTCGTGCACTCCTGGAACCACTTCCTGTTCGCCCTGATGTTCCTCAACAACCAGGACAAGCAGACCATCCCGGTCGGCCTCAACACCCTGATGAGCGCCGACAGCGTCGACCTCGGCGCGCTCGCCGCGGGCGGCATCATCGCGGCCGTACCGGTGGTGCTCGTGTTCGCCTTCATCCAGAAGTGGCTGATCACCGGCTTCAGCGCGGGGGCGGTGAAGGGATGAGGAGGCATCGGTTCGCCGTCCCGCTCGCCCTGCCGGGCACCGCCCACGCACGCGGCGCGGGCGCGGGGAGGCTCCCATGAGCGGCGTGGACATCGTCCTGGCAGGCGCGCGCGGCCACGGTCGCTGGCACCTGGAGAACATCCGCCGGCTCCAGGACAAGGGCGTCGTCCGGCTGGCGGGCATCTGCGAACTGACCCCGCTGACCGCGCGGGAACTCCCCGAAGGACTCGGCACGCCCGAGCAGTCCGCCGACTTCGGCGCCCTGCTGGACTCCACCGGCGCCCGCATCGCGGTGCTCTGCACCCCGATCCAGACCCACACCGACCTCGCCCTCGAAGCGGCCCGGCGCCGCGTGCACCTCCTCCTGGAGAAGCCGCCCGCCCCGTCCTGCGCCGAGTTCCGGCGCATGGCCGAGGGGGTCGCGGAGGCCGGGATCGCCTGCCAGATCGGGTTCCAGTCGCTCGGTTCGCAGGCGGTGCCCGCGATCCGGCGGATGATCGCCGAGGGCGCCATCGGCCGGCTGGCCGGCATCGGCGGGGCCGGCGCCTGGGCCCGTGCGGAGTCCTACTACCGGCGCGCACCCTGGGCCGGCAGGCGGCGCCTGAACGGCGTCGACGTGATCGACGGCGCGCTGACCAACCCGCTCGCGCACGCCGTCGCCACCGCCCTCGCGCTCGGCGGCACGACCCGCGCCGAGCACGTCACCCACGTCGAGACCGAGCTGCTGCGCGCCAACGACATCGAGTCCGACGACACCTCCTGCGTCCGCGTCGCCACCGCACAGGGCCACCCGGTCACCGTCGCCGCCACCCTGTGCGCCGAACAGCCCGCCGAGCCGTATGTCGTGGTGCACGGCAGCAGCGGCCGGATCACCTTCTGGTACAAGCAGGACCGGGTGCTGCTCCAGCGCGCCGGCCACGGCCCCGAGGAGTCCGAGTACGGCCGCACCGACCTGCTGGAGAACCTGGTCCGGCATCTCACCGACGGCGACGACCTGCTGGTCGCCCCGGAGGAGACCGGCGCCTTCATGAAGGTCGTCGAGGCGGTCCGGCTGGCCCCCGACCCGGCGCCGCTGCCCGCCGGGGCCTGGCATCTGCTGCCCGACGAACAGCGCCGGGTCGTGCCCGGCGTCGACGGCCTGGTCGCGGCCGCCGCCGACACCCTCGCCCTCTACTCCGAGCTGGGCGCCCCCTGGGCGCTGCCGCACGGACTCCGCAAAGAGGTGAGCACATGATGACGACCCACGAGGCCCCCGTCCTGCGGGTCGCGGGCCGCCCGGTCGGCCGGTACGTCACCCGGCCCGAACTGCCGGAACGGCTCTCCCCGCGCCCGTACCTGCACCCGGTCACCACCCTGGCCGGCACGGCGGTCACCGAACTCGGCCCCGCCGACCACCCACACCACCTCGGCGTCGGTGTCGCCGTTCCCGACGTCGAGGGGCACAACTTCTGGGGCGGGCGCACCTTCGTCCGCGACCAGGGGCCCACCGAGCTGGACAACCACGGCGCCCAGCGCCACGCCGGCTTCCCGCTGCGCGACCCCGACGGCTTCGTCGAGGAACTGCGCTGGATGGCCGCGGGCACCGAGCTGCTGCACGAGCGCCGTACCGTCGCGGCCACCGAACTCACCGGCTCCGCCTGGGCGCTGGACTTCACCTTCTCGCTCACCAACACCACCCCGGCCACGCTGACCATCGGCAGCCCGGCCACCAACGGCCGCCCCGGTGCTGCCTACGGCGGCTTCTTCTGGCGGGCCCGCAAGGAGGCCGCCGCCCCGGACGTCCTCACCCCCGACACCGAGGGCGAGGAGCGGGCGCACGGCAGCTGGGCCGACTGGGTCGCCCTCGTCGGCTCCTCCTGGACGCTGGTGTTCGCGGGCGCCACCGAACGGACCCGGCAGGACCCGTGGTTCGTACGGACCGCCGAGTACCCGGGGGTCGGTTCCTCCCTCGCCCACCGGGACCGGCTGCCGGTCGCCCCGGGCGACACCGTCGTGCGCCGCATCGTCACCGTGGTCGCCGACGGCCGCCTGGACCGGGAAGCGGCGGCGGCCCTGGTCAAGAAGGCGGTGAGCCCGTGACGACGTACACGAACCCGATCCTCGACGCGGACTGGTCCGACCCGGACGTGCTGCGCGTCGGCGACGACTTCTACCTGACCGCCTCAAGCTTCGGCCGCGTCCCCGGACTGCCGCTGCTGCACTCCCGCGACCTGGTCAACTGGACCCTGGTCGGGCACGCCCTGGACCGCCTGGAACCGGCGGCCGAGTTCCGCACCCCACGGCACGACTGCGGGGTGTGGGCACCCTCCCTGCGCCATCACGCCGACCGCTTCTGGATCTTCTGGGGCGACCCCGACCAGGGCATCTTCCAGATCAACGCCCCCGCGATCCGCGGCCCGTGGAGCCGGCCGCACCTGCTGAAGGCCGGCAAGGGCCTGATCGACCCCTGCCCGCTGTGGGACGAGGAGACCGGCGAGGCGTATCTGGTGCACGCCTGGGCCAAGTCCCGCTCCGGCATCAAGAACCGGCTCACCGGCCACCGGATGGACCCCGACGGCACCGAACTCCTCGACGAGGGCAAGGTCGTCGTCGACGGCGACCGCATCCCCGGCTGGTTCACCCTGGAGGGCCCCAAGCTCTACCGGCACGACGGCTGGTTCTGGATCTTCGCCCCCGCCGGGGGAGTGGAGACCGGCTGGCAGGGCGCCTTCCGCTCCCGCGGCTTCTTCGGCCCGTACGAGGAGAGGATCGTCCTCGAACAGAAGGACACCGACGTCAACGGCCCCCACCAGGGCGGCTGGGTGCGCACCCGGTCCGGCGAGGACTGGTTCGTCCACTTCCAGCAGCGCGGCGCCTACGGCCGGGTCGTGCACCTCCAGCCGATGCGCTGGGGCGCCGACGGCTGGCCGGTGCTCGGCGCGGACGGCGCCCCCGTCACCGTGCACCGCAGGCCCGCCCTGCCGCCGCAGCCGCCCGCCGCGCCGGCCACCGACGACCACTTCCCCGGCGGCCGGCACGGCCGGCAGTGGCAGTGGACGGCCAACCCCCGCGAGGGCTGGTCCACCCAGCACTCCGCGGACGGGCTCCGGCTCACCTGCGTCCGCTCGGCCGACGCGCACGACCTGCGCAGACTGCCGAACGTCCTCACCCAGCGGCTGCCCGGCAGGCCGGCCACCGTCGAGGTCGGCCTGCGCCTGGACAGCGACGAGCCGGGCGCGCGGGCCGGACTCGCGGTGCTCGGGGACGCGTTCGGCTGGATCGGCCTCCAGCGCGGCTCGGACGGCAGCGTCCACCTCGTCCACCGCTTCGCCGAGCCCGTCGCCATGGGGGCACCTCCCACGCCTTTCGGGCAGTGGGGGAGCGAACGCGACGCGGGCCACCCCCGCCCGGCCCCCGAGGGCCGCGCCCGGCTGCGGATCGAGATCACCCCCGGCGCGCGCTGCCGCTTCCTGTACGACGTCGGGGACGGCTGGACTCCGTCCGGTCCTGTCTTCGCCGCCACCCCCTGGCGCTGGGTCGGCGCCCTGCTCGGCCTGTTCGCCCTCGCGCCCACCGGCCAGGGACACGCAGGCGCGGCAACCTTCACGCACTTCACGGTCACTCCCTCGTAACCCACTTCCTCCGTACGCCTGTTGGGAGACGCAATGACGCACCTCCGAGGCAAGCGCTTGCCAGGCGCGGGCAGAACCATGGCCGCCGTCCTGGGACTGGTCGCCGCCCTCGCCCTGGGGGCGGTCGGCGAGGCGGACGCCGGGTCCGCCCCCGACACGACGGCCGACCGCTTCGCCGACCGCCCGCACGGGTTCGCCTCCCTGGCGGGGGGCACCACCGGCGGCGCCGGCGGAAAGGTCGTCACGGTCACCGACCAGGCGGCGCTGGCCAGGTACGCGGCGGCGGCCGAGCCGTACGTCATCCGCATCGCGGGCACGGTCACCGCCGAGCCGTTCGGGGCGGTCATCGAGGTCGCCTCCGACAAGACGATCGTCGGGGTCGGCCGGAGCGGGGAGCTGGTCCAGGGCGAGCTCCGCCTCGGGCCCGGCACCCACAACGTGATCATCCGCAACCTGACGATCCGCGACTCGGCGGTCGAGGGCGACTGGGACTGCAAGGGCACCGACTTCGACGGCATCCAGATGGACACCGCCCACCACGTCTGGGTCGACCACAACCGCTTCTCGAACATCTGCGACGGGCAGCTCGACATCCGCAAGGACAGCGAGTACGTGACCGTCTCCTACAACCGCTTCGAGAACAACAACAAGACCTTCGGCCTGGGGTGGACCAGCAACCTCAGGACCCAGATCACCATCGACCACAACTGGTTCGCCCGCACCAAGCAGCGCAACCCGTCCGTGGACAACGCCGCTTACGCGCACCTGTACAACAACTACCTGACCGCGCAGGCGGATCCGGGCGACCCGGTGTGGACCTACGGCAACTGGTCCCGCGGCCGGACCCGGATGGTCATCGAGAACAGCTACTACCAGGACGTCCAGCACCCCTACCAGGCCGACGCCACCGCCGAGCTGGTGCAGCGCGGATCGATCCTGGAGAACACCACCGGACGCCACGACACCCGGGGCGCCGCCTTCGAACCGCGGGAGTTCTACGACTACCGCCTCGACCCCGCCGCCGCCGTGCCCGCGCTGGTGAAGCGCTTCTCGGGACCGCAGGAGCACCTCGGCCGGGCCCGCCCCACCCACTGACCCCCACCACCGCATGTCCCGCAGGATCCAGAAGAGAGAGCCGACCAATGAAGATCAGCATCCGTAGAAGCAGGCGCGCTGCCATAGCCGTCGCCCTGGGCTCCGTGCTCGCCCTGACCGCCACCGCCTGCGGCGACGACGGCAGTGGCAGCGGCGGGGACAAGGGATCCGAGGGCTCCGGCAAGGGCGAGATCGTCTTCTGGGACAACAACGGCGGTGTGCGCACCGACATCTGGAAGGAGATCATCACCGACTTCGAGAAGGCGAACCCGGACATCAAGGTCGAGTACGTCCCGATCGCCGCCACCGAGGTGCAGTCCAAGTACGACACCGCCATCCAGGGCGGCGGACTGCCCGACGTCGGCGGTGTCGGCGCCGCGATGCTCGCCGGGATCGCCGCACAGGACGCGCTGGAGCCCGTGGAGACCCGGCTCGCCGAGTCCGGCCTGAACGGCAAGCTCAACGAGGACATGGTCGAGTCGGTGAAGGTGGCCGGCGGCTCCGAGCAGCACATGTACTCCATCCCCACCTCCGCCAACAACGGCGTCCTGTACTACCGGACCGATTTGTTCAAGAAGGCGGGCCTGGAGGAGCCGACGACCTGGGACGCCTTCTACGAGGCCGCCGAGAAGCTCACGAACGTCGGCAAGAACCAGTTCGGGTACACCATCCGCGGCGGCGCGGGCTCGATCGCGCAGGCGCTGGACGCGATGTACGGGCAGAGCGGGATCACCTCGTTCTGGGACGGCGACAAGACCACCGTCAACGACCCCAAGAACGTGGAGGCGCTGGAGAAGTACGCGGGCCTCTACAAGAAGGTCACTCCGGCCGCCGACCTCAACAACGACTTCACCAAGATGGTCGCCCAGTGGGACTCCGGCACGATCGGCATGCTCAACCACAACCTGGGGTCCTACCAGGACCATGTGAAGGCGTTCGGGGTCGACAAGTTCCGGGGCATCCCGCAGCCGGTCGGCTCCTCCGGCAAGCGGGTCCAGGTGTCCAACCCGGTGGACGGGCTGGGGCTGTTCAAGAGCTCCAAGAACAAGGACGCGGCCTGGAAGTTCATCGAGTTCGCGGCGTCGCACGAGGCGAACTCGAAGTGGAACGAGTCGGCGGGCGCGATTCCGTCGAACACCGAGGCGGCGAAGGACGCGTGGATCAGTGAGGCGGAGCCCACGAAGCTGGCGGCTGCCTCGCTGAACGACGGATCCACGACCATCGTCCAGCTTCCCTACTACCTGCCGGACTGGAACACCATTTCCAAGGCGGACAACGAGCCGAACTTCCAGAAGGTGCTGCTCGGGAAGATGAGTGCGAAGGACTTCCTGGACACGCTGGCCGAGCAGCTGAACGAGGCGCAGGCCGAGTGGAACGAGCAGAAGTCCTAGCGGGTCGGGGGTTGTCCGTCGTGGGGGACTGCCGGCTGGTTGTGGCTGGTCGCGCAGTTCCCCGCGCCCCTGGGGAGTTCCACTTCCCTTGGCTGTAAGGAGATGGTGTGTCTCTGTCCCGTAGGCAGGTCGCCGGTGCCGTTGTCGCCGCCGTTCCGCTCACTTTCGGTACCGCCCAGGCCGGGGAGCGGCGCGGGCGTACGCTCTTCATCGCCGGGGATTCCACCGCCGCGCAGAAATACGCGGACGCCGCGCCCGAGACCGGGTGGGGAATGGCTCTTCCCTTCTTTCTCCACAAAGGGCTCGCGGTCGCCAATCACGCCGTGAACGGGCGCAGTTCGAAGAGTTTCGTCGACGAGGGCCGCCTCGATGCCGTGCTCGGGGCCATGCGGCCCGGGGACCTGCTGGTGATCCAGTTCGCGCACAACGACGAGAAGGTCACGGACCCGGCGCGCTGGACCGAGCCCTGGACGACGTACAAGGACTATCTGCGGCTGTACATCGAGGGTGCCCGTTCGCGGGGCGCCCGGCCCGTGCTCGCCACCGCCGTGGAGCGGCGGCGGTTCGACGCGCAGGGCAACGCCCAGGCCAGTCACGGCGACTACCCGGCTGCCATGCGCTCGCTCGCCGAGGAGGAGGGGGTCGCCCTGCTCGACCTCCAGGCGCGGTCGCTCGAGTTGTGGCAGTCGCTGGGGGCCGAGGAGACCAAGAAGTACTTCAACTGGACCGCCACCGAGCAGGACAACACCCACTTCAACCCGCCCGGGGCCATCGAGGTGGCGCGGCTCGTGGCGCGGGAGTCCCTGCGGACGCGGGTGCTGCGTCCGCAGGATCTGCGGCGGCTGGACGAGGTGATCCCGGAGTCCTGGATCACCTGGCCGGACGCCGGGGCCTGACCGTATCCCCACCGCTCAGAGAAGAGAGCCGCATCATGAACGCATACAAGTGGCATGGGCATGCCATGAAGAGAGCCGCCGTGCTGGCCGGCTGTGTCTCCCTCGTCCTCGGGGTCACCGCGGCCGGGACCGCCCAGGCGGGGCCGGCCCGTGATCTCGCGCGACAGGTGCTCCCCGCCGGGGACGGCTGGGCGTCCGAGGGCGCCGGGACCACCGGCGGGTCGGCCGCCGACGCCGCGCACGTCCACACCGTGACCACCTGGGCGGAGTTCAAGGCCGCCCTCGCGGACGGCGGCACCGGGCCCCGGATCATCAAGGTCAAGGGCATGCTCGACGCCGTCTCCGAGGGCTGTGACGCCCTCGCCGCCGAGGGGTACGACTTCCAGCAGTACCTCGCCGACTACGACCCCGCCGTATGGGGCCACGACACCCCGGTCAGCGGCGAGCAGGAGGACCTGCGGGCCGCCTCCGCCGCCAACCAGGACAGGATGATCAAAGCGAGCGTGCCGGCCGACACGACGATCGTGGGCGTCGGCCGGAACTCCGGGATCCGGGGCGGCAGCCTGCAGATCCGGGGCGTCGACAACGTGATCGTCCGGAACCTCACCATCGAGGCCCCGCTCGACTGCTTCCCGCAGTGGGACCCGACCGACGACAACAGGACCGGCGCCTGGAACTCCGAGTACGACGGTGTCGTCGTCTACGGCTCCACCCATGTGTGGATCGACCACAACACGCTCACCGACGGGCGCTACCCCGACAGCTCCCTGCCGGAGTACTTCGGCAAGGTCTACCAGCAGCACGACGGCCTGTTGGACGTGGTGCGCGGCGCCAACCACGTGACCGTGTCCTGGAACTCCTTCGAGGACCACGACAAGACCATGCTGATCGGCAACAGCGACGGCGCGGGCTCCACCGACGCCGGAAAGCTCAAGGTCACCCTGCACCACAACCGCTTCGAGGGCATCGTGGAGCGGGCGCCGCGCGTCCGATTCGGGCAGGTCGACTCGTACAACAACCACTTCGTGGTGACCGCCGGCCAGAAGTTCGGCTACGTCTTCGGCATCGGCGCCTCCTCCCAGTTGCACGCCACCCACAACGCCTTCTCGCTGGCGCCCGGGGTCAGCACCGGCAAGGTGCTGAAGAAGTGGAGCGAGGCGCCTCTCACCGCCGCGCACAACTACGTCAACGGCAAGCTCACCGACCTGATCGCCGTCCACAACGCGGAGATCCCCGGCGAGACCCTCCAGTCCGGGGCGGGATGGACGCCCACGCTGCGGACCCGGGTCGACCACCCCCGGGCGGTCCCGGGCATCGTCGACCACCGCGCGGGTGCCGGCCGCATCTGCTGACCCGCTGCGGGGACCGGGGCGGCCTCGCCCCGGCCCCCGTCCGCCTGTGAAGGAGCACCCGCATGCCCTCGCCCCACCTCCGACCCCCCTTCTCCAGAAGGGGATTCCTCCTGGCGAGCGCCGGAGCGAGCGCCGCCCTCGGGCTCGCCGCCGCCCCCGCACCGGCCGCCGCCGGCCACCGCCCGTTCGGCCGGTACGGCTCACCGGCCGCCCGCCTCACCCCGAGCACGCTCTACGTCGACCCGCACGGCCGCGGTGACGTCACCACCGTCCAGGCCGCCGTGAACGCCACCACCGGCAGCGGCTGGACCCTCGTCCTCGCACCCGGCACCTACCGGGAGACCGTGAGCGTCGACCCCACCCGCACCGAGATGACCTGGCTCGGCGCGGGCGACGGCCCCCGGGACGTCGTCATCGTCTACGACAACGCCGCCGGCACCCCGAAACCCGACGGCTCCGGCACCTACGGCACCACCGGATCGGCCACCACCACCGTGCGCGCCGACGGCTTCACCGCCCGCCGGATCACCTTTGCCAACGACTGGCTGCGCGCCGACCACCCCGGGACGAGCGGCACCCAGGCCGTCGCCATCAAGGTCACCGGCGACCGCTCCGCCTTCCACCACTGCCGCTTCCTCGGCCACCAGGACACCCTGTACGCCGACACCAACGCGCTGACCGTCTTCGCCCGGCAGTACTTCGCGCACTGCTACGCCGAGGGTGACGTCGACTTCGTCTTCGGCCGGGCGACGGCCGTCTTCGAGCACTGCCACTTCCGCACGCTGCCCCGCACCGACCTGGCCTCCGCGCCGTACGGCTTCGTCTTCGCGCCCTCGACGGCGGGCGCCAACCCGCGCGGCTACCTGGTCACCCGGAGCCGGATCACCAGCGAGGCCCCGGACGCCTTCTACAAGCTGGCCCGCCCCTGGGTGCCCAGCTCCGACCGCACCGCCCGTCCCATGCTGACCGTCCGGGACACCTGGCTCGGCCCCGGCATCGACGCGGCGGCGCCCTACGCGAACATGTCGGACGCCTACCCGTGGCAGGAGCAGCGGTTCGCCGAGTACCGCAACACCGGCCCCGGGGCGGAGATCACCCTGCCCGCCAACCGGCCCCAACTCACCCCCGAGGAGGCCGGGTCGGCGACCCGGGCGGCCTACCTGGGGGACTGGCGGCCGTGGAGCACGGACTGACCCACGGCGCCCACGAAGACGCCCCCGCCGGTCGTCACCGGCGGGGGCGTTCCTCTGCTGACCGAGGGGGGCTCAGGTCAGCAGGTCCTCGGGATTACTGGTACGTGATGTCAGACGCCGTGAAGCGGCACGACGTTGCGTCCGGGCCCACACCGAGCTGGGTCGGCTCGGCACCGGTGTTGTTGCCCTTGAAGCGGACACACGTCTTGATCTTCTTGGCGCTGTCGCCGTGGATGCGGACCTTGCGCAGCGCCGCCGTGTCCCCGTAGTTGGTGTTGATGCCGACGATGGAGTTCATCGGCGCGGTGACGTCCACGTCGTTGATGATGACCGTGCGCTTGTACTGCGTGGAGCAGTTGCCGCAACTACGCACCAGCTTACCGGAGTTGGCCACCTGGAACTTGCTCACGACCAGCTTGCCGGCACCGTTGAACTGCAGGACCTTGTCCGAGGCGTTCTTCGCGCCGCCGCCGTACACCGTGTACACGGAGGAGGCGGACTTGCCCTTGAAGGTCGCCGCGTCCTCGCCGACGTCCAGCCACCACACGTTCTGCAGCGTGCAGGAGCCCAGGCAGTGCACGCCGTCCGCGGCCGGGGTCCCGATGATCACGTTCTTCAGGACGGCGCCGTCGGCGAGCTGGAACACCGGGTCCTGGCCCTCGTCCTGGCTGTCGCCGCCGAGCGCGCCGCTGCCGTAGAACTTCTTGTAGCCGCCGTCGTAGGTGCCCGAGACCTTGATGGTGCCGGTCACGGCCTGGCTGCCCTTGGCCGTCGGCCAAGTGGACGCGGCTCCCGCGGTGGACAGCATCGTCGTGGTGACGATCGCCGCGCCGGTGATGCCGAGGGCGGAGGCTCCGGCGATCACCGCCCGTCGCCTGGTGACCTTGCGGCGGTGGCGGACGCGCTGTTCGGCTGGTGCAGTCATGCCCATTCCTTGCGTGGGAGGTGTCTTGCGCTCCTTGGTCGCCACCGGCCGGGAAAGGGTTGCCGCGGTTCCGGAAATTTTCTACGAGCGCGGCGCGAAGTCGCCCGCCACGGAGAACTCTTCGTCTCCCGCGCGGGCCGTCGCCGAGTAGCCGTCGTCCTTGGCGTC
Organism: Streptomyces sp. YS415; assembly: GCF_023544665.1. Lineage (GTDB taxonomy): Bacteria > Actinomycetota > Actinomycetes > Streptomycetales > Streptomycetaceae > Streptomyces. The sequence goes on from NZ_JAMJFL010000001.1 coordinate 528,689, forward strand.
CCGGCCGCCGCGCGCATGGTCGTACTGTCCCGCGAACACCCACTCGCCCGGCGGGACGGTACGGCCGTCCCTGAGCCGCCAGGTGTAGACGAGGAAGCCGTCCCGCTCGGCGACCGTCAGCGCGAAGTCGTCCTCGGGCAGGGACCGCCAGGCACCGGTGGAGGTGACCCCGCCGGTCTGCGCGACCGTCAACTCGACTTCGAGGGCGGTGAGGTGGCGGCCGGTCTTCAAGGTCACATTGCTCTGTGCCCAGAACTCGTTGCTGTGCGGGTCGACCGAGCCGTCCGACCAGAACGGCCCGTCCTCCTCCGACGGCGTGGACGCGGGGGCGGACGTCGGACTGGACGTAGGAGTGGACGGGGGCGTGGGTGAAGTGGCCACCGTCCGCTGCGCGGTGTCCTCCTTCACGGCCGACGCCACCGCCCAACCGCCGGCGGCCAGCACCCCCGCGACCGCGGCCGTGGCACCGGCCACCCGCAGCCAGCCGAACACCGGCGGCCGGGCCGCCCGGCGCTCGGGACGGGCTTCCTCGGCCATGCCCCGTTCGATCCGGGCGAGGATGCGCTCGCGGTCCGGCTCGTGCGCCCCGGCCGCCTCCTGCAGCCGGGCGCGCAGCTCGTCGTGCACGTCCCGCCGCATCGTCATCGGTCCCTTCCCGCCGCGTCACCGGTACGCGCCATCGCCGCATGCATCCGCGGTGCCGCCCGGGGGCCGAGCAGTCGCTGGAGTTCCGCCATCCCCTTGGAGGTCTGGCTCTTCACCGTACCCACCGAGACACCGAGGGCCAGCGCGGTGTCCTTCTCCGAGAGGTCGAAGGCGTGCCGGAGCACCACACAGGCGCGTTTGCGGAACGGCAGTCTGCGCAGCGCCTCCTGCACATCGACCACGCCGGCCACGTCGGGGTTCTCGGTCCGCTCCTCGCGCTGCGACCAGAACAGCGCGATCCGGCGCCGCTCGCGCACCGCGCTGCGGATCCGGGTCCGGGCCAGGTTGGTGACCACGCCCCGGGCGTAGGCGACGGGGTGGTCGGCGGCGCGGACCCGGTCCCAGCGGTGCCACAGCGCCAGCAACGCGTCCGCCGCGAGATCGTCGGCGGCGTCCGCCTCGCCCGTCAGCAGATGGGCCAGGCGCGACAGTTCGGCGTAGTGGCGCTCGAAGAAGGCGTGGAACTCCACGGAGGCGGCGTCGTCGACGACCGTGCCCACCGCTACCCCTCCTGCCTCCGAGTGCGCTCCCACGTTCGTACGGAGCTTCGAACACTGTATGGCCTGCCGCACATGAGCAGGGCTGATTCCGTAACACGGGGAAAACCTGTGGCGGGTGCAACACGGGAACAATCCAGCCAGCATCCGCCCACCGATCATTCAGGTACCGAGGAGCCGCTGTCATGTCCGAGACCCACCAGGCCGTCGAGCGGCCGGAGGGCACGCCTCCCGCCCCGAGCGGCGTCGACCGCTTCTTCAAGATCTCCGAACGAGGATCCACGGTCGGCCGTGAGATACGCGGCGGCTTCGCCACGTTCTTCACCATGGCCTACATCCTTGTCCTGAATCCGATCATCCTCGGCAGCGCCAAGGACAAGTTCGGCGAGACCCTCGACCCGGTCCAGCTCACCACCGCCACCGCCCTGGTGGCCGCCGTCATGACGGTCATCATGGGCGTCGGCGGCAACCTCCCCCTGGCGCTCGCCGCGGGCCTCGGCCTGAACGCCGTCGTCGCCTTCCAGATCGCCCCGTTGATGAGCTGGGACGACGCGATGGGCCTCGTCGTCCTGGAGGGCCTGCTGATCTGCGTCCTGGTGGTCACCGGGCTGCGCGAGGCCGTCATGCACGCCATTCCGCAACCCCTCAAGCAGGCGATCAGCGTCGGCATCGGCCTGTTCATCGCCTTCATCGGCTTCGTCGACGCCGGGTTCGTCAGCCGGATCCCGGACGCGGCGAACACCACGGTTCCGGTGCAGCTCGGGGGCACCGGCAACCTCACCGGCTGGCCCATCCTCGTCTTCTGCCTCGGCGTGCTGCTGACGGTCGGGCTGCTCGCCCGCAAGGTCAAGGGCGCGATCCTGATCAGCATCGTGGTCATGACGCTCGTCGCGCTCGTCATCAACTCCCTGGCCGACGTCAAGAGCTGGGGCCTGACCACGCCCGAGTGGCCCGAAAAGCTCGTCGACGCCCCCGACTTCGGGCTGCTCGGACAGTTCAGCCTCTTCGGCGCGTTCGGCGAGACCACCGTCATCACCGTCGTACTGCTCGTCTTCACGCTGGTGCTGTCCGACTTCTTCGACACCATGGGCACGGTCGTCGGCATCAGCGCCGAGGCGAACCTGCTGGACGAGGAGGGCAAGGTCCCGGACCTCGGCCGGGTCCTGCTCATCGACGGCGCGGCGGCGGTCGCGGGCGGCGCGGCGTCCTCGTCCTCCGCGACCTCCTACATCGAGTCGGCGGCCGGCGTCGGCGAGGGCGCGCGCACGGGCTTCTCGAACCTCGTCACCGGCGGCCTCTTCGCCCTCGCCCTCTTCCTGACCCCGCTGCTCACCATCGTCCCGCTCCAGGCCGCGGCGCCCGCCCTGGTCGCGGTCGGGTTCCTGATGATGACGCAGGTCAAGCACATCGACTGGGACAAGTACGAGATCGCCATTCCGGCCTTCCTGACCATCGCGGTGATGCCGTTCACCTACTCCATCACCAACGGCATCGGGGCCGGCTTCATCGCCTACGTCGTCATCAAGGCGGTGCTGGGCAGGGCGAAGGAGGTCCACTGGCTGCTGTGGGGCACCTCGGCGCTGTTCCTCGTCTACTTCGCCATCGACCCCATCGAGCAGATCCTCGGCGTCAAGTAGCGGGCCCGCCTCAGTCCTCCAGCGCCGCCTGCATCATCGCCTTCGCCACCGGCGCCGCCAGCCCGTTGCCACTGACCTCGGAGCGGGCGGCGTCGGACTGCTCCACCAGCACCGCCACGGCGACCTGCCGGTCACCGTCGGTCGCGTACGAGGTGAACCAGGCGTACGGGATCTCGCTGTTGTTCTCGCCATGCTGGGCCGTACCCGTCTTGCCGCCCACCGTCGCGCCGGAGATCTGCGCGTTGCTGCCCGTGCCCTCGGAGACCACCGTCTCCATCGCCGACCGCAACTGCTCGGCAGTCGAGGCGCTCACGATCTCCTCGCTGTCCGGGTCGGAGCCGTAGTCCTGCAGAACGTCCCCGCCGCCGTCGGTCACCTGGGACACCATGTGCGGCGAGACCAGCTTGCCGCCGTTGGCGATGGCCGCCGACACCATGGCGATCTGCAGCGGCGTGGCCGTGACGTCGAACTGGCCGATACCCGTCAGCGCGGTCTGCGCCTCGTCCATGCCGGAGGGGTACACGCTGGCGTACGCCCGCACCGGCACGTCCTGCTCGGCGTCGTTGAAGCCGAACTTCTCGGCCATCGCCCGGACCTTGTCCTGGCCCAGGTCGTGGGCCATGTTCGCGAAGACGTTGTTGCAGGAGTACTGCAGCGCCACCCGGATCGTGGCGTTCTCGCAGGGCGCCGACTTGTTCTCGTTCTCCAGCACGGTGACCGTGCCGGGCAGCGTGTACGGGTCCGGGCTGTCCGTCCTCTCGTCGACCGAGGAGTACAGCCCGTCCTCCAGCGCGGCCGCCGCCACGACCAGCTTGAACGTCGAACCCGGCGCCACCGGCCGGCGCAGCGCGCGGTTGGTCAGCGGCTTGTCGGCGTCCTCGGTGAGCTTCTTCCAGGCCGCCCCGGCGGTGTTGGCGTCCGTCAGCGACGAGGGGTCGTACGACGGGGTCGACGCGACCGCCAGGATCCGGCCGGTGGCCGGGTCGAGCGCGACCGCCGCGCCCTTCTTGTCGCCGAGCGCGTCGTACGCCGCCCGCTGCACCTCGGGGTCGATCGTGGTGATCAGGTTGCCGGGCTCGGCCCGCTTGTCGGTGACCGTGTCCAGCACGGTCCGCAGCCGGCTGTCCGTGCCGTTGAGGACGTCCTGGTAGATGCCCTCCAGCTGGGTCGGCGCATACGCCTGCGAGGCATAGCCCGTCACCGCGGCGTACAGCTCGCCGTCGGTGTACGTGCGTCTGTACGCGAGGTCGCTGCCCTTCGCCCGCTCGGAGCCGGTGATCGCCTCCCCGGCCACGATGATGTTCCCGAGCGGGGCCGCGTACGTCTCGATCGCGTTCCGCCGGTTGTCCGTGTCGTCCGCGAGTGCCTGGCCCTCGTAGAACTGCACCCAGGTGGCCCTGGCCAGCAGAGCCAGCACCATGAGCAGTGTGAAGACCGATGCGCGCCTGATCGTCTTGTTCATTGCAACGGTAGGGACGAGCGAAGCGGGACGGATCGTTCCCGGGCGGTGGCTTTTCTCATCGGGGATTCATGAAGCCGGCCTCGTACGCCGCGATCACCGCCTGGGTGCGGTCCCGGGTGCCGGTCTTCGCCAGGACGGCCGCCACATGCGACTTCACGGTGGCCGGACCGACCGCCATGCGCTCGGCGATCTCCGCGTTGGTCAGGCCGCCCGCCATCAGCCGCAGCACCTCGCTCTCCCGGCCGGTGAGCCGCGCCACCCACGGCGGCGGCGCCGGGTACGCGCGCGCGTGCTCGGCCGCGAGGGTGCGCAGGGCCGCCGGGAACAGCAGGGTGTCGCTGCGCGCGACCAGCCGTACCGTCTGCACCAGCGCGTCGGCGTCGGACCGCTTGAGCAGGAACCCGGCGGCTCCGGCGCGCAGGGCGTCGTAGACGTAGGAGTCGTTCTCGAAGGTGGTGACCACGACGATCCTGGGCGGCTCGGCGAGCGTGGCGAGGATCTGCTCGGTGGCGCGGATGCCGTCCAGTTCCGGCATCCGGACGTCCATCAGCACGACGTCCGGGGTCCGCTCCCGGACCACGGACACCGCCTCGGCGCCGGTCGCCGCCTCGCCGACGACCTCCATGTCCGGCTCGGCGGAGAGGATGGCGCGCAGGGCGGTGCGGACCATGAGTTCGTCGTCGGCGAGGACGACACGGATCGTCATGCGGGTCCTTTCAGGGGCAGTCCTACGTGCAGTCGCCACACCCCGTGCACGGCGCCCGCCTCCGCCGTCCCGCCGAGCAGCCGGGCCCGGTCGGCGATGCCGCGCAGACCGTGCCCGCCGCCGGGACGGCAGGCGGGGGCAGGAGCGGACGGGACGGGATTCTCCACGGTGATCTCCAGGTGCCCGCCGGTCACCGCGATCCGCAGCAGCACGGGCCTGCCCGCGTGCTTGAGGGCGTTGCTCAGTCCCTCCTGCACGATGCGGTAGGCCTCGCGGGACAGGACGGGCGGCAGGCGTTCGGGGTCGGCGTCGATCGTCGCGGTCACCCGCAGCCCGCCCGCCCTCGTGCGGTGCAGCAGTCCGTCCAGGTCGGCGGCGAGGGTCGGCGCGGGTGCCGTACCGGGCGCGTCGCCTTCGCGCAGCACCCCGAGGACGGCGTCGAGTTCACCCACCGTGCGCCGGGTGGTCTCCTCGATCGCGGCCAGCGCCGTACGGACGAACTCCGGGTCGCGGTCGAGCAGTCGGCGGGCCGCGCTCGCCTGGAGGGTCACCGCGCTCAGGGCGTGACCGACGGAATCGTGCAGCTCGCGGGCGAGCCGGTTGCGTACGGCGAGATCGGCGGCGCGCGCCTCGGCCGCCGCGAGCCGGTCCTCGGGCGTGGGCCCGAGCAGCGCCGGAGCCCACCGGGCGAGCAGGGCGCCCGCGACGGCCGCGCAGGCGGCGAGCGCGAGCAGACAGGCGGCGCCCGCGACCGGCATCAGCGCCAGCACCCAGCCCCGGTCCAGGGCCTCGGGCAGTCCGAGCAGATCGTCCCGGAACACGGCGACGGCCGGCAGGGCGATGAGCATGGCGGCGAACGGCGGCAGCGCCAGCGACATCCCCGAGATGATCCCGCCGAGGCCGAGGTGCAGCGTGAACCAGGCCGCCGTGCGCCCCTTGGCGGCCCGGCCGTGCGCGGGGGAGGAGGAGAGCCGGTCCGCGCCGACCCCGCACAGCGAGCGCACCGCGCCCGCCTCCAGCGAACGGGTCAGCGGGAACAGCGCCGCGGTGAGCGCGGCCAGCGGCAGCGCGACCGCGAACGACAGGAGCTGCGCGAGGAGATCGGCGAAGACGTAACGGGCGTGCACGGCCGGTCCGACGATCAGCTGGCCGACGAAGACGTACGGCATGGCGAGCGCGCCGCCGAGGATCAGATGGATCCACCGCCGGCGCGTCCGCCGCCCGAGCAGGAACCGGGCGAGCTCCCTCACGTGCGGCGCCGGGGGAGGACGGCGGACCGCTGCGCGAGGAAGTGGGCGCCCACGGCGGCCACCAGGATGCCGGTGAGCATCCGGCCGGCGTGGGCGAGGTGCATCCACCCGGTCGCGGTCCCGGGATCGACCAGGGAGGCGAGGCTGAGCCATGCTCCCCAGCAGGCCGCGACGCCGGACCCGACCCAGGCCAGGGCGAGCGGGACGCGCACGGGCAGCACCGGGACGCGCCGGAAGGCGAGCGCCAGGGCGCCGCCCACGGCCGCGAGGAGGAAGAGGGCGTCCAGTGCCTGAAGGACATGGACGTCGGTGGTGCGGGCGTCGTTCAGTCCGGCGGTGACCCCGCCCGCCCACAGCAGGTGCAGGGTGAGCGGGCCCAGGGCGACCACGGCGGCCGTCACCGCGCCGACGCGCTGGACCGTGCTCCCGGAGGCGCGGGGCAGCTCCCACACCCGGCCCCGCCACAGGTGGCCCCAGCGGTCACGGGCGTACAGCGCGAACAGGGTGCCGAGCGCCAGCCCCTGCACGATGAAACCGCCGTACACCACCCCGAACACCCAGTCGTGGAGGAAGGGTTCGCCCCCGGTGTCGCCCGCGGAGTTCACGGTGCCGCCGAACAGCCTCACCAGGAGCTGCAGCGGGAACCCGGTCATGATCGGCGCGAGCAGCCCCGTGGCGACCCACACGGGCACCGCCAGCAGCCAGGCCGGTACCCGGAGCCCCCAGGGCCGGGTCAGCACCAGCGCGAGCACGATGACACAGGCGTCCATCAGCAGCGTGACGCCGTTGGCGACGGCCACCGCGGCCCGGTGCTCCAGCAGGGAGCTGCCCGCGGGGACCCCGATCTCGCTCCCGGCGAGCCAGGCGACCTTCAGCCCGAGGTAGGGCAGACAGGACACGATCGCGACCGCGCGCAGCAGCGCACGCCGGCCGGAGGGACCGAGGGCACCGGAGGGTTGGGCAAGCAGTGACTGCGTCATGCGTACACGCTCTCGCGGGAACGGCCCCCGGCACGTCCTGCCCGGCGATGATCCCGCTCCGCCTGACGGGGGAGAAGGGACTCGGCCTAGAGTCGGCGGGTGGCCAGGGTCAGCCGGTCGCGGGCGTCGAACAGGGCGTCCTTCACCATCTGTTCATGGGCCGGGGTCAGCCGGGCCACCGGGACCGAGCAGCTGATCGCGTCGCGGGCCGGGGTGCGGTAGGGGATCGCCACGCCGAAGCAGCGCAGGCCCAGCGTGTTCTCCTCGCGGTCCACGGCGAAGCCCTGCTCGCGGACCTGGTGGAGCTCCTCGATGAGCCGCTCGCGGTCCGTGATCGTGTTCTCGGTCAGCGCCGGCAGCGTCTCGGGGAGCATCTTGCGGACCTGCTCGTCGGTGTAGGTGCTGAGCAGCGCCTTGCCGAGGGAGGTCGAGTGGGCGGGCAACCGGCGGCCCACGCGGGTGAAGGGCCGCAGGTAGTGCTGGGACTGGCGGGTGGCCAGGTAGACCACGTTCGTGCCGTCCAGGCGCGCCAGGTGGATGGTCTCGGTGGTGTCGTCCGACAGCCGGTCCAGCGTCGGACGCGCCGCCGCGACCACCTCGTCGCCGTCGATGTACGACGTGCCGACCAGCAGCGCCCGCACCCCGATGCCGTACCGCGTGCCGGTCGCGTCGGTCTCCACCCAGCCCAGTTCCACCAGGGTCCGCAGCAGCATGTACAGGCTGGACTTGGGGTAGCCGACCGCCTCCTGGACCGCCGCGAGGGAGTGCATACCGGGGCGTCCGGCGAAGTACTCGAGCAGTTCAACCGTCCGTACGGCGGACTTGACCTGCGACCCGCCCCCCGTCTCGCCAGCCGACATCGCCCTTGACCCCTTCGTTCGGCGGGAAATAGTCTCGCACAGCATATTCACCATGCGGGACAGCGTTCAGTATATCGAACAACCCTGGTGAATGACCCCGTACTGCGGCAATACATGTGTGGAGGGACTCGCGGTGGCAGCAGCACCAGTCTGGAGTGTCGACCCCCGAACCGGGAAGCAGCGCGAGCAGGTTGCGGTGGAGGCCACAGCCCAGGAGGTGGACGCCGCCGTCCGCGCCGCGCAGGGGGCGCGCGGCGCCCTCGCCGACCGGACGGTCCGCGCGGCCTTCCTGCGCACGGCCGCGGACCGGCTCCAGGACGCCAAGGACCGGCTCGTCGAGGCCGCCGACGCCGAGACCGCGCTCGGCCCGGTCCGGCTGGCCGGCGAACTCGCCCGCACCTGCTACCAGCTGCGCGCCTTCGCGGACATCGTCGACGAGGGCGCCTTCCTGGACATCGTCATCAACCACCCCGACGACACCGCGACCCCGCCCGTCCCGGACCTGCGGCGCTACAAGGTGCCGCTCGGGGTCGTCGCCGTCTACTCCGCCTCCAACTTCCCCTTCGCCTTCTCGGTCGCAGGCGGCGACACGGCCAGCGCGCTCGGCGCCGGCTGCCCGGTGGTCGTCAAGGCCCACCCCGACCACCCGGCCCTGTCCGAGCTGGTCGCCCAGGTGCTGCGGGACGCCGCCGCCGAGCACGGCATCCCCGAGGGAGTCCTCGGCCTGGTCCACGGCTTCGAGGCGGGCGTCGAGCTGATCAAGCACCCGCTGGTCGCCGCGGCCGGCTTCACCGGGTCGGTACGCGGCGGGCGGGCCCTCTTCGACGCGGCGGCGGCGCGGCCGGTGCCGATCCCGTTCCACGGCGAGCTGGGCTCGCTGAACCCGGTGCTCGTCACGGAGGCCGCCGCGGCCGAGCGGCCGGACGCCATCGGTGCCGGGCTCGCGGGCTCGATGACCATGGGCGTCGGCCAGTTCTGCGTCAAGCCGGGACTGGTGCTCGCGCCGGCCGGTGACGCCGGGGACCAGTTGGTCAAGTCCCTCACGGACGCCGTGAGCGCCGTCGACGCCGGGGTCCTGCTCGACCACCGGATGCGCGACAACTTCGTCGCCGGGGTGGCCGAGCGCGCCGAACTCCCCGAGGTGACCGCCCCGGTGACCCCGGGAGCGGGCGGCGAGCACACGGTGAGCCCGGGCTTCCTGACCGTCCCGGCGGCCAGGCTGGCCGAGGAAGGGGCGCACGACCTGCTCCTGGAGGAGTGCTTCGGGCCCGTCACCGTCGTCGTGCGCTACACGGACGAGACCGAGGCCAAGGCGGTGCTGTCCCGGCTGCCCGGCAACCTGACGGCGACCGTCCACCTGTCGTCGGAGGAGGCCGCCGGTCAGGGCCGGGGTCCCGAACTCCTCGCGGAACTGACGCCGTTGGCGGGACGCGTGCTGGTCAACGGCTGGCCGACGGGCGTCGCCGTGGCCCCCGCCCAGCACCACGGCGGCCCCTACCCGGCCACGACCTCCACGTCGACCTCCGTGGGCGGTACGGCCATCGAGCGGTGGCTGCGCCCGGTCGCGTACCAGGGCGCGCCCGAGGCACTGCTGCCGCCGGAACTGAGGGACGACAATCAGCTGGGACTCCCGCGCAGGTTCAACGGACGTCTGGAACGCTAGGACGATGGAACTGGAACTCCCCGAACTGCCCTTCCCGCTGCGCACCTACGGCCCCGACGGCCACTGGTCCTACGAGGACGGGGTCCTCACCGGATGGGCCGGGGCCGGGCAGGACCGGTTCGTGCCGCCCACCGGCGAGGCGCTGGACCCGGCCGCCGACGCGCCCCGCCTGCTCGGGGCGCCCGAGGGGGAGTTCCAGCTCGTCGCCCGGGTGACCGTCGGGTTCGCCGGGGCCTTCGACGCCGGGGTGCTGTACGTCCACGTCGGCGAGCGGGCGTGGGCGAAGCTCTGCCTGGAGTACTCCCCGGACGTGCCCACCGTCTGCACGGTGGTCACCCGGGGACATTCCGACGACGCCAACTCCTTCACCGTGGACGGCAGTTCGGTCTGGCTCCGGGTCAGCCGCACCGGACGCGCCTTCGCCTTCCACGCCTCCCGCGACGGCGAACGCTGGACCTTCGTCCGGCTGTTCACGCTCGGCGACGAGAAGGAGACCGACGCGGCCCTCGTCGGCTTCATGACCCAGTCCCCGCTCGGCGAGGGCTGCGTCGTGACCTACGACCACATCGCGTTCCGGCCGGGCTGGCCGCGCGATCTGCGAGACGGAAGCTGAGCACGAAGGTCACCGCGAGCAGCGCCGCGCTGATCCCGACGGACAGCCGCATCCCGGTCACGAAACCGTCGGAGATCAGCGCCCCGAAGACCGCGATCCCGAGCGCTCCGGACACCTGACGGGCCGCGTTCAGGATGCCGGCCGTCAGCCCCGCCCGCTCCGCCGGCACGGCGTCCATCATCGCCGCGGTCAGCGGCGGCACCGTGAGCGCGCAGCCCAGCGCCATGGGGACCAGCAGCACCGCCAGCAGCCCCGGGGGCGTACCGGCGTCGACGCACAGCAGCAGGAGCAGCCCCGCCACGGCCAGGCCCTGGCCCAGCAGCATGGGCAGGCGGGTGCCGTGGCGGCTCGCGAGCTTGCCCGCGATCACGTTCGTCACCGCAATCAGACCGGTCATCGGCAGGAACAGCAGACCCGTGTGGAGCGCGCTCAGCCCCTGGACCTGCTGGAAGAAGAGCGAGAAGACGAAGACCATGCTGTAGAAGGCAACGCTGATCGCCGCTCCCGTGGCGACCGCCGAGGCCACCGTCCGGTCGCGGAAGAGGGCGAGCGGCACCACCGGATGCGGATGGCGCGCCTCGATCCGCAGGAACGCCGCGCCCGAGACCACGGCCACCCCCAGCGCGGCCCAGCCGACCGTCCCGCCCTCGATCACCGCGAACGCCAGCGAGGTCAGCGCCAGCACCGCCGTCACCTGGCCCGGCACGTCCAGCGGCGCCGGACGGCGCCCGGAGCGGGGGGCCCGGCGGAGCAGGGCCAGGATCAGCAGGCCCACCGGCAGGTTCACGAAGAAGATCCCCCGCCAGTCGAGGGCCGTCGTCAGCGCCCCGCCCGCCACCGGACCCAGCGCCACCGCCACCGAACCGCCCGCCGCCCACGCGGCCACCGCCCGGGCCCGCCCCGCCGTGTCGGGGTACGCCTGCCGCACCAGCGCCAGCGAGGCCGGGAGCACGACCGCCGCCGCCACCCCCTGCGCCACCCGCGCGCCGAGCAGCACCGGAAGGTTCGGGGCCAGACCGCAGGCGACCGAGGCCAGCGTGAACACCGCGGTCCCGAGGGCGTACGCCCGGCTCGCGCCCACCCGGTCGGAGAAGGCGCCGGTGGAGAGCATCAGCGCGGCGAAGGGCAGCGTGTACGCGTCCACCACCCACTGCAGTCCCGACATGCCGCTGCCGAAGGAGTCGCCGATGGCGGGCAGGGCGACGTTCACCACGGAGGCGTCGAGGCAGATCAGCCCGAAGCCGAGGAGAGCCGCGGTGAGGGTGAGCGCGGGAGAGGGCCGCCCGGGGTGCAACTCGGTGCCGGTGCCCGCCGTTTCGGCGGTCTGCTTCGTTGACATGCCCCCATGCTGCGGATCTTGGGCGGCGTACAGTAGTGGCCCGAATGCCATACGTCCGGAGGTTCTGGCCATGCACCGCGTCGCCGTCATCGCGCCCTTCCGGGTGTCGATGTTCAACCTCGCCATCCCGGAGCTGTTCTTCGAGCGGACCCGGGTCGACGGCGCGCCCGGGTACGAGGTGACCGTCTGCACCCCCGATCCGGGCGCGATCGTCACGACCGGCGGCCTGGACCTGCACGTCGGCCGGGGCCTGGAGGTCCTCGACGACGCCGACACCGTCCTCGTGGCCGGCACCGGGGAGCGGTTCGAGCCGGAGCCGCGCACCGTCGCCGCCGTCCGCCGGGCCGCGGCCGCCGGCAAGCGCGTCGCCTCCATCTGCAGCGGCGCCTTCGTGCTCGCCGAGGCCGGACTGCTCGACGGGCGCAGCGCCACCACGTACTGGCAGCTGACCCGGGAACTGCGCGAGCGGTACCCGGCGCTCGACGTGCAGGGCGACGTCCTGTACGTCCAGGACGGCCAGATCCTCACCGCGTCCGGCTACGCGGCCGGTATCGACATGTGCCTGCACATCATCCGCACCGACTACGGCGCCGCCGTCGCCAACGAGGTGGCCCGCCTCGCCCTGGTCGCGCCGGTACGGCCCGGCGGACAGACCCAGTTCACCCAGACCCCGCTGCCGCCCGAGCGCGGCACCGCCTGCGCCGACACCCGGGCCTGGGCCATGCGCAACCTCGACAAGCCGCTCACCCTCACCGACCTGGCCCGGCACGCGGGGGTGAGCGTGCGCACCCTCAGCCGCCGGTTCCACGCCGAGAGCGGGGTGAGCCCGCTGCAGTGGCTGCTCCACCAGCGCGTCGAGCGGGCCCGGGAACTGCTGGAGACCACCTCGCTGCCGATGGACCAGGTGGCCCGCGCCTGCGGCCTGGGCACCGCCGACTCGCTCCGCGCCCACGTGGTCCGCCGCACCGGACTGACCCCGAGCGCCTACCGGGCCCAGTTCAGCCGCCTCGGGACGGCCGCGGGAATGAACCCGGCCGCTTGAACGTTCACACATCTTCGCGGAGGGTGTCTCCGCGCCCGCCCGAACCGGAGAGAGCCGAGAACCATGCGCGTCGAGATCTGGAGCGACATCGCCTGCCCCTGGTGCTACGTGGGCAAGGCCCGCTTCGAGAAGGCGCTCGCGGCCTTCCCGCACCACGACCGGGTCGAGGTCGTGCACCGCTCCTTCGAGCTGGACCCGAACCGCGCCAAGGACGACACCGGCCCGGTCGTCCCGATGCTCGCGAAGAAGTACGGCATCAGCGAGGCGCAGGCCCAGGCCGCGGAGGACAACCTCGGCACCCAGGCCGCCGCCGAGGGCCTCGCCTACCGCACCCGGGACCGCGACCACGGCAGCACCTTCGACATGCACCGCCTGCTGCACTTCGCCAAGGCACAGGGCCGCCAGGGCGAGCTGATCCAGGCCCTGTACGAGGCGAACTTCGCCGAGGAGGCTTCTGTCTTCGGCGACGACGAGCGGCTCGTACGGATCGCCGTCGCCGCCGGTCTCGACGCGGACGGCGCCCGCACGGTGCTCGGGGACCCCACCGCCTACGCCGACGACGTCCGCGCCGACGAACGCGAGGCCGCCCGGCTCGGCGCGACCGGAGTGCCCTTCTTCGTCATCGACCGCACCTACGGCATCTCCGGCGCCCAGCCCGCCGAGGTCTTCGCCCAGGCCCTCACCCAGGCGTGGGGCGAGCGCTCCCCGCTGACCCTGATCGACCAGGGCGGGGCCGCCGAGGCCTGCGGTCCCGACGGGTGCGCGGTGCCGCAGAGCTGAAAGCCGCAGGTCGGGGCGGACCTATAAGGACCGCTTAGCGGAACCACGTAAATATTCGCAATGGACGGGGAGTTCCGGGGGCCGCAGAGTGGTCCCATGGAGACCTTCGAGAGCCTCGTCCGTGCCGAGTTCGCCCCGGAGCACACCTTCCTCAACACCGCGAGCAACGGCCTCCTGCCGGCCCGCACCGTCACCGCCGTACAGGAGGCCCTGCGGATGCGGGCCGAAGGACGGCCGATCGGCTCCCTCTACGAGGACGCCGAGCGGGTCCGGGCCGCGTTTGCCCGGCTGGCCGGGGTGCCGGTCGAGCGGGTCGCGATGGGCGCCTCGGTCGCCGAGTACGGCGGGCTGATCGCGGCCTCGCTGCCCGCCGGGGCCGAAGTCCTCACCGCCGAGGCGGACTTCTCGTCCCTGGTGAACCCCTTCCACATGCGCGGTGACCTCAAGGTGCGGGCGGTTCCGCTGGAGCGGATCGCCGAGTCGGTCCGGCCGGACACCGCGCTCGTCGCGGTCAGCGCCGTCCAGTCCGCCGACGGGCGCCTCGCCGATCTGGCCGCGGTGCGCGAGGCGGCCCGTACGCATGGCGCCCGGACCTATGTCGACGCCTCCCAGTCGGCGGGCTGGCTGCCGATGGAGGCCGGCTCGCACGACTTCCTCGCCGCCGTCGGCTTCAAGTGGCTGATGGGCCCGCACGGGAACGCCTTCCTCGTCGTCCCCGAGGACTTCGGCGGTCTGACCCCGCTGCTCGCCGGCTGGGTCGCGGGCGAGCTGCCCTGGGAGAGCTGCTACGGCCCGGTCGAGGAACTCGCCCACTCGGCACGCCGGTTCGACGTCAGCCCCTCGCTCCTCACCTACGCCGGCCTGGCCGCGTCCCTCTCCCTCATCGAGGAGCTCGGCGTCGACGCCGTGCACGCCCATGACGTCGCCCTCGCCGACCGCTTCCGCTCCGGCCTCGCCGACCTCGGCCACACCCCGATCCCGTCCCCGGGCTCGGCGATCGTCTCCGTCCCGGAACTCGGTGTCCGCCAGGCGGAGTTGAGCGAGTCCGGCATCGAGGTCTCCGACCGCGCGGGCAATCTGCGCGCCGCCTTCCACCTCTACAACACCACCACCGACGTGGACCGGCTGCTGACGGCTCTCTCGTCCTGACGGGTGCCACGGGCGACGCGGCCGCCTCCGGAACGTACCGGAGACGGCCGCGTGGCTGTGCTGCGGGGCGGGACTACTTCACCGGTGTGAAGTCCCGGGCGCCGATGAACTCCGGCCGCCGTACCGGAGCCGCGAACGGCTCGACCGCCTCGTTCTCCACGCTGTTGAACACGATGAAGACGTTGCTGCGCGGGAACGGTGTGATGTTGTCACCCGAGCCGTGCATGCAGTTGCAGTCGAACCAGGTCGCCGAACCGGCCCGGCCGGTGAACAGCCGGATGCCGTGCTGGGCGGCCAGCGAGGTCAGCGCCTCGTCCGAGGGCGTGCCCGCGTCCTGCATCTGCAGGGACTTCTTGTAGTTGTCCTTCGGCGTGGCCCCCGCGCAGCCGAGGAACGTCTTGTGCGACCCCGGCATGATCATGAGTCCGCCGTTGGTGTCGTAGTTCTCGGTCAGCGCGATCGAGACGGACACCGTGCGCATGTTCGGCAGGCCGTCCTCGGCGTGCCAGGTCTCGAAGTCCGAGTGCCAGTAGAAGCCGCTGGCGCCGAACCCGGGCTTGACGTTGATCCGGGACTGGTGGACGTACACGTCCGAGCCGAGCAGTTGCCGGGCCCGGCCGACGACCCGCTCGTCGCGTACCAGCCGGGCGAACACCTCGCTGATTCTGTGCACCTCGAAGACCGACCGGATCTCCTTGGTCTGCGGCTCGATGATCGAGCGTTCGTCGGCGCGGATGTCCGGGTCGGTGACCAGCCGCTCCAGCTCCTGCCGGTAGACGGCGACTTCGTCGTCGGTGATGAGCTGGTCGACGGCGAGGAAGCCGTCGCGCTCGTACGTCTCGAGGTCCGGGGCCGCGATCGGGCCCGGCGTGCCGGGCGGGGACCAGAGGACCGGGTCGCGGCGGGGGGTCATCACCTCGGTGGCGCCCCGGGTGGGGTACAGATCAGTCATCGTCATGATGCGTCACACCTCCTCGTCCTCGGTGAGCAGCGGATACACGCCGTTCTCGTCGTGGTCCTCCCGGCCGGTCACCGGCGGGTTGAAGACACAGATGCAGCGGAAGTCCTGCTTCACCCGCAGCGTGTGCCTCTCGTGGCCGTTCAGGAGGTACATGGTCCCGGGCGTGATCGAGTGGGTCAGCCCGGACTCGTGATCGGTCAGTTCGGCCTCGCCCTCGACGCAGACGACCGCCTCGATGTGGTTCGCGTACCACATCGACGTCTCCGTCCCCGCGTAGAGGATCGTCTCGTGCAGCGAGAAGCCGACCCGCTCCTTGGCGAGGACGATGCGTTTGCTCTCCCATGTGCCGGACGCGGCCTTCACATGCCGGTCGGTGCCTTCGATGTCCTTGAACGAACGGACGATCACGGTTCTGGACGCCTCCTGATCAGATGGTTTCTCGGACGGAACGGGCGAGGACGCTCAGGCCCTCGTCCAGTTCCTCGGGGGTGATGGTGAGGGCGGGCAGCAGCTTGACGACCTCGCTCTCGGGGCCGGACGTCTCGATGAGCAGCCCGAGTTCGAAGGCGCGCCGCGCGATGCGCTCGGCACGGGCCTTCTCGTGGAACTCCAGGCCCCACACCAGACCGCGGCCGCGGTACTCCTTCACATCGGCGAGGTTCTCCTCGGTGATGGAGATCAGCGCCTGCTCGACCTGCTCACCGCGGGCCCGGGTCTGCTTCTCCATCGCCGAGCCGTCGGCCCAGTAGGTCTCCAGGGCGGCGGTGGCGGTGACGAAGGCGGGGTTGTTGCCGCGGAAGGTGCCGTTGTGCTCGCCCGGCTCCCAGATGTCCAGCTCGGGCTTGAACAGGCAGAGCGACATGGGCAGTCCGTAGCCGCTGATGGACTTGGACACGGTGACGATGTCCGGCGTGATGCCCGCCTCCTCGAAGGAGAAGAAGGCACCGGTACGGCCGCACCCCATCTGGATGTCGTCCACGATCAGCAGCATGTCCTGGCGCTCGCACAGCTCGGCGAGCGCGCGCAGCCACTCCGTGCGGGCGACGTTGATGCCGCCCTCGCCCTGCACGGTCTCCACGATCACCGCGGCCGGCTTGTTGAGCCCGGAGCCCTGGTCCTCCAGGAGCCGCTCGAACCACAGGAAGTCGGGGACCTGGCCGTCGAAGTAGTTGTCGAACGGCATGGGCGTGCCGTGCACCAGCGGGATGCCCGCGCCGGCCCGCTTGAAGGCGTTGCCGGTGACGGCGAGCGAGCCCAGCGACATGCCGTGGAAGGCGTTGGTGAACGAGACGATGGCCTCGCGCCCCTTCACCTTCCGCGCCAGCTTCAGCGCGGACTCCACGGCGTTGGTGCCCGTCGGCCCCGGGAACATGACCTTGTACGGCAGGTCCCGCGGCCGCAGCACCAGGTCCTGGAAGGTCTGCAGGAAGGCCCGCTTGGCGGTGGTCGACATGTCGAGCCCGTGCGTGACGCCGTCGCGCTCCAGGTAGTCGAGCAGCGCCCGTTTCAGGACCGGGTTGTTGTGCCCGTAGTTGAGTGATCCGGCGCCGGCGAAGAAGTCCAGGTACTCGTGGCCGTCCTCGTCGTACATACGGCTGCCGCGCGCACGGTCGAAGACGGTGGGCCAGCCTCGGCAGTAGCTGCGCACCTCGGACTCCAGGGTCTGGAAGACGCTGAGGTCGGGCTGGGTGATGGTCACGACGAATCGCTCCTCGATGCGTGGGGGAGGTCGGGGGGAGAGGTCAGCGGGAGAGGGGACCGATGCGGTACAGGACTTCCGGGTCGTGCGGCCCGTCGGGGAACAGGCCCGTCTCGAACAGCACCTCGCGCTCCATGGCGGCGCCGTGCCGTTCCGCGAACGAGGCGAACAGCCGCTCGGAGGCGGTGTTGCCGGGGGTGATGGTGGTCTCGACGCGGGTGACGCCGTACTCGCCGCCGACCCGGGCGGCCAGACCGTCGAGCAGGGCGGCGGCGAGACCGCGTCCGCGGTACGCGTCGTCCACCGCCACCTGCCAGACGAGCAGGGTGTGCGGACGGTCTGGCCGCACGTAGCCGGTGACGAAGCCGACCGGCTGCCCGTGCTCGTCGCGGGCGACCGCCGAGGTGCCGGCGAAGTCGCGGCACCACAGCAGATAGCTGTAGGACGAGTTCAGGTCGAGGGCTTTGGAGTCCCGGGCGATCCGCCACAGTGCGGCGCCGTCGGCCACCGTCGGCCGGTCGATTTGCAGGTCTGCTTGTGCGGCAGTCATGCGAATTGAACTTACCGATGGCAATTGAAAAATGCATGGCCGTACGGGGTTCCGTGGCATGGCTCGATATGTTATCCGCGCGAGGAGGTAAACACCCGATTTGCCCCATGCATAAACCGCAAAACGGACGCTATGTGTAACGCGTCACAACCGTTTAACCTGCACGAAATCTTTGCGTTTAGCTCAAAAAAAACAGGGCAGAAGAGAACGGTAAGCTACCCCTGAAAAAGAATTCATAATTACCTTGAATTCAGCATTCGGTAACTCGGTGGATGTCCTCGTGCGTCATTGCGGCCCCCAGCGCCGCCAGGCACCGCCGTACCGTTTCCGGGGTCGCGTCCGCGCCGTAGTGGTTCACCCGGATCATCTCCTTGGCCAGTGCGCCGCCGCCCGCCGCCAGCGGCAGTGCGGGGTCCAGGCTCAGGGCCCTGGCCACCACCGCCGAGGCGTCCACGCCGGGCGGGGTCCGCAGGGTCGTCGCGACCGGGGCCGCCTCCCGGGCCTCGTGGACGTACGGCTCCAGCCCGCCGCCCAGGGCGAGCGCCCCCGCCCGTGTCGCCGCCGCGGCCGCCGCGTGCCGGGCCATCACCGTCTCCAGGCCCTCCGCCTCGATGCGCTGCACGCACGCCTCCAGCGCCAGCATCTCCAGCTGGGCCGGAGCGTGCAGCAGGGTGCGACGGCCGCCGTCGATCCAGCGCTGCTTCCAGTCCAGCAGCGAGAGGTAGGAGCGACGCGGCGCCCGCGGATTCGCCTCCATGCGGGTCCACGCCCGCTCGCTCACCGACACCGCCGACACCCCCGCCGGGCCGCCCATCGCCTTCTGCGCCCCGATCACGCACAGGTCGACGCCCCACGCGTCCGGCAGCACCGGCTCCGCGCCGATCGACGCCACGGCGTCCAGGTAGAACAGGGCGCCGTGCGCGCGGACGACCTCCCCGATCCCGGCCACCGGGTTGGTGTTGCCCGTCGCCGCCTCCGCGTGGACCAGGGAGACGAAGTCGATCTCCGGGTGCTCGGCGAAGGCCTCGGAGATCTGCGCGGCCGTGACCGCCGTGTGGAAGGGCACCGCGAGATCGATCACCGTGGCGCCGCAGTCCCGCAGCCAGTCGCCGAATGTCTGCCCGTAGGGGCCGGTGATGACGTTAAGGGCGGTCGTGCCGGGGCCCGCGGTGCCGCGGATCGCGCCCTCCAGCGGCAGCAGCGCCTCGCCCTGCATGATCACGACGTCCTGCCGGGTGTCCAGCAGCCGTGCCACCCGGTCCTCGATCGAGGCGAACTGCACTGCGCTCAGCGGGGCGAGGTCCAGGAAGGGGTGGGTCACGGCGGTGCTCTCTTCTCGTCATGAGGGTCGACGGAGTCGAGCGTAGTCCCCGCCCCGAGGGCCCCCTGCCCCCGACTTCCGGGGCCTCTGCTCCCGGCTTCCGGGGGCCCCGCCTCCCGACTTCTTAGGCCGAACGCCCCGGGAGCCATGGGTTTGTTTTGAGAGACTCAAACTTCTCCTTATAATCGGAACGCACAGTTCCCGTACAGGAGGCTCCCCCCGTGAAGACGACCTTCGGGCGCCGGACCCGCATTCTGGCCGCCACCACCGCTACGGCCGGGCTGGTGCTCGTGGCCGGCTGCTCCTCGGACGACGACGGCGGCAGCGGCAGCAAGACCGCCGCCGGCGGCGTCGAGCTCGTCAAGGCGGGGCAGCTGACCACCTGCACCCACCTGCCCTACCCGCCCTTCCAGTCGGAGATCGACGGCAAGGTGCAGGGCTTCGACGTCTCGCTCATCGACCTCGTCGCCGAGGACCTGGGCGTGCAGCAGGACATCGTCGACCAGCCCTTCGAGAACTTCAAGACGGGTGGCTCCCTCAACGCCGGCCAGTGCGACCTGGCCGCCGCCGGTATGACCATCACCGAGGAGCGCAAGAAGAACGTCGACTTCTCGGACCCGTACTTCGACGCCACCCAGGCCGTCCTCGCCGACAAGGACAGCGGCATCGCGTCCTTCGCGGACCTCAAGGGCAAGAAGGTCGGCGCCCAGGCGCAGACCACCGGTGAGGACTACGCCAAGAGCAAGGGCCTCGACCCGGTCTCCTTCGAGTCCTCCGACGCCGTCCTCAACGGCCTGCGCACCGGCCAGGTCGACGCCGTCGTCATCGACTACCCGGTCGTGCAGGGCTGGCTGAAGGACAAGGCCAACGCCGACGCCTTCGAGGTCGCCGAGCAGATCAACACCGGCGAGCAGTACGGCTTCACGGTGAAGAAGGGCAACGCCAAGCTCCTCGCCGCCATCAACAAGGCGCTCGCCGACGCCAAGGCCGACGGCACGTACAAGGAGATCTACGAGAAGTGGATCGGCCCGTACGACGAGGCCGCCGCGTCGCCGTCCGCGTCGGCGTCCTGACCCCATGGCCGAATCGGACGTACCGCTCCAGCCGAAGAAAAAAGGACTGACCCGGCGGCAGAAGCGCAGGCTGTCCCAGGGCATCCAGTACCTCGTCTTCGCCGCGGCCGTGATCGCCTTCGCGCTCGCGGCCGACTGGGACCGCCTGCAGAACCAGTTCGCGCAGGCGGACATCGCCGAGCAGATGTTCCCCGAGATCATCACGCTGGCGCTGAAGAACACCGTGCTGTACACCCTGTCCGGCTTCGTCTTCGGACTGGTCCTCGGCATGGTGATCGCGCTGATGCGGCTGTCGTCCGTGGGCCCGTACCGCTGGTTCGCCGGGGTCTACATCGAGATCTTCCGGGGCCTGCCCGCCCTGCTGATCTTCATCTTCATCGGGGTGGCCGTACCGCTCGCCTTCCCGGGCACGGAGATTCCCGGCGGCACCTACGGCAAGGTCGCGCTCGCGCTCGGCCTGGTCGCGGCCGCCTACATGGCCGAGACGATCCGCGCGGGCATCCAGGCGGTGCCCAAGGGGCAGCTGGAGGCGGCGCGCTCGCTGGGCTTCTCGCCCGCCCGCGCGATGGTCTCGATCATCCTCCCGCAGGCGTTCCGGATCATCCTCCCGCCACTGACCAACGAACTGGTCCTGCTCTTCAAGGACTCCTCGCTGGTGCTGTTCCTCGGGGTCACCCTGGAGGAGCGGGAGCTGTCCAAGTACGGCCGCGACCTGGCGAGCACCACCGCCAACTCCACGCCGATCCTCGTCGCGGGCCTGTGCTACCTGCTGGTCACGATCCCGCTCGGCTTCGTCGTGCGCCGCATGGAGGCCAAGGCCCAGGAGGCCGTGAAGTGAGTCGTCCCGAGATCCACGTCAAGGGCCTGCACAAGTCCTTCGGCGACAACGAGGTGCTGCGCGGCATCGACCTGGAGATCCGGCAGGGCGAGGTCGTCTGCGTCATCGGCCCGTCCGGCTCCGGCAAGTCGACGCTGCTGCGGTGCGTGAACCTGCTGGAGGAGCCGACCCGGGGCCAGGTCTTCGTCGGCGGCACGGAACTCACCGACCCGGACGTCGACATCGACGCCGTCCGCCGCCGCATCGGCATGGTCTTCCAGCAGTTCAACCTCTTCCCGCATCTGACGGTGACCGAGAACCTCACGCTGCCGCAGCGCCGGGTGCTCCGGCGCGGCAAGGCGGAGGCCGCCAAGGTCGCCGCCGAGAACCTGGCGCGGGTCGGCCTCGCCGAGAAGGCGGACGCCTACCCGTCCTCCCTCTCCGGCGGCCAGCAGCAGCGGGTGGCCATCGCCCGCTCGCTGGCCATGGGCCCCGAGGTGATGCTCTTCGACGAGCCGACCTCGGCGCTCGACCCGGAGCTGGTCGGCGACGTCCTCGCGGTCATGCGGATGCTCGCCGACGAGGGCATGACGATGATGGTCGTCACCCACGAGATGACCTTCGCCCGCGAGGTCGCCGACCGGGTCGTCTTCATGGACGGCGGAGTGATCGTCGAGGACGGCACCCCGGCCCAGGTCATCGGCAGCCCGCGTCACGAGCGCACCCGCCACTTCCTGTCCCGCCTGCTCGACCCGGCGATGGCCGAGGTGGAGGAGGAGACCTCGGACCAGGTGGGCACGCCCGAGTAGCGGCTGACTAATGTGCGGTGCATGAGCGATCACGCGGTGCTGCACGTGCGAGGCCGGGTCCTGGTTGGGCCCGACGACGTCCGGGACGAGCTGTGGGTCATCGACGGCCGTATCTCCTACGACCGCCCCACGGCCGCGCAGGACGTCCGTACCGTCGACGGCTGGGCCCTGCCCGGCCTCGTCGACGCGCACTGCCATGTCGGGCTCGGCGCGCACGGCCCCGTGGACCGGGACACCGCCGAGCAGCAGGCGCTCACCGACCGCGGGACCGGCACCCTGCTGATCCGGGACGCGGGCTCCCCCTCCGACACCCGCTGGACCGACGACCGCGAGGACCTCCCGAAGATCATCCGGGCGGGCCGGCACATCGCCCGCACCCGCCGCTACATCCGCGGCTACGCCCACGAGATCGAGCCCCCCGACCTGGTCGCCCACGTGGCCCGGGAGGCCCGCCGGGGCGACGGCTGGGTGAAGCTGGTCGGCGACTGGATCGACCGGGACCTCGGCGACCTCGCCCCCAGCTGGCCGCGCGAGGCGGCCGAGGCGGCCATCGCCGAGGCCCACCGCCTCGGCGCCCGCGTCACCGCGCACTGCTTCGCCGAGAACTCCCTGCGGGACCTCGTCGAGGCGGGCATCGACTGCATCGAGCACGCCACCGGGCTCACCGAGGACCTGATCCCGCTCTTCGCCGAGCGCGGCGTCGCCATCGTGCCGACCCTGGTCAACATCGCGACCTTCCCCAAGCTCGCCGACGGCGGCGAGGCCAGGTTCCCCCGCTGGTCGGCCCATATGCGCCGGCTCCACGAACGCCGCTACGACACCGTCCGCGGCGCCTACGACGCCGGCATCCCGGTCTTCGTCGGCACCGACGCCGGCGGCACCCTGCCGCACGGCCTGGTCGCCGCCGAGGTCGAGGAACTGGTCACCGCCGGCATCCCGCCCCTCCAGGCGCTCTCGGCGACCACGTGGGGCGCACGGCGCTGGCTCGGGCGCCCCGGCCTCGACGAAGGAGCGCCGGCGGACCTGGTGGTGTACGAGACGGACCCGAGGGCCGATGTGCGGGTGCTGGCGGCGCCGCGGCGGATCGTGCTGAACGGCAGGGTCGTGGGATGACCGGGTGACGGTGGAGAACGTGCGTGCCCAGGGATTCGAAGACATGCACGGAACGGTCACGTTGGAGTGAACCCTCGTCAGCTCGCTGACGGCCATCCGTGCGCGCGTAATCCTTACGGGGTCCCAAGCATGTCTCTCTGGGGGTCCCACCACCGTGAACAGCAACACCTTCCGCATGCCCGCACGCCGTCTCGCGACCGTCGCGGCGGCCACGGCCCTCGCCGCCGGACCAGCGGCACTCGCCGGCGCGGGCTCCGCGCACGCGACCGGCGACCAGGGCCGGGCGAGCGCCGTCGTGCTGCGCACCGGGCTCGACGTGTCCCTGCTCAACAAGACCGTGAACCTCCCGCTCGCGGTCTCCCTCAACGAGGTCCAGGCACCGCAAAGCGACGAGCGGACCGCGCTCACCGCCCGGCTCGACGGCGTCAACGGCGGACAGCCGTTCAGCGTGCTGCGCGCCGACGTCGCCTCGGCGAAGGCGACGGTCACCGACGCGAAGGCCGAGGGCCGCACCAACCTGGCGCACGCCAAGCTCCACGTCCCGGGGCTGCCCCTGCTCTCCCTGATCGAGCTGGAGGGCGTCACCTCCCGGGCGACCTGCGAGGCGGGGAAGACCCCGACGGCGACCTCCAACCTGCTCGGCGCGGTGACCGTCCTCGGCAAGAAGGTCACCGTGACCACCGGCGGCACCACCGACGTCCAGGTGCCCGGCGTCGGCGAGGTCCGCCTGGACCTGTCGAGGACGGAGACCACCTCCCGTACGGCCGCCGCCACCGCCCTCGAACTCACCGTGTCCGTCAACCCGTTGAAGCTGAACGTGGCCGAGGTGACCGGCACGGTCACCCTGGCGAAGGCCACCTGCGAAGCCCCCGCGGTCCGCAGCGAGGAACCCGGGATCGAGCCGCAGGGCGCCCCGGTGGAGGAGGCGGGTCTCGCCGAGACCGGCGGCAACTCGATGACTCCGTACCTCGCGGGCGGCGCGCTCGTCCTGCTCACCGCGGGCGGGGGAGCGGTGGCCCTGTCCCGTCGCGGCAAGGGCTGAGCCGCACCTCACCCCCGCGTGGGCGCCAGCGCCTGATCCAGCGCCTGGAGGAAGGAGTTCACCGTCGCCCGGTCCCGCACCGCCAGGCGCAGCCACTCCTCGTCCAGACCCGGGAAGGTGTCCCCGCGGCGCACCGCGAAGCCCAGGTCGCGCAGTCGTCCTCGTACCGCCGCCGCCTCCGGCAGCCGTACGAGGACGAAGGGGCCCTCCGCCGGTTCCGCCACCCGTAGGCCCGCGGAGGCGAACTCGCGCAGGCCCGCGACGAGATGGGCGCGGTCGGCGGCGATGCGGTGGGCCGCGTGGGCCGCCTCGGCCAGGGCCCGCGGCTCCACGCACGCCTGCGCGGCGGCCAGCGCCGGGGTGGACACCGGCCACAGCGGCTGCGCCCGCTCCAGCTCCGCGATCGTCTCCGGGCCGGCGAGGACGTAGCCGATGCGCAGCCCGGCCAGGCCCCACGTCTTGGTCAGGCTGCGCAGGACGACCAGGCCGGGCACGTCCGTGCGTCCGGCGAGCGCCTCCCGCTCGCCCGGGACCGCGTCCATGAACGCCTCGTCCACCACCAGCGTCCGCCCCGGCCGGGCCAGTTCGGCGAGGGACGCGGCCGGGTGCAGCACCGAGGTCGGGTTCGTCGGGTTGCCGACGACCACGAGGTCGGCGTCCCCGGGGACGGCCGCCGGGTCGAGCCGGAAGCCGTCCTCCGCCCGCAGCAGCACCCGGTCCACCGTGTGCCCGGCATCCCGCAGCGCCGCCTCCGGCTCGGTGAACTGCGGGTGCACCACCACCGGCCGGCGGACCTTCAGGGCGCGCGCCAGCAGCACGAACGCCTCGGCGGCGCCCGCCGTCAGCAGCACCCGCTCCACGGGGAGCCCGTGCCGTGCCGCCACCGCCGCCCGCGCGGGCCGGCCGTCCGGGTAGGCCGCCAGCGAGGCGAGCGAGTCGGCGATCCGCTCCCGCAGCCAGGGCGGCGGGGTGTCGGCGCGGACGTTCACCGCCAGGTCGACCAGCGCCGAGCCGTCGTCCCGGACCTCGGCGTCCCCGTGGTGCCGCAGATCGTGGCTGCCCTCGGTGCTGCCCTCAGTGCGCATGCGAGTGGGCCCCGTGGTGGTGGCCGTGGTGGTGATGGTGGCCGTCGTCGTCCGGGTGGAAGTGCGGCTGCTGCGGCAGGCCCACCTTCTCCTCGAACCCGGGCAGCGCGATCCGGTACACGCAGGAGTCGCAGTTCATCCGCAGATCACCCTTGACGGCCTCCGCGTACCGCTCCATGACCAGGTCCAGCAGCTCCGGCTCCGGGCCGATCACCTCGGCCGAGCGCACCTCGACCTCCGGGCGCGCGGCCGCCCACCCCTCTGTCTGCTGCTTCACCCGGTCCGGCAGGATCCCGGTGAACAGGAAGTACGGCAGCACCACGATCCGCCGCGCGCCGAGCCTCGCGCACCGGTCCAGGCCGCTCGGCACGTCCGGCGCCGCCAGCGACACGAACGCCGTCTCCACGCCCACGTACCCGCGCCCCTCCCACAGCAGCCGGGCCGCCTTGAGCACCTCGGCGTTGGCGTCCGGGTCCGTCGACCCGCGCCCCACCAGCAGCACCGTGACGTCCTCGCGGGCCCCCGGGTCGCGCCCGCCGAGCGCCTCGTCGATCCGCCGCTCCAGCACGTTCAGCAGCGAGGGGTGCGGGCCCAACGGGCGGCCGTAGGTGTAGGAGATGCCGGGGTGGCGCTCCTTCTCGCGGGCCAGCGCCGCCGGGATGTCGCCCTTGGCGTGCCCGGCGGACACCAGCATCAGCGGCACCGCGGCGAACCGGCGCACGCCCCGCTCCACCAGCTCGGTGACGGCGTCGCCCAGCGGCGGCGGGGACAGCTCGATGAAACCGCCCGCGACGGGCAGTTCGGGGTGGCGGTGGCCCAGCTCCCGTACGAAGTCGCGGAACGCCTCGGCCCCGGCGTCGTCCCGGGTGCCGTGGCCGGCGATGAGCAGCGCGGGCGGAGGGGTGGTCACGGGTTCTCCTCGGGTGAAGTGGGGTGGTACAGCAGGGCGTTCAGCGCCGCGGAGGCGACGGCCGAACCGCCCTTCTCGGACACGTTGCTGACCGCGGGCAGCCCGCTCTCGCGCAACGCGGCCTTGGACTCGACCGCGCCGACGAAACCGACGGGCAGGCCGATGACGAGTGCGGGGGAGGCGTCCAGGGTCAGCAGCTCCTCCAGGGCGGTCGGCGCGTTGCCGATCACCCAGAGGGCGCCCGGGCCGACCTGTTCGTACGCCAGCCGGATGCCGTGGGCCGAACGGGTCAGACCCGGCCCGGCCACCCCGTCCCTGAGCCGGCAGACGGTCTCGCGCCGGGTGATCCCGGCCCCGACCATCTCCACGTCCACGACCACGGGCGCACCCGCGTGCAGCGCGGCATGGGCCTTCGCGAGGTCGCCCTCGTCCATGACCAGGTCGGTCGCGTACTCCAGGTCGGCCGCGGAGTGGATGACCCGCTCCACCACCGCCCGGGTCAGCGGCGGGAAGTGCGAGGTGTCCAGCCGGGCGCGCAGCCGCCGGTAGGACTCCTCCTCGATCGGATGGACGACTCGAATCACTTCGGGTCCTCCTGCGCGGCCTGCCAGCGGTAGCCGCGCGGCGTCACCATGCGCCCCGCGATGGTCCGCGTCGCCGTGTTGCCCACGGTCACGACCGTCATCATGTCGACCGTCGCCGGGTCCAGTTCCCCGAGCGTGGTCACCCGGGACGCCTCGTCGGGCCGGGAGGCGTTGCGTACGACACCGACGGGCGTCGTGGGCTCCCGGTGCCCGGCGAGGATCGCCAGCGCCTTCGGCAGCTGCCAGTCACGGCCGCGCGAGCGGGGGTTGTAGAAGGTGACCACGAGGTCCGCCTCGGCCGCCGCCCGCACCCGCCGCTCGATGATCTCCCACGGTGTGTGCAGGTCGGACAGGCTGATCGAGACGTGATCGTGGCCGAGCGGCGCCCCGAGGATCGCCCCGGCCGCCAGCGCGGCGGTGACCCCGGGCACGCCGACCACCTCGATGTCGTCGCTCGCCTCCGCCAGCGCCGGCGAGGCCATGGCGTACACCCCGGCGTCCCCGCTGCCGATCAGTGCCACGGCATGCCCCTGCCGGGCCTCGGCCACCGCCGTCCGGGCCCGCTCCTCCTCGGCGCCGAGCCCCGACTCCAGCACCCGGGTGCCGGGGCGGAGCAGATCGCGGATCTGGTCGACGTACTGGTCGAGCCCGACGAGCACCGCAGCGCGCCGCAGTTCGGCCTTCGCACGCGGGGTGAGCAGGTCCCGGGCGCCGGGTCCGAGCCCGACGACCGCGAGCCGGCCGCGCGCGGGACGCCGTACGACCGCGCAGGTCGCCATCGCCGACTTCCGCTTGGGGAGGAGGAGTTCACCACCCTCCCGGAGGGCCGAGGCCTCGGCGACGGACGGGGTGCCCACGGCGGCCAGCGGAGCGGCCGAGGGGTTGGGGACGTCGACGGCCGCCAGTTCCGCCGCCGGGTAGGTGACCAGCGGGACGCCGAGCCGCTCGGCCGCCTCGACGATGCCGGGCTCCCCGGCCTTGGCGTCCACCGTGGTCAGCCGGGCCACGGAACGGACCGACAGGCCCTGGAGCGAGCCGTGGATCAGCGCGAGGATCTCCTCGGCCGGTGCCCCCTTCGAGGCGCCGACGCCGACGACGAGGGACGGCGGACGCAGGACGACCTCGCGCTCGGCGGGGTCGACGGCACGGTCGGTCACCCGGACCGTGTACGCGCCCTCGTCGGAGACCTTCAGCGCGGGCAGCGGCCACGCCACCTCCGCCCGCAGCGCGACCGGTTCGCCGTCCAGCAGGGCCCGCGAGACCGCGGCGACATCGCCCTCGACGGGGAAGCCGAGCGTGTCGAGACCGGGCAGGCCGACGGCATCGGTCGCCGTCGTCACCACGGGCGCCGCCCCCAGCACCTCGGCGACCTCCTTGGCGAGGTCATTGGCGCCGCCCCCGTGGCCGCCGACCAGCGACACGGCGAACCGCCCGCCCTCGTCGACGCAGACCACGCCCGGGTCGGTCCGCTTGTCGCCGAGCAGGGGCGCGACCAGCCGCACCACCGCCCCCGTGGCCAGGAAGCACACGAGCTGCTCGCACTCCGCGAACGCGGCCCGTACGGCGTCCGGCACGGGACCCTCGTACACGCGCGTACGGTCCGGCCACGCCGCGGCCAGCCGGTCCCGCGCAACCGCCCCCGCCGCGGTGGCGGAAATCAGGCCGATCACTGAGCAACTCCTTCACGAGAAAGGGGCGTTCGCACACCCCAGAGCAGAAATACCGGATTGGTCGCCGCCAGCCGGGACACGTCCCCGGGCAGTGGCGCGAGCCGCGAGGACTGCAACAGCACCCCGTCGCAGCCGAACCCGGCGCCGGTCAGCGCCGCCCGCACGGCCGGCACCCGGTCCAGCGCCGCCACGGCGACGACCACGGCCCGCCGGGCCCGCCGCGCACAGGCGGTCACGATGGCGGGCAGCTCCTGCCCCCCGCCCCCGATGAACACGGCGTCCGGATCGTCCAGATCGGACAGCACCGTGGGCGCGGCCCCGTGCACGGCCCGTACGTCGACCCCGTGCGCGGCCGCGTTGGCGCGGATCCGCTCGATGCCGTCCCGGGTCTTCTCCACCGCGACGACGGCGGCACCGAACCGCGCGCACTCCACGGCCACCGAACCCGAGCCCGCGCCGACGTCCCAGACCAGATCGCCGAGCCGCGGCCCGAGCCTGGCCAGGGCCAGCGCCCGCACCTCGAACTTGGTGATCATCGAGTCCCGGTGGGCGAACTCCGCCTCGTCCAGCGCCCATCCGGCGGGCCCGACGGGCGGCCCGGCGACCGTGCGCACCGGTCCCAGCAGCCGCGTCTCGTCCAGGCACAGCACGACACTCACCGCCGTACCCCAGTCGCGGGCCGCGGCCTCGGCCGGTGTGACCCGTTCGACGCGCTCCCCGGCGGTGCCCAGCGCGGAGGCGACGAGCAGGACCCGCGCCTCGCACCGGAGGGCGGCGCCCAGTTCGGCGGGGCCGGACCCGGGGCCCGTCAGCACGGCCACCTTCGGCCGCGCCCGGCACACGTTGACGGCCGTACGCAGCTCCCGCCCGTGCGCGCTGACCACGACGGCGTCGTCCCACGGCACCCCGGCCCGCGCGAACGCCGCGGCCACGGAGGAGACACCGGGCCGCACCTCCAGCGCGCCGGCCCCGAACCGCTCGGCCAGCACCCGCACGATCCCGAAGAACCCCGGGTCGCCGGAGGCCAGCACGACCACCCGGTCCGACTTCTCCAGATGCCGCTCGATGACGTCCATCGCCGGTGCCAGCGGACCGAGGACGACCCGCTCGGCATCGGCCGGGACGGCGGCGGCATCCAGGTGCCGCCGCCCGCCGACGACGAGCCGCGCCCCGGCCAGCACCTCGGCGGGAACCGGCGCCCCCGTCCCCGTACCGACGACCGTGATCACGTACTCGCCCCCCGCTCGCGCAGCGCCCGACGCGCCTCCGGGTCCGCCTTGCGGAAGCCGTGGAAGTGACCGGGGTGGTAGAGGTGCGAGCGGGTGCCGTGCGCGGCGAGCGCCGGGCCGACCAGGAAGAGCGTGTGCTTCCAGAGCTTGTGCTCCTTCACGGTCTCCTCCAGCGTGCCCACCGTGCACCGCACGATCAGCTCCTCCGGCCAGGTGGCCTGGTAGGCGACCACGACCGGGGTCTCGGTCGGATAGCCGCCCTCCAGCAGCTCCCGCACCAGCTGCCCGCTGCGGGCCGCGGACAGGAAGATCGCCATGGTGGTCCCGTGCTTGGCGAACTCCCGCACCTCCTCGCCGGGCGGCATCGGCGTCTTGCCGCCCCCGAGCCGGGTCAGGACGACGGACTGCGCCACCTCCGGAATGGTCAGCTCGCGCTGGGCGAGCGCGGCGACCGCGGAGAAGGCGGAGACACCGGGAATCACCTCGGTTGCGATCCCGATCTGGGCACACCGGTCGAGCTGCTCCTGGGTGCCGCCCCACAGGGCGGGGTCACCGGAGTGGATCCGGGCGACCGTCAGTCGCTCGTCCCGCGCCCGCTCGTACACGGCGACGACGTCCTCCAGGGACATGGCCGCCGAGTCCAGGATCTCCGCGCCCTCGCGCGCGTGCTGGAGGACCTCCGCCTGGACCAGGCTGGCGGCCCAGATCACCACATCGGCCTCGGCGATGGCACGCGCGGCTCGGAACGTCAGCAGATCGGCGGCGCCGGGGCCGGCACCGACGAAGGTCACCTTGCCGGCGGGGGCATCGGCCATGGGGATCGGTCCTCTCGGGTTTGCGGGGTGGAGCGGTTCACGGATGCACGGGGTGGGGCGGTTCATGGGGTGACGCGAAAAGTCAGTGGCCACGCGGGCGTCGCACCCGCACGGACGCCTGCCGATCGGATAGCAAGGCCCTATGGCGGTCTTCGTAGCGCTCGGCGCGTTCCTCATGACGCTGGCCGGCGGCTGGACGGCGCAGCGCGTCACGGACCGCCGCCACCTCGTGCTGGGCCTGGCCGGGGGCCTGATGCTGGGCGTGGTCGGCCTCGACCTGCTCCCGGAGGCACTGGACGCGGCCGGCCAGGAGGTCCACGGCGTACCGGCCGCCCTGCTCCTCTTCGTGGCCGGCTTCCTCCTCGCCCACCTGGTGGAACGGCTGCTGGCCGCCCGTCAGGCCGCGCACGGCGCCGAGGAGAAGGACGGGCGCGCCCCCGAGGTGGGCCTCACGGCGGCCGCGGCGATGGTCGGCCACAGCGCCATGGACGGCGTGGCCATCGGCGCGGCCTTCCAGGTCGGCGGCGGCATGGGCGCCGCGGTCGCCGTCGCCGTCATCGCCCACGACTTCGCGGACGGCTTCAACACGTACACGATCACCAGCCTGTACGGCAACGCCCGCCGCCGAGCTCTCGCGATGCTGTTCGCGGACGCCGTCGCACCGGTGGCGGGCGCCGCGTCCACGCTTTTCGTGGACATCCCCGAGGGCCTGCTCGGCGCCTATCTCGGGTTGTTCGGCGGCGCCCTGCTCTACCTCGCGGCGGCGGAGATCCTGCCCGAGGCCCACCACGAGCACCCGGCCGGCTCGACGCTGCTGTGCACGATCGCGGGCGTGGTGTTCATCTGGCTGGTGGTCGGGGTGGCCGGCTGACCGCGGCCCGGGACCGCTCACAGCTTCCCGCCCCGCCCGCCGTCGCGCCGGGCGGGCGCGATGAGCGTGGAGAGGTACGGCAGCGGCGCCCCGTCGAGTTCGGCGGCGGGCCGGATGGACTCCTCGGGCAGCCCGAGCGCGGCACCCCACACGGCGTCGCCGAGCCGCCCGGTCTCCCGCAGCGCCTCGGCCACCTCGGCGGCCTGCCGCCCGAACTTGTAGGCGACGACGGTGCCGGGCCCGGCCAGCGCGTCCTTGAGCACGGCGGCGCCGGCGGTGACCGGAACGAGGGTGAGCGGCTCGGTGCCCTCGGTGAGCACGGCACCGGAGCGGGCGGCGAGATCCTGCATGGCGGTGATGCCGGGCACGGTCTCGACCGCGGTGTCCGGCAGCAGCTCCCCGATGGTCAGGGCGAGATAGGTGAAGGTGGAGTACACGTTCGGATCGCCGATGGTGGCGAAGGCGACGACGGAGTGCTCGCGCAACAGCTGCGCCACACGCTCCCCGGCGGCGTCCCAGGCGTCCTCCCGCCGCTTGCGGTCGCTGCGCTCATTGAGAGCGAACACGACCCGTACGACCTTGTCCTCGGGCACGTAGTGCAGCACGGTCGCCTCGGCGCGCCCCCGCTCACCGGTGTCCAGGACGGGCACGACGACGACATCGGCGGCCCGCAGAGCGTTGACGCCCTTGACGGTCACCAGCTCGGGATCGCCGGGGCCCACCCCGACTCCGATCAACCTGCTGCTGCTCATGACGTCCGGCACCTCTCCACGAACCGACGGGCGACACCGGGCCGGGACGCCCAGTGCGTGTGCAGATAACTGGCGTGCACACCGCGCTGTACAAAACCTTCGACACGACGCTCCGGGGCACGCACGCCCCACGCCGGGTCCGCCCCCGCCCCCGGCGCCACGACGGTCCGGTGGAACTCGTGCCCCCGCATCCGGGTCCCGGCGCCGGCGAGCGAACTGTCGCTCACCGCCACCGCGTCCCGGTACCCGAGGGTGAGCCGCTCCGACATCCGCGCCTCGGCGTCGAGGACCCCGCACATCGGCAGCCCGTCGAGCTCCCGGCACAGGTAGAGCAGCCCGGCGCATTCGGCGGCGACGGGAGCGCCGCTCAGGGCGAGCTCGGTCACGGCCTTGCGCAGCGGCTCATTGGCGGACAGCTCGGCGGCGTACACCTCCGGGAACCCGCCCCCGATGACCAGACCCCGGGTGCCGTCGGGCAGCTCCTCGTCCCGCACCGGATCGAAGGCGACGACGTCGGCACCGGCGGCGGCGAGCAACTCGGCGTGCTCGGCATAGGAGAAGGTGAAGGCGGGCCCGCCGGCCACGGCCACCACCGGACGCTCGCCGGCCACGGCCACCACGGGACGCCCGTCGGCACCCTCAGCCCGTCCGGCAGCCGCAGCCGCAGCCGCACCCGGAGACCAGGCAGCACCCGGCACAGCCCCCGCACTCCGCGCCAGCGCCAGCAACCCGTCCAGATCACACCCCGCCGCGACCTGCGCGCCCATCGCGGCGACAGCCTCCACCGCCGCAGCCCGCCGCTCGGCGACCGGCACCAACCCCAGATGCCGAGACGGCGTATCCACCTGAGCCACCCGCCGAAGCACCCCGAGCACCGGCACCCCGACCGACTCCAACGCCTCCCGCAACAACCCCTCATGCCGATCCGACGCGACCTTGTTCAGGATCACGCCCCCGACCCGCACCTCCGGATCCCACGACACGAACCCGTGCACCAGCGCCGCGACGGACCGCGACTGCGAGGACGCGTCCACCACCAGCACCACCGGCGCCCGCAGCAGCTTCGCCACCTGGGCGGTGGACGCCAGTTCGCCCTCGCCCGCGGCCCCGTCGTAGAGCCCCATCACACCCTCGACCACGGCGAGGTCGCACCCGCGCGCCCCGTGCAGGAACAACGGCCCGACCAGCTCCGTCCCGCACAGGTACGCGTCGAGATTGCGCCCCGTCCGCCCGGTGGCGAGCGCGTGGTACCCGGGATCGATGTAGTCGGGCCCCACCTTGTGCCCGGACACGGCAAGCCCCCGCGCGGCGAACGCGGCCATCAGCCCGGTGGCGACGGTGGTCTTGCCGCTGCCGGAGGACGGCGCGGCGACGACCAGACGGGGGACCGCGGACATCACCACTCGATGCCCCTCTGCCCCTTCTGCCCGGCGTCCATCGGGTGCTTCACCTTGGACATGTCGGTCACCAGATCGGCGAAGCTGACGAGCTTCTCGGGGGCGTTCCGCCCGGTGATCACCACATGCTGGGTCCCGGGCCGGTCGCGCAGCACGTCGACGACCTCGTCGGTGTCGACCCACCCCCAGTGCATCGGGTACGCGAACTCGTCGAGCACGTACAGCTTGTACGTCTCGGCCGCCAGGTCCCGCTTGACCTGCTCCCAGCCCTCGCGGGCCTTCTCCTCGTTGTCCATCTGGGCATCGCGCTGCACCCACGACCAGCCCTCGCCCATCTTGTGCCAGTCGACGGACCCGCCCTCACCACTGGCACCGAGCACCCGCAGCGCGTTCTCCTCGCCGACCTTCCACTTGGCCGACTTCACGAACTGGAACACCCCGATCGGCCACCCCTGGTTCCAGGCGCGCAGCGCGAGCCCGAACGCGGCCGTCGACTTGCCCTTCCCGATGCCCGTGTGCACCACGACCAACGGCCGGTTGCGTCGCTGACGCGTCGTCAGCCCGTCATCGGGAATCACACTCGGCTGCCCCTGCGGCATTACGCGGCCCTCCTCTGTACGTCCTTCACCAGTCCGGCGATCGAGTCGGCCCGCAACTCGTCCAGCGTCACGGCCGTACCCTCCAGCTCCCCGGCCAACTGCCCGGCGAGACCGAGCCGTACGGGCCCCGACTCGCAGTCGACGACGACCGACGCGACCCCGTCGGCGGCGAACAGCCGGGCCGCCCGTCCGGCCAGCGCGACCGGCTCCGGCCCACCGGTGGCGCGCCCGTCGGTCACCACAACGACCAGCGCCCGCCGCGCGGGGTCGCGCAGCCGCTCCACCCGCAGCACCTCGTGCGCCTTCAGCAGCCCGGCGGCGAGCGGCGTACGCCCGCCCGTGGGCAGCGACTCCAGCCGGCCCGCGGCCGCGTCCACCGACGAGGTCGGCGGCAGCGCCACCTCCGCGGCCGACCCCCGGAAGGTCACCAGCCCCACCTTGTCCCGCCGCTGGTAGGCGTCCAGCAGCAGCGACAGCACGGCCCCCTTCACGGCGGCCATCCGCTGCCGGGCCGCCATCGACCCGGACGCGTCGACCACGAAGAGGACGAGATTGCCCTCACGCCCCTCCCGGACCGCCTGCCGCAGATCGTCCCGCCGGACCACCAGCCCCGGGCCCGACCGCCCGCGGGCCCGCTGGTGCGGAGCGGCCGCCTGCACGGTCGCCGCCAGATGCAGCTTCGTCAGCGCGCCCTGGGGCCGCCGTGCGCCGGTCGTCCGCCCGTGCGCGGTCCGCGCCCGCGACCGCCGGCCGGCGGCGCCCTCACCGATCCCGGGCACGCTCAGCACCTTGGTACGGAACGGCTCGGCCGCCCGTACCGCGGACTGCTCACCGGCACCCGAGGGGGACCCGGCGCCCTCACCCTCTTCGGGCCGCGCTCCGGTGTCACCGCCCTGCGGGGGCCCGTCGTCCGGCTGTCCGCCGCCCCCGCCGGGACCGCCGCCCGGCCCGTCGGGGTCCGGATCGTCCTCGGGGGACTCCCCGGAGAACTCCTCCAGCGTCTGGTCCAGTTTGTCCTCGTCCAGGCCGGGCGCATCGAAGGGATTGCGCCGCCGGCGGTGCGGCAGCGCGAGCAGCGCGGCCTGCCGGACGTCCTCGGCCAGCACCTCCGTGCGCCCGGCCCACGCCGCCAGCGCGGTGGCGGTGCGCGCCATCACGATGTCGGCGCGCATCCCGTCCACCTCGAAGGCGGCGCAGGTCGCCGCGATCTGCCGGAGCGCCCGGTCCCCGAGCCGCACCGACGGCAACAACTCCCGTGCGGCGACGATCCGTTGCCGTACCGCCGCCTCCTCGTCCGCCCAGCGGGCCGCGAAGCCGGCCGGATCGTCGTCGTGGGCGAGCCGCCGCCGGACCACCTCCACCCGCTGGTCGGGCTCCCGCGAGGCCGCGACCTCGACGGTCAGCCCGAACCGGTCCAGGAGCTGCGGCCGCAGCTCGCCCTCCTCGGGGTTCATCGTCCCGACGAGCAGGAACTTCGAGGCGTGCCGTACGGAGACACCCTCCCGCTCCACGTAGGACGCGCCCATCGCCGCCGCGTCGAGCAGCAGGTCGACCAGGTGGTCGTGGAGGAGGTTGACCTCGTCGACGTAGAGGATCCCGCGGTGCGCGTCGGCCAGCAGGCCCGGCTCGAAGGCCTTCACGCCCTCCGCGAGCGCCCGCTCGATGTCGAGGGCACCGACGAGCCGGTCCTCGGAGGCCCCGACGGGCAGTTCGACCATGCGGGCGGGCCGGGCGGCGCCGGGACCGGCCTCGTGCGGCCCGTCCGGGCAGACCGGGTCCGGCTTCGCGGGGTCGCAGGAGAACCGGCATCCGGGCACGACGGCCACTTGGGGCAGCAGCGCCGAAAGGGCCCGCACGGCCGTCGACTTGGCGGTGCCTTTCTCGCCGCGCACGAGCACACCGCCGACCGCCGGGGACACGGCGTTCAGCAGCAGCGCGAGCCGCAGATCGTCCTGGCCGACAACGGCCGTGAACGGGAAGGGGGTGGTCACTGGTCGCCCTCCAAGTCGCCTTCCAGCTCCAGATACGTGGCCCGCAGCCGCTCCAGCGTCTCCGCGTCCGGCTCCGCCCACAGTCCGCGGTCCGCGGCCTCCAGCAGCCGCTCGGTGATCCCGCGCAGCGCCCAGGGGTTGGACTTCTTCATGAAGTCCCGGTTCTCGGGGTCGAAGACGTACTCGGCGCTGAGCTTCTCGTACATCCAGTCGTCCACGACCCCGGCGGTGGCGTCGTAGCCGAAGAGGTAGTCCACGGTCGCCGCCATCTCGAAGGCGCCCTTGTACCCGTGCCGGCGCATCGCCGCCATCCAGCGCGGGTTGACCACGCGAGCCCGGAAGACCCGGTGCGTCTCCTCGCCCAGCGTGCGGGTCTTGACCTGGTCGGGGGTGGCGGAGTCGCCGACGTAAGCCTCGGGGGAGGCGCCCGTCAGATGGCGGACCATGGCGACCATGCCGCCGTGGTACTGGAAGTAGTCGTCCGCGTCGACGAGGTCGTGCTCACGGGTGTCGACGTTCTTCGCCGCGACCGCGATCCGCCTGAACGCCGTCTCCATGTCCCCGCGCGCCGCGCGCCCGTCGAGCCCGCGCCCGTAGGCGTAGCC
Source organism: Streptomyces sp. YS415 (assembly GCF_023544665.1). GTDB lineage: Bacteria > Actinomycetota > Actinomycetes > Streptomycetales > Streptomycetaceae > Streptomyces. The sequence continues at coordinate 565,265 of NZ_JAMJFL010000001.1, forward strand.
GCCCCACACCGCGTACACCTCGGCGAGGTCGGCGTCGGAGCGCCAGTTGCGGGCGTCGATCAGCGGCAGCAGACCGGCGCCGTACGCGCCCGGCTTGGAGCCGAAGACACGGGCGGTCGCGCGCCGGCGGTCACCGTGCTCGGCGGTGTCCTCCTCCACGTGCTTGCGCACGAAGTTGACCTCGGCGGGCTCGTCCAGCTCGGCCACCGCCCGCACCGCGTCGTCGATCAGCGCGACCACATGCGGGAACGCGTCCCGGAAGAACCCGGAGATCCGGACGGTGACGTCGATGCGCGGCCGTCCCAGCTCCGCCGGCGGCACCACCTCGAACCCGGTCACCCGGCGCGAGGCGTCGTCCCACACCGGGCGGCAGCCCAGCAGCGCCAGGATCTCCGCGATGTCGTCGCCCTGGGTGCGCATCGCGGACGTGCCCCACACCGTGAGCCCGACGGACTGCGGGTACTCCCCGGTGTCCTGGAGGTAGCGGGCCACCAGCGAGTCGGCGAGGGACTGGCCGACCTCCCAGCTCAGCCGGGAGGGGATGGCCTTGGGGTCGACCGAGTAGAAGTTGCGGCCGGTCGGCAGGACGTTCACCAGACCGCGGGTCGGCGACCCGGACGGGCCCGCCGGGACGTAACCGCCGTCCAGGGCCCGCAGGATGTGCCCGATCTCGTCCGTCGTGCGGGCGAGCCGCGGCACGACCTCGTCGCAGGCGAACTCCAGCACGGCGACGGCCTCGGGCAGTTCGGTACCGAGCACCTCGCGGACGAGGGCGGGAACCGCGGCGGCCTGCCAGTCCCGCTCCTCCATGCCCTCCGCCACCCGGCGGCACAGCTGCTCCAGCAGGTCGATCGCGTCGGCGGCCGTACGCGCGGGCCCCTCCACCAGGTCGGACAGCTCCACCGGCACCTTCAGGGGCGCGCCCGGCTCGGCCAGCAACTCCTTCTCGCTGAGCCCGAAGTGGGCCGCGAAGGACGCCCTGAGGCCGGGCAGCGCGTTCGCCTGTCCGCCCCACACCTGCGCGGCGCGCAACACGGCGAGCACCAGGTTCACCCGCGGCTCACCGACCGGGCCGCTGCCGAGGATGTGCAGGCCGTCACGGATCTGCACGTCCTTGATCTCGCACAGGTAGCCGTCGATGTGCATGACGAACTCGTCGAACTCCGTGTCGTCCGGCTGCTCGTCGACATGCAGGTCGTGGTGGAGCTCGGCCGCCTTCACCAGCGTCCAGATCTGCGCGCGCACGGCCGGCGCCTTGGTCGGGTCCAGGTCGGAGACGAGCGCGTACTCGTCGAGCAGCTGCTCCAGCTTCGCCAGGTCACCGTAGGTGTCCGCGCGCGCCATCGGCGGTACGAGGTGGTCGACGACCGTGGCGTGGCCGCGCCGCTTGGCCTGGGTGCCCTCGCCGGGGTCATTGACGATGAAGGGGTAGATGAGGGGGAGTTCACCGAGTACGGCGTCCGGTGCGCAGCCTCCGCTCAGCCCGAGCCCCTTGCCCGGCAGCCACTCCATCGTGCCGTGCTTGCCCATGTGGACGACGGCGTCGGCACCGAAGGAGTTCTCCAGCCACCGGTAGGCCGCCATGTAGTGGTGGGACGGCGGCATGTCCGGGTCGTGGTAGATCGCGATCGGGTTCTCGCCGAAGCCCCGCGGCGGCTGGATCATCACGACGACGTTGCCGAACTGGAGGGACGCGAGCACGATCTCGTCCCCGTCGACGTACAGCGAGCCCGGCGGCTCGCCCCACGCCTCCAGCATGGCGTCCCTGAGCTCCGGGTCGAGCCGGTCGAACCACGCCCGGTAGTCCGCGAGCGGCACCCGCGCGGGCGCGGAGGCCAGCTGCTCCTCGGTCAGCCACTCGACGTCGTGACCGCCGGCCTCGATCAGCCGGTGGATCAGCTCGTCGCCGCCGGAGGGGTATGCGGTGACCCCGTACCCGGCTTCCTTGAGCGCGTCCAGGACCCGCACCGCCGAGACGGGCGTGTCGAGTCCGACCGCGTTGCCGACCCGGGAGTGCTTGGTCGGGTAGGCGGTGAAGACGAGCGCCAGCTTCTTCTCGGCGTTCGGCTTGTGCCGCAACCGGGCGTGCCGTACGGCGATGCCGGCGACGCGCGCGGCCCGCTCCGGGTCGGCGACGTACACCGGGACGTCGTCTGGGCCCTGCTCCTTGAAGGAGAACGGCACGGTGATCAGCCGGCCGTCGAACTCCGGGATGGCGACCTGCATGGCCGCGTCCATGGGGGAGAGGGCGGCGTCGGACTCGTCCCAGGCGCGGCGCGAGGAGGTCAGGCAGAGCCCTTGCAGCACCGGGATGTCGAGGTCGGCGAGGGCGCCGATGTCCCACGCCTCCTCGTCGCCGCCCGCCGACGCCTGCGAGGCGTGCGTGCCGCCGGCGGCGAGGACCGTGGCGACGAGGGCGTCGGCCCGCCCGAGGATCTCGTACAGGCCCGCGTCCGCGCCGCGCAGCGAACCGCAGTACACGGGCAGGGCGTTGGCGCCGCGGTCCTCGATGGCGTCGCAGAGCGTGTCGACGAACGCGGTGTTGCCGCTGAGCTCATGGGCCCGGTAGAAGAGCACGCCGACGGTCGGGCGGCCGCTCTCCTGCGCGCGGGAGCCGTGGACGCCGTACTCCGGCATCTGCTGCGGCTCCAGGAACCCCTCGCCGGTCAGCAGCACGGTGTCGGAGAGGAACCGGGCCAGTTCGGTGAGGTTGGCGGGCCCGCCCTCGACGAGGTACCGCAGTGCCTCGGCGACCACACCGGCGGGCACCGACGAGTCAGCCATCAACTCGGCGTCCGGGACGCTCTCCCCGCCCAGCAGCACCGTGGGGATGCCGGACGCCTTCAGCGCGGCGAGCCCGTCCTCCCAGGCGCGCTTGCCGCCGAGCAGCCGTACGACGGCGATGTCGGCGCCCGCGAGGAGCGCGGGCAGTTCTTCGGCGACGTCCACGCGGGTCGGGTTGCCGATCCGGAAGGAGGCACCGGAGGCGGCCCTGGCCGCCAGCAGATCCGTGTCGGCGGTCGACAACAACAACACTGTGCTCATGCGGGCGCTCCCGGTGGAATGAAGGGCAGTCCTTGCGGCGCGCCCGACTCGATGAGCCGCCAGAGCGCGTCGGTGTCCGCGTGCTGTTCGATCAGATCGCCCAGCAGGTCCAGCTGTTCCTCGCGCAGCGCGGCGAAGGAGGTGTCGGCGGCCGGCACGAAGCGGCGGCCCGCGGCGGCCGCCACCTCCCGCAGGAACGCCCGGCGGAAACCGTCCGACTCCAGCGAGCCGTGCCAGTGCGTGCCCCAGGTCTGGCCGACCCGGCAGCCGTCGAGGAAGGGCTCGCCGCCCGCCACGGAGGCCACCCCGTGGTGGATCTCGTACCCCTCGACCCGCTCGCCGAGGGCTTCCCCCACCGGCCGGGTGAGGGTCTTCTCGCGGGCGAACCGCACCCGCACGGGCAGCACGCCGAGCCCCTCGACCCGGCCCCGGCGGCTCTCCACGTCGTCCTCGATGTGCTCGCCGAGCACCTGGAAACCGCCGCAGATGCCGAGCACCGGCCGCTGCTCGGCCGCCCTGCGGACCAGGGCGTCGGCCAGCCCCCGGGCGCGCAGCCACTCCAGCGCCTTCACCGTGCCCCGGGTCCCCGGCACCACGACGAGATCGGCGTCGGCCAGTTCCTCCGGCCGGTCCACGAACCGCACGACGACGCCCGGTTCGGCGGCCAGCGCGTCGACGTCCGTGAAGTTGGACATCAGCGGGACCGCGCAGACGGCGACCCGCAGCACGTCCGCGCCGACGGGCGGGGCGACCACGGACTCCCGCACGCTGCCCCGCAGGGATACCCGCAGCCCGTCCTCCTCGTCGATGCCGAGCCCGTGCCGGAAGGGCAGGACGCCGTAGGTCCGGCGCCCGGTGAGGCCGTGCAGCATGTCGAGGCCGGGTTCCAGCAGCGAGACGTCACCGCGGAACTTGTTGACCAGGAACCCGGCGACGAGGTCCTGGTCCTCCCGGGAGAGGAGGGCCACCGTCCCGAAGAAGGAGGCGAAGACGCCCCCGCGGTCGATGTCGCCCACCACCAGCACGGGCAGCCGGGCGCGGCGCGCGACGCCCATGTTCACGATGTCGGTGCGCCGCAGATTGATCTCGGCCGGCGAACCGGCCCCCTCGCAGATCACCGCGTCGTACGTGCCCCGCAGTTCGGCCAGGCAGTCCAGCACCGTCCCGAGGAGCTGCTGCTGCCGTCCGCCGTGGTAGCCGCGCGCGCTCAGCTCGCCCACCGGCTTGCCCATGAGCACGACCTGGCTGCTCTGCTCGCCGCCCGGCTTGAGCAGCACCGGGTTCATCAGCGCGGTCGGTTCGACACGGCAGGCCTGCGCCTGCATGGCCTGCGCCCGCCCGATCTCGGCGCCCTCGCGGGTGACGAAGGAGTTCAGCGACATGTTCTGCGCCTTGAAGGGCGCGACCTTCACCCCCTGCCGGACCAGCCAGCGGCAGATCCCGGCGGTGACGACACTCTTGCCGGCGTCGGAGGTGGTGCCGGCGACGAGGAGACCTCCGCCGTTCATGACCGCCTCCCCGCCACGGCGCTGCGCGCGGCGGCGCTGACCGCCAGCGCGAGCCAGCTCACCCGACGGGACAGCCGTACGGCCCGCTCGATGTCCCCCACCTCCACAGCACGCCCTTCCCCGTTCAGCACCGGCCGGTGCTCGATCCGCCCGCCGTACGACAAGGTCCCCCCGAGCCGTACCCCCAGCGCCCCCGCGAACGACGCCTCCACGGGCCCCGCGTTGGGGCTCGGATGCTGCGCCGCGTCGGCGCGCCAGGCCCGTAGCGCACCCCGGGGATCGCCTCCGGCCGCGGCGGCGAGTACGGCGGTCAGCCGCGCCCCCGGCCACCCGGCGACGTCGTCCAGGCGCGCGGAGGCCCAGCCGAACCGCCGGTAGCGGGGCGACTTGTGACCGACCATCGCGTCGAGGGTGTTCACGGCCCGGAACCCGAGGAGCCCCGGCACCGAGCCCACGGCACCCCACACCAGCGCTCCCACGACGGCGTCGGAGGTGTTCTCGGCGACGGACTCCACCACCGCCCGCGCGATCCCGTCGGCGTCCAGTGCCTGCGGGTCCCGCCCGCACAGATGCGGCAGCCGCGCCCGCGCCGCCTCGACGTCCCCCGCCCGCAGCGCTCGCCCGACGGTCCGGGCCTCCCGCGCGAGCGACGTCCCGCCGACGACCGACCAGGTGGCGACGGCGGTCAGCGCGACGGAGGCGGCGGGGGAGCGGCGCACCGCACGGGAGGCGAGCGCACCCACGGCGACGGCGCCACCGGCGCACACGGCGGTGTGCAGCGCGCCCCGGCCGCGGTCGTCCCGCCACAGCCGCCGTTCCACGGCGTGCGCGGCCCGCCCGAACACGGCGACCGGATGCCCGCGGCGGGGATCGCCGAGCAGCAGGTCACCGAGGAGGCCGGCGGCGGCGCCGTACGCGAAAACGCGATCGGCCCGCATCGGCTCAGCCGGCCGTCGGGTCGGCCGGAACCCCGGCGTCGGGGGCCTTGCACCTCAGAGCCTGTGGCAAACGGCAGCCGCGCATGGCGATATGTCCTCACTCAGGGTGTCCACGCCCTGGTTCGACGAGACCGGCGGTGAGAGTTCCTGGCTCCCGGGGCTTCCTACCCCGGTGACAGTGGCGGGACCGCGCCGGAATCGCACCGGCTTCCTCTCCTGCCGCCGTAAATGGCTCCGGCAGTCCACCACGGGCCCGGAACAGCCGTCAACTTGCTGTTGACCTGCGAGAGAAGAGTGTGCTGAGGCCCACACCGGGCCCGGCGGGGCGGGTTTGGCCCCCTGGGGCCGCCCCGCTCGCGGCGCACGCGAAAGCGCCCTGCCCCGAGGACCCCCGCAGGGGTCACCGGAACAGGGCGCGAGTCCGTCGCGCAGGCGTCAGGCCACGATCAGATAGATCCCGTACGCCACGGCCGCCGCGCACGCCGCGAAGCACGCGTACGCGCCCGTGACGGCCAGGCCCGCGGAGCCCCCCTGCTCCACCGCCCGCTCGCGCCGCGTCAGACCCGCGATGCCGAGGGTGAAAAGGGCTACCAGGGCCACGGTGACCACGAGGCTGACGCCGAAGACGGAACCGAGAGCCGCCCAGTCGATCTTCATGATGCTGCTTCCTTGAGTATCCGGTCGGGGGTCAGACGCGGGCCGACGGCGTCGGCTCCCCGGACGGGGCCGGGATCGTCGCCGCGAACTCCTCGGTCGCCGGGCCGGCCGGCGGCGGCGTGACAGCCGCCATCGCCGTCGTCACGACACCCGCGGGCTCCTCGGTCTCGTTGACGTTGGTGTGGTCGACGACCTCGCGCCGCGACACCTTCCAGATGGCCGCGCTGGAGCCGACCAGGAAGACCGCCACCACCGCCGTGCCCCAGGAACCGAAGCCCGTGACCCACTCGGCCAGCGCGGCGACGAGCGCGGCGGCCGGCAGGGTCAGGCCCCACGCGACGAACATCCGGGTCGCCGTGGACCAGCGGACGACGCCGCCCTTGCGGCCCAGGCCGGCGCCCATCACCGCACCGGAGACGGAGTGCGTGGTGGAGAGGGAGAAGCCGAGGTGGGAGGAGGCCAGGATGACCGTCGCCGCGCTGGTCTGGGCGGCGAAGCCCTGCTGCGGCTGGAGGTCGGTCAGGCCCTTGCCCATGGTGCGGATGATCCGCCAGCCACCGAGGTAGGTGCCGAGCGCGATGGCCACGCCCGCGGAGAGGATGACCCACATCGGCGGGTCCGAGTCGGGCGCCAGGGTGCCGCCGGCGACGAGGGCGAGGGTGATGATGCCCATCGTCTTCTGCGCGTCGTTGGTGCCGTGGGCGAGCGAGACCAGGCCGGCGGAGGCGATCTGGCCGGCGCGGTAGCCCTTCTCGGAGGACTTGCTGCCGCCGGCCTTCTTGCCCATGGAGTACATCAGCTTCGTGGCCAGCAGCGCCGCGAGGCCCGCGACCAGCGGGGCGGCGATCGCCGGGATGAGGACCTTGGTGACGAGCACGTCGCCGTGGACCGCGCCGACGCCCGCGGAGGCGATGGTCGCGCCGATCAGGCCGCCCATGAGGGCGTGCGAGGAGCTGGAGGGCAGGCCCACCAGCCAGGTCAGGAGGTTCCAGAGGATCGCCCCGACCAGCGCGGCGAAGATGACCTCGGGACGGATGCCGGTCTCGTCCACGAGACCTTTGGAGATCGTGTTGGCGACCTCCACGGAGAGGAACGCGCCGACAAGGTTCAGCACGGCGGACATGGCCACCGCGACCTTGGGCTTGAGCGCACCGGTCGAGATGGTCGTCGCCATCGCGTTGGCGGTGTCGTGAAAACCGTTCGTGAAATCGAACGCGAGTGCGGTTATTACCACAATCGCGAGGATCAGCGAGAAGTTTTCCATTTACCCAGGCAATCGTTCGAGGTCATTGGCCGGACGAACGTAAGTAACCTGAGTGAACGGAAGGTGAACTGGGGTGAGCCGCATGGTGTCTGAATGAGGCATTCCGACTTTCCTCGGTTGCGCACCGCCTCGCACGGTCCAGGCGCCCCAAGGGTCACGCGCTCCGGGCGATCTTGCGGCGTGGTTCCGGGATCCGTGAAAGAGATCCTGGTCACCCGGCAGCGGGCCCGCGTTGTTCCGGCGCGCGGGCTGGCAGGATCGCCGCATGGCTGAGCAGCGAGAGGGCGCACCGGGCGTGGGGGAGTCAGGACCGGAGAAGGTGCGGCCCGAGGTGGCGCGGGCCTGGGAGGAACTGGTCGCGACCGCCCGCCGGACCGTGGCCGAGGGCCTGGTCGTGGGCACGTCCGGCAATGTCTCGGTGCGCGTCGGGGACACGGTCCTGGTCACCCCCACGGGGGTGCCCTACGACCGGCTCGCGCCCGAGGACGTGACGGGCGTCGACCTGTCCGGGCGCCGGATCCTCGGGAGGCTGCGGCCCACGAGCGAGCTGCCCATGCACCTCGCCGTCTACCGCGCCACCGGCGCCCGCGCGATCGTCCACACCCACGCCGTGCACGCCACGGCCGTCTCGGCCCTGGTGCAGGAGGTCCCGGCGATCCACTACATCACCGCGGACCTCGGCGGCCCCGCCCGGGTCGCCCCGTACGCGACGTACGGCACCGAGGAACTGGCCGAGAACATGCTCCGGGCCCTGACCGACCGCACGGCCTGCCTCCTGCAGAACCACGGCACGATGGCCTACGGCGCCACCCTCACCCAGGCCTACGACCGCACGGCCCAGCTGGAGTGGATGTGCCGGGTATGGCTCACGGCGTCCTCGGTACCGGGCCTCTCCCCGTCCCTGCTGTCCCCCGGGCAACTGACAGAGGTGGCGCAAAAGCTCCGGGGGTACGGCCAGCAGGACTGACCCCGCGCCGCGGCCCTGCCCCGGGGCCTCGTCCTGGGGCCCTCTCCCGTGGCCTCGCGCAGTGGCCCGACGCCGCGGCCCTGTCCGGCCTCCTCGCTCTGCAGCCTCGCCTTCTGGCCCGACCCCGTGGCCCCACTGCGCCGCCCCGTCCAGCGCCGTGTCCTCGCCGCCACGCCCTGCGGGCCCCACGTCGCAGCCCCGCCGCCCTGTCCCCTCGTCGTTCCGCACCGCGTCGCGGTCCTGTGCCAGCGCCCTGCGGCCCCTCGCCCTGCACCCCGCGCCGCGGCCCCTCGCCTCGCGGCCCCGCCCCGCGGACGTGGGCGATCACCCGCACGGCACTGCAGCCCTCGTCACCCGGCGCCGCGCTGCACACACCTCGTCCCCCGCCACGGCACCCCACCCCTCGTCACCCCGCACCGCACCGCACCCCCGTCACCCGCCTCCGCCCTCCCACTGGCCGTAGGCGGGGTCCGCCGGGACACTGGATCCGTGCGCACTGTCACCGCGACGGCCGCTGCCGTCACCATGGCCCTGGCCGCCGGCGCGGCAAGCGTGGCCGCCGGGCGACTCGCCAGCGACGCCGCGCTCAAGGCGCCCCCAGGCAGGCCCCTGCCCACCGAACCTCCGCTCACTGTGCACGGCACGGCGGCCGGCCAGATCTCGCTCACCCGGGACCTGGCCTCCCTGCGCCCCGGCGTCTACGGCCTCGGCGGCGACGGCTCGCACGCGATCGTGGGCCCCGTGATCGCCACCGCGACCCACACCGCCGACACGGTCGTCCGCCGCCTGGAACGCGTCACCCACGGCACCCTCAGCCCCGGCAACCGCGTATGGCTCACCCCCAACCTCTACGTCGGCGACCCGCGCGCCGCGCTCGGCCTCGACCACGCCGACGTCGACATCCCCGGCGAGCTCGGCACGCTGCCCGCGTGGTTCGTGCCCGGCGCCCGCCCCACCTGGATCATCGCGGTGCACGGCCTCGGCACCACCCGCGAACTCGCCATGAACGTCATGGAGTCCCTCACCGCCCGCCACTTCCCGGTGCTCGCCCTGGGCTACCGCGGCGACCTGGGCGCACCCCGCTCCCCGGACGGCCTGAACCACCTCGGCGAGACCGAGTGGCGCGACCTGGACGCGGCACTCCGCTACGCCGTGAGCCACGGCGCCCGGCAGATCGTGCTGCTCGGCTGGTCCACCGGCGCGACGATGGCCCTGCGCGCCGCCGCCCGCTCCGGGCTGCGGGACCGGATCTCGGGACTCGTCCTGGACTCCCCGGTGCTCAGCTGGGAGGCGACCCTGCGCGCCCTCGCCGCCGCCCGCCGCACCCCGGGCGCCCTGCTCCCGCTCGCTGTCCGCGCCGCCCAGGGCCGCACGGGCCTGTACGGCGACCGCGCCGCCCCCGACGAGATCACCTACCGGCTGAACGTGCCGACCCTGATCTTCCACGGCCCCGACGACATCGTCGCCCCCTGGATCCACTCCCGCCGCCTGGCCGACGCCCACCCCGGCCTGGTCAACCTCCACACGGTCAAACGCGCCCCCCACAGCGCCATGTGGAACGCCGACCCCAAGGCCTACGAGGAAACCCTGCGCCGCTTCCTGACCCCTCTCATGTGAGCGCCCCGGACGACGACACCCACCGGACCGGTCCCGCGGGTTCCGTTTAACCCGGTACAACTGGCCTGTTATCGGTCCTCCACCGCCCGCCGGACCCCGTGCGTTGGCCATCCCCGTCGCCCCTCGTGACATTCCGTTTGGGATTTCGGACCGTCAACCGGAAGACTGCACCCGTGACGTCCCGTATCCCGCGCGACTCCAGGCTTCGACTCGTCCGCCCGCGACCCCTGGCCGCCGCCCCCAGAGCTGTGAACCAACGGCGCCCGAGCCGTCCCGCGCCCCGCCCGCCCGAGGGCACCCCGGCCCCCGCCGAGCTGGCCAGAATGGCGCGCTCCGGCCTGGCCGCGGCGGCCCGGGTCGCGCACTGGGCCGACGTCGCCCTGCGCCCCGGCCGCGACGGCGCCCACCCCGACAGCAAGGGCACCCTCTCGGACGCGAGCGCCGAACGGGCCGCGTCCGACCTGGACCTGAGCGTCGCTCAGGTCCGCGCGGACTGGGACACCGCCCGCCTCGCCGGACTGATCGAGGTGCACGGCGACAGCGCGCGCCCCGGCTGGCGGCTGCGCGCATGGCACCGCGACGACAGTGCCGTCCTGCGCGGCTGGGTCGCCCTCTTCGACGCCTGGTCGCTCGCCCACCCGGAGCCCGCCGGCCACGAGCCCGCCGCGGTCGCCGAGGTCGTCTCGGCCATGCCCCAGGTGCTCTCCTTCCTCCAGCTGTCCGCCGGCCCCGTGCCGGTGGCGCAACTCCTCGACCTGCTGGAACAGCGCGTCACCGAACTGCGCACCGAGCGCTGCGAGATCCCCTACGGCCCCCAGCCCGAGCCGGACCGCGCCGCCCCCGCCGAGGACACCCCGCTCGCCCCGCTCCTCGACTGGGCCCTGCACGCCCTCGCCTCGGTCGGCGCCCTCACCTACGGCGACGGCCAGGCCACCCTGACCCCGCTCGGCAGCTGGGCGGTCTGGGTCAAGCTGGAGCAGATCTGCGTCGCCGCGCAGAGCCCCGCCGGGAACATCGAGCAGGCGGCCGAGGACATGCTCCGCGGCTGTGCCCAGCTCCGCCCCAACGCCGCCCGCGCCGAGTACCGCGCCTGGCTGGCCGCCCGCCCGGTCGGCAGCGCGGTCACCGAGCTGATCGACGCCGCCCGCGGCGAGGACGCCCTGCTGCGCGGCCTCGCCTTCGAGGCGCTGCGCGTGGTGGGCGCCCCCGCCGAGCCCGACGTACGGTCCGTGGCCGAGGAGCCGGCCCTCAGGCCGTACGCCCTGCTCTGGCTGGCCGAGCACGAAGGGGTCGACCCCGAGGACGCCCATGAGGTCCTCACCCGGGAAGAGGCCACCTGGCTCTGGGTCGACACCGCCGCCGCGGTCGCCGACCACGGCGAGGCCCCCATGCTCGTCCGCCACCTGGAGTCCGCGCTGCAGCCGACGGTCCCCGCCCTGCTGGACGAGGTACGCGCCGTCGGCCACCCGCGCACGGTCCAGGTCCTGGTGGCCCTCGCGGCCGCCCACCCCGACCCGGCCCTGGCCAAGGCGGTCCGCCGCGCCGCCTTCCAGGTCCACACGGGCGGGAACTAGGCCCGCCCGGCCCGCTATGCCCCGATCTCCGGCGCGTACGTGCCGAAGCTCCAGATGTTGCCCTCGGCGTCCCGGGCCAGATAGTCCCGGGAGCCGTAGTCCTGGTCCGTCGGGGGCATCAGGATCTCCACGCCGTGCTCGACGGCGCGCCGGTGGTGGGCGTCGACGTCGTCCACCACGACGTACACCCCGGCCGGCCCCGCGCCCTTCATCGCCGTGTCGAAGACACCGCCGCGGCCCTTCGAACCGACCATGATCGCGCCGTTGCCCTGGGTCAGCTCGGCGTGCAGCACCGTGCCGTCCTCGCCCTCGTACATGGTCAGCTCGGTGAAGCCGAGCGCTTCCGTGAGCTGCCTGACGCCCGCCTTCGCGTCCGCGTACAGCACTGTCGGAAAGATGCTCGGACGTCCGCCCTCCGTACCTGCCACAACGCTCACTCCCTCGAGATCACCGCACGGTCACCCAACTGCGCGGTCACTGCCGGAAATGCCACCTGCCGTCCAGTCTCGCAGCGCCCACTGACAACGCCCCCGCGCTCACCGGAAGGTGTCGCACCGGGCCATGTCCCCGCTGTCGAAGCCCTGCCGGAACCACCGCTGCCGCTGGTCCGCCGACCCGTGCGTCCAGGTCTCCGGCGTCACCCGGCCCTGGAAGCGCTCCTGGATCCGGTCGTCGCCCACGGCCGCGGCGGCGGCGAGGCCGTCGCGGATGTCGGCGTCGGTGAGGCTGGTGATCAGCGGCCGCCCGGTCGACTCGTCCTTCGTCGTGGTCGCGTGGTGCGCCCACACGCCCGCGTAGCAGTCGGCCTGGAGCTCCACCCGGACCGCGTTGCTGTCCGCCCCGGTCCGCCCGTCCCGCGACCGGTCGAGCGTGCCGGTCAGGTCCTGCACATGGTGCCCGTACTCGTGCGCCACTACGTACGCCTGCCCGAACGGCCCCCCGCCGGCGCCGAACGTGGTGCGCAGTTCGTCGAAGAACCCGAGGTCCAGATAGACCTTGCGGTCGCCGGGGCAGTAGAACGGCCCGACCGCGCTGGTCGCCGATCCGCACGCGGTGCCGACCTGCCCGCTGAAGAACACCGTCGCCGAGCGTGCGTACGCCCCGCCGCGCCGGGTGAACTCCTCGTCCCAGAAGTCCTGCACGCTGTTGACCACGGCCACCGTGCGGCAGTCGTCCCGGGTGTTCGCGTCCTGCCCGGTACGGCACGACTGCTGGACCTGCGCCAGGCCCGACGCCGTGCCCGTGGGCTGCTCGGACCCGTCGGTCAGCCCCAGCTGGTCGGGGCCGACCCCGAAGAACAGCGCCAGCACCAGCGCCAGCAGACCGGCGAGCCCGCCTCCGACGGTGGCCCGCCCGCCGGGTACCCGCCTGCCGCGCACGTCCTGCACCTCGGAGGTGTCCAGCCGGGCATCGTCGTCGAACTGCATGGACCCACACCCTCCACCTTGGCCAGACCCTCATCCTCGCCCGCGCCCGCACCCAGGGCGCCGACCACGCATCCGAACGGGCGACGCCATGGCGCCCGGCGCCCATCCGGACCTGCCCCTCGCGTGTTCCCCGTCCTCCTCGTCATAGCCCTGGCGGTCGCCCTGCCCGGGGCGTCCCGCGCCCCGCCGTCAGCCCTTGCCGCGTCATCGCGTACCGCCCCTCGGACGGCGATCCGCACCGGGTGCCCCCCGCCCGCAAGAGTCGCTCCTTCGCCCCCGCGCGTGCCGTACGTCACGGCCGGACGCCGCTCCTCGCGCAGTCGTGCCCGGGGGCCGCCCGGACGTCCCAGCTCATCGCGGTAAATCGGCCCGGACCGGGCCACTCCGCACCGCCGGCCGCCCGGCAACGACGTCCCCGGCGGCAGAAAACCGCTTGCACAGCCCCGTTAGAATGGCCGTATGGCCATTCTCCTCGCGCATTAGACGGCGGGAACGTCCTCAGCCGCCCATCCCGCCAACGACCCCGCCCTGGAGTCTGTCCGTGATCTCCGCCACCGGCATCGAGCTGCGCGCCGGCGCCCGTGTCCTCATCGAGTCCGCCACCTTCCGCGTCGCCAAGGGCGACCGCATCGGTCTGGTCGGCCGCAACGGCGCCGGCAAGACGACCCTCACCAAGTGCCTGGCCGGCGAAGGCATGCCCGCCGGCGGCACCATCACCCGCTCCGGTGAGGTCGGCTACCTTCCGCAGGACCCCCGCACCGGCGACCTGGACGTGCTCGCCCGCGACCGCATCCTCTCCGCGCGCGGCCTCGACGTACTGATCCGCAAGATGCGCGAGAACGAACAGCGCATCGCCAACGGCCAGGGCGCCACCCGCGAGAAGGCGCTCAAGCAGTACGAGCGCCACGAGACGGAGTTCCTCACCAAGGGCGGTTACTCCGCCGAGGCCGAGGCCTCCACCATCGCCGCCGCGCTCAACCTCCCCGACCGGGTGCTCGGCCAGCCGCTGCACACCCTCTCGGGCGGTCAGCGCCGCCGTATCGAGCTCGCCCGGATCCTGTTCTCCGACGCGGACACCCTGCTGCTCGACGAGCCGACCAACCACCTCGACGCCGACTCGATCGTCTGGCTGCGCGACTACCTCAAGACCTACCGCGGCGGCTTCATCGTGATCTCCCACGACGTCGACCTGGTCGAGACGGTCGTCAACAAGGTGTTCTATCTGGACGCCAACCGCGCCCAGATCGACGTGTACAACATGGGCTGGAGGCTCTACCAGCAGCAGCGCGAGGCCGACGAGAAGCGCCGCAAGCGCGAGCGGCAGAACGCCGAGAAGAAGGCCGCCGCACTGCACTCGCAGGCGGACAAGATGCGCGCCAAGGCCACCAAGACCGTCGCCGCGCAGAACATGGCCAAGCGTGCCGACCGGCTGCTCGCGGGACTCGAAGCGGTCCGTGCCTCCGACAAGGTCGCCAAGCTCCGCTTCCCCGAGCCCGCGCCCTGCGGCAAGACCCCGCTGATGGCCGAGGGCCTGTCGAAGTCGTACGGTTCGCTGGAGATCTTCACCGACGTCGACCTGGCCATCGACAAGGGATCCCGAGTCGTCATCCTCGGCCTCAACGGCGCCGGCAAGACGACCCTGCTGCGTCTCCTCGGCGGCGTCGAGAAGCCCGACACCGGCCAGGTCGTCGAGGGCCACGGCCTCAAGCTCGGCTACTACGCCCAGGAGCACGAGACCCTCGACCCCGAGCGCACGGTCCTGGAGAACATGCGCTCCGCCAACCCCGACCTCGACCTGGTCGAGGTCCGCAAGACGCTGGGCTCGTTCCTGTTCTCCGGCGACGACGTCGACAAGCCGGCCGGGGTCCTCTCCGGCGGCGAGAAGACCCGCCTCGCGCTCGCCACCCTCGTGGTGAGCTCGGCGAACGTGCTGCTCCTGGACGAGCCGACGAACAACCTCGACCCGGCGAGCCGCGAGGAGATCCTCGGCGCGCTGCGCACCTACAAGGGCGCGGTCGTCCTGGTCACCCACGACGAGGGCGCGGTCGAGGCGCTCCAGCCGGAGCGCATCATCCTGCTGCCCGACGGTGTCGAGGACCTGTGGGGCGCCGACTACGCGGATCTCGTCGCCCTGGCTTGATCGAATGGCTGATCCACTGCGTATGGATCATTCGGCCGATCCGTGATCCATCATCTGTGTGAGATCTCCTCGTACCGGGGTGTGTCCTACACGCATTTTCCGGCCGAGCCCTTTGTCGACAAGGGCTCGGCCGTCGTGCGTCCCTGACCTGGCACTTCGCGGAACAACCCGTTCGGCGGTACGAACCAGCCATCCCGGAATCACTGGTTCCTCTTGTGTGGACCTGCTCCTGTCGTCACATCCATGTCTCACGGACCTTGCCGAATGGGTGGCCATGAAGGCCGGGAGGGGTGATCATGAGGAGACCAGAGCGCACTTCCCATGAGGAGGCACGGGTGGCCGAGACTCTGAAGAAGGGCAGCCGGGTAACCGGCGCCGCGCGCGACAAGCTCGCGGCAGACCTGAAGAAGAAGTACGACTCCGGTGCGAGCATCCGGGCACTGGCCGAGGAGACCGGCCGCTCGTATGGCTTCGTGCACCGGATGCTCAGTGAGTCGGGCGTCACGCTGCGTGGGCGTGGCGGGGCGACCCGCGGCAAGAAAGCCGCGGGCTGACCCTCGGGCGGCCCACCGGCTTCGATGGTGGCCACCCGGTCGGTCGGTTGATCGGCCGGGTGGTTACTGTGCAGTCACTTAAGCGACCGCACCCATCGGAGGCGCCCCATGGCTTCGCTCGACCCGGCTCTCGACAAGGACGGCGTACGACTCACCGTCGATGACGCAGTCGCCACGGTGACGCTGACCAACCCCGCCAAGCGCAACGCGCAGAGCCCCGCTCTGTGGCGTGCGCTGGCCGAGGCCGGTCGGCTGCTGCCCGGATCCGTCCGGGTCGTCGTGCTGCGGGCCGAGGGCAAGTCCTTCTCGGCCGGACTCGACCGGCAGGCGTTCACGCCGGAAGGCTTCGACGGTGAGCCGTCGTTCATCGATCTCGCGCGCGGTGACGACGCCGACCTCGACGCGACGATCGCCGAGTACCAGGAGGCGTTCACCTGGTGGCGGCGCAGCGACCTCGTGACCATCGCCGCCGTCCAGGGCCACGCCATCGGGGCGGGCTTCCAGCTCGCGCTCGCCTGTGACCTGCGCGTCGTCGCGGACGACGTGCAGTTCGCCATGCGCGAGACCAGCCTCGGCCTGGTTCCCGACCTGACCGGCACCCACCCCCTGGTGAGCCTCGTCGGCTACGCCCGGGCGCTGGAGATCTGCGCCACCGGGCGCTTCGTCACGGCCGAGGAATCCGTCAGCACCGGCCTGGCCAACATCGCCGTCCCCGTGGACCAGCTCGACGACGCGGCGCGCGACCTCGCCGCCGCCCTGCTGGCCGCCCCCCGGGACGCGGTCATCGAGACCAAGGCACTCCTGCGCGGGGCGGCCGACCGCACCTACGAGGAGCAGCGCGTCGCCGAACGCGCCGCCCAGGCGCGCCGGCTGCGGGACCTGGCGGGCGTGGGGGAGTGACGCCTCATCCAGTGGGCGAGTGACCCCTCACCCGGCGAGCGAGTGACCCCTCACCCGGCGACGGCGGTGATCAGGACCGCCACCGTCGGGTGATCCGGCAGCGCCTGCGAGACCTGGGTGCGGACCTCGCGGGCCACCTCCACGGCCCGGTGGTCCGCCCGTACCGCGATCTCGACCCGGACATGACGGGCCGGCAGGGCGGCCTCGGCGGGCCGTTCCTCGAAGTGCACCGGCCGGCCGAGGCCGCCCAGGATTCCGGTCAGCCCCGCCACGCCCGGCACCGCGAGCGCGGCCTCGGCGGCGCGGGCCTCCTCGCCCTCGGCGGGCTCCCGGGCGGACGGCGACTCCCGCGGCGATGCCGCAGCGGCCTGCGTCACCTCGTCCAGCAGGGCCGTCACCCGGAGATCCACCTCCGTGACCGTCAGCCCCAGCCGCCGGTCCGCCGCCTCGGCCAGCACCTCGCGCAGCCGGTCCGCCACCGCGGGCAGCGGCTCCGCCGCCGTCGCCGCGAAGTCCGCCGTCACCCGCAGCGCGCCCGGCGGCAGTGCGCTGGGCGGCGCCGGCACCACCGGCTCCTGCGTCCGGCCGGGATCGGCGAGTGCGATCCGCAGCGCGCCGAGGCGCACCCCCGGCACCTGTTCGTCGGCCGCGCGCCGCAGCGCGGTCGCGGCCGCCTCCTCGGCGATCCATGCGCCGTCCCGCGGCCCGCCCAACGGCAGCAGCCTGCCGAGCCCCAACTGCTGCCGTACCGTCCTCGCCCATCCGTCCACCGTCATTACTCCAGCCTGCCGCATCCCCGGGGCGAAATGGCGCAACCCCGCTTACGGTGGACGAAGGAGGACGAACCGAAAGGGACGTGCGGCGATGAGTGACATGACCCAGAGGGCCGAGGTCGAGCAGGAGCCGACCTCGCAGACCCGCAAGACCGTCAAGCGCGGTGGCGGTGACCCGGCGAGCCGGGGCCGGACCACGATCGCCGACGGCGTGGTGGAGAAGATCGCGGGGCTCGCGGCGCGGGACGTCGTCGGCGTGCACGCGATGGGCAGCGGGATGAGCCGCACCTTCGGCGCGGTACGGGACCGGGTGCCGGGCGGTGCCTCGAAATCCGTCACGCGCGGGGTGAAGGCAGAGGTGGGCGAGGTGCAGACCGCGCTCGACCTGGAGATCGTCGTCGTCTACGGCGTGGCTATCTCCGACGTGGCCCGGGCCGTGCGGGAGAACGTGGTCGCCGCGGTGGAACGGATGACCGGCCTGGAAGTCGTCGAGGTCAACATCGCGGTGAGCGATGTGAAGCTCCCCGACGAGGAGGAAGAAGAGGAACCGGAGCCCCGGCTCCAGTGACCAGCCATCCCAACGCTGAAGGGAGCGCACCATGAGCATGGCCGTCGTCGGCTTGATCGCCGGCATGGCGCTGGGCTTCGCCGGGTATTTCGGCGGCTTCGGTGCCTTCCTGCTGGTGGCCGCCCTGGGCGCCGCCGGGTTGGTCGTCGGCCGGTTCCTCCAAGGGGACCTGGAACTCGGCGACTTCTTCCGCACCCGTGACGACCGGCGCGACCGGCGGTGACGTAGGTGACCGTGCAATCCGGTGACGTGGACAGACCCCGGGCCGTCGTGCCGCCGAGTGAGCGCGGCGCCACCCGGATCGCCGACCGGGTCGTGGTGAAGATCGCCTCGCAGGCGGCCCGCGAGGCCCTGGGCCCGCTGCCCGCGGACGCCTCGCCCCCGCACGCGGGTGCCGTCGTGCACCACGGCACGGCCCGCCTCCGCCTCCATCTCGAACTCGACTACCCCACCGACATCGGCGCCCGCTGTTCCGCCGTGCGTCGTCATGTCGCCGAGCGGGTAGGCGCGTTGGTGGACATGGAGGTGCCGGAGGTCGTCGTCCACGTGGAGCGGCTGCATCCGGTACACGGCGCGGCACAGGGGAGGACGCGATGAGCGAGCCCCAGGGCTCCGAGGGCACCACACGACCACTGCCGGTCCTGGAGAAGCAGACCGGCACCGAGCCGCTCGCCCGGAACGGGCCCGCGGCCGGCGACGACCCCCCACCCGTCCTGGAGGGGAAGGACGCCGCGAACGGCCGCTTCTGGTCGCCCCGCCGGATCACGGCAGCGATCGTCGCCCTGCTGCTCCTGGCCCTCGTCGGCCTGTTCCTCTACGACATCGCCGCCGTGCGCGCCGACCGGTCCCCCATGGCCTGGCGCCGGGAACTGACCGACCAACTCGCCCAGCGCCCCCTGGACGACACCTGGGTGCTGATCGGCGCGGGCGTCGCCACGGCCCTCGGCCTGTGGCTGCTCGCGCTGGCCGCCACTCCCGGCCTGCGCTCGCTGCTGCCGATGCGCCGCACCCACCCCGACGTCCGCGGCGCACTGGACCGGGAGGCCGCGGCGCTGGTGCTGCGGGACCGCGCCATGGAGATCTCCGGTGTGCAGTCGGCCCGGGTCCGCATGCGCCGCAGGCGGGCCGACGTCCAGGCGGTCTCCCACTTCCGCGACCTGGACGACGTACGCGCCGACCTGGACGGCGCGCTCGCCGACGCCGTCCACGGCCTCGGCCTGTCCCGGCCGCCCGCCCTGTCGGTGCGGGTACGGCGACCCGGACGGAAAGGGTGAGCGCGATGCTCAGGACCGTCAACCGCGTCCTGCTCGGCCTGCTCGGGCTGCTCCTGATCGTCCTCGGCGGCTCCGTGCTCGCCGTGGGCCTCGGTCTGAAAGCGCCGTCCTGGTGGATCCACCACGGCAAGGACGACGTCCTGCTCAGCGACGCCGAACGGACCCGCTGGCAGGACGAGGGCTGGTGGTGGCCGACGGTCATCGCCGCACTGGCGGTGCTGCTCCTGCTGCTCCTGTGGTGGCTGGCCGCGCTGCTCCGGCGTCGCCGGCTCACCGAGGTCCTCGTCGACACCGGCGACGGCGAGGGCGCGCTGCTGCGGGGCCGCGCCCTGGAGGGCGTACTGGCGAGCGACGCGGAGTCGATGGACGGCGTCCATCGGGCGCACACCCGGCTGACCGGCCGGAGGAGCGCTCCCGGGGCCCGCGTACGGCTGATGCTGGAACCGCATGTGGACCCGGGCACGGCGCTGACCGGCCTCACGGACGGGGCCCTCACCCACGCGCGCCGGTCGGCGGGGCTGGCGGCGCTCCCGGCGGAGGTCAGGCTGAGGGCGGCCAAGCACCGCGCGGAGCGGGTCAGCTGAGCCGGACCCGCTCGTTCGGACCACTCCCCGGCCGCTAGAACCCGTGCCGCAGGCCGCCGTCCACCGGAACCATGATGCCGGTCAGGTAGGAGGCGGCCGGGGAGAGCAGGAACGCGCCGGTGCGGCCGAACTCCTCCGGCCGTCCGTAGCGCCGCAGCGGGATCCGCGTCTCGGCGGCCGACCGCGTGGCCTCCGGGTCCGCGGACATGCCGTCCAGCTCGCGGACCCGGTCGGTGTCGATGCGCCCCGGCAGCAGCCCCACGACCCGGATCCCGCGCGGCCCCAGCTCGTCCGCGAGGGACTTGGCGAACCCGGCGAGGCCCGGCCGCAGTCCGTTCGAGATGGTCAGGCCCGGGATCGGCTCGTGCACGGACCCCGACAGCACGAAGCCGATGACGCCGCCCGGCTCCAGCTCGGCCGCCGCCGCCCGGGCCAGCCGCACCGCGCCGAGGAACACCGACTCGAACGCCGCCTGCCACTGCTCGTCGGTGTTGTCGGCGACGAAGCCGGGCGCCGGACCGCCGACGCTGACGAGGACGCCGTCGAAGCCGCCGAAGCGCTCGCGCGCGGCGGCCATCAGCCGGGCGGGCGTCTCCGGGTCGGCGTTGCCCGCCGCGACCCCGGCCGCGTTCGGGCCCAGCGCGGACGCGGCCTCCGCGACCGTCGCCTCCTCCCGCCCCGAGATGATCACCTTCGCGCCCTCGGCGACCAGCTCCCGCGCGGTGGCGTTGCCCAGGCCCCGCGTCGCTCCGGTGACGACGTACACCCGGTCCTTCAGTCCAAGATCCATGCTCCTATCCTGCCTCCTCCGTCCCGAACAGGGCGAGGGCGGTGTTCACCAGGCCGATGTGGCTGAACGCCTGCGGGAAGTTGCCCAGCTGGACGCCGACCGCGGGGTCGTACTCCTCGGCCAGCAGCCCGACGTCGTTGCCGAGCACCACGAGCCGTTCGAACAGCTCCCGGGCCTCCTTGCTGCGGCCCGTCATGTGCAGGGCGTCCGCCAGCCAGAACGAGCACGCCAGGAAGGTGCCCTCGCTGCCCGGCAGCCCGTCGGGGGCCGTCTTCTCGGGGCTGTAGCGGCGCAGGAAGCCGCCGAGGCACAGTTCGTCGCGGACCGCGTCGATGGTGCCGATGACCCGGGGGTCGTCCGGCGGCAGGAAGCCCACGCGCGGGATGAGCAGCAGCGAGGCGTCCAGCTCGCGCGAGCCGTAGTACTGGGTGAAGGTGTTCCGCTCGGGGTCGTAGCCCTGTTCGCACACCTCCTGGTGCACCTCGTCGCGCAACGCGCGCCAGGCGTCCACGTCACCCTCCAGATGGGGGTCGCGCTCCACCGCGCGCACCGCCCGGTCGGCGGCCACCCACACCATCACCTTGGAGTGGACGAACTGCCTGCGGCCCCCGCGCATCTCCCACAGCCCCTCGTCGGGCTGCCGCCACGCCTTGCACAGGAAGTCCATCAGCGCGAGCTGCAGCGCCCACATCTGCGGGGTGGAGGGCAGACCCGAACTGCGGGCCAGCGACAGCGAGTCCATGACCTCGCCGTACACGTCGAGCTGGACCTGCTTCACGGCCTCGTTGCCGATCCGCACCGGGCCGCTGTCGGCGAAGCCGGCCAGCCACGGCAGCTCCAGCTCGGGCAGCCGGCGCTCGCCCGCCAGGCCGTACATGATCTGCAGGTCCGCCGGGTCGCCCGCGACCGCCCGCAGCAGCCAGTTCCGCCAGGCCTCGGCCTCCTCCTGGTACCCGGCGGCCAGCAGCGCGCCGAGGGTGAGGGTGGAGTCGCGCAGCCAGCAGAAGCGGTAGTCCCAGTTGCGCACGCCGCCCAGCTCCTCGGGGAGCGAGGTGGTGGGGGCGGCGACGATGCCGCCGGTGGGGGCATAGGTGAGTGCCTTGAGGGTGATCAGGGAGCGGACCACGGCGTCCCGGTGCGGGCCGTCGTAGCGGCAGCGGGCCGCCCAGGCCTGCCAGTCGGCGACGCTGGTGGCCAGCGAGGCGTAGGGGTCGACGAGCGGGGGGCGTGGCTCGTGCGAGGGGTGCCAGGTGAGCACGAACGCCACCGACTCGCCCTCGGAGACGGTGAACTCCGAGTACGTGCAGTGGTCCGCGCCCCAGGTGCGCACCTCCGGTTCGCTGCGCAGCCACACCGAGTCCGGGCCCGCGACGGCGACGCGGTGGCCGTCGGAGCGGCGTATCCAGGGGGTGATCGAGCCGTAGTCGAAGCGCAGCCGGAGCGTGCTGCGGACGGTGACGTCGCCGCGCAGGCCCTCGACGATGCGGACGAGGTCGGGGGCGCGGTCCCGTTGTGGCATCAGGTCGGTGACGCGGACGGCGCCTTCGTCGGTCTCCCATTCGGTGTCCAGGACGAGGGTGTCCGGTCGGTAGGCGCGGCGGGTGCACCGCTCGGCGCCGATGGGGGCGATGCGCCAGTGGCCGTTCTCCTTGTCGCCGAGCAGCCGGGCGAAGCAGGCGGCGGAGTCGAAGCGGGGCAGGCACAGCCAGTCCACGGAACCGTCCGTGCCGACCAGGGCAGCCGTCTGCTCGTCGCCGATGAGCGCGTAGTCCTCGATACGGGGATGCACGGGGAGCGGGTTCCCGGCAGAAAGGACGCGCAATCTTGCGGTGTGGGCGATCCGGCCGGACGGCTCACACCGCTGCGGGCTCGCTCTCCGCGGCGGGCTGCCCGGTCGCGCGGGCCCGGCGGTCGCGCAGCTCGCGGCGGACCAGGACCACCCAGCCGGCGGGGACGCCCGCGGCGAACAGCCACCACTGGACGGCGTAGGCGTAGTTCAGCGCGGCGTCCTCCTTGCCGGGCTTGCCGAGCTGCTGCGGGGTGTCGCCCTTGGGGGGCGGTCCGGTCTGCACGAGGTAGCCGCCGAGCACCCGGGCGTCGAGGCGGCGCGCCTCCTGCTCGCTGTTGATCAGCATGATCTGGCGGTCGGGCAGGCCCTCCAGGTCCTTGATGCCGCTCGCCTCGGTCGTCTCGTCGGGCATCAGCCGGCCGGTGACGGTGAGCTCGCCGCTCGGCGGGGCGGGAACCTTCGGGTACGCGCTCTGGCTCGCGGCCCGGTCGGCGGGGATCCAGCCCCGGTTGACCAGCAGCACCTTGCCGTCGCGCAGCACGAACGGGGTGAGCACGTGGTAGCCGACCTCGTCGTCGCCGTTGGTGCGGCGGCGGACGACGACCTCGTCGTCGGTGTCGAAGTGCCCGGTGGCGGTGACGGTGCGGTACCGCTCGTTCCTGGTGACGGCGTGGCCGGGGGCGGTCAGCCGCTCGACGGGTACCGGCTTCGCGGCCAGTGAGTCGGCGACCAGCTGGTTGCGGGCGGTGCGCTCGTCGTAGCGGTGCATCTGCCAGATGCCCAGCCTGATCATCGTGGGGATGAGCAGCAGGGCGACCAGCGTGAGGATCACCCACTGCCGGGACAACAGGAAGCGGTACACCCCACGACCGTACAACTCGGTCGTGGGGTGCTTTCAGGCGGGTACCGGGTCAGACCTTGTCGATGATGCCCGCCTTTCCCTCCGCGCGGGCGCAGTGGGCACCGCAGTACCAGTGGCCCTCGACCTCGACGCCCTGCCCGATGATCTGGACGCGGCAGTGCTCGCAGATGGGGGCCATGCGATGGATCGCACAGGCGAAGCAGTCGAAGACGTGCACCGCGCCCTGTGCACGAATCTCGAAGGTCATTCCGTAGTCATTGCCGCAAACTTCGCATCTCGCCATGCGCCACAGGGTGGGCCGTCGGCGCGGTGCGAGCGAGTGGGCGCCGGGCGAGTCGCACGGCAATCACCCATCCGTACGGTCACTGCTCGGGTGCCGGCTCCACATCGGCGAGGAGCTGTCCGAACGCCGCCTCGTCCACCACGGGGGTGCCGTACTGCTGGGCCTTGACCACCTTGGAGGTGCCCGAGTCCGGGTCGTTGGTGACGAGCAGGCTGGTCAGCCGGGAGATGCTGGTGGCGACATGCAGTCCGGCCTCGACCGCCCGGTCCTCCAGCAGGTCGCGCTCGACGGAGGTGTCGCCGGAGAAGGCGATGCGCATGCCCTGCTTGAGTCGTTTGCCCTCTTCGTACCGGCCTGGGTTGGGATAGGGGCAGGCGGGCCGTTTGCGGGCGGGGCGCCAACTCGTGGGCCGGTAGCCCCCGTAGCCGCCCTGCTGCTGCCGCGGCACCGCCCGGTCCGTCCACTCGGTCAGCGGTCGGCACTCGTGCAGCGGAAGCCGTACGCCGCCCTCGGCCGCCGCCTTCAGGCTCGGCCGGAACGCCTCCGCCAGCACGCGCGCGTCGTCCAGCGCGTGGTGCGCGCGCTGCTGGACGACGCCGAAGTGCGCGGCCAGCGACTCCAGCTTGTGGTTGGGCAGCGGCAGGCCCAGCTCCTTGGAGAGCGCGATGGTGCACAGCCGCTGCCGCACCGGCGCCTCGCACCGGGCGCGTGCGTACTCGCGGGCGATCATCTGCCAGTCGAAGACGGCGTTGTGCGCGACGAGCACCCGGTCCGCCAGGCGCGCGGAGAACTCCTCGGCGATGTCCGGGAAGAGGGGCGCTCCCTCCAGTACGTCGCTCGTCAGACCGTGGATCCACACCGGGCCCGGGTCGCGCTCCGGGTTGACCAGCGTGTACCAGTGGTCCTCGACCTCACCGCGCGCGTCCAGCCGGTAGACGGCCGCGGAGATTATCCGGTCGTCCCGGGCCAGCCCGGTGGTCTCCACGTCAACGACCGCGTATCCCTGCGGATACGCGGTCGGCCACCCGGCGGGCGAGGACGCTGCGGTCGTACGGTCTTCGAGCATGGTCACTGAGGATACGGGCCGGGACTGACAGTCCCGGCGCGAGGCCCCGGCTCATCACCCCGTCAGGTGCCCTGCCACGCCCGCCCGTTCGAGCGCCGACCGGGGGAGCGCGTCAAGTCCCCTCCTGGGTCCCCCTTTGGCGGAGATCGCCAACAAGTAAGCGCGTACCCCTGGTAATACTTGTGAGTAACAACGTCTAGCCCTGGGCGACCTGCGGTTCTACGGTGCCAGCATGCCGAACCTGCCCGATGTCGTGCTGTGGTCGATACCCGCCTTCGTCCTGCTCACCGTGGTCGAGATGATCAGCGTCCGCCTCCATCCCGACGAGGAGGCCGCGGGGTACGAGACGAAGGACACCGCGACCAGCCTCGGCATGGGGGTCGGCAGTCTGTTCTTCGACTTCCTGTGGAAGATCCCCATCGTCGCCGTCTACACGGCCCTCTACGAGCTGACGCCGCTGCGGGTGGCCGTCCTGTGGTGGACGGTCCCGTTGATGCTGCTCGCGCAGGACTTC
This sequence comes from Streptomyces sp. YS415, assembly GCF_023544665.1. GTDB lineage: Bacteria > Actinomycetota > Actinomycetes > Streptomycetales > Streptomycetaceae > Streptomyces. Next base: position 590,359 of record NZ_JAMJFL010000001.1, read on the forward strand.
TTCTACTACTGGTCCCACCGCGGCCACCACGTCGTCCGCATCCTGTGGGCCTGCCACGTCGTGCACCACTCCAGCAAGAAGTTCAACCTCACCACCGCGCTGCGCCAGCCCTGGACCTCCCTGACCGTCTGGCCGTTCTACGTCCCCCTCATCGCCTGCGGTGTGCACCCGGCCGCGCTCGCCTTCTGCTCCTCGGCCAACCTCGTCTACCAGTTCTGGATCCACACCGAGCGCATCGACAAGATGCCCCGGTGGTTCGAGTTCGTCTTCAACACGCCCTCCCACCACCGCGTCCACCACGCCTCCCAGGGCGGCTACCTGGACCGCAACTTCGGCGGCATTCTCATCGTCTGGGACCGGCTGTTCGGTTCCTTCGTCGCCGAGACCGAGCGTCCCGTCTTCGGGCTGACCAAGAACATCGACACGTACAACCCCGTGAAGGTCGCCACCCACGAGTACGTCTCCCTCGCCAAGGACCTGAAGGCGGCGCGCCGTTGGCGGGACCGGGCCGGGCTCCTCCTGCGCGGGCCCGGCTGGCAGCCCGTCCCGCAGCCCGCGCGGGAGAGCGTGTCGGCGTGAAGCGCCTCCTCCTGGCGGCCTTCGCCCTGGCCGCCCTCGTCGACCTGGGCTGTCTGGCCGCCGGCTTCGACCCCGGGCACCTCGTCGCCAAGCCGCTGCTGATGCCGCTGCTCGCCGGGTACGCCGCCGTGTCCGGGGCGCCCCGGCTGCTCGTCGCCGCCCTGCTGTGCGGCTGGGGCGGCGACGTCCTGCTGCTCTTCGACGCCGAGCCGGCGTTCCTCGCCGGCATGGGCTCCTTCGCGGCCGGGCACGTCTGCTACCTGCTGCTGTTCCGGGCGCGCGGGAGGCACCAGCCGTTCCTGCTCGCCGTGTACAGCGTCGCCCTCACCACCACCGTCGCCGCGCTCTGGCCCCACCTCCCGGCCGACCTGCGCGTCCCGGTCGCCGGCTACAGCCTGCTGCTCACGGCGATGGCGTACCGGGCGGGCAGCCGGTTCGGCCTCCTCACCGGGCTCGGCGGCGCGCTCTTCATGCTCTCCGACACCCTCATCGCGACCGGCGTCGCCGAGTGGGCCCAGCCGCCCCGGCCGGACCTGTGGATCATGCTCACCTATATTGCGGCGCAGTTCCTGCTCGTCACCGGCACACTGAGAACGCTCGAAGCGCATCCGTACCCGGCGGCGACGTACGGTGAGGTGCGCCCGGCCACCCCCTGAGCGCTCCCACACCCCGCAGGAGAAGGACCTCGCCATGCGCGCCACCACCATCCACGCCCCGTTCGACATGCGGGTGGCGGACGTACCCGACGCCGTCGTCCAGCTGCCCACCGACGCCGTCGTGCGGGTGCTGCGCGCCTGCATCTGCGGCAGCGACCTGTGGGCCTACCGCGGCGAGGCGGCCCGGCAGCCCGGTCAGCGGATCGGGCACGAGTTCCTCGGCGTCGTCGAGGAGACCGGCTCCGAGGTCTCCGGCGTACGGACCGGCGACCTGGTCGTCGCGCCCTTCATGTGGTCCGACGGCGTCTGCGACTACTGCCGGGAGGGCCTGACCACCTCCTGCGAGCACGGCGGCTTCTGGGGCTCCGTCGGCTACGACGGCGGCCAGGGCGAGGCCGTGCGCGTGCCCTTCGCCGACGGCACCCTCGTCCGGCTGCCCCAGGAAGCCGCCTCCGACGAGCGGCTGCTGGCCGCCCTGCTCACCCTGTCCGACGTGATGGGCACCGGCCACCACGCCGCCCTCACCGCGGGCGCCCGGCCGGGAGCCACGGTCGCCGTGGTCGGGGACGGAGCCGTCGGCCTGTGTGCCGTGCTCGCCGCCCAGCGGCTCGGCGCCGAGCGGATCATCGCACTCGGCCGCCACCAGGCCCGTACCGACATCGCCCGCCGCTTCGGCGCCACCGACGTCGTCGCCGAGCGCGGCGAGGCCGCCGTGGACGCCGTCCGCGCACTCACCCGCGGCCAGGGCGCGCACGCCGTCGTCGAGGCGGTCGGCACCGAGCAGTCCATGCGCACGGCCGTGAACATCACCCGCGACGGCGGCGGCATCGGCTTCGTCGGCGTGCCGCACGGCAGCGGCACCGGGCTCGACCTCGGCGTCATGTTCGACCGGAACATCGCCCTGCGCGGCGGTGTCGCGCCGGTCCGCGCCTACATTCCCGAGCTGCTGCCCGACATCCTGGACGGCACCATCGACCCCTCGCCGGTCTTCGATCTGACGGTCGGCCTGGAGGGCGTGCCCGACGGCTACCGGGCGATGGACGAGCGGGTGGCGCTCAAGGTGATGGTCACCATCTGACGGGCCTCAAGGTCACGGTCACCATCTGATCGGCACCGGCAACGCCGTCAGCAGCCCCGACACCGCCACGACCAGCCCCAGCGCGACGACCTCCACGCGCGCGGGGGCGCAGGCCGTGAGCGGGTCGGCGGCCCGGCCCAGCCGGATCCGCGCCCACAGGGCGAGCGCGGCGACGGCGGCCACCAGCAGCACCTTGGCGAGCAGCACGCGCCCGTACGCCGTCGCCGTCAACTGCTCGACGATCGTCTCGGGCGGCATGCGGCGCAGCGAACTGCACACGCCGGTCGCCGTGATGGCGGCCAGCAGAACGGCCGCCACGCGCGCGTAGAGCCCGAGCAGCGCCGCCCCGGACGGCGGACCGCCGCGCAGGCTCCGCAGGACGTGCAGCAGACCGCCCGCCCACAGCGCCGCACACGTGAGATGGACCAGCGTCAGGCCGGAACCGGCGAGCGGGGACTGCTCGGTCACCGGATGCGCGCGCAGCGCCTCGGCGACGACGACCGCGGCCAGCGGCCACAGTTGGGTGCCGGGCCGCCGCGACAGCGCGCACAGCCCGGCCACGGCGAAGGCGTTGACCTCCAGCAGGGCGAGCTTGCCGTCGCGGGTGGCGTACAGGCCGCCGACGTCGAGGTCGGAGAGGCCCTCCGGTACGAGGTTGCCGGTGGAGACGACGGAGGCCAGTCCCAGGGCGGCGAGGAAACCGGCGCCTGCCGCCCAGGGCGCCCAACTGCGGGGCGGCGGGGGAGCACCGGGGACGGAACGGGCCAGCCGGTTCACGAACAGTTCGCCGAACGGCACGCACAGGGCCGCGAACAGCACCGTCCGCAGCAGCGCGATGCCGCCGGTGCCGGGGGCTGCGGCCTCCCCGGTGTCGTGCAGGGCGGGGGACGGCCCGAGCAGCGGTATCAGCGCCCCCAGGGCCACCAGCACGAGGACGGCCACGGCGCGGCCGGTGCCGGGGCCGCGCCGGGGCCCGCTCGTGTCGGCCACCTCCGACGTGGGTCGTATCAAGGTCACCTCATGATCTTCACCAGTCGCCCCAGAACCGGGCAAGCGCTGGAAAACAACTGGCGGTACGGCATTCCGCCCATGAGTACGTTTTCGGACGGCCCGCATCTCAGCTCCAGCCCGCCGGATCGGCGCCCAGGGGGCCGGGCGGGCGTGCCCAGTCACCGGGCCCGCCCTCGTAGGCCACCGGCGGCAGGGCGTACCGCAGCCGCCCGAGCGCGCTGTCCGTCTCGGCCAGCCAGGGCTCCGGCCCCTCGTACGCCACCCCGCCCGTGCCGGTCGCGTCGATTCCGTCCGTCAGCCACAGCGCGGTGCGCGCCAGCGCCAGCCGTACGACCCTGCTGCCGCCGTCGTCGGCCTGCTCGGTCAGGGCGCGCAGCACGGCCGCCGCGAGCAGGTAGCCGGTGCCGTGGTCGAGCGCCTGGGCGGGCAGTGCGCCCGGCCGCTGGGCCGAGCCCTCCGTGACGGCGATGCCGGTCGCCGCCTGGACCAGGCTGTCGAACCCGCGCCGCCGTCCCCAGGGCCCGGACGTGCCCCACGCCGACACCTGCGCCACGACCACCCCGGGCCGGCGCTCCGCCAGCGCCTCGGGGGCCAGCCCGAACCGGTCCAGGGCGCCCGGCCGGTACCCGGTGACGACCACGTCGGCGCTCTTCAACAGCTCCTCCAGGGCGCGCCGGTCCGCCCTCAGGTCCAGCGTGGCGGACCGCTTGCCGAACCCCGTGTCCGCGTGCTGGTCGGGGAGTTCGGGGTACCGCGGCGGATCGACGCGCAGCACGTCCGCGCCGAGCAGGGCGAGGGTGCGGGTGCCGACCGGGCCCGCGAGGACCCGGGTGAGGTCCAGGACCCGGACCCCGTCCAGCGGGAGCGCCGGACCGGCCGACGGAAGCACGCGCGCGGGGGCCGGGTCCAGCCGCTCCCGTTCCACCAGCGGACGCCCGGCCACCGCGCGGGCCTGCGGATGCGCCGCCCACTCCTCGGGCGTCCGTACCGCGACCGCGAGGCCGCCCGCCGCGTACACGGCCTCCTCGACCTGTGCGGCGGACCGCTCCGCGAGCGCCGCCTCGACGCCGTCCGGACGACAGCCCAGCGCCGTCAGCAACCGCTCCGTGTGGTGCGGGTAGTTGGCGTGCGTGCGCACCCAGCCGTCCGCTGTCCGCCAGAACCGCGACAGGGGTGCGAAGGCGACCGGCGCCCGGCCATCGATCAACAGATGCCGTTCACTCGCGAACGCCGTACCGACAACGCCGTCGTCCACCCGGACCCCGGGCACCACCCGCAGCCGGGCCCCCCGCGCACCGAGTTCGGCGGCGGCCAGCGCGCACGCGCTCACGCACGCGCGTGCCAACTCCCGCACCGGAAGCCGTCCCTGGAGCACCCCCTCGCGCGGAACGGTCGACAGCCGCGGAAGAAGCGCGGGATCGCCGCCCAGCGCGGCCCAGGCGTACGTCAGGGAGTCCATGACCGCACTATGCAGTATTGACTGAATCAATACATGACGCGGCCCGTCCTCCCCACCGCGCGAAAGGGCCGGACGGTGGCTCCGTCCGGCCCTTCACCTGCTGGTGTCCGCTACTTCGTGACCGCGTCCAGCGCGTCCGTCATGCCCCAGCCGTAGAACCCGTTGCGGTTCTTCGAGCCCTCGCACACCGCGTCGATCTTGCCGTCGCCGTCGATGTCGTACGGGTCGGTGCACGCCGTGGCGTCGGCCTGGGCGTACAGCAGCGCCTTGACCGCGGCCGGCGGCGCCCACGGGTGCGTCGACTTGATGAGCGCGGCGACGCCCGCGACGTGCGGCGAGGCCATCGACGTACCGGCCATGTAGCCCCACTTGCCGCCGGGCAGCGTGCCCAGGATCAGGCCGCTGGTGGCCGGCGGGGCCGGGGTCTGGAAGCGGGTCGAGTCGCCGCCGGGCGCGGCGATGTCGATCACGCCGAGACCGTGGTTGGAGAAGGACGACTTGATGCCCTTCGCGCCGGTCGACGCCACCGTCACGATGCCCGGCAGCTGGGTCGGTATGTCGAGGCACTCGGACGGGTCGATGACCCGCTCCGAGGGCGTGCCGTCGTTCGGCGAGACCGGGTCGGTGATCTCGTCGGCCGCGAGGTCGTAGTTCTCGTTGCCGGCCGCCGCGACGTTGACGGCGCCCTTCTTCTCCGCGTACCGCGAGGCCCGGGTGATGGCGTCGACGAGCGCCTTCTGGTCCGGGTCGTTCTTGCAGTTGAAGTACCACGGGTCGGTGTAATAGCTGTTGTTCGTCACGTCGACCCCGTGCTCGGCCGCCCACACGAAGCCGCACACGACGGCCTCCGTGTAGAAGTACCCGGCGGTCGTCGACACCTTGATGCCGGAGACCTTCACCCCGGGCGCGACACCGGTCATGCCGACGCCGTTCTTGGCGGCGGCGATCTCACCGGCCACGTGCGTGCCGTGCGCGCTCTCGGTCGGGCCCGGCCGCCAGGCGCCGTCGGCGGTGTCGGGCTTGCCCGTCACGCAGTTGACCGACGCCGCACGGTCGAAGTTGGGCGCGAGGTCGGGGTGGGTGTCGTCGACGCCGGTGTCGATCACCGCGACGGTGACGTCCCGGCTGCCCAGCGACTTCTCGTGCGCCTTGTCCGCCTTGATGGCAGGCAGGTCCCACTGCAGGGGCTGGAGCGGGTCCTGGCCCTCGGCCACCTCGACGGCCGCGGCCTCGGCGGTGCCGAGCACCTTCGGCGTGCCGACGTCCGTCGTCGACTGGGCAGGCAGCGGCGCGTTGCGGGTGTTGCCGGCCGAGGCCACCCCGGGCACCGTGCGCAGCGTCTTGGCGAAGTCGGGGTTCGCCGAGTGGACGACGATCACACCGATCTGGTCGTACGAGGTCACGATCGTGCCGCCGGCCTGGGCGATGGCCCGCTCCACGCGCGGTGAAGGGCCGTGGCCGGGCTGGACGTTGACGACGTAGCTGAGCGACGTCGCGTCCGGCTCGGCCGCCGCCGACACGTTCGGCAGCAGGGCGAGCGCCGTCGCCATGGCCATCCCGGCGGGGACGGCCAGCACGCGGCGAGAGCGGAAGTGCGCTGTCATGGTGTCAGTTTCTCCCGTTCGTGTCCTACTTGACCGCGCGCAGCGCGTTGACGATGCCGAAGCCGTAGAAGCCGTTCACGCGCGTGCCGCCCTCGCACACCGCGTCCTGGGTGCCGTCGCCGTTCTGGTCGTAGGACTCGGGGCAGCCCGGGTTGTCCGCCTGCGCCTTCAGCATCGCCTGGAGCGCGGCTCCGTTCGCCCACGGGTGCTTGGACTTCAGCAGCGCGGCCACGCCCGCGGCGTGCGGCGAGGCCATCGAGGTGCCCTGGAGGAAGGCGTACTGCCCGTTGGGCATGGTCGACAGGATGCGGCCGTTCTTCGAGGGCGTGTCGGGTATCTGGTACAGCCGGTCGCCGCCCGGGGCCGCGACGTCGACGACGCCCCTGCCGTACGAGGAGTAGTACGACTTGAGGTTCTGCACGCCCGTCGCGCTGACCGTGACGATCCCCGGCAGCTGGGTCGGCACGTCGTAGCACTCGTGCGGGTCGATCGTGCGCTCCACCGGGGTGGAGTCGTCGGGGCTGGAGTCGTCGACGATCGCGTCCGCGTCCAGGTCGTGGTTGGAGTTGCCCGCCGAGGCCAGGTGCAGGGTGCCCTTGCGCTGGGCGTACAGCTGGGCCCGGTTGACCGCGTCGACGATGGCCCGCTGGTCGGGGTCGTCCATGCAGTTGTACAGCCACGGGTCCACGTAGTAGCTGTTGTTCGTGATCTCCACGCCGTGGTCGGCGGCGAACACGAAGGCGCACACGACGCTCTCGGGGTAGAACAGCCCGTTGTCCGGGTCGCTCACCTTGATGCCGGAGACCTTGACGCCGGGGGCCACGCCCGCGACGCCGATGCCGTTGCGGGCGGCGGCGATCTCGCCCGCGACGTGCGTGCCGTGGTAGTCGTCCGCGGTGTACGGCCGCCAGGCGCCCTCACTGGTGTCCGCGACGCCGCCGACGCAGTTGGCCGACTGGGACTTGGAGAAGTTCGGCGCGAGGTCCGGGTGGGTGTCGTCGACGCCAGTGTCGATGACCGCGACGGTCACCTTGCTGCTGCCGGGGTTGATCTTCGCTGCCTTGTCGGCGCCGATGGCGCGCAGGTCCCACTGGTCGGCCTCGAGCGGCTCGGTGTCGGGAGCGGCGGCGGCCGCCGTCCTCGCGGCCTGGGCGTCGGTGAGGAACTCCGCGGCGCCCTGGTCCGTGGTGCCGGCGGCGGCCAGCGGCGCGGTACGCGTCGCACCCGCCGACTGCACTCCGCGCACCTGGCGCAGCTGCTTGCCGAAGTCCGGGTTGGCGGAGTGGGCGACGATCACCCCGATCTTGTCGTACGACGCCACGACGGTTCCCCCGGCCGTGGCGACGGCCTTCTTCACCGACTCGATGGTCCGGCGGTCCGTCGTGGTGTTCACGACGTAGGCCAGGTTCGGCGCGTCCGCGGCCTGCTCGGCGGTGGTCTCCGCGAGCGGGGCGGCCGTCGCGCCGGCCGGCAGGAAGCCGAGCGAAGCGGTCAGCGACAGCACGACGGGGACGGCCAGCGCGAGCCGGCGTCTGGAAGGCAGATGAGCCATGGGATCTCCACATCATCCGGAAACGAAACCGGCCCGAGGCACAGGTGGTGCTCGGGCAGGTACATGACGGGCGTGCAGGGTGAAACTATCTCCCCGCCTCGCTGGCCAGCAATGACCTACAGGCGATGAGTTCGGAAAGTAGTCCGCCGGGTTGAACCGGTCCTCGCGTGGCGCCGTGACGTTGAACAGGGGGCGCGAGCACGATCGAGCTCCCTGCCCACCGCTGAGAACAGAGCCGCCATGTCCGTACCGCACCCGTCCCCGTCCACCGCCGCACCAGCGCCCGTACCGCGAGGAGACTCCGTGGCCACCGACGCACCGCCCCCGTCGAAAGAGCAACACCAACTCCCCTCCACCGAGGAGTTCACCGCGGTGCAGCAGAGCGCGGAGTTCGCCGAACTGCGCCGTTCCTACCGCTCCTTCGCCTTTCCGCTGACCGTCGCCTTCATCGCCTGGTACCTGCTGTACGTGCTGCTGTCGATCTACGCCGGTGACTTCATGGGCACCAAGCTGTTCGGCAACATCAACGTGGCCCTCGTCCTCGGCCTCGCCCAGTTCCTCACCACGTTCCTCATCGCCTGGTGGTACGCGCGGCACGCCGCCGCGAAGCTCGACCCCAAGGCCGACGCGATCAAGTCCCGGATGGAGGGCGGCGCATGAGCACCGCGCACATGTTCCTTGCGGCCGACCCGGCGAGCGAGCACCGCACGCTGATCATCAGCCTCTTCGCGGTCTTCGTCGTCGCGACCCTCGGCATCACGGTGTGGGCGGGCCGCCAGACCAAGGACGCCAACGACTTCTACGCGGGCGGCCGCCAGTTCACCGGCTTCCAGAACGGCCTCGCCGTCTCCGGCGACTACATGTCCGCCGCGTCCTTCCTCGGCATCGCGGGCGCCATCGCCCTGTTCGGCTACGACGGCTTCCTGTACTCCATCGGCTTCCTGGTCGCCTGGCTCATCGCGCTGCTGCTGGTCGCCGAGCCGCTGCGCAACTCCGGCCGCTACACCATGGGCGACGTCCTCGCCTACCGGATGCGCCAGCGCCCGGTCCGCACGGCGGCCGGCACCTCCACGATCGTGGTGTCGATCTTCTACCTGCTGGCGCAGATGGCCGGCGCGGGCGTCCTGGTCTCCTTGCTGATGGGCATCACCAGCGACGCCGGCAAGATCGTCATCGTCGCCCTGGTCGGCGTCCTGATGATCATGTACGTCACCATCGGCGGCATGAAGGGCACCACCTGGGTCCAGATGGTCAAGGCCGTGCTGCTGATGACCGGTGCCCTGCTGCTGACCTTCCTGGTCCTGCTGAAGTTCGACTTCAACGTCTCCGACCTGCTCGGCGCCGCCTCCGACCAGAGCGGCAAGGGCGCGGCGTTCCTGGAGCCCGGCCTGAAGTACGGCGCCACCGGCACCAGCAAGCTGGACTTCATCTCGCTGGGCATCGCGCTGATCCTCGGCACCGCCGGCCTGCCGCACATCCTGATCCGCTTCTACACGGTTCCCACCTCCAAGGCCGCCCGCAAGTCCGTGATCTGGGCGATCGGCCTGATCGGCTCCTTCTACCTGATGACCCTCGCGCTCGGCTTCGGCGCCGCCGCGCTGATCTCACAGGAGGAGATCACCAGCTCCAACAAGGCGGGCAACACGGCGGCCCCGCTGCTCGCGCTGCATCTGGGCGGCGTCGACTCCAACTGGGGCGCCATCCTGCTCGCCACCATCTCCGCGGTCGCCTTCGCGACCATCCTCGCGGTGGTCGCGGGCCTGACGCTGGCCTCGTCCTCGTCGTTCGCCCACGACATCTACGCCAACGTCATCAAGAAGGGGAAGGCCACCGACAAGGAGGAGGTCCGCGCCGCCCGCTGGGCGACCGTCGGCATCGGCGTCGTCTCCATCGCGCTGGGCGCCCTGGCCCGCGACCTGAACGTGGCCGGCCTCGTCGCCCTGGCCTTCGCGGTCGCCGCCTCCGCCAACCTGCCGACGATCCTCTACAGCCTCTTCTGGAAGCGGTTCACCACCCAGGGCGCCCTGTGGTCGATCTACGGCGGTCTGACCACCGCGGTCGGCCTGGTGCTGTTCTCGCCGGTCGTCTCCGGCAAACCCACCTCGATGTTCCCGGACGTCGACTTCCACTGGTTCCCGCTGGAGAACCCCGGCATCATCTCGATCCCGGTCGGCTTCCTGCTGGGCATCATCGGCACCTACCTGTCCAAGGAGGAGCCGGACAAGGGCAAGTACGCCGAGCTGGAGGTCCGGTCCCTGACCGGCACCGGCGCCCACTGAGCACGCCTCCCCGCGCGGCCGCGTCGTAGATCCCTACGACGCGGCCGCGTCTTACCTCGTGGGATCGGGCCCTGTCGTTGTCGGTGCGGTCACGTAGGCTCGCAAGTGACGCAACATGAGTGCTCCGCGACGAGGGAGGGGGCCCACGTGCTCATCGACACCTACGGCCGGGTCGCCACCGACCTGCGCGTCTCGCTGACCGACCGGTGCAATCTGCGCTGCACCTACTGCATGCCCGAGGAGGGCCTGCAGTGGCTGGCCAAGCCCGACCTCCTCACGGACGACGAGATCGTCCGCCTGATCGACATCGCGGTCACCTCCCTCGGCATCGAGGAGGTCCGCTTCACCGGCGGCGAGCCCCTGCTGCGCCCCGGCCTGGTCGGCATCGTCGAGCGCGTCGGGGCCCTCACCCCCCGCCCCCAGATGTCCCTCACCACCAACGGCATCGGCCTGAAGCGCACCGCGAAGGCCCTCAAGGCCGCCGGTCTGGACCGGGTCAATGTCTCCCTGGACACCCTGCGCCCGGACGTCTTCAAGACCCTGACCCGCCGCGACCGGCACCGGGACGTCCTGGAGGGCCTGGAGGCCGCCCGCGACGCCGAGCTGACCCCGGTCAAGGTCAACTCCGTGCTGATGCCGGGGCTGAACGACGACGAGGCGCCCGACCTGCTGGCCTGGGCCGTCGAGCACGACTACGAGCTGCGCTTCATCGAGCAGATGCCGCTGGACGCCCAGCACGGCTGGAAGCGCGACGGCATGATCACCGCGGGCGACATCCTGACCTCGCTGCGCACCCGCTTCGAGCTGACCGAGGAGGGCTCCGAGGAGCGCGGCTCGGCCCCGGCGGAGCGCTGGCTGGTGAACGGCGGACCGCACCGCGTCGGTGTCATCGCCTCCGTCACCCGGCCGTTCTGCTCGGCCTGCGACCGCACCCGTCTCACCGCCGACGGCCAGGTCCGCACCTGTCTGTTCGCCCGCGAGGAGACGGACCTGCGCGCGGCGCTGCGCTCCGACGCCCCCGACGAGGAAATCGCCCGGATCTGGCGGCTCGCGATGTGGGGCAAGAAGGCGGGAGCGGGTCTGGACGACCCGAGCTTCGTCCAGCCGGACCGCCCGATGTCGGCGATCGGCGGCTGAAACCTTACGGTCCCGCGGGCTCTTCCCACTCGGCGAACGGCACGACGTCCTTCAGGAACCCCCGCACCCCCAGGAACTGGGAGAGATGCTCCCGGTGCTCCTCGCAGGCCAGCCAGGTCTTGCGCCGCTCCGGCGTATGGATCTTGGGGTTGTTCCAGGCCAGCACCCATGTCGCGGCCGCACGGCAGCCCTTGGCGGAGCAGATGGGGGTCTCGTCACTCACGGATTCGTCTCACAGGAGTCAACAAAAGGCGACGCCGAGCAGCCACGGGGGGAGCTGCCCGGCGTCGGTCAGTCGCTCCGACGGGGGATGCGGAGCGCCTACGAAGTATGTCATGGGTCACCCGCGGCCCGGCACCGGAACAGCACTATTGATCTGAGCTTTTCTTGAGCTTGGTGCGGAGGTTGCTTCCGTTTGTCAGCGCCTCGCCAAGGTCATTTCCGGTCATGTGTTTCGCCCGCCGGACCCGGTGCCGGATCACGGATCACATCTTCCGGGACGGGTTCCGCGAAGGGCACGTCCGGCCCCGGTCCGGCGATCATCGGACGCGTCGGCGCGACCACGAAAGTGGAAGGGAGCGACGGCGCGTTCTCCCGCCCGGCGTTGGCGATCACCACCGCGATGTACGGCATGACCACGCCGAGCACCAACGCCACGACGGCCACGTGCCGTTCGACGTTCCACAGGGTCGCGGCCAGGATCACCGACAGCGTACGGACCGACATCGAGATGACGTACCGGCGCTGCCGCCCTCGTACGTCCTCCTGGAGGCTCGTCCGGGCTCCGGTGATCCGGAATACCTGGGAGCTGCCTCCGTCGTGCTGCTTCCGCATCACATTCCACCATCCGCCCGCATCGGACTTTCCCCTGCCCGCACCCGGACCGCCACCGGCCGGGAGGCCGGGCCCGGACACCCTCCACGGTACGCCTGGCCTGCGCCGCCTACGAGACCGGGGCACCTTCCGCCCGGGCGACGGACCTCGGCCGTCCCGCGTACGGCCGTACCCGGCATGCGGCGTAGGCGGGGCGGCCCGAGACTGGGCGTAATGCTCACGTCGAGCCGTACAAGGAGGCAGCAATGGGCTGGTTGTGGGCCATCATCGTGGGATTCGTGCTGGGACTGATCGCCAAAGCGATCCTGCCCGGCAAGCAGCACAGTCCCCTCTGGCTGACCACCATCTTCGGCATGCTCGGCGCCATCGTCGGCAACGCCCTCGCCCGCGCGATGGGTGTCGAGGAGACCTCCGGCATCGACTGGAGCCGGCACATCTTCCAGCTCGTCGCCGCGCTCATCATCGTGGGCGTGGGGGACATGGCCTACATGGCGACCCTGGGCAAGCGGAAACAGCGGACCTGAGCGGACGTACGACGCCTCAGCGGGCGTACGACGAAGGGGCGGCCCTCCCGGTGGAGAGCCGCCCCTTCGGTGTGCCTAGGCCCCGGTGACCTCGACCGCGGCGAGGTTCTTCTTGCCCCGGCGCAGCACCAGCCAGCGTCCGTGCAGCAGATCCTCCGCCGCCGGTACGGCGTCCTCGGCGGTGACCTTCGCGTTGTTCACGTAGGCCCCGCCCTCCTTGATCGTCCGCCGCGCCGCCGACTTGCTCGCCACCAGCCCGACCTCCGCGAACAGATCCACCACCGGCGCCGGCTCCGCGACCTTGATGTGCGGCACCTCGGACAGCGCCGCCGCCAGCGTCCGGTCGTCCAGCTCCGCCAGCTCGCCCTGCCCGAAGAGGGCGCGGCTCGCGGCGATCACGGCAGCCGTCTGGTCGGCGCCGTGCACCAGGGTCGTCAGCTCCTCGGCCAGCGCCCGCTGCGCGGCCCGGGCCTGCGGCCGCTCCTCGGTCTGCGTCTCCAGCTCCTCCAGCTCCTCACGGGACCGGAAGGACAGGATGCGCAGGTACGTCGAGATGTCCCGGTCGTCCACGTTCAGCCAGAACTGGTAGAACGCGTACGGCGTCGTCATCTCGGGGTCGAGCCAGACGGCGCCGCCCTCGGTCTTGCCGAACTTGGTGCCGTCCGCCTTGACCATCAGCGGGGTCGCCACGCAGTGCACCTCGGCCTCGGGCTCCAGCCGGTGGATCAGGTCCAGACCCGCCGTGAGGTTGCCCCACTGGTCGCTGCCGCCCTGCTGGAGGGTGCAGCCGTACCGGCGGTACAGCTCGAGGAAGTCCATGCCCTGCAGCAGCTGGTAGCTGAACTCGGTGTAGCTGATGCCCTCCTGGGACTCCAGGCGCCGGGCGACCGAGTCCTTGGTGAGCATCTTGTTGACGCGGAAGTGCTTGCCGATGTCGCGCAGGAACTCGATGGCCGACATCCCGGCCGTCCAGTCCAGGTTGTTGACCATCACCGCGGCGTTCTCGCCCTCGAAGGACAGGAACGGCTCGATCTGTGCGCGCAGCCGGTGCACCCAGTTCGCGACCGTCTCCGGGTCGTTCAGGGTGCGCTCGGCCGTCGGACGCGGGTCGCCGATCTGGCCGGTGGCGCCGCCGACCAGGGCCAGCGGACGCAGGCCCGCCTGCTGCAGCCGGCGCATGGTGAGGACCTGCACCAGGTGACCGACGTGCAGACTGGCCGCGGTCGGGTCGAACCCGCAATAGAACGTGACGGGACCGTCCGCGAGCGCCTTGCGCAAAGCGTCCTCGTCAGTGGACAGGGCCCACAGGCCACGCCACTTCAGCTCGTCGACGATGTCCGTCACGGTTCTCGTATCTCCTCGGAAGTGCTGCTCGAAAGGGCCGCTCGAAAGTGCTGCGGGTCGGGTACGAGGTTATACGCCCTGACTGACAGAGCTCATATTGAAATCCGGCACCCGCAGCGCCGGCATCGCAGCCCGGGTGAACCAGTCGCTCCACTCCCTGGGCAGCGTCTTCTCCGTGCGCCCGGCCTCGGTGGCCCGGCCCAGCAGATCCACCGGCGACTCGTTGAACCGGAAGTTGTTCACCTCGCCGGTCACCTCGCCGTTCTCGACCAGGTACACGCCGTCCCGGGTCAGGCCGGTGAGCAGCAGCGTCGCCGGGTCGACCTCGCGGATGTACCACAGGCAGGTCAGCAGCAAGCCGCGCTCGGTCGCCGCGACCATCTCCTCCAGCGACTGCTCGCCACCGCCGTCCAGGATCAGATTGTCGATCCCCGGCGCCACCGGCAGGCCGGTCAGACCCGCGCTGTGCCGGCTGGTCATCAGGTGCCGCAGTTCGCCCTCGCGGACCCATTCCGTGGCCTTGAGGGGGAGTCCGTTGTCGAACACCGAGGTGTCTCCCCCGGAGGAGTGCGCCAGCACGAAGGGCGCCGCCTCCAGGCCCGGCTCGTTCGGGTCGCTGCGCAGCGTCAGCGGCAGCTCGGTGAGCCGGTCGCCGACCCGGGTGCCGCCCCCGGGCCGGGAGAACACCGTGCGGCCCTCGGCCGCGTCCCGGCCGGACGCCGACCACATCTGGTAGATCAGCAGATCCGCCACGGCGGTCGGCGGCAGCAGCGTCTCGTACCGTCCGGCGGGCAGCGCCACCTTGCGCTCGGCCCAGCCGAGGCGTACGGCCAGCTCGGCGTCGAGCGCCGCGGGGTCGACGTCCTTGAAGTCACGGGTGGAGCGGCCGGCCCAGGCCGAACGGGTGCGGTCCGGGGACTTGGCGTTCAGCTCCAGCGTCCCGTTCGGCTGGTCATGGCGCAGCCGCAGCCCCGTCGACGTACCGACGTAGGACGAGACCAGCTCGTGGTTGGCGAAGCCGTACAGCTCGCGGCCGCCCGCACGCGCGCGAGCGAAGGCCTCACCGAGCGCCGGGGCGAAGTCGGCGAACACCGCGGAGGTGGTCTCGGCGGGCACGTCCGTGAAGTCCGGCGCCGCCGGCACGCCGGTGACCAGCGGCTGTGCGTCCTCGGCGGGCCCGGCGCCGCGCGCGGCGGCCTCGGCGGCCCGGACCAGGGGCTCCAGCTCGTCCGGCGTCACCGCGGAGCGGGACACGACTCCCGAGGCCGTGCCCTCCTTGCCGTCGACGGTGGCGACGACCGTGAGCGTGCGCCCGCGCGTGACGCCGTTGGTGGTCAACGCGTTGCCCGCCCAGCGCAGGTTGGCGGTGGACTGCTCGTCGGCGATGACGACACAGCCGTCCGCGCGCGACAGCTCCAGGGCCCGCTCGACGATCTCGTGCGGCTTGTTCGTACGAGGACTCATCGACCGGCCTCCTGGGTGGTGTTGAGGATGTTGACGCTGCGGAACAGGGCGGACGGGCAGCCGTGCGAGACCGCGGCCACCTGCCCCGGCTGGGCCTTGCCGCAGTTGAAGGCGCCGCCCAGGACGTAGGTCCCCGGGCCGCCGACGGCCGCCATGGATCCCCAGAAGTCGGTGGTGGTGGCCTGGTAGGCGACGTCCCGGAGCTGGCCGGTGATCCGGCCGTTCTCGATCCGGAAGAAGCGCTGACCGGTGAACTGGAAGTTGTAGCGCTGCATGTCGATGGACCAGGACCGGTCCCCGACGACGTAGATGCCGCGGTCGACGCCGCCGATGAGGTCCTCCGTCGACATCCCGGCCGGGTCCGGCCGGAGCGAGACGTTGGCCATGCGCTGCACCGGCACATGGGCGGGGGAGTCGGCGAACGCGCAGCCGTTGGACCGCTCGAACCCGGTCAGCCTCGCGATCCGCCGGTCCAGCTGGTAGCCGACCAGGGTGCCGTCCTTCACCAGGTCCCAGGTCTGGCCCTCGACGCCCTCGTCGTCGTAGCCGATGGTCGCCAGGCCGTGCTCGGCGGTGCGGTCACCGGTGACGTTCATCAGCTCCGAGCCGTACCTCAGCTTGCCGAGCTGGTCGAAGGTGGCGAAGGAGGTGCCGGCGTAGGCGGCCTCGTAGCCGAGCGCCCGGTCCAGCTCGGTGGCGTGCCCGATGGACTCGTGGATCGTCAGCCACAGGTTGGACGGGTCGACGACCAGGTCGTACACGCCCGCCTCGACGCTCGGCGCGCGCATCTTCTCGGCGAGCAGCTCGGGGATCTGCGCCAGCTCGCTCTCCCAGTCCCAGCCGGTGCCCCGCAGGTACTCCCAGCCGCGCCCGACGGGCGGCGCGATGGTGCGCATCGAGTCGAACTCGCCGCTGGACTCGTCGACCGACACCGCGGTCAGCTGCGGGTGCAGCCGGACGCGCTGCTGCGTGGTCACGGTCCCGGCGGTGTCGGCGTAGAACTTGTTCTCGTGCACGGTGAGCAGGGAGGCGTCGACATGGTTCACCCCGTCCGCCGCCAGCAGCCGCGAGCTCCACTCGGCGAGCAGCGCGGACTTCTCCTCGTCGGGCACGGTGAACGGGTCGATCTCGTACGACGAGATCCACGTCTTGTCGGCGTGCACGGGCTCGTCGGCGAGCTCCACCCGCTCGTCCGACCCGGCCGCCTTGATCACCTGCGCGGACAGCTTGGCCATCGCCACGGCCCGGGCGGCGACCCGGGCCGCCGCGTCCATGCTCAGGTCCACCCCGGAGGCGAAGCCCCAGGTCCCGCCGTGCACGACGCGCACCGCGTAGCCGAGGTCCGTGGTGTCCGAGGAGCCCGCGGGCCTGGCGTCCCTGAGCCGCCAGGACGCGCTGCGCACCCGCTCGAACCGGAAGTCCGCGTGCTCGGCGCCGAGGGCACGCGCGCGTGCCAGCGCGGCGTCCGCCAGAGCGCGCAGGGGTAGTGCCGTGAAGGACTCGTCGATGGTATGAGGCACCTGGGTCTCTTCCTGTCGCCGTTACCGTGGTCGCTCCGATCATGTCGCGCGGGCCGGTCCCGGGACCACACGTTTGCCGCCGGTGGCCGGTTCGGTTCTGTAGGGATCCGACAGTGACTCCTGCGCGCCACTGTCGGTGCCCGCTTCTTCGCGCGCGCCCCGGGACCGATAGGTTTTCGGGGAAGCCGCCTGTCATCCAGGTGTCCGGGCGGGTGTCAGACCGTTATCGAAAGGGTGATCCGTTGAGCCGCTCGGTTCTCGTCACCGGAGGCAACCGGGGCATCGGCCTCGCCATCGCCCAGGCATTCGCCGACGCCGGCGACAAGGTCGCCGTCACATACCGCTCGGGTGAGCCGCCCAAGGGCTTCCTCGCCGTCAAGTGCGACATCACCGACAGCGATCAGGTGGAGCAGGCCTACAAGGAGATCGAGGCCGAGCACGGCCCGGTCGAGGTCCTCGTCGCCAACGCCGGCGTCACCAAGGACCAGCTGCTGATGCGCATGTCCGAGGAGGACTTCACCTCGGTCGTCGACACCAACCTCACGGGCACCTTCCGGGTCGTCAAGCGCGCCAACCGGGGCATGCTGCGGGCCAAGAAGGGCCGCGTCGTGCTGATCTCGTCCGTCGTCGGCCTGCTCGGCTCCGCGGGGCAGGCGAACTACGCCGCCTCCAAGGCCGCGCTGGTCGGCTTCGCGCGTTCCCTCGCCCGTGAGCTGGGTTCGCGCAACATCACTTTCAACGTCGTCGCGCCCGGCTTCGTGGACACCGACATGACCAAGGTGCTCACCGACGAGCAGCGCACGGCCATCGTGTCGCAGGTCCCGCTCGGCAGGTACGCGCAGCCGGAGGAGATCGCCGCGACGGTGCGGTTCCTCGCCTCGGACGACGCCTCGTACATCACTGGAGCCGTCATTCCCGTTGACGGCGGACTGGGAATGGGTCACTGATCACCATGAGCGGAATTCTCGAGGGCAAGCGCGTCCTGATCAGCGGTGTGCTGATGGAGTCCTCCATCGCCTTCCACGCCGCCAAGCTGGCCCAGGAGCAGGGCGCGGAGATCATTCTCACCGCCTTCCCGCGGCCCACGCTGACCGAGCGCATCGCCAAGAAGCTCCCCAAGCCCACCAAGGTCATCGAGCTCGACGTCACCAACGACGAGCACCTCGGACGCCTCGCGGACCTCGTCGGCGAGGAGCTGGGCGGCCTCGACGGCGTCGTGCACTCCATCGGCTTCGCGCCCCAGGACGCCCTCGGCGGCAACTTCCTGAACACCCCGTTCGAGTCGGTCGCCACGGCCATGCACGTCTCGGCGTACTCCCTGAAGTCGCTGACCACGGCCTGCCTGCCGCTGATGCAGAACGGCGGCTCGGTCGTCGGCCTCACCTTCGACGCCCAGTACGCCTGGCCGCAGTACGACTGGATGGGCCCGGCCAAGGCCGCCCTGGAGGCCACCAGCCGCTACCTCGCGCGTGACCTGGGCAAGCAGAACATCCGCTGCAACCTCATCTCCGCGGGGCCGCTCGCCTCCATGGCCGCCAAGTCCATCCCGGGCTTCGGCGAGCTGGCCGCCGTGTGGGACGACCGCTCCCCGCTGGAGTGGGACCTGAAGGACCCGGAGCCGGCCGGCAAGGGCATCGTCGCCCTGCTGAGCGACTGGTTCCCGAAGACCACCGGCGAGATCATCCACGTCGACGGCGGTCTGCACGCCATCGGCGCCTGACACTGCCGCAGACCTTGCGAGGGCCCCGCACCCGACCGGTGCGGGGCCCTCGGCACGTGGTGCCGGTGTCGCCCGTTCGGCCTATCCGGCCGGGCGGGGCGGCGCTGTGACCGGGCACTCTGGATTACGCCCGCACCACGCGTTTTCCTCGTCAGCACGGCCGAGGAGGTCTCTCTTGTGCGTCTGCCCCGCAGCCTCGCCCCAGTGACCGTCGCCGTAGCTCTCCTGGTGTTGCTGCCGTACGAGGCGACACCGCAGGCACGCGAGCCGGAGCCGTTCGGCTCCGAGTGCCGCACGCGCGTGCAGGGCTCCCATGTGATCGCCTACTGCCACAACCCCTACGCCGACGCCGACCGCGTACGGCTGCACATCGAGTGCAGCCGGTGGTGGGACCTCGACACCGACAGCTCCCCGGTCGACACCGGCCCGGCGGCGACCGTACGGCTCACCGGGCGCTGCTGGAAGGAGGTCCGCACGGCATGGGTCAGCCACCAGCAGCGGTGAACCTGCCCGGACGGCACTGGAACGGATAGCCTGCCGCCTCCCGGGCGGCGGTGGTCGCGTCGCCCGCGCGGATCGCCTCCACCAGCCGGGCGTGGTCCATGTACGTCTCCGGCGTCAGCTCCTCGCCGACGTCCTCGCGCAGCCAGTCCCGCAGCACCTCGCCCAGGTCCGCGTACATCGCCGTCATCGCGTCGTTGTGGGACGCTGCCACCACCGCGAGGTGGAAGGTGGCGTCGGCCGCCACGAACGCCTCGGCGTCGCCCGACGCCCAGGCCTCCTCACGCCGCGCCAGCAGCGCGTCGAGCTGCTTGAGGTCCTTCTCGGTGCGCCGCTCGGCGGCCAGCCTCGCCGCGCCCGACTCCAGCGTGGAGCGCAGCTCGGCGATGTGCCGCGGGTCCGCGTCGGCGAAGCGGCGGTGCATCACCCCGGCCAGCTCGCTGGTCGCCACGACGTAGGTGCCCGAGCCCTGGCGGATGTCCAGCAGGCCGTTGTGGGCGAGGGCGCGGACGGCCTCCCGGACCGTGTTGCGGGCGACGCCCAGCTGCTCGACCAGCTCCGGCTCGGTCGGGATGCGGGAGCCGACCGGCCACTCGCCGGAGGTGATCTGGTGCCGCAGCGCGGCGATGACCTGCTCGGACAGGGCGGAGCGGCGTTGCTGGCTCAGGGGCATGGCACACCTTCGCACGGGACGGGCGACCGGCCCAGCCCGGAGGTTGGACAACCATTCATCCCATGATTCTATGATGGACATCATGGCGAGCGAGGAAACGCGGACGACGAACCCCACGACCGTACGCAGTCCGGCTCGGGCGGCCGACGAGTCCCCGGTGCCCACGCGCGCGTGGACGACACGTCTGATCGTCCTCGGCATCGTGCTGGCCGCGCTGAACCTCCGCCCTGCCATCACCAGCCTCGGCGCCCTCCTGCAAGAGGTCCGGGACGGGCTCGGCATGAGCGGCAGCATGGCCGGGCTGCTCACCTCCGTGCCCCCGCTCTGCTTCGCGCTCTTCGGCGTCACGGCACCCCGCCTCGCCCGCCGCTTCGGCGCCGGTGCCGTCGTCTGCGCGGGCATGGTCGCCATCACGGCCGGCCTGCTGATCCGGCCCTACGCGGGCAGCACGCCCGCCTTCCTGGCCGCCACCGCCCTCGCCCTGATGGGCATCGCGGTCAGCAACGTCCTGATGCCGGTCATCGTCAAGCGCTGGTTCCCGGACCGGGTCGGCTCCATGACGGGCCTGTACTCGATGGCCCTCGCCCTCGGCACCTCGGCCGCCGCGGCCGTCACGGTGCCGATGACGGACGCGCTCGGCGGGAACTGGCAGACCGGGCTCGCGGTGTGGGCGGCCCTGGCGGCGGCGGCCGTGCTGCCCTGGCTCCCGTTCGTACGGGACCGGCGGGTGCCGGGAGCGGAGGAGCGGGCGGCCGGGCGTGGTGAGGTGCCCACGCGCGGGGGAGCTGCTGGGGCTGGGGGAGCGCCCGCGCGTGGGGGAGCGGCCGGGGACGGTGAGGCACTCGCGCGTGGGGACGCGGCCACCCGGGAGGACGCGCCCGCACGGCAGGGGGCATCCGCCGACGGCGGGGCGTCCGGGCGGGCGGGAGCGCTCGCTCGTAGGGACGCGCGACGGCGTGCGGAGGCGCCCGCGCTGCGGATCACGCGCAGCCGTACCGCCTGGGCGCTCGCCGTGTTCTTCGGGCTCCAGGCCACCGCCGCCTACATCACGATGGGCTGGATGGCGCAGATCTTCCGGGACGCGGGCGTGCCCGCGAGCACCGCCGGGCTGCTGCTGGCCGTCACCATGGTGATGGGCGTGCCGCTGGCCTTCGTCATCCCGCGCGTTGCCACCCGCCTGCCGCACCAGGGGCCCATCGCGCTCGTGCTCGGCGTCTGCGGCCTCGCCGGATACGCCGGCCTGTACTTCGCGCCCGCCGCCGGAGCCTGGGCCTGGGCCGTCCTGCTCGGCATCTCCAACTGCGCCTTCCCCCTGGCCCTCACCATGGTCGGGATGCGGGCCAGGACCGGCGCGGGCGTCGCCCAGCTGTCGGCCTTCGCGCAGAGCACCGGCTATCTGATCTCCATCCCGGGCCCGCTCCTGGTCGGCGTGCTCTACCAGCACAGCGGCGGCTGGGGCCTGCCGATCGCGCTGATGACCGCCCTGATGATCCCGCAGATGGCGGTCGGCGTCCTCGCCGGGCGCAACCGCACGGTCGAGGACGAGGCCGCCCGCTGAGCCCACCCCGCGGGCCCGCCCCGGGCGGCGGATGCGACACTTGCCCCATGTCGCCAGTGCTCGACCCGAACCCGCAGAACGGCCAGAAGAAGATGCTCCTCGTCTTCGGCTCGTTCCTCGCCATCTTCGTGATCATTGCCGTCATCGCGACGATCGCCTCACCCTGAGCCGGGGCGGCCCGGCACCGGCCGGGGGTGGGGGTAGCCCCCCTGTCCCCTAGGGGGCGAGTGTCAGGGTCAACTGGGTGGATCACCGGATGGGTTGTGTGCCGCGGATTCCGTAGCTTCGAGATGTGACCGCGAGACGCGGACCACGGAGCAGGAATCCCGGCCAGTCGACACCCCGCGGAGGCACCCATGTCGGCCCCTACGCAGACTCCGCCCCACCCGGCACGCCGCGGCGGCGTCGACATCAGGCTGCCCTGGTGGGCCCTGGCCCTGCCCGTGCTCGCCTTCGTCACCCTGCTGATGCTGATACTCGATCCGGCCGAGGCGCACGCCGCGACCGCCGACCCCGCGATCACCCAGCTCTTCGAGCGCGTACAGCAGCTGCTGGCTCGCTGAACACCGATGCGGCCGCCCGCCAACTCCCTGCGACGCGTGGCGTGTTTCATGCGAAGCTGGGACTCATGAGCGTCGCAGAATCCCGCAGGATCGTCCTCTTCCGGCATGCGAAAGCCGACTGGCCACAGGTGACCGACCATGAGCGGCCGCTCGCCGAGCGGGGCCGGATGGACGCCGCCGTCGCCGGACGCAAGCTCGCCGACACCGGTGTCCCCTTCGACCTGGCCCTGTGCTCCACCGCGACCCGGACCCGGGAGACCTGGAAGCTCGCCGTCCACGAGTTCCCGCACCGACCGAAAACGGTCTACGAGGAGCGGATCTACGAGGCCTCGCCGGGCGAGCTGATCGCCGTGCTCAACGAGACCCCGGACGAGGTGCGCAGCGCCGTCCTCATCGGCCACAACCCCGGCATCCAAGGGCTCGCCGAGGTGCTGGCCGGGTCCGCCGAGGAGGAGGCCCGCACGAGGATGGGCCGCCGCGGCTTCCCGGCCGCCGCCTTCGCCGTGCTGAGCTTCACCGGTCCCTGGAAGGCGCTGGAACCGGGCGGGGCCAGGCTGCTCGACTACTGGGCACCGTCGGAGTGACCGCACCCGGGTGACAGGGGGCCCGGTGCCGGGCCCCTTCCGGCGTACCGGCGACTCAGTCCTTCTCGTGCATGTCGGCGGCCTCGACCTCTTCGCGGGTGACGCCCAGCAGATAGAGCACCGTGTCGAGGAACGGCACGTTCACCGCGGTGTGCGCGGCCTCCCGCACCACCGGCTTGGCGTTGAAGGCGACCCCGAGGCCGGCCGCGTTCAGCATGTCCAGATCGTTGGCGCCGTCACCGATCGCCACCGTCTGCGCCAGCGGTACGCCCGCCTCGGCCGCGAAGCGGCGCAGCAGCCGGGCCTTGCCCGCGCGGTCCACGATCTCGCCGGTGACCTTGCCCGTCAGCCTGCCGTCGACGATCTCCAGGGTGTTGGCCTGGGCGAAGTCGAGCCCGAGCCGCTCCTTCAGATCGTCCGTGACCTGGGTGAATCCGCCGGAGACCACGCCGACTTGGTAGCCGAGCCGCTTCAGCGTACGGATCAGCGTGCGCGCGCCCGGCGTCAGCCGTACCTCGCTGCGCACCTTGTCCACCACGGAGGCGTCGAGCCCTTCCAGCAGCGCCACGCGCGCGTGCAGCGACTGCTCGAAGTCCAGCTCGCCGCGCATCGCCGCCGCCGTCACCTCGGCGACCTTGTCCTCGCAGCCCGCGTGCGCGGCGAAGAGCTCGATCACCTCGTCCTGGATGAGCGTGGAGTCCACGTCCATCACGACCAGGCGCTGCGCCCGCCGGTGCAGGCCGGCCGAGACCACCGCGACATCGACGCCGAGCTGCGCGGCCTCGGTCACCAGAGCGGTCCGCAGCGGCTCGGTCTCCACGCCGGACACCGCGAACTCGACGGCCGTCACGGGGTACTTGGCGAGCCGGAAGATACGGTCGATGTTGCCGCCGGCGTGGGTGATCTTCGCGGCGATGGCGGCCGTCGCCTCCGCGGTGAGCGGATGCCCGAGCACGGTGACCAGGGAGCGGCCGAGCCCGCGCGGGCGGTTGTCGCCGAGCCCGGAAATGATCTCGGCCTGCATCTTCAGCGACTCCGCCCAGCTGTGGACGGTGGCCCGCAGATCCCCCTCGAGACCGCGGGGCGGCTCGGTCACGAGCGCGCACAGCACGATCCGGCCGCGGGTGACGACCTGCTCGATGTCGACCACGTCGACGGAGTAGGCGGCGAGGGTGTCGAAGAGTCCGGCCGTGATGCCCGGCCTGTCCTTCCCGAAGATCTTGACGAGAAGGGTGGGGACGTCAGAGGTCTGCGAAGCGCTCATGGTGCTTCCACCGTATCCGGCACCCAGTGCCTCCCGCCCCCGAGGTCCGCCTGGCGGACACGGAACACTGGGCGACGACCCGATGACCCCCACGTTACCGACCGCCCACCCATCCAGGCAGGGTGGCCCTTCGCGCCGGGGCGGCCGCAGATGACCGGCGCCCGGACTTCGCGGCGGACCACGACGTACCCGCCGACCACACCTCAGCGGCGTCCCTTGGGCCCCCTGGGCGGCGCGGGCGGCGGCGGAGGTGGAGGCGGGGGCGGCCCCTCGCCGGAGCCGCCCGAGGACGACCGGCGCCCGGACCTCGGCGGCGGATCGATCGGCCGGACCACGGTGGGTGCGCCGTACACGTCCTCGCCGCTCCGACCGGCCTCCTCGGCCCCTGCCCTCTCCGGAGGCGCGTCCTCCGGTTCCCGCAGCTCCCCGGGCACCCGCAGATACGGATTGGTGCCGGGATTGGGCGGCCGGTACGGCACCCCGGGCGCGTACGGCCCGTCACCGGGCGCGCCGGTCGATCGCCCGGGCGTTCCGGATGCCTGGCCGGCCGCCCCGGCTCCCTGCTCTGCCGCCCTGTCGGCCGGCCCACCCGCCCCGTCCGCTTGCCTGGCCGGCCCACCCGCCCCGGCCGCTTGCCCGGCCGCCCCGCCCGCCTGCCAAGCCGTTCCACTCGCGTGCCCTGCCGCCGGCCCCGCCCGCCCAGGGGCCCCGCCCCGGTCCCACCCGGGCTCACCCGCCCGCCCAGGCGTCGTCGCGCTTCCCTCCCAAGACCCATCGCCCACCCGAGCAGGCTCCGCACCCGCCACCCCCACGTCACCGAGTGCCAGTGGTGCCGCCCGTCGGCCCGCCGCCCCAGTGGCCCGGGCCAGGAGTGCGCCCGTCGCCCCCGCCGCCGCCCCCCACGCCGCGCCGAGCAGCAGCGCCGGCCCCAGCTGTCCGTGCAGCTCGACGCCCGCGTCGAAGGCGTCGACGCCCAGCACCGCCAGGGACGCGTCGACGGACACCTCCGTCAGCCAGGCCAGCAGCGGCAGCGCCAGTGCGGTCACGATGCCGAGCCGCAGCGCGCACCGTCCCGCGAAACCGAGGGTGCCCGAACCCCGTAGCACGGGTGTCCGCACCGCAGTGAGCACGCCCGCCAGCAGCATCGCCATCGCCGCCGCCACCCCCAGCAGCCACACCCGTCCGTCCAGCTCCGCCAGCCGCCCCAGCGTCACGGCACGGTCGGAGTCGACCAGCAGGTCGTCCAGCGGGTCCGGCAGGAACTGTGCCAGGGGACCGGTGGCCTCGCCGTCCCACGGCACGAACAGGCCGATCGGGATGCCCAGCCACACCCCGTTCGGCGCCCCGAGCAGCGCGGCGCCCGCGATCCGCTTCGGGTTGTCGTCGCCGATCAGCGCGTACGCCGCCGCCGCGAACCCGGCGAGGACCGCCATCAGCAGCACCCCGACCAGGGCGGACACCGCGGGCCGCACCACGCGGTGCAGGGCCGCCCAGCCGGCCGGCAGGGGAGTGCGCCGCGACGCCAGCAGCGCGATCAGCAGGATCCCCGCCGACCAGCACGCGCCACCGAGCAGCGTCGGTGCCGTGTCGACCGTGAAGCCGACCGCCGCCTCGGCGTCGATCAGATCACCGATCTGATCGGGCAGCAGCCCGCCGATGTCCCCGACGTCCCCGAGCCCGGGGATCTCGACGCCGCCCCCGCCTCCGCCGCCGGGCAGCTCGTCGAGCCCGAGCGCCCTCCCGTCGAGGGTGACGACGTCGTCCCCGGCCCAGGCCAGCCCGCCCAGCATCGCCACGGACAGCGCGACCACCGCGCCCGCGCGCGCGGCGAGTTCGGCCGGCGCGATGACAACTCCCGCCGCGCGCAACGACCGTAGGAAGAACCATGACAGGAGCAGCGCGCCGACCAGGCTCACACCCAGTGGCGTGATCTCGATGGCGGTCGTCGCCTCCGCACCCGTAAGACCGAATGCGGACACATCACCGGAAGGCGTCACCGAACCACCCGCCCCGAGCGCCACGACCGCCGCGGTCATCGGCCCGAGCGAGCCCGCCGTGTCCGCCTCCAGCAGATGCAGGCCCAGCGCGGCCGTACCTGCCATTCCGATCAACGCCCAGCTCACCGCGGCGACCGCGGACAGCAGGACGTCCACCCAGGGCACCTTCGTGCTCCCGGCGGTCCTCGACGCGCTCATGGCAGGCCCCCCGATCCGCGCAGCGGCGAACTCGCCGCGCATGTCCCCCTCGCGAGGAATACCACTCTCCGGCCCGGTTTCAACCCCGTCAACGGAACCGCTCGATGCGTGTGCGCGTGGTCTTCACAAGGCCCGACTTTCGGTCAGGGGGCCGAGCCTGAAATAGTTCCCGACGATGTTCGCCATCCCTAGACTCCCTCTGATGGGGGTAACTCGGGGGACTACTCAGTGGGGCATGGAGTGCCGGAACTCGTACTGGAATTGAATGGACAAACCTGGACGCTCGATCCGTCCAGGACATACACCCTCGGCCGTGATCCGCAGGGTGACATCGTGCTGGACGACGCCAGGGTCTCCTGGCGGCATGCCACGATCAGCTGGAACGGCCGCAGTTGGGCCATCGAGGACCACGGATCCACCAACGGCACGTTCGTGCAGGGCCAGCGGATCCACCAGCTGGAACTCGGCCCCGGCTCGGCCGTGCACCTGGGCAACGCCACGGACGGTCCGCGCCTGAGCCTGACCGGCGCAGCGGCCGGCGTGTCCGTGCCGGAGGCGCAGCAGCCGTACGCCGCCCAGGGCGCGAACCCGGGCTGGGCCCAGCAGGCGCCGCCGCAGCAGCAGGCCCCGGGGGCCGGCTGGCAGCAGCCCCAGCAGGCCGCGCCGAGCATTCCCCAGCAGCAGGGACCCGGCGTCGGCGCGGGGGCGCCGCCGGTCTACGGCGACCGCAGCCCGACCACGTTCCACCAGTTCGCCGTCGGTCGCGTGATGCGCATCGGCCGTGCCCTGGAGAACGAGCTCGTCGTCTCCGACCTCCAGGTCTCCCGTCACCACGCCGAGTTCCACTCGACGCCCGACGGCCGGATGGAGATCCGTGACCTGGGCTCGCACAACGGCACCTACGTCAACGGCCAGCCGATCGCCAAGGGAGGTTCGCAACTCCTCGGCCACGCCGACATCGTGGGCGTCGGCCACTCCACGTTCCGGATCGTCGGCGACCGCCTCGAGGAGTTCGTCGACACCGGTGAGGTCTCCTTCTCGGCCCGCCACCTGACGGTCACCGTCGACGGCGGCAAGCAGATCCTCAAGGACGTCTCCTTCGGCGTCCCCGAGAAGTCGCTGGTCGCGGTCATCGGCCCGTCCGGATCCGGCAAGTCGACGCTGCTCAAGGCGCTCACCGGCTACCGCCCCGCCAACCAGGGCGACGTCCTCTACGACAACCGCAACCTCTACAAGCAGTTCGCCGAGCTGCGCCAGCGCATCGGTCTGGTCCCGCAGGACGACATCCTGCACAAGGAGCTGACCGTCAAGAAGGCCCTCAAGTACGCGGCCAAGCTGCGCTTCCCCGCCGACACCACGACGGCCGAGCGCGAGGCCCGGATCGGCGAGGTGCTGCGCGAGCTGAAGCTGGACATCCACAAGGAGAAGAAGGTCACCTCCCTCTCCGGTGGCCAGCGCAAGCGCGTCTCGGTGGCCCTGGAGCTGCTCACCAAGCCGTCGCTGATCTTCCTGGACGAGCCCACCTCGGGCCTCGACCCGGGCATGGACCGCGATGTCATGCAGCTGCTGCGCGGCCTCGCCGACGACGGCCGCACGGTCCTGGTGGTCACCCACTCGGTGGCCGAGCTCGCGATCTGCGACAAGCTGCTGGTGATGGCCCCGGGCGGCGCGGTCGCGTACTTCGGCCCGCCCGAGGAGGCCCTGAACTTCTTCGGCTACGACACCTGGGCCGACGTCTTCTCCGCCTTCGAGAACTACCGCGACTACGACTGGGCCGGACGCTGGAAGGGCTCGCAGCACTACCAGATGTACGCCGCGGACATCGACGCGATCGCTCCGCAGTCCGTACAGATGCCGCCGATGCAGGCGATGAGGCCGCCCAAGCCGCAGGGCTGGGGTTCGCAGCTGCTGACCCTGGTCCGCCGCTATGTGTCGGTGATCGCCTCCGACAAGGGCTTCCTGGCCCTGACGGTGATCCTGCCGGCCGTGCTCGGCGCGGTCAGCCTGCTCATCGACCCGGACAAGGACCTGCTGGTCCGGCCGGTGAACCCGGGGACCGGCATGCCCGTCCCGAACGGCACGGCCACCACGGTCCTGCTGATCCTCGCGGTCGGCGCGTGCTTCGCGGGCGCGGCCAACTCCGTCCGTGAGCTGATCAAGGAACGGGTGATCTACGAGCGGGAGCGGGCCACCGGTCTGTCGCGCTCGGCGTACCTGATGTCCAAGGTGATCGTGCTCGGCACCATCACCGTGCTCCAGGGCCTGATGGTCGGCGCCATCGGCTTCTCCAGCCGGACCATCCCCGACGAGGCGCTGATCCTCGGCGAGGGCAAGACCGCGGTCCTGCTGGAACTGTCCATCCCGATCATGGGCCTGGGCTTCACGTCGATGATGTTCGGCCTGGTCATCTCCTCGCTGGTGAAGACCGCCGAGAAGACCATGCCGCTGCTGGTGATGTTCGCGATCGTCCAGGTCGTGTTCACCGGCTGCCTGTTCGCCCTGCACGGCAGCCCCGGCGTCAACGAGTTCTCGTACCTGATGCCGTCCCGCTGGGCGGTCGCCGCCGCGGGCGCCACGCTGGACTTCAACAACATCAGCCCGCCCAAGGAGAAGGGCGACACCGACCCGCTGTGGGACCACGCGGTCGGCGCCTACGGCCTCGACATGATCGCCCTGATCGTGCTCGGCGTGATCTGCGGCGTCCTCGTGGCCCGCTTCCTGCGCCGCCACGAGCCCGAGGTCATGCGCAAGTAACGCCCGTACGACCCCGAAGGGCGGCACCCGTCAGGAGGTGCCGCCCTTCGGCGTTCCGTACCGAGGTCCGCGCCGGGCCTCAGTACGCGCTGTTGACGTTGTCGATCGAGCCGTAGCGGTCGGCAGCGTAGTTGGCGGCCGCGGTCAGGTTGGCGACCGGGTCGTACTGGCTCCAGGCGGTGCCGGGGACGTGGTAGGCGTCGAAGGTCGGCTTGATGACCTGGAGCAGGCCGATCGACGGGACGCCGTTCTGGGCGTTGATGTCCCAGTTGTTGATCGCGTTCGGGTTGCCCGAGGACTCCCGGATGATGTTGCGGTGCAGGCCGTTGTAGGTGCCGGGGATGTTGTGCTTGTCCATGATGGCCAGCGCCTCCTTGATCCAGCCGTCAAGGTTGTTGGCGTAGGTCTTCTTCACGGCGACCGGCTTGGCCTGGGGGCGGGCGGCGGACCGGCTCGCGGCCTCCTTGGCCTTGCGGGCCTGCTCGGCCTTCTTCTTGGCGGCGGCCTCGGCGGCGGCCTTCTTCTGGGCCTCCGCCTTCTTCTTCGCGGCGGCGTCGGCTGCCGCCTTCTTCTCGGCCGCGATGGCCTCGGCCTTCAGGCTGGCGTTCGCGAGCTGGTCGGTGACGCTGGCCTTGACGTCCTTGATCTGCTCGGTCTTGAAGGCGACCTGGGCGGCGGCGGGCTCCGCGGTCGTCGTGGTCTGCGCATTGCCCGGAACCGCGGAGAAGGCGAGGGCGGCGGCGCCGAGCGTGGCGACACCTGCGAGCGCGATCTTGTGCTGCCTGGTCACCGAGGGACGACGGCCAGGGGTGAGGATGTTCTTGGGCATGGCGGGGAGACCTCTTCGAGTAGCGCGGAGGTCGCTCGCTGTCCGGCGGGGGACACGGGTGCTTCCGGCACAAACGCCGCGGGCGGAACCCACGGCGTTGAGCGACGAGAGCCATTGTTAGCGGCCGCAAAATGGCCAGGCAAAGGTGTGACGTACGATCCCCGATAGTGGATCAGGTAAGGGCAAATCAGGACAGACAGGAACGTCTTTCCCGCTCACGTGGGGGCCCTTTACCTCCTATGCCCCTTCGTACGTGATCTGGGTCCTATGCGCGGCCTCACATCAGCCGGGTGGCAACCTCACCGGACGTTGCACGAGCGATGCTCTGTGTGAGGGTCCTCCGCCGGGAGGAGGAGATGCACATCCCCGAACTCGTGCCACAGGTACCGCCCGCGCAGCGCCTCCTCGTACCCACGGCCGATCGCCGCCCGCCCCGCGACCGCCTCCAGCATCAGCAGATGCGAGGCCTCCGGCTCGTGCAGCCCTGTCAGCAGCCCGTCCACCACCCGCACCCCGCGCTCAGGGGTGATGACGAGATCCGTCCATCCCGCACGCGCGCGTACCGCCCCGTCCGCGCCCACCGCCGACTCCACGGCCCGCACCGCGGTCGTCCCCACCGCGATCACCCGCCCGTCACCGGCCCGTACGGCGTTGATCAACCGGGCCGAGGCCTCCGGCACCGCGAACCGCTCCGGATACGGCGGCTCGTGCGCCTCCGCCGACGCCACCCCGGTGTGCAGCATGACCGGCGCGAACTGCACCCCCCGGCTCACCAGCTCCGCCACCATGCGCGCCGTGAAGGGCCGCGCGGCACTCGGCATCTCCGCACTGCCGGACCCGTCCGCCGAGTCCAGCGCGAACACCGTCCGGTACGCCGACAGCGGCTGATCGCGTTCCGTGTAGGAGTAGCGAATGGGCCGCCCGTGCTCCCGCAGCATCGCGGGCATCCGGGACCGCTCGCCCGGACCCACCACAGCCGCTCACCGTCCGCGCTCAGCGGCTCCTCGAACACCAGGCACACCCCGCCCGGCAACCGCACCCGCGCCCCCGCCGGACCGCCCGCACGCGCACGCGTGGTGCCCCTGCCGTCCGGATCCCGCAGCTCGACCGCCCACCGGCCGTCGTCCCCGCGCGTGGAGAAGTGCACCACCACACGCGCGTGCCCCAGCTCCCCGTCCACCGCGGCGGCCAGCGTCGGCGAGGTGTTCACCACCAGCAGGTCCCCGGCCCGCAGCAGGCCGGGCAGCTCCCGGAACGCGTGATGGGCCACCTCCGTCCCCCGCGACACCAGCAGCCGCACCGCGTCCCGCCCGAGCCCGGGCCCCCGCTGCTCGGCCGGCACCCGCGCCGACAGCTCCGGCGGCACCCACACCGCCAGCGTCATCGCCGGCCCGCCAGCAGCGCCGGCGCCCCGTACCGCCCGCTCACCGGCCGCTCGTCCAGCAACCGCAGAAACGCCGGCACCACGCTGTGCGGCGCAGGCCGCCGGCCGTCGTCGTCCGGTACGGCCGCCGCGTACAGGTCGGTGGCCATGTCCCCGGGATCCACCGCCCAGACCCGCAGCCCGGGCTCCTCCGCGCCGAGCACCGCCGCCAGGTGGTCGAGGGCCGCCTTGGACGCCCCGTACCCGCCCCACGTCTCGTACGCCTCGACGGCGGCGTCCGAGCTGACCATGACGACCGTGCCGGCCCCGGACGCCCGCAGCAGCGGCAGCGCCTCCTGGACCAGGCCCAGCGCGGCGACCGTGTTCACCTCCAGCGCCCGCCGCAGCCCTTCCAGGGGTAGCTCCTCCAGCCGTACCAGCGGTTCGGCACCCAGCGCGCTCGCGTTGTGCACCAGCAGATCGACCCCGCCCAGCTTCCAGGCCGTGGCCACCAGCGCCGCCCGGTGCCCGGCGTCCGTGACATCGCCGGGCAGCGCCTCCACGCGCGTGCCGTGCGCGGAGACCGCCGCCGCCGTCTCCTTCAGCACCCCCTCGGTACGAGCGTCGAGCACCAGATCCCAGCCCCGCGCGGCCAGCGCCTCGGCCAGCGCACGCCCCAGCCCCTTCGAGGCCCCCGTGATGATCGCAACCGGCATGACACATCTCCTCACAGATCGATGTGCCCTCAACGTAGGAACGGGCCCGCCCGGACCGCCTCGGCCGCGGGCCGCAGAGCGCCGGGTCCCTTCGGCGGGGGGCCTGCGCACGGGGACCGGGGACCTAGGGCCACCGGCCTAGGCGTGGGCGGTCACTGGTCCGATCCGCACTGTCACACCCCGCCGGTACCGTGAGGACATGAATCAAGGTCCAGGGTCCGGTCTGGCGGCGGTGAGCTCCGCGCTGCTGGCCATGAGCAGGCATCTGGAGGTGCGCGACGTCCTCAAGACGATCGTCGCCTCGGCCCGCGAACTGCTCGACGCGCAGTACGCCGCCCTCGGCGTCCCGGACGACCACGGCGGTTTCGCCCAGTTCGTGGTCGACGGCGTGAGCGACGAGCAGTGGAAGGCCATCGGCCCGCTCCCGCGCCAGCACGGCATCCTGGCCTCGATGCTGCACGAGGCCAGGCCCGAGCGCCTCGCCGATGTCCGCATGGACCCCCGCTTCGAGGGCTGGCCCTCCGCCCACCCGGACATGTCCGACTTCCTGGGCCTGCCGATCCGCGACGGCGACGAGGTCATCGGCGCGCTGTTCCTGGCCAACAAGAGGTGTGCCAAGCCCGAGGGCGCCTGCGGCTTCACCGAGCAGGACGAGGAACTCCTCGCACTGCTCGCCCAGCACGCGGCCATCGCCCTGACCAACGCCCGCCTGTACGAGCGCAGCCGCGAGCTGACCATCGCCGAGGAGCGCTCCCGCCTCGCCCATGAACTGCACGACGCGGTGAGCCAGAAGCTGTTCTCCCTGCGCCTGACCGCGCAGGCCGCGGCGGCCCTCGTCGACCGCGACCCGGTCCGCGCCAAGGGCGAGCTGCAGCAGGTGGCCGTGCTCGCCGCCGAGGCCGCGGACGAACTGCGCGCCGCCGTCGTGGAGCTGCGCCCCGCGGCCCTCGACGAGGACGGCCTGCTGGCCACCCTGCGCACCCACGTCCAGGTCCTCGACCGGGCCCACGGCGCGCGCGTGACCTTCGACGGCCGCGGAGTGCGGGCGCTGCCCGCGGCCCAGGAGGAGGCGCTGCTGCGGGTCGCCCAGGAGGCCCTGCACAACGCCCTGCGCCACTCGGGCGCCGACGCCGTCGACGTGACCCTCCACCGCTCCGGTGCCGGAGCGGTGCTGCGGGTGACGGACAACGGCAGCGGCTTCGACCCGAAGACCGTCCGCCGTGCGGGCCGCCATCTGGGCCTGGTCTCCATGCGGGACCGGACCAGTGGGGTCGGCGGCACACTGACCGTGGAATCGGCGCCCGGCAAGGGCACCACGATCGAGATGGAGGTGCCCGGTGGCTGACGCGATCAAGGTGCTGCTCGTCGACGACCACCAGGTGGTCCGCCGGGGCCTGCGCACGTTCCTCGAAGTACAGGACGACATCGAGGTCGTGGGCGAGGCGTCCGACGGGGCCGAGGGGGTCGCCCGGGCCGAAGAACTGCGGCCGGACGTGGTCCTCATGGACGTGAAGATGCCGGGCATGGACGGCGTCGACGCCCTGCGCAAGCTCCGCGAGCTGGGCAACCCCGCGCGCGTGCTGATCGTCACCAGCTTCACCGAGCAGCGCACGGTGGTCCCGGCCCTGCGCGCCGGAGCAGCCGGTTACGTCTACAAGGACGTCGATCCCGACGCCCTGGCCGGCGCCATCCGCTCCGTGCACGCCGGGCACATCCTGCTCCAGCCCGAGGTCGCCGGCGCCCTGCTGTCCCAGGAGGACTCGGGCCCCGGCCAGGGCAGAGCCGGTTCGCTGACCGACCGGGAGCGCGAGGTGCTCGGGCTGATAGCGGACGGCCGCTCCAACCGGGAGATCGCCCGCGCGCTGGTCCTCTCCGAGAAGACGGTGAAGACCCATGTGTCGAACATCCTGATGAAGCTCGACCTGGCGGACCGCACCCAGGCGGCCCTGTGGGCGGTACGGCACGGTGTGGCCGGATAAGGACGGACCGCACGGCAATACGGAGGGTTCCGCTCCGGACTGAGATTCATACCGTCGTGGGAATGTCCCCCGGATGGCGCATCCTTCGTGGATCTCCGCCGTTCTCCATGCGTGCCGCGGCGAGTGCCGCGGTGATCG
The DNA here is from genome assembly GCF_023544665.1 of Streptomyces sp. YS415. Taxonomy (GTDB): domain Bacteria; phylum Actinomycetota; class Actinomycetes; order Streptomycetales; family Streptomycetaceae; genus Streptomyces. The sequence goes on from NZ_JAMJFL010000001.1 coordinate 624,237, forward strand.
CTAGGAGGGGTCAGAAGTGAAGAACCTGAAGAAGGCAGCGGCCGTGACGATGGTGGCCGGCGGACTGATCGCCGCCGGAGCCGGGATGGCGTCCGCCACCGACGGCGCGCTGGCCGACGGCAAGGCCGTGGGCTCCCCGGGCGTCGGCTCGGGCAACCTCGTCCAGGCTCCGGTCCACATCCCGGTCAACGCGGTCGGCAACAGCGTGAACGTGATCGGCGTCCTGAACCCGGCCTTCGGCAACCTGGGCGTCAATCACTGACCTGCGCACGCCGCAAGGCGACCAGCGACTCCGGCCTCCCGGCTCACCCGGGAGGCCGTTCCATCTGCCGGAGCGACCCAGCGGTGCGACACCGCTGTGGATCCCGACCAGCAGTGCGCCCCCGCTGTCGGCGCGGTGCAGCGGTACGACACCGTTGTGGACTCCGACCGCCGGTGGGACCTCGCTGTGGACTCCGACCAGCAGTGCGCCCCCGCAGTCGGCGCGGCGCAGCGGTACGACACCGACCGGCAGCGCGACCTTGCTGTGCATTCCGACCGCCGGTACGACCTCGCTGTGGACTCCACCGGCGCCGCGCTCCCGCCGCGGACGCCGACCAGCGGTGCGCCCCCCCCTCACCGAACCCCTCGCTCCCGCTCCTCCACATACGCGTTGTAGGCGGCCACCTGAGCCCGCCGGGCCGTCCGTTCCACCGGCCGCAGCGCGGCGGCCCGGGCCGCCATCTCCCCGGACGTCACCGCGGCGCCGTGGCCGTCCTCGGAGGCCAGCGACACCAGCGCCCTCACCCGCTGCGCAAGCTCCAGGACCCGCACCGCCCGCGGCGGATACCCCGGCGCCAGCGCCTCCCGCCCCCGCTCGGCCCGCGCCCGGTACGCGTCGATCGCCGCCTCGGCCACCGGCCCCGACCCGGCGACGTCCAGCCGGGACAACACCTCCGTCGCCTCCCGCAGGGCCTCCGCGAGCTCCCGCTCGGCCTCACCGAGCGACGGCACATCCGCGGGCGGCGCCTCCCGCACCGGCAGCACATGCCAGACCACCTCGACATGCACATCACCGTCCGGCCCCACCGCGTACACCTCGGGCACGAGCCCGAACGCGACGCCGTGACAGACCACCGCCTCCTCGGCCTCCAACGCCCGCGCGTTGAACTCCGGCGGCCCGCTCAGCCCCAGCGGATGCCCCGGCGCCGGCAGCGCGACCCGCAAGCCGCTCACCCCGAGCGCCCGCAGCCGGCCGAGCGCCAACGTCAGCCCGACCGGCCCGGACTCGCCCGGCAGTCCCTCCACCCGGTGCACGGCGTCGTCCCCGACGATCGCGAGCACACAGTCATCCGGCGACACGAGTCCGGCCAAAAGGGCATTTCCCCAAGCGGCGAGGCGTCCTGAACGTGGTTCCGAGAGCATGCCCCCACCCTAAGGACCGGACCGATGGAATGAAGCGCCCGAGCGGTGGCGTAGATTTCGTTGAGGGGTGCGCCCACGGGCGCACGCGACCACCGAGACGCCGAGACCGGTCACACTGCAAGGGGAGACAACGCGCTCATGAGCGATGTTCTGGAGCTTCAGGACGTATCCGTGGTCCGTGAGGGCCGGGCTCTGGTGGACCAGGTCTCCTGGTCGGTGAAGGAGGGCGAGCGCTGGGTCATCCTCGGCCCGAACGGCGCCGGCAAGACCACCCTCCTCAACGTCGCCTCCAGCTACCTCTTCCCGAGCCAGGGCACCGCCACCATCCTCGGCGACACCCTCGGCCGGGTCGACGTCTTCGACCTGCGCCCCCGCATCGGCATGGCCGGCATCGCCATGGCCGACAAGCTCCCCAAGCGCCAGACCGTCCTGGAGACCGTGCTCACCGCCGCCTACGGCATGACCGCGACCTGGCACGAGGACTACGACGAGGTCGACGAGCAGCGCGCCCGCGCCTTCCTCGACCGCCTCGGCATGAGCGACTACGTCGACCGGAAGTTCGGCACCCTCTCCGAGGGCGAGCGCAAGCGCACCCTCATCGCCCGCGCCCTGATGACCGACCCCGAACTCCTCCTCCTCGACGAGCCCGCCGCCGGCCTCGACCTCGGCGGCCGCGAGGACCTCGTACGCCGCCTCGGCCGCCTCGCCCGCGACCCCATCGCCCCCTCGATGATCATGGTCACCCACCATGTCGAGGAGATCGCCCCCGGCTTCACCCACGTCCTGATGATCCGTCAGGGCAAGGTCCTCGCCGCCGGCCCGCTGGAGCTCGAACTCACCTCCCGCAACCTCTCCCTGTGCTTCGGCCTCCCGCTCGTCGTCGAGCAGGTCGGCGACCGCTGGACCGCCCAGGGACTCCCGCTGTCCTGATCCACCCGAACTGCGCCCTGTCGGCAGCAGGTTGTACGGACCTACCATGACGATGTGAACGACATCGACGCATGGGTGTGGTGGCTCATCGGCGCGGCCGCGCTCGGTATCCCGCTCGTGATGACCGCAATGCCCGAACTCGGCCTGCTCGCCGTCGGCGCCCTGGCAGCCGCGGGCGTGGCCGGCCTCGGCGGTGGAGTCGTCCTCCAGGTCCTCGTGTTCGCCGCCGTCTCGGTCGCGCTGGCCCTCGCCGTACGGCCCATCGCCGCCCGCCATCGCACCCAGCGCCCCCAACTCATCTCCGGCGTCGAGGCGTTGAAGGGCAAGCAGGCGGTCGTGCTGGAGCGCGTGGACGCCTCCGGCGGCCGGATCAAGCTCGCCGGGGAAGTCTGGTCGGCCCGCTCCCTCGACGGCGGCCAGGCCTACGAAGTGGGGCAGGCGGTGGACGTGGTGGACATCGAGGGGGCCACGGCGATCGTCATGTGACCTCGCACGACGTAACTGGGGGAACACCTCCCGGTGCGCACGACGGTCTGTCAGACTCAACCGGCAAGATCTTCAACAGACATAAGATCTGCAGTAGTTAGGATCCGCGGGATCCGAGACAGCGCCGAGGCGGAGAAGGGTACGGGGAGCCGACGATGGAACCGGTCATCATCGTCTTGATCATTCTGGTGGTGTTGGTCTTCATCGCCCTGATCAAGACGATCCAAGTCATCCCACAGGCCAGCGCCGCCATCGTCGAGCGCTTCGGCCGGTACACACGGACACTGAACGCGGGCCTCAACATCGTGGTCCCGTTCATCGACACCATCCGCAACCGCATCGACCTGCGCGAACAGGTCGTGCCCTTCCCGCCGCAGCCGGTGATCACCCAGGACAACCTGGTCGTGAACATCGACACCGTCATCTACTACCAGGTGACGGACGCCCGCGCGGCCACGTACGAAGTCGCCAGCTACATCCAGGCGATCGAGCAGCTCACGGTCACCACGCTGCGCAACATCATCGGCGGCATGGACCTCGAACGCACCCTGACCTCCCGTGAGGAGATCAACGCGGCCCTGCGCGGCGTCCTCGACGAGGCCACCGGCAAGTGGGGCATCCGCGTCAACCGCGTCGAGCTGAAGGCGATCGAACCGCCCACCTCCATCCAGGACTCGATGGAGAAGCAGATGCGCGCCGACCGCGACAAGCGTGCCGCGATCCTGACCGCGGAGGGCACCCGCCAGGCCGCGATCCTCACCGCGGAGGGCGAGAAGCAGTCCCAGATCCTGCGCGCCGAGGGCGAGGCCAAGGCAGCGGCCCTGCGCGCCGAGGGCGAGGCCCAGGCGGTCCGTACGGTCTTCGAGGCGATCCACGCCGGCGACCCGGACCAGAAGCTGCTCAGCTACCAGTACCTCCAGATGCTCCCGAAGATCGCCGAGGGCGACGCCAACAAGCTCTGGATCGTCCCCAGCGAAATCGGCGACGCCCTCAAGGGCCTGTCCGGCGCGATGGGCAACTTCGGCGGTATGGGCGGCAATTCAGGCGGCGGCTCAGGCAACAGCGGCGCGGAACGCCGCGAGAAGCCGAGCATCGACTGAGATACGACAACGAGGGCCGCCTTCGAATGAAGGTGGCCCTCGACGTACCTCCAGGGGCGCGGCCCGCGGACGCGCTACGCGGCCTCCCGAGCCAACCACTCAGGCAGCGCCGAGAGGTCCTCCGCCCCCAGCGACAGCAACATCGCATCGGCCGGCGTCGGCTCGAACGGCTCCCGGAGCAACGGCATCCCCGCCTCCTCCGGAGTCCGGTTCGCCTTGCGGTGATTGTCCTCCGCGCACGAGGCCACCGTGTTCAGCCAGGTGTCCTGACCACCCTGCGACCGCGGCACCACATGGTCCACGGTCGTCGCCCGACGACCGCAGTACGCGCACCTGTGCCGGTCCCTGACCAGCACACCCCGCCTCGACCACGGCGCTCGTCTTCGGAACGGCACCCGTACGTACCGGCACAGCCGGATCACCCGGGGCGCGGGTATGTCGACCGCGGCTCCGCGCATGCGCAGTTCGGGGTGGGACTGCTCGACGACGGCCTTGTCCTGAAGCACCAGAACGACGGCTCGGTTCAACGTCACCGTCGACAGCGGCTCGAAGCTCGCGTTCAGTACCAGCGTGTCCCGCATGACCAGCCCACCTCCTATGCGCAGCGGCCCACCCCCTGGCGGGCTGGGATCAACTCTGGCCGGGCACGCCGAGATGGACAACGAAATAAAAAGTGCCCGCCCCTGATCACTTCCAAGACCAGGGGCGGGCAAACGTTCAATGAACGTCAGGCTTCGGCGGGCACCTCGTACTCACCGATGAGCTGCGCACGCGCCACCGTGTGGAACCGCAGATTGAAACCGACGACGGCCGGCGAGGCGTCCGCGTCCGGGCCGAGCTTCTCCTGGTCCACGGCGTACACCGTGAACACGTAGCGGTGCGGCCCGTCCCCGGCGGGCGGCGCCGCCCCGCCGAACTCCTTCGCCCCGTAGTCGTTGCGCACCTGCACGGCACCCTCGGGCAGGCCCTCGAACGTGCCGCTGCCGGCACCCGCGGGCAACTCCGTCACCGAGGCCGGGATGTCGAACACCACCCAGTGCCAGAACCCGCTGCCCGTCGGGGCGTCCGGGTCGTAACAGGTCACGGCGAAACTCTTGGTCTCGGACGGGAAGCCCTCCCACCGCAGCTGCGGCGAGGTGTTGCCGGCCGCGTAGACCTGAGCGTCCTTGAGGGTCGCGCCCTCCGAGACGTCCTCACTCGTGACCGTGAACGACGGCACGGGCGGGTGGAAGTCATGGGGGAGCGGCCGCCTCTTGAGCTCGGTCACCTCGGTACCTCCTGATCGGAACGTTCAGTGGCCTCCGAGCCTAGGACCAGTTGCGCTTGCTGCCGACTTCGGACAGCCACTGGTTGAGGTACGCCGCCCAGTCGGTCCCCTGGAAGTCGTTCAGACCCACCGTGAAGGACCGGAAGGTGTCGCTGCCCGCGCTGAACAGACCCGGCTTCTTGTCCATCTCCAGCACCACGTCCATCGCGCTCTGGTCCGCGACGAAGCTCAGCTCGACCTGGTTGATGCCCCGGTACTGCTGCGGCGGGAAGAACTCGATCTCCTGGTAGAACGGCAGCTTCTGCCGCGTACCGCGGATGAGCCCGCGCTCCATGTCCGCGTTCTTGAAGCGGAAGCCCAGCTGGACGAACGCGTCCAGGATCGCCTTCTGCGCCGGCAGCGGGTGCACGTTGATCATGTCCAGGTCACCGGAGTCCACCGCGCGAGCGATCTCCAGCTCGGTGGTCACACCGATGTGCATCCCGCGCAGCGCCTGCCCGTCGATCGTCGTGATCGGCGTCTCCCACGGGATCTCCAGCCCGAACGGCACCGCGTGCACGGCCTCGGCCTGCAGCTCGAAGGCCCCACCGAGCCGCACCTTGGTGAACTCGATGTCCTGCTTGTACTCCTCGTCGCCGCTCTCGACCTCGACCTTGGCCTGCAGCCCGACCGAGAGCGCCTCGATCTGCTGGCTGACCGAACCACCCTGGATCCGCACCTCGCCCTGGACCACACCGCCGGGCACCACATTGACCTCTGTCAGCACGGTCTCGACCGAAGCCCCGCCGGACCCCAGACTCGCGAGCAGTTTCTTGAACCCCATGACTCTCCCTCTACGACGACTACGACGACATCCTTGATCCCTACAAACGCGACCCGGCCGTGGCCGGTTCCGTGCCCTCACTCTCACAAGGGGGAGGACACCTGGCCACCCCGTGACCACCACCCGTCTGCACTACCCTCGGACGGCATGATCGCGACCCCCGACCGTACGCCGCTCCCCAGAAACTTCTTCGACCGCCCCGTCCTCGAAGTAGCCCCCGACCTCCTGGGCCGCATCCTCGTACGCTCCACCCCGGACGGTCCGATCCTCCTGCGCCTCACAGAGGTGGAGGCCTACGACGGACTCAACGACCCCGGCTCCCACGCGTACCGCGGCCGCACCCCCCGCAACGACGTGATGTTCGGTCCGCCCGGCCATGTGTACGTCTACTTCACCTACGGCATGTGGCACTGCATGAACCTGGTCTGCGGCCCCGACGGCACGGCGAGCGCGGTCCTGCTGCGCGCCGGCGAGATCGTCGAGGGTGCCGAGCTCGCCCGCAAACGTCGACTCTCGGCCCGAAATGACAAGGAACTGGCCAAAGGCCCGGCCCGCCTCGCCACCGCCCTGGGCGTGGACCGAGCCCTCGACGGCACGGACGCCTGCACCCGGGGCGAGACCCCGCTGAGGATCCTCACGGGCACCCCGACCTCTCCCGACCAGGTACGGAACGGCCCGCGTACCGGTGTGTCCGGAGATGGGGGCAATGGTGACCTCCATCCCTGGCGCTACTGGATCGCCGACGACCCCACCGTGAGCCCCTACCGGGCCCATGTACCTAAGCGCCGCCGAAGTTGACTCGCCCCCGGGGAGGCGCGTAACGTAGCCCGAGCCGCTGAACCGGGTACGGCGATCGCCTGCAGCCGGAGCGGCCAAACCACTACCTACGACTTCCCTCAGCGGGATCGAATTTGGCGTGCCTGCATGTCTGAATTCGGATGCGCGAAGACTCGATTATGAGTCGGGCGGGGAGTCGGCTAACGTAGTGAATGTCGAAAGGCCGCGAGGCCGAAAGACAAATCCCGCCGACCGGGAATCGGAGCCGAAAGGGTCTGATAGAGTCGGAAACGCAAGACCGAAGGGAAGCCCGGAGGAAAGCCTGAGAGGGTG
>NZ_JAMJFL010000010.1 GCF_023544665.1 Streptomyces sp. YS415
GATGTCCGTGCGGACCCTGCCGGGGGTGGGGCCGGCCACCGGGGACCACCTGCGGCGGGCCGGGATCCACACGGTCGAAGAGCTGGCCGAGGCCGGGGAGGACGAGCTCGTGCGGCTGCTGGGCAAGGCGCACGGGCATGCGCTGTACGCCATGGCGCTGGCGCGGGACGAGCGGCCGGTGGTGGCCGAACGGGAGACGAAGTCGGTGTCCGTGGAGGACACGTACGACGTGGACATCCATGACCGGGTGCGGGTGGGGCTGGAGGTGCAGCGGCTCGCGGACCGGTGTGTGCGGCGGTTGCGGGAGGCTGGGCTGTCCGGGCGGACGATCGTACTGAAGGTGAGGCGGTACGACTTCTCCACGTTGACTCGGTCCGAGACGTTGCGGGGGCCCACGGATGATCCGGCGGTCGTGCGGGAGGCCGCGGGCCGGTTGCTGGAGTCGGTGGACACGACCGGGGGTGTGCGGCTGCTGGGGGTGGGCGTCAGCGGGCTTGCCGACTACACGCAGGAGGATCTGTTCGCGCAGGCCGCGGGGGAGCGGGGGCGGAGTGCGGAGGATCCGGGGGAGGACGGTGCGGTCGAGGCGGCGGCTGCGGGGGTGGTGACGGCGGAAGCGGGGGCGCCCGTGGAGCGGCGGTGGGCTGCCGGGCATGACGTTCGGCATGCCGAGTTCGGGCATGGGTGGGTGCAGGGGAGTGGGGTGGGGCGGGTGACGGTGCGGTTCGAGACGCCGGAATCCGGGCCGGGGCGGGTGCGGACGTTTCGGGTGGATGATCCCCAGCTGTCTCCTGCGGAGCCGTTGCCGTTGGTTCCGCGGGCGCCGGGTGTTGCTGCTGCGGGTGAGGTGCGGGCGTGAGGTGTGGTCGCGCTCGTCCTGGGGTGATCGGTGCCGGCGGTTGGGCGCGCCGGGAGGTGGGTGCGCTCGCCCGCGCCGGCGGGGTGCCGCCGCGCCCACCCGTGCCGCCCCAGCGGCACGACTGCCCGCGGCTGGGGCGGCCTCGAGGTGCGCGCAGTTGCGCGGGTGCGCGGTCGCGCAGCCGGAGGGGCGCTGGGATCGGGCCCCGCGGCTCCCGCGTTATGAGGCAGGCGTCGTCCGGTTACCGCCTGCCGTTGCGGAGCTACGAGGGACGCGGCTATGCAGCTGCGGGGCATGGGCGCCGTCAGATGCGGGGGGCATGCGTTCGCGCAGTCACAGAGCTGCCGACAGCCGCCAGGGGTGCGGCCATGCGCTGCAGGTTTTGGGGCATGCCGTGGCGCGGCTGGGGGGTTGCTGTGGCGTGCGGCCCGCGGGACGAGGCTGCGGGGCCGAGGGGAGCGCCTTCGCGCGGCTGTGGGATTGGCGGGGCATGCGGCGCGCGGCTATGGGGCCGCGCAGCTGCGGCGAAGTTGTGTGGGGCGGGTCAGGTGTCTGCTTCTTCTGTGTTTGCCAATTTGCCGAAGTCGTGGTCGGGGGGTGGGGGGGAGGTCAGGTCCAGGCCGTAGTGGTGGTAGAGCTGGAGTTCCTGCTCGGGGGAGAGGTGGCGGCCCACTCCGAAGTCGGGGGCGTCCTTGATGAGGGAGCGGTCGAAGGGGACGCGCAGGGTGCCCTCCACCAGTTCGCTGGGCTCCAGGGGGACGAAGGCGTCCCTGCTGAACAGGCCCGTGCGTATGGCTGCCCACTCCGGTACGCCGGTGGCGTCGTCGAGGTAGACCTCGTCGATGGTGCCGAGTTTTGTACCGTTGCGGTCGAACGCCTTGCGGCCGATCAGGTTGCGCGGATCGATGTCGGTCTGCACGTGCCCTCCACTTGGTCGCAACTCATCCGTAAGCACTACGAAAGAGCACATTCGGGCCCCCGGCCACTCGAACGCCTGGGCGTTGACCTCGCTGGTAGGCTGACAGCGGCTGCTGACCCCGTGCGGGAGAGTCCTCCGGACACCATCCGGAGGCGCCGAAGGAGCAAATCCTCCCCGGAATCTCTCAGGCCCACGTACCGCACGGACGAGGTCACTCTGGAAAGCAGAGCGGGTGCCGCCGACGGCTCCCGCTCTCACCGACGGTGAAAGCCGGACGCCCGCGTGCCTCCGGTGAAGCTCTCAGGTTGAGATGACAGAGGGGGAGGCCGTCCGGGTACCCGTGCCGTGGTGCCCCTCGAAGGTCGTGTCGACCAGGAGGCCTCCGCAATGACCGCCTATCGCATTCCGCTCTCCGAGCTCGAGCAAGGGATCCCCTTCGAGCAGCGTCATATCGGTCCTGACCATGAGGCTCGGGCCAAGATGCTCGCCCAGGTCGGCTACGGCTCGCTGGACGAGCTCACCGCCGCCGCGGTGCCGGATGTGATCAAGAACGCCGACGCCCTCGACCTGCCGGGCGCGCGCACCGAGGCCGAGGTGCTTGCCGAGCTGCGGAGCCTCGCCGACCGCAACCAGGTGCTCGACTCCATGATCGGGCTCGGGTACTACGGCACGTTCACCCCGCCCGTCATCCTGCGCAACGTCATGGAGAACCCGGCCTGGTACACGGCCTACACGCCGTACCAGCCGGAGATCTCGCAGGGCCGCCTCGAGGCCCTGCTGAACTTCCAGACGATGGTCGCCGAGCTCACCGGGCTGCCCACCTCCGGTGCCTCGCTGCTCGACGAGGGCACGGCCGCCGCGGAGGCCATGGCCCTGTCCCGGCGCATGGGCAAGAACAAGAAGGGCCTGTTCCTGATCGACGCGGACGCCCTTCCGCAGACCATCGCCGTGATCGAGACGCGGGCCGAGCCGACGGGCGTCGAGGTGGTCGTCGCCGATCTGAGCGAGGGCATCCCGGCCGAGATCGCCTCGCGCGAGATCAACGGCGTGCTCATCCAGTACCCCGGCGCCTCCGGTGCCGTACGGGACATCAAGCCCGTCATCGAGCAGGCCCATGAGCTGGGCGCGCTGGTCACCGTCGCCGCCGATCTGCTCGCGCTGACGCTGCTGACCTCGCCGGGCGAGCTGGGCGCGGACATCGCGGTCGGCACCACGCAGCGCTTCGGTGTGCCGATGGGCTTCGGCGGTCCGCACGCCGGCTACATGGCCGTGCACGAGAAGTTCGCGCGCAGCCTGCCCGGCCGGCTGGTCGGAGTGTCCGTGGACGCCGACGGCAACCGGGCCTACCGCCTCGCGCTGCAGACGCGTGAGCAGCACATCCGCCGGGAGAAGGCGACCAGCAACATCTGTACGGCGCAGGTGCTGCTCGCCGTCATGGCCGGCATGTACGCCGTCTACCACGGGCCCGAAGGGCTGAAGAGCATCGCCCGGCGGGTCCACCGCTACACCTCGATCCTGGCCGCTGGACTCACCGCCGGCGGGGTCGAGGTCGTGCACGGCTCCTACTTCGACACGCTCACCATGCGGGTGCCCGGACGGGCCGCCGAGGTCGTCGCGGCCGCGCGGGACAACGGCGTGAATCTGTGGCTGGTCGACGCCGACCACGTCTCCCTCGCCTGCGACGAGACCACCGGCCGGGCCCAGCTCGGTGCCGTGTGGAGCGCCTTCGGGGTCGACGGGGACGTCGAGGCGCTGGACGTCCGGGCCGAGGACGCGTTGCCGGCGGCGCTGGTGCGCCAGGACGAGTTCCTGACCCACCCGGTCTTCCACCAGTACCGCTCGGAGACCGCGATGCTGCGTTACCTGCGCCGCCTCGCCGACCGTGACTACGCGCTCGACCGCGGCATGATCCCGCTGGGTTCCTGCACGATGAAGCTGAACGCGACGACCGAGATGGAGCCGGTGACCTGGCCCGAATTCGGGCAGCTGCACCCCTTCGCGCCCGAGGAGCAGGCCGGGGGCTACCTCACGCTCATCCGCGAGCTGGAGGAACGTCTCGCCGAGGTCACCGGGTACGACAAGGTCAGCCTCCAGCCGAACGCCGGCTCGCAGGGCGAGCTGGCCGGTTTGCTCGCCGTCCGCGGCTACCACCGGGCCAACGGCGACGAGCAGCGCACCGTCTGCCTCATCCCGTCCTCCGCGCACGGCACCAACGCCGCCAGCGCCGTGATGGCGGGCATGAAGGTCGTCGTCGTCAAGACCGCCGGGGACGGCGAGATCGACGTCGAGGACCTGCGGGCGAAGATCGAGCAGTACCGCGACGAGCTGTCGGTGCTGATGATCACGTACCCCTCCACGCACGGTGTCTTCGAGGAGCACGTCGCCGACATCTGCGCGCAGGTGCACGAGGCGGGCGGCCAGGTCTACGTCGACGGCGCCAACCTCAACGCCCTGGTGGGCCTGGCCAAGCCGGGTCACTTCGGCGGTGACGTCTCGCACCTGAACCTGCACAAGACCTTCTGCATCCCGCACGGCGGCGGTGGTCCGGGCGTCGGTCCGGTCGGTGTCCGGGCGCACCTGGCGCCGTATCTGCCGAACCACCCGATGCAGCCGAGTGCCGGGCCCGAGACCGGTGTCGGGCCGATCTCGGCGGCGCCGTGGGGTTCCGCGGGCATCCTGCCGATCTCGTGGTCGTACGTCCGGCTCATGGGCGGCGAAGGGCTGAAGCGGGCCACGCAGGTCGCCGTGCTCAGCGCGAACTACATCGCCAAGCGCCTCGAGCCGCACTACCCGGTGCTGTACACCGGTCCCGGCGGGCTGGTCGCGCACGAGTGCATCATCGATCTGCGGGAGCTGACCAAGGCCACCGGCGTGAGCGTCGACGATGTCGCCAAGCGCCTCATCGACTACGGCTTCCACGCGCCGACGATGTCCTTCCCGGTGGCGGGCACGCTGATGATCGAGCCGACCGAGTCCGAGGACCTCATCGAGCTGGACCGGTTCTGCGAGGCGATGATCGCCATCCGCGGGGAGATCGAGAAGGTCGGTTCCGGGGAGTGGGCCGCGGACGACAACCCGCTGCGGAACGCTCCGCACACCGCCGCCGCGCTGGGCGGCGAGTGGGAGCACGCGTACAGCCGTGAGGAGGCCGTGTTCCCGGGCGGGGTCTCGGCCGCGGACAAGTACTGGCCGCCGGTGCGCCGTATCGACCAGGCCTTCGGTGACCGGAACCTGGTCTGCTCGTGCCCGCCGATGGACGCGTACGAGGACTGATCCGGCGTAGGCGAAGGGCTCCCCAGGGCGGTACGGCCCGGGGGAGCCCCTTTGCTGTTTTCTGCTGGTCGGACCGGCCTATGCGGGGTACGCGTGGGTCTGCGTCGCCTTGACCGTCGCCCAGACAGGGGCCCCCGGGTGCAGGTCCAGCTCTGCCGCGGCGACCGTGGTGAGGTCGGCGGCGAGGGGGAGTTCGCCGGTGAGGGCGGCGCGGATCTGGTCGCCGTGGGTCTCCAGCCCTTCGACCCGGCAGTGCCAGAGGTTGCGGGCGCTGGCGCCGGTGGGGCGGTCGCGGAACAGGGTGACCGCGCCTGGGGGGAACGCGACGAACACCGGGCCGGCGAGGTCCTCGGTGGTGGTGATGAGGGGGCCCGTGTCCAGCCGGACCGTATGGCCTTCGGCCGTGCCCTTGTAGAGGTTCAGGCCCACCAGCTGGGCGATGTAGTCCGTGCGGGGGTGGCGGGCGATGTCCGAGGGGGTGCCCTCCTGGACGATCCGGCCCTGCTCGATGACGACCAGCCGGTCGGCCAGGACCATGGCGTCCAGGGGGTCGTGGGTGACCAGGACCGCCACCGCCGCGAACTCGGCGAGGTGGCGGCGCAGCTGGGCCCGGACCTCCAGACGGGTGCGGGCGTCCAGGGCCGCGAGGGGCTCGTCGAGGAGCAGGAGGCGGGGGCTCGTGGCAAGGGCGCGGGCCAGCGCGACGCGTTGGGCCTGGCCGCCGGAGAGGTGGCGGGGTTTGGCGTGCGCGTGGTCGGCGAGGCCCATGCGGTCCAGCCAGGTGTGTGCCTGGGCGCGGGCGTCGGCCTTGGTGGCGCCCTGGCAGCGGGGGCCGAAGGCGACGTTGTCGAGGGCGGTGAGGTGGGGGAAGAGGAGGTAGTCCTGGAAGACGACGCCCACGGGGCGGTGCTCGGGGGGTGTGCGGTCCAGGGGGGTGCCGTCGAGGTGGAGGTGGCCGGCGGTCAGGGGGACCAGGCCGGCGAGGGCCCGCAGGGCGGTGGTCTTGCCCGCGCCGTTGGGGCCGAGCAGGGCCACGACGTCGCCGGGGGCGGCGGTGAGCCCGATGTCGAGGTGGAAGGTGTCCCGGTCGACGACCAGGCGGGTGGCCAGGCCCTGGGGGGTGTCGGTCATGGGGTCGTCATCCATCGGTCCCGGAGTGCGGCCAGCACCGTGATGGACACCGCCAGGAGCACCAGGCTCAGGGCGATGGCGGCTGCTGGGTCGGATTGCAGGGCCAGGTAGACCGAGAGGGGCATGGTCTGGGTCCGGCCCGGGAAGTTGCCCGCGAAGGTGATGGTGGCGCCGAACTCGCCCAGGGCGCGGGCCCAGGCGAGGACCGCTCCGGCCGCGATGCCCGGCGCGATCAGCGGCAGCGTCACCCTGCGGAACGCCGTGAAGCGGGACGCGCCCAGGGTCATGGCCGCCTCCTCGTAGCGGGGGTCCGCCGCCCGGAGCGTGCCTTCGACGCTGATGACGAGGAACGGCATCGCCACGAAGGTCTCCGCCACCACCACTCCCGCCGTCGTGAACGGCAGGGTGACGCCGAACCAGTTGTCCAGCCACTGGCCCACCACGCCGTTGCGGCCCAGCGCCAGGAGCAGCGCCACACCGCCCACCACCGGGGGCAGGACGAGGGGCAGCGTCACCAGGGCGCGGACCAGACCGCGGCCGGGGAAGTCGGTCCGGGCCAGCAGCCAGGCCAGGGGGACCCCCAGGAACAGGCTCAGCGCGGTGGCCGCCGTCGCGCAGAGCAGGGACAGCCGCAGGGCGTCCCAGACCTCGGGGCTGGTCAGCTGGTCCGGGAGGGTGCTCCACGGGGTGCGGACCAGCAGGGCGATCAGGGGGACGACCAGGAACGCCAGACCCAGGAGGGCGGGGAGCAGCAGCGGCAGCGGCACCAGACGGGGCCGCGGGCGCCGGGGTCCGCCCTTCAAGGTCTCGGCGGGGTGCGTCACGGCTTCAGGAACCCGGCCTCGGTCAGGACCTTCTGGCCCTCGGCGGACCGCACCAGTGCCATGAACGCCTTGGCCGTGTCCGGGTTCGGCGCGTCCTTGAGGAGGGCGATCGGGTAGTCGTTGATGGCGTCGGCGGCCTCGGGGAAGTCCACGCCGTCCACCTTGTCACCCGCCGCCTGCACATCCGTCCGGTACACGACGGCGGCGTCGGCCTCCTTGAGCTCCACCTTCGTCAGGGCGCCCTTGACGTCCTGCTCGTAGGAGACCGGCGTGACCTTCAGGCCCGCTGCCGTCAGTGCCTTGTCCGCCGCGGCGCCGCACGGCACGGTCCTGTCGCACAGGACGACCTTCAGGCCTGGCGCGGTGAGGTCCTTCAGGGAGGAGATCCGGTCGGGGTTGCCCGGCAGGGTGGCGATCTCCAGTTGGTTGCGGGCGAAGGTGGACGGGGTGCCCGCCACGTCCTTTGCGGCCGTCACGATCTCCATGGTCTTCGGGCTGGCAGCGGCGAACACGTCCGCGGGAGCGCCGCCCGTGATGTTCGCCGCGAGGGTGTCGCTGCCGCCGAAGCTGAAGGTGACCTCGGTGCCGGGGTGCTCCTTCTCGAACGTCTCACCGAGCTCGGTGAAGCTTTCCTGGAGGGAGGCGGCGGCGAACACGGTGACCGTGCCGGAGAGCTTGGGCGAGCCCGAGGAGCCGGACGCCTCGGAGGAGGACTCGGACGACGAGGAGCAGGCGCTCAGCAGGAGCAGTACGGCGGCTCCCGCGCCGGCTGCCTGCACGGTTCTGCGGGTCCGGCGGGCGTAAAGGGTCATCACGGGTCCACTCCCTCGGTCTTCTGGGGAGGAAGCCGCCGGGACTGACCGCCGGGCTTCCCCTCGCATACGCCGATCATACTTACGCAGATGCGAGGGGTAAGTCTCCTGGTCCTTCGTATGAGCAAGGGGAGAGGAGGGTGGAGGTTCGTATGTGCGGCACCGCTCACGCGCGGTCGATGTGTACGTTTGTCGACTTCACCCGGGCCGTGGCCTCCATGCCGACCTCCAGGCCCAGCTCCTCCACGGCCTCCCGGGTGAGCAGGGAGACCAGCCGGTGCGGGCCCGCCTGGATATCCACCTGGGCGGCCACGTCACCGAGTTTGATCGCGGTGACGATGCCGGGGAAGGCGTTGCGGGCCGAGGTGTAGGGGGCCTCCTCGTCGGGTGCGGTCGCCGTCCTGGCGAGCTCCACCGAGAACTCGGCCAGGTCCCGGCCGTCGATGAGCCGCCGGCCGCTGTCGTCGCGATGGGTCGCCATCCGGCCCGCGTCCGCCCAGCGGCGGGCGGTGTCCGGGCTGACCCCGAGAAGTCGTGCGGCCTGGCCGATCGTGTAGGACTGCATGCCGGTCACGATAGGGCGTCGACCACGGCTTTCGGCCGTCGGCGTAAGAGAACCGTCAAGGGTGGACGGCAGACCGTATGGGAGCTGTCAACAACGGTCGGATGCGGTCAGGGGAGAGGTTCGCTCTACCCGTCCCTGTTTCACACCGCATCTCAACTCCAGGAGCTCACGATGGCCGATGCGGCCTTCGTCGTCACCACGGTCGCGGTCTTCGCGCTGGTGGCTCTCGTCGCCAAGGGGGTGACCAGGCTGTGACCGCCGAGAACGTCGTCGGCCTCGTCGTGGCCGTCGCCCTGCTGGGCTATCTCGTCCTCGCCCTGATCTTCCCCGAGAGGTTCTGAGCGCTGATGGGTCCCGTACTCGCCGGCGTGCTCCAGCTGCTGGCACTGGCAGGGGCGCTCGCCCTCGTCCACATCCCCCTCGGCAACCACCTGGCCCGGGTCTACTCCGGCGACCGGCACTGGCGCGTCGAGAAGTGGATCTACCGGACGATCGGAGCCGACCCCGACACCCGGATGCGCCCGCCCGCCTATCTGCGCGCCCTGCTGGCCTTCTCGCTCGTCGGAGTCCTCCTCCTGTACGCCCTCCAGCGGCTCCAGGGCGTACTGCCCGGCTCGCTGGGCTTCACGTCGATCGATCCGGACCAGGCGTTCAACACCGCCGTGTCCTTCGTGACCAACACCAACTGGCAGTCCTACGCCGGTGAACAGGCCATGGGCCATGTCGTGCAGACCGCCGGCCTCGCCGTGCAGAACGTCGTCTCCGCCGCGGTCGGCATGGCCGTCGCGGTCGCCCTGATACGCGGGTTCGCGCGGTCGCGCACCGGTGAACTGGGCAACTTCTGGACTGACTTGGTGCGCGGCATCGTACGCGTACTGGTGCCGCTCGCCGTCGTCGCGGCAGTCGTGCTCGCCGCCTGCGGAGTCATCCAGAACTTCTCCGGCATCCATGAGGTCGGCCAGTTCACGGGTGGCGCGCGGGAGTGGAACGGGGGTGCCGTCGCCTCGCAGGAAGCCATCAAGCTGCTGGGCACCAACGGTGGCGGCTACTTCAACGCCAACTCCGCGCATCCGTTCGAGAATCCGACGCCGTTCACGAACCTCTTCCAGATCTTCCTGATGCTCGTCATCCCGTTCTCCCTGACCCGGACGTTCGGGGTGATGACCGGCTCGGTCCGGCAGGGGTACGCCGTCCTCGCCGCCATGGGCGTCATCTGGCTCGGCTTCGCGGCACTGATGATGTGGGCCGAGTTCGCCCATCACGGCCCGGCGCCGGAAATCGCCGGCGGGGCGTACGAGGGCAAGGAGGTCCGCTTCGGGATCGGCCCCTCCTCCCTCTTCGCCACGTCGACGACGCTCACCTCGACCGGTGCGGTGAACTCCTTCCACTCCTCCTTCACCGGGCTCGGCGGCGGCATCGCCCTGCTCGGCATGATGCTCGGCGAGATCGCGCCCGGCGGCGCCGGCTCCGGCCTGTACGGCATGCTGGTCATGGCGATCATCGCGGTGTTCCTCGCCGGTCTGATGGTCGGTCGTACGCCCGAATACCTGGGGAAGAAGATCGGCACCCGGGAGATCAAGGCTGCGGCCTGCTTCATCCTCGTCACCCCGGCCCTGGTGCTGGTCCTCACCGCCGCGGCGATGGCCCTGCCCACTCCGCCCCACTCGATGGCCAACGGCGGGGCGCACGGGTTCTCCGAGATCCTCTACGCCTACACCTCCGCCGCCAACAACAACGGCTCGGCCTTCGCCGGGCTCAACGCGGACACGCAGTGGTTCAACAGCACCCTCGGCCTGTGCATGCTCCTCGGCCGCTTCCTGCCCATGGTGTTCGTGCTGGCGCTGGCCGGCTCGCTCGCCGGGCAGCGGCCGGTGCCGGTCACCGCGGGCACCCTGCGCACCGAGAAACCGCTGTTCACCGGCGTGCTGGTGGGCGCCATCCTGATCATCACCGGACTGACCTACTTCCCGGCTCTCGCGCTGGGACCGCTCGCCGAGGGGTTGGCGGCATGACCATCGACGTGACGCAGCACGAGGACACCCTGACCGCCCCCGCCCCTGCGCGGGCCCCGCACACCGTCGGCGCGGGCCTGTTCGCGCCGCAGCAGCTGCTGCGGTCCCTGCCGGACGCCGTCCGCAAGCTCGATCCGCGGGTGATGATCAAGTCCCCCGTGATGTTCGTGGTGCTGGTCGGCTCGGTGCTGACCACCGGGTTCTCCTTCGCGGACCCCGAGGACGGGTTCGGCTGGGCGATCAGCGCCTGGCTGTGGCTGACGGTCCTCTTCGCGAACCTCGCGGAGGCCGTGGCCGAAGGACGCGGCAAGGCGCAGGCGGACACCCTGCGCCGGGCCAGGACCGGCACGATGGCCCGCAGGACCGACGGGACCGTGGTCGCCGGGACCGAGCTGCAGGTCGGCGATCTGGTCGTCTGCGAGGCGGGTGACGTCATCCCCGGTGACGGGGACGTCGTCGAGGGCGTGGCCAGCGTCGACGAGTCGGCGATCACCGGTGAGTCGGCGCCTGTCGTACGGGAGTCGGGCGGGGACCGCTCGGCCGTCACCGGCGGCACCACCGTGCTCTCCGACCGGATCGTCGTGAAGATCACGACCAGGCCGGGGGAGACGTTCGTCGACCGGATGATCAACCTGGTCGAGGGCGCCGCGCGGCAGAAGACGCCGAACGAGATCGCGCTGAACATCCTGCTGGCGTCGCTGACGATCGTGTTCCTGCTCGCCTGCGCCACCCTTCCGCCGCTCGCCGACCACGCGGGCGCCCGTCCGACGATGGTCGTGCTGGTGGCGCTGCTGGTCTGTCTGATCCCGACCACCATCGGCGCCCTGCTCTCCGCGATCGGCATCGCGGGCATGGACCGGCTGGTGCAGCGCAACGTGCTCGCCCTGTCGGGGCGGGCCGTCGAGGCCGCGGGCGATGTCTCCACGCTGCTGCTCGACAAGACCGGCACCATCACGCACGGCAACCGGCAGGCGGTGGAATTCGTGCCGGTGCGCGGGGTGACCGCCGTCGAGCTGGCGGAGGCCGCCCGGCTGTCGTCGCTGGCCGACGAGACGCCCGAGGGCCGTTCGGTCGTCGCCCTGGCCACGGAACGGTTCGGGCTGCCTGAGCGGCGCGAGGGCGAGTCGGCGCACGCGCGGTGGATCCCCTTCACCGCACAGACCCGGATGTCGGGGGTGGACGTCGCCGGGCGCAAGGTCCGCAAGGGCGCGGCCGGTTCGGTGCTGTCCTGGGTGGGCGGGCAGGGCGGCCGAGGCGCCGAGGACGCCCGGGAGTCGGCCGAGCTGATAGCCGCGGCGGGCGGTACGCCTCTGCTGGTCGCGGTCGAGGACGCCGACGGGGCCCGCGTGCTCGGCGTCATCCACCTCAAGGACGTGGTCAAGGAGGGCATGCGCGAGCGGTTCGGGGAACTGCGCCGGATGGGCATCCGGACCGTCATGATCACGGGGGACAACCCGCTCACCGCCAAGGCCATCGCGGCGGAGGCCGGCGTCGACGACTTCCTCGCGGAGGCGACCCCCGAGGACAAGCTGGCGCTGATCAAGCGGGAGCAGGCCGGCGGAAAGCTGGTCGCGATGACGGGCGACGGGACGAACGACGCCCCCGCGCTCGCCCAGGCGGACGTCGGCGTGGCGATGAACACGGGGACGTCGGCCGCCAAGGAGGCGGGCAACATGGTCGACCTCGACTCGGATCCGACGAAGCTGATCGAGATCGTGGAGATCGGCAAGCAGTTGCTGATCACCCGGGGCGCGCTGACCACCTTCTCGATCGCCAACGACGTAGCGAAGTACTTCGCGATCATCCCGGCGCTGTTCGCGGCCGTCCATCCGGGCCTGGACAGGCTGAACATCATGCGCCTGTCCTCGCCGGACTCGGCGATCCTGTCCGCGGTCGTCTTCAACGCGCTGATCATCATCGCGCTGGTGCCGCTCGCGCTGCGCGGGGTGCGGTACCGGCCGATGAGCGCGGACCGGATGCTCCGCCGCAACCTCGCGGTCTACGGACTCGGCGGACTGATCGCCCCGTTCGTCGGCATCAAGCTCATCGATCTGATCGTCTCGCTGATCCCCGGGATCGGGTGAAGGACCATGAACAACAACTCCGTGGTGAACACAGGCCGGTTGCTGGGCGCGGCGCTCCGGGCGCTGCTGGTGATGACCCTGCTCACCGGCGTCCTGTATCCGCTGGCCGTCACAGGTGTGGCGCAGGCGCTCTTCCGTACCGAGGCGAACGGCTCGGAGGTGACGGCGGACGGCCGGGTCGTCGGCTCCGCCCTGATCGGACAACAGGGCTACGGCCTGGACTACTTCCAGCCCCGCCCCGCGGGCGGACTGGGGGAGAACACGGTCAACACCCAGTACCGGCTGACCGTCTCCGGCGCGACCAACCGCTCGGCGGACAGCCCCGAGCTCGTCCGGTGGATCGAGGAGGCCAAGGCCGAGGTCGCCGAGGAGAACTCGACCGCCGGCCACCGGGTCAGGCCCTCCGACGTACCCCCCGACGCCGTCACCTCCTCCGGCTCGGGACTCGACCCGGACATCTCCCCGGCCTACGCCGAACTCCAGGTCCACCGGGTCGCCGACCGCAACGACCTCTCCCTCGCCCGCGTCCGGCGGCTCGTCGCCGACCACGTCGAGGGACGCACCCTCGGCTTCATCGGTGAACCCCGCGTGAACGTGCTCGCACTCAACCTCGCGCTCAAGGAGGTGATCGACGGCCGCTGAACGCCCGGGGGCCGACAGGGCTTCTTGTCCGCCCTCGCCGGTCCCCTTACAGTCCGCTCCGTAATGTTCGCCCACCGGACCGAATGTTTCGCTCGGTCCTCGGAAGGACTGACGCATGCGGACGTACGACAACCCCGTCCTCGCCGGCTTCCACCCCGACCCCAGTGTGTGCCGGGTCGGTGAGGACTACTACCTGGTCTGCTCCAGTTTCGAGTACTTTCCCGCACTGCCGCTCTTCCACAGCCGCGACCTCGTCAACTGGCGGCAGATCGGCAATGTCCTCGACCGGCCCGAGCAGTTCGAGGTGCCGCACGACCTGCGCGCCTCCGACGGCATCTACGCACCCACGATCCGCCACCACGAGGGCCGCTTTCACGTCATCACCACCAACGTCGGCGCGGGGGGCAATTTCCTCGTCACCGCCGACCGCCCCGAGGGCCCCTGGTCGGACCCGGTGTGGATCGACCTGCCCGGGATCGACCCCGACCTGGCCTGGGACGTGGACGGCACGTGCTGGAGCGCCGTCGCCGGGGTGGGGCTCGCGCGCATCGACCCGGTGGCCGGGAAGGTGCTGGAAGGGCCGCTCCCCGTCTGGTCCGGAACGGGCATGGCGGATCCCGAGGGGCCGCATCTGTACCGCGTCGGGGCGTGGTGGTACCTGATGGTCGCCGAGGGCGGCACCGCGGACGGGCACAGCGTGTCGATCGCCCGGGCGCGCACGCCCCGGGGACCCTTCGAACCGGCCCCGCACAACCCCGTGGTGAGCAATCGCAGCACCGGGCTGCCCATCCGGTGCACCGGTCACGCGGACCTCGTCCGGACGGCCGACGGCAGGTGGTGGATGGTGCTGCTCGGGACGCGTCCGCGCGGCTTCTTCCCGAAGTTCCACGTCCTCGGCCGGGAGACCTTCCTGGCCCCGGTGGAGTGGGTGGACGGCTGGCCGTTCGTCGGCACGGTGCGCGAGCGGTACGAGGCACCGGCCGCCCTGCACCCCTTCCCGCCCGAGCCCGCCCGGGACGACTTCGACGCGCCCGTCCTTGCCCCGCACTTCATCTCCCCGCGCCGCCGCCCGGAGTGGTCGACCGCCGAGCGCCCGGGATGGCTCACCCTGCACGCCACCGGCGACAGCCTCGACCGGCCGGGCCACACCTTCGTCGGCCGTCGCCAGCAGCACCACGACTGCCGGGTGGCGACCCGCCTCGACGGCGCCCCGGGCAGCCGCGCGGGCCTGTCGGTCCGCATGGACGAGGCGCACCACTACGACGTCGAGGCGCACGACGGCACGGTGAGCGTGCTGGCCCGGATCGGCCCGCTGCGCCAGTGCGTGGCCCAACTCCCCGTGCCCGCCGGGCCCGTGACCCTGGCTGTCGAGTTCCGTACGGCCGCCGCGCCGCCGCCCGCGGAGGGTGTGCGCCCCGGCGGGCCCGACACGATCGTCTTCTCGGTCGAAAGCCCGCAGGGCGCCCGCACGGTGGCCGAACTGGACGGGCGGTATCTCTCCACCCAGGTCGTGGGCGGCTTCACCGGACGGGTCATCGGCATGTATGTCACCGCGGGCAGCGCGGCGTTCGACTGGTTCGAGTACCGGGAGCGGGGCCCGGAGGCCGGCTGAACCCGGCTTCCTCCCGACCTTGGACGCGTCGGAGTCGGATTCCCTGTGCACGAGGGGTTGCCACCCGTCGAGAGCTGTCTCTAGGGTGCGGCAGCAGCGAAGCTTTCTGGATTCACACCGAAACTTTCGAAATCGAGGAGTGCATGATGGGCGACCCGGCACTGTCCCGCCGCGGCTTCCTGGCGGCCTCCGCCGCAGCCGGTCTGAGCATGACGGCACTGAGCGGCTGCGGCGGCGACTCGGACGGAGGGTCGTCCGACGGCACGACCACGGTCGAGTGGTGGAACATCTCCACCACTCAGCCCACGAAGGACGTATGGGCAGCTCTCGCAAAGAAGTTCGAGGCCCAGAACCCCAAGGTGAAGATAAAGATCGTCCAGTTGGAGAACGACGCCTACAAGTCGAAGATGACGGCGCTGACCGCCTCCGGGAAGCTTCCGGACATCTTCCACACCTGGGGCGGGGGCGTCCTGCGCCAGCAGATCGACGCCGGCCTGGTCGAGGACCTCACGGACCGCACCAAGGACTGGGCCGAAGGGCTGGTGCCCGTCGCCAAGGAGCCGTACCTGGTCGACGAGAAGCTGTACGGCATTCCCTTCGACATCGGCATGATCGGCTTCTGGTACAACAAGGCGCTGTTCAAGAAGGCGGGCATCAGCGGGCCCCCCGCCACCTGGAGCGCCTTCCTGGAGGCGGTCGGCAAGCTGAAGTCCGCCGGTGTCACTCCGCTCGCCCTCGCGGGCAAGGAGACCTGGACCGGCATGTACTACTGGGCCTACCTGGCCATGCGCACCGCCGGTGCCGGCGCCCTGCAGAAGGCCAACGAGGACAAGGACTTCACCGCCCCCGGTCTCGTCCAGGCCGGCGAGCACCTCAAGGAACTCGTCGAACTGGAGCCGTTCCAGAAGGGCTTCCTCGGCGCCTCCTACTCCGGGCCCACCGGGCAGGCGGCCACCGTCGGCAACGGCAAGGCGGCCATGGAGCTCATGGGCCAGTGGGCGCCCGTCGTGCAGGCTGACGCCGGAAAGGGCCTCGGGGACGACCTCGGCTTCTTCCCCTTCCCCACGGTCGAGGGCGGACAGGGCGCGATCACCGAGGTGTTCGGCGGAGGCGGCGGGCACGCCCTGCGCAGCGGCGCCCCGCAGGCGGCGGTGGACTTCCTGAAGTTCTTCGCCTCGGAGGCGACCGACCGCGAACTGGTCAAGAAGACCGGCGTGCTCCCCGTCGTCCCGGCTGCCGCGAGCGCCATCACCGACCCCAACATCAAGGCCGTACAGCAGCAGTTGACGGCCGCGACCGGGTTCCAGCTCTACCTCGACCAGGCGTACGCGCCCGCCCTCGGCCAGGAGGTCAACGACAGCGTCGGGGCGCTGATCGCCGGGTCCAAGTCGCCCGAGCAGGTCGCCGACTCGATCACCCAGGTCGCGAAGGAAGAGCAGTAGGCGCAGATGACCTTCACCTCGCTCAAGGACGAACGGAGCGGTCCCGGCCTCGACCTCCCGCCCCCGGCCGCTCCGGCGGGCCGGGGGCGGGCCAGGCGCCGGGCGCTGAACTGGCTCACCGCGGTCTCCTTCCAGGTGCCCGCCCTCGCCCTGTTCGGCGTCCTGGTCCTGCTGCCGATCCTGTTCGCGCTGTACGCCGCCTTCTTCCGGTGGGGCGGCTTCGGCATGCCCTCCGACTACATCGGCGTCGACAACTTCACCCGCCTCTTCAAGGACCCGGTCTTCCTCGGCGACCTGTGGCGCTGCCTCTTCCTGGTCGTGCTCTCGCTGGTGCTGCAACTGCCGTTCGCGCTCGCCATGGCCGTCGCGCTCAACCAGCGCATGCGCGGCCGGGCCGTGTACCGGATGCTGTTCTTCGCGCCGTACGTGCTCTCCGAGGCCATCACCGGTGTGCTGTTCGCCATGATCTTCGCGCCGGGCGAGGGGCTCGCCGACGAGATCCTCGACGGGGTGGGCCTGGAAGGGCTGGGCGGTGAGTGGTTCGCCGATCCCGACATGGTGATGGCCACCCTCTTCCTGGTCATGACCTGGAAGTACTTCGGCTTCCACATGATGCTCTACCTGGCCGGACTCCAGTCCATCCCCAAGGAACTGCACGAGGCGGCGCTGATCGACGGCGCCGGCCCCTGGCAGCGGTTCCGCAGTGTCACCCTGCCGCTGCTCGCGCCCACCCTGCGGATCAGCGTCTTCCTGTCCGTCATCGGGGCGATCCAGCTCTTCGACCTCGTCTGGGTGGTCACCGCGGGCGGCCCCGACCATCACTCCGAGACCATGGCCGTGACCATGTTCCAGTTCGGCTTCAAGCGCTACCAGGTCGGATATGCCAGCGCGATCAGCGTGGTCATGTTCGGCATCAGCCTCGTCTTCGCCCTCGCCTACCAGCGGTTCGTGCTCCGCCGGGACCTGGAGGGCGCGACCACCACCATGCGGGGAGGCGGCACGTGACCGTCCGTTCCACCAAGCGCGGGCGTTCCCTGCCGCTGCACGTCGTCCTGATCGTGGTCGGTGCGGTGATGGGCATCCCCCTGCTGTACGCGGTGCTCTCCGGCTTCAAGTCCACCGACCAGCTCTCCCGCAACCCCATCGGGCTGCCCGACCCCTGGGTGACCGGCAACTACACCGACATCCTGGCCACGGGCGACTTCTGGCGGCTGGTCGGCAACAGCACCCTGATCGCCGTGGCCACGACGGCCCTCGTGGTCGCCGCCTCGGCGCTCGCCGCGTTCTCCTTCGCGCGGTTCGCCTTCCGGGGCAGGGAGGTGCTGTTCACCCTGTTCACGATGGGCCTGATGTTCCCCTTCGCGGTGGCGGCGCTGCCGCTGTTCCTGCTGCTGCGCGAGATGAACCTGCTGGACAACCCCCTGGGTGTGATCCTGCCGCAGGCCGCCTTCGGGCTGCCGATGACCATCATCATCCTGCGCGGCTTCTTCCGGCAGATCCCCGGTGAGCTGGAGGAGGCGGCCACCCTCGACGGCTGCGGTCCGCTCGGCTTCTTCTGGCGGGTGCTGCTGCCCATGGCGCGGCCCGCGCTCGGCACCGTCTCGGTGCTGGCCGTCGTCACCAGCTGGAACAACTTCTTCCTGCCGCTGCTCGTCTTCAACGAGCCCACCTGGTGGACCATCCCGATCGGCGTTCAGCAGTTCCAGGGCCAGTACTCGCAGGACGTGGCCCGGGTGTTCGCCTATCTCGTCCTCGCCATGGTCCCCGCCCTCGCCTTCTACGCCGTCGCCGAGCGCCAGCTCGTCGGCGGTCTCACCGCCGGCGCCACGAAGGGATGACCCGCGCCGCGGACGTACGGCTCACCCACCCCTGTTCCGTGAGGAGTCGCACCATGCGCAAGAACCGTCTCGCAGTCGTCGGGGCCCTCGCCGCCGTGCTGGTCGCCGTGACCGGGCCGGCCGCCGTGGCCCACGACGAGCCGCCCACGCTCGCCGACCTCGCCCAGCGCCACGGCCGCTACTTCGGCAGCGCCACCGACAACCCCGAGCTCACCGACGCCCCGTACGTCTCGCTGCTCGGCAGCGAGTTCGACCAGATCACCCCCGGCAACGGCATGAAGTGGTACGCCACGGAGCCCCAGCAGGGCGTCTTCGACTTCTCGCAGGGCGACGAGATCGTCGACCTGGCCCGCGCCAACCACCAGAAGGTCCGCGGCCACACCCTGGTCTGGCACAGCCAGTTGCCCGACTGGCTCACCGGCCGCGAGTGGACGGCCGGCGAGCTGAGGGCCGTACTGAAGAAGCACATCCAGACGGAGGTACGGCACTACCGGGGCAAGGTCTTCGCCTGGGACGTCGTCAACGAGGCCTTCAACGAGGACGGCACCTACCGGGACACGATCTTCTACCGGACCCTCGGCCCCGGTTACATCGCCGACGCCCTGCGCTGGGCCCACCAGGCCGACCCGCGGGTGAAGCTGTACCTCAACGACTACAACATCGAGTCGGTCGGCCCGAAGAGCGACGCCTACTACCGGCTCGCCAAGGAGCTGAAGGCGCAGGGCGTCCCCCTGCACGGCATCGGCCTCCAGGCCCATCTGGCGCTGCAGTACGGCTATCCGGCCACGCTTGAGGACAACCTCCGCCGCTTCTCGAGGCTCGGTCTGGAGACGGCGCTCACCGAGGTCGACATCCGGATGTACCTGCCCGCGGACGAGGAGAAGCTGGCCACGCAGGCCGAGTGGTACGGGGACCTGACCGAGGCGTGCCTCGCGGTGCGCCGGTGCGTGGGCATCACGCTGTGGGACTACACGGACAAGTACTCGTGGATCCCGGCGTTCTTCGAGGGTGAGGGCGCCGCCCTGCCCTGGGACGAGGAGCTGCGGCCCAAGCCCGCGTACTACGCGATCCGGGACGCGCTCAAGTAGCCGTCACCGCAGGGACGGTGGTGGGGTACGGGGAGTGACCACCGCCGGACGTGCGTCGGGGCCGGAGCGCAGAACGGGTCTGCGGACCGGCCCCCAAGGTCTCCGCGCGGTCGGTCGACCGCCCGGCCGTGCTCAGGCCGCGGTCACCACCTGGCCGGCGCCCAGCGGGCGGTGCGGGGCGATGATCTGACCGTCGGGCAGGAGCTCACCGGTGTCCTCGAAGAGCAGAACGCCGTTGCACAGCAGGCTCCAGCCCTGTTCCGGGTGGTGCGCCAGGAGGCGCGCCGATTCCCGGTCGGCGGAGTCTGCGGAGGGACACGGTGGCTGGTGCTGGCACATGGGTGGGATCTTTCGCTGTGACGTGTTGTTCATGGCCGCCCCCGTTGCGACAAGTGGTTCGAACCCAGTGTTGCCCTACGAGCGTCGATCCGCAGGGATTTCGGTGCACCGCTTCTCACAGGTTGAGGACGCATCACCCGCGCGGACGGTTCATCCCAACTGCACTGTCAATTCGGGTGGTTCGAGGGGGCCGGATGGGGCTAGTCCATCCAGGTCGAGGGCTCTGGGGAGCGCGTCGACGCTCGTACGAGCGCCATGGTGGGGCTGCCGTCGCGCCCAGCGCCGTGCCCCGCGGCCGGCGAGCGGCGGCGGGGCACGGGACCCTCGGAAGGGAACGGTCAGGCGGGCGAGCCGAGCAGCGGGGCCCGGGTCACGCGGCGGGTCAGCACCGAGAGGAGGTCGGCGGCCTGATGCGGTCGGTGGGCCGCGATGCCGGGCGGTGCCGGGGCCAGCGGGACCAGCAGATCCGTGGGCTCGGGATGGCCGGCCGAGGCGTCGGCGGCGATGTCGCCGTGCAGCCACAGGGCCAGCATGTACAGGCCGGGGATGGACAGCAGCCGTGGCTGGTAGGGCGCCTGCATCGTCTCGGCCTGGCGCAGCGCGCGCTCGGTGGACGTGATGTAGGGGCCCTCGAAGAAGTGCGAGAAGGCCCACCCGTCGGGCGTCAGCCGGGTCTCGGCGGCGGCGACGGCACGGTCGCCGCAGCGGATCAGGAACCGCCAGCCGGCGAGCCGGGTGGTGGCGGGGCCGGTGGCGGTGATGCCGTCCAGGACATGCACCGGCAACGGCAGTTCGGGGGTGGCGGGTCCCTGGGTGGAGCGCAGGGCGGGAGTTCGGGCCTCGCGGACCGCGGTGGGGGACCCGAGTGCGGTGATGACGGAGCGAAGTGCGGGCGCGGGAGCCGGGGGGACATGCAGCGGCATGGTGGGTCGCCTCTCATGAGACAGGCACGGTGGCGCGAGGGCGGGGCGGACGGCGCTGTCAGCTCGCGAAGGCGGAGAGGCTCGGGCCGAGGTCCTGGGTACGTGGGTGTGCGAGAGGCCCGCCGCACGTCCATCGCTGCGGCAGGTTCTCCGACCGGGCGCCAAGCATCCGCCTTGTTCGCGGAGTTTATACGACAAGTGTTCAGTGAGTGTTTCGTCTAGCCGTTTCGGGCGCACTCGGCAAGGGCGCATTCGGACGGCGATCCGCGGGTTTGATCCCGATTCCGGAAGGAGTGTAAGGCGGTGACCTCGGAGAAGGCGGGAGAAGTGGTCGGCCAATTCTCGTCGGCGTTTTTCACGAGTTCGGCGGTCGCCCGAAACTGCACACGGCCCCATGCCTGGCGAATGTGCCGCCCGTCACGTTCGACAGCCTAGCGGGCTCAGGGTCACGGCGGGACGTTATCGATCGCTTCGGCTGGGCATCATCCCACCTGACCCAGGACACCGACGGCCGATCTTCGGCCCGACCGATCGAGGAGGGATGCTCCCATGGGGGAGAAGGTCGAGGCAGGTCGGTTCGATCTGTCCGACCGCCAGCACTACCGCGACAAGCTCCGGAAGTGTCTGGCGGGCCTGGAGCGGCTTCTGGCGGAGAAGCGGTTCGATCGCCCGAAGAACCTCATGGGGCTCGAGATCGAATTGAATCTCGCTGGAGCCGACGGCATGCCGAGAATGTTGAATGCGCAGGTTCTCGAGCGGATCGCGAGCCGGGATTTCCAAACGGAACTCGCCATGTTCAACCTGGAGGTGAACATAGCCCCCCACCGACTGGGCGGCCGGGTATTCGATCAGCTCGCCGAGGAACTCCGCGCCTCGCTGGCATATGCCGACCGGAAAGCCGGTGAGCTGGACGCGGGAATCGTGATGATCGGCATTCTGCCGACCCTCGACCGGGACGACCTGGTCTCCTCCAACCTCTCCGACGTCGACCGCTACACCTTGCTCAACGACCAGATCGTGGCCGCCCGCGGCGAGGACTTCATGCTCGACATCGACGGCGTGGAGCACTTGACCTGCACCTCGAAGTCCATAGCGCCCGAGGCCGCCTGCACCTCGGTCCAGCTGCACCTCCAGGTCACCCCGGGCCGCTTCGCCGACGTCTGGAACGCCGCCCAGGCCGTGGCCGCCGTCCAGGTCGCGGTGGGGGCCAATTCGCCGTTCCTGTTCGGCCGGGAGCTGTGGCGCGAGTCCCGCCCGCCGCTGTTCACCCAGTCCACCGACACCCGCCCGCCCGAGCTCCAGGCCCAGGGGGTGCGACCGCGCACCTGGTTCGGGGAGCGCTGGATCTCCTCCGCCTACGACCTGTTCGAGGAGAACCTGCGCTACTACCCCGCCCTGCTCCCGATCTGCGACGACGAGGACCCCCTCCAGGTGCTCGACGAGGGCGGCATCCCCTCACTGGCGGAACTCGTCCTGCACAACGGCACGGTCTACCGCTGGAACCGCCCGGTCTACGGCGTCGCCGACGGCGTCCCGCACCTGCGCGTCGAGAACCGGGTCCTGCCCGCCGGCCCCACCATCACGGACGTCCTCGCCAACGCGGCCTTCTACTACGGCCTCATCCGCGCCCTCGCCGAGGAACCGCGCCCGGTGTGGACCCGGCTGCCCTTCGAGGCGGCCGCCACCAACTTCGACACCGCCTGTCAGCACGGCATCGACGCCCGCCTGCAGTGGCCCCGGCGCGGACGCTACGGCGGCGTCACGGAGATCGACGTGACCACCCTCGTGCGCGAGGAACTGCTGCCGCTCGCCGCGTCCGGTCTGGACGCGTGGGGTGTGGAGGCCGCCGACCGCGACCTGTACCTCGGGGTGATCGAGGAGCGCTGCCGGCGGCGGACCAACGGGGCCTCCTGGCAGTCCGCGACCTTCCACCGCGCCCTGGAGCAGGGGCTGTCCCGGGACGCCGCCCTGGCCGCCACGACCCGCCGCTACCGCGAGCTGATGCGCGCGGGCGAGCCGGTCCACGCCTGGCCCGTCGGCCTGCCGGAGACCGTGCCGCTGGGCTGAGGGGTGCCGGAACGGGGGTCGCCGCCGTCCGCCTCATACTGATCGGGCAAGCTGTGACGTCCTATGACGGTGGTGCCCCTGGGAGGCAGTGTGCAGGCGGAGGCGGGCCCCGTGGCCGATTCATTCCCGCAGGAGGGGCCCCCGCGCCGGATCCTCCGGGACGAGCTGCTGCTCGTGCTGGCGCTCTCGCTCGGGGCGAGCGGGGTCTCCGCCCTCATCAGCTTCATCGGCTCGGTCACCAAGCCCGGCGGCCTGAAGGACCAGGCGGCCACCCTCAACGCCTCCGCCGCTCCCGGGCGGCCCTGGCTGGACCTCGCCTGGCAGCTCTTCGGGATCACGACGTCCCTGGTGCCGGTCCTCCTCGTCGCGCACTTCCTGCTGCGCGAGGGCAGCGGTCTGCGGGCCCTCGGGTTCGACCGCACCCGCCCCTGGCCGGACCTCGGCCGGGGCGCCGCCGTCGCCGCCGTGATCGGCAGCAGCGGCATCGCCTTCTACCTCGCCGCCCGGGGCTTCGGCTTCAACCTGACCGTGGTCCCCGAGGCGCTGCCCGAGGTGTGGTGGAAGTACCCGGTCCTGATCCTCTCGGCGCTGCAGAACGCGATCCTCGAAGAGGTCATCGTGGTCGGCTATCTGCTGCGCCGGCTCCACCAGCTGGGCTGGACGCCCGGGGCGGCGCTGATGGCCAGCTCGGTGCTGCGCGGTTCGTACCACCTCTACCAGGGCATCGGCGGCTTCATCGGCAACCTGGTGATGGGCGTGGTGTTCGTCTACCTCTACCGCCGCTGGGGCCGGGTCGGCCCGCTGGTGGTGGCGCACTCGCTGCTCGACATCGGCGCGTTCGTCGGATACGCGCTGCTCGCGGGCAAGGTGGACTGGCTGCCCACGGCCTGAACGGCGTGAACCGCGACAGGGGCGTACGTGCGATGCGTACGCCCCTCGCGTGTCTGCGCGCCTAGGCCAGCAGCTCGCCGTCGATCACCGTGACCGCGCGGCCGCCCAGCAGGGTGCGGTCGCCGCGCACCTCCGTGCGGACCAGGCCCGAGCGGGGGGACGCCTGCAGGCCCGTGAGCGCGGGGCGGCCGAGGCGCTGCGACCAGAACGGGGCCAGTGCGGTGTGGGCGCTGCCGGTGACCGGGTCCTCGTCGATGCCGAGGTTCGGGAAGAAGCAGCGGGAGACGAAGTCGTAGCCGCCCGCGGGATCCTCGGCGCGGGCGGTCGCGATGATGCCGCGCTCGGAGAAGGCGCCGAGGGAACGGTGATCGGGGTTCAGGGCGCGCACGGTCTTCTCGTCGGCGAGCTCCACCAGCAGGTCGCCCACGTTCGGGCCGGTGTCGAAGACGGCCAGCGGCTCGGCGCCCAGCGCCTCGGCGACGCCGTCCGGGATCTCGGCCGCGGTGAGCGGCGCCGTCGGGAAGTCGAGGGTGAACGAGCCGTCCTCGCCGGGCGTGGCGGTCAGGACGCCGCTGCGGGTGGCGAACCGCACCGGGCCCTCATGGGCACCCGTGCCGTGCAGGACGTGGGCCGTGGCGAGGGTGGCGTGGCCGCACAGGGCGACCTCGGCGGCGGGGGTGAACCAGCGCAGCGCCCAGTCGGCCTCCGGGTGGTCGGGGAGCCGGTGGGTGAACGCGGTCTCGGCGTGGTTGACCTCCCGGGCGACCTTCTGGAGCCAGTCGTCGGTGGGGAAGGCGTCGAGGAGCAGGACCCCGGCCGGGTTCCCGGCGAAGGGGCGGTCGGTGAAGGCGTCGACGATTCGGATGCGCATGAGCCGACGGTAGTGGGGCGGCGAAGGCGCGGGCCAAGGCCAATTCGGGGTGACTGGACCGACCGAGGGTTGTCAGGCGAGCTATTCCGATATATCGTTGAGGCATCGCGACTGATCAACGATGGAATGGAGTGATGGCGATGCGTTCCCACGGATTCGCACATGGACACGGTGGTACCGGCCGAGGTGGCTTCGAGGGCGGCCGTGCCGCCTTCGGTCCCTTCGGGCCGGGCGGACCCGGCTTCGGGGGACCGGGCTTCGGTCCCGGTCACTGGGGGCCCAGGGGCCGCGGCGGACCTCGGGGGAGGGCGAGGCGGGGTGATGTACGCGCCTCGATCCTGGCCCTGCTCAAGGACCGGCCGATGCACGGCTACGAGATGATCCAGGAGATCGCCCAGCGCAGCGGCGGGGCGTGGAAGCCCAGCCCCGGCTCGGTGTACCCCACCCTCCAGCTGCTGGAGGACGAGGGCCTGATCGTCAGCGAGAGCGAGGGCGGCAAGAAGCTGTTCTCCCTCACCGAGGCCGGCCGCGCCGCGGCCGAGGATGGCCCGGAGGCGCCCTGGGAGGACGCCTCCAAGGGTGTCGACTGGGAGGCGCTCGGCGAGATCCGCCAGGCGGGCTTCGGTCTCATGGAGGCCTTCGGGCAGGTCTGGAAGACCGGCAGCAAGGAACAGCGCGAGAAGGCGATCTCCGTGATCAACGACGCGCGCAAGAAGATGTACCTGATCCTCGCCGACGAGGACTGACGGCCTCCCCGCCGTGAGACATGGCAGCGAGACGAAGGCGCCCCGTGGAGCGATCCGCGGGGCGCCTTTTCGGGTACGGTCCTCAGCTCACCAGCCCGGCCAGCTTGCGCAGCGACTCGTTCAGGGCGGCCGTCCCCGAGTCCTTCAGCCGTCCCGCCATCAGCGACACCGCGGCGCCGGTGAACTCGCCGTCGATGCGGACGGTCGTGGCGTCCCCGTCCGGAGTCAGCGTGTAGCGGGTGGCGACGCTCACCGCCATCGGGCCCTTGCCGCGCAGGGCGAGCACCCGGGCCGGCTCCAGCTCCTCGATCGTCCACTCCACCTCGGCCGGGAAGCCCATCAGCTTCATGTTCTCCTGGAAGGTGCCGCCCGCTTCGAGGGCCGTCGGGCCGCCCTGGGGGAAGCTGGTGTGGGTCGCGTTCCACTCGCCGTACGCGGACCAGTCCGTGAGCTGCGCCCACACCGTGTCGGCCGGCGCGTCGATGCGGGCCTGAGCGGTGACTTCGGCCATGCGACCACCCCTTCGTCTCGGGCTACGGTGTCGCGGAACGTAGCCGCAAGGCCGGGAACATTCAATACTGATGAACCGTCAGAAAGCGTGGAGGCCGGTGCCGGGCGAGGCTCGGCCGACGAGTCGTATCACCGCCGCGTCGAACAGGTCCCACGCGCGCGGGAAGGCGCTCTCGTCGTGGCAGTGCCAGGCGTCCCAGAACAGGTCGGCGGGCAATGCGTCCTCCGGGGCGTACACCCGGTAGACGTACTGTCTCCCGTCCACGGCCGGCAACGCCACCAGCCAGCACATGCTCTCCATGCACGTGTGGGACGTACGGGAACGCGGCGTGGTTGCGGTTCCCCTGCGGCCGACGAGGGCGCCGGACCGGCGTGATCTCCTCCTCAAGGAGGAGATTCCGGGTCGCCGGGTCCACTCTGTGTGGGACGGGAAGATGCATCCCGCCGGGGATGCCCTGTCCGGCGGAGGCTGATGGGGTAGGGGATGTGCCACCCCGTACCCCTCACCGGCCGGACCCCCACCAGGCCGGCGGACGCTCGGACAACGATGCCAGGCTCAGTGCCCAACTGGCAGCGGTGCTCTCCGGCGCCCGGCGTCGCGCGACACGGGACGCGGACCGGCAGGTCGACACCGCCCATCTGCTGCACTCCCTGCTGGAGCACGACCCCGAGGTGCGGGACGTCTTCGAGGGCGAGCCCCGGACGGCCCGGCTGCTCGGCTATCTCGTCCAGCGCAGCATCGGTTACGGCCTGCGCTGGCAGGGCAGTGTCGAGGACTCCGAAGCCGTGCCCGTGGTGACCGAGGCGGACGGCCTCTCCCCGCTGGCCTCGGGCGCACTGGAGCACGCCTGCGAACGCGCGGCCCGCCGCGGGGAGGAAGCCGCCCGGGGGGTGGACCTGCTGGCCGCCATCGTCGTGGACGGGCAGGCGCGGGCCGTCGAGGTGCTGGCCCGTGCCGGGATCGACGCGGGTGACGTGTACGCGCGGATCGACAGCCGTCCCGGGAGCCGCGTCGGTGAGAGCGGCTGCTGAGGGAGTCGGGGTCGTCCAGCCGTTGAGACAGGTGTCATCGGGGGTGACGCTCATGTCATCGCCTGTCATCATGTGCCGGTGCGTACGTCAACGAGCAGTCAGGGCCATGGCGGCAAGGGGATGGGGCTCGGTCTCGCCCTCGCCTCCGCGCTCGCCTTCGGGGGATCCGGTGTCGCGGCCAAGCCGCTGATCGAGGCGGGCCTCGACCCGCTGCACGTGGTGTGGCTGAGGGTGGCCGGGGCGGCCCTTGTGATGCTGCCGCTCGCCGTCCGCCATCGCGCGCTGGTGCGCCGCCGTCCTGCGCTGCTCGCCGGGTTCGGACTGCTCGGGGTGGCCGGCGTCCAGGCCTTCTACTTCGCCTCCATCTCCCGGATCCCGGTCGGCGTCGCGCTGCTCGTGGAGTACCTGGCGCCGGCGCTGGTGCTGGGCTGGGTGCGGTTCGTGCAGCGCCGTCCCGTGACCCGGGCCGCGGCGCTCGGAGTGGTCCTCGCGGTGGGCGGACTCGCCTGCGTGGTCGAGATCTGGGCCGGGCTCGGCTTCGACGCCCTCGGTCTGCTCCTCGCCCTCGGCGCGGCCTGTTGCCAGGTCGGCTACTTCGTCCTGTCCGACCAGGGCAGCGACGCGGCCGGGGAGGCGCCGGACCCGCTCGGCGTCATCGCCTACGGCCTGCTGGTGGGCGCCGCCGTGCTGACCGTGGTGGCCCGGCCCTGGACGATGGAGTGGGCCGTTCTCGCGGGCAGTGCGGACATGGACGGAACCCCCGTCGCGGCGGCGCTGCTGCTCTCCTGGATCGTGCTGATCGCCACCGTCGTCGCCTACGTCACCGGCGTGGTCTCGGTGCGCCGGCTCTCCCCGCAGGTCGCGGGCGTGGTCGCGTGCCTGGAGGCGGTCGTCGCGACGGTGCTGGCCTGGGTCCTGCTGGGCGAGCACCTCTCGGCTCCGCAGGTCATCGGCGGGGCGGTCGTCCTGCTCGGCGCGTTGATCGCGCAGTCCTCGGCGCCGGCGAAGGGCTCGGCGGAGCCGGTGGCGGGCGGGAGCGGGGAGCGGGAGCTGTCCCGGCCGGGTTCTGCGGCGTGAGGGGTGGCCCGGTACGCGAGCTGCCTGCCTGAGCCCTCCGCCGCGGGGCTCTCGGCGCCGGAGTCGGCGGCCGACAAGCGCGTGGGAGGGGCCGCGGCGGCTGTCGGGGTGACGCCGCCGCGTCCGTCGTACCCGCCCCGCGTCACAGCGCCTTGAGGTAGGCGGGCACCTCGGTGCCGGGTGCCAGGTCCGGGTCGTCGACCGGGGCGTCGTAGCCCTTGCGCAGCGGGACCACGCCCGCCCAGTGGGGGAGGGCGAGGTCCTCGGGCTCGTCGTTGACGCCGCCGGTGCGCAGCTTCGCGGAGACCTCGTTCAGGTCGAGGCGGATGACGGAAGTGGCGGCCAGTTCCTTCTTGTTGGCGGGCCGGGAGTCCGCCGAGCGGCCCGGTACGACGTGGTCGACGAGGGCGTCCAGCGCGATCCGCTTCTCCTCGGGGTCCGTCACCTGGTGGGCGATGCCGTGCACCACCACGGACCGGTAGTTCATCGAGTGGTGGAAGGCCGAGCGGGCCAGGATCAGCGCGTCCACGTGGGTCACCGTCAGGCACACCGGCAGCCCCGGGTCGGCCTGCCCCGTCATCCGCAGCGGGCGCGAGCCCGTCGAGCCGTGCACGTAGAGCCGGTCGCCGACCCGCCCGAACAGCGTCGGCAGCACCACCGGCGCCCCGTCCCGGACGAAGCCCAGATGGCACACGTAGGCCTCGTCGAGTATCGAGTGCACCAGGTCCTTGTCGTACGACGCCCGCTCGGCGGAGCGCGTGGGGACCGTGCGGTCGGTCGGGGTGTAGGCGGCGGGCTGCGACGTCGGCTGGGCGGTCCCCTGCATTGCGGTCTCCATTGCACTAGTGCATAATTGGGTTTGTGCTAGGAGAATATCGGATCCAGGGCCGGCGCGCAGCAGAGATTGCGGCCGGTATCGAGGCGGCGGTCGGCTCCGGGGAGCTGGAGCCGGGGCAACTGCTGCCGCCGATGCGGGAGTTGGCGGTGGAGCTGGGCGTCAATCCCAACACCGTCGCGGCCGCCTACCGGACCCTGCGGGAACGCGGGGTCATCGAGACCGCCGGGCGCCGGGGCAGCCGGGTGCGACCCAAACCGGCCACCACCGCCCGCGAGTACGTCCGCGAGGAGGTGCCCGCCGGGGTGCGGGATCTGGCGAACGGCAATCCGGACCCGGCGCTGCTGCCCCCGCTCGGCCCGGCGTTCGCGGCCGCGGCGGACCAGGGCGACCGGACGCCGGTGCTCTACGGGGACGACCCGCTGGATCCGGAGCTGGCGCGCGCCGCACGCGCCGGGCTGGACGCCGACGGGGTGCCGGACGGGCCCCTGGTCGTCACCTCCGGCGCGCTGGACGCCATCGAGCGCGTCCTCGCGGCACATCTGAAGCCGGGGGACACCGTCGCCGTCGAGGACCCCGGCTGGGGCAGCGTCCTCGACCTCGTCCCGGCGCTCGGTCTGCGCGTGGCGCCCGTGGGCGTCGACGACGAGGGGCCGCTCCCCGGCGACGTGCGCCAGGCGCTCGGCGCGGGGGCCCGCGCCCTGATCGTCACCGACCGGGCCCAGAACCCGACCGGCGCCGCGGTGAGCGCCACGCGTGCGCGTGCCCTGCGTTCCGTGCTGAGGGAGCACCCGGACACCCTGCTGATCGAGGACGACCACGGCCACGCCATCGTCGACGTCCCGCTGCACCCGCTGGCCGGCACCACCCGCCACTGGGCCTTCGCCCGCTCCGCCGCCAAGGCCTACGGCCCCGACCTGCGGCTCGCCGTGCTCACCGGGGACGAGGTGACCCTCGACCGGGTGCGCGGCCGGCAGCGCCTCGGGCCGGGCTGGGTCAGCCTGATCGTCCAGCGGGCCGTGGCCCGGTTGTGGTCCGACGGCTCGGTCGACCCGAAGGCGGTGGCGGCGGCGTACGGCGGACGGCGGGACCGGCTGATCGAGGCGCTCGCGGAGCGGGGCGTCACCGCGCGGGGGCGTACCGGCATGAACGTCTGGATCCCTGTCCCCGACGAGACCGGCGCCGTCTCCCGCCTCCTGCACGCCGGCTGGGCCGTCGCGCCGGGCGCCCGGTTCCGCCTGAACACCAGCCCCGGCCTGCGCGTCACGGTCTCCACCCTCACCGAACCGGAGACGCAGGCCCTGGCCGACGCCATCGCCTCGGCAGTGCGCCCGTCCCGGGGCCGGAGCGGCGTGTAGGGCCCGGAGTCGCCTCGGACCTACGGTCGTCCTCCCCCCGCCCCGGTGTTCGCCGGTGCCCGCACCGGGCTGTCGAGGCCGACCGGGATCGGGGCCCGTTCGCGGGGGCGGAGCTGGGTCAGGGCCGCTCCTGCCAGGACTATGGCCGCGCCCACCGGGGTGGACCAGGTCAGGGACTCGCCGAGCAGGGTGACGCCTGCCGCCGTGGCGATGACCGGGATGAAGTAGGTGACCATCTGGGCCGTCGTCGGGCCGACCTCGGCGACCAGACCGTACTGGAGGAGCACCGCGACGCCCGTACCCAGGGCGCCGAGGGCCGCGACGGCGAGCAGGGGGAGCAGCGGAAAGGCGTCCGGGGCTGTGGTGAACAGGGGCGTGACGACGGCCAGTTGCAGCGTGGCGAGCAGCAACTGGGCGCCCGTGAGGGACAGGTGCGAGGAGTCGGAGCCGGCCAGGGTGCGGCGGACGTAGATCCAGCCGACCGGGTAGCAGAGCGAGGCCAGCAGGGCCATGCCGGTGCCCCGGGCGTCCATGCCGGTGAAGCCCTGCCAGGCGCCGAGCACCGTCAGGACGCCGAGGAAGCCCACGCCGAGACCCGCCAGCCGCATCCGGGTGGGCCGGTCCTCGGAGAGGGCGACGAGGGACAGGGCCATGCCCCACAGCGGGGAGGTGGCGTTGCAGATGCCCGCGAGCGTCGACGGGATCGTCAGCTCCGCGTAGGCGAACAGCGAGAACGGCAGCGCGTTCAGCAGCAGCGCGGCGACCGTCAGATGCCCCCAGGTGCGCGCCCCGCGCGGGAGCCGGTCCCGCCGCATCGCCATCACCACCGCGAGCACCGCCGTGCCGAACAGCAGCCGGCCGAGGGTGACCTGGAACGGGGCGTATCCCTCGGTGCCCACCTTGATGAGCAGAAAGCTGAAACCCCAGATGAGGGAGAGGACGGCGAAGCGCAGCCGCCAGTCGAGCAGGGAGCGAGAGCGGGTCATGGGATCAGGGTGGGGCCTCACAATCTCGTAGCACAAGCGAGAATTTGCGAGCCTTATCTCGTAGTATTGCTTACATGTTGAACCTGGAGCGCCTGCGCACCCTGGACGCCCTCGCCCGCCACGGCTCGGTCAGCGGAGCGGCCGAGGGTCTGCACATCACCACGTCCGCCGTCTCCCAGCAGATGTCCAAGCTGGAGCGGGAGGTCGGCCAGCGACTGCTCGCCAAGAACGGCCGCGGGGTCCGCCTCACCGACGCCGGACGGCTGCTCGCGGAGCACGCGGCGCGGATCCTGTCCCAGGTGGAGCTGGCCCAGGCCGACCTGGAGGCGCAGCGCGGCCAGGTTGCGGGGGAGCTCAGACTCGCGGCGTTCCCGACCGCGGCGCGTGGACTCTTCCCGGCCGCCCTCGCCGGCCTGCGCACCGAGCACCCCGCCCTGCGGCTGCGCTCCTGCGAACTGGAACCGGAACAGGCCGTGGGGGGAGTGGTGCGCGGCGATCTGGACCTGGCGGTGGTCCTCGACTGGTACAACAAGCCGATGCCGCTCCCGGACGGCCTGGTCAAGGCGCCGATCCTGGACGACCCCGCCGATGTGGCGATGCCGGTCGGCCACCGGTTCGCGGGCCGCGACGAGGTGGATCTGGCCGAGTTCGCCGAGGACGAGTGGATCACCTGGGGCCAGGGCGAGTTCTGCCACGAGTGGCTGATGTTCACCCTGCGCTCCAAGGGCATCGAGCCGATCATCGGTCACCGCGCCGCCGAGACCCACACCCAGCTCGGTCTGGTCGC
Organism: Streptomyces sp. YS415; assembly: GCF_023544665.1. Taxonomy (GTDB): domain Bacteria; phylum Actinomycetota; class Actinomycetes; order Streptomycetales; family Streptomycetaceae; genus Streptomyces. Next base: position 31,524 of record NZ_JAMJFL010000010.1, read on the forward strand.
CGCGGGCCTCGGCGTCTGTGTCGTCCCGCTGCTGGGCCGCCACCCGATGCCCGCCGAGGTCGTCACCGTGCCGCTCAGGCAACGGGTGCGGCGGCATGTGTACGTGATCTGGCGGGCGGACGCCGATCGCCGCCCGTCGATCCGGGCGGCGGTGCGGGCGCTGCGGTCGGCGGGGGAGCGCGTGAGCGCGTCGGCGGCGACCGTTTCCTGAAGGGCGGGCGCTACAGCGACGACAGCTTCCTGAAGTCCCAGGACACGATCTTCTCCGGGGTCAGCCGCATCCACGCGTGCCGGCCGTCGTGCGGCATCTCCTCCAGACCGAAGTTCTTGCGCGCGAACAGCGTCTCCGGCACGTCGAGTTCGGCGCACAGCTCCCCGGTGCGCGGCATCTCGCCCACGAACTCCACCCTCCCGGACAGCTCGACGCCGCGCAGTTCGTCGTACTCCTCGCCCGTGTCGACCACGACGGCGACCCGCTGGTCGCGGCGCAGCTGTGCCCAACGCCTGCTGCGCACCACCGAGTAGAGCCACAGCGAGGTGCCGTCCCAGGCGAACCACAGGGTGCTCACATGCGGGGCGCCGTCCGCGGACACGGTGGCGACCCGGCAGGTGCGCTGGGTGGCCAGGAACTCGTCCAGCTCACCCGGTGTCATCATGATCTTGCGGCCCCGGCGCTGAGTGACGGTCATGCGTCCCCCTCTTCTCCCACGTCGTGCCAGAGGAGATCCTCTGACATCACGTCAGAAAAGAATGGGTCGTCTTCCCTCCTCGCGCAATGGTGGCTACGCTCGCCCGCCCGGAAAGCCGGCGACAAGGGGGAACCGTGCCGTCGTACGACCAGCTCAGGGAAGTCCTCGACCCGGCCACCGCCGTGCTGCTCACGGTCGAGTGCCAGCAGGGGGTCGTCGGACCGGACAGCGCCCTGCCCGAACTCGCCAAGGAGGCCCGCTCCTCCGGTGCCCTCGCCAACGTGGCCCGGCTGGTCGACGGCGCCCACGCCCGCGGGCTCCAGGTGATCCACGCGATCGCCGAGCGCCGCCCCGACGGCCGCGGCGCGAACCGCAACGCGCGTCTGTTCCGCGCCGCCGAACGGCTCCCCGTCCAGCAGCTGTCCGGCACCACCGCGGTCCGCGTAGCGGCCCCGATCGAGGTCACCGAGGAGGACTTCGTCGTACGGCGGCTGCACGGCCTGTCCCCCCTGCACGGGACCGAGGTCGACGCCCTGCTGCGCAACCTGGGCTGCCGCACCCTGGTGGTGACCGGGGTCTCGGCCAACGTGGCGATCCCGAACGCCGTGTTCGACGCCGTCAACCGCGGCTACACGGTCGTGGTGCCCACCGACGCGATAGCCGGGGTGCCCTCCGAGTACACCCCCGCGATGATCCGCAACACCCTCGCGCTGGTGGCCACGCTGACCACCACGGCCGAGCTGCTGGCCGCCCTCCGGGTCAGGCGAGGGTGATCGAGTCGCCGTCCACGGCGACCTTCCGTGCGGACAGCGGCTGGGTGGCGGGCCCCTTCTGCACGCTGCCGTCCTCGATGGAGAACCGGCTGTTGTGGCAGGGGCAGGTGATGGCGCCCCCGGAGACACCCGTCACCGGGCATCCCTGATGGGTGCACTCGAACGAGAACGCCTTGAAGGTGCCCGCCGTCGGCTGGGTGACGACCACCTTGTGATCGGTGAGGACCTTCCCGCCGCCCTCGGGGATGTCCGAGGTCCGCGCGACGACGGTCCCGCCGCCCTCTGCGCCCTCTGCCCCCTCGGAGGTCTCGGCGGACCCGGCCGCCCCGGACGGCTCCTCGTCCTCCGACCCGCACGCGTTCAGCGCGAAGGTGAGGCCCACCGCGCCGACCGCCGCCACGACGGTACGGCGGCTCGGGGGCGCGACGGGGTGGAGCGGTTCGCTGGTCATGCCGGACTTCCCTTCCACGGAGGTACGCCTTGCGCCCACAGGTACGGGCGGCGCGCGGATGCCGTTCAGAGCGCCGGTAACCTGGGGCGATGCTCAAGGAAGTCATCGCGACCCGGTTCATCACGCCGCTGCGTGAGGGCGGCTCGCTGCCGGGTCTCGTCGAGGCCGACGACTTCGGGACGTACGTCATGAAGTTCCGCGGCGCGGGGCAGGGCCGCAAGACGCTGGTGGCCGAGGTGGTGTGCGGGGAGCTGGCCCGGCGGTTGGGGTTCCGGATGCCCCGGCTGGTGACGGTCGAACTGGACCCGGTGCTCGGGCTCGGCGAACCCGACCAGCAGGTGCAGGAGCTGCTGAGGGCCAGCGGCGGCACCAACCTCGGCATGGACTTCCTGTCCGGTGCGCTCGGCTTCGACCCGCTCGCCTTCGCGGTGAGCCCCGAGGAGGCCGGGCGGATCGTCTGGTTCGACGCCCTGGTCAACAACGTCGACCGGTCCTGGCGCAACCCCAACCTGCTGATGCGGCACGGGGAGCTGTGGCTCATCGACCACGGCGCCACCATGATCTGGCAGCACAACTGGCCCGGCGCCGAGGCCTCCGCGGCCCGCCCCTACGACGCCCGCGACCACGCCCTCGCCCCCTTCGGGCCCGATGTGTCCGCGGGCGCCCGGGAGTTGGCGCCCCTCGTCACCGAGGACCTGCTCGCCGAGGTGACCGCCGAGATCCCGGACGCCTGGCTCGTCGACGAACCCGGCTTCGACACCCCGGACGACCTCAGGCGGGCCTACGCCCGCCCGTTGCTGGCCCGGGCCGCCGTCATCCACGAGCGAATCGAGGGGACCCGGTGAGCGACGACCGCCACTTCATCAGGGGAGGCCCGAGCGAGCGCGAGGTCTTCGAGTACGCCGTCCTGCGCGTCGTGCCCCGCGTCGAGCGCGGCGAGTGCATCAACGCCGGGGTGCTGGTCTACTGCCGCGCCAAGGCGTACGTCGGGGCGCTCACCCACCTCGACGAGAGCCGCCTGCTCGCCCTGGACCCGGGGGCCGACCTGGCCGGTGTGCGCGCGGCGCTCGGCGCGGTGGAGCGGGTCTGCTCCGGGGGAGCGGCGGCGGGCCAGGCGGCCCCGGACGACGCGGGCCGCCGCTTCCGCTGGCTCATCGCCCCCCGCTCCACGATCGTCCAGCCCGGCCCGGTCCACACCGGCCTCACGGCCGACCCGGCGGCGGAGACGGCACGGCTGCTGGACCTGCTCGTCCGGTGAGTCAGGCGCGGCGGCGCTTGACCACGTAGCCGGCCGCGACGGCGCCACCGGCGACGAAGACGACCCCGGCCGCGGTCGCCCAGCCGCTGAGACCGGAGTCGGTGGCGCCGCCCACTCCACCGCGCACGCCGAGCGTCGGACTGGCGGTGACGCCGGTGGGTACGGCGGTGGGGGTGGGGGTGGCCGTGACGGGCGCGGGAGCCGAGGTGGCGGGCGCGAGCGTGCCGAGGGCGGCGGTGCCGCGCGAGGGCAGCGCCTCGCAGGCCATGCCGTCGTCGGGGCCCTGGTCCTCGTCGAGGTCGTGTGGATCACTGGGGTCGGAGTTGTAGACGGCCTGTGCCTCCTCCCGGTACGTGAAGTTGGCGCAGTCCAGGTCCTGCGCGTGGGCGATGTCGGCCAGCGGCACGATCGCGGCTATGGCGAACAGCGTGCCGGCGGCTGCGGTACGACGGCGCATGATGCGCCTCCTCTCCGGCCACGTGGGCCTCCGGCCGACGCTAGGGGCCGCCCGGGGCGGGGACGCGCTGAGCTGGGCCGATCGGGTGGCGGCCACCGGCCGCCGCGGGCCGGGGGCGCGGGGAATGGATCACACGTGGCGGTGTGCCGTTGACACCGGGTGCCAGGGCTTCTAGCGTCACGTCTGCTGAAGGTACTAAGCGGTCGCTCACCGATGGGCGGACCGTGGAGCCGCACCCCCAAGGGCGAGGAGAAGCAGCCATGTCCACCACCGACCAGCGGGTCGCCGTAGTCACCGGCGCAGCGCGCGGTATCGGCGCCGCCACCGCCGTACGCCTGGCCGCCGAGGGCCGCGCGGTCGCCGTCGTCGACCTCGACGAGGCGGCCTGCAAGGACACCGTGGAGAAGATCACCGCGGCGGGCGGCAAGGCCCTCGCGGTCGGCTGCGACGTCTCCGACGAGGCCCAGGTCGAGGCGGCCGTCGCCCGGATCGCGCAGGAGCTCGGCGCGCCCACGATCCTGGTCAACAACGCGGGCGTGCTGCGCGACAACCTGCTGTTCAAGATGAGCGTCTCCGACTGGGACACGGTCATGAACGTGCACCTGCGCGGTGCCTTCCTGATGTCGAAGGCCTGCCAGAAGTACATGGTGGACGCCAAGTTCGGCCGGATCGTCAACCTCTCGTCGTCGTCCGCGCTCGGCAACCGCGGCCAGGTCAACTACTCCGCCGCCAAGGCCGGTATGCAGGGCTTCACCAAGACCCTCGCCATCGAGCTCGGCAAGTTCGGCGTCACCGCCAACGCCGTCGCCCCCGGCTTCATCGCCACCGACATGACGGCGGCCACCGCCGAGCGCGTCGGCATGGGCTTCGAGGACTTCAAGGCCGCGGCCGCCACCCAGATCCCCGTCCAGCGCGTCGGCTACCCCGAGGACATCGCCCACGCCATCGCCTACTTCACGGGCGATGACGCGGGCTTCGTCTCCGGCCAGGTGCTGTACGTCGCCGGCGGACCGCTCGACTAGAGGATCAAGCACATGACTGCAATGGAACTCTCCGGCAAGGTCGCCCTCATCACGGGTGGCAGCCGCGGCATCGGCTACGGCGTCGCCGAGGCGCTCGTCGCCCGCGGCGACCGGGTGGCCATCACCGGCCGCAACGAGGACTCCCTCAAGGAGGCCGTCGAGCAGCTCGGCTCGGACCGCGCGATCTACATCGCCGGCAAGGCCCACGACGAGGCGCACCAGGCCATCGCCGTGGAGCGCACCATGGAGGCCTTCGGCCGCGTCGACTTCCTGGTCAACAACGCCGGCACCAACCCGGTGTTCGGGCCGGTCGCCGACCTGGACCTGGGTGTCGCCCGCAAGGTGTTCGAGACCAACGTGATCTCGGCCCTCGGCTTCGCGCAGAAGACCTGGCACGCCTGGCAGAAGGAGAACGGCGGCGCGATCGTCAACGTCGCCTCCGTCGCGGGCATCGCGCCCTCGCCCTTCATCGCCGCCTACGGCGTCAGCAAGGCCGCGCTGATCAACCTGACCCAGCAGCTGGCGCACGAGTTCGCGCCCAAGGTGCGGGTCAACGCGATCGCCCCGGCCGTGGTGAAGACCAAGTTCGCCCAGGCGCTGTACGAGGGCCGGGAGGAGGAGGCGGCCGCCTCCTACCCGCTGGCCCGGCTCGGCGTGCCCTCCGACATCGGGGGCGCCGCCGCCTTCCTCACCTCCGAGCAGTCCGACTGGGTCACCGGTCAGACGCTCGTCGTCGACGGCGGGATCTTCCTCAACGCCGGCGTCGGCTGACCCGCGTGGGGCCCGTGTCTCCCGGCGGGGGCACGGGCCCGAATCCGGACAAGCCGGTCGTCCCGCACCGGCCGAACGGATTCACCTACGGCTGACAACGTAGTCAGAGGTTTATCGATCAAGAACCCTTGTGAGACACAGGTTCAATCGGGCGAGCTCTGCGGTATGGTCTGCCGACCTTGGTATGGCAGATCGAGGAGCGTGCGCGTGTTCAACCGGAACCGATGCCTGCGGCAGGTGGCGGCCATCGCGTCCATATCGTCCCTGATGACAGGATGCGGAATTCTCTCCTCGGACTCTTCCGAGGAGGAAGGGCCGATCGTCGTGGGCACCACCAGTGCGCCGAGCACGCTGGATCCCGCCGCGTCGTGGGACAGCTCCTGGGAACTGTTCCGCAACATCTACCAGACACTGCTCAGTTACCCCGCCGGGGCGAGCGTGCCCGAGCCGGACGCCGCCGAGAAGTGCGCGTTCACCGACAACACGAACACGGCCTACCGCTGCGAACTGCGCGACGGGCTGGAGTTCTCCGACGGCAGCACGCTGGACGCCCAGGCCGTCAAGTACTCGATCGACCGCATCCGGGACATCAACGTCAACGGCGGTCCCGCCGGTCTGCTGGGCAGCCTCGACCGGGTCCAGGCGCTGGGCGACCGCGAGGTCGTCTTCCACCTCAACAAGCCCGACGCCACCTTCCCGTTCGTGCTCGCCACGCCCGCCATGTCGATCGTCGACCCGGACAGCTACCCCGCGGACAAGCTGCGCGAGGACGGCAAGGTCGTCGGCTCCGGCCCCTACACGCTCCAGGCGTACGAGGACGGCAAGACGGCCGAGCTGGTCCGCAACGACAAGTACGAGGGCTATGCGCAGCGCGAGAACAGCGCGGTGACCATCCGCTACTTCCAGGACTCCGGCGAGATGGTCGGCGCCCTGCGCGAGCACGAGCTCGACGTCGCCTTCCGCGGTATCGCCGCCGACGACATCCTCGACCTCCAGACGCACGAGGCGCAGAAGGAGTTCCAGGTCGTCGAGAGCGTCAGCACCCAGATCAGCTACCTGGTCTTCAACCCCAAGGACCCGTGGGCCGCCAAGCCCGCCGTCCGCAAGGCCATCGCCCAGGTCCTGGACCGCCCGGCCATCGCGCACAAGGTCTACAAGGACACCGTGGAGCCGCTCTACTCCATGGTCCCCAAGGGCCTGACCGGGCACACCACCGGCTTCTTCGACGACTACGGCCAGCCCAGCACCTCCAAGGCCCGCCAGATCCTCGCCGAGGCCGGCATCACCGACAAGGTGCCGCTCGACCTCTGGTACACCACCGACCGCTACGGCTCGGAGACCAAGGCGGAGTTCGAGGAGATCAAGAAGCAGCTGGACGGGTCCGGACTGTTCGAGATCACCCTCAAGAGCCGCCCGTGGAAGACGTACGTCACGGGCTACCAGAAGGGCGAGTACCCGGTGTTCGGCCGTGGCTGGTCCCCCGACTTCCCCGACGCCGACAACTTCATCGCCCCCTTCGTCGGCGACCAGAACGCCCTCGGTACGCCCTACCCGGCCCCCGAGATCACCGGCAAGCTGCTGCCCCGCTCCCGTCAGGAGAGCGACCGCGCCAACGTGGAGAAGGACTTCGAGGCGGCGCAGAAGATCCTCGTCGAGGACGCCCGTCTGCTGCCGCTGTGGCAGGGCCGGCAGTACGTGGCGGCCAACAACGACATCTCGGGCGCGGAGCGGGCCCTGGACCCGTCGACGATCATGATGATGGGTGCGCTGTACCGCAAGACCAGCTGGTAGGGCCGTCCGCGGGACGCGTTGTCAGTGGGCGCCGGTAGGTTCTGTGGTCAGGAAGCGACGCACGTCGTAGTGACCGCACACCGAAGGAAGTTGACGTGACCGACATCGCCATGCTGCCCGAGTCCTGGCGCGGGGTTCTGGGTGACGAACTGCAGCAGCCCTACTTCAAGGAGCTGACGGAGTTCGTCGAGGAGGAGCGAGCGAAGGGTCCCGTCTACCCTCCGCGCGAGGAGGTCTTCGCCGCGCTGGACGCGACGCCCTTCGACCGGGTGAAGGTCCTGATCCTCGGTCAGGACCCCTACCACGGCGAAGGGCAGGGGCATGGCCTGTGCTTCTCGGTCCGTCCCGGTGTGCGGACCCCGCCCTCCCTGCGGAACATCTACAAGGAGATGGAGCAGGAGCTGGGCCTGCCGGTCCCGGACAACGGCTATCTGATGCCGTGGGCCCAGCAGGGCGTGCTGCTGCTCAACGCGGTCCTCACCGTCCGCTCCGGTGAGGCCAACTCCCACAAGGGCAAGGGCTGGGAGAAGTTCACCGACGCCGTGATCCGTGCCGTCGCCGGCCGGCCCGACCCGGCGGTGTTCGTGCTGTGGGGCAACTACGCGCAGAAGAAGCTCCCGCTGATCGACGAAACGCGGCACGCCGTGGTCAAGGGCGCGCACCCCTCCCCGCTGTCGGCCAAGAAGTTCTTCGGCTCCCGTCCGTTCACCCAGATCAACGAGGCGGTCGCGGCGCAGGGCCACGAGCCGATCGACTGGCGGCTGCCGAACCTGGGCTGACCTGGTGCGGGGCCGCTCCCACGGGTCGGCCCCGCCTCGCCGGGATTGCCGGTGGCTGCGGTTAGCGTCGGGGGCGACCAGGCGCCGAGGGTGTGGAGGACGCGGTGGCACAGCGACAGGAGCGGACGGCGCCGGATGCCGTGATGACACGGATCGGGCAGGTCGTCATGCTGCACCACGCGGGGGACCGCGAGGAGGCCCGGCACCGCCTGCTCGATCTGTGGGCCGAGATCGGCGAGGACGGCGACCCGCTGCACCGCTGCACCCTGGCCCACTACCTCGCCGACACGCAGGACGAGCCGGACGACGAACTCGCCTGGGACCTGAGGGCGTTGACGGCGGCGGAGGAGCTGACCGACGACCGCCTCGCCGAGCACGAGGGGGCGCTCGCGGTCCGGGCGCTGTATCCGTCGCTGCATCTGAACCTCGCCGCGGACTACGTGAAGCTGAACCGCTCGGAGGCGGCGCGGACGCATCTGCGGCGGGCCCGGACGGCGGCCGACGCGCTCGCCGAGGACAGCTACGGGGACGGGGTGCGGGCGGCGATCCACCGGCTGGAACAACGGCTGGGGGAGGGCGACTCCTCCCGGGGGTGAGGGCCGCCGGTGCAGCGGCCCTGACGGTCAGCGCCCGTACGTCCGCTCGCAGATCCTCGCCTCGGGGCTGTCCTTGCGCCAGCCGCCGTACGTCCTGCCCAGGGCGCAGACGTCGGTGTTCTCGCGTACCGATTCGGCGACGTCCGGGAGCTCGACCCGGGGGCGCGGCGGGGCGGGGCGCTCGGGGCGCGGGTGTGGCGGGCGGGGATGGCTGCGGGGAGCCTCCGGCCGGGCGGCTGGTGCCGTCGCGGGCGGCGGGGCGGGACGGGTGGGCCGCCGGGTCGCCGGTGGCGTGCGTTCCGGGCGGCGGGGCGGGCCGATGAGTTCCAGCGCCTCCTGGGCCGGCGCCTGCACGATCTGCGGCTCCGCCCTGCCGTCCGGCCGGGGCGCGGAGGGCTGGGACGGTGCCGTGACGGGCCCCGGGACGGGCGGGCGCTGGACGGTCACACAGCCCGAGAGGGTCGAGAGGGCCACGGTGACCAGGAGCGTTGCGGTCGTCGTCGTTCGATGCACCCGGGCCACTCTGGTGGGTGGGGACCGCTTCGGGACAGTGGACAAGCGCAGGATGCCCCGCACGGGTGATCTCCGCCCCCGTACGGAGGCCGTGGGCCCGCCGAGGGTGACGTCAGTCGCCGGTGGACCCGTCGACGCGCTCGCGCAGGAGGTCGGCGTGGCCGTTGTGGCGCGCGTACTCCTCGATCATGTGGGTGTGGATCCAGCGGAGGCTGAAGTGCTCCCCGGCGCGGCTGGTGCCCTTGGAGAGGTCGTCGAGACCCCGGCCGGCGGTGTTGCGCCGGGCCCTTTCGATCTCGGCCTGCCAGGTGTCGTGGGCCTCCTGCCAGGTGTCCGAGTCGGAGAGGTGGAACTCGCCGTCCCGGTCCTGCTCGGAGGAGTAGAGCACCCCGAGGTCCTCGCCGAGGAGCACCTCGTGGTACCAGTACCGCTCGACCTCGGCCATGTGCCGCACCAGCCCCATCAGGGTCAGCTCCGACGGCGCCACGGAGGCGGTCCTCAGCTGGTCCTCGGTCAAGTCCGCGCACTTCCAGGCGAGGGTCTGGCGGTGGTAGTCGAGCCAGCCCTCCAGCATGGTGCGCTCATCGGCGTTGACGGCGGGTTCGCGGCGTTCGGTCGTCATGGCCGCATCCTTGCCCAACTCGCCGCCGCCCACCAGCGGTTTTACGACGGCCCGAACATCCCCTCCAGCAGTTCGCGCAGTCCGGCGCGCACCTCGTCCAGGCCCGGTTGCCGCGCACCGAAGGAACCGGCCACGCAGGAGAACATCAGCCCGTCCGCCCACGCCACCAGGGACAGCACGTGCCGGGCCGGATCCGTCGAGCCCAGCGCGGTCATCAGCGCGCCGAGCTGTTCGTGGAAGCGGGCGCCCGTGGCGTCGAAGCAGGCGCGCAGCTCGGGGCGTCGGGTGGCCTCCAGGGCCAGCTCGTAGCGGGCGAGCGTCAGTTCGCGGTTGCGGGTCAGGGAGCGGTGCGTGGCCAGCGCGAGTCCGTCCACCAGGGACTCCCGGCCGCCGCGCGGGTCCGGCATCTCATCGAGGGCCAGCACGCGGGCCTCGCGTTCGGCGAGCCGCCGTACCGTCAGCTCCAGGAGGGCCTGGCGGGTGCGGGCCACGTTGGAGGTCGAGCCCTGGGGGAGCCCGGCCGTCTCGTCGACCGCCCGGTGGGTCAGGCCGCGCATGCCGCGCTCGGCGAGCAGACGGAGGGCGGCGTCGGCGACGAGGTCGGCGCGGGCGGCGCCCGCGGAGCGTTCGGACATGGAGATCAACCTACCCGGCTCACTACATCCGTAGTACGGTACGCCTCACTACACCTGTAGTTGCATCGGGAGGAACCCATGGCACAGCCGAAGCGGGTCGTCGTGATCGGCGGCGGGATCGGCGGGCTGACCGCGGCGGCGGCACTGCACCGCCGTGGCCTGGAGGTGACCGTCCTGGAGCGGGCCCCCTCGCTGGAACCGGTCGGCGCGGCGATCTCGCTCGCTCCCAACTCCCTGCGCGCCCTGGACGTCATCGGCCTCGGGGAGGAGATCCGCGACCTGGCCGCCTGGCAGGGCGACGGAGGACTGCGCGCCCCGTCGGGACGGTGGCTCTCGCGCACCGATGCCGCCGCCGCGGCGGAACGCTTCGGCGGCCCCCTGGTCCTGCTGCACCGGGCCACCCTCATCACCAGCCTGTCCGCCGGCCTCCCGCCGGGCACGGTCCGCACGGGCGTCGGCGCCACCGTCGCCGATCCGGGCGCCGACGGCCGCCCGGCCCGGGTGAGCACCCCGGACGGCGATCTGGAGGCCGACCTGGTGGTGGCCGCCGACGGCATCCACTCCGCCGTCCGCGGGGCGCTGTTCCCGGACCATCCCGGAGCCGTGTACTGCGGGTTCACCACCTGGCGGGTCGTGATCCCGCTGCCCGGCGTGGAGTTCGCCTCGCACGAGACCTGGGGCCGGGGCCGGCTCTGGGGCTCGCACCCGCTCAAGGACGGCCGGGTGTACGCGTACGCGGCGGCCCTGGCGCCCGCCGGGGAGCGCGCCCCCGACGACGAGCGGGCCGAACTGCTGCGCCGCTACGGCGACTGGCACCACCCCGTTCCCGCGATCCTCGCCGCCGCCCGGCCCGAGGACGTCCTGCGCCACGACGTCCACCACATCGACCCACCGCTGCCCGCCTTCCACCGCGGCCGGGTGGCCCTCGTCGGCGACGCCGCGCACGCCATGCCGCCGATGCTGGGCCAGGGCGGCAACCAGGCGATCGAGGACGCGATCGTGCTGGCCCACTATGCGGGTGACCTCACGGCGTACAGCGCGGCCCGGCAGCCGCGGACGACCGCCATCGCCCGCCAGTCGGTCAGGACCGCCCGCCTCGACCTGATGACCAACCGCGCCGGCATCGCCGTACGCGACGCCCTGATCGCCGCCGTCTCCAAGGCGGCGCCCGGCCTGCTCCTGCGGGGGTTCGCCGGCATCGCCGACTGGCGGCCCCCGCAGCCGCCGTATGCTTCCGTCGTGTCACGCCCGGGACCACGGTAGGAGCATCAGTGAAGGTCGGCTGCATCGGACTAGGCGACATCGCACAGAAGGCGTACCTGCCCGTGCTCGGCCACCAGCCCGGTGTGGAAGTGCACCTGCAGACCCGCACTCCCGCCACGCTCCACCGGGTCGCCGACACCCTCCACCTCCCCGCGCGGCAGCGCCACACCGATCTGGACTCGCTGCTCGCCCAGGGCCTGGACGCGGCCTTCGTGCACGCGCCGACGGACGTGCACCCGGAGATCGCGGCGCGGCTGCTGGAGGCGGGCGTGCCGACGTACGTCGATAAGCCGCTGGCGTACGAACTCGCCGAGTCCGAGCGGCTGGTGGAGCTCGCCGAGCGGCGCGGGGTGAGCCTCGCCGTCGGCTTCAACCGGCGCCACGCCCCCGGGTACGTGCAGTGCGCCGACCATCCGCGCGAGCTGATCCTCATGCAGAAGAACCGGATCGGGCTCCCCGAGGAGCCGCGCACGATGATCCTGGACGACTTCATCCATGTCGTGGACACACTGCGCTTCCTGGCGCCGGGGCCGGTCGACGACGTGACCGTGCGGGCCCGCACCGAGGGCGGTCTGCTGCACCATGTGGTGCTCCAACTCGCCGGCGACGGGTTCACCGCCCTCGGGGTGATGAACCGGCTCAGCGGCTCGGCCGAGGAGATCCTGGAGGTGTCCGGGCAGGACACCAAGCGTCAGGTGCTCAACCTCGCCGAGGTGATCGACCACAAGGGGCAGCCGACCGTGCGCCGGCGCGGCGACTGGGTGCCGGTGGCCCGGCAGCGCGGCATCGAGCAGGCGGTGCTGGCGTTCCTGGACGCGGTGCGCGCGGGCAAGGTGCTCAGCGCCCGGGACGCGCTGGCGACTCATGAGCTGTGCGAGCGGGTGGTACGCGCGATCCAGGACCGGGCCGCCTGATCCGCACGGTCCGCACCCCCTCGGCCGCGCACCAGGCGGCGAGGATCAGCAGCGCCGCCTGCAGCGGCCAGTCGCCGAACCGGACGTAGGGCGTGGTGCCCCGGGCGAGCGGCACGTCGTAGACCCGCGCCGTGCGCTCGCTCGTGCCGAGCCAGGAGCCGACGCGCCGCCCGCTCGCGTCGTGCACGGCGGACACGCCCGTCAGGGTCGCGTGCACCATCGGCCGGCCGGTCTCGGCGGCGCGCAGGGCGGCCAGGGAGGCGTGCTGCCCGGGGGCCCAGCTCTGCTGGAACGTCGACGTCGCCGACTGGGCGACCAGGACCTGGGCGCCGTCCTCGGCGAGATGGCGGCTCATGTCGGGGAAGGCCGACTCGAAGCAGACCATCGGGCCCACGCGCAGGCCGCTCCCGGCCCGCATGACGACCTGTGCGGAGCCGCGGCGCCGGTCCTCGCCGGCCGCCTCGCCGACCGAGGTCGCCCAGCCGAGCAGGGAGCGGGCCGGGATGTACTCGCCGAAGGGGACGAGCCGCATCTTGTCGTAGCGGGCGCCGGTCAGGCCTTCGGGGCCGACCAGCACCGAACTCTTGTAGATGCCGGGCTTGTCGGAGCGGCGGGCGTCGACGTTGACGAGTACGGGCGCCCCGGTCTCGCGGGCGAGGGCCGCGATCCGGTCCGCCAGGTCGGTGCGGCGGCCCAGGTCGAACCCGACGCTGCTCTCGCCCCACACGATCAGGTCCACGTCCTCGCCGACGAGTTCCCGGGTGAGCCGCTCCTCCACGGCGAAGCGCCGGTCGGCGCTGTCGGTGCCGGCCTTGATGACGCCCGGCTGGACGACGGCGATGCGGGTCCGCCCGTCGGCGTCGGGCCGCGGTGACCAGACCCAGGCCGCGGAGGTGACGGTGGCCGTGGCGACCAGGCCCGCCACCGCGGGGACCCGCGAGCCGGGCACCGAGACGAGGGCGGCGACGGCGACGTTGAGTGCCACCACCAGGAAGCTGAGCAGCCAGATCCCGCCGACCGAGGCGAGCCGCAGCGCCGCCTCCACCTGCCACTGGCTGGCCCCGAGCACGCCCCAGGGGCCGCCGAGCCCCTCCCAGGAACGGACCAGTTCCGCCAGCAGCCAGCCCGACGGCAGGACGGCGAGGGCGGCCCCGATCCGGGCCGGGCCGGGGGCGCCGGCGAGGAAGCGGCGCACCAGCCACCCCCACGGGGCCCACAGGGCGCCGAGCAGCGCCGCGAGGACGACGGTGAAGACATGCAGGTTCGGCAGCAGCCAGTGATGCATTGCCAGCATGAACCCGAAGCCGCCGCACCAGCCGTCGCGGAGCGCCCGGCGGCCGGTCGGGGCGGTGCGCAGCAGCAGGATCCAGGGCACCAGGGCGACGTAGGCGAACCACCACAGCGAGGGGGCCGGGAAGGCGAGGACGGGCAGGGCGCCGGCCACCGCGGCGACGAGGGAGCGCCGCCACGGGGTGACGAGCCATCGGCCGAACCTCTGCATGCGGCGCCTTTCTGACCTGTGGTCCCTCCAGTGTGCGCGCTGGGACCGGCCCCTAAACGAAGCGTCCGCATCCGGTCGATCATCGTGTCGCGGGCAGCTGCCGCCACTTCTCGCGTACGACGACCTGGTCGAGCCGCCAGCCGTCGTGGGTGCGGGTCATGCCGAAGGTGTAGCGGCCGCCGCAGACGAAGTCGGGGGCAGCGGATGCCTCGCCGTCGCGGGCGAGGCGCATCGGGTTGACGTAGTCGGCCTGGACCTGGGCGGTGTCGCCGGTGTCCTGGTCCAGGACACCGAAGCGGACGCGGCGGTTGACGATGAGGTGCTGACGCATCGGGAAGAGCCGCATGTTCTCCGCGAGCCACTCGGCGATCTGTCCGGCGTCCCCCTCGATCCCGCCCGCGGACCGGTAGTCCGCGCGTCCCGCGGGGGCGAACAGCCCGCGGTACGCCTCCCAGTCGCCGTCGTCCACGGCCATCGCGTACTCGGTGATCAGATTGTCGACGGCCAGGCGGTCCATCACGGCCGCGAGCTCCACACGCTGCGTCATCGGCTCAGTGTTGGGCATGGGACGAACAACGCCAAGAGGCGTGCCGGGACTGCCGCCGCCGCGCTACGCCGCTTCGATGACCTCGCCGCGGATCGCGGACGCCCATTCGACCACCAGCAGTTCGTACTCCGCGCGCTCCTGGGCGGACAGCGTGCCGCCCGCGCGCACCCACAGCGCGCGGATCTGCTCGTTCACCTCGGCGGCGGAGCGCAGGGAACTAGGGGTTAAGAAATCCGGGGACATGCGGACAAGCCTAGGGGCAAGCACTGACACTGCGCTACCGAACGGCTACGCATCCCGTATGTGATGGGTCACGGGAATTCCGGGCCGTGCCTCAGTGCGCCGGTTCGCCCGCGTCGGGGCTCAGGGCGCCCGTGGCCACCAGCACGATGATCAGGATGCCGAGGGCGATGCGGTAGTAGACGAAGGGCATGAAGCTCTTGGTCGAGATGAACTTCATGAACCACGCGATGACGGCGTATCCGGTGACGAAGGCGATGACCGTCGCGAAGATCGTCGGCCCCCACGTGACGTGGCCGCCCTCCATCGCGTCCTTGAGTTCGTACAGGCCGGAGGCGAGGACCGCGGGGATCGCGAGGAGGAAGGAGTAACGGGCCGCCGCCTCGCGGGTGTAGCCCATGAACAGGCCGCCGCTGATGGTGGCGCCGGACCGGGAGACGCCCGGGACCAGGGCCGCGGACTGGCAGAGGCCGAAGATCAGGCCGTCGCGGACGTTGAGGTCCTTGAGTTCCTTGCGTTGCTTGGCCGCGCGGTGCCGGCCGCCGCTCTCGTCGCGGGCCGCCATGCGGTCGGCGATGCCGATGATGATGCCGACCACGATCAGCATGGTCGCGGTGATGCGCAGATCGCGGAACGGGCCCTCGATCTGGTCCTTCAGCGTCACGCCGAGGACGCCGATCGGGATGGAGCCCACGATCACCAGCCAGCCCATCTGGGCGTCGTGGTCGCTGCGCATCGCCTTGTTCGTCAGCGATTTGGACCACGCCAGGATGATCCGCCCGATGTCCTGGCGGAAGTAGATCAGCACGGCCGCTTCCGTACCGATCTGGGTGATCGCGGTGAAGGCCGCGCCCGGGTCCTCCCAGCCGGAGAACGCCGCGGTCAGCCGCAGGTGCGCGCTGGAGGACACGGGGAGGAACTCGGTCAGCCCCTGGACGAGTCCGAGGATGAGGGATTCAAACCAGGTCATGAAAGTACGACGTCCAAGTGCTGATGGCGGTAGGCGAGAACGGCCACACCGTGCCGCGGGGGCCCGGTGATCACAGTGGTCGAGGGCAGCGTAGCGCCCCTCGACGACGGCCATGGCACAGGGGTTTGGCAGAGAGCGCCCGGCCCCGCCCGTGGTTAGCCTGGATGCATGGCTACCGTGCGGGTCAGCGGGGTGGAGGTCGCCTACGCGTGCGTGGGCGACGGGCCGGGGCCGCCCCTGGTCCTGGTGCACGGCGCGGGTCTGGACGGCCGGATGTGGCAGCCGCAGACCGAGGCGCTGGCCGACGACTTCACGGTCGTCGCCTGGGACGAACCGGGCGCCGGGCGGTCCTCGGACGTGCCCGCCGGATTCGGTCTCGCCGACTACGCCCGTGCCCTCGCCGCCGTCGTCGAGGACCTTGGGCGCGGTCCGGCCCATGTCGCCGGGCTCTCCTGGGGCGGCACCGTGGTGCTGGAGCTGTACCGGCAACGCCCGGAGCTGGTCAGGACGCTGATCCTGGCCGACACCTACGCGGGCTGGCGGGGCTCCCTGCCGGCCGACGAGGTGACCGCGCGGGTGGTGGCCGCCGAGCGGATGCTCGCCGCGCCGCCGGAGGAGTTCGATCCGGCACTGCCGGGGCTGTTCGCCGCCGGCGGTCCGCCTGCCTCGTTCGCGGGCCTGTTCGAGGCGATGCAGCGGGAGGTGCGCCCGCGGACGCTGGGCGCGCAGCTGCACATGATGGCCGAGACCGACCTCCGTGACGTGCTGTCCCGCATCGCGGTACCGGCCCTGCTGCTGTGGGGCGAGGCCGACGCGCGGTCGCCGCTGGCGGTGGCCCGGGACTTCGCCGCCGAGATCGCGGGCGCCGAGCTGGTCCTGCTGCCCGGCGCGGGGCATCTGAGCAATCTGGAGGACCCGGAGGGGTTCACGCGGGCGGTGCGCGCCTTCTGCCACGCGCACGCGTGAGGCGCAGGCCACGCGCACGGGTGAGGCTCAGGCCGCCGCTGTCGGCCCTGCCACCGTCCAGCCCTCGGCCTGCGGATGGGCGCTGAGGTCCTCGTGGCGCACCGGGTCGCCGCAGGCGGAGCAGGTGACGACCGGGAGCAGCTCGTTGCCGCAGACGTGCTCGATCACCATCGGCCGGTTCTCGTCGTCGCGCAGATGCCGGTCGCCCCACGCCATGAGGGTCATCAGGACCGGTTCCAGTTCCAGGCCCGCCCGGGTGGGCCGGTACTCGAAGCGCTGCGGCCGTTCGCTGTAGGCCCGCTTGGTCAGGATCCCGGCGTCCACGAGGCGGCGCAGCCGGGTGGCCAGGATGTCGCGCGGGGCGCCGGTGTTGCGCACCAGCTGGTCGAAGCGGCTGTTGCCGAGGCACACCTCCCGCAGGACGAGCAGGGAGTACTTCTCGCCGACCAGCGCGAGGGCGTCGGCGATCGAACAGGGACGCGGGTCCTTGGAGGCGGGCATGACGCCCAGCCTAATAGAGGGTTTGTTTTTCCAACTCGCGGGTCTATGGTGAGTTCGGATTTCCTACTCGCTGGTAGCCGCGGAGGCCGCACATGCGTGACGCAGTGATCGTCGAAGCCGTACGCACCCCCATCGGCAAGGGCAAGCCCGGCGGTGCCCTCGCCCACGTCCACCCCGTCGAACTCCTCGCCCACACCCTGCGCACCCTCGTCGAGCGCTCCGGCGTCGACCCCGCGCTGATCGACGACGTCATCGGCGGCACCGTCGACCAGGTCGGCGAACAGGCCATGAACACCACCCGCTACGCCGCCCTGTCGGCCGGCTTCCCCGAGTCGGTGCCGGCGACCACCGTGGACCGCCAGTGCGGCTCCTCCCAGCAGGCCGTGCACTTCGCCGCGCAGGGCGTCGTCGCGGGCGCCTACGACCTGGTGGTGGCCTGCGGGGTGGAGTCCATGAGCCGGGTGCCGATGTGGTCCAACGTGCCGCCCGGCAAGGACCCCTTCGGCCCCGGTGTCGCCGCGCGCTACCCGGAGGGCCTGGTCCCGCAGGGCATCAGCGCCGAACTCATCGCCGCCAAGTGGTCGCTCACCCGCGACCGGATGGACGCCTTCGCGGTCTCCTCGCACCACAGGGCCGCCGAGGCCTGGGCCACGGGCCGCTTCGACGCCGAGGTCGCGCCCCTGGACGGGGTCGCCCGCGACGAGTGCGTCCGCCCGGACAGCAGCACCGAGATCCTGGCCGGACTGAAGCCCGCCTACCACGACCCGGCTTTCGCCGAGCGCTTCCCCCAGATCGAGTGGAACGTCACCGCGGGCAACGCCAGCCCCGTCAACGACGGCGCCTCCGCCGTGCTCATCACCTCCGCCGAGACCGCGGCCCGGCTCGGCCTGCGCCCGCTCGCGCGGCTGCACAGCTTCGCCGTCACCGGCTCCGACCCGCTGCTGATGCTCACCGGAGTCGTCCCCGCCACGGAGAAGGTGCTGCGCCGGGCCTCGCTCACCCTGGACGACATCGACCTGTTCGAGGTCAACGAGGCCTTCTCCAGCGTGGTCCTGGCCTGGCAGCAGGAGACCGGGGCCGACCTCGCGAAGGTCAACGTGCACGGCGGCGCCATCGCCCTCGGCCACCCGCTCGGCGCAAGCGGCACCCGGCTGACGACCACCCTGGTGCACGCGATGCGCGAGCGCGGCGCCCGCTACGGCCTGCAGACGATGTGCGAGGCGGGCGGCCTCGCCAACGCCATGATCCTGGAGTCGGTCTGACCGCTCAGCAGCCGCGCAGGTGGTGACGCTTGCGCCAGGCCACCACCACACCCGCCAGAGCGGGGACGGCGATACAGGCCAGCGCGATCAGGAAGGCCGGGGACGTCGGAGCCGAGGCACGGGCGCCGGCCACCACGTAGGCGGCGGTGTTCGGGATGGAACCGAGCGCCGTCGCCAGCAGGAACGGCACATAGCCCATGCGGGAGACGGCGGCGCAGTAGTTGGCCGCCCAGAACGGCACCCCGGGGAACAGCCGCACCGCCAGCATCGAGCGGAAGCCGTGCCGGGAGAGCTGCCCGTCCGCCGCCTTCAGCCAGCGGCCCCGCAGCAGCGGCCGCAGCGCCTCCTGGCCGAGCAGCCGGCCGAGCCCGAAGGCGAGCCCCGCCCCGAGCACCGTCCCCGCCACCGCGGCGCCGAGACCCAGCTGGGAACCGAAGAGCGCGCCCGCCGCGAGGTTCAGCAGCGGCCGGGGCACGAACGCCACCGTGCACAGCCCGTACGCCACCGCGAACACGACCGTTGCCGCGGCACCGCTGACCTCGGGAGGCCAGCCGTCCGCCAGCAGCCGCTGTGGCTCGAAGAGCAGCACGGTGACCGCGGCCGAGGCCAGCAGCGCGACCAGCAGGGACAGCCGCGTCCAGGGCGAGAGCAGGGCTCTGGTGCAGCGCGCGGCGAGGCTGGGGGGCAGGGCGACGGCGAGCTCCGAAGGGGTGGCCCGGGGAGAGGCCACGGCGGTGCCCCCAGAGCGGGTGTGGGCATCGAGCATCCGGTGACACTAACCGACAAATGTGTGTGATCGCCGTATGGTTCGTCTCATGAGCGTGACAGGCGGGAGAACCCCGCAGGTCCCCGACAGCGCCCTCGCCGACACCCTGCTGGCCCGGCTCACCGCCGTCTACGGCGCCCGGGCCGATCCGGAACGGGCCGCGTCCATGCGGGCGTACATGAAGGACGTGGCCCCCTTCCTCGGCCTCCCCACGCCCGTGCGCCGGGCCCTGTCCCGCACGGTCCTGGAGGGCGTGCCCCGCCCCGACGAGGCCGACTGCACGGCCGTCGCCCTGCGCTGCTGGCGGCTGCCGGAGCGCGAGTACCACTACTTCGCCGTGGACTACCTGCGCCGCCACGCCGGGCGCTGCACCTCCGCCTTCCTGCCCGTGACCCGGCACCTGGTCTCCACCGTCCCCTGGTGGGACACCGTCGACCTGCTCGCCGTCCACGTGGTCGGCACCCTCGTCGCCGCCGACCCCACCCTCACCGCCGACATGGACGACTGGAGCGCGGACGACGACCTGTGGATCGTCCGCACCGCCCTGCTCCACCAGCTGCGCTACCGGCAACACACCGACACCGAACGCCTCTTCGGCTACTGCCTGCGCCAGTCGGGGCACCCCGACTTCTTCGTCCGCAAAGCCATCGGCTGGGCACTGCGCGAGTACGCCAAGACCGACGCGGACGCCGTACGGGACTTCCTCGCGCGCGAGGAGAAACGCTTCGCGCCGCTGTCGGTGCGGGAGGCGCTGAAGAACACCCGCGCCTGACGTCCCGTACGGCGGAAAACCATTCGACGCCGAACAGCGCGTCGACGAGTATCGGCCCCATGTTCCGGCACGCCTTCGTCCTCGCAGCATCCGCGGTCGCGGATGCCCCGAAGGCTGCCGTCCTCGTCTTCCCGGCCGCAGTCGACGGCGCCCGAAGCTGACCCTCCCCGGATCGTCCGGCGGACCCCGCAGGGGGAGGGTCGGCCGGTCCCCGGGGTCCCAACGCCACTTCTGACGCTTCGAGGTACCGCCATGTCCAAGACGGCATACGTCCGCACCAAACCACATCTCAACATCGGCACCATGGGCCACGTCGACCACGGCAAGACCACCCTGACCGCCGCCATCACCAAGGTCCTCGCCGAGCGCGACTCCGGCACCCGCTACGTGCCCTTCGACCGCATCGACCGGGCGCCGGAGGAGGCCGCGCGCGGCATCACCATCAACATCGCGCACGTCGAGTACGAGACCGACACCCGGCACTACGCCCACGTCGACATGCCGGGCCACGCCGACTACGTCAAGAACATGGTCACCGGCGCCGCGCAGCTCGACGGGGCGATCCTCGTCGTCTCCGCGCTCGACGGGATCATGCCGCAGACCGCCGAACACGTGCTGCTCGCCCGGCAGGTGGGGGTGGACCATGTGGTCGTCGCGCTGAACAAGGCGGACGCGGCGGACGAGGAGCTGGTCGAACTCGTCGAGCTGGAGGTCCGCGACCTGCTCACCGAGCACGGCTACGGGGGCGACTCCGCGCCGGTCGTACGGGTCTCCGGGCTCCGCGCCCTGGAGGGGGACCCGAAGTGGACGGCGGCCGTGGAGGCGCTGCTGGACGCGGTGGACACCTACGTCCCGACGCCGGAGCGGTACGTGGACGCGCCGTTCCTGCTGCCCGTCGAGAACGTGCTGACCATCACCGGCCGCGGCACCGTCGTCACCGGTGCCGTCGAGCGGGGCACCGTGCGGGTCGGCGACCGGGTGGAGGTGCTCGGGGCCGGCGTCGAGACCGTCGTCACCGGCGTCGAGACCTTCGGCAAGCCGATGGAGGAGGCGCAGGCCGGGGACAGCGTGGCGCTGCTGCTGCGCGGGGTCCCCCGGGACGCCGTGCGGCGGGGGCACGTGGTGGCCGCGCCGGGCAGTGTCGTGCCGCGCACGCGGTTCACCGCGCAGGTGTACGTGCTGTCGGCCCGGGAGGGCGGCCGTGCGACCGCGGTCTCCACCGGTTACCGGCCGCAGTTCTACATCCGGACCGCGGATGTGGTGGGCGACGTCGACCTCGGTGCGGCGGGTCTCGCGCGGCCCGGGGAGACCGTCACGATGACCGTGGAGCTGGGGCGTGCGGTTCCGCTGGAGCCCGGGCTCGGGTTCGCCATCCGTGAGGGCGGACGCACCGTGGGGGCGGGGACCGTGACCCGTGTGATGGCCACCTGATGTGCGTGGGGGACTGCCGGCCCGGTGGCGGCCGGTCGCGCAGTTCCCCGCGCCCCTTCCCGGCGTTCGCCGCCCCGCACAATGGGGACGTGACCGAAGCCCTCCCCGTCAGCCGGACCGTCGACCACGGCACCGCCAAGCTCATGCCCGACGTCGACCGTGAACGGGCCTGGCTGCTCACGGTCGACGGGGCTCCGCAGTCCTACGTCGACCTCGACGAGCCGACCCATCTGGAGTTCGAGTACGCACGGCGGCTCGGGCATGTGCTGGATGTCGTCGCGGAGCCGGGGCGGGCGCTGGACGTGCTGCATCTCGGAGGCGGGGCGCTCACGATCCCCCGGTACGTGGCCGCCACCCGCCCCGGGTCGCGGCAGGACGTCGTCGAGGCGGACCGGGGGCTGCTGCAGCTCGTCGTGGACCACCTGCCCGTGCCCGACGGGATCGCCCTGCACACGGCGGATGCCCGGGCCTGGACCGAAGCCGCGCCCGCCGACTCCGCCGACGTCCTGGTCGCCGACGTCTTCGGGGGGTCCCGCGTTCCGGCGCATCTGACGACCCTGGCCTACGCCCGTGCGGCCGAGCGCGTGCTGCGCGGCACCGGGGTGTATCTCGCCAACCTCGCCGACGCCGCGCCGTTCACCTTCCTGCGCTCCCAGCTCGCCACCTTCGCGGCGGTGTTCGAGGAGCTGGCACTGATCGCCGAGCCGGGGGTGCTGCGCGGGCGGCGGTTCGGCAACGCCGTGCTGGTCGCCGCGCACCGGCCCGTCGACCTCGCCGCCCTGACCCGGCTCACCGCGTCCGACGCCTTCCCGGCCCGGGTCGAACACGGGCCGGGCCTGCGGACGTTCATCGGCGGCGCGCGGCCGGTACGGGACGAGGACGCCGTACCGTCACCCGAGCCCCCCGACGGGGCTTTCGGTATCGGCTGACGGCTGCGCGGAGGCCGCCGTCACGTGCTTGGTACGGCGGCGCAGATTCCGTACGTCCGGTACGCACAGCACCGCCGCCGTGACCACGACGACCAGCACCGCGCACCCCCACAGGGCCGAGGTCCGCCCGAACGCCGTCTCCGCCGGGCCGGCCAGCGCCATGGTCAGCGGGACCAGGGCGACCGAGCCGAACCAGTCGTAGGCGGAGACCCGGGAGAGCTTGTCCTCCGGGATCTCCTGGTGGAGCGCGGTCATCCAGCTGACGCCGAACACCTCCAGGGTCACGCCGGTGAGGAACATCACGGCGCACAGGACGCCGACCGAGGTGGGGATCGCGAGGGCGGCGGAGGGCAGGGCCAGCGGGAAGACGCACAGGGTGCCGGCCAGGAGCAGCCGGCGGGGCTTCCAGCGGGTCATCAGCAGGGCGCCGACGACCGTGCCCGCGCCGAAGAAGCCCAGGGCGAGGCCCCAGGGCGCGCCGCCGCCCAGGTGATCGCGGGCGACCAAGGGGCCGTAGACCGCGTCCGCCGCGCCGACCACCGCGTTCGCGATCGAGAACTGCACGACCACCGCCCACAGCCACGGCCGGCCGCTGAACTCCCGCCAGCCCTCCCGCAGATCGGAGAGCAGGCCGCCGCCGGGGGCGCGCGGCGCGATATGGCTGACGTCGAGGAAGGCGCGCAGCGACCCGGCGACGGCGAAGGCGGCGGCGTCCGCGGCGAGCACCCAGCCGGGGCCGATCGCGGCGACCATCGCACCGCCCAGGGCGGCACCGCCCACCGCGGCGCCCTGCATGGCCATCCGGAACATGGCGAACGCGCGGCTCACCTGGTCGCCGCTGACCGAGGACATCAGCATGCCCTCGGCCGCCGGGGAGAAGAACGCGTGGCCGGTGCCGCCGAGCGCGGTCAGCAGCATCATCTGCCACAGCAGCGGCTCGCCGGTCAGCACCAGCACCGCGAAGGCGGCCTGCGAGACGCAGTTCAGTGCGTTGGCGGCGACCATCACCCGGTGCCGGGGCAGCCGGTCCGCCACGGCTCCGCCGATGAGCAGGAACAGCACCAGCGGCAGGGTCCGGGCGGCCGCCACCAGGCCCACGTCGCCGCCGTCCCCGCCCGACTCCAGCACGGCGAACGCGGCGGCGATCAGCGCGCCGTGGCTGCCGAGGTTGGTCACGACCGCGGACGCGGTCAGCAGGGAGTAGTTGCGGCCCGCCCAGGTCGGGCGGCGGAGCGGGATGGTGGGCTTCACCTCGCGACTATCGCCGCGGCGGGGCCGACTTGCCAAATGCGATTCCAGCTGACTTCGGCCCCGCCACCTGCGCCTAGGTGTCGGTCGGCATGGCCTCGGTGAGGCGCACGGTGCTGAGGATCTTCTGGATCGTCGCCTCCGGGATCTCCTCCTTGACGCCCTTGGCGCCGAAGAGGTTCCAGGTGACGAAGTCGCCCGCGCCGTTCTCGAACGCGAAGGTGATCGCCTTGCCCTCGGTGTCGCACTTGCCGTTCTGCGGGGTGTTCTCCGAGTGGGCGGTGGCGACGCTGCCCTCGATGCCGGAAGTCGTCGTGTACGGCTTGGGCTTGGAGAACTTCACGCTCTTGCGGTCCGGCTGGGTGTAGCCGCCGAAGATCCACCACGGCACGCGGGTCTCCGCGGCCTCGGTGAGGTCCTTGGCGCCGTTCTCACCGCGGGTGCCGGCGGTGACCAGGGCGGTGTCCTCGGTGCGGCCGTCCTTGTCGGAGTCGACGGTGCACCACTTGGACTTGAGGTAGGCGGGGGCGGTGACGGTGGAGCGGTCGAGCTTGCCGTCCTTGTCCTCCCACTCGAAGCCGACGCTGGTGTCGGCCCTGTCGATCTCCCAGTCGGCGGGCACGTCGAACATCGTGCCGAAGCGCGGGTTGACGACGACCTTCCAGCCCTCGACGGTCGGCTTCAGTTCCTCGTCGCCGCGCGGATCGTCGCCCGAGCCGGACTCGGAGGCGGTGGGCTCGGCCGACTTGCTCACGGTCGGCTTCGGCGACGCCTTGCCGTCCGCCTTGTCCTTGTCGTCGCCGCCCAGCACCAGGAACCCGGTGACACCGGCGGCCACGACCACGGCCGTGGCCGCCACGATCGCGACCAGCTTGGTCCGGTTGCCGCCGCCCCCGCCACCCTGCGGAGCCGGCGCCCCGGCCGGGGTCGGCGCGCCCCACTGCGGCTGCTGGCCGTAGGCGGGGGGCTGCTGATAGCCCGGCTGCTGGTACGGATTCGGCTGCTGGTACCCCGGCTGCTGGTACGGGTTGTTCTGCTGCTGCGGGTTCTGCTCGCCCCCGGGCGGCTGCTGTCCTGGCCACATGGGCAGCAACCCTAGCGGCGCCGGGGACACGATTCGGTCACCGGGTCTTGTCAGGGACGTAGCAATTCAGCGGTCCGTCGGCGGAAGGTCCGTACGGCGATCACGCGGGATGTCTGGCCAGTGAGGCTACTCGTGGGTAACATGCGGCCATGAGCGCAGATCAGATGTCGATCGGCGAGTTGCTCGCCGCCACGGTGCCGATGGTTCGGACGCTGAACCTGGAGTACCTGGAGACCACTCCGGAGAGGGCCGTGCTGGCCCTTCCGGACCAGAGCGAGTACCGCAACCACGTCGGCGGACCGCATGCCGGGGCCATGTTCACGCTGGGGGAGTCGGCCAGTGGGGCGATCGTGCTCGCGGCCTTCGGGGACCAGCTGTCCCGGGCCGTCCCCCTCCCGGTCACCGCGGAGATCGCCTTCAAGAAGATCGCCCTGGGCGCGGTCACCGCCACCGCGACGCTGGGCCGGCCGATCGACGAGGTCGTCGCCGAGCTCGACGCCGGCGAGCGGCCGGAGTTCCCGGTGAGCGTGGCGATCCAGCGCGCGGACGGCGCGGTCACCACCGAGATGACGGTCGTGTGGACCCTGCGTCCCAACGGCTGACCGAGCTGTTCTCCGCGAAGGGCCCCCGGTGGGGGCCCTTTGTGTCATGTCCGGCTGTCCCGTGCGGAGAATTCGTGCGGCAATCCCCGTGCTGTGCACACAACTTGGGATTGGTTCGGACCGCAGGTTCGAATGCCGGTGCGGATACCGCCGGTAACTGCACAGTAATTCCGGGGGCTTGCCCGAGGAGCACTCGAACTCCTTGTTTCCTCTGAACCGTTTGTGCGAAAGTGAGCGCCCCCTCACGGGGAGTGCCGCAAGCGGCCTGGAAGGAAATGATTCCGTGCAATCCCCTTACCCCCCACGCCCCCCGTATCCGCCCCGGCCGGGACCGCGCCTCGAAGAATCCGACCGGGATCTGCTCGCCCGTCTCGCCCCGTCAGGCGCCGGTGC
Source organism: Streptomyces sp. YS415 (assembly GCF_023544665.1). GTDB lineage: Bacteria > Actinomycetota > Actinomycetes > Streptomycetales > Streptomycetaceae > Streptomyces. The sequence continues at coordinate 57,270 of NZ_JAMJFL010000010.1, forward strand.
CGACGGTGTTCCGCTGCTGATGGCCCGGCATTGGCGGGCCGCCCACGACTACGCCGTGATCTGCCTGGCCGCGGCCGGAAGTCCGGCGTCCATGGTGACCGCGAACGCCTTCCACCGGGTCCTCGGCGAGCCGCCCGGCGGCGCGCTGCGACCCCAGCTCCTCAAGGCCGTACGGGAGACGGTCAAGGAGTGGGCGGCCGACGAGCGAATTCATGCCGTACTTCCGGAACTCCGTAAACCGACCGGTGCCCGTGGGCTTCGGGCCGCGAGATCCGTGACCCCCGAAAGGCGACGGCTCGCCGAGCGCGCATTCCAGGCCCTTCCGGGCGCCTCGCAATGCCTTTTGTGGCACACGGAGGTCGAGGCGGAACCCCTGACCGTACCGGCCGGTCTGCTGGGCGTGGACAGCGTGACGGCATCGGCCGCGCTGGAGCGGGCGCGCGAGCAGTTCCGCACCGCCTGCGTCCGCGCGCACCACGACCTCGCGCCCACCCGGGAATGCCGCTTCTACGGCCGTCTCCTCGATGTCCCGATCCGCCGGGGCGGTTCGCTGCTGCCCGATGTCCAGCGGCACCTGACCGAGTGCCGCTACTGCCGGCAGGCCGCCGAGCAACTCGGCCACTTCGAGGGCGGACTGGGGGAGTTGCTCGCCGAGACGGTCCTCGGCTGGGGCGCCCGGCGCTATCTGGACTCGCGTCCCGGCCGCGCGGACCAGTACCCGGCGCGGCCGGCACGCGCGCGTGGCGGACGGCACCGGCCCGTCGCGGCGCGGAGGCCGGCTCGGCCCTCGGGGCGGACCAAGGCCGTCGTCGGCGCCGGTCTGGCCTCCCTCGCCCTGCTCGCGACCGTCCTGGTCGGCGCAGGCCGGTCCGATGGCAACGGTGTCCCCGATCCGCACGCCACCTGGGGCGCCCCGAGCGCGGTCACCGAGCCGCCGACGCCGGATCCCGCCTCCGCGAGCCGTTCCGTGGAACTGGGCCACGGCCGGCTGCGCAACCTCGGCACCGGTCTCTGCCTCGACCTCCGGGAGGCGGCACCCCGGCCCGGGACGGCGACCGTCCTCGCCGGATGCTCGGCCGCCGGATCCCAACGGTGGTCGTACCGGAACGACGGCCTGCTCCGCAGCGCCGCCGACCCCACCCTCTGCCTGAACTCCCACGCCGACGAGGGCGCGGTCGTGCTCGGCGACTGCCTGGTGCACGCCGGCGAAGTGCGCCACGACCTCACCGTGCGCGGCGAACTCCTGCTCCGCGGCGCCGAGGACCGGGCCGTGGCGTCCGGCGACGGCAAGGAGGTGACGGTCGCCGGACGGGACGGATCCGCGGACCAGCGCTGGGAGTTCGACGCTGCCGAGGTGCGGCCCCCTGACCGGCACCGGAGCCAGGAGCCGTACGAGACCCGAGTCGCCCGGACCGGCACGCAGGCGGAACCCGAACCCGCTGCTCGGCCCGACGCGGTGGCGCGCCCCGCCCTCCCTGATGAGGCGCTGGAGGTCCTCTCCCCGGCCAGCGAGCCGCTCGGCTCGCTGGTCTCCTAGACCACAGGGCCACCCCCGCCGGGGTGGCCCTTCTCCGTTCGGGTCATTGACACGAGTCACCGCTCGCTCTACGTTTCCGACGCGCCGGTGGCGTTGCTCACGGGGTGTCAAGTCCGACTGACGCATAGTGCGGTCAAAGGGCGACAACAGACCGGGCGCCACAGCGCACCGCGGTTCACCTCGTCGTGCCCGCACACCGAAGGAGTGACGGCTGCCATGACCGACACTGTTTCCCGGCGTTCCGCCCTGCGGCTGGTGGGCGGCGCCGTCGCCGTCGCCGCCGCGGCGACCGGCGGAGCGACCTCCCCCGCGGGCGCCCACGCGCCCGGCGGACCGGGACCGAGCGCCGGCCGGCGCGTGGAAAGCCTGCTCGCCCGGCTCACCCTCGACGAGAAGATCTCCCTCCTGCACGGCGCCACCGACCCCGCCCCGCTCGGCCAGGCGGGCTACCTCCCCGGCGTCGAGCGCCTCGGCATCCCGCCCCTGCGGCTGGCCGACGGCCCGGCCGGGGTCCGGGTCACCGCCCGTGCCACCGCCCTGCCCGCGCCCGTCCTGCTGGCGTCCGCCTTCGACCCGGAGCTGGCCCGCCGCTACGGCCGGGTCATCGGGCACGAGGGCCGCGCCCTCGGCCAGGACGTCCTGCTCTCCCCGATGGTCAACCTCATCCGCACCCCGTACGCCGGGCGGAACTTCGAGACGTTCAGCGAGGACCCGCTGCTCACCGCCGACCTGGTGGCCGCCGAGATCGAGGGCATCCAGGGCGAGGGCCTCGTCGCCACCGTCAAGCACTTCGCCCTGAACAACCAGGAGCGGGACCGCGAGAGCGTCGACGTCCGGGTGGACGAGCGGACGATGCACGAGGTCGAACTGCGCGGCTTTAAGGCCGCGGTCGACGCCGGCGCCGGTGCGGTCATGGGCGCCTACAACAAGGTCAACGGCACCTACGCCTGCGAGAACAAGACCCTCCTCACCGACGTCCTGCGCACCCAGTGGGGCTTCGAGGGCCTGGTGATGACCGACTGGTTCGCCGCCCACAGCACCCGGAAGGCCCTCACCGCGGGCCTGGACCTGGAGATGCCGGCCGGCACCCACTTCGGCGCGGCGCTGAAGCGGGCCGTGCGCGACGGCAGCGTGGCCGAGCGGTACGTCGACCGGGCCGTACGCCGGATCCTGTCCGTGCTGGACCGCTTCGGCCTCCTCGACGGCAGCGCGCCGCCGCGACCCGAACGTGACAGCCGAGCGGGCGCGGCCGTGGCCCTGGAGGTCGCCAAGGCGGGCGCCACCCTGCTGCGCAACAAGCGCGGCACCCTCCCCCTGGCCGACGGCAGCATCGCCGTGATCGGCCAGCCCGGCTCCCTGCCCTTCATCAGCGGCGGCGGCAGCGCCCATGTCGTGCCCGACCACGCCGCCGGCCCTCTCGACGCCCTGCGCGCACGCGGCGGCCGGGTGACCCACGCGCTGGGCGAGGACATCTTCGGCAAACCCCTCCCCGCCGCCGTGCTCAGCCCGCGCTTCGACAGCGAGGGCCGGCGGGTCGAGGCCGGGCGCACCTGGTCCTACGACGGCACGCTCACCGTCGACCGGGCCGACGAGTGGACCTTCGTCATCCACTACTCCGGCGCACCGACGATCCGGCCGAAGGTGGTCCTCGACGGCAAGGAGCTCTTCCCGCTCGTGCCGGGCTGGGGCGAGTACTTCATGGGCGGTTACGTCACCACCGCCGCCGACGGGATGTCCGTGCGCCGCAGGACGGTCGCGGTCGCCAAGGGCACGCACAAGCTGAGGATCACCGCACCGGGCGGGGACACCGGACAGCGGTTCCGGTTGCGCCGCATCACCAGCGCGACCCGGGCCCAGGACGTCGCCGAGGCCGTACGGGCAGCGCGCGCCGCCCACCATGCGGTGCTGTTCGCCTACGAGGACGCGACCGAGGGCCAGGACCGCACGACCATCCGACTCCCCGGTCATCAGGACGCGTTGATCGAGGCGGTGACGGCGGCGAACCCGCGCACCACCGTCGTCCTCAACACCTCCTCCGCCACGTCGATGCCCTGGCTGGAGCGCACGGGAGCCGTGCTCCAGATGTACTACCCGGGCCAGGAGGGCGCGGCCGCCACCGCCGCCGTCCTGTTCGGCGACTGCGATCCCGGCGGCCGCCTCACCCAGACCTTCCCCTTCGACGACGACCACCATCCCGTCGCCGGGGACCCGCGCCGCTACCCGGGCGTCGGCGGCACCGAGCTCTACTCGGAGGGGGTCCACGCCGGGCACCGCTGGTACGACGCCAAGGGCGAGCGGCCGCTGTTCCCGTTCGGGCACGGGCTGTCGTACACCTCCTTCGGCTACGAGGACGTCTCCGCGCACTGGCACCGGCACGGCCTCGACGTGCGCTTCACGGTTCGCAACACCGGCCGGCGCGCCGGGATCGCGGTGCCGCAGGTGTACGTGGGCCGCTCGCCCGACCTGGAACTCGACCAGGCGGTACGGGTGCTGGGCGGTTACCGGCGGCTCGCGCTGGACGCCGGGCAGCGGCAACGGGTGAGTGTGCGGGTGGCGCCGCGGACGCTGTCGTCGTGGGACGCGGACCGCCACGCCTGGGTGCTGGGCACCGGGCGGCGCAGTGTGTGGGTAGGGGCGTCCGCAGGGGATCTGCGGCTTCGTACGAGTGTGGAGGTGCACGGGTGATACGTCGTGTCGTGACAGCGCTGGCGGCCCTCGCCGCGGCGGTGATCGTCCCCGCCCCGGTGCAGGCGGCCGAGGGACAGCAGAGGCCGGTCGTACGGACCGAGGCGGGCCTGGTGCGCGGTGAACGCACCGCCGAGGGGCGGCAGTTCCTCGGCATCCCGTACGCCGAGGCGCCCGTCGGCGCGCTGCGCTGGAAGGAGCCCCGGGCGGTCCGGCCCTGGCAAGGCGTCCGCGCCGCCGACGACTTCGGCAACACGTGCGTGCAAGGCGCGAGCTGGGACCCCGGGTACGAGCAGCCCAGCCACACCGAGGACTGCCTCGACCTCAACGTGTACGTGCCCGAGGGCTCCCGGCGGCGGGCGGTGCTCGTCTGGTTCCACGGCGGCGGACTCACCGCCGGGGCCGGTCGGGACGTCGTCCCCGACACCTTCGCCCGGCAGACCGGCACGGTCGTCGTGACCGTCAACTACCGCCTCGGCGCCATCGGCTTCCTCGCCACGGCCGGACTCGACGACGAGGCCGCGGACGGCGTCTCCGGCAACTTCGGCATGCTCGACCAGCAGGCCGCGCTGCGCTGGGTGCGCGCCAACATCGGCCGCTTCGGCGGCGACCCGGGTCGCGTGACCATCGCGGGCGAGTCGGCGGGCGGCCGCTCGGTCTGCACCCAGCTGGCCTCGCCCACCGCGAAGGGCCTGTTCCGGGCGGCCGTCATCCAGAGCGGCGCCTACGACGACTGCGCCGCACGCACCCGGGAGACGGCGGTGGAACAGGGCGCCGCCTTCGCCGAGAAGCTCGGCTGCGCGACGGTGGCGTGCCTGCGCGGCAAGTCGTCCGCCGAGATCCTGGCCGCGCAGGGCGGCTTCGACTGGGGACCGGTGACCGGCGGCGCCTTCCTGCCCGTCCAGCCCGCCGAGGCCTTCGCCTCCGGAGCGGCGGCCGGGGTGCCGGTGATGAACGGCGCCAACCTGGACGAGGGGCGGCTGTTCGCCTTCGGCCGGTTCGACGCGACGGGCGCTCCGCTCACGGCCGGGCGGTACCCGGCGGTGATGCGGGCCGCCTTCGGCGAGGAGGTGCTCGCCCGCTACCCCCTGACCGCCCACCCCTCCCCGACCATCGCCTTCGGCACCGCCCTCGGCGACCGGATGTTCGCCTGCTCCGCGCTCCGGCTCGACGCCACACTGGCCGGCCGCGGTCCGGTGTACCCGTACGAGTTCGCCGACCGCACCTCCCCGCCCTTCGCCTCGCTGCGCGACCTCGGCACCGGCTTCGACTTCGGCGCCACGCACGTCAACGAGGTGCAGTACCTCTTCAAGCACTTCGGCCTGCAGAGCCCGCTGAACGCCGAGCAGCGGGCGCTGGCCCGGCAGATGGTCCAGTACTGGGGCTCCTTCGTCCGCACCGGAGTGCCCCGCGCCGCCGGGCAGCCCGCCATGCCGGAGGGCGGGCCGGAGCGGGTGCTCTCGCTGCGGACGGCGTCCGCGGGCGGCAACGCTCCCAGCGCGTCCGTGCACCGGGACCACCAGTGCGACCTGTGGGACGCGGAGGCGTCGCGCTGAGCAGGTAGGCTTCCCCGGCGCCCGCTCGCCCACGAGCGGGCGCCGGGAACACGCCCAGCACAGGAGAGGAAGCGGCGTTGCACGTCCAGGAATGGCTCGAAACGGTGCCCCCGCTGGCCATCTATCTGCTGGTGGGCCTGGTCATCGGCCTGGAGAGCCTGGGCATCCCGCTGCCCGGCGAGATCATCCTGGTCTCCTCGGCGCTGCTCGCCTCGCAGCACGGTGAGATCGACCCCGTGATCCTCGGCGCCTGCGCCACCGCGGGCGCCATCATCGGTGACTCCATCGGCTACGCCATCGGCCGCAAGGGCGGCCGTCCCCTGCTGGCCTGGCTGGGCGGGAAGTTCCCCAGGCACTTCAGCGAGGGGCACATCGCGACCGCCGAGCGCTCCTTCCAGAAGTGGGGCATGTGGGCGGTCTTCTTCGGCCGCTTCGTCGCCCTCCTGCGCATCTTCGCGGGGCCCCTGGCGGGCGTCCTGCACATGCCGTACTGGAAGTTCCTCACGGCCAACGTCCTCGGCGGCATCCTCTGGGCGGGCGGCACGACGGCGGTCATCTACTACGTGGGCGTGGTCGCCGAGTCCTGGCTGAAGCGGTTCTCGTGGCTGGGCCTGGTGGCGGCGGTGCTGATCGGCCTGACGTCGTTCCTGATCCTGAAGCGCAAGGCGAAGCAGGCACCGGCTGCGCCGGCGGAGCCGGAGCTGGTGAGCGCCGGGGAGTAGAGCTCCCTCGGGGGCGCGGGGAACTGCGCGAGCGCCCCCGCGCCGCCGCAGACCGCGTACGACCTCTAGTGGCCGTGCTCTTCCCGGTGAGCCCCCGCCAACTGCGCATACATCGTCCCGTTGAGCGTGAGTCCCTGACGCTCCTCTTCCGTGAGCTCCCGCTTGACCTTCGCAGGCACTCCGGCCACCAGCGACCCGGGCGGCACGACCATCCCCTGCGGTACCAACGCCTGCGCGGCGACCAGGGAGCCCGCCCCGATGACCGCCCCGTTCAGCACGGTCGCCCCCATCCCGACGAGGCAGTCGTCCTCGACGGTCGCCCCGTGGACCACGGCGTTGTGCCCGATGGAAACACGTTCCCCCACGGTCACCGGGAAGCCGGGGTCCGCGTGCAGGGTGCAGTTGTCCTGCACGTTGCTGCTCGCGCCGACGGAGATCCGCTCGACGTCACCGCGCAGCACGGCGCCGTACCAGACGCTCGCTCCCGCCCGCAGCCTCACGTCGCCGATCACCGAGGCGGTGGGCGCCACGAAGACGTCCTCGTCCACCTTCGGCTCCCGGCCGCCGATTCCCTTGATCATCATCGCCTCCCGCTCATGTGACTCAGGGCACCGTACGCCACCGGTTGGGGCGAAGATCACAGGCCCTCCGGCTCATCAGGGCGCCGGGCGCTCAGTACGGTGAGCCCGTGCCGAAGAGCAAGAACACGTTCTCATCCTGGAGTCGCCGAGCGGCGCAGCGGGCCGTCCACGCGGGCTGGGCCTGGGTGCAGCGCACCGGCTCGGTGACGGCCGAGCGGCCGGGGCGCTTCCACTTCGGCGCGATCGGCGAGGCCACCCGCCTGGCGTTCCCGCTGGGCACGGTCTTCGGCGAACCGTGGATCGAGCTGGGTTCCCACTGCATCGTGGGCGAGCAGGTCACGCTGACCGCGGGCCTGATGCCCGACCTCGACCTCGGCCCCGAACCGATCCTGCGGATCGGTGACGGTGTCGTCCTCGGCCGGGGCAGCCACGTCATCGCCGACACCACGGTCACCATCGGCAGCGACTGCTACTTCGGCCCCTACGTCTACGTCACGTCCACGAACCACTCCTACGACGACCCGCACGAGCCCATCGGCAAGCAGTGGCCGCGGATGGAGCCGGTGTCCATCGGGCCGGGCTGCTGGATCGGCACCGGCGCGGTGATCCTGCCGGGCGCGAGGATCGGCCGGAACGTGGTCGTGGCGGCCGGCGCCGTGGTCCGCGGCGCGGTCCCCGACCACGCGGTCGTGGCAGGGGCGCCTGCCCGGGTCGTACGCCGCTGGACCCCCGCCGACGGCTGGCAGCCCCCCTTGCGGACACCGGCACCGGTCCCGATACCGGACGGTGTGACCTCGGAACAACTGGCGGCCCTGGCGGATCTGGACGAGGAGACGGTGGCGCGGCTGGCGCAGCTTGACGCGGAGGGCTGAGCCCGCTCCCCGGCGCCTGGATCCCCTCGCGGGTCGCCTCGCAGTACAGTTCGGTGCACGGTCGGGTACACCCCACCGTAGTGCAATGAATTGAACCGTGTCATTTACCGTGATGGACCAAACGTTGGACGGAACGTGTCGGACCTCGACCTGCTGACCCAGTCCCTGGCCCGCAACGTCAAGCACTGGCGTGCGGTACGCGGCTTCACCCTGGACGTGCTCGCCACCCGGGCCAACGTCAGCCGCGGGATGCTCATCCAGATCGAGCAGGCGCGCACCAACCCCAGCCTCGGCACGGTCGTGAAGATCGGCGACGCGCTCGGCGTGAGCATCACCACGCTGCTGGAGTACGAGCAGGGCCCGCAGGTCCGTGTCGTCCCCGCCGACCAGGCCGTACGGCTGTGGCACACCGACACCGGCAGCTACAACCTCCTCCTCGCCGGCACCGAGGCCCCGGGCCCGCTGGAGCTGTGGGAGTGGCGGCTGACGGCGGGCGAGAGCAGTTCGTCCGACCCGCATCCCACGGGCACGGCGGAACTGATCCATGTCCTGGAGGGCGAGCTGACCCTCACCGTGGACGGCGTGGAGTACCGCGTCCCGGCGGGCGCGACCGCATCCTTCGAGGCCAACACCCCGCACACGTACGGCAATACCGGCGAGGTGCCGATGCGGATGGTGATGGCGGTCTCCGTCCCGCCCGTGAACTGAGCGGCGCCGGCGCTTGCTACCGTGCGGCCATGCGCGCACCCATCGGACACTTCGACCGGGCCCTCCCCGCCCCCGACTGCCTCGACGAACTGACCGCCCCGGTCGCCGACGCCGTACGCCACTGGAGCGGCAGCGTCCCCGCCGACCAGATCGTCTACGTCGACACCGACCCGCAATGGGCCGACACCGCCGTGTTCGTCGAGCACTACGGCCGGGAGTTGCTCGAGCAGTCCGCCAACTGCGTCGTGGTGGCGGGCAAGCGCGGCGGCGAGACCTCACTCGCCGCCTGTGTCGTGCTCTCCACCGCCCGCGTCGACGTCAATGGCGCGGTCCGCCGTCAACTCGGCGCCCGCAAGGCCTCCTTCGCCGCCATGGACACCGCGACCGGCGAGACCGGCATGGAGTACGGCGGCATCACCCCGATCGGACTGCCCGCCGACTGGCCGGTGCTGGTGGACTCCGCCGTGGTCGACCTGCCGTACGTCCTCGTCGGCAGCGGACGCCGGCGCGGCAAGCTGCTGGTGCCGGGCAAGGCCTTCGCCGAGCTGCCCGGAGCCGTCGTGCTGGACGGGCTCGGGCTCGCCTGAGCTCAGGCCGCCGTGTGGTGGGCCAGCGGCAGATGCGGGTCCGCCTCGCCGGGCACGGGCGCCGGGTCCGCGTGGACCAGGGCCGCGGTGAGCCGGGGGACGGCGTGCAGCAGGGCGTGCTCGGCGTCGACCGCGATCGCGTGGGCCTGCCGTACCGTCGCCTCGCCGTCCACCACGACCGCGACCTCCGCGCGCAGCCGGTGCCCGATCCAGCGCAGCCGCAGCTCGCCCACCCCGCGCACCCCCGGCACCTCCCGCAGCGCATGTTCGGCCCGGTCCACCAGGGCCGGGTCCACGGCGTCCAGCACCCGCCGGAACACTTCCCGCGCCGCGTCCCGCAGCACCAGCACGATCGCCGCGGTGATGGCCAGCCCCACGACGGGGTCGGCCAGGTGCCAGCCGAGCGCCGCCCCGCCCGCGCTCAGCAGCACCGCGAGCGAGGTGAATCCGTCGGTACGGGCGTGCAGGCCGTCCGCGACGAGTGCGGCCGAGCCGATCGCCCGGCCCACTCGGATCCGGTACCGCGCCACCCACTCATTGCCCGCGAACCCCACCAGCGCCGCCGCGGCCACCGCGGGCAGGTGCTGGACGGGACGGGGGTCCAGCAGCCGGTCGAACGCCGTCCACGCGGCGAACGCCGCCGACGCCGCGATGGTCAGCACGATCACCAGCCCCGCCAGATCCTCCGCGCGGCCGTAGCCGTAGGTGAGGCGCCGGGTCGCCGCGCGGCGGCCCAGCACGAAGGCGATGCCGAGGGGGACGGCGGTCAGCGCGTCGGCGGTGTTGTGCGCGGTGTCGCCGAGCAGGGCCACCGAGCCGGACATCGCCACGACGACCGCCTGGACGAGTGCCGTCGTGCCCAGCACCGCCAGTGACACCCACAGCGCGCGCATGCCGCGGGCCGAGGACTCCAGGGCGTTGTCCAGCTTGTCGGCCGTGTCGTGGGAGTGCGGCTTGAGGAGGTGGGCGAGGCGGTGGCGGCGCGTGTGGTGATGAGGGTGGTCGTGGTGCGGGTGGCTCACGGGGCCTCCTTCCGGTGTCGGCGGTGGACTTACCCGGTCCACGACGCCATTATGTGCGTATGAGCGCACGCATGCACCTGTCACCTGCGCACGATGCGCACCCGCGCACCCCGGGCGAGGAGCAGTTCGCCCTCGCCGCCGAACTCCTCGCCCTCCTCGGCGACCGCACCCGGCTGGCCCTGCTGCACGCGCTGACCGGGGAAGAGGCCGACGTCAGCACGCTCACGCAGGCATGCGGAGCGGCCCGGCCCGCCGTCAGCCAGCATCTGGCGCGGCTGCGTCTCGCCGGGCTGGTGAACACGCGCAAGGAGGGCCGCCGGGTGATCTACTCCCTGCACGACGGCCATCTGCGCCGGCTGGTGGAGGAGGCGCTGAAGGTGGCGGACCACCGGATCGGCGACCGGCCCCCGCACGACTGAGCTAGCGGTGCGCGGTCATGCCCAAGTACTGCTCGGCGAAGGCGAGTCCCGCGGACGGGGAACCGAGCAGCCGGCGCAGCCGGGCCAGCGTGGTGCCCGCGCGATGCGGGTCGCCGGAGGAGACGCCGTGGTACATCTCCGACAGCCACTGCGAGAACTCCTGGTAGTCCCAGACCCGGCTCAGACAGGCCGCCGAGTAGCCGTCCAGGCCGCTCCGGTCGCCCTTGGCGAGCCGGCCGACCAGGGCGTCGCCGAGCAGGAAGGCGTCGTGCAGGGCGAGGTTCATGCCCTTGGCCGCGATCGGCGCGGTGAGATGGGCCGCGTCCCCGGCCAGGAACAGGCGACCGTACGTCATCGGCTCCACGACGTAACTGTGCATGTCCAGCACGCGCTTCTCGATCAGCCGCCCCTCGGTCAGCCGGGGTGCGCCGGCCGCGCCGAGCCGCTGCCGGAGCTCGGACCAGACCCTTGCGTGGGACCAGTTCTCCGGGTCGTCGCCGGGCGGGCACTGCAGGTAGTAGCGGGTGACCTCGGGGCTGCGGGCCATGTGCCCGGCGAACCCGCGCGGATGCATCCCGAACACCACGCAGTCGTTGGACGGCGGCGCCTCGGCGAGCAGCGCCAGCCAGCCGATGCCGTAGTCGTGGCGCGAGACCCGGGCGCTGCCGGGCGGCAGCGCGTCGCGGCTCACCCCGCGCGCCCCGTCGCAGCCCGCCACGAAGTCGCAGTGCACCGTGTGCCGTCGGCCCGACCCGGGGTCCGTGTACGACACCGAGGGGCGGTCCGAGTCCAGGTCGTGCAGCTCCACGTCCCGCAGGCCGAAGCGGATCGCGCCGCCCCGCACGTCCGCGTACTCCCGCACCAGGTCCGTCACCAGCAACGGCTGCGGATAGACGTAGTGGTGATACCCCGTCAGCTCGGCGTACCCGAACCGGTGGCGCCGCCCGGCGAACCTGAACTCGCACTCGGTGTGCACCTGGCCGCGGGCCAGCAGGTTCGCCGCGAGGCCGCGCCGGTCGAGCCCGCGTACGGCCCATTCCTCCAGGACGCCGGCCCGCGGCCGCCGCTCGATGAACTCACGGCTCTCGGTCTCCAGGACCAGACAGTCCACGTCGGCGGCGCGCAGGATGTTGCCGATGGTGAGACCGGCCGGTCCCGCGCCGACGATGACGACCGGAAAGCGTTGCGCGGCACCGGAGTTGGAGTGGTGGGGCAGGGAAGTCACCCGAGCATTATGTGGGGGCCCGGCCTCAGGCGTCCGCCGCGCAGCGGAAACCCGCGTGGCCGCTGGAGCTGTCCGGGGTGGTGGCGCTGCGGGCGGCCACGCGGTAGCGGTTGCAGTAGGAGGCGTGGCACAGGTAGGAGCCGCCGCGGATGACCTTGGCGGTGCCCTCGGCCGGGCCGGCCGGGTCGACCGCCCCGCGCTGCTCCGTGGACCACCAGTCCGCGCACCACTCCCACACGTTGCCCGACGTGTTGTACAGGCCGTGGCCGTTGGGCTCGAAGGCATCCACCGGAGCCGTGCCCGCACAGCCGTCGGCGGCGGTGTCGTCGGTGGGGAAGGTGCCACGCCAGATGTTGCAGCGGGGAGCGCCGTCCGGGTCCAGGTCGTCGCCCCAGGGGTAGCGCCGCTGGATGAGGCCGCCGCGAGCCGCGTACTCCCACTCGGCCTCGGTGGGCAGCCGTTTGCCCGCCCAGGCCGCGTAGGCGGTGGCGTCGTACCAGGACACATGGACCACCGGATGGTCGCCACGCCCGGCGAGATCGCTGCCCGGCCCCTCCGGCCGGTCCCAGGCCGCCCCCGTGACGGCGCACCACCAGGGCGTCCCCCGGGCCGCGGGGCGCCCCGGCGCAGCGCGCCGGGCAGGAACCCGGCGAAGACGTACGACCAGTCCAGGCGCTCGGCGTCGGTGAGGTGGCCGGTGTCGGCGGCGAAGGCCGCGAAGTCGTCGTTCGTCACCGCCCAGGCGTCGATACGGAAGGGCCGCAGCCGCACGGTCCGGACCGGGCCCTCGGCGTCGTCCGGGAAGCCTTCCGCGTCGTCGGTGCCCATAGGGAACGCGCCGCCGGGGAGCGGGACCATGCGGTCGGTGGAGGCGGAGGCCGGGCCGTCGGCGAAGGCTTGCGGGGACGGCCCGACCCGCCCGGACCCGGACCCGGCCCCGGACGGCGGCATGCAGCAGGGGGCGGGGGAGAGCGGCTCGGGCATGGCGGTTTCCTCGTGGACGGACGAGCGTCGGGCGGGCGCGGACCCAGTCTCCGCCCCGCTCCGGTGCGTCACCGCAGGAGGGGGATCTCGATGGCCGGGCAGCGGTCCATGACCATCTCCAGGCCGGCCGCGCGGGTGCGGTCGTAGGCGGCCTCGTCGATGACGTCGAGCTGGAACCACACCGCCCTGGCTCCCTTGGCCACGGCGTCGTCGGCCACCGGTCCCGCCAGCTCGCTGTTGACGAACACTTCGACGACCTCCACGTCGAAGGGGATGTCCGCGAGGGAGGCGTAACCCTGCTCGCCGTGCACCGTCTCCGCCTTGGGGTGGACCGGCACCACACGCTTGCCATAACGCTGGAGCACCTGCGCGACGCCGTACGCCGCACGCCGCTGGTTCGACGACAGACCCACCACGGCCCAGGTGTCGCCGAGCTCGGTGAGGATCTTGCGGATCGTCGCTTCGTCGCCGTACAACGGGGCCTCCTCGACCTCATGACACGCCTGTTGTCCGCACAACGGGCAAGGAGGCGGGGAGATTCCCGGGCCCAGGTGCGGTTTCCCGGGAGGACGCGCCGCTTCCTGTCCGGAAAACCGCGCCGCGTGCTGCGCCCGGGCGCGCGCCCGCCTAGGCTCGGGGAGTGCTGCGCATCATCGACTCCCGAACGGGAGTCCCCGTCGAGGCCGCGCCCACCCGGCGCGGTCTGACCCGCGTCGAGGTCCACGCGCCGGGCTTCGACACCGGCGCTCTGCGCGTCCTCCTCGTCGCCGATCTCCTCGTCCGCGCGCTGGAACTCGGTGGCACGCCGGTCCGGGCCGTGCTCCACGGCGACCGCGAGCAGCCCGAGCTGCGGGCCGGAGCCGCGGCGCTGGGGATCCGCCCGCTGGAGGACAGCCGTGAGGCCGGCCGTGGGCTCGGTGAGAAACAGGTCATCCATGTCGTGCCGGAGGACGGGCCGGTACCGGACGGCGTCCGTGTCGACGTCGCGCCCGTCCACGCGACGTCACCCGCACCGCTCACGGGCGCCGACCCCGTGGCCCTGCGTCTCGCCCTGCTCAGCCGGCGCCGGGACCGGCCGGTACGGCTCGACACGGCCGCCCTGACCGAGGCCCACGACACGCTCGTCCGCTGGCGGCACGCGGTCGCGTCCTGGGCGCGGCACCCCTCGCGGCCCGTCCCGGAGAAGGTGCGCAACGATCTGCGCGGCGCCTGGGAGGACGACCTGGACGTGCCCGGCGTACTGCGCCTGCTGGCCCGCGTGGAAACCGACCCGGACCTCCCGGACGGCGCCCGCTTCGAGACCTACGCCTACGCCGACCGCCTCCTCGGCCTGGAGCTCACCCGCGACCTGGGATCCCCGGAATGACTGCGGACACGGGGGCGGGTCAGCGGGGACGCGGGAGGGCGCGGTGCGGAATGCGGCGTGAGATGCCCGGTCAGCCTCGCCGGGGCGTCCCCGTCCCGCATGCCGTCCTGTCCGAGCCCGACCGGTCCGCGCCGGCCCCCGTCCCCGGATGCCCGGCATGATCGCGCGTGCCGGGACGGGCCCGTTGCGTCGGCTGGTCGTGCTGCGGCATGCCAAGTCCGCGTGGCCCGAAGGGGTGCCCGATCACCGGCGGCCCCTCGCCCCGCGCGGGCGCCGGGACGCCCCCGCCGCGGGGCGGGCGCTCGCCGATGCCGATCTGCTGCCCGACCTCGCCCTGTGCTCCACCGCCGTACGCGCCCGGCAGACCTGGGAGCTGGCCTTCGCCGAGTGGGGCACCCCGCCTCCGGTGCGCTACGAGCCGCGGCTGTACGCGGCCGACGTACCGGAGCTGCTCGCCGCCGTGCACGAGACGCCCGCCGCCGTGGAGACACTGCTGCTGGTCGGGCACAACCCGGGGCTCGAGGAGCTGGTGACCGAGCTGGCCGGGGACGGCCTGGACGACGCGCTGGAGCAGGTGAAGGTGAAGTTCCCCACCTCCGCCGTCGCCGTCCTGGCCTGGCGCGGCACCGCCTGGACCGCCCTGACTCCCGGCACCGCGCTGCTGACCTGGTTCACCGTGCCCCGCGGAAAGAAGCGCTGACGGCGCCTGGCATAGGCTGACCGGATGCAGGACGAGTACCGCACAGTGGCCCACGCGGGCGTGCACGAGACCGAGGTCAACCGCTCGCGCTTCCTGTGCGCCCTCGCCCCGGCGGCCACCGAGCAGGAGGCCCAGGACTTCATCGCGGCCGTCCGCAAGGAACACGCCGACGCCACCCACAACTGCTACGCCTACGTCATCGGCGCCGACGCCGGCATCCAGAAGGCGAGCGACGACGGCGAACCCGGCGGCACCGCGGGCGTCCCCATGCTCCAGATGCTGCTGCGCCGCGACATGCGGTACGTCGTCACCGTCGTCACCCGCTACTACGGCGGCGTCAAGCTCGGCGCGGGCGGCCTCATCAGGGCCTACGGCGGCGCCGTCGGCGAGGCACTGGACAGCCTGGGCACGCTCACCCGCCGTCGCTTCCGCCTCGCCACCGTCACCGTCGACCACCAGCGCGCCGGGAAGATCCAGAACGACCTGCGCGCCACCGGACACGAGGTACGGGACGTGCGCTACGGCGAGCACGTCACCCTCGACATCGGACTCCCGGACGCCGATGTGGACGCCTTCCGGTCCTGGCTCGCCGACGCGTCCGCGGGGACGGCCGGATTCGAGCTCGGGGGAGAGGCGTACGGGGACGCATAACGGACGGAAGTGGGCGCAACGGGCGTTGCCCGGTGCGGTCATGACGGGCTGATACGGGAGTAACCGCCCGTGGTGTCAGACCCGGCCGTTAGTCTTCGGGGATCATGAGGCTCCTGCACACTTCCGACTGGCATCTGGGCCGGGCGTTCCACCGCGTGAACATGCTCGACGCCCAGGCCGGGTTCATCGACCACCTCGTCACCACCGTGCGCGAGCGCGAGGTGGACGCGGTGATCGTGTCGGGAGACGTGTACGACCGCGCGGTGCCGCCGCTCGCCGCCGTGGAGCTGTTCGACCAGGCCCTGCACCGCCTCGCCGACCTCGGCGCGCCCACCGTGATGATCTCCGGCAACCACGACTCGGCCCGTCGGCTCGGCGTCGGCGCCGGGCTCATCGACCGCGCGGGCATCCATCTGCGCACCGAACCCTCGGCATGCGGGACCCCGGTGGTGCTGGCCGACCGCCATGGCGAGGTGGCCTTCTACGGGCTGCCCTATCTCGAACCCGCCCTGGTGAAGGACGAGTTCGCGGTGGAGAAGGCGGGCCACGAGGCGGTGCTGTCCGCCGCGATGGACCGTGTCCGCGCCGACCTCGCCGCACGCGCGCCGGGCACCCGTTCCGTCGTGCTGGCGCACGCCTTCGTCACCGGCGGCGAGGCCAGCGACAGCGAACGGGACATCACCGTCGGCGGGGTGGCCGCGGTCCCGGCCGGCGTCTTCGCGGGCGTCGACTACACCGCGCTCGGGCATCTGCACGGCTGCCAGACCATCACCGAGCGCGTGCGCTATTCCGGCTCCCCGCTGGCGTACTCCTTCTCGGAGGCCGACCACCGCAAGACCATGTGGCTGGTCGACCTGGACGCCGACGGTGCCGTGGCGGCCGAGCGGATCGACTGCCCCGCGCCACGCCCCCTCGCCCGGATCCGGGGAGAGCTGGCGGAACTGCTCGCCGACCCGTCCCTCGCCCGGTACGAGGACGCCTGGGTCGAGGCCACCCTCACCGACGCGGTCCGCCCGGCCGACCCCATGGCCCGGCTCACCGAGCGCTTCCCGCACACCCTCAGCCTCGTCTTCGACCCCGACCGCGCCCCGGACGACCCGGACGTCTCCTACGCGAGACGGCTGGCCGGACGCAGCGACCAGCAGATCGCCGAGGACTTCGTCGCCCATGTGCGCGGCGCCGGACCGGACGAGGACGAGCAAGGGGTGCTGCGGGACGCGTTCGACACCGTCCGCGCGGACACGGTGGTGCGGGAGGTGGCCCGATGAGACTGCACCGCCTCGACGTCACCGCGTTCGGCCCCTTCGGCGGCGCCCAGAGCGTCGACTTCGACGACCTGTCCGCGGCCGGACTGTTCCTGCTGCACGGCCCGACCGGCGCGGGCAAGACCTCGGTGCTCGACGCCGTGTGCTACGCGCTGTACGGCGCGGTGCCCGGGGCCCGGCAGAGCGGCCAGGGCCTCACCCTGCGCAGCGACCACGCCCCGCCGGGCACCCGCACCACGGTCACCCTCGAACTGACCATCGCCGGACGCCGGTTGGAGATCACCCGGCAGCCGCCCTGGGAGCGCCCCAAGAAGCGCGGCTCGGGCACCACCCTGGACAAGGCCCAGAGCTGGCTGCGCGAGTACGACGCCACGACCGGCGCCTGGAAGGACCTCAGCCGCTCCCACCAGGAGATCGGCGAGGAGATCACCCAGCTGCTCGGCATGAGCCGCGAACAGTTCTGCCAGGTCGTCCTGCTGCCCCAGGGCGACTTCGCGCGCTTCCTGCGCGCCGACGCCGAGGCGCGGGGCCGGCTGCTCGGCCGGCTCTTCGACACGCACCGCTTCGCCGAGGTGGAGAAGCGCCTCGCCGAGCGCCGGCGCGCGGCCGAGGCGGAGGTCCGGGAAGGCGACGCCGTTCTGCTGGCCGACGCCCACCGCATGCAGCAGGCGGCGGGCGACGCCATGGAGCTGCCCGGGCTGACGCCGGGCGAGCCGGGACTCGCCGAGGCCGTCCTGAGCGCCGCCGCCGTGGCCCGGAGCACCGCCCGCGAGGAACTGGCCGTCGCCCACTGCCGCCTCGCCGCCGCCGAGTCCGCCCAGGCCGCCGCCGAGCGCGCGCTGGCCGACGTACGCGAAACCGCCCGGCTCCAGCGCAGGTTCGCCGAGGCGCGGGAGCGGGCACGGGCCCTGGAGGAGCGGGCCGACGGGCACCGCGCGGCACAGGCGCGGATGGAACGGGCCCGCAAGGCCGAGGCGGTGGCCCCCGCGCTGGAGCTGCGGGACGCCGCCGAGGCCGAGCACCGGCGGGCGTCGGCGGCCCGGGCACACACGCGTGGCCTGCTGCCGGCCGGCTTCGCCGACGCAGGCGCCGCCGGGCTCGCGGCCGCCGCGCGCCGGGCCGCCGAGGAACTGGGCGGCCTGGACTCGGCCCGCCGTGCCGAGCGGCGGCTGGCCGAACTCGCCGAGGAGCGCACCGGGCTGGACCGCCAGGAGCGGGCCGACGAGGACATCCTCCAGGAGGCCGAGACCTGGCTCGCCGGCTGGGACGCGGCCCGCGCGGGGCTGCAGGCGCGGATCGACAGCGCCCAGGAGGCCGCCACCCGGGCCGAACAGCTCGCCGTCCAGCGGGAGCCCGCGGCCGGACGGCTCAGGGCGGCCAGGCTGCGCGACCAGCTGGCGGGGGACACCGACACCGCCGCCGACCGGGCCCGCCGTGCGCGGGACGAGACGCTGGCCGCCAAGGCGCACTGGCTGGAGGTGAAGGAGCGCCGGCTGAACGGCATCGCGGCCGAACTCGCCGCCCAGCTCAGCGACGGCGAGCCCTGCGCCGTCTGCGGCGCCACCGAGCACCCCGCGCCCGCCCGCAAGGACGCCGGACACGTCGACCGCGAGGCCGAGGAGACGGCGCTCGCCGCGTTCCAGGCCGCGGAGGAGCGCCAGACCGAGCGGGAACGGCGGCTCGGCGTCGTCCGGGAGGCGCTGGCCGCCGCCACCGCCGAGGCCGGGGACACGCCCACCTCCGTACTCGCCGACGAGGTCGCGGAGCTGGAGCGCCTGTTCTCCGAGGCCCGCCGATCCGCCTCCGCGCTGCACCCCGCGCACGAGGAACTACGCCGCGCCGAGCAGGAGCACGAACGGCGGGTGACGGCATCCCGGCAGGCGGAGGTCAGGACCGCTGCACGGGTCGGCCACCGGGACCGCCTCGACCGTGAACGGGACGCCCTCGAAGCGGTGTTGACCGAAGCGCGCGGCGCCCTGGACAGCGTGGCCGCCCGCGCCGCCGAGCTGGAACACCGGGTCGGGCTGCTCACCGACGCCGCCGACAGCGCCCGGGCCGCCGAGGACAGCGCGCAGCGGCTCAAGGACG
Organism: Streptomyces sp. YS415; assembly: GCF_023544665.1. Classification (GTDB taxonomy): domain Bacteria; phylum Actinomycetota; class Actinomycetes; order Streptomycetales; family Streptomycetaceae; genus Streptomyces. The sequence goes on from NZ_JAMJFL010000010.1 coordinate 76,238, forward strand.
CCGACGCGCGCCTCGCGGACGCCGCGTTCCGTGCGGGGTTCGAGACACCGGAGGCCGCGGCCGACGCCCTCCTGGATGCCACCGCCCACCGAGAACTGCAACGGCGCCTGGACGCCTGGCAGTCCGAGGAGGCCGCCGTACGCGCCGTTCTCGCCGAGGCCGACACGACGGCCGCCGCCCAGCGGCCCCCCGCCGACCTGGCAGTGGCGGAACAGGCCGCGGCCGAGGCGGGCCGGCGGCTGCGGGACGCCGCCTCCGCGCGGGACGCCGCCGAGCGGCGCTGCGCCGAACTCGACCGGCTCTCCGCCCGCTCGACGCAGGGCGCACGACGGCTCGCGCCGCTGCGTGCCCAGTACGACCGGGTGGCCCGCCTGGCCGGGCTCACCGCGGGCACGTCGGCGGACAACGAACGCAAGATGCGCCTGGAGTCCTACGTCCTCGCCGCCCGCCTGGAACAGGTGGCCGCCGCCGCGACCGTACGGCTGCGGCGGATGTCGTCCGGCCGGTACACCCTCGTCCACTCCGACGACCGCGCCGGACGTGGCCGCAGCGGTCTCGGGCTGCATGTCGTCGACGCCTGGACCGGGCGCGAGCGGGACACGGCGACGCTCTCCGGCGGCGAGACCTTTTTCGCCTCGCTGGCCCTCGCCCTCGGTCTCGCGGACGTCGTCACCGACGAGGCCGGCGGAGTGCGGCTGGACACCCTCTTCATCGACGAGGGCTTCGGCAGCCTCGACGACCAGACCCTGGACGAGGTCCTCGACGTCCTCGACTCCCTGCGCGAACGCGACCGCAGTGTCGGCATCGTCAGTCATGTCGCCGATCTGCGGCGGCGCATCCACGCCCAGCTGGAGGTCGTGAAGAGCCGCTCGGGATCGACCCTGCGGCAGCGCGGCGCCGGCTGAGCGGCTACCGGCCCAGCGGGCGGCGGGGGAGCGGGGAGGAGTAGACGACGGACGTGGTCACCGAGCCGAGCGCGCCGATCCTGCCCGAGACCTCCTCCAGGTGGCGCATCGAGCGGGCCGCGACCTTGATCACGAAGCAGTCGTCGCCGGTGACGTGGTGCGCCTCCAGGATCTCCGGCGTCACGGCGACCAGGTCGTGGAACGGCTTGTAGTTGCCGGTCGGATAGCGCAGCCGGACGAACGCCAGGATCGGCAGGCCCAGTCGCTCCGGCGCCACCACCGCCGAGTAGCCCTGGATGACACCGGCCTCCTCCAGCCTGCGCACCCGCTCGGTGACCGCGCTCGGCGACATCGACACGGCCCGCGCCAGCTCGGCGAAGCTGGCCCGGCCCTCGCGCTGGAGGACATCGAGGATGCGCCAGTCGGTGGCGTCCGGTGAATACGTGGTCATGGCCGGAGCTAACAGGGAATTCCCCGGCCGATCAAGAAGAGCGCCGGGGATCGGCCCTTCAGTGAGTTGATCTTCGGGCCGTAGATTTCCGGTCATGAGCCCTCGTGGCAGCCGCGACGACCGCGGAGGCCCCGAGGACGACGGAGCGACCACAGAAGGGCCCGATCATGAGCAGCATCACCACCGCCGCCAACCCCGTCCTGCGGGTGGCCCCGGCGGACCCGGCCGAGGCCGCCGCCTACTTCCGCGCCAGTCTGGTCTTCCACGCCGACGTCTCCGACGTGGCCGCCGCCCTCGCGGCCGACGGCGACCCCGGGTTCGTCGTCCTGGACTCCCGGTCCACCGCCTCCTGGGACCAGGGCCACGTCCCCGGCGCCGTCCACCTGCCCACCGCGCTCATCCCCGAGCAGGCCGAGCAGCTCCTCGACAAGTCCGTGCCCGTCGTCACCTACTGCTGGGGTCCCGGCTGCAACGGCGCCACCCGGGCCGCCCTCGCCCTCGCCGAACTCGGCTTCCAGGTCAAGGAGATGCTCGGCGGCTTCGAGTACTGGGCGCGCGAGGGCTTCGCGTACGAGACCTGGCAGGGGCCCGCCCGCGGCGCCGCCGACCCGCTCACCGCGCCGGTCGACAGCGAGGACTGCGGCTGCTGACAGCGCCCGCGCACGGGTGCCGGGGCCAGTGCGGCGCTGATCCTGGGGGCGATCCGGCCCCGGTCCGCCTCACCGCGTGGCTCGCCACGGGCGAGGCGGACCGGTCGTCGTTCAGGAGGGCGGCTGCCGCCGCTCGCTCCGGTTCAGAGCCGGGCGAGTTCGTCGACCAGGTCGTCCAGGCCCAGCGAGCCCTGCGAGAGGGCCGCCATGTGCCAGGCCTTGAGATCGAAGGCGTCGCCGTGGCGCTCGCGCGCCTTCTCGCGGCCCAGCAGCCAGGCCCGCTCGCCCAGCTTGTAGCCGATCGCCTGCCCCGGAATCGTCAGATAGCGGGTCAGTTCGCTCTCCACGAACTCCGCCGACCGGCTGCTGTGCGCCCCGAAGAACTCCTCGGCCAGCTCCGGCGTCCAGCGCTCACCCGGGTGGAACGGCGAGTCCGCCGGGATCTCCAGCTCCAGGTGCATCCCGATGTCGACGATGACGCGGGCCGCGCGCATCATCTGCGCGTCGAGATAGCCGAGCCGCTCCTCGGGGTCGGTGAGGAAGCCGAGTTCGTCCATCAGCCGCTCCGCGTACAGCGCCCAGCCCTCGCAGTTGGCGCTGACCTGGCCGATGGTGGCCTGGTAGCGGGAGAGCCGGTCCGCGACGTGCACCCACTGCGCGATCTGGAGGTGATGGCCCGGCACTCCCTCGTGGTACCAGGTCGACACCAGGTCGTAGACCGGGAAGCGGGTCAGGCCCATCGTCGGCAGCCAGGTGCGGCCGGGACGGGAGAAGTCCTCGCTCGGCCCGGTGTAGTACGGGGCGGCGGCGCCTCCGGGCGGGGCGATGCGGGACTCCACCCTGCGCACCCGCTCGGCGAGCTCGAAGTGGGTGCCGTCCAGCTCCTCGATCGCCCGGTCCATCAGACCCTGGAGCCAGGCCTGCACCTCGTCGACGCCCTCGATGTGCCGGCCGTGCTCGTCGAGGTGCGCGAGCGCCACCCACGGGGTACCGGCCCCGGGCAGGACCCTCTCCGCCTCCTGCCGCATCTCGCCGAGGAGACGGTGGAACTCGGACCAGCCGTACGCGTACGCCTCGTCCAGGTCGAGATCGGTGCCGTTGAAGTGGCGCGACAGCCGGGCGTAGCGCTCCCGGCCCACGGTGTTCGGGGCGCCGTCGACGGCCGGGGCGTACACCTCCCGCATCCAGTCCCGCAGCTCCACCACGGCCGCGGTCGCCCCGCGGGCCGCCTTGTCCAGCTCGCCGCGCAGCGCCTCGGGGCCCGCGGCGGCGAAGTCCTCGAACCAGCCCCGGCCCGCCCCGGTGTCCGCCCACTCGGTGAGCTGGTCCAGGAAGGTGGCGGTCGGCCGCGGTGCCGCGTACAGCTTGCGCTCCAGGCCCAGGGTGAGCGACTCGCGGTATCCGGCCAGGGCGGCGGGCACCGCGCGCAGCCGCTCGGCGAGGGCCGCCCAGTCCTCCTCGGTCTCGGCCGGGGTGATGGTGAAGATCTCCCGCACCGAGTGCGGGGGCGTGCCCAGGTTGCCGACGGCGCGCAGGCCCTCGTCGGCCTCGTGCACGGCGAGTTCGGCGGTCAGCCGTTCCCGCAGCAGGCGGGCGCAGCGGCGCTCGATGTCGCTGTCCGCGCCGGGCTGCCGCTCGGCCTCGTCGAGCCGCGCCAGGGTGGCCCGCGCCAGCTCCGCCAGCGCTTCCTGGCCGGCGGGCGAGAGATCGGGCAGTCGGCTCGAACTCTCCTTCACACCGAGATAGGTACCGGTCACGGGATCGAGGGCGATGAGGTCGTCGACATAGGCGTCGGCGACCGCGCGGGGCAGCGGGCTCTTGGTCTCTGACATGCGGCCCATCCTCGTACGGCGTTTGCCGGGCGTCACCCGGATTGAGCCGAGGGCGAAGGCGGCAGCAGCGGGCCGCAGTCCCACTGCTGGAAGATCAGCCGGGTCTCCACGCGCGCCACTTCCCGCTGCGAGGTGAACTCGTCCAGCACCAGCCGCTGGAGATCGGTCATGTCCGCCACCGCGACATGGACCAGATAGTCGTCGGGACCGGTGAGGTGGTAGACGGTCCGCGACTCCGGCAGGGCGCGGATCCGGTCCACGAACGGCCCCACCAGCTCCCGCCGGTGCGGCCGGACCTGCACCGACAGCAGGGCTTCGAGCCCACGCCCGAGCTTCGCCGGGTCCAGCCGCAGTTGGTGGCCGAGAATCACCCCGGCCCGCCGCAGCCGGGTCACCCGGTCAAGACACGTCGACGGTGCGACCCCGACCTGCGCGGCGAGGTCCCGGTACGTCGTCCGGGCGTCGTTCTGCAACAGCCGCAGCAGGTGAAGGTCCACCGGATCCAGTACGACAGATTCGGCCACCGGCCGAACGTAGCACGGCGTTCGATTCCGGTGACCCGGTCGGCGTTCACTCTTCCGCCCATGGAGATCCCTGTGCGCTCGAGAGCTCTGGCCACCGAAGCCGTGCACGCCGGCCGCGACGACCTCGCCGGTCTGGGCCTGCACGCCCCGCCGATCGACCTGTCCACGACCTACCCCTCCTACGACAGCCGCGGCGAGGCCGCCCGCATCGACGCGTTCGCCGAGACCGGCGCCGACCCGGACGGACCGCCCGTCTACGGGCGCCTCGGCAATCCGACCGTGGCCCGCTTCGAGACCGCGCTGGCCCGCCTGGAGGGCACCGACTCCGCGGTGGCGTTCGCCAGCGGCATGGCCGCGCTGAGCGCGGTGCTGCTGGTACGGGCCTCGATGGGCCTGCGCCATGTCGTCGCCGTACGCCCGCTGTACGGATGCAGCGACCACCTGCTGACCGCCGGTCTGCTCGGCTCGGAGGTGACCTGGACGGACCCGGCCGGCATCGCGGACGCCCTGCGCCCCGACACCGGCCTGGTGATGGTGGAGTCCCCGGCCAACCCGACGCTCGCCGAGGTCGACCTGCGTGCCGTCGCCCACGCCTGCGGTTCGGTCCCGCTGCTCGCGGACAACACCTTCGCCACCCCGGTGCTCCAGCGCCCCGTCGAGCAGGGGGCGCGCCTGGTGCTGCACAGCGCGACCAAGTACCTCGGCGGACACGGTGACGTGATGGCGGGCGTGGTGGCCTGCGACGAGGAACTGGCCGGACGTCTGCGGCAGATCCGGTTCGCCACCGGCGGGGTCCTGCACCCGCTCGCCGGCTACCTCCTGCTGCGTGGCCTGTCCACGCTCCCGGTGCGGGTCCGCGCGGCCTCCGCGACCGCGGCCGAACTGGCCGGCCGCCTCGCCGCCGACCCCCGGGTGACCCGGGTCCACTACCCGCGCATCGGCGGCGCGATGGTCGCCTTCGAGGTGGCCGGAGACCCCCACGAGGTCATCGCCGCGGTCCGCCTGATCACCCCGGCGGTCAGCCTCGGCAGCGTGGACACCCTCATCCAGCACCCGGCGTCCATCAGCCACCGCATCGTGAACGAGGGCGACCGACGGAACGCCGGGGTGAGCGAGAGCCTGCTGCGCATGTCGGTGGGCCTGGAGGACGTAGAGGATCTCTGGGCAGATCTGGACAACGCCCTGGGCGGAACGCGCCCCGACAGGGGCGCGGGGAACCGCGCGACCAGCCGCAACGAACGCGCGGTGGCGGGCCGGCCCTAGCCCTTGCGGCGCGCCGACTCTTCCAGTCCCACCTGCGCCTGGGAGGCGAGCCTGGCCGTGATCACCAGCGTGCCCTCCTCGATCTGGTAGTCGAGCGGCAGCCCGAGCCCCCGCATCGCCGCCACCATCCCGGTGTTGGACGACTGGGTCACCGCGTACACACTCTCGCACCCGGCCTCCACGGCCATCCCCACCAGCCTGCGCAGCAACTCCGCCCCGATCCCGCGCCGCTGCCACGCGTCCTCGACGAGCAGCGCGACCTCGGTCTCGTCCCCGTCCCACAGGAGGTGACCGAGCCCCACGATCCGCCCGGACGCCGTCTGCACGGCGAGCGTCCGCCCGAACCGCGGACTGAGGAGGTGGTTCAGGTACCGGTCGGCGTCACCCACGGGCCCGTGGTACCGCATGGCCAGCGTCCGCGAGGAGCACCGCTCGTGCATGGCCTTCGCGGCCTCCACATCGCCGGTGTCGGCCCGCCGCACGGTGATGTCACTGCCCTCCGGCAGCGTCAGCACGTCCTGGCTGCCCGGCACCCGGGGACCGAGCCGGGCGTCCAGCTCCACCAGGGCCCTCGCCCGGGCGAACTCGGTGGGCGTGAACGGCAGATACGGCCGCTCCACGGTGATCACTCCGCCCTCGGGGGCCCGCAGCCGCAGCACGGTGTCCTCCAGGACGCCCTCCACGGGAACGCCCTCCGGCGCCCGTCCGGCGACCGGCGCGCCGGGCAGCTGGCGGATGGTGCAGCGGCCCAGCAACTGCCGCAGGGCGAGCGGAAGTTCGGCCGCGTCCAGGGCGGTGCGGGTGGCGAGGCCCAGCACCCGGGTCGGCGCGTCCACCAGGTCGTGGGCGTCGGCGCGCTCGGTCCAGGTGCTGGTGCCGCCCGCCCGGGAGACGGCCCGGGTGATCTCGGCGACCGCGAGGTCACCGGGGGCGCGCAGCAGGAACTCGTCCACCGTGCCGTCGCCCAGCGGATGGGTCTGCAGGCTCAGGATGTCGACCCGCAGCTCGGCGAGGGCCGCGCAGAGCACGGCCAGCGAACCCGGCTCGTCCTTCACGGTCGTCCGCATCCGCCACAGCGTGCTCTCGCCGGGGGAGACCCCGGCCGGCTGCTGCGACGAAGGGTCCGACGGCCCGGCCTGCCGCTCAGCGGCGGGCCGGGCGCCGGTATCGTCCGTCGGCGGTGCGTGGCCGTGGCGGCGTGACCACCATGTGTGGAACGCGGCCGTGGCGATCAGCAGGACCGCCGACACCAGCAGCAGCTCCGGTCCGTCCGGGCCGTGCCCGACCAGATTGGCCACGGCGTCCGCCACCGCGACGGCCGTGAACAGCGCGGCGAGTTCGATGACGTCCCGCCGCCAGTGGTGGACAGGACGCCCGTGCTTCGCTCGCGTCACATCAGACATGTCTCGACTCATGCAGCCACTGTGAAGGAACGGTGTTGCGTGATCACGAACCCTGTGTGACCGGGCGGTAAAGCTCGCTTCTGCACCTTTTGTCGAATCTTCTACGGTTGTGGTGCCGCCGCCGGCCGGCCTCCGTCTCCTTCCTGGTCGTCAGTCCGCGTCGACGCCGGGCCTCGGACCTACGGCGTAGGGGCCTACGTCAGGCGGCCACGTCCGGGACCAGCGCACTGCGGAGCCGACGGGCCTGGGCCAGCAGACGGGAGGAGCCACGGCGTCCGGCCGTCTGCGCCAGATGCGGCACCTCGCCCCGTGCCCCGGACCGCTCGGCGCAGTCCGCCGCCACGGCCAGCAGATCCACGAGCCCGCGGGGCGGGGCGGGCGGCCGGTCACCGGTGAGGCCGGCGAGCAGGGCGGGGAGCGTGTACCGGAGTATGTCCCAGACCGTGGCGTTCGCACCGGTCGCCGCCGCCGTCCGCACGGACTCCACGAGCCGTGCCGGCTTGACCGCCCCCCGGTGCACCAGCTCCCCGAGGTCCGCGCCCAGCCGCTCCGTGTCGAGTTGTTCTCGCGCGGCCAGCACCAGCAGGGCGTCCACGGCGGCGAGCCGGTCCTCCTCGTGCCGCGCGCCGAGCGCGTACGCGATGCCCAGGTGCAGGGCGGGGCCTGCCGCGCCGTCCGACTCGGCGAGCCGGGGGAGTACCCCGGCGGCTCCCCGGGTGTCGTCCACGGCCAGCGAGGAGAAGTCCCGCAGCAGCCGGAGAGCCACGAGTCCGCGGTGTTGGGGCAGCAGGGCCGTCCAGTGCGGGTGCAGGTCGGCGTCCCAGTGGTAGCAGCGCCAGCGCTCGCTGTAGACGGTCACCGGTCGGCCCAGGGGGTGGAAGTCCGGCGGGAAATCCTCCTGCAGCTCCGGGAGTTCGCCGGACTCCAGCAGGACCCGGGGACCGGCGGTGCGCCGTCGCACCGGTGGCAGGGCCGGCCCGTCGGCGGTGAGCCACCGGGCCAGGCGCGTGCCCTCCGGGGTGCCCAGCTCAGCCGCCCGTGCCGCGGCCGCCCCGGCCGCCGTGCGGTCCTGGTGCCGGACCCGCAGCAGTGCCTGCGCGAAGTCGGCGGGCGCCACCCGGGTGCCGAGCTCGCGGTAGGCGTCGAGCCGGGCGACCAGCTCGTCCGGCTCGAGGATGCCGGTACTCCAGGTGGGGGTGGAGAGCAGGAAGGGCGGGGGATCGGCGTGGACCAGGTCCGCGATCTCCCATATCCGGGCGTTGAAGGCCCGGCCGAGCGGGCTGTGCACACACCCCGCCCCGGACAACGGGTCCTGCAGCGGTGTACCGAAGCCCTCACCCGGCGTCCTGTGCAGCAGGGCCGCGAGAACGAGCTCCAGATGGCGGTCGCCGAGGAAGCCGCTCGCATGGACGGTGCCGGTGCCGAACCAGCTCAGCCGGCTCACCACCGGCCGGAGGGCTTCGCGCAGGGTGCCCGGATCCCGGTGGGCGTGGCGCACCAGGCCGTCGAGGGTGCGCTCGAAGGCGACCACGTCATCCGCGGTGCCCGCCAGCAACGCCCCGACCTCTTCCGCGAGTTCGGCCGCCGACTCCGGAGCGGGCGCCAGCCGCAGCGGCACCGGTACCGGCGGCAGCACCTCCTCGTACCCCTGCGTGGTGACAGGGACCCGGCCCAGGGCCTCGGCCACCCGGGCACGCAGAAGGGGAGGCGCCTGCTCGGCCCCGGCGACGAGTACCTCCCGCACGCCCGGGTCGCCGATCCTCGGCGCGTGCCGCTCCACCAGCTTCACCGCCCGCTCCCGCACCTCGGAGTCCGGGTGCCCGAGGGCCTGTGCCAGGGCGGGCAGCAACGCGTCGACCCCGGAGGCGTCCTGGGCGAGGACCTTGCCCAGCAGCACGAGCTGGGCCCGCAGCAGCTTCTTCTCGGTGCGGAACAGCACCGCCTGGGACATCTCCGCCAGTCGCCGGGGAGGGAGTTCGCCGTCCAGGGCGAGCCCGGCCAGCAGCGACTGGGCGTGCCCGGCGACGGGTGAGGCGGCGTCCGCGGCGAGCGCCGTCCAGTCGGCCACCCGCTCCCGCTCCTCCTCACGGGTCGGGGCCAGCGCCTGCAGCAGCTGGAGGAACACCCGCACGTCCGACGCCCGGCCGCCCCGGAGCAGGCGGGCCACACAGCCGTCCAGCATCGGCTTGCGGTCCAGGGTGCCGTCCTCGGTGAGGCGGGCCAGGGACGCGGGCCAGCTGTTGGCTCCCTCCCCGGCGATCCAGCCGAGCACCGAACCGATGTCGTCGACCTCGAAGAGCGCGGCCACGAGTTCCGCGAGCTGCGGCTCCTGGCGGAGCCGGTCGGCGAGGGAGCCCGAGCGCGCCCAGGAGCTGCCGATGTGCCGCAGCCAGCCCTGGAGGTAGGCGTCGGTGGTGGGCACCGGGCAGGCGGAGAGCCGTACCAGGCCCGTCATCAGGTCGAAGGGGATCCGGGCGCTGACCGGACGCCGGGCGAGCCGGTGGGCGACATCGGCGATCCAGGCGAGGTCCCGGTCGGCCAGCGCGTCGACCAGCCGGGCCGGTGAGGCGGACGCCCAGGTGAAGTCGGTGGCCGCCAACCAGTTCGCCACAGCCGCGGCCCCGGTCTGGCAGGCGGCGCCGGCCAGATGCAGGGCAGGCAGGATCCGCTGCCCCCGCTCGCTCCAGAGGTTCGGACGCAGCTCCTTGCGCAGCGCCTTCAACTCCGGGAAACAAGCCCGCCGTTCGGCGTCCGTCATCCCGTCCAGCAGGTCCGCCACCTCGGCGATCCGTCCCGCCCGCACCGCGTCCGTCAGCGCATTCATCGCACACCCCCGTCGACCCGTGCCATTGCCGTCCCCCGCCCGGCCGCGGCGCCGCGCCGCACCATCCGTACCGCCAGGGCGTGCTTGCAGGGCCCGCGCCCGCCCCGGTACTTCCCCCACCACAGGCAGGTGCAGCTCAGCACCCCCGCCTCGTCCCGCACCCGGTGCACATGGCCGTCCTGCGCGGTGACCGTGCCGAGCGCGCCGTCCAGGGCGACCGCGCCCGCCGCCACCAGGTCCCGGGCGGAGCGCAGCCGGGGATTGTGCCGCTCCACGCGCGCGGAGTCGTACGGCAGTTCCCGGTGGAAGTGCGCCGCCTCCGCGGTGTCGTAGCCCACCCGGCCCGAGGTGCCGAGGCGGACCAGGGCCGCTCGCACCCGCTCCGGGACGAGCCCCGAGGCGGCGGCGAGGTCGGTGACGTCGATGCGCGGCTCCCAGGCGAGGAGCACCGAGATCAGCTCCGCGTCCCCGGCGGCCTCCTCGGTGGCGAGCGCGTCGAGGACGCCGCCCTCGCCGGAGAAGCCGCGGGAGGCGTCGGGCGACAGGGTGAGGGTGAGCCGCATCCCCGGGAGCACCATCTCCCAGGCGCTCGCGGTCGCCGCCGAGCCCGCGCCGACCGCGGGGCCGTACACCCGCAGGGTGGTGGCGTGCCGGAGCACCCGCTGGAGCGCGCTCAGCCGCTCCGGGCCCGGCAGGCAGACCGCGCCGGGCACCGCGCGGGTGGTCGGGCGCAGTCCGCGGCCCGCCGGGACCACCCAGCGCGGGCCTCCCGCCGCGCCGCGCGGTCCGGCCTTCGGCAGCGCGCGCAGGAACCGCACCGCCTCGGCGGCGGGCAGCTCGGCGCGCAGGTCGAAATCGGCGGCGATCACCTGGGACTCCGCGAAGCCGCGCAGCCAGCGGTCGGGGAGCGGAACCTTCTTCTCCACCACCGGTCCGTCCAGCGTGGTCACCGTCAGGTCGTCGGGGCCGACGCGCAGGTGCAGCGGATCGTCCGTGCCGATCCTCGACAGCGCCTCGCGCAGCGGGTTGTTGACGTCCACGTTCGTCGTGCCGTGGCCCACCTCGCCGCCGTCCAGGCCCGCGGTCAGCACGTCGAGCCGGGCGTACACCCCGCCGCAGCCGGAGAACGACTCGAACCGCAGCCGGTCGCCGTTGCCGGTCACCACCGGATCCAGCGAGGCGCGCACCTGGCGCTGGTAGTAGCGCGCGGCCGCCACGTCGGCCACCGCCAGCAGCCCGGCGGAGGCCGCCTGAGGCGCCGTCAGAAAGCCGGTGAAGAAGCGCGGATGGTCGGTGGTGCCGGTGGGCGTCGCGCCCCGGGAGGTCTCCAGGCCCAGGCGCCGGCCGTCCGCGCCGGAGTCCAGCACGGAGGGTCGGCGATAGGCCACCGCGTGCAGTGATCGCGTCATGGGGAAACCGTAGAAGCCACCACTGACAATCGGCTCCGACCTGCGCATACGCGCTCAGCGAGGCCGATTCGACGTGCCGCGCGCCGGGGGATGACGTCGGCGCGCGACACGGGTGAAGGGTACGTCGGCTACTGGCCGACCCGCCCCGGCTGGAGCACCTTGGTGAACAGCACGGTGCCGTCCTGCTCACGCAGCCGTACCGTCAGCTCGCCGCTGTCACCGTCGATGTCGACCTCGCCGAAGAACTGGTAGCCCTCGGCGGGGGAGACGTTGGCGACCGCCGGGGCCTTGAGGAAGACCCGCTCCGGCCCGAAGGTGCCGTCGAGCGCGTTGGCGGGGAAGGAGCCGGCGTTCAGCGGGCCCGAGACGAACTCCCAGAACGGTGCGAAGTCGGTGAACGCGGCCCGCGAGGGCTGGTAGTGCTGGGCCGAGGTGTAGTGGACGTCGGCGGTCAGCCAGACCGTGCCGGTGATCCGCCGGTGCTTGATGAACCGCAGCAGTTCGGCGATCTGCAGCTCCCGGCCGAGCGGGGCGCCCGGGTCGCCCTGCGCGACCGCCTCGATGTTCGGCTTCCCGTCGCCGGTGTCCGGGACCACCAGGCCGATCGGCATGTCGGAGGCGATGACCTTCCACACCGCCCGGGAGCGGGACAGCTCGCGCTTGAGCCACTCCAGCTGCTGCCGGCCGAGGATGCCCACCGGGTCGGTGCTCTGGTCGTCCGGCGAGTTGGCGTTGCGGTGGGTGCGCATGTCCAGCACGAACACGTCCAGCAGCGGGCCGTGGTGCTGGGTGCGGTAGACGCGGCCGTCGGGGCGGCGCAGCGTGGAGATCGGGTAGTACTCCGAGAACGCCTGCCGGGCCCGGGCTGCGAGCACGTCGACACTCTTCTCGGTGTAGCGGGCGTCGCCGAGGATCTCGCCCGGGTACCAGTTGTTGGTGACCTCGTGGTCGTCCCACTGGATGATGGAGGGGACCTGGGCGTTGAAGGCGCGCAGGTTCTCGTCGAGCAGGTTGTAGCGGAAGTTGCCGCGGAACTCCGCCAGTGTCTCGGCGACCTTCGACTTCTCCTCGGTGGTGATGTTCCGCCAGGTCCGGCCGTCGGGCAGGGTCACGGTCGGGCTGATCGGGCCGTCGGCGTAGATGTTGTCGCCGCTGCAGATGAAGAAGTCCGGGTCGAGGCCGGCCATCGTGTCGTAGATGCGGTAGCCGCCGAGGTCGGGGTTGATGCCCCAGCCTTGCCCCGCGAGGTCGCCGGACCAGACGAACCGGACACCGTCGCGCCGCCGGGTCGAGGCGGTGCGGAAGGTGCCGGTCACCGGCTCGCCGGTGCGGCGCGGGTCGTCCGGGTCGGCGAGCAGCACGCGGTAGTGGATCTGCTCGCCCGAGGGCAGCCCGCGCAGCCGGGTGGTGCCGGTGAAGTCGGTGTCCGCGCCGAGCAGGGGACCGTGCCAACGGCGCGGGTTGCGGAAGGACTCGGTGGCGGACGTCTCGACGATCATCCGGGCGGGCCGGTCGGAGCGGACCCACACCAGGCCCGAGTCCGTCGTCACGTCGCCCGTCTGCACGCCCCAGCCCGCCTCGGGCCGCCCGGACAAGGCGAACGCGGGCGCCGTACCGAGCGCGGTGGGCAGGGACAGGGCCGCGGTGGCGGCGAGCGAGCCGCGCAGAACGCTGCGGCGGCCAGGGGCGGGACGGTGTGACATGGATGGGCCTCCAGGACGGGATCCGGCCAGTGTGCAGTGCCACACCTACGGGGCCGCCGCAGCGCCCGAGCGAACCACGGGTGAACAACTGACCGCCGGGACAAGGGGACCGGCGGCCGGTTCACACCGCCTCGGCCATGGCTCGCACGCCCTCCCGGATCCGGGCCGGTGACAGATGCGCGTACCCCAGGACCAGCCGTACGTCGTCGTGGCCGCCACGCGCGTGTGCGCAGTGGGAGAGCAGGCGCACCGCCACACCGGCCGCGGCCGTGCGCGCCAGGAAGTCCTCCTCGGGCCCGAACCGTTTCGGCAGTACGGCGATGACATGGAGCCCGGCGGCGATGCCCGACACCCGGGACCCCGGGAAGTACTCCTCCAGCGCGGCGACCAGGGCGTCGCGCCGCTCCCGGTAGGCGCGTTGGCAGCGGCGCAACTGGCGGTCGTAGTCGCCGCGCTCCACGAACCGGGCGAACAGCGCCTGGTCGAGCGTGGGATGGCCGAGATCCATCGTCCGCTTGCGCTCGACGACCTCGTCGGCCAGCGCCTCCGGGACGAGCAGCCAGCCGAGCCGCAGTCCCGGCGCGAGGGACTTGCTGACCGAGCCCGCGTAGGCCACCCGCTCCGGGTCCAGTCCCTGGAGCGCGCCCACCGGAGCCCGGTCGTAGCGGAAGTCGCCGTCATAGTCGTCCTCTAGGACGAATCCGTCCACGGACCGTGCCCAGTCCAGCAGTTCGGCGCGGCGCCGCGCGGAGTACGCGATACCCGTCGGGTACTGGTGCGCGGGGGTGGTCACCACGGACCGGGCGTCCGAGGCCCGCAGCGGGCCGAGGGCGAGGCCCTCCTCGTCCAGGGGCAGCGGCACGGCGGCGACGCCCGCGGCGGCGTAGAGCGCGTTGTGCTGCGGGCTGCCGGGGTCCTCCACGCCGACCGTGCGCATCCCGCGGCCGTGCAGGGCGAAACCGAGCAGCGTCGTCGCCTGCGCCACCCCGGAGACGACCACCAGCCGCTCCGGGTCCGCGACCACGCCCCGGCGCCGGGCCAGCAGTTCGGCCAGCGCCGTTCGGAGCCGCGGCAGCCCGCGCGGGTCGGGGTAGCCGAGGTCCTGGTGCGGCAGCTCGGCCAGCACGCCGCGCTGCGCCGCGGCCCAGGCGGCACGCGGGAACAGCGACAGATCCGGGGTGCCGGGCACGAAGTCGGCCCGGGCGCCCGGGGTGCGCGGCGCCAGGTCGTGCGCGCGGGGCCGGGCCGACCGTACGGCGCCGCCCACCCAGGTCCCGGCGCCCCGGCCACTGCGCAGATAGCCCTCCGCGGTGAGCTGTTCGTACGCTTCGGTGATCAGCCCCCGGGACACCCCCAGGTCGGCGGCGAGGTCCCGGCTCGACGGCAGGCGCGTTCCCGCCGTGAGCTGCCCGGAGCGCACCGCCTCCCGCAGCGCGGCCTGCAACGCCCGCCCCCGCGCGCGTGCCGGCGCCGCAGCGGCGGGCAGCAGCAGTTCCCACGCGGCCGAGCCCGTGTCCGCCGGGGCCGTCCCCGCGTGTCCATCCGGATTGGTCTGTGACGCCGTCATGGAAGTGGACCTTAAACCGGACCGCCGCGCTTCCTAGCGTCGCTCCCATGAACACGACCACGCGCGGGTCACTGCTCGCCGCGCTCGCCTGTGTCCTCGTCGGAGGGTCCTTCACCGCCAACAGCGTCCTCGGCGACTACCCGTACGCCGGCGGCCAGTTCCTGCGCTACGCCTTGGCCTGCCTGCTGCTCGTCCCGCTCGCCGGCCGGGGCGCCACCGCCCGGCTCAGGAAGCTCACCGCCCGCCAGTGGGGGCGCCTGGCCCTGCTCGCGGCCGTCGGCATGGTCGGCTTCAACCTGGCCGTCATCGCCGCCGAACGCACCGCCGAACCCGCTGTCCCGGGCGTCCTGGTGGGCTGCGCCCCCGTGGTCGTGGCCGTCCTCGTGCCGCTCCTGGACGGCCGCCGGCCACAGCGGGTCGTGCTGTACGGGGCCACCCTTGTCGCCGTCGGCGCCCTCACCGTCCAGGGCTGGGGCCGTACGGACGGAGCGGGCATCGCCTTCTCGGTGTGCGCCCTGGTCGGCGAGGTCGGGTTCGCCGTGCTCGCCGTGCCCGTCCTGCGCCCGCTGGGCCCGCGGCTGCTGTCCGCAACGGTGTGCGGTGTCGCCGCCGTCGAGTCCGCGCCGGCCGCGCTGATCGTCGACGGCACCGGGTGGCTGCGCCGGCCGGACGCCACCGAGACGGCCGCGCTGCTGTGGCAGGCGGTGATCGTCACCGTGATCGGCTTCGTCTGCTGGTACATGGGCATGCAGCGGATCGGCGCGGAGCGCGCCACGCTGTTCTCCGGGCTCATCCCGGTCGCCGCGGCCTGCACCGCGCCGCTGGTCGGCACGGGCTCCTACGGCGCCGCCCAGGCCGCGGGCAGCGCCCTGGTCGGCGCCGGAGTCGCCCTGGGGTCGGGCGCGTTCACCAGAGGTGGGTCGGCGGCTGCCGTCCCAGCAACCGTCTCAGTCCCCGTCTCAGCGGCTGCCGTCGAGGACCACGCGCGCGACGAGCGCGGGGTCGTCGTTCATCGGGACATGTCCGCAGCCGGGCAGCCGGATCAGCCGCGCGCGGGGGATGATCCGCTTGGCGCGCACCCCCTGGCGGCGGATCAGCACCCGGTCCTTGCTGCCCCAGGCCACGGTCACCGGAACGCCGGGGATGTCATCGGTGAACCGGACCGCGGTCCCGGCCCGGAGGGTCTCGGTGAAGGCCGTGGCGTGCGCGAGGGCCAGCGTCTCGGCGACCACGGCCTCGGGTGAACGGCGGTGCGGCCGGGCGTAGATGGTGCTCGTCAGCGCGGTGCGGCCGGCCGCCGTGCGGGACAGCTGCCGGACCAGCGGCAGCGGCATGCCGCGGGCGATCCGCCGCATCGACAGCAACAGGGTGAAGGCGTAGCGGCGCTCGGCCTGCGTCCAGAACCCGGCGGGGGACAGGGCGGTGACGGACCGTACGAGCTTTTCCCGGCCGAGTTCCAGGGCGAGCAGTCCGCCCAGCGAGTTGCCCGCGACATGGGGCCGTTCGATCTCCAGCGCCTCGCACAGGGCGCCCAGCGCGGCGGTCATGGTGGGCAGGTCGTGCGGCAGCCCTTCGGGCAGCGCGGGGGACGCGCCGAACCCGGGCAGGTCGACGGCGATCACGTCGCGCTCGGTCGCGAGGATGTCCAGCACCGGGTCCCAGGCCTGCCGATGGTGACCTATCCCGTGCAGCAGGAGCAGCGGCTCGCCGCGGCCCACGCGCGCGTAGGAGAGGGTCACGGACCGCGGGCCCCGCGGGGCGAAGGAGACGGTGGTGGACATGGGTGCTCCTCGCAGGGGACTCGTCGAACGTCGTAGACAGCTTGTCAGCAATTGCTACCGACGGGTAGACCCTGGGCGCGCACCCGAACGGCGGCGGTGAACGCGGCCTGATTCGAGCGCTGTTCTTTGCGTCTGCGACGCCTCGCCTGGACACGGCGGGGCGCGTCGGCTGGGATGGTGGCGTGAGCACCGACACCGTGACCGACGTCTTCGAAGAGCACCGCCCCGTCCTCCTCGACGTCGCGTACCGCATGCTCGGACGCGTCGCCGACGCCGAGGACGTGGTCCAGGAGGCCTGGCTGCGCTGGAGGGGCGCGAGCCGCGCCGAGGTGCGCGACCCGCGCGGCTACCTGGTACGGGTCACCAGTCGCCTGGCCGTCGACCGGCTGCGCCGGCTCAAGGCACGCAACGAGGCGTACGTGGGGCCCTGGCTGCCGGAGCCGTACGTCACCGATTTCGGCGACACCGTTCCGGACACCGCCGAGCGGGCCGTGCTCGCCGACACCGTCTCCCTCGCCGTTCTCGTCGTGCTGGAGTCGCTGTCGCCGCTGGAGCGGGCGGTGTTCGTGCTCCGGGAGGCCTTCGGCTACCCCTACGCGGACATCGCCTCGATGCTCGACCGGGGTGAGCCCGCGGTCCGCCAGCTCGCCGGGCGGGCGCGCAGGCACGTCGACGAGCGCCGGCCCCGCTACGACGTCGACCCCGCCGAACGCCGTGACCTCACCGAACGCTTCCTCGCCGCCGCCTCCGAGGGTGACCTGGAAGGGCTCATGTCCCTGCTTGCCCCGGACGTGCGCCTGGTCGGCGACAGCGGCGGCAAGTCCCGGGCGCCCCTGCGTGCCGTGGAGAGCGCCGACAAGGTGGGCCGCTTCCTCGTCGGCGCCGCGGGCAAGGGCGTCCCCGACGTGTCGTTCCGCTTCCTGGAGGTCAACGGCGGCCTCGCCGTGCTCGCCCTGGGCGACCACGGGCCCGACAGCGTCTTCCAGTTGGAGGTCCTGGAGGGCCGCATCCAGTCGATCTACGTCATCCGCAACCCCGACAAGCTGCGCCTCCTGGACCTCGACTGACCCGACGGGGCTTTGCCGTCGCGTCATGAAAACAGCCCTGTGCGAACGCCCCGTGAACGCTCTGCGGCATGCCCCACGAACCACCCACAAGGGACCGAGGATTGGTATTGACCAAGGGTGGGGGCCGCCCTATGGTCGCAGATAAGTGCAACAACCTTTAATAAACAAGGCGCTGAAACGCGGCCGGACCACGGCGATTGCGGAGGACAGGGTGGGGACCACGCAACTGGAACCGGTGCCGGAACCAAAGTACTGGCATCTCAAGACCGTGCTCAGCGAGGCGCTGGACTCCGAGTTCGCGGTGGGCGAGATCCTGCCCAACGAACGCGATCTCGCCGCTCGCTTCGGCGTGGCCCGCGCCACGCTCCGACAGGCTCTGGAACAGCTCGAACTGGAAGGCAGGCTGCAGCGTCGCCGCGGGGTCGGCACGACGGTGGCGCCGCCGCGCGTGGGGGTCGCGGTCGGCACCGAGCAGCACGTCTGGCCCGGGGGGACCGGAGACGACTGGCAGCCCGTCGACAGCACCCCGGAGGTGCCGCCCGCGTCCGTCGCCGCGGCCTTGGAGACCGGAGCCGAGGAGGCGGTGCACCTGGTGCGCCGCTCCCGTGTGTCGCACGGCCAGCCGGTCGCCGCGGAGCTGCTGTGGGTGCCCGCCTCCTCGGTGCCCGACCTGACCGCCATCGACGCACCCGCCGGAGCCGCACGCGCGCGTGCGGTCCTGCGCGAACTGCAGCGACGGGAACTGGAAGGCCGGGAGAGCGCCGTCGAGCTCGGCTCGGCCCGCGCGGACGACGCCAAGCAGCTGGACCGGCTCCCGGGGGCGCCCGTCCTGGTCGTCACCACGCGCTATGTCTCCGAGGGCCGCACCGCGGCCCTCTCGGTGGCCACCTACCGGGCGGACACCTGCCGGCTCACCTTCGGTGACTCCGGCGGTGTGGAGATCCACGAGGGCCCCGAACGCCGGGCGTCCTGAGCGGACCCGGCCCGCACCACGCCTCGCGCCCCGGAACTCCACCGGGGCGCGAGGCGTTGCACGGTCAGCGGCGGGCCGTGACCGTCCCCTCGACCGCGAACAGCTGCTCCTCCACGTGGTCGAGCGCCAGCCGCAGCGCCCCCGTCGCGACGGCCGCCTCACCGAGCAGGGACAGCGTGACCTTCGGCGGCCGCAGACAGTAGCGCGCCAATTCCCGGCGCAGCGGCTCCAGTACGCCGTCCAGACCGGCCGCCCAGCCGCCCACGACGACCAGTTCCGGGTCGAGCGCCAGCACCAGGGCGGCCACGTCGTGCACGAGCCGGTGGTTGAACCGGTCCACGGCCGCGCGGGAACGCTGGTCGCCCTCGCGCGCCTTGGCGAACACCTTGGCGACCGCCTGCTCGTCGAGCGGGTGCAGCGGCTCGTCCGTGGTGGACAGCAAGGTCTCCGGCGTCGCCTCCCGGCCCAGCAGGTGCAGGGCGCCGATCTCGCCCGCCGCCCCGCCGAACCCCCGGTGCAACCGGCCGCCGATCAGCGAACCCGCGCCCGGACTCAGCCCCGCCAGCACGAACACGATGTCGTCGGACTCGGTCGCCGCGCCCTTCCAGTGCTCGGCCACGGCGGCGGCGTTGGCGTCGTTCTCGACCAGCACCGGGCACTTGAAGGACCGGCTCAGCCGCTCGCCCAGCGGCAGCCCCGACCACTGCGGCAGGGCCGTGCTCAGCCGTACCGTGCCGTCCGCCTCCACGATCCCGGGTGTCGCGGCCCCCACGGCCCGCAGCGAGCCGCGCGCCACTCCGGCCCGGCGCAGCAGCTCGGCGACCGCGGTCCGCAGCTTCTCCAGCCGCTCGTCGGCGGTGGCCCGCTCCTCGACGTCCTTGGCGATCGAGCCGAGCACCCGGCCGTCGAGGTCGGACAGCAGCGCGGCTACCCGGTGCGGCCCGATGTCCAGGCCCAGCAGATGCCCGGCCTCGGCCCGGAACCGGTACCGCCGGGCCGGCCGCCCCTGCCGCCTCGCCACGCTCTCGTCGGCGGCCTTCTCCACGACGTAGCCCGTCCCGATGAGGTCCTCGACCACGCCCTCGACGGTCGGCCGGGACAGCCCGGTCACCCGGGTGATCTCGGTCAGCGTCGCGCAGTCCGTGGCACGCAGCGCGTGCAGCACCACCGCGGAGTTGATCCTTCGCAGCAGCGAGGGATCCCCGCCGGTCAGCCGCCCCACCGTCCGTCCTCCCAGCTCGTGCGCGATGTTGGCCGGATCGTACTCGGCCCGGCGGACCCCGGCGAGTGCCGGGCGACCGGCGGCCCGCCGACCGGTCCGGCCGGGGCGTCCCTGGCGCCGGGTCACCCCGGCGCCACGAACCCCGACTCGTACGCCGCGATCACCGCCTGCGTCCGGTCCCGGGCCCCCAGCTTCGCCAGTACCGCGCTCACATGCGACTTCACCGTCTCCGTGCCGACGACCAGCCGCTGCGCGATCTCCGCGTTGGACAGCCCGCGCGCCATCAGCCGCAGGACGTCCGCCTCCCGCTCGGTCAGCTGCGCCCGCTCCATCGCGGCGCGCGCGGCGGGGTTGCCGCCGTCCTCGCCGTGCTCGGCGGCGAGCTGCCGCACCGACGCCGGGAACAGCAGGGACTCGCCCTCCGCCACCAGCCGGACCGCGTGCACGATCTCGGCGGGCCGGGCCCGCTTCAGCAGGAATCCGTCGGCACCGGCGCGCAGCGCCTCGTAGACGTACTCGTCGTTCTCGAACGTCGTCACCACGAGGATCTTCGGCGGATCGTCGACCGTCCGCAGCACCGCGCGCGTGGCCTCGATGCCGTCCATCAGCGGCATCCGTACGTCCATGGCGACGACGTCCGGCCGCAGGCTCCGGACCAGCGGGATCACCGCCGCACCGTCCGCAGCCTCCCCGACGACCTCGATGTCCGGCTGCGCGTCCAGCACGGCCCGCAGGCCCGCGCGTACGAGGGGTTCGTCGTCGACGAGGAGAACGGTGACCGGCATCCGGCCAGCGTAGATCAGCGCAGCGGCAGCTCGACGTGCACCTGCCAGTCATCCCCGGCCGGGCCGGTCCGGGCCCGCCCGCCGAGCAGGGCGGCCCGCTCACGTATGCCCCGCAGCCCGCTGCCCCGGCCCGGGCCGGGTGTCCCGGCCGACAGCGGATTGCGGACCTCCAGGACGAGCGCGCGGTCGGTGACGTCGACGCGCACCCCGGCGGGGGCCGCTCCCGCGTGGCGCAGCACGTTGGTCAGCGACTCCTGGAGGATGCGGTAACCCTCCCGCGAGACCGGCCCGGGCACCGTGTCCAGCGGGCCGGTGATCTCGGCGTCGACCTTCGCCCCGGACGCGCGGGCCGACTCCAGCAGCCGGCCGGCGTCCACCATGGTCGGCCGGCCGCTCACGGGGCGTTCGGACTCCCGCAGGATGCCCAGCACGCGCTCCAGATCCTCGAGCGCGGCCCGGCCGGTCTCCTCGATGGCGTCCAGGGCCCGGTCGGTGAACGTCGGGTCGCCGGCCGCGCGCGCCGCTCCGGCCTGGACGACGGCGACGGTCAGCGCGTGGCCGATCGAGTCGTGCAGTTCCCGGGCGATGCGGTTGCGCTCCAGCAGTTGCTCGGTGCGCTCCTCCAGGGCGGCGAGCCGCTCGGCGGCGGACGGGCCGAGCAGCCGGCGTGCGGCCCGGGTCACCAGCTCGCCCAGCCCGGTCACGACGCCGTACAGCAGGACGAGGGGGACCGGCGCGAGGAGGGCGTACGCCCAGTGCGGTCGTGCGTCCCGCAGCACCGGGGTGTCGCCGGGGTTCGCGCCGACCGCGACCTGCACCAGCTCCACGGAGAGGACGGGCAGCCAGACGGTGGCGAACATCGCCACGGCACCCAGCGCCATGCGCACCTGGAGCCACAGCACGGTGCGCAGCCGGTCCCGCCAACCGGCCGCCGCCTCGACGGAGATGACCGACTCCTCGTCGGCCGGCATCAGCAGCAGCCGCGCCTGCACGCCCTCGCCCCTGCGGACGGCCGGGATCAGCCCGACCGGCAGCAGCACCAGCGCGGGCACCCAGGGAGTCGACGGGTCGATGAACATCCACACGCTGACGATCAGCATCGGCACCCACAGGTGCAGCAGGCGGGTGTACGTCGTCCCCCGGAGCAACGGGCGCAGGAAGCGGGCCATCGCGTCATCGTGCCAGCCGCCACCGACAACGAGCCTCCCCCGCACGGGGGAGACGATCTCCACGCGCGGGGGAGGCCCCGCCACCCGCCGGCACGCCACGCTGCTGCCATGACCAGCATCGAAGTCCAAGCCCTCACCAAGGAGTACGGCACCCGCAGAGCCGTGGACCACCTCACCTTCAGCGTGCTCCCCGGCCGTGTCACCGGCTTCCTCGGCCCGAACGGCGCCGGGAAGTCCACCACCCTCAGGCTCGTCCTCGGCCTCGACCGGCCGACCTCCGGCACCGCCACCGTCGGCGGCCGTCGCTACCCCGACCTGCACGAGCCCCTGCGCCGGGTCGGCGCCCTGCTCGACGCGCAGGCCGCGCACGGCTCGCGTACCGCCCGGGACCACCTGCGCGTCCTCGCTGCGGCCAACCGCATCCCGCGGGCCCGGGTCGAGTCGGTGCTGGAGGAGACGGGCCTCGCACCGGCCGCCCGGCGTCGGGTGAAGACGTACTCCCTGGGGATGCGCCAGCGCCTCGGCATCGCCGCCGCGCTGCTCGGCGACCCCGGGGTGATCATGCTCGACGAGCCGTCCAACGGCCTGGACCCCGAAGGCATCATCTGGATCCGTGCGTTGCTGCGCAGGCTGGCCGCGGAGGGGCGTACCGTCCTGGTCTCCAGCCACCTGATGAACGAGACCGCCTCCTTCGCCGACCACCTCGTGGTCCTGGGCCGGGGCCGCCTGCTGGCCGACACCCCGATGCGGGAGTTCATCCACGCGCGCGTGCGGCCCGGGGTCCGGATCCGCACGACGGACGCGACCGTGCTGCGGGCCGCCCTCTCCCGGGCCGGTCATGACGTCGTACAGCACGAGGACGGGCACTGGACCGTGCAGCACGCGCGCGTGGACGACATCGGCCGTGTCGTCTCCGAGGCGGGCGTCCCCCTCCTCGAACTCGCCGCCGAGGAGGCCACCTTGGAGCAGGCCTACCTCGATCTCACGGCCACCGAGACCGAGTTCGCCGCACCCCCTCAGGAGGCCCGCCCATGACGACGTTCGCCCCCGCCCTCCACGCCGAGTGGCTGAAGATCCGCACCCTGCGCTCCCTGTACGGCACCCTGGTGGCCCTGTTCGCCGCGACGACGGCGTTCTCGGCGCTCGCCGGAGCGGAGACCCCGGAGCCGGACCTCGACCCGCTGTTCACGGCGCTGTCCGGAGTGCTGCCCGGTCAGATCGCGGCGATCACCTTCGGCGCGCTGGCCGTCTCGGCCGAGTACCAGGCGGGCGCGTTGCGGCTGTCGCTGTCCGCGGTCCCGCGGCGCGGGCGGTGGTTCGTGGCCAAGGCGACGGCGATCGCCGTGCTCGCCCTGACCGTAGGGCTGGTCACGACCCTGGCCGCGCTCGCCGCGGGCCGCGCCGGGCTCGGCGACGCGGCGAGCGGCCTCAGCGCGGGCGAACAGGTCCGCGGTGTCCTGGGATCCGCGCTCTACCTCACGCTCATGGCCCTGTTCGCGGCCGGACTCACGGCCCTGCTGCGCAGTGGCGTGGCCACGCTGTCCCTGCTGATCCCGTTCGTGCTCGTCGTCTCCTTCGTCCTCGGTGACGCGGCCGGCGGAGCCACCGAGTTCCTGCCCGACAAGGCGGGCCAGGTCGCCCTGTACGAGACGTACGACGGGACGCTCGGCCCGTGGTCGGGGCTCGCGGTGACCGCGCTGTGGACGGCTGCCGCCCTGGTCGCCGGGGCCTGGAGCGTGCGACGGCGGGACGCCTGACCGCCCGTCGGCTGACGCCGCGCCAATTGTCAGTGGTGGCCGGTTTACTGGATCACATGGACATCGCGAAGGACCTCGCCCTGATCGACGGGCTCCGCACCGGGGTCGTTCCCGCGGAGCCGGACACGGAGCCGGACGCGGAGGGCTACCGCCGGGCCGTCTTAGGGCTGCCCCCCTGGCGGAACGCGGAGGATTGCTACGCCTACGAGGCGGCCCTGTCCGAGCGGTTGACCGAGCGGTGGGGAGAACCGTCGAGGTGGGGCACCACCACGCTCGTCGAGCGCGCCGCGCGCGGTGAGCGCATACCCGAGCCGTGGGGCATGCTCGGCGCCCTGGCGACGGAACTGCGGGCCTGGGAAGTGGCCGGCCACTGGGTCGTCCTGACGGTCGCCGACCAGGACGCCGAGGATCCCCAGGTGCACGTGGTGGTCACGACGACGGATCCGCCGTGATCCGCAGCCTGGCGAATTCCTCCGCCATGGTCTGCACGGTCCAGTGCGCGTTCAGCCCGCTCGGGTTGGGCAGCACCCACACCCGGGTGTCCCCGATCGTCCGCTCCTGCGGCCCCACCCGGGCCTTGCGGTCGTCGAAGGCCGCGCGGTAGGCCGTCACCCCCACCACCGCCAGCCACGCCGGCCGCAGCCTGCCGACCTTCTCGACCAGCAGCCGCCCGCCCTCCCGGTACTCCTCGGCGCTCAGCTCGTCCGCACGGGCCGTCGCCCGCGCCACGACGTTGGTGATGCCGAGCCCGTAGGACGGCAACTCCCCCTGCTCCGACGGCTTCAGCAGCCTCGGCGTGAACCCGGACAGGTGCAGCGCCGGCCAGAAGCGGTTGCCGGGACGGGCGAAGTGATGGCCGGTGGCCGCCGTCATCAGCCCGGGGTTGATGCCGCAGAACAGCACGCGGAGGCCGGCCGCGACCACGTCCGGTACCAGACGGTCGCGGGCGGCCTCCAGCTCCGCGGGGGTGAAACGCGTCAGAGGATCGCTCCCGGGGTGTAACCGGCCGCCTGCGGCCGCTGCTTCACGATCTCCTCGATGCGGCCGACGACCGTGGCCACCTGGTCGGCGGCGGCGCCCGTGAAGGACAGCTTGTCGGCCATCAGCGCGTCGAGCCGGTCGCGGTCCAGCGGGATGCGCTCGTCCGCGGCCAGCTTGTCGAGCAGCTCGTTTCGCTCCGCGCCCTGCTCCCGCATGGCGAGCGCGGAGGCGACCGCGTTCTCCTTGATCGCCTCGTGCGCGACCTCACGGCCGACGCCCGCGCGCACCGCGCCCATCAGCACCTTGGTGGTGGCGAGGAACGGCAGGTAGCGGTCCAGCTCGCGGGCGACGACGGCGGGGAAGGCGCCGAACTCGTCGAGGACCGTCAGGAACGTCTCCAGCAGACCGTCCAGCGCGAAGAACGCGTCCGGCAGCGCGACCCGGCGCACCACCGAGCAGGACACGTCGCCCTCGTTCCACTGGTCGCCCGTCAGCTCGCCGGTCATCGAGGCGTAGCCGCGCAGGATGACCATGAGGCCGTTGACGCGCTCGCAGGACCGCGTGTTCATCTTGTGCGGCATCGCGGAGGAGCCGACCTGGCCCGGCTTGAAGCCCTCGGTCACCAGCTCGTGCCCGGCCATCAGCCGGACCGTCTTGGCCAGCGAGGACGGCGCCGCCGCCAGCTGCACCAGCGCGGTGACGACCTCGTAGTCGAGCGAGCGCGGGTAGACCTGGCCGACCGAGGTGAAGGCCTGCGAGAAGCCGAGGTGACCGGCGATCCGCTGCTCCAGCTCGGCGAGCTTGGCGGCGTCGCCGCCGAGCAGGTCCAGCATGTCCTGCGCGGTGCCGACCGGGCCCTTGATCCCGCGCAGCGGGTAGCGGCCGAGCAGTTCCTCGACGCGGCCGTAGGCGACGAGCAGCTCGTCGGCGGCGGTCGCGAAGCGCTTGCCGAGGGTGGTGGCCTGCGCGGCCACGTTGTGCGAGCGGCCGGCCATGACCAGCTCGCCGTACTCGCCCGCGAGCCTGCCCAGGCGGGCGAGGACCGCCACCGTGCGGTCGCGCATCAGTTCCAGCGAGAGCCGGATCTGCAGCTGCTCGACGTTCTCCGTCAGATCGCGGGACGTCATGCCCTTGTGCACGTGCTCGTGCCCGGCGAGGTCGTTGAACTCCTCGATCCGGGCCTTCACGTCGTGCCGGGTGACCTTCTCGCGCTCGGCGATGGAGGCCAGGTCGACGGTGTCGAGGACACGCTCGTAGTCGGCGAGCGCCTGGTCCGGAACCTCGATCCCGAGGTCCTGCTGGGCCCGCAGGACGGCGAGCCAGAGCTGACGCTCCAGCTTCACCTTCTGCTCGGGGGACCAGAGCGTGGCGAGCTCGGTGGAGGCGTAGCGTCCGGCGAGGACGTTCGGGATGCGGGGCTTGGCGGGCGCTGAAGTCACGTGACCGGATTCTACTGGCGGTTCGTGCAGGCCGGTGCCGCGGGCTCCTTCGGCGGAACCTACGAGACGCAGGTCACCGCAGGTCGTAGGGCCGGAGGTCCGGCCGCTTGGGCGGCAGGCCGTCGCCCGAGGAGCGTCCGGTGAGGCGGCGGCCGATCCACGGCAGCAGGTGCTGCCGGGCGAACCGGGCGTCCGCGACCCGTCGGCTGGCCCAGCCCGGCGGCAGCGAGGCGGGCAGCGGGGTGCGCCACTCCGGGTCCTCCGGCTCGTAGCCGAGGGTCTGCCAGACCGCCTCCGCGACCCGGCGGTGGCCCTCGGAGGTCAGATGCAGCCGGTCCACGTCCCACAGGCGCGGGTCGGCGAGCGAGGGGGCGCCGTAGAGGTCGACGACGAGTGCGCCGTGCCGTGCGGCGAGGTCGTCGATGCAGACGAAGAGCTCCTCCATGCGCGGCCGGAACCGCTGCAGCACCGGGCCCTGGCGGCCGGGGCTGCGCATCAGCACCAACTGCTTGCAGGCCGGCGCGAGGAGCTCCACGGCCTCCTCCAGCAGGGCGCGCACCCGGCCCATGTCGCACTTGGGGCGCAGGGTGTCGTTGAGGCCGCCGACCAGCGTCACCACGTCGGCCTGCATGGCAGCCGCGACATGGACCTGCTCCTGGACGATCTGGCCGATCAGCTTGCCCCGCACCGCGAGGTTGGCGTACCGGAAACCGGGGGCCCGGGTCGCCATCCGTGCGGCGAGGAGATCGGCCCAGCCCCGGTAGGTACCGTCCGGGAGCAGGTCCGACATGCCTTCGGTGAAGGAGTCGCCGAGGGCGACCAGGCTGGTGTGAGAGGGGTTCGTCTCCATGGCGGGGAAGATGCTATCCCGAGGCGCATACCCGTCGGTCGGTCGCCCCGGGATCCCGGATCAGGCCCGCTGGCCGAACAGCTCCCGCAGCACGTCCTCCATGGTCACCAGGCCCGACAGCCGTCCGTCGTCCCCGAGCACCGCCGCCAGGTGGGTACGGCTGCCGCGCATCGCGGTGAGCACGTCGTCGAGCGGGGTGCTCTCCCG
Source organism: Streptomyces sp. YS415 (assembly GCF_023544665.1). Classification (GTDB taxonomy): domain Bacteria; phylum Actinomycetota; class Actinomycetes; order Streptomycetales; family Streptomycetaceae; genus Streptomyces. The sequence goes on from NZ_JAMJFL010000010.1 coordinate 103,000, forward strand.
CACGCGCGCGATGGGCCGCATGTCCGGCACCCGGAACGGCAGGTCCCGCGGCGAGGCGTCCAGCGCGTCCTTCACATGGAGGTAGCCGACGATGCGGCGGCCCTCGTCGACCACCGGGAAGCGGGAGAACCCGGAATCGGCCGACAGGCCCTCCAGCTGCTCCGGTGTGACCCCCACGCGCGCGTAGACGACGCGTTCCAGCGGCAGGACGACGTCCCGCACGGGCCGGCGGCCCAGCTCCAGGGCGTCGTGCAGCCGCTCCCGGGCGCGCTCGTCGATCAGACCCGCCTCGCCCGAGTCCCGCACCAGACGGGCCAGCTCGGCGTCCGAGAAGGTCGCGGTGACCTCGTCCTTGGTCTCCACGCGCAACAGCTTCAGCAGGGCGTTGGCGAAGGCGTTGATGGTGAAGATCACCGGGCGCAGCCCCCGGGACAGGGTCACCAGCGGCGGCCCGAGGAGCAGCGCGCTGCGCACCGGCTCGGCCAGCGCGATGTTCTTGGGGACCATCTCGCCGAGCAGCATGTGCAGATACGTTGCCAGGGTCAGCGCGATCACGAAGGACACCGCGTGTCCCGCGCCGGCCGGCACGCCCACCGCGTGGAACACCGGCTCCAGCAGGTGCTCGATGGCCGGTTCGGCTACCACACCGAGGATCAGGGTGCACAGGGTGATGCCGAGCTGGGCCGCGGCCATCAGCGCGGACACGTGCTCCAGACCCCACAGCACGCTCTTGGCGCGCCGGTCGCCCTGTTCGGCGTACGGCTCGATCTGGCTGCGGCGCACCGAGATCAGCGCGAACTCGGCGCCGACGAAGAAGGCGTTGACGACGAGGGTCGCCAGACCGATCAGCAACTGGATCGCGGTCACAGCGTCTCCTCCTTGTCCGCGCCCTGCAGGGCCTCGTCCAGCGGGGCGCGCATCAGCACCCGCGCCGCCCGGTGCCCCGAGGCGTCCGTCACGTCCAGCTGCCAGCCGGCGACCTGGACGCGGTCCCCGGGCTCGGGGATCCGGCCCAGTTCGTTCGCCACGAGCCCGGCCAGCGTCTCGTACGGCCCCTCGGGGGCCCGCAGGCCCACGCGTGCGAGCTGGTCGACGCGGGCGGAGCCGTCGGCCGAGAACAGGGCGCGGCCGGCGTCGTCGCTGCCGGCGGGGGCGAGGTCGGGGGTCTCGTGCGGGTCGTGCTCGTCGCGCACCTCGCCGACGACCTCCTCGACGATGTCCTCCAGCGTGGCCACGCCCGCCGTACCGCCGTACTCGTCGATGACGACGGCCATGGTGCGCTTGCCCGAGAGCCGGTCCAGCAGCCGGTCGACGGTGAGCGTCTCCGGCACGAGCAGCGGCTCGCGCATCAGCTCGGCGACCCGTACCCGGGGCCGCAGGTCGGCGGGCACGGCCAGCACGTCCTTGATGTGCGCGGTGCCCACCACCGAGTCGAGGCTGCCGCGGTAGACGGGGAACCGGGACAGGCCGGTCGCGCGGGTGGCGTTCGCGACGTCCTCGCAGGTCGCCGACGCCTCCAGGGCGATGACCTGCACGCGCGGGGTCATCACGTTCTCGGCGGTCAGGTCCGCGAGGTTCAGGGTCCGCACGAAGAGCTCGGCGGTGTCCGCCTCCAGGGCGCCCTCCTTCGCGGAGTGCCGGGCGAGCGCCGCCAGCTCCTGGGGGCCGCGCGCGGAGGCGAGCTCCTCGGCGGGCTCCACGCCGAAGCGGCGGACGATCCGGTTGGCGGTGTTGTTCAGATGGGTGATGAACGGGCGGAAGGCGGCGCTGAACCAGCGCTGCGCATTGCCCACGCGCTTGGCCACGGCCAGCGGCGAGGAGATGGCCCAGTTCTTCGGGACCAGCTCGCCGACGACCATCAGGACCACTGTGGACAGCGCGGTGCCGATCACCAGGGCGATCGAACTCGCCGTCGAGGGCGAGGCGCCGAGCGCTTCCAGCGGCCCCGCGAGCAGCCGGGCGATGGACGGCTCGGCGAGCATGCCGACCACCAGGTTGGTGACGGTGATGCCGAGCTGCGCCCCGGACAACTGGAACGTCAGATTCCGTACGGCCTTCAAGGCCCCGGAGGCGCCCCGCTCGCCGCGTTCCACGGCCGCTTCGAGCTCGCCGCGCTCGACGGTGGTGAGCGAGAACTCGGCGGCGACGAAGGCGCCGCAGGCCAGCGAGAGCAGGATCGCCACCAGCAGCAGAAGCACTTCGGTCATCGGGTCACCTCCGTCCCATGATCGGACAGGGTGGCTGGGATCGCGCGATGTCGCGTACTGGGAGGCTCGCCCATGGGCGGACGCTCACACACCTTTCGTCGGAGGACCGCAAATGCCCTCCAAGGGTAAAGGAGCAGCAAAGACGTCAGTCGGTGAGGGGTTTGACCCACCGCCGCCACTGCTCCTCGGGCGCGTACCCGGCCGCGCGCCAGGCATGCTGCGCCCGCTCGTTGCGCTGCAGCACCATGGCGTCCCCGCGGCGGCCGCCGAGCCGTACGAAGCGGTCCTCGGCGGCGGCGAGCAGGGCCGTGCCGATGCCCTGGCGGCGATGGTCCGGGTGGACCGCGAGCCGGTACAGATGGCAGCGCCAGCCGTCGAAGCCCGCGATCACCGTGCCGACCAGTGCGTCGCCGCACTCGGCCAGGATCAGCGCCTCGGGATCGCGGTCGACCAGCCGCTCCACGCCGTCGCGGTCGTCGCTGATGCTGGTGCCCTCGGCGGAGACCTTCCAGAAGGCCAGCACGGCGTCGAGATCGCCGGGGCCGGCGGCCCGTATCCGTAGATCAGTCATGCACGGATCACATCACGAGGCCTTGCCCGGGAGTCCGCCGTTCCGCAGTCCGGACGCTCACTCGTGCGCGATGGCCGTCAGCACGTTCATCCGCGAGGCGCGCAGCGCGGGCAGCAGGGCCGCCACGATGCCCACCACCGCCGAGCCGATCACCACCGCGACGATCGTGCCCCACGGAATCGCCAGCGCGGTCATGCCCTGCAGGGCCAGCACCTGCTGGGTGCACACCCCCCAGACCAGGCCGAGCGCGAGTCCCAGCACCGCCCCAAACACCGCGATCACCACCGACTCCAGCCGGATCATCCGGCGCAACTGGACCCGGGACAGGCCGATGGCCCGCAGCAGGCCGATCTCCCGGGTCCGCTCCACGACCGACAGCGCGAGGGTGTTGACCACACCCAGCACCGCGATGACGATCGCGAGGCCGAGCAGCGCGTAGACCAGGTACAGCAGGACCGCGATCTGGTCACGGACCAGCTCCTTGTAGTCGGCCAGGTCCCTGACCTGCACCTGGGGATAGGCGTCGAGCGTCCGTTCCAGATTCGCGCGCAGGTCGTCGGCACTGGTGCCGGACGCGGCGTTGACGTACACCGCGGACTCCTGGCCGCCCGGTGCGTACCGCTCCAGGGTGCCCAGACCGAAGTACATGCCGCCCCGGGTGCCGAAGCCGTCGGCGGAGTCCTGGTCGGTCAGCGCGGCCACCGTCAGCTCGGCGGTGCGCCCGCCCTGGAACTGAAGCGGGACGGTGCTGCCGACGCGCACCCCGTGGTCCCGCGCGAAATCCCGGTCCATGGCCATGCGGCCCTCGGCCAGCGCGGCGGCCGTGTCGCCCTGCGCGTAGGTGATGTTGGCGACCTCGTCGAGCTGCGGCTCGTAGCCCGCGGCGGTCGTCTCGACCCGGTCTCCGTCGGGCAGCCGTACCGCGACGGGCGCGAGCTGGGAGCGGACCACCAGGCCGACGCCCTCGGTGTCGCGCACCTTCTCGGTGACCTCCCGGGGGAAGGGCACGAAGTTGGCGTTCTGCACGACGAAGTCGGCGCCCAGCGTCTTGTCGATTTGTTCGTCGAACGACTTGGTCATCGAGGCGCTCGCCACCGACATCCCGCCGACCAGCGCCAGCCCCACCATCAGGGCCGCCGCGGTGGCGCCGGTACGGCGTGGATTGCGCAGGGCGTTGCGCTGGCTCATCCGGCCGACGGGACCGAACAGCGCCGGGAACGCCCCGCCCAGTACCCGGATCACGGGCCGGACCAGCAGTGGCCCCGCGATCACCGTGGCGATGAGGGTCAGCAGCACCCCGAGGCCGAGCAGGGAGGCGGACGAGGAGGTCGTGGAGGCGGCGGCGCAGCCCACGAGAGCCGCCACTCCCAGTGCCCCGACGACCGTGCCCAGCACCGCGCGCATCCGCAGCGGCCGGCCCACCCCGGCGATCTCGGCGTCCGCCAGGGCCGCCATCGGGGAGACGGTCGCCGCGCGCCGGGCCGGGAGGTAGGCGGCGACGAAGGTGACCCCGAGGCCGACGACGTACGCCGAGACCGGGGTGGCCCAGCCGATGACCATGTCCGCGGAGCGGATGTTCATGCCGAGCAGGCCCATCAGCTCGATCAGCCCGACGGCCAGCCCGATCCCGGTGGCCAGCCCCACCGTGGCGCCGACGAGGCCGAGCAGGAACGCCTCGGCGAGCACCGAGCGCCGCACCTGGCGCCGGTCCGCGCCGAGCGCGCGCAGCAGACCCAGTTCGCGGGTGCGCTGGGCGATCAGCATCGAGAAGGTGTTGACGATCAGGAACACCCCGACCAGCACGGCGACCCCGGCGAAGCCGAGCATCACGTACTTGATGACGTCGAGGAATCCGCCGAGCTGTTCGACGTCCGACTCGGCCTGCTCGTCGGCCGTGCGGATGTCGTAGCGTCCGGCGCCGAGCGCCGCGGCCACCCGCTCCTTGAGCTGCGGGTCGCTGACGCCCTCCGCGGCCTCGACGGAGATGCTGGTGGCGGCGTCCGCGTCGCCGAGCAGCCTGGTCTGCGCGGTCGGCGTGTCGAAGAAGACCAGCGCGGCGCCGGGGTTGGTGGTGGTGAAGGTGGCGATGCCGACGACCTCGACCTTGAACGAGCCCGGCGCGGCGATCACCGTGAGCGTGTCACCGATGCCGACCTTCCGGGAGTCGGCCGTGTCCGCGTCGATCAGCACCTGGCCCGGGCCCTCGGGCGCGTGCCCCGACGTCAGCTCCACCGGACTGCGGTCGCTCGGGCTCCAGTTGGTGCCTATGGTGGGCGCGCCGGTGGTCGGCCCGACGGACTCGTTGTCCTCGTCGGCGACGGTGATGCCCTCCACGTCCACCTCGAGCCGCACCGACGCGGCGCCCTCGGCCCGGGCCGCCCGGTCCACCAGGGAGGCGGGCAGGGTGGGCGTGAACCCGGAGGGGATCGCCTCGTCCAGGTTCTCCTTCGGGCTGACCGTGACATCGGCCGCGGTCGAGGCGAAGAGCCGGTCGAAGGTACGGCCGACGGTGTCCGAGAAGATCAGGCTGCCCGCGACGAAGGCGACGGACAGGACCACCGCGAGCGCGGAGAGCAGCAGCCGCCCCTTGTGGGCGAGGAAGCTGCGCAGGGTCGCCTTGAGCACCGGATCAGTCCTCCTCGGAGGAGTCGGCGGCCCCCCGGATCACGTCGAACCGCTTCATGCGTTCCAGTACGGCCTCCGACGTGGGGCGGGCCATCTCGTCGACGATGCGTCCGTCGCCGAGGAAGAGCACCAGGTCGGAGTGGGCGGCGGCGCCCGGGTCATGGGTGACCATCACGACGGTCTGCCCGAGCTGGTCCACGGCGTCGCGCAGGAAGCCGAGCACTTCCAGACCGGCCCGCGAGTCCAGGTTGCCGGTGGGCTCGTCGGCGAAGATCAGCTCGGGGCGGGAGGCGAGGGCGCGGGCGCAGGCGACGCGCTGCTGCTGGCCGCCGGAGAGCTGGGCGGGCCGGTGCTTGAGCCGGTCCCGCAGACCGAGCGTGTCGATGACCTGGTCCAGCCACTTCTCGTCGGGCTTCTTGCCCGCGATGTCCATGGGCAGGGTGATGTTCTCGGCGGCGTTCAGCGTCGGTATCAGGTTGAACGACTGGAACATGAACCCGATCCGGTCCCGGCGCAGCCGGGTCAGCTCGCGTTCCTTCAGACCGGTGATCTCGGTGCCGCCGAGCCAGACCTGTCCGGCCGAGACGTTGTCGAGCCCGGCGAGGCAGTGCATGAGCGTGGACTTGCCGGAGCCCGAGGGGCCCATGACCGCGGTGAAGCGGCCGCGCGCGATGTCCACGTCCACCGCGTCCAGGGCGAGCACCGTCGTCTCGCCGGAGCCGTAGGCCTTGGTCAGACCGCGGGCCCTTGCCGCGATCCCGTCGGCCGGGTCGTGTGCCGAAGCAGGAGTGGACAAGGCTGCCTCCTCGATCCTGGACATCGCGACGTCCTTCTCAGGGCCCCCGAGCGTAGTGTGATCCGGCGCACACCGGATATCCCCCCTGGGTCCGAACCGGTCTCCACCCCAGGAATGACCCTTGCCACTGCTAGCGCCTGGGCGCTAGCTTCGAGACATGGCGAAGACCCAGCTGAACGTCCGCGTCGACGAGGGCACCGCCCGCGCGGCCCGCGAGCGCGCCCTGGCGCGCGGCATGAGCGTCAACCGCTACATCGAGGAACTGGTCCGGCAGGACACCGGCGAGGTCGGCCACACCTTCGTGGAGGCCGCGGCCGACTTCATGCAGCAGTACGAGTCCGTGTTCGCCGAGGAGTTCGGCGCCGAGCGCGAAGGCCGTCGTTGATCCGTTGAGCACCGTGAGGATCGACCTCGCCTGGCTGCTGATGCTCGCCGAGCAGAACACCCCCGGAGATCCGCAGGTCACCGACTGGGGCGCGCTGATCGCCGCCGTCGCCCGTCACGAGGCCGAGATTTTCGACGTCCCCGTCTACGACAGCCCGCACGCGCGCGCCGCGGCACTGCTCCAACTGCTCATCCACGTCCCGGCGCTGGAGCGCTCCAACGCCCTGTTCGCCTCCGCCGTCGCCTACGCCTATCTGGTCGCCTGCGGCCTGAAGGTCGTCACCTCGCCGGAACAGGTCCGCGAGCTGGCCCGGCTGGTCAAGAGCGGTGCGGCCACGGTGCAGGACATCGCCGACGAACTGCGGCAGTGGTGCGAGTGAGCCGAGCCGGGGTGATCATTCCTGGACGCCGGGCCGCCACGCCGTGCCCAGCACGCAGTACGACGACGGCAGCACCGGCCCCTTCTCCGGCATCAGGATCCGCCGGTAGGGGCCGAGTTCGAACCCGGCGCCGCGCAGGGACGCGACCGGCTCCCGGCCCACATGGCAGCCGCCGCTCACCAGCGGCCACACCGTACGGTCCAGTGCCTGCTGGGTGAACGTCATCACTCGTCCGCCGCCCCGGCCGTGCTCGAAGAACCGGATGACTCCGCCCGGCCGCAGCACCCGCCGGATCTCCCCGAGCGCCCGCGGCACATCACGGACGCTGCACAGCACCAGGGAGACCACCGCCGCGTCGAACGCCTCGCTCTTGACCGGCAGGGCCTCCGCCGCCCCGGGCACCACGTCGACCGGCACCTCGGCGCGCAGGGCCGCCTCGACGGCGAGCTTGCGCAGCACCCGTTCCGGCTCGATCGCCACGACCTCCGAGACGGTGCCCGGATAGTGGGCGAAGTTCAGGCCGTTGCCCGCGCCGATCTCGATCACCCGCCCGGACAGACCGGTGAGCAGCCGGTCGCGTACGGCGCCCATGCCGAGCTTCGTCTCGGCGCTCACGCTGAGGCGGGCGTAGTAGCGGGCGAACACCGGATGGTGCACGGCATCCCGCGGCACCTTGCCGGTACCGGCGGACCGAAGGGGCATGAGGACCTCCCGGGCAGGACGGGCACTACCCCGATTGTCCCCCCGCCCGCCCCGACGCACCCCCGCTGTGCAGCCTCGGACTCGCACCGCCGGCCGGTTCCGGCAGCGCCTCCCGCCGACGTGACGCCGTACGAAGCCCCGGACCGGCCGCGCGCAAAGCCCTCCCGTCACAAGCCTCCCGTTACAGGCCCTCCCGGAAGACCCCGCCCTCCCACGTCCCGCCCAGTTCCGAAGCGAGCCAAGTCGGCGCCGCCGTACGGAAGCCGGCCGGTGCCAGCGCCCCGGACCCGGCCGGCAGTGCTCCCAGCAGCGGTGCCTGGGCCACCTCCGGCAGGTCCGTCACATTGCAGCGCGAGGCCAGATCGGGGTCGTCGGGCCAGCTGCCGATCACCACACCGAACAGGTCCAGCCGCCGCGAGCGCAGTTCACGGGCCGTCAGCTCGGTGACGTTCAGTGTGCCCAGACCCGCCGACGCCACCACCAGGACCGGCGCGGCCAGCAGTCCGGCCGCGTCGGCCAGCGTGCCGCCCTCGTCGTCGAAGCGGACCAGCAGACCGCCCGCGCCCTCCACCAGCACCAGATCGTGCTCGGTGGCCAGCTTCGCGGCGGCCTCGGCGATCTCGTGCGGGCGCACCGGCGGCAGCCCCGCCCGGCGCGCCGCGGTCGCCGGCGCCAACGGCTCGGGATAGCGGGCGAGTTCGGCCGTCGTCACCGGGCCGGCGAGCCGCGCGCACTCGTCGGCGTCCCCGCGCTCGTCCGGCCGCAGGCCGGTCTGCGCGGCCTTCAGCACGGCCACCGTGCGCCCGGCCGCGAGCGCCGTGGCGGCCACGGCGGCGGTCGTGACCGTCTTGCCGATCTCCGTGCCGGTGCCCGTGATCACCAGAATCGTCATCTCAGCCCTCCCGTGCCGCCGCGCACACCGCACCTGCGATCCGCGCCAGATCGGCGTCGCCCGTGACATACGGCGGCATCGTGTAGATCAGGTCGCGGAACGGCCGCAGCCACACGCCCTCGCGCACGGCCGCCGCCGTCGCCGCCCGCATGTCCACCGGGTGGTCCAGCTGGACCACGCCGATGGCCCCGAGGACCCGGAGGTCCTTCACCCCCGGCAGCTCCGCCGCGGGGGCCAGCCCGTCCCGCAGGCCCGCCTCGATCCGCTTGACCTCCGCGAGCCAGTCCTGGCCCAGCAGCAGCTCGATCGAGGCGCAGGCGACGGCCGCCGCCAGCGGATTGCCCATGAACGTCGGGCCGTGCGCCAGCACCGGCACCTCGCCCCGCGAGATTCCGTCGGCCACGCGCGCGGTGCACAGCGTGGCGGCCATCGTCAGGTATCCGCCGGTCAGCGCCTTGCCCACGCACATCACGTCCGGCGTCACCGCCGCGTGGTCGGCGGCGAACAGGGCGCCGGTGCGCCCGAACCCGGTCGCGATCTCGTCGAACACCAGCAGCACGTCGTGGGCGTCGCACGCCTCGCGCAGCACCCGCAGATACGCGGGGGAGTGGAACCGCATCCCCCCCGCGCCCTGCACCACCGGCTCGACGATCACCGCGGCCAGCTCGTCCGCGTGCCGCTCGATCAGCGTGCGCAGCTGGTCGGCGTACGACTCCTCGTACTCGGCCGGTGGCGGATCCGCGAAGACCTGGCGCTGGAGCACGCCCGTCCACAGCTCGTGCATCCCGCCCTCGGGATCGCACACCGACATCGGTTGCCAGGTGTCCCCGTGGTAGCCGCCGCGCCAGGTCAGCAGCCGCTGCTTGCCGGGACGGCCGAGGGAGCGCCAGTACTGGAGGCACATCTTGACGGCGACCTCGACCGACACCGAGCCGGAGTCGGCGAGGAACACATGCTCAAGGCCTTCGGGCGACATGTCGACAAGGAGCTTCGCGAGGCGGACGGCGGGCTCGTGGGTGAGCCCGCCGAACATCACATGGCTCATCCGGCCGAGCTGCTCGCGCGCCGCCTCGTTCAGCACCGGGTGGTTGTAGCCGTGGATGGCCGACCACCAGGACGACATCCCGTCGACCAGCTCGCCCGAGCCGTCCGCCAGGCGCAGCCGCACCCCGCTCGCCGACTCCACGACCAGCGGCTCCTGCCGGCCCGGCATGGGACCGTACGGATGCCACACGTGCTTCCGGTCCAGGTCCAGCAGCTCGGGCACGTTCAGGTCAGGCATTGGGCGCGAGGTCCGTTCCGGCGCCTCGACGGCGTACGGCGACCAGGTCGGTGCGGGCCTCCCCGGGCTCCGGCTGCGCGGTGGAACCGCAGGCACCGCCGCCCTCCGGCTGTGCGGCGGAACCGCAGCCACCGCCGCCCTCGTGCGAACCGCAGCCACCGCCGACCCGGTGCTCGGGCAGGGTAACCTCGCCGGCGCCCTCGATCTCGAACCCGGCGTCCGCGATCATCTCCAGGTCGGCCTTGCCCGCCTGGCCCTCGCTGGTGAGGTAGTCACCGAGGAAGATCGAGTTGGCCAGGTGCAGGGCGAGGGGCTGCATCGTGCGCAGGTGGACCTCACGGCCGCCCGCGATGCGCACCTCGACGTCCGGGCAGACGAACCGCACCATCGCCAGGATCCGCAGACAGCGCTGGGGGGTGAGGTGCCACTCCTTGGCCAGCGGGGTGCCCTCGAACGGGATCAGGAAGTTGACCGGCACCGAGTCCGGGTCCAGCTCGCGCAGCGAGAAGACCACGTCCACCAGATCCTCGTCGCTCTCGCCCATGCCCGCGATCAGGCCGGAGCAGGCGGACAGACCGGCGCCGTGCGCCTTCTGCACGGTGTCGACCCGGTCGGCGTAGGTGTGGGTGGTGGTGATGTCGCCGTAGGTGGCCTCGGAGGTGTTGAGATTGTGGTTGTAGGCGTCGGCGCCCGCCTCGCGCAGCCGCTCGGCCTGGCCGTCGGAGAGCAGTCCGAGGCAGGCGCACACCTCGACGCCCTCGTTCTGGTCCTTGATCGCCTTGATGGTGTCCGAGACCCGGTCCACGTCACGGTCGGTCGGGCCGCGTCCGCTGGCCACCAGGCAGACGCGCTTGGCGCCGCCCGCGAGACCGGCGGCCGCCGCCTTGGAGGCCTCGTCCGGCTTGAGCCAGGTGTACTTCAGGATGCCGGCGGTCGAGCCGAGCCGCTGCGAGCAGTACGAGCAGTCCTCGGGGCACAAGCCGGACTTGAGGTTGACCAGGTAGTTCAGTTTCACCCGGCGGCCGAACCAGTGCCGGCGCACCTTGCCGGCCGCGGCCACCACATCGAGCAGGTCGTCGTCGGAGGTGGCGAGGACGGCCAGGGCCTCCTCGCGGGTCGGCAGCTCGCGCCGCAGCCCCTTGTCCAGCAGCGTGTTCAGCAGGTCCATGAAAGCTGATCCTGTCCTAAGGAGTGGTCCCCGGCCAAGGAGAGTTCGTACAACTCGGCCCCTTCGACGTGTGGGTATTGCCACACCGTGGGTGCCTGGTCGTCCCGCTAGTGTCTGTGCGCTGCCTACAAAAACTCCGGAGGACTCATGGCGTTCGGCTGGATCGACGAGCAGGCGGAGCTGCGCCGACGCGCCGGACTCGTACGGACCCTGCGCCCTCGCCCCGCCGACTCACCGCTGCTGGATCTGGCCGGCAACGACTACCTGGGTCTGGCCCACCACCCCGAGGTCACCGAGGCCGCCGCGCGCGCGGCGCGGACCTGGGGCGGCGGCGCGACCGGATCCCGGCTCGTCACCGGTACGACGGAGCTGCACGGCGAGCTGGAGCGGGAGCTGGCGGACTTCTGCGGCTTCGAGGCGGCGCTCGTCTTCTCCTCCGGTTACGCGGCCAACCTCGCCGCGGTCACCGCGCTCGGGCCGCACGGCTCGCTGATCGTGTCCGACGCCGGCAATCACGCCTCGCTCATCGACGGCTGCCGGCTGGCCCGCGGCACGACCCAGGTGGTCGCGCACGCCGAACCGGACGCGGTGCGCAAGGCGCTGCGGACGCACGACGGACCGGCCGTCGCGGTCTCCGACACCGTCTTCTCGGTCGACGGCGACGCCGCCCCGCTGGCCGGGCTCGCCGAGGCGTGCCGGGAACACGGCGCGGGCCTGATCGTGGACGACGCGCACGGCCTGGGCGTGCTCGGCGACGGCGGCCGGGGCGCCCCGCACGCGGCGGGGCTGGCCGGCGCCGGCGACGTGGTGGCCACGGTGACGCTGTCCAAGTCACTGGGCAGTCAGGGCGGTGCCGTGCTCGGCCCGGCCCGGGTCGTCGACCACCTGGTCAACGCGGCCCGGACGTTCATCTTCGACACCGGTCTCGCCCCCGCCGCGACCGGTGCCGCCCTCGCGGCCCTGCGGCTGCTGCGCCGGGAGCCGGAGCGGGCGGGCCGGGCGCGTGCGGTGGCGAGCGAACTGCACGCCCGCCTGACGGCCGCGGGCCATCAGGCGGTGCGTCCGGACGCGGCGGTCGTCTCCGTGCGCGCGCCGTCCCCCGAGGGGGCCTTGCGCTGGGCGGCGGACTGCCGCGCGGCGGGCCTCGCCGTGGGCTGTTTCCGTCCTCCTTCCGTGCCCGACGGCATCTCACGGCTGCGGCTGACCGCCCGCGCGGACCTCACGGGCGGCCAGATCGAACGCGCTGTACGAGTCATCGGCGAGACACGACCATGAGTCGGCGTGACACGGCCCTGCCGCCGCGGAACTGCTTGACGTTGAACAGAACGTGCTCGGAACTCACTTGGACTTGATCGGAACTGTCAGGACCGGATCGCGGCCGTGAAGTCCGCCCAGCTCTCGGGGGAGAAGAGCAGCGCGGGCCCGGCCGGGGCCTTGGAGTCCCGTACGGCGAGCAGTCCGGCCCAGGGGCCGGCCGGCGGCCGAGCGGTCTCCACGCAGTTGTTCGCGCCCGTGCTGTAACTGCTGCGCAGCCAATGCACGTCGTGCAATTCGGTACTGGAAGGTACGTTCCGAGGCAGTGCAGACATGGTGCCTCCTTACGCGCCGTCAGCTAGCCCGGCGATGTATTCCAACGATTCCTCGGGCGAAAGGGCGTGGATCTGAAGGGTGGTGAAGGCCTCCGTGTACGCCTGGAGGTCTTCTTTCCGTTCGAGGTAGAGGCTACTCGTCAAGTGGTCGAGAACAACCACGTCCAGATCAGAAGCGCGCGAAAATGAGAAGATAACGAAAGGCCCGGTGACCCCGATGTGGGCTCCGGCCGTGAACGGCAGGACCTGCAACCGCACTTGCGGCAGGCGTCCCGCCTCCACCAGCCGCCACAGCTGCCGGGCCATCACCCCGGGGCCGCCGATCTCCCGGTGCAGCACCGCCTCGTCCAGCACCGCGCTCAGCTCCAGCGGCGGCTCGCCGCGCAGCACGTCCTGCCGGGCCAGCCGCACCTCCACCAGGGTGTCGAGGCGTTCGTCGTCCGTCTCGTCCAGGCCGCCCACCGCGGCCCGGGTCACCGCCCGCGCGTACTCGGGCGTCTGGAGCAGCCCCGGCACCACGCAGGTCTCCAGCGTGCGCATCCCGCTCGCCTGGGACTCCAGGCTGATGAAGTCCCGGTAGGTCGGGGGCAGCACCCCACGGTAGGCGTGCCACCAGTGGTGCCGACCCGCGCTGTCGTCGGACCCGGCCAACACCAGCAGCAGCTCACGCAGTTGCGAGTCGGCGACGGCGTAGGCGTCCAGCAGTAACCGCACATCGGCCGGTTTCACCCCGCTGGCCCCGGTCTCGATCCGGCTGACCTTCGACTGGTGCCAGCCCACCAGCCGAGCCGCCTCACCGCTGGTGAGCCCGGCGCCGGCGCGCAACGCACGCAGTTCGGCGCCCAGCTTCCGGCGGCGCACCGCAGGACCGTGCTGCATGCGCTACTCCTTACTCCAACCGGGCCGCCCAAATACGCTCTCGAGTAGCAGAGTTCACCGCATCGAGCGACAGATATATGCATATCTTGGTGGATCGCCACCGTGACCGGCGCGGTAATGGCAGTCTGGCGAGGAAGCACCAGTCCGGGACCGTACTCGAACCATCCGCTCCGTGTCGGACTGCGGTCCCGTGGGAAAGGGACGACGCCGCCATGGCAGACCATCTGGAAGCATCCGTCACTCTGCCGAGCGATCCCGCCTCGGTCTCCGCGGCCCGCGGCTATGTGGTCAGCACTCTCGCGGAATGGGGACTGCCGGCGGAGACGGACGTGGCCGACACCATCCGGCTCATCGTCTCCGAACTCGCCACCAACGCCGTACAGCACACCCTCGGCCAGTCACCCACCTTCACGGTGGACATCGAACTGCACCATGACGAACACCTGCGCATCGGGGTCACCGACAGCCACCCGCGGTTCCCCAAACGACTGCCGGCCGCTGTCCAGCAGGACAACGGCCGCGGTCTGGTCATCATCCGCTGGCTGACCGCCGAGTGCGGCGGCCGACTCAGAGTCAGGCCGACCCGCGAGGGCGGCAAAACGATCTCCATCGAACTTCCCTGGACCGTACCGGCCCAGCCGGTCACCACCGCGAGCCAGCAGGAGCCCTAGCGGACGCTCCGCTGACGGCATGGCGCCGGCCGCCCCGGGAGCGGTCGTCCTGCTCCTCGAAGCGGTCCTCCGGGCACCCGTCAGGGCGGCGGCGTGTCAGGGGCGCCGCCGCCCTTCGGGTGGCCGGGTCAGCTCACCCGGCCGTACCAGACGCTCTTGGTCCAGATCTTCTGCAGCCTCACCACATCCCCGGACTTCGGGGCGTGCCAGAGCTTGCCCTTACCGGCGTAGATGCCGACGTGGTAGACGTTCGACCCCGAGTGGAAGAACACGAGGTCGCCGGCCTTGCGGCTCTTGGCGGAGATGTGGCGCGTCTTGTTGTACTGCTGGGCCGCCGTACGAGGCAGCTTCTTGCCCGCCTTCTTGAACGAGTACAGCGTGAGCCCGGAGCAGTCGAAGCGGTAGGGGCCCGTGGCGCCCCACTTGTACGGGGCGCCCTTCTTCGAGGCCGCGACCTGGAGTGCCTTCGTCGCAGGCGTGGCCGCCTCCGCTTCGGCGGAGAGGCCAGGGGCCACGATCGAACCGCCCACGGCGGCGATGGTCAGAGCCGAAGCCGTACCGGCTCGGGCCATGAGCGACGGGACACGATTGAGCGCAGTCATGCGCAACCCTTCGTCAGCCGCCTGTGAAGGATGACCTGTCGGATTCGGGCTGGCGAAGTTGCCCGGCCGCGGATGCGGCTTCACCCCAAGGGCTGCTCGGTACGGACATTCCGTGCCGACAACCCGTCATGCTCGGGTCCTCCACTCCTGCCGATCCACTCCTGTCGACCGGTCATCCGGGCGGCGGCAGGACTCGGCGTCCGCCCGGATCGCCCCGCCGTTGTGGCGGGGGCTTGTCGTCAGACAGGGATCTTGGCTCACGGATGTCCGAAAATCCCAACGGAACCGTGGATTTGTGGCGTTACTCACCACTCACCCGTTCGGGTGGACACTGCTCCGTTCGAACTAGCGTCGCGGCGACGGGGGATGCCCGGACCAGCATCGGAACGTCTCTTTCGAGTGAGGGCCTAGCCTCGTTGCGCAACCCTGACGGGCCCGCGGAAGGAGACGCGACTACGCCGAAAGGGGGTACCTCCTTTGGTCCGTTTCATCTCCGGTCCGGACGGCTCGCGCCATCGCCGGATGGCCGGACCGGGCTCACCTGCGTCAACTGTCCGAGCGCGGCGGCACCGTGACGCGAGCCGTGCGGCGCTCGCCGTCCAGCACCCGCAGGGCGCGCGCCAGGGTGGGCGCGTGCACCTCGGTCTCGCCGCGCTGGTGCATGAGGGCCAGCGCGTCCCGCAGTTCGGCGGCCCGGGCGACCAACGCCTGGGCGGCGCGCAGGCCGCCGTAGGTGTCCCCGTGGCGCGCGGGGTTGATCCGGCCGAGCAGATCGACCACGTCGAGGTAACGGTCGATCAGCTCGCCCTCGGCGCGGGTCAGGGCGGGCAGCGGCGGCAGCTCCGGGGGCAGCATCCGCGGCTCACCTCCCGCCCGGGGTGGTGCGCGGGGCGCTGCGGCTGGGGACGATCCCGTCCACCAGTCCGTACTCCAGGGCCTGCTGAGCGTCCAGCACCTTGTCCCGCTCGATGTCCGCGTGCACCTGCTGCGGGCTGCGCCCGGTGTGGCGCGCGAGCATCTCCTCCAGCAGGGTCCGGACGCGTACGTGTTCCTCCGCCTGGGCGGCCAGGTCGCTCGCCCGGCCCTCCACCGGCTCGCTCGGCGCGGGTTGGCCGAGCATCACGCGCGCGTCCGGCAGCGCGTACCGCTTGCCCGGGGTGCCCGCCGCGAGCAGTACCGCCGCGGTCGGACCGGCGTGGCCGAGCAGGACCGTCTCCACGTCGCAGGTGACGTGGCGCAGGGTGTCGTAGATCGCGGACATGGCGCTGAACGGGCCGCCGGGGGAGTTGACGTACAGCGAGATGTCCCGGTCGGGGGACTGGTGCTCCAGAAGGATGAATTGCGCGATCACGTCGTTGGCGGCACCGTCGTCCACCCGCGTCCCCAGCAGGACGATCCGCTCCTCCAGGAGCTTCGCGTACGAATCCGTGCGGTCGGTCATGGCTCACGCCTCCCTCGGCAGGGGTACCCGTGCAAAATGTACAGGACGTACATGACGTAAGATAGGGACATGGCCTACGAGATTCCGGTGACGCAAGCCAGGGCTGAACTCGCCGACCTCATCAACCGGGTGGTCTACGGCGGTGAACGCGTCGTCGTGACGCGGCACGGCAAGCCCCTGGTCGCCCTCGTCTCCGCCGCCGACCTGGAGCGGCTCGCCGCCCTCGACGGTCCCGCGGAGGACCAGGTGATCACCGCGATCTCGACGGTCCGCGACCCCGCACCGGCCCCGCGCGAACCGCGACGCTTCGGAATCGCAGCGGAGCACCGGCGCCCGGGCGCCTCGTAGGACCCCGCCGCCACCTGGTGCTGCGCAGGCGGAGGTGGCTGCTGGACCTGGACACCTGTCCGGGCGCCTTGTCGTTGCTGCACTCGTAGGCCTCCGCCGCGCTGGCGCCCCGGTGCCTCGTCCCCGCGTGCGCGGCTGGTCCGGGTGGGTGCCTGGGGCGCGGACCTCCGCCTGGATGTCGCGGCGCTGACGGTCCCGCTGAAGGGGCCTCAGGCACGCCGCCGTGTTGCCGGGCCGGGGCGTCCCTGCCGCTCACGCCCTCCCGGGCGCCGCGGCGCTCATGCACCCTCGGGCGCCCCCCCCGGTGCTCACGCCCCCGGTCGCCCCCGCGCTCACGCTCCCCGGTCGCCCCCGGCGCTCACGCTCCCAGGGCCTAACCCGCCAGCGCCGGCTCCCGTTCCGTAGTCGGTGCGGTTGCCGACCGGTGCTTGAGCAAGGCGCCGAGCAGGACTGCGCCCAGGCCCAGGGCTGCCCACCAGGTCAGGGTGAGCAGGGGGCCCGTGGCCGCGGCGCCGTCGAAGAAGGCCGTGGAGCGCAGGGCGCTGGCCCCCGCGCCCGGCGGCAGCCACTGGCCGATCGCGCCGAAGGGCACGGGCAGCATCTCCGGTGCCGAGGAGGCCCCGGAGGAGGGGTTGCCGATGAGCATGACCAGGGCCGCGGTGATCCCGATCCCGGCGGTTCCGAGCAGCGCGGCCACCCCGGCGACGGCGGCGCTCACCGCCAGCGTCATCAGGCCGAACACGCCCGCTTCGGCCCACCAGTTGCCGTCGACGACGCCCAGCCAGTTGTGCGCCACGGCGGTCGCGGCGGCGCCCACCAGACCGGCGGAGCCGATCAGCGCGGCCACCGCCCGACCGCCGCGCAGCCCGACCAGGGTCGCCATCGCCCCGGCGGCGATGCCGGCCAGCACCAGCGGCAGGACGCTCGCGCTGAGGGTCGCGCCCCGGGGGTCGTCGGCGGAGGCGGGCACCACGTCGACGGTGGTGACCCCGCTGCCCTCGGCGGCGATCCGCTGCTGGAGCAACTGGGCCACGCTCGGACTCCCCGCCGAGGCCGTGAGCAGCTTCGTGCCCTCCGGGGCCACGACGATCGCGCCGTATACGGAACGGTCCTCGACGGCGTCGCGAGCCGCCGCCTCGTCGGCGTAGCGGTGAACCTCGAAGACTCCCTCGTTCCGGTCCAGTCGGCGTTCCACCTGAGCGGTGGCGGCGGCCGGCCCGGCCACCCCGAGCGGCACGTCCCGGGGCGCGGTACGGGCGGCGGGCCATGCGAAGGCCCACAGGGCGACGGCGGCGATGACCGGGACGAGGACGACGACCGCGATCGATCGGCGGCGGCTGGACATGGTTTCCCCTTGCGTGGTGCGGTGGCGCTGGAGCTAAAGAGAACGAGCATTCGTTTTAGGCGTGACACCACCGTCGCGCCGTCATGCGGCCTTGTCAAGAAGGAACGTTCGTTTTAGATTGAGGGCCATGGCTCGCGTATCCCAGGAACACCTCGACGCCCGCCGCCGCCAGATCCTGGAAGGCGCCGCCCGCTGCTTCGCCCGCAACGGCTTCCACGCCACCTCCATGCAGGACGTCCTGAAGGAAGCCGACCTCTCGGCCGGAGCGGTGTACCGCTACTTCAGCGGCAAGGACGAGCTGATCACGGCGATCGTCAAGGGCGTCCTCGCCGAGGTGCGCGCGGCGTTCGAGGAGATCACCCGGCAGAGCCCGCCCCCGCCGCCGGACGTCCTGGTCGGCGAGGTCCTGGCCCGCGCACTCGGCAGGTGGGAGACCCTGTCCGCCGACGGGGAGGCCACCTTCCCGCGGCTGATCATGCAGGTCTGGGCGGAAGCCGCACGCAACCCGGAGCTCGCGGGGGTCGTCGACGAGGTGTACGGCGTGGTGACCACCGCCTGGATCCGGGTGGTCGAGGCCTACCAGGACGCCGGGATGATGCGGGCCGACATCCCCGCCGAGCACGTCGCGCGCACGATGGTCGCCACCGTCCAGGGCTTCATCGCCCAGCAGTCCCTGCTCGGACCGGCCCCGGTCGAGGTCCTCCAGGACGGTCTGCGCGCCCTGATGAGCATGGCCGGACCGCAGCCGGGCGCCTGACGGGTCACAGCTTGGTTAACGTGCCCGAAACCCGGTCCAACTAGCCTCCCTCCACGCCACCAGGGACGTTGCCCGTGGCTGCGGCAACCGGGCCCCGCACGGTCCGGAGCGAGGACTGTGAGGTGGGCTGTGCAACTGACCCCGCACGAGCAAGAGAGACTGCTGATCCATGTGGCGGCCGACGTGGCCGAGAAGCGCCGGGCCCGCGGGCTCAGGCTCAACCACCCCGAGGCGGTCGCCCTCATCACCTCGCACATCCTCGAAGGCGCGCGGGACGGCCGCACGGTCGCCGAGCTGATGGCCTCCGGACGCAGGCTGCTCACCCGGGACGACGTCATGGACGGCATCGCCGAGATGATCCACGACGTCCAGGTCGAGGCGACCTTCCCGGACGGCACCAAGCTCGTCACCGTCCACGAGCCGATCGTCTGAGGGGGCGTCGATGATTCCCGGAGAGATCCTGTTCGCGGACGAGCCCGTCGTGTTCAACGAGGGCCGCGAGGTCACCGCGCTGACCGTCCTCAACGCCGCCGACCGGCCCGTCCAGGTCGGCTCCCACTACCACTTCGCCGAGGCCAACCCCGGTCTGGACTTCGACCGCGCCGCCGCCCGGGGCAAGCGCCTCAACATCGCCGCCGGCACCGCCGTGCGCTTCGAGCCCGGCATCCCCGTCGACGTCGAACTCGTCCCGCTCGCCGGCGCCCGCGTGGTGCCCGGACTGCGCGGGGAGACCGGGGGTGCCCTCGATGCCTGAGATCTCCCGGGCCGCGTACGCCGACCTGTTCGGCCCGACGACCGGTGACCGGATCCGGCTCGCCGACACCGATCTGCTGGTCGAGATCGAGGAGGACCGCTCCGGCGGCCCCGGACTCTCCGGTGACGAGGCCGTGTTCGGCGGCGGCAAGGTCATCCGTGAGTCCATGGGCCAGTCCCGCGCCACACGCGCCGAGGGCACCCCGGACACGGTGATCACCGGTGCGGTCGTCATCGACCACTGGGGGATCGTCAAGGCGGACGTCGGCATCCGCGACGGCCGGATCGCCGGCATCGGCAAGGCGGGCAACCCCGACACCATGGACGGGGTCCATCCCGACCTCGTCATCGGCCCCGAGACCGAGATCATCGCGGGCAACGGCCGGATCCTCACGGCCGGTGCCATCGACGCGCACGTCCACTTCATCTGCCCGCAGATCGCCGACGAGGCGCTGGCGGCGGGGATCACCACGCTGATCGGCGGCGGCACCGGACCGGCCGAGGGCTCCAAGGCGACCACCGTGACGCCGGGGCCCTGGCATCTGGCGCGGATGCTGGAGGCGATGGAGCAGTACCCCCTCAACGTCGGCTTCCTCGGCAAGGGCAACACCGTCTCGCACGAGGCGATGCTGTCGCAGATCCGGGGCGGCGCGATGGGGCTGAAGCTGCACGAGGACTGGGGCTCCACGCCCGCCGTCATCGACGCCTCGCTGACCGTCGCCGACCGCACCGGCATCCAAGTCGCCATCCACACCGACACGTTGAACGAGGCCGGGTTCGTCGGCGACACCCTCGCCGCGATCGGCGGCCGGGGCATCCACGCGTACCACACCGAAGGCGCGGGCGGCGGGCACGCGCCGGACATCATGACCGTGGTCTCCGAGCCGCACGTGCTGCCCAGCTCCACCAACCCGACGCGGCCGTTCACCGTCAACACCGCCGAGGAACACCTCGACATGCTGATGGTGTGCCACCACCTCAACCCCGCGGTGCCGGAGGATCTCGCCTTCGCCGAGTCCCGCATCCGGCCCTCGACCATCGGCGCCGAGGACATCCTGCACGACCTCGGCGCCATCTCGATCATCTCCTCCGACTCGCAGGCGATGGGTCGCGTCGGCGAGGTCGTCATGCGGACCTGGCAGACCGCCCATGTGATGAAGGGGCGGCGGGGAGCGCTGCCGGGGGACGGGCGCGCGGACAATCGCCGGGTACGGCGGTACGTCGCCAAGTACACGATCAACCCCGCGCTGGCCCAGGGCATCGCCGGGCAGGTCGGGTCCGTGGAGACCGGGAAGCTCGCCGACCTCGTGCTGTGGGAGCCGGCGTTCTTCGGCGTCAAGCCGCATCTGGTCATCAAGGGCGGGCAGATCGCGTACGCGCAGATGGGCGACGCCAACGCCTCCATCCCCACCCCGCAGCCGATCCTGCCGCGGCCCATGTACGGGGCGATCGGCCGCGGCCCGGCCGCCAACTCGCTGAACTTCGTGGCCCCGCTGGCGATCGAGGACGGGCTGCCCGAGCGGCTGCGGCTCGGCAAGCGGTTCGTGGGGATCGAGTCGACCCGGGCGGTCACCAAGGCCGACATGCGGGAGAACTCCGCCCGGCCCGAGGTGCGGGTGGACCCCGACAGTTTTGCCGTGCACATCGACGGGGAGCTGGTCGAGGCCGCTCCCGCCGCTGAACTGCCCATGGCGCAGCGCTACTTCCTCTTCTGATGTCCAGGGCAGCACTGCTCGTCCTGGCCGACGGACGGTTCCCCGCCGGGGGGCACGCGCACTCGGGCGGTGCCGAGGCAGCGGTCAAGGCGGGACGGATCACCGGGGCAGGGAGCCTGGAGGACTTCTGCCGGGGGCGGTTGCACACGGCGGGGCGGGTCTCCGCCGCACTCGCCGCGTCGGCCGCGCTCGGGGTGGACGCGGTGTCGTTGGACGCGGCCGCGGACGCCCGCACCCCCTCGCCCGCGCTGCGTACCGCGGCCCGCAAGCTGGGACGGCAGCTGCTGCGGGCCGCCCGCGCCGTCTGGCCCTCCGACGAACTCGACGCGCTGGCACGGGCGTTCCCCAAGGGGGCGCACCAGCCGGTGGTGCTGGGGCTCGCCGCCCGGGCGGCGGGGCTCGGACCGCAGGACGCGGCGTACTGCGCCGTCTACGAGAGCGTCAGCGGGCCCGCGTCCGCGACCGTACGGCTGCTGAGCCTCGACCCGTTCCAGGCCACGGCGGTGCTGGCCCGGCTCGCTCCCGAGCTGGACCGGGTGGTGGACCAGGCGGTGCGGGCCGCGCATGCGGTGGCCGACGAGGGAGTCGACGCGCTGCCCGCCGCGTCCGCGCCGTTGCTGGAGATCGGCGCGGAGGTGCACGCCTCCTGGGCGGTGCGGTTGTTCGCGTCCTGAGATCACACGCAAGGCCGGCCCGACGGGCTGTACCCGCCGGGCCGGCGGAGAAGGAGCCGTTCCATGCATCTCGACCACTCCCACGACGGGCCCGCCGCCATCGGCGCCGACGCCCGGCGCCCCGACGGCTCCCGCCGGGCCCTGCGCATCGGGCTCGGCGGGCCCGTGGGGTCGGGGAAGACCGCCACCGTCGCCGCGCTCTGCCGCGCCCTGCGCGACGAGTTGTCCCTCGCCGTCGTCACCAACGACATCTACACCCGCGAGGACGCCGAGTTCCTGCTGCGGGAAGCCGTGCTGCCGCCCGAGCGGATCACCGCCGTCGAGACCGGGGCCTGCCCGCACACCGCCATCCGGGACGACATCTCCGCCAACCTCGAAGCCGTCGAGGACCTGGAGGACGAGGTCGGGCCGCTGCAGCTCATCCTCGTGGAGTCCGGCGGGGACAATCTCACGGCGACCTTCTCCAAGGGGCTCGTCGACGCGCAGGTCTTCGTGATCGACGTGGCCGGCGGCGACGACATCCCCCGCAAGGGCGGGCCCGGCGTGACCACCGCCGATCTGCTCGTCGTCAACAAGACCGATCTCGCCCCGTACGTCGGCTCCGACCTCGCCCGCATGGCGGCGGACGCCATGGCGCAGCGGGCCGAACTGCCGGTCGTGTTCCAGTCGCTGCGCTCCGAGCACGGCGTGCGGGACGTCGCCGCGTGGGTGCGGGCGCAACTCGCCGCGTGGTCGGCGTGATCGCCACCGGCGTCGCCGCCACCGCCCGGATCGGCGCCCGCGCCGACGGCCGGGGCGGTACGGCGCTGCCCGTACTGGAGGGCGAGGGGCCGCTGGCGCTGCGGCGCACCCGGGGGAGCGGGAGCGAGGCCCGGGTCATGCTCGTCGGCGCGATGAGCGGCCCCCTCGGCGGTGACCGCTTCGCCGTCGAGGCCGAGGTGGCGCAGGGGGCGTGCCTGCACGTCGGATCCGCCGCCGCGACCATCGCCCTCCCGGGGCAGGCCAAGGGCGAGGCCCGCTACGACGTCCGGCTGACCGTCGCGGACGGCGGCGAACTGCGCTGGCTGCCCGAGCAGCTGATCTGCGCCGGCGGCAGCGACCTGTACGTCACCACCCGGGCCGACCTCGGTGCCGGGGCCCGGCTGGTGCTGCGCGAGGAGCAGGTGCTCGGGCGGGTGGGGGAGGAGCCGGGGCGGCTCACCAGCCGGCTGGCGGTGCGGATCGCCGGGCGGACCGTCCTGGATCAGGAACTGGCCTGCGGGCCCGGAGCGCCGGGCGGCTGGGACGGGCCCGCCGGACTGGCGGGGCATCGCGCGGTCGGGCAACTCGTCGTCGTACGGCCGGAGTTCGGGGACGAGCCGGTGACGCCGCGCATCCTCGCCGAGCACGCCGTCCTGGTTCCGCTGGCCGGGCCCGCCGCGCTGGTGACCGCCGTGGCGCCGGACGCGCGGGTGCTGCGGCAGGTGCTGGACCGGGCGCTGGGGGCGCTGGCCGGGTGAACCCGCCGCCCGGGGCTTCAGCCGAGCGGCATCTTCGGGAACCTGCGCCTGGGGGCGTTCGCCTCGGCCTCCTTCGCCTTGACGACGGCCGCGTACTCGTCGACGTACTCCTGCTCCGAGAGGGACAGGATGGCGTACATGATCTCGTCGGTGATGGCGCGCAGGATCGCCTTCTCGTTCTCCATCCCGGCGTAGCGGGAGAAGTCCAGGGGCTTGCCGAAGCGGATGACCACCGGGTGGATGTTGGGGATGACCTTCCCGGGCGGCTGGGCCTCGAAGGTGCCGATCATCGCGCACGGGATCACCGGGACGCCGGCCTTCAACGCCATCACGGCGACGCCCACCTTGCCCTTGTACAGGCGGCCGTCGTGCGAGCGGGTGCCCTCCGGGTAGATGCCCAGCAACTCGTCCTTGCTCAGCACGCCGAGGCCCTCGCGGATCGCGGCCTGGCCGGCGTCCTTGCCGGAGCGGTCGACCGGGATCTGCCCGGCGCTGCGGAAGAAGAAGGCCGTGAGGCGCCCCTTGAGGCCGGGGCCGGTGAAGTACTCGGCCTTGGCCAGGAAGGTGATGCGCCGCTTGAGGATCGCGGGCATCAGGAAGTGGTCCGAGAAGGAGAGGTGGTTGCCCGCGACGATGGCCGCCCCGGACGACGGGACATGTCCGAGGCCCTCGATGCGCGGGCGGAAGACCAGTCTCAACAACGGGCCCAGCAACACGTACTTGAGCAGGTAGTAGAACAAGGAGTCGCTCCTCTACGTGCTGGTCAACCGGCGTGTTGTGGGGGTGCCAGTGTAGGCATGGGCCAGGGTGCCCGTAACCGGGCCGGGACGACTGGCTCAGACCTTTCCGGCAGGCTCGACGGGTACCCCGCCACCGGACCTCATGCCCCGTCAGGCGAAGGACGGATCATTCGATCGGCTCGGTGAGCGACTGCTCGGCCCAGATGATCTTCCCTTCGGGAGCGAAGCGCGTGCCCCACCGCTGGGCGAACTGGGACACCAGCAGCAGCCCCCGGCCGCCCTCGTCGGTGACGCGGGGGTGGCGCAGATGGGGTGCGGAGGCGCCGCCGTCCAGGACCTCGCAGATCAGTGAGCGCTCCTTGATCAGCCGCAGCCGGATGGGCCCGCCGGCGTGCCGTATGGCGTTGGTGACCAGCTCGCTGACGACCAGCTCGGTGGTGAAGGCCAGCGGCTCCAGGCCCCACTCGGTGAGCTGGCGGGTGGCGCCCTTGCGGGCGTCGGCGACCATGGCGGGGTCGCTCGGCAGGTCCCAGTCCGCGACCTGGCCGTCGCCGAGCAGCCGGGTGCGGGCCATCAGCAGCACCACGTCGTCGTGCGGCCGCACCGGCACCAGCGCGTCGACCACCGCACGCGAGCGCAGCGCGAGCGAGGCCGCGGGGCGCTCCAGGACCGGCCGCAGCCGGTCCGGGTCCGCGTCGATCGCCCACGACTCTCCGCGGGCCAGCAGACCGTCCGTGTACAGGGCGAGGATGCTGCCCTCGGCCAGCACCATCTCGACCGACTCGAACGGCGGACCGCCGATGCCCAGCGGCGGGCCCTGCGGCAGGTCGACGAAGGTGACCTCCCCGTCGGGCAGCACCACGGCCGGGGACGGATGGCCCGCGGCGGCCATGGTGCACTGCCCGTCGACCGGGTCGTACACCGCGTACACGCACCCCGACCCCACCGCCCGCATGCTGTCGGCGCCCTCCGTGTCCGGCGCCACGCCGTCGTCCCGGGCCGACCGTCCGACCAGGTCGTCGAGGTGGGCCAGCACCTCCTCGGGCCGCAGGTCCAGCGCGGCGAGCGTCCGTACGGCTGTCCGCAGCCGGCCCATGGCGGCGGCGGCGCCGATCCCGTGCCCGGGAACCTCGCCCACCACCAGGGCCACCCGCGCCCCGGACAGCGGCACCACGTCGTACCAGTCGCCGCCGAGGCCGGTCAGCTCGTCGGCGGGCCGGTAGCAGGCGGCGACCTCCACGGCGTCCTGGTCGGACAGCCGGTGGGGGAGCAGACTGCGCTGCAGGACCAGGGCCGCGTCCCGTTCGCGGGTGTAGCGGCGGGCGTTGTCCACGCAGACCGCGGCCCGCGACACCAGGTCCTCGGCAAGCCGCAGATCGTCCTCGTCGAAGGGCTCCTGGCGGCCCCGCCGGAAGAACGTGGTGATGCCCAGGGTCACGCCCCGGGCCCGGACCGGCACGATCATCACGCTGTGCAGGCCCAGCTCCCGGAAGGTGGCCTCCCGGCCGAGCACGTCCGCCGCCCACTCCCGGGCCAGCGGATCGAGCTGCTCCGCGCGCCAGGAGCTGCCCGTGGTCAGGCAGCGGATCGGCGGCGATCCGGCCAGGTAGGTGGCGACCGAGCCGATGCCGACGGCCTCGTCCTCGGTCACCGAGCGGTGGCCCGCCCGGCGCAGCTCCACCGGTTCACGGTCGCTCAGCGGCCCCGGCGCAGGCTCCCCGCCGGTGATCACCGACTCCAGCAGGTCCACCCGGGCCAGGTCGGCGAAGCCGGGCACGGCCACGTCGGCCAGCTCCTGGGCGGTGTGCACCACGTCCAGGGTGCGGCCGATGTGCCGGCCCGCCTTGTCCAGCAGGGCGAGCCGCCCGCGGGCGCGGTGCCGCTCGCTGACGTCGACGACCGTGTAGTACACGCCCATGGCCCGGCCCCGGTCGTCGTCGAGCCGGGTGAACGACATCACGTGCGCCGTCTCCCGGTGCGGGGCGGAGCGCACCCGCCCCAGATGCTCGTACCCGACCACCGGCTCGCCGGTCTCCAGCACGTGCCGCATCTGCGCCTCGACGCCCGCCGCGTCCAGTCCGGGCTGTATGTCGCCGAGCCGCCGCCCGAGCCGCTGGTGGGCCGGTCCGCCGCCGAACTGCTCCAGCGCGGCGTTGGACCACACGAACCTCAGGTCCGTGTCGACGATCGCTATGCCGACGGGCGAGCGGGCCACCATCTGCTCCAGCACCGGCCGGCTCATGTTCCAGCCGGGCGCCTGCTCCATCTCCGACAGCAGCGCCAGCCAGCGTGCCGGGCCGCCCGGCTCCGGCGCCGCAACGACCCGCACCATGAGCCGTAGCTCGCGGCCGTCCGCGCGCCGGGCGGTCAGCAGCCCGGCCCATCCGCCGTCCCGGCGACAGCGTTCGGCCAATTCGGGGACGCGGGCCGCGTCCCCGGCCGCCAGCAGGACCGAGACGGGCCGGCCCACCACCTCCGCCGCCGCATACGCGAACAGCCGCTGGGCCCCGCTGGTCCAGCAGGTCACCAGCCCCTGGGCGTCGAGCAGCACGGGGGCGGCATCGGCCACGTCGAACCGATGCCGCTCCGGGGTGTGCTCCTCGTGTGTGCCCACGGCCGACCTCTCCGTCGCTGGGTTCGCTGAGAGCGGTCCACGTCAGAGGTCTACCACCTCTGATCCCAGTGTTCACCCTCGCAGCGAGGAGCAAAGACGGCCACCGCGCGGTCAGGCCTACCCGAGCACCTTCTCCAGCGAGGCGAGTGCCCCGGTCAGCTCCTCCGCGGTGATCGTCAGCGGGGGCGCGAGCCGGATGGTGGAGCCGTGGGTGTCCTTGACCAGCACACCCTCCCGCATCAGCCGCTCACCGATCTCCCGCCCGCTGCCCACGGCCGGGTCGACGTCCACGCCCGCCCACAGGCCGCGCGCGCGGAAGCCGACGACGCCCTTGCCGACCAGCTCCGTCAGACCGCCCCGCAGGACCACGCCCAGCTCGGCCGCCCGGCGCTGGAATTCACCCGTCTCCAGCAGTTCCACCACCGCGGTGCCGACCGCGGCGGCCAGCGGGTTGCCGCCGAACGTCGAGCCGTGCTCGCCGGGCCGCAGCACCCCGAGCACCTCCCGCCGGGCCACCACCGCGGACACCGGCACGATGCCGCCGCCGAGCGCCTTGCCGAGGAGCAGCATGTCGGGGACGACCGCCTCGTGCTCGACGGCGAGGGTGCGGCCGGTGCGGCCGAGGCCCGACTGGATCTCGTCCGCGATGAACAGGCACCCCGTGCGCCGGGTCAGCTCCCGCACCCCGGCCAGATAGCCGTCGTCCGGGATGAGCACGCCCGCCTCGCCCTGGATGGGTTCGATGAGCACCGCCGCCGTGGTGTCGTCGACGGCCTCCTCCAGCGCGGCCAGGTCGTTGTACGGCACGATCCGGAACCCCGGGGTGAAGGGGCCGAAGCCGCTGCGGGCCGTCTCGTCGGTGGAGAAGCTGACGATCGTCGTCGTACGGCCGTGGAAGTTGTCCGCCGCGACCACGATCGTGGCCCGGTCGGCGGGGACGCCCTTGACCTCGTACGCCCACTTGCGGGCCACCTTGACGGCGCTCTCGACCGCCTCGGCGCCGGTGTTCATGGGCAGCACCATGTCCAGGCCGGTCAGCGCGGCGAGGCGTTCGGCGAACTCGGCGAGCCGGTCGTTGTGGAAGGCGCGCGAGGTCAGCGTGAGCCGGTCCAGCTGGCGGTGGGCGGCCTCGATCAGGCCGGGGTGGCGGTGGCCGAAGTTCAGCGCCGAGTAGCCGGCCAGCATGTCGAGGTACCGGCGGCCCTCGACGTCCTCCACCCAGGTGCCCTCGGCACGCGCGACGACGACCGGCAGCGGGTGGTAGTTGTGCGCGAGGACGGGCTCCTCGGCACGGATCAGGTCGGCGGAGGAACGGGTGCGCGCGGGTGCGGTCATGAGCGGATCTCCTGGGTGCAGCACTTGATGCCGCCGCCGGCCTTGTGCAGCTCGGACAGGTCGACGGGGACGGGGACGTAGCCGCGCAGGGCGAGCTGGTCGGCCAGGGCGGTCGCGCCCGGCGCGATGAAGACGTGCAGGCCGTCGGAGACGGAGTTCAGGCCGAAGGCCATCGCGTCCTCGCGGGTCGCCAGGACGGCGTCCGGGTACAGGCGCCGCAGCACCTCGCGGCTGCCCGGCGAGAACGCCTCCGGGTAGTAGGCGATGTTCTCCTCGGGGCCGTCGTCGAGCACGAACAGCGCGGTGTCGAGGTGGTAGAAGTACGGGTCCACCAACGTCAGCCCGATCACCGGGACGCCGAAGAACTCCTGCACCTCGCGATGAGCCTCGCGGGTCGTGCGGAAGCCGGTGCCGGCCAGCACGTACCGGCCCGTGGGGACGAGGTCGCCCTCGCCCTCGCACACCGACTCCGGGCGGTAGACGTCGAATCCGGACGCCTTGAACCAGGTGTCGTAGTGGGTGGACTCCGGGCGGCGCTCGGGCGCGTGGAAGAGCGAGCCGAAGACCCGGCCGTCGACGGTCACCGCGCAGTTCGCGGCGAAGACCATGTCGGGCAGGCCGGGGACCGGCTCCACCGACTCGACGGTGTGGCCGTGGGAGCGGTAGGCGCGGATCAGTGACCGCCACTGCTTCTGGGCCAGACCGGCGTCGACCCGGTTGTCGGGATGCATCCAGGGATTGATCGCGTACTGCACGGCGAAGTGTCTGGGTTCGCAGACGAGAAAGCGCCGTCGGCGCTGCACACGGCTTTCGGGCACAGAGGGGTTCCTCCGCTTCCTGCGGTGTGGATGGGGTTGTCACCACGGTAGGGAGGGACCCAGACGCCCGACAAGGAACAAGAGCTGCGCGTTCGCGCAGGAATGCTGCGTGTTCTCGCCGCTCAGCGCACGTCTGCTGCGCCGTCGGGGGCCGGCTGGCTGGCGCCCGCCTCCGGGCTGTCCGGCAGGAGGTGGGACAGCACCATCACGCTGATCGTCTTGCGGATGAACGGCTCCACGCGGATCCGCTCCAGCACCTCCTCGAAGTGCTCCACGTCCCGCGCCCGGACGTGCAGCAGCGCGTCCGCGCCACCGGTCACCGTCATCGCCGCGGTGATCTCCGGATGGTTGCGGGCCACCTCCGCGAGCCGCCGCGGCGGGGCCGCGCCCTCGCAGTACACCTCGACGTACGCCTCCGTGCGCCAGCCCAGCGCGGACGGCTTCACCGTGGCCGTGAACCCGGTGATCACACCGGACTCCCGCAGCCGGTCCACCCGCCGCTTGACCGCCGTGGAGGACAGTCCGACGTCCGCGCCGATCTCGGCGAAACTGCTCCGGGCGTTCGCCATCAGGGCGGTGAGGATCTTCCGGTCGAGCTCGTCGAACGGCGTGGGCCTGCTGTTCATGGCGGCACCCTATCCAGCGGGAACGTCTTCCCTGCGCCCGTGTGCAGGCGTACGAATTGCTCCTACACTCCACGTTCATGCTGCGCGCCCTGGCTGTCGACGACGAAAGCCCCTCGCTGGAGGAACTGCTGTTCCTCCTCAACGCCGATCCCCGGATCGGCAGCGCGGAGGGCGCGGGGGACGCCACCGTGGCGCTGCGCCGGATCAACCGCGCGCTGGAGTCGGGGCCGGGCGGGCCCGAGGCGATCGACGTCGTCTTCCTCGACATCAACATGCCCGGCCTCGACGGACTCGACCTGGCCCGGCTGCTCACCGGGTTCGCCAAGCCGCCGCTGGTCGTGTTCGTCACCGCGCACGAGGACTTCGCCGTGCAGGCCTTCGACCTCAAGGCCGTCGACTACGTCCTCAAACCGGTCCGCAAGGAGCGGCTCGCCGAGGCGGTCCGCCGGGCCGCCGAACTCATCGGCACCGGCTCCCGCATACCCGTCCACGAGCCCGACCCCGACCACATACCCGTCGAACTCGGCGGGGTGACCCGGTTCGTCCCCGTCGACGACATCACCCATGTCGAGGCCCAGGGCGACTACGCCCGCCTGCACACCGACAAGGGCAGCCACCTCGTCCGCATCCCGCTGTCCACCCTGGAGGAGCGCTGGCGCTCCCGCGGCTTCGTCCGCATCCACCGCCGCCATCTGGTCGCCCTGCGCCACATCGGCGAACTCCGCCTGGACGCGGGCACCGTGAGCGTCCTGGTCGGCTCCGAGGAACTGCAGGTCAGCAGGCGGCACGCGCGGGAGCTGCGGGACCTGCTGATGAGGAGGACCTGACGATGCCCGGCCAGGACCCCGCCGAGCGCCGCGTCGTCGTCACCGGCCCGCCCCGCCGCCCCCCGTCCGGCTACTACCGTCCGCGCACCGAGATCGACGAGCAGACCACCCTCGGCCACACCTACGTCCGCTCCCTGATGCGCTCCCAACTGCGCGCCGCCCTCGCCGTGGTCGCCGTCCTCGTACTGCTCGTCGGACCGCTGCCGCTGCTGTTCGCCACCGTCCCGGACTCCGACCGCCTGGAATGGACGGTCCTCGGCTTCGGCCTGTACGCCCCGCTCGTGCTGCTCGCCCGCTGGTACGTGCGGCGCGCCGAGCGCAACGAGCGGGACCTCGTGCGCCTCGTCGAGGACCAGGACCGCTGAGGGCCGACGGACCGTGAACGAGAACTACGCCGTCCCCGCCGTCGCGCTCGTCGTCCTGGCGACCGTGTTCGTCGGCGCCTTCGGCCTGCGCATCTCCCGCACCACCTCCGACTTCTACGTCGCCTCCCGCACCGTCGGACCTCGCCTGAACGCGGCCGCCATCAGCGGCGAGTACCTCTCCGCCGCGTCCTTCCTCGGCATCGCCGGCCTGGTTCTCGTCCAGGGCCCCGACATGCTCTGGTACCCGGTCGGCTACACCGCCGGCTATCTGGTCCTGCTCCTCTTCGTCGCCGCCCCGCTGCGCCGCTCCGGCGCCTACACGCTCCCCGACTTCGCCGAGGCCCGGCTCGCCTCCTCGGCGGTACGGCGGCTGGCCGGGGCCTTCGTGGTGGGGGTCGGCTGGCTCTATCTGCTGCCCCAGCTGCAGGGCGCCGGGCTGACGCTGACCGTCCTCACCCGTGCGCCCGACTGGCTCGGCGGGGTGATCGTGGCGGTCGTGGTGGTCGCCATCGTCGCCGCGGGCGGCATGCGCAGCATCACCTTCGTGCAGGCCTTCCAGTACTGGCTGAAGCTCACGGCCCTGCTGGTGCCCGCCCTCTTCCTGGTCCTCGCCTGGCAGCGCGACGGCGCCCCGCACCACGCCTTCGACGAACCCGCCGCCTTCCGCGAACAGCGCACGATCCGCGTCGACGACAGCCTGGAGCTGCGCCTGGAGCGTCCGCTGACCGTCACCGTGAGCGGTACCGTCGACGGCCGCCCGCACGAGGACCAGCGGCTCGAACTCCCCGTCGGCAGCCATCGCATCGAGGCCGGCACCCGGCTGACGTTCGCCCGGGGCGCCCACGTCCCCGAGGCCGAACGCGACGGCGACGGGGGCCTGTCGCCCTCCCAGGCCGAGAGCCGCGGTGAACGCCCGCTGTACGCCACGTACGGGCTGATCCTCGCCACCTTCCTCGGCACCATGGGCCTGCCGCACGTCGTCGTCCGCTTCTACACCAGCCCGCACGGCGTCGCCGCCCGCCGCACCACCGTCGCCGTCCTCGGCCTGATCGGCGCCTTCTACCTGCTGCCCCCGGTCTACGGCGCCCTCGGCCGGCTGTACGCCCCCGAGCTCACCCTCACCGGCGACGCGGACGCCGCCGTGCTGCTGCTGCCGGAGCGGATGATCGGGGGCCTGGGCGGCGACCTGCTCGGCGCGCTGGTCGCCGGGGGAGCGTTCGCCGCGTTCCTGTCGACCGCCTCGGGACTGACCATGGCCGTCGCGGGCGTCCTCACCCAGGACGTCCTCCCCTCGCGGGGCGTACGGCACTTCCGGCTCGGCACGCTGCTGGCGATGGCCGTACCGCTCGCGGCGAGCGCCCTGGTCGGCGGGCTGCCGGTGGCCGACGCCGTGGGGCTCGCCTTCGCCGTGTCCGCGTCCTCCTTCTGCCCGCTGCTGGTGCTGGGCATCTGGTGGCGCCGGCTCACCCCGCAGGGGGCGGCCGCCGGGATGCTGGTGGGCGGCGGCTCCGCCCTGCTCGCCGTCGCCGCGACCATGGCCGGTCTGCCCGGCACCGGCGCCCTGCACGCCCTGCTGGCCTGGCCCGCCCTCTGGTCGGTACCGCTGGGCTTCCTCACGATGACCCTGGTCTCCCTGGCCACCCCGAGCCGGGTTCCGCCC
Organism: Streptomyces sp. YS415; assembly: GCF_023544665.1. Classification (GTDB taxonomy): domain Bacteria; phylum Actinomycetota; class Actinomycetes; order Streptomycetales; family Streptomycetaceae; genus Streptomyces. Next base: position 135,265 of record NZ_JAMJFL010000010.1, read on the forward strand.
GGAACGGCATCCATCCTGGCCCGCTTCCACCTGCCGGAGGAACTGGCGGAGGTGAAGGCGTGAACGGCGCGGCAGCCGCCCGACGGCCTGTTCCGGCTCACCCCGCGGAGCGCCGCGCGGAGGTGAAGGCATGAACGGTGTGAGCATGAGCGGATTCGTCGCCGGGCTGTGCGTGGCGATCCTGCCGTTGCTGGCGGCGGGATTCTGGCTGGGCCGGCGTACCGCGCGGCCCGAGAACCAGGGCGGGCTCGGTACGCCGGTCGAGCACGCCACCTTCGAGACCCTGCACACCGCCTCCCTCGCCGCGCCTCCGCTGCGGGCGGGACTGACCGAGGAGACCGCCCGCAAGTCGGCCCGCCGGCTGCGCTCCCTGCTCGGCACGGACGCCCTGTGCCTGACCGACCGCGAGGGGATGCTGGCCTGGGACGGCGTCGGCGCGCACCACCGCGCCGAGATCATGGAACGGCTCGCCGGACCGCTGGAGTCCGGCCGCGGCGAGGCGTTCCCGCTGACCTGCGACACCCCCGACTGTCCCCTGCGCTGGGCGGTCGTCGCCCCGCTCACCGTCGACGACCGCGTCCACGGCGCCCTGGTCGCCTGCGCGCCCCGCGAGTCCGCGGTCCTGGTCCGCGCGGCCGGGGAGGTCGCCCGCTGGGTCTCGGTCCAGCTGGAGCTGGCCGACCTCGACCAGTCCCGGACCCGGCTGATCGAGGCCGAGATCAAAGCGCTGCGGGCCCAGATCTCCCCGCACTTCATCTTCAACTCGCTCGCGGTGATCGCCAGCTTCGTCCGCACCGACCCCGAGCGCGCCCGCGAACTGCTCCTGGAGTTCGCCGACTTCACCCGCTACTCGTTCCGCAGGCACGGCGACTTCACCACCCTCGCCGACGAGCTCCACGCCATCGACCACTACCTGGCGCTGGTCCGGGCCCGCTTCGGCGACCGCCTCTCGGTGACCCTGCAGATCGCCCCCGAGGTCCTCCCGGTCGCGCTGCCCTTCCTCTGCCTGCAGCCGCTGGTCGAGAACGCCGTCAAGCACGGTCTGGAGGGCAGGACCGACAAGTGCCGGATCAGCATCACCGCACAGGACACGGGGGCGGAGGCCCTGGTCGTCATCGAGGACGACGGCGTGGGCATGGACCCCGCCCTGCTGCGCCGCATCCTCGCCGGCGAGGTCAGCCCGTCCGGCGGGATCGGCCTGTCCAACGTCGACGACCGGCTCCGCCAGGTCTACGGCGACGACTACGGCCTCGTCATCGAGACCGCCGTGGGAGCGGGGATGAAGGTCACCGCCCGGCTGCCCAAGTACCAGCCGGGCGTGCACTCCGCGGGCCGGCTGACCGGCGCCTGAGCCGTCACGAGGGGCGGGTGACCACCATGCCGAGGGTGATCATCCCGAGCACGATCCAGCCGAACCACAGCCAGCCGTTGCTGCCGAGCGCCACCGTGTAGGCGGTCACCGCGACGAGTCCGCCGACGGTGAGCACCCCCATCGTCCGCGTAGAGCCGTCCGTAGAACCGGGCATCGCAACACCCTCCTCATGGTTCGTCCCCCACCATGGTGCCCCGTTCTGCCGCCGGACGGTGCCCCGAAGGAAACATGTGCCCGATTTTCGGGGCTGCCACGCCCTGGATTCGAACGTGCGTCTCAGTTCCCGCGGGCGTTCAGGGAGGCCAGGTAGGCGTTGTACGCCTCCAGCTCCTTGTCGCCGTCCCGGTCGGCCGCGCGGTCCGTGCGCCGGGCCTGTCGCTGCTCGGAGCGGTACCACTGGAACAGCAGCGCGATCAGCACCAGGACGGACGGGACCTCGCTGAACGCCCAGGCGATGCCCCCGGCGGCGTTCTGGTCGGAGAGCGCGTCGATGCCGAGCGAGGCGGGCGGGTTCTCGAACGTGCCGACCATCGGCGACGACGCCATCATCAGCGCGATCCCGAAGAACGCGTGGAACGGCATCCCCGCGAACAGCTCCAGCATCCGCATCAGATACCCGGGCCGGTGCGGCCCCGGGTCCACGCCGATGATCGGCCAGAAGAACACCACGCCCACGGCGAGGAAGTGCACCATCATTCCGACGTGCCCGACCGTGGAGCCCATCAGGAAGTCGAAGAGCGGGGTGAAGTACAGCGCGTACAGGCTCGCGATGAACAGCGGAATGGTGAAGGCGGGGTGCGTGATGATCCGCATGTAGCGGCTGTGCAGCAGCGCCAGCAGCAGCTCGCGGGGCCCCTTGCGGCCCCGGGCCGCGACCGGCAGCGCGCGCAGGGCGAGGGTGACCGGGGCGCCGAGCAGGATCAGGATCGGCGACAGCATGCTGATCACCATGTGCTGCACCATGTGCACGCTGAACATGACCATGCCGTAGTCGTTGAGCGCGGTGCACATCACCAGCGCGATGGTCAGCACCCCGGCGACGTACGAGACCGTACGGGCCACCGGCCAGGCGTCCCCGCGCCGCCGCAGCCGCACGACCCCCCACGCGTACAGGGCGAGCCCGGCCAGACACGCGACGAGGAAGAAGGGATCCGGCGACCACTGGAGCCCCCGCCCCAGCGTGAACGGCGGCAGATCCACCATCATGCCGTGCCCGCTGTGATCCATCCGCCGGCTCCTGTTTCGTGGGGGTTGTGCAAGTCTGTCCGGCCCCCACAGTAGAACGGCCCCCGGTCACGCTCGTGACCGGGGGCCGTTCCGTTGCGGGCTGGACTACAGCACGCACTCCGCCTCGGTGTACCGGTCCTCCGGCACCGTCTTCAGCGTCTCGACGGCCTCGGCCAGGGACACCATCACGATGTCGGTGCCGCGCAGCGCGGTCATCTTCCCGAACTCGCCGCGGTGCACGGCCTCCACCGCGTGCCATCCGAACCGGGTCGCCAGGACCCGGTCGTAGGCGGTGGGCGTACCGCCGCGCTGCACATGCCCGAGGATCACCGGCCGGGCCTCCTTGCCGAGCCGGTGCTCCAGCTCGATGGAGAGCTGCCGCGCGATGCCCGCGAAGCGCTCGTGGCCGTAGACGTCCTTGCCGCCCTCGTCGAACTCCATGGAGCCCGGCGCCGGCTTGGCGCCCTCCGCGGCGACGACGATCGCGAACCGCTTGCCCGCCTCGAACCGCGCGCCGACCTTGCGGGTCAGCTCCTCGATGTCGAAGGGGCGCTCCGGGACGACGACGGCGTGCGCGCCGGCCGCCATGCCGGAGTGCAGGGCGATCCAGCCGGTGTGGCGGCCCATGACCTCCACGACCAGCACCCGCTGGTGCGACTCGGCGGTCGTCTTGAGCCGGTCGAGCGCCTCGGTGGCGACACCGACCGCGGTGTCGAAGCCGAAGGTGACGTCCGTGACGGCGATGTCGTTGTCGATGGTCTTGGGCACGCCGACGATGGGCAGCCCGCCGTCCGACAGCAGCCGGGCGGCCTTCAGCGTGCCCTCACCGCCGATCGGGATGATCGCGTCGAGCCCGAGTTCCTGGACATGGCCCTTGGCCCGCTGCACGCCGTCCCGCAGGTGCGAGGGCTGCACCCGGGAGGACCCGAGGATGGTGCCGCCGCGGGCGAGGATGCCGCCCACCGCGTCCAGGTCGAGCTTGAGGTAGTCGCACTCCAGGAGGCCTTTCCAGCCGTCCCGGAAACCGATGACCTCGTCGCCGTGGTCGACGACGGCACGGTGCACGACGGACCGGATGACGGCGTTCAGGCCGGGGCAGTCGCCGCCGGACGTGAGGACACCAATGCGCATAGCCCGAAATACCTTCTCAACGTGGGCCGGGGACCGGACCACGCTGTCCGGCTGGATCCCGGCCACCCTACCGGCGTGAGGGGGTGGCACCGTACCGGGCGTCCGCCTGCTGGACGCGTCCGCACATGTGAGCGGAGATGCCGTCAGGCGGGCCCGGGGAGCACGGTGGCAGGGCGTGCTGGAAGGCCGCTTCAGTACCTCTGGAGCACCGGCTAGGCCGGCTGCTGGGCGGCCGCGATGCGCTCGGTGCGCAGCGCCTCGTACCAGCGGTCGTCGGTCGGCGGCAGGGCGTTGACGTCCAGCGCCAGCTTCAGCAGCAGATCGGCGATGAGCGGGTTCCGGGCCAGCACCGGGCCGTGCATGTACGTACCGAAGACGGTGTCGTTGTACGCGCCCTCGGTGCCGTCCCCCGTGCCGTTGCCGTTGCCGAGGCGGACCTGGGCGAGCGGGCGGGCGGTGGGGCCGAGGTGGGTGACGCCCTGGTGGTTCTCGAAGCCGGTCAGCGGGGGCAGGCCGAGGCGCGGGTCGATGTCGGCGAGCACGTCACCGACGCACCGCTGGCCCTCGCCGCGCACCGACACCACGTCCAGCAGACCGAGACCGGGCTCGCGCTGCCCGAGGTCGTTGATGAACTCGTGGCCGAGGATCTGGTAGCCGGCGCAGACCGAGAAGACGATCGCGCCGTTGCCCACGGCCCGGTGCAGACCGCCGTCCCGGCGCAGCCGCTCCGCCGCGAGCCGCTGCGGCCGGTCCTCGCCGCCGCCGATCAGGTAGATGTCCCCGGAGGTCGGGATCGGCTGGTCGCTGCGCACGTCGAGGCGGGCCACGTCCAGGCCGCGCTGCCGCGCCCGGCGCTCCACGACGAGGACGTTGCCCTGGTCGCCGTAGGTGCTCAGCAGGTCCGGATAGATCCAGACGACCCGCAGTTGGTTGTCGCTCATGAGGTCACTGTCCTTACGGATACGTCAGTTGCCGACGCGGCGGCGCAGGTCCTGGAACGCGGTGTAGTTGGCGATGACCTCGATCCGTCCCGGCGGGCACTGCTGCACGGCCTGGTCGAGGTTCTCGCAGACCTGGAAGTGCTGGTTGGCCACTTCCAGACGCACCGCGAGGTCGAGCTTGCGGTCCCCGATGACGCAGATCGGGTGCCCGGTCAGACGCGTGTAGTCGACGTCCCACAGCCAGGAGGTGTCGGTGCCGTCGGCGCCGCGCGCGTTCACCGAGAGGATCACCGGGGTGGGCGGCGGGTCGATCAGGGAGAACGTCTCCAGCCAGCCGGCCGGGTTCTTCGCCAGCAGCAGGCGCAGGTCGCGGCCCTGGAACTGGACGACGTCGTAGCGTCCGGCGACCGCCTGCACCTGGTACATGCGCTCCAGGGCCACCTGCGGCGGCACCCCGAACACGGCGGCGACGGCGGCCGAGGAGGCGGCGTTGGCCTTGTTGGCGCGGCCCGGCAGCTGGAGGTGGATGGGCCAGGCGGAGCCGTGCGGGTCGAGGACGTGGTCCCCGGACAGCGCCCAGCTCGGCGTCGGCCGGCGGAATCCGCACTCGCCGCAGAACCAGTCGTCGCCCGGCCGCTGCATCACACCGCCGCAGGACGGGCAGGACCAGGCGTCGTCCTTCCACATCTGCCCGGCGGCGACCCAGATCACATTGGGGGAGGAGGACGCGGCCCACACCACCAGCGGGTCGTCGGCGTTGGCGACGATCACGGCCTTCGACCCCGCGAGCCCCTCACGCCAGTTCTCGGCGAGCATCCGGGTCTCGGCGGCGCGGTCGAGCTGGTCGCGGGAGAGGTTCAGCAGGGCGATGCACTTCGGGTCGGTGTCCCGGGCGACGCCCGCGAGGTACTTCTCGTCGACCTCGATGACGCCGTAGCGGGCCTCCGAGCCACCGGCCAGCGCGGAGGTGATACCGGCGGGCATGTTGGCGCCGAGCGCGTTGGAGACCACCGGGCCCGCGGCGCCGAGAGCCTCCGCGATCAGCCGGGTGGTCGTGGTCTTGCCATTGGTCGCCGACACCAGGACCACGTCCAGGTTCTGCGCGAGCCGTGCGAGAAGGTCGGGGTCGAGCTTGAGCGCCACCCGGCCACCGATCACCGAACCGCTGCCGCGCCCCGCTGCGCGCGATGCCGCCGCGACCGCCTTGCCCGCGGTCACGGCGATCTTGGCCCGCGGAGTGAGCGGGTCCGAGTTGCCTGCCATCAGTCCTCGATCCTCCCAACGTCGTAGGTGGTCAGCCTATCGAGATCCATTCGCGCTCCCGAATCGGCCGTAGTCTTGCGCCCATGCGACACGGCTCGATTCCGGGCGCCCACGGGCGGGTCCGGCCTCTCACTCTGCTCGGCGACCCGGTCCTGCATACCCCCGCCGAGGAGGTCACGGACTTCGGCCCCGAACTGGCGAGGCTCGTCGAGGACATGTTCGCCACGATGTACGCGGCGCAGGGCGTCGGCCTCGCGGCGAACCAAGTCGGCGTGCCGCTGCGGGTGTTCGTCTACGACTGCCCCGACGACGAGGACGTACGGCATCTGGGCCATGTGGTGAATCCGCGTCTGGTCGAGGCCGACGGTGTGGTGGTGCGGGGCCCGGAGGGGTGCCTGTCCCTGCCGGGCCTGGAAGCGGGGACGGAACGGTACGACCATGCGGTGGTCGAGGGGTTCACGGTGGCGGGGGAGCCGGTGACGGTGCATGGGACGGGTTTCTTCGCGAGGTGTCTGCAGCACGAGTGCGACCACGTGGCGGGGACGGTGTATGCGGACCGCGTCACGGGGTGGCGGCACCGGCGGCTGATGCGGCAGGCGGCGCGAGCCTCCTGGAGCGGCTGACTCAGAAACCCGGGCCACCCACCTTGTCGCCGGCCGCCGCGAGACGGCCCCACAGCAGATCCGCCAGGCTCCGCACCAACTCGGCCCGGGAACACGGGCGTTCCCCCAGCCACCAGTCGCCCGCGGCATGCATCATCCCGACGATCCCGTGGCCCCACACCCGGGCCAGCTGCTGGCTGCCCGGTCCGAGGTCCAGCCGCTCCTCGATGACCTGCGCCAGCTCCTCACCCATCCGCCGCAGCAGCGGGGCCGAGTGCTTGCCGACGTCGAACCCCTGGTCCGCGGTCTGCCCGCCCTCGGCGGGGTGCATCAGGAACCGGTACACCTGGGGCCGTGCCTCGATGGCGGCCAAGTAGGTGTCCAGGGTGGCCTCCACCCGCTCGCGTCGCTCCGCGGGGGCGTCCAGCGCGGCCCGCAGCGAGTCCAGCAGCGCGTCCGTGTGCCGCTTGGCCAAGGCCGCGTACAGCCCGCCCTTGTCGCCGAAGTGCCGGTAGAGGATCGGCTTGGTGATGCCCGCCTCGGCGGCGATCGCGTTCATCGAGGCCTGCGGGCCGTCGCGCAGCACCACCCGGTCGGCGGCCTCCAGCAGCTCGCGCCGACGGCGGTCCGCGGACCGCTGCTGCTCGGTCCGCTGTGTGGTGTCCATGTGCTCTCCCCACCCGTGCTTTTTCGGTGACGCCTGCGCAAACTAACACTCAACACGTTCTCGACTTCGAACGGGCTACCGACCGGTCATCAGGAGTTGACTTTTCCTACCCGTCGGTAACAGACTGCGGTTACCGCAAGTAACATGCAGTGCGCTGCCGCTGGAGGGGACATGGCCGAGTTCACCATGGAGCTCAACGACGAACAGAAGGAGGTCCGGGACTGGCTGCACGGTTTCGCCGCCGATGTCATCCGCCCCGCGGCCGCCGAATGGGACGAGCGTGAGGAGACTCCCTGGCCGGTCATCCAGGAGGCCGCCAAGGTCGGAATCTACTCCCTCGACTTCTACGCCCAGCAGTACTTCGACGCCACGGGTCTCGGAATCCCGATGGCGATGGAGGAACTGTTCTGGGGCGACGCCGGCATCGCCCTGTCCATCGTCGGCACCGGCCTCGCCGCCGTGGGCGTCCTCGCCAACGGCACCGAGGAGCAGATCGGCACCTGGATCCCCCAGATGTACGGCGACGCCAACGATGTCAAGGTGGCGGCCTTCTGCTCCTCCGAGCCCGACGCCGGCTCCGACGTCGCCTCCATGCGCACGCGTGCCGTGTACGACGAGGCCAAGGACGAGTGGGTGCTCAACGGCACGAAGACCTGGGCGACCAACGGCGGCATCGCCAACGTCCACGTCGTCGTCGCGGTCGTCGACCCCGGGCTCGGCTCCAAGGGCCACGCCTCCTTCATCGTCCCGCCGAACACGCCGGGCCTGTCCCAGGGCCAGAAGTTCAAGAAGCACGGCATCCGCGCCTCGCACACCGCCGAGGTCGTCCTGGAGAACGTCCGCGTCCCCGGCTCCTGCCTGCTCGGCGGCAAGGAGAAGCTCGACGAGCGCCTGGCCCGTGCCCGGGAGCGGGCCCGCAGCGGCGGCGAGCGAGTGAAGAACGCGGCGATGGCGACCTTCGAGGCCTCGCGTCCGGCGGTCGGCGCCATGGCGGTGGGCACCGCACGCGCCGCCTACGAGGTGGCGCTGGACTACGCCACCACCCGTGAGCAGTTCGGCCGCCCGATCATCGACAACCAGGGCGTCGCCTTCCAGCTCGCCGACATGCGGACGTCGATCGACGCGGCACGGCTGCTGGTCTGGCGGGCGTCCTGGATGGCGGTCAACGGCAAGCCGTTCACCGCCGCCGAGGGCTCGATGTCGAAGCTGTTCGCCAGCGAGACGGCCAAGAAGGTCACCGGGCAGGCGATCCAGATCCTCGGCGGCAACGGCTACACCCGGGAGTACCCGGTGGAGCGGATGCACCGGGACGCGGCCATCTACACGATCTTCGAGGGCACGAGCGAGATCCAGCGCCTGGTGATCGCCCGGACGCTCTCGGGGATGCCCATCCGCTAGCGATGCCTGAGCGGCGTCAGCTGCTCGATGTCGTACCGCTTGCGCAGCTCCTCGATCGCCGCATGATCCGGCGGACCCCCGTTGCCCAGGATCTCCAGGAGTTCCTCGAAGTACCGCTCGTGGTCCGGCGGCGGGCTCGCCTGGAAGAACATCTTCGCGGGCTCGTCCGTCGGGTTGGCGAAGGCGTGCGGACAGCCGGGCGGTACGACGATCACCGTGCCCGGTGTCGCGCGTACCACCCGGTTGCCCGAAGGGGACTCCCAGCGCTGCCAGTTGTCGGGCGTCCGGATCCTCGGCTCGAAGGCGAGCACGTCCAGCTCGCCCTCGAGCACGTAGAACAACTCCTCGCTGCGGGTGTGCACATGCGCGCCCACATCGAAGCCGGGCGGCACGATCACTTCGAACGTGGACGCCATCCGGGAGTGCGAGCCGGTGACCTTGAAGGTCACGTGCTGGGCCGGGGTCTGCACGACCCGGCCCTGCCCCGGCGGCACCAGCAGTCCCTCCGTCGCCGTCATCGACCGCTCACCACGTCACCGGCAGCGCCTCGGGCCCGCGGATCAGCGCGCCCTTGCGGAACGGCACCTTCTCCGGCGGCACGGCCAGCTTCAGCCCCGGCAGCCGGTCCAGCAGCGCGTCCACCAGCAGCTGCGACTCCATCCGGGCCAGCATGCCGCCGGGGCAGTAGTGCGGACCGAAGCCGAAGGCCACATGCGGGTTCGGCGAGCGCGAGAAGTCGATCGTCTCGGGGAACGGGAAGACGTCCGGGTCCCGGTTGGCGGCCAGGTACGACACGTAGATCGCGTCCCCGGCCCGGATCCGTACGCCCTGGATGCCCACGTCCTCCGTCGCGATCCGCGACAGGCCCACCGCGCTGCGGTGCGGGATGTAGCGCAGCAGCTCGTCGATGGCCTGGGGCCGGATCTCCGGCTCCGTGCGCAGGCGTTCGGCGAGGTCGGGGCGGGTCAGCAGGATGTAGAACATCTGCCCGCTGTTGTTGGTGACCGCCTCGCCGCCGATCTGCAGGAGCACCGCGAGCCCCACGGCCTCCTCCAGCGTCACCTCCTCCCGGCCCACGGCGGCGCCGAGCAGGGAGGTGACGTCCTCGGCGGAACTGCCCTCCCGGAGCCCGATGAGATCGGCGAAGTAGGCGCCCATCTCGTTCTTCGCCTTCTCGCTGACGTCCGCGCCGTGCGCGGAGGACAGGATCAGCTGGGTCCAGGTGTGCATGGTGTGGCGGTCCGCGGCCGGCACGCCCATCAGCTCGCAGATCACCGCGATGGGGAACGGGGACAGGACCGTCGCGGTGAGGTCGGCCGGCGGCCCGGCCGCGAGGAGTTCACCGACCAGGTCGTCCAGCATCCGGCGGGACATGTCGCGGATGCGCTCCACACCCTTGGCCGTGAACGCGGCTGCCACCGAGCGGCGCAGCCGGGTGTGGTCGGGCGGGTCCAGGAAACCGACCGCCCCGCGGGCCGGGATGAAGTGCGGGGCGAGCCGGGTGACCGGCCGGTCCATGACGGCCTCGCGGCTGAACCGGGGGTCGTTGGTCACCATGCGTACGTCCTCGTACCGGGTGACCAGCCAGGCCCAGCCCTCGCCGTTGGGCAGCTGGATCCGGGTGATGGGGCCCTCCCGCATCAGCTCGGTCAGCACGGGGTCGAAGTCGACCCCGGTCAGATCGAGCGCCGGCCAGTGCCGGATCGGGGGGAGGATCTCGGTGAGCGTCTCTTCGGTCATACCGCCTCTTCGTCCGTGCGCCAGCGGCCGAGTGCCATCTCGGCGGTGATGCCGGGACCGAACCCGGCGAGCAGCCCGCGCGCCCGGTCCTGGGCCCCGCCCTCGTCGAACAGCCGGCGCAGCGCGTCCAGGACGACGGCGCTGGCGATGTTGCCGTACTCGGTGAGCGTGGCCCGGCTGAACCGGAAGGCGTGCGGGTCGACCTGGAGGAACTTGCTCAGGTCGTCGAGAATGCGGGGCCCGCCCGCGTGGACGATGTAGAAGTCCAGGTCGGCGGCGTCCCAGCCGTGCAGCCCCGCGAGGTCCTGGAGCGCCGGGGCGAGCGGCTCCATGGTGGCCGGCACCCGTTTGTCCAGCAGGAAGTGGAAGCCGGTGGCGCGGACGTCGTACATGATCCACTCTTCGGTCTTGGGGATCAGGTACGAGCCGTTGCGCTCCAGTTCGATGCCCTCGCCGCCCCGGCCGCGCACCACGGCCGCGGCGATCCCGTCGCCGAACAGGCCGTTGGAGAGCAGGGAGCCGACGCCGATGTCGGTGGGCTGGTAGCACAGCGAGCAGAACTCGCAGGCCACGATGAGCGCGTTGGCCTTGGGGTAGGCCATGCAGAAGTCGTGCGCCCGGTTGATCGCCGCGCCGCCGGCCGCGCAGCCCAGCTGGGCTATGGGTATCTGACGGGTGGTGGCGTCGAAGGACATCTCGTTGATCAGCCAGGCCGTGAGCGAGGGCATCATGAAGCCCGTGCACGAGACGTAGATGATCACGTCGATGTCGGTGGTGAGCAGTTCCGCGTCGTCGAGCGCCCGCTGGACGACGGAGGGGACCCGGGCCTTCGCCTCCGACACATAGATCTTGTTGCGCTCCTCGAAGCCGGGATGCTTCAGCGTCTCCTCGATGGGCTGCACGATGTGCCGGGTCTTCACACCCGTGTTCTCGATCAGCCGGAGAGCCAGCGGCAGTTGAGGGTGGTCGGCGTGGCGGGAGCGCGCCAGCTCCAGCGTCTCCTCCATCGTGATCACGTGCTCCGGAACGGACACCGAGGGTCTGCACAAAGTCGCCATGAACCGTGCCTGCTTTCGCCTCAGAGGGTGGTCCAGTCCACCTTCACCCGAGGACGCGGCGACTTCGCGTCGGGCTACGCCGAACGCGCGATGACCGTCCGTACCGAGGGGCGGCCGGCCACGACGAACCGGCACCCGGCGACAGACGAAGAAGAGCTCCTACGGCGCGCTGCCGCTGCTGTGCGCGATACAGGCGACATCGATACGGTCCGCGAGCTTGGCCAGCTCGATGGTCAGCGCGGCCACGGTGTCCTCGTCGAGATCCTCCCCGGCCTCGACGAGATGCAGCCACCGCCCACCCACGGTCCGCAACAACTTGCTCACATCGGCGGCAGCCACCTGCAAGGTCCCGCGGTCGTCGACGATCAGAGGCAGAGTCACTTCGCGGTTCACAAACGGGATGGTAGCCGCGCAGCGCTCACGCCCCGTGCCAAACCGTGGTGATGTTGCAGAACTCCCTGATTCCGTGCCCGGACAGCTCACGTCCGTACCCGGACCGCTTGGCCCCGCCGAACGGGAACGCCGGGTGGGAGGCCGTCATCCCGTTCACGTACACGCTGCCGGCGTCCAGGTCCCGCTCGAACCGGTCGGCCTCGGCCTCGTCGCGCGTCCACACGTTCGAACTCAGTCCGAACGGCGTGTCGTTGGCGATGAGCACGGCCTCGTCGAGGTCACCCGCGCGGTACAGCGTGGCGACGGGACCGAAGGCCTCCTCGCGGTGGATGCGCATCCCGCGGGTGATGCCGGCCAGCACGGTCGGCGGGTAGTACCAGCCGGGCAGCTCGGGCCGGCGCAGCCGGTGGCCGCCGCACAGCACCTGAGCCCCGCTCCGCCGCGCGTCGTCGACGAGTTCCTCCAGATCGGTCCGCCCCTGCTCGGTCGCGACCGGCCCGACCTCGGTGTCCTCCTCCATCGGGTCGCCGACCTTCAGCGCCTGCATGCCGGCCGTGAACCGCTCCGCGAAGGCGTCGTAGACATCGGTGTGCACGATGAACCGCTTGGCGGCGATGCACGACTGCCCGTTGTTCTGCACCCGCGCGGTGACCGCGACCTCGGCGGCCCGGTCGAGGTCGGCCGAGGGCATGACGATGTACGGGTCGCTGCCGCCGAGCTCGAGCACCGTCTTCTTCACCATGTCGCCGCAGACCGAGGCGACCGCCCGGCCCGCGGGCTCGCTCCCGGTGAGGGTGGCTGCCTTGACGCGCTCGTCGCGCAGGATCTCCTCGACGGCGCCGGAGCCGATCAGCAGCGTCTGGAAGGTGCCCTCCGGGAAGCCCGCACGGTGGAACAGGTCCTCCAGGTACAGCGCGGTCTGCGGCACGTTGGAGGCGTGCTTGAGCAGGCCGACGTTGCCCGCCATGAGCGCGGGCGCGGCGAAGCGCATCACCTGCCACAGCGGGAAGTTCCACGGCATCACCGCGAGCACCGGGCCGAGCGGGCGGTAGCGGACCCGGACCCGGGCGGCGCCGGAGTCCCGCACATCGGTGTCGTCGGGCACCTCGTCGGCGAGGAGCGCCTCGGCGCGTCCGGCGTACCAGCGCATCGCCTTGGCGCACTTGGCGGCCTCGGCTCGGGCCTGCTTGACGGGCTTGCCCATCTCGGTGGTCATCACCCGGGCGATGTCCCGCTGGTCCTCGTCCAGGAGGTCGGCGGCCCGGTTCAGCAGCCGCGCCCGCTCGTCGAACGTCGTCGTCCGGTACGTGCGGAACGTGGCCTCGGCGAGCTGCAGGCGGCGCTCGATCTCCTCCGCGCCCATGGCCTCGTACGTCTTGAGTGTCTCGCCGTTCGCCGGGTTCACCGTTGCGATGGGCATGACTGACCTCCCGGGGAGCTGATGTGCTTCGACCTTCCCGCGCGTCGCCGGTGGCCGCAACGCGGGCGGCTCAGCCCGAGTGCTCCGCCAGCCGGTCCAGAAACGCGCCCTGGGCCTTGACGATCACCTCCCGGGCGCGGTCCAGCCCGAACCAGGCCACCCGGTCCAGCTCAGGGAACTCCTCGGTCAGGCCCGACTTCGGGGGCCACTCCATCCGGAAGGTGCCCGGGGTGACGGTGTCCGGATCGAGGTCGGCCTCGATCGCCCACACGGTGACCAGCTTGCCGTTGGACTGGCGGGCCTCGCCGAGGGGCACGGCGTCGCCGTCGGGCGGCGGCAGGCCGAGTTCCTCCTGGAACTCGCGCCGGGCCGCGTCCCACGCGGTCTCCGACTCCGGTTCGTACTCGCCCTTCGGCACGCCCCACGCCCCTGCGTCGCGGTGCGCGAAGTAGGGGCCGCCCATGTGGCCGAGCAGCACCTCCACGCCCGCTTCTGTCCGGCGGAACAGCAGCAGGCCCGCGCTGTACTTCACGGCCTCACCTCGGGATGCGCGGCCAGCAGGGTTTCCACGGTGTCCGCCTCCTCGGGACGCTTGTCCTCCCGGTAGCGGATCACCCGGGCGAACCGGAGGGTGACACCGGCCGGGTAGCGGGTGGACCGCTGCAGGCCGTCGTAGGCGATCTCGACGACGAGTTCGGGGCGTACGGTGACGACGTAGCCGCTCTCCTCGACCGCCAGCTCCTGCAGGCGTTCCGTCTGCCAGGTGAGCATCGCGTCGGTCATGCCCTTGAAGGTCTTGCCGAGCATGGCGAAGGAGCCGTCGGCGGTGCGGGCGCCGAGGTGCAGGTTGGAGAGCTTGCCGGTGCGCCGGCCGTGGCCCCACTCGGCGGCCAGGACGACCAGGTCGAGGGTGTGCACCGGCTTGACCTTCAGCCAGGACGCGCCGCGCCGGCCCGCGCTGTAGGCGGCGTCCAGTCCCTTGACGACCACGCCCTCGTGGCCGCGCTCCAGGGTCTCGGCGAGGAAGTCCTCGGCCTGCCGCACGTCCTCGGGTCCGGAGACCAGGGTGCGCCGGACCCGCATCGGCTCGGGGACGAGCCGGGCCAGTTGCGCGTGGCGGTCGGCGAAGGGGAGGTCGAGCAGGTCGTGGCCGTCGACGGAGAGCGCGTCGAAGAAGACGGGGGAGACGGGGACCGCGCGTGCCGCCGTCGCCACGTCCACCCGGGAGCCGACCCGGCCCGCCGTCTCCTGGAAGGAGCGGGGCCGCCCCTGCTCGTCGAAGGCGATGACCTCGCCGTCCAGGATGAACCGCTCTCCCCGCAACTCCAGTGCCGCGGAGGTCACTTCGGGCAGCCGGTCGGTGATGTCGTCGAGGGTGCGGGTGTAGACCCGTACGGTGTCGCCGTCCCGGTGGAGCTGGACGCGGATGCCGTCCAGTTTCTCCTCCACCGCGCAGGTGCCGAGCTTCTCCACCGCCTCGGACACCGAGGAGGCGCTGTGCGCCAGCATCGGCAGGACCGGGCGGCCCACGGTGAGCCGGAAGCGCTCCAGCGCGGCGGGGCCGTCGGCGAGGAGGGCCTCGGCCACCGTCTGGAGCGAGCCGGCCAGCATCACCGCCCGCCGCACGTCCGCCGCGGGTGCCTGAACGGCCTGCGCCAGCCCTTCCACCGCGACCGCGTCCAGGGCGCCCTGGCGGACCTCGCCGGTCAGCAGACCGAGCAGGAACCGCTGTTCGTCCGCCGTGGCCGCGCCCATCAGCTCGCCCACCAGCCGGGCCCGTTCGGCCTGCGAACCGGCGCCCGACACCTTGCCGAGTTCGGTGAGCAGGGCGTCGACCCCGGCCACCGTGAGGGTGGGTTCGGCGGCGGGGGCGACCGGGCGGCCGAGCACCTTCCAGCCGACGCCGAGCCGCCCCTGCGGCAGCCGTCCCGCCAGGTACGGGATGACGATCGGCACGTCCGCGGCCTCGGCGTCCCGGAACAGCTCCGCCAGCAGGGCGACCTTCCGGGACCGGGCCGAGGTCGCGGCGACCTCCTGGGACACCTGGGCCAGCCGGGTCAGCAGCATGCAGCCCATGGTGCCCCGGCCCCGGCCGCTTCACACTCCGTACGGTGCCGCCCCGACGGGGCGCGACCCGCACTCAGGGCTGGGCATCCAGGTCGGTCATCAGCAGTTCTCCGTTGATGGTGGCCCCCGCCCGGTAGCCGCCGGCGGCGGCGTTCACGACCTGCTCGGCGAAGCCCATCGCGTTGCCGGCGGCCCACACGCCGGGCACGCTGGTCAGGCCCGTCGGGTCGACCACGGGGTAGGCGCCGAACGGGGTCTCCGTCAGCTCCGCGCCCAGCCGCTGGAGCAGGTCCGTTCGCGGGACGGCGCGGGGCGCCACGAACAGCACCTGGCGGTGGTGCACCGAGCCGTCGGCGAGGCGTACGCCGGTGAGCCGGTCGTCCTCGACCAGCACCTCGGCGACCGCGCCGGGCACCGTCTCGACCCCGGCGGCTGCCAGTCGGCGCAGGTCGTCGCCGGTCAGCTCGCTCTCGTCGACCTCGTGCAGGAAGAGCGTCACGTCCTTGGACCACTGGGAGACGATCAGGGCCTGGTGGACGCTCAGCGGGCTCGTCGCGAGCACTCCGAAGGCCTGGTCGCGCACCTCCCAGCCGTGGCAGTACGGGCAGTGCAGCGCGTCCCGTCCGAACCGCCCGGCGAGCCCCGGCACCTCCGGCAGCTCGTCCTTGAGTCCGGTGGCGATCACCAGCCGCCGGGCCCGGAGACTGCGTCCGCCGGCCAGGACGACGGTGAAGTCCTCGTCCTTGCTGACGTCGACCGCCCGGTCCCGGACGAGCTCCACCCCGTACCGGGCGATCTCCTCGCGCCCGATCCGCAGGAACTCGCCCGGCGCCATTCCGTCCCGGGACAGATAGCCCTGCATGTGGGCGGAGGGGGCGTTGCGCGGCTCGCCCGCGTCGACGACCAGGGTGCGGCGCCGGGAGCGGCCCAGGACCAGGGCTGCGGAGAGGCCGGCCGCTCCGCCGCCGATCACGATCACTTCGTAGGTCTCGGTCATGTCGTCTGTCTCGCTCATGCCGTCACGGTCGCTCCGGGACGCGGGATTGACAAACTTCTTTGCCGATTCTGCAATTGTCGTCATGACGACTGAGGACGTTCTCGCAGAGGTGGGCCCCCGGCTGCGGCGGATCCGCAAGGACCGCGAGGTGACCCTGGCGGCGCTGGCCGAGACGACCGGCATCTCCGTCAGCACCCTGTCGCGGCTGGAGTCCGGGCTGCGCAAGCCGAGCCTGGAGCTGCTGCTGCCGATCGCCCAGGCCCACCAGGTGCCGCTGGACGAGCTGATCGGGGCGCCGCCGGTGGGGGATCCGCGGGTACGGGCCGAGCCTCTGGTCCGCCATGGGCGCACCTTCTGGCCGCTCACCCGGCAGCCCGGCGGCCTCCAGGCCTTCAAGGTGCTGGTGCCGCGGCGCGAGGAGGAGCCGGAACCGCGCACCCATGAGGGCTACGAGTGGCTGTACGTGCTGTCCGGGCGGCTGCGGGTCGTGCTCGGCGAGCACGACGTGGTGCTCACGGCGGGTGAGGCCGCCGAGTTCGACACCCGGGTGCCGCACTGGTTCGGGTCGACGGGGGAGGGGCCCGCGGAATTCCTGAGCCTGTTCGGTCCGCAGGGGGAGCGGATGCACGTCCGCGCGAAGCCCCGGCAGGCGTGACCCGCGTGACTGTTCCCTGATCGGCAAGCGACCGCTTAGTATGCGAACCGACCCCGGTCAGACGACGCAGTCCGTGGAGGCTCCGCATGCAGGCATGGCAAGTGCACGAGAACGGCGAGCCGAGCGAGGTGATGCGGCTCGCGGACGTCGAGCGGCCCACCCCCGGTGACGGCCAGGTCCTGCTGAAGGTACGCGCCGCCAACATCAACTTCCCGGACGTACTGATGTGCCGGGGCCACTACCAGGTCCGGCCGCCGCTGCCGTTCACCCCGGGCGTGGAGATCTGCGGGGAGACCGAGGACGGCCGCCGCGTCATCGCCAACCCCGCCCTGCCGCACGGCGGCTTCGCCGAATACGCCGTGGCCGATGCCGCCGCGCTGCTGCCCGCCCCCGACTCGCTGGACGACGCCGAGGCGGCCGCCCTGCACATCGGTTACCAGACCGGCTGGTTCGGTCTGCACCGCAGGGCCCGGCTCGAAGCGGGGGAGACGCTGCTCGTCCACGCTGCCGCCGGAGGGGTCGGCAGCGCGGCCGTGCAGCTCGGCAAGGCCGCCGGCGCCACCGTCATCGGTGTCGTCGGCGGCCCCGAGAAGGCCGCGGCCGCCCGGGACCTGGGCTGTGACGTGGTGATCGACCGGCGCGCCGAGGATGTCGTGGGCGCGGTGAAGGAGGCCACCGGCGGCCGGGGCGCCGATGTGATCTACGACCCCGTCGGCGGCGACGCGTACACCCAGTCCACCAAGGTCGTCGCCTTCGAGGGCCGGATCGTCGTGGTCGGCTTCGCCAGCGGCACGATCCCCAGCCCGGGGCTCAACCACGCGCTGGTGAAGAACTACGCGATCCTCGGCCTGCACTGGGGCCTGTACAACACCAAGAACCCCAAGCTGGTCCAGCACTGCCACGAGCAGCTCACCGAGATGGCCGCGCGGGGCGCCATCAAGCCGCTGATCAGCGAGCGCGTACCGCTCGGCGAGGCCGCCGCCGCCGTGCAGCGGGTCGGCGACGGTGTCACCACCGGCCGCGTCGCCGTGCTGACGGGAGGAGCGGCATGACCGACGTCCGCCGTCTGACCCAGGAGTTCCTGGCCGCGCATCCGCCCGCCACCACCGAGCGCCTGGACTTCCTCAGGGCGCGCTTCGACGCGGGACTGGCCTGGGTGCACTTCCCGGAGGGCCTCGGCGGCCTCGGCGCCCCGCGCTCCCTCCAGGCCGTCGTGGACGCCGAACTGGAGGCCGCCGGCGCCCCCGACAACGACCCCCGGCGCATCGGCATCGGCCTCGGCATGGCCGCCCCGACGATCCTCGCCTACGGCACGGAGGAGCAGAAGCGGCAGTACCTGCGTCCGCTGTGGACGGGCGAGGAGGTCTGGTGCCAGCTCTTCAGCGAGCCCGGCGCCGGCTCCGACCTGGCCGCGCTCGGCACGCGCGCCGTCCGGGAGGGCGACGAGTGGGTCGTCAACGGGCAGAAGGTGTGGACCTCCAGCGCCCATGTGGCCCGCTGGGCCATCCTCATCGCCCGCACCGACCCGGACGTGCCCAAGCACGCGGGCATCACCTACTTCGTCTGCGACATGACCGACCCCGGCGTCGAGGTGCGGCCGCTGCGCCAGATCACCGGCGAGGCCGAGTTCAACGAGGTGTTCCTCACCGGCGTCCGCATCCCCGACTCCCGCCGCCTCGGCGCGGTCGGCGACGGCTGGCGGGTCGCGCAGACCACGCTGAACAACGAGCGCGTCGCCATCGGCGGCATGCGGCTGCCCCGTGAGGGCGGCATGATCGGCCCCCTCGCCAGGACCTGGCGCGAACGCCCCGAACTGCGCACCCACGACCTGCACCAGCGGCTGCTGAAGCTGTGGGTCGACGCCGAGGTCGCCCGGCTCACCGGCGAGCGCCTGCGCCAGCAGCTCGTCGCGGGCCAGCCCGGCCCCGAGGGCGCCGGCATGAAGCTCGGCTTCGCCCGCCTCAACCAGGAGATCAGCGGCCTCGAGGTCGAACTCCGCGGCGAGGAGGGCCTGCTGTACGACGACTGGACCATGCGTCGCCCCGACAAGGTGGACTTCACCGGCCGCGACGCCGGCTACCGCTACCTCCGCTCCAAGGGCAACAGCATCGAGGGCGGGACCAGCGAGGTCCTGCTGAACATCGTCGCCGAGCGCGTCCTCGGCCTGCCCGCCGAGCCGCGCACCGACAAGGACGTCGCATGGAAGGACCTGGCCCGATGAGCGCACAGCCCGATCTGCTGTACTCGGAGGAGGAAGAGGCGCTGCGCGCCGCCGTCCGGGACCTGCTCGCCGACCACTGCGACGCGCCCGGCGTCATCGCGCGCACCGAGTCCGACGCCCCGCACGACCTGGAGGCCTGGAAGGCGCTGGCCGACGGCATGGGCCTCGCGGGCCTGCTGGTGCCCGAGGAGCACGGCGGCCAGGGCGCCGGCCACCGCGAAGCCGCGGTCGTCCTGGAGGAACTGGGCCGGGCGGTCGCCCCCGTGCCCTACCTCACCAGCGCCGTCGTCGCCACCGAGGCGCTGCTGGCCTGCGACGCCTTCGACCTGCTGGCCGAACTCGCCTCCGGCCGCCGCATCGGCGCCCTCGCCGTCGCCCTGCACCTCGCCCCGGGCGCCGCCCACCAGGCCGTACGAGTCCAAGACGGCGCCCTGCACGGGGAGTTGACGGGCATCGCGGACGCGGCCGTCGCCCATGTGCTGCTCGTGCCCGCGGACGACGGCGGGCTGTACGCCGTGGACGCCGACGCTGTGACCGTCACTCCGCAGGTGTCCCTCGACCTGACCCGGCCGGTGGCGACGGTGAGGCTGGACGGCGCGCCGGGGCGTCGGCTGGGGGACGCCGAGCCGGCCGTACGGCGGGCCCTGCGCGCCGGTGCCGGTCTGCTCGCCTCCGAGCAACTGGGCCTCGCGGAATGGACGTTGACCGAGACGGTCCGGTACCTGAAGGAGCGCAAGCAGTTCAACCGGCCCGTCGGCGGCTTCCAGGCGCTCAAGCACCGGCTCGCCCAGCTGTGGCTGGAGGTCGTCAACCTGCGGGCCGCCGCCCGCAACGCCGCCGGCGCGCTGGCCTCCGGCACGGACGCCGATGTGGCGGTCGCCGTCGCCCAGGCCTACGCGGCGTCCGTCGCCGTCCATGCCGCCGAGGAGGCGCTGCAACTGCACGCCGGTATCGGGATGACCTGGGAGCACCCGGTCCACCTGTATCTGAAGCGGGCCAAGGCGGACTCGATCGCGTACGGCACGGCGGGCGCCCACCGGGCGGCCCTGGCCGAACTCGTCGACCTCCAGGCCCCCTGACGCAACGGGACGTTCACCGGGCAAAGCCCGCCCTGCCTGGGGCGGGCTTTTCCGTGCGCCCGCGCGCAAGGAGTGAACGGGTGGCGGCAGTCCGGCCAACTCCTGGCACGGACAGGTCCCTTGCGGCCCGGGCCGCTCCATACTCCCTGTGGTTCGGATCGGCCCACAGGGAGGCAGGACATGGCGCTCATCACTCGTCGCAGAGCCCTCACCACCGTCGGCGTCGCACTCGCGGGCGTCGCCGCCCAGCCCGTCGGCAGCGCGTTCGCGACCGAACGCAAGCACCGCCCGCGCCCGTTGTGGCGCGCCCACGCCCACAACGACTACGAGCACCCGCGTCCCCTCCTCGACGCCCTCGACCACCGCTTCGGCAGCCTGGAGGCCGACATCTTCCTGGTCGGCGACCAGCTCCTGGTCGCCCACGACCCCGAGGACCTGGACCCCGCGCGCACCCTGGAGTCCCTCTACCTGGACCCGCTCGCCGCACGCGTCAAGGCCAACCACGGCTCCGTGTACCGCGGTCACCGGGGGCCGCTCCAGTTGCTCATCGACCTCAAGACCGAGGGCTCCTCGACGTACCTCGAACTCGACCGGCACCTCAAGCGCTACAAGCACCTGTTCACCACCTACGCCCACGGCCGTGTCTTCCCCGGCCCCGTCACCGCCGTGATCTCCGGCCACCGCGCCGCCCGCGTCCCGATGGAGGCGCAGACCGTGCGCCGCGCCTTCTACGACGGCCGGCTCGCCGACCTCGGCAGCGCGGCCCCCGCCTCCTTCGTCCCGCTGATCAGCGACAACTGGACCAACCACTTCACCTGGCGGGGCGCCGGCGCCTTCCCCGACGCCGAGCGGCAGAAGCTGACGACGATCGTGCAGGCGGCGCACTCCCGCGGCCGGCGGGTGCGGTTCTGGGCCACCCCGGACCTCCCGGGCCCCGAGCGCGACGCGCTGTGGACCGAACTCGTCGCCGCCGACGTCGACCACCTCAACACCGACGACCTCGCGGGGCTGCGCGCCTTCCTGGAGGCGAACGACCGGGCGTGACACCACACGTTCGGCGGACAGGTCAGCCGCCCGGACGAACCCTCCGCTACGCCACACTTACGGCCGAACGCCGTGAACCGGACGTGACGGCGTGGCGGAGGAGGTTGACGATGGCGATTTCCATCTCTGTGGTGCTGCTGCTCCTGGTCCTTGCGGTGATCTTCCTGCGCAGCGGCGGGCTGAAGGTCTCGCACGCCCTGGTGTGCGTGCTGCTCGGCTTCTACATGGCCGGCACGAGCATCGCGCCCACCATTCAGAGCGGCCTCACGGCGACCGCCGGCATCGTCAGCGGTCTGCGGCCGTGAGGCCGGTGCCGCCCCGCGCGAGGGGGTGATTCACGGGGTGACGAACACGCCGATGCCGTTCGGGACGGGGCGTTCCGCGCCGCCCGAGGGGTGGTTGCGGACCGTGACCGCCGAGGCCCCCGGGTCCCGGGCGACCAGGGTCGAGGATCCGCCGCCGTCCAGGCTGAAGGCGTCGGCCGCACCCAACCCGCGCAGGGCGGCGGCGATTTCGGCGATGGTCAGTCCGCGGTACTCCGGTCCGCCGTCCAGCGAGAGCAGCAGCACCTGCCTGCCGCCTTCCTCGATGCCCACGGCGCTGCGCACCGCCGAGGTGGTGTCGTCCAGGCCCGGCAGCGGCTGTCCGCCGGCGAGTACCGGATACCCGCCGACCGCGAACCGGTACGGGATCCGCGACTCGTCCGCCACCAGCCGGTGCCGTACCGTCACCGGCTGGCCCGGGACGAACTTCCGCAGTTCCTGCGCCCCTGCCTCCCGGCCCACCAGCACGGTGGTCCCGGGCTCGATGGCGCCGCTGCCCGGGGTGTCGGCCGTCGACACCACCCGGCCGCCCCGGATCGTCACCTCGTGGGTGTCCCCGCTGCACGGCGCCGCCCGTTCGGTGTCGGTCCCGCAGGTCGCGCGCAGCCGGGAGACGGACCCCCACACGGACGTGAACGCCCCGACGGAATTGACCGGCAGCGCGTACTGGTTGAGCCCGCCGAGCCTCAGCTGTCCGGTCACCGTGCGGATCGAGCCGTGCAGCGTCATGCCGTCGAGACGGACCCGGCGGTCCACGCCCATGCCGACGACGTCCTCGGTGGAGGTGCCGGGCGGCAGCGCGGGTCCGAAGCGCTGGCCGTCCGGCACGGCCGCCTTGAGCGTACGGCCGCTCGCCACCGCCGGTCCCACGCTCGCGCCGGTCGCCTCCACGCCCGGGTGCTGGACCTCGGTGATGTTGAAGAAGTCGCCGTTGACCCCGGCGACGGCACCCCGGGTGTCGGCCAGCCGGGACACGGGCTCCCGCGCGGCCACCTTCCCCGGATGCAGCAGGTCCAGCGTGACGTGCGGGTCGGTCAGGTCCACGCGCAGCAGATGGGCGTGCGCGGTGCCGCGGGCGCCCTCGATGTCGAAGTGCTCGTACACGACACCCGGGGCGAGACGGGTGCCGTCGGGAACGGCGGCGGCCGGCCCGGCCCCCACCAGGGCGGTACCGGCCAGCGCGCCGAGTGCGGTGAGAAGGGTCAGTGCCGTTCTGCCTGCCGCTAACCGGTTCTGCCGTCGTCTCACGGATCCCCCTGAGGGCTCGTCAACTGTCCCGGGACTCAGGGGAAGTGCATCAGACGGAGACGGCCGCAGGGATGCCTATGCGCCGACGACGCGAGAACGGATGAGGAAACGCACTCCCTCGGGTGCCTCCAGCGAGAAGCCGCTGCCCCGGCCCTCGACCACGTCGACGATCAGCCGGGTGTGGCTCCACGCCTGGTACTGGCTGCGGGACATCCAGAAACCGACCGGCTCCTCGACGCCGTCCACGTACAGCTCCGCGAGCAGCACGTCCGAGTCGCCGATACGGAACTCGCCCTTCGGGTAGCACATGGGGGCACTGCCGTCGCAGCAGCCGCCGGACTGGTGGAACATCAGCGGGCCGTGCGCCGCGTGCAGCGTGCGCAGCAGTTCGGCGGCCGCGGGCGTGAGTTCGACGCGCGGGATCTCCTCGTACATGCCAACCATCCCCAGGGGAACCGGATCCGGACGGACCAGGGGAGCACGGGAGAGGTTGCGAGAGGGTTGCAGGCTGCCGGGCCCTGTCCGCTAGGCGATCTCGTACGGCGTGAAGTGGGCCGGGGTGTGGTCGATCGGCAGACCGGGACGCCAGGCGGTCAGCGCCTGGGCGCTGCACACGAACAGCTCCTGCGGCAGCCGGTCCAGGGCGTACCAGCGCCAGTCGCCGACCTTCTCGCCGGGCTGGTCGGCCGGCTCGCCCTGCCAGGCGGTGACCTCGGCGGCGACGGTGAGCCGCACCACTCCGTCGACCCGGTCCAGCAGGGTGCCGAGGAGGCGTACGTCCGCAGGTGTGGCCGTCAGGCCGGTCTCCTCGGCCAGCTCGCGCACGACCGTCTCCTGCAGCGACTCGCCGGGCTCCACCATGCCCCGGGCAGCTCCCGGGTGCCGTGCCGGTGGCGTCCCAGGAGCAGGCCCCGGGGGCCGTGCAGGATCGCGCCGACGCCCAGGGCCGTCTGGGGGGCGGGCGGGTGAGGAGTGCGGGGGCGGGAGGAGACGCGGTCGGGGGATGTCATCGGGCTCCGGGCTCTCGTGGGACGAAGGGTTCAGGGAGGCCTTTTGGGCAGGCTTCCGAGGTGATTTCCAGTAGGTCTTTTGACATACCTATGATGCCATATCTATAGTCGGAGGGTGACCCCCTCCAGCGCCCCCGGCCGGGACCTCGACCGCGTAGCCGCCGTGCTCGCGGAACGGGTGCCCGCGCTGCACCGTGCCCTGGACCGCCGGGTCTCCGCGGAGTATCCGCACCCCAAGCCGCCCGAGGGACAGCTCGCGCTGCTGCGGTTCGTCGCCCAGCGCGAGGGCGCCACCGTGCGCGAGGCGGCCGAGGCGCTGCTGATGAAGCCCAACAACGTCAGCACCCTCGTCTCCCAGCTGACCGAGCGCGGGCTCCTGGAGCGCCGACCGGACGGCACCGACAAGCGGGTCGCCCATCTCCACCTCACGGCCACGTCCCGGCAGCGTCTCGCCGAGGTCCGTGAGCTGGAGGCGACGTACCTCCGCCAGGCGCTGATGGCCCTCACCGAGGGCGAGAAGGACGCGCTGGGTTCCGCCCTCGGCGCCCTCAACTCACTGACGAACCGGCTCCACTCCGCCGTCCGCTGAGCGGCCGGCGCGCCCCGGGAGGGGCGTGACGCCGTCGGTTCACCCCCCTCCGTGGGCCTCCCTTCCCCTTTTCTCCCCACCCTGTTTCGAAGAGAAGGCTCATCCATGCCGTCCACATCCGTGGATCACTCCACCCTGCCCGCGTCCGGCAAGGCCGCGGCGGCCGCGGGCCGTCGCGCCAACCCCTGGCTGACGCTGTGCGCCGTCGCGTTCGGCCTGTTCATGGTGCAGCTCGACGGTTCCGTCGTCGCCATCGCCAACCCCGCGATCGGCGAGGCGTTCGGCGCCGACACCGCCCAGCTCCAGTGGGTGACCAACGCCTACCTGCTCGCCCTGGCCGCCACCCTCATCCTCGGCGGCAAGCTCGGCGACCGCTTCGGGCGGCGCACCTACTACCTCGTCGGCGTCGCCGGCTTCACCGTAGCCTCGGTCGCCATCGGGCTCTCCGGATCCATTACCGGCGTGATCGTCTTCCGGGCGCTCCAGGGCGTCTTCGGCGGACTGCTGATGCCCAACACCCTCGGCCTGCTGCGGGCGGTCTTCCCGCCGCGGAAGTTCGGCATGGCCGTCGGCATCTGGGCCATGGTCTCCGCCGTCTCGACCGCCCTCGGCCCGATCGTCGGCGGTCTCCTCGTGGAACACGTCACCTGGGAGTTCGTCTTCTACATCAACGCCCCCATCGGCGTCGCCGCCCTCCTGTTCAGCATGTTCGTGCTCCCGGAGAGCAAGAACTCCACCGGTCACCACCGCTTCGACATCCCTGGCGTCCTGCTGCTCGCGGCCGGACTCCTCTGTGTGGTCTTCGGCGTGGTCAAGGGCGAGAGCTGGGGCTGGACCTCGGCCGGCACCTGGGCGGCGGTCGGGGCGGGCGTGCTCCTGCTGGTGCTCTTCGGCTGGTACGAGACGCGGGTGGAGCATCCGCTGCTGCCCATGCGGCTGTTCCGGAACCGGTCCCTGACCGTCGGCGCGATCATCACCGCGCTCAACTTCTTCGTCCTGCTCGGCGTGATCTTCTTCGTGATGCTCTACCTCCAGAACGTCCGCGGATTCAGCCCCGTCGAGGCGGGGGTGCGCACCCTCCCGCTGAGCCTGGCCTCGCTGGTCGCCTCCCCGCTCGGGGCGGTGCTCACCCAACGGCTGGGCGCCCGCTTCACGATGCCGCTCGGCATGGTGCTCCAGGCCGCCGCCTGCTTCGGCATGCTCACCTGGCAGACCGACTCCTCCTACGCCACCATGTGGCCGCCGTTCGTGGCGCTCGGTCTCGGCGTCGGCATGGTGCTGTCGGCGTCCTCGGACGCCATCGTGGGCAACGCCCCCGTCCAGGACGGCGGGGTGGCGGGCGGCCTCCAGGCCACCACCCTCCAGATCGGCGGCGCCCTCGGCACCTCCGTGCTGGTCTCCCTGATCAGCGCCAAGGTGGGCGCCACGCTCACCGGCGAACTGACCGGGGCGGGCGTGCCGTCCGCCCTCGCCGGCCGGCTCCAGGAGGCCGAGGACGCGGTGGCGATGGGTATCTCGCCGGTCTCCGCCGACATGCCGGCGGGTGTGCGGGCGGCCGTCATCGAGGGCAGCGGGCAGGCCTTCCTCAACGGCGTCCACGCGGCCGTGGTCCTCACCGGTGCGCTGTGCCTGGTGGGCGCAGCCGTGGCAGCGGCGGGCCTGCGGCGCCCGGCGAAGTGAGGGAAGGGGCACGGTCCCTGAGCGGGGCGGTGTCCCTGCGCGGGGCCGGTTTCCGCGCCGGGCCGTGTCCCTGAGCCGGGACGGTCCCTGCGCCGGGTCGTGCCCCTGTGCCGGGACGGTCCCTGTGCCGGGCATGCCTCTACGCGCGGGCCGGTCCCCGCGCGGGGCCGTGCCCCTAGGCGGGGCAGTCCCCGCCGGGCCGTGTCCCTACGCGGGCTGTGTCCCTGAGGGGGGCCGGTTTCTGCGCCGGGCCGTGTCCCTGTGCCGGGCCGGTCCCTGTGCCGGGCGTGCCTCTACGCGCGGGGCCGGTCCCCGCGCGGGGCCGTGCCCCTAGGCGGGGCGGTCCCCGCCGGGCCGTGTCCCTACGCGGGCTGTGTCCCTGAGGGGGCCGGTTTCCGCGCCGGGCCGTGTCCCTGAGCCGGGCCGGTCCCTGTGCCGGGCGTGCCCCTACGCGCGGGGCCGGTCCCCGCGTCGGGCCGTGCCCCTACGCGCTGCCGAGGCCCGTTCGCACACCTGAGCCCGGAATAGCAGGCTGCCCGCCGGAGCAGATACAGCACGATGACCGAGCACCCGTTTCTTCCGGAGAACGCGTCATGGCCCGCCCGCCGAGCACTCGCCCGGTGGGCCCGCAACGTCACGGAGGCCCGCTGGTTCGCGCTCACCGTCTTCGTCCTGATCCTCGTCAACGCCGCCCTGCTGGGCGTGGAGACCTACCGCGGCCTCGCGGCGGACTGGTCCCAGGGGCTGCGGCTCGCCGAGAACCTGTGCCTGGCCGCCTTCACCGCCGAGATCGTGCTGCGCGTCTGCGCCCACGCCGACCGCCCCCACGACTTCTTCCGCGACCCGTGGAACCTCTTCGACCTGGCCGTGGTGGGCTGCGCCTTCCTGCCGTTCGTCCGCGAGAACGCCACGATTCTGCGGTTGCTGCGGCTGGCCCGCGTCCTGCGCACCGCCCGCTTCCTGCCCCAACTGCGCATTGTCATGGTCGCGGTGGGCCGCAGCCTGCCCGGCACGGTCAGCTTCCTGCTCGTGGGCGCCCTGCTGCTGTACGTCTACGCCATGGTCGGCTGGCTCCTCTTCGGCCACCACGACCCCGAGCAGTACGGCTCGATCGGCCGGGCCGTACTCACCCTCTTCCTGCTGATGACCCTGGACGGCCTCGGCGAGGCGGTGCACGCCGGCCTCGAGGCGACGCGCTGGAGCATCGTCTACTACGCGTCCTATGTGCTCATAGCCTCGTTCGTGCTGGTCAACGTCCTGATCGGGGTGGTGATCAGCTCGCTGGAGGAGGCGCGGGAGCTGGAGCGGGAGCAGCGGGACGACACCCCGCCCGTCGACCGAGACCTGCTGACGCGCATCGCCGTGGCGCGACGAGCCCTCGACGAGCTGGAGGCGAGCCTTCCGGCGCAAAACCGCTCGACGCGCCGAAGACCCTGTGCCTAGGGTGATCATTGCGGCATCGCGTGCCGGTCACCGGCTGGGTGAGGCATGGAGGTTCCGCGGAGATGCCCGTGGAGGCATTCCCTTGGCAGTCGAGTTCAACCACACCATCGTTCTCTCCCGCGACCGGGAGAAGTCCGCCCGCTTCCTCGCCGACACCCTCGGCCTCGAAGTCGGCGCACCCGGCGGGCCGTTCCTGCCCGTCGTCACCGCCAACGGCGTCACCCTGGACTTCATGACCGCCGGTCCGGACATCCCGGTCCAGCACTACGCCTTCCTCGTCTCGGAGGCGGAGTTCGACGCGATCCTGGCCCGGCTCGTCGCCGGGCGCGTGCCCATCCAGGCCGATCCGCACGGCAGGCACCCGGGCCGGATCAACCGCAACGACGGCGGCCGGGGCGTGTATTTCCTCGATCCCTCAGGACACGGCCTCGAGGCCTTCACCCGCCCCTACGGCTCCGACCCGGCCTCGGAGCTGAACGGCGTGACCGAAGAGGTGCCCGGCGCGACCGTGAACTGACCGTGCTGTGAAGGAGGCGGCAGATGACCGACCGACCCCGCGACCTCTCCGGGCTCTTCGAGACGGAACGCTCCGCGGAGATCGTCGCCGCCTCCTTCGACGGCGCCCCGGACGCCCGTATGCGCGAGATCCTCGCGTCCCTGGTCCGGCACGCCCACGCCTTCGTCAAGGAGGTGGGGCTGACCGGCGAGGAGTGGGCCGAGGGCATCCGCTTCCTCACCGCGACCGGCCGGCGGTGCGACGCCACCCGGCAGGAGTTCATCCTGCTCTCGGACGTGCTCGGGGTGTCGATGCTGGTGGAGTCGCTGAACAACCCGGCCGACGGGCGGTGCACCGAGGCGACCGTGGAGGGCCCCTTCCACCTGGTCGACTCGCCCGAGCGGGAACTCGGGGACGCCATCGGCGAGGGCGGCGAGCCCTGCCTGGTCACCGGCCGGGTCACGGACACCGCCGGGGCACCGGTGGCCGGGGCGCGGGTGGACGTGTGGCAGGCCGACGCGGACGGGTTCTACGACGTGCAGCGGCCCGGCGAGGTGCCGGACGGCAATCTGCGCGGGCTGTTCACCGCCGACGGCGACGGGGAGTTCCGGTTCCGCACGGTCGTTCCGCGCCATTACCCGATCCCCACCGACGGTCCGGTGGGAGCCCTGCTGCGGGCGACCGGCCGCCACGCCAACCGGGCCGCGCACATCCACCTCCAGGTGTCGGCGCCGGGAGTCCGCACCCTGACGACCCATCTGTTCGCCGACGACTCGCCCTACCTGGACTCCGACGCTGTGTTCGGCGTGAAGGCGAGCCTGATCCGCACCTTCGCCCGCGTCGACGATCCGGGACGGGCCGCCGAGTACGGCCTGCCGAACCCTTTCCGCCATGTGGACTTCCCGGTCACCGTCCGCCGCGAACCGGGTATGTAGTGTTCATGCCACGGCCATGTCCCGGCAAGTGACTCGCCCCCACCCGTCACACACGCCGGGAAGGCTGCGAGCCGCATCCGATCATGAGCCGAAGGAGCGTTCGCGTGCCCGAGCCCCGTACCCGCCGACCGTACGTCTTCCTGATGACCGCCACCCTGGTGGCACTCGCCGTGACCCTGCCCGCCCAGGCACAGGCGTCGTCCGGTCTGCCCGCCGTCACCCCCCGGGCCGAGACCGCGCCGCTCCACGACGACGAGGCGGGCGGCAACTCCGACGCGGACGACCCGGCGATCTGGCGCAACGCCGCACAGCCGGGCCGCAGCCTGGTCGTCGCCACCGCCAAGGAGGGCGGCCTGCGGGTCTACGACCTCGACGCGCGCGAGATCCAGTCCCTGCCCGCCCCGGCCGGTCCCACGCCCGAGGACGCGCCCGGGCGGTTCAACAACGTCGACCTGGTGCACGGCCTGAAGCTGTCCGCCGGCCCCGCCGACCTCGCCGTCACCAGCGACCGCGGCAACGACCGGCTCCGCTTCTACCGCATCGACCGCGACCGCGCCGGCGGCCCGCTCACCGACGTCACCGACCCGGCCGCGGCGCCCGTCTTCTCCGCCGACCAGGAGGAGATCAACGACCAGCGCACCGCGTACGGCCTCGCCACCTGGACCGACCGCGCGTCGGGCCGCTCGTACGCCCTGGTCAGCCGCCGCGAGACCACCAGCGTCGCCCTCCTGGAACTTCTTCCCACCCGCTCCGGGACGGTCGGCTACCGCAAGCTGCGGACCATCGACCTGCCCTCGTCCTTCACCCTGCCCGACGGCACGTCCTGGACCCCCTGCCTGGAGCCCGGTGAACTGCCCCAGGTGGAGGGCATGGTGGTCGACCCCGCGAACGGCGTCCTCTACGCGGGCCAGGAGGACGTCGGCATCTGGCGCCTGCGCGCCGACCTCACCGGCACGCCCCGGCTGATCGACAAGGTCCGCGAGTACGGCGTCCCCGGGACCTACGACGAGGCCACCGAGGAGTGCACCCCGGGCGCCGACCCCGGCTACGGCGGCTCCCGCATCTCCGCCGACGTCGAGGGCCTGACCCTGCTGCCCGAGGCCGACGGCGACGGATACCTCCTCGCCTCCAGCCAGGGGGACAACACCTTCGCCGCGTACGACCGTGAGCTGGAGGACCGCAACGAGTACGAGGGCGGCTTCCGGGTGACGGCCGCCTCCGCGACCCTCGACGGATCCGAGGAGTGCGACGGAGCGGCGGCCCTGAACGCCCCGCTCGGCCGCCGCTACCCCAACGGCCTCCTCGTCGTCCAGGACGGCGACGAGACCCCGCGATCCGGCGACCGGGCCGCCACGGGCTTCAAGTTCGTCGACCTCGCGGACGTCCTGACGGCCCTGGACGACTGACGCACCGGGCGCTCGGCCTCCGCGGATGCCGAGCGCCCCTCGTCAGTGACGTCCGGCTACGGCTTCCACCAGAGGCCGGACGCGTCGCGCAGGGTGTTGGTGCCGCAGTGGATCTCGCCCATGCCGAGGTGGTACGTGTACCAGTCGTCGACGTACGTAACCTTCAGACCCGCGCGGGTGTACGCGGCCGTGACGGCCTCCGTGAAGATGTCCTTGCCCCCGACGACCGGACCCCACTGGCGCGGGGCGAGGTAGCGGTCGCGGGAGAGCAGGATGCCGTTGACGGCACCGGGGACGTACGCGCTGGTCATGACGGTGGGCGCCGGTGCGGCGGCGGCAGCGTCCTCGGCGAGCTTCTGCTGGCCGTACTTCCGCGCGGCCTCCGGGGTGCCGCCGCCGAGACGGCGGAGCAGCGGAACGCGCGTTTCGGCACTGTCCCCCACGATGCCCCGGGTGTAGAGGGCCGGCACCCGCACGATCTCCTCGTCGGTGACGCCCGTCTCCCGCTTGAGGATCTCCAGGTTGGCCGCGATCTTCCCGGCCGCCATCTCGTTGTCGGACACGAGGTGCCGGGAGGCGAGGGCTTCGTCGATGGTCTCCTCGGGGGGCAGCAGCTCGTCGAAGCCGGGAACGGAGAACATCTTCTTCGCGCCGTGGCCGTCGCGCTGCGCGTCGCGCAGGAGTTGCAGTCCGCCCGCCGGATCGGCGACACCGATCCGCCAGCCGCGCGGTGTGTCGGCGGGCAGGAACTGCACGAACTCGTCGACGTGCCCCACGTGCAGCCATGAGGTGTCCAGCAGGAGCGGGTCCTGCAGCCCCTGGGACTTCAGCAGCGTGCGTATCTCCTTCGAGGGGCGGATGCCGCTGCCGTCCTTGCGCTCACCCATGATGATCCGCCCGGCCGGGTACGAGCGGCCGCCCAGCGCGTAGGGCGGAATGGTCTCCAGGTTGCCGTAGGAGTTCAGGGTCTCCCACCCCTGCATGTCCCCGCCCTTGGCCTGCACGACGCCGACGTTCGGGCCACGCAGCTTCTCGTACAGCTCCCGGCCCGCCTCGCGGTCCTGGGCGGAGCGCAGCATCACGCGCATCGTCCGCTGCCGTCCGTCCGGGCCGGTCATGTTGAGGTAGGCCGGCTCGACGAAGTCCTGGGCCCAGATGTCGCCGTACTTCTCGAAGGTCACCAGCGGCTTGGTGATCCCCGCCCGCCGGCTCTCCCGGGCCAGCCTCTTGACGAACTCGCGCTGCCGCTTGGCCCAGGGGTCGTTGCCGCTGACCTTGGTGACCAGCAACTGCTGGGTGTTCTGACGGGCATGGTGGGTGAGCAGCGGGGCGGCGCGCAAAGTGACGGTGTCGGAGGCGGTGCCGGACGCGGAGGTGACCTTCAGCCGGATCGCGACGCGGCCGTCCCACTTCGCGCTGTCCCGGATCACGTCCTTGCCCTCGACCCCGAACTCGACGCCGGCGCGCAGCTCGGCCCGGGTCAGCCGGGTCGACGAAGTAACCGGCTCCCAGGCGCCGTTGCGCAGGAGGAAGACTTTGGTCTGCGCCGCTCCCACGGTGACCTTGACGCTGCCCTTGGCGTCGGACGGCAGGCCGCCCATCGGCACCGAGCGCACCCGGGCCAGGTCGGCGGCGTCGGCGCGGCCGTTGACCTTCGTGTCGGAGGCGTCGTTGCAGGCGGCCAGCTTGGCGTCGGAGAGCGGGCGGCCGCCCGGGCCGGTGGTCGGGCACCGCTTGCTGTCGTCGTCGATGTTGGGCAAAAAGACCGCTCCCCGCGCCACGGACCAGGTGTCCTCACCGGCGGTGTCGGTGCCGCCGGTGAGGTCGACCCGCCCGTCGCGGTCGGTGTCCGCCCTCAGGTCCACGCGCAGCGGCTCCTCCGCGTACGCCGCCGGGGGCGTCAGCACCGCTCCCGTCGCGGTGAGGGCCAGCAGCGCCCGTACAGCGTTCCTCGTACGCACATCGCGTCCTTTCGTCCCGTGCGGTTCTCCCCCGCTGAAGGGGATGAGGTGGAACGGACGCTCTGCGTTGGCTGTGCCGCGTGAATTCTTCCTGATTGCTGCCGAGTTGAGGTACAGCTGTGCTCGCTGGCTGTGCAGGACCGCGCTCGAAACATTTCGAGGCAATCACCGAATGATCCGATGCCGGGAGCTACGCAGGGGCTGACCTCTGGTTGCTTACTGTCCGCTCACGGCGGGTTCGAAAGTTTCGGACATGCGGCAGAAACTTTTTCTGCGAGGAGTGTTGACGATCCACCGTCAACACCTCAATCATCCCTGTCTGGGAAGCCGGTCGCAGTTCGGAATGTCGAACTACCGGCGGTGTTCGGCGCTCTCGCGCACACCGCGGACGACGCTTCCCCTGCGCCGCAGTCCTTTCGTGATGTCCAGCTTGGAGGCACAGTCATGGGCTCGTATGCACTTCCCAGGCCACCCGTCCGCCGGAAGATCCGCGGCTTGCTGCTGGCGTTGGTCGTCGGCGTCCTCGGTGTGGTCACCGCACTGGTCGCGCCGCCGTCCGCCCACGCCGCCGAGAGCACCCTCGGCGCCGCGGCGGCGCAGAGCGGCCGCTACTTCGGTACCGCCATCGCCTCGGGCCGACTCAACGATTCGGCGTACACGACGATCGCGAACCGTGAGTTCAACTCGGTGACGGCCGAGAACGAGATGAAGATCGACGCCACCGAACCGCAGCGGGGCCAGTTCAACTTCGCCGCCGCCGACCGCGTCTACAACTGGGCGGTGCAGAACGGCAAGCAGGTACGCGGCCACACCCTGGCCTGGCACTCCCAGCAGCCCGGCTGGATGCAGAGCCTCAGCGGCAGCGCGCTGCGCCAGGCGATGATCGACCACATCAATGGCGTGATGGCCCACTACAAGGGCAAGATCGCCCAGTGGGACGTCGTGAACGAGGCGTTCGCCGACGGCAGTTCGGGAGCCCGGCGCGACTCCAACCTGCAGCGCACCGGCAACGACTGGATCGAGGTCGCGTTCCGCACCGCGCGCGCCGCCGACCCGGCCGCCAAGCTCTGCTACAACGACTACAACGTCGAGAACTGGACCTGGGCCAAGACCCAGGCCATGTACGCCATGGTCCGGGACTTCAAGCAGCGCGGCGTACCGATCGACTGCGTGGGCTTCCAGGCGCACTTCAACAGCGGCAGCCCCTACAACGCCAACTTCCGCACCACCCTGCAGAACTTCGCCGCTCTCGGCGTCGACGTGGCCATCACCGAACTCGACATCCAGGGCGCCTCGGCCTCGACCTACGCCGCCGTGACCAACGACTGCCTGGCCGTCCCGCGCTGCCTCGGCATCACCGTCTGGGGCGTGCGTGACATGGACTCCTGGCGGTCGGGGGACACGCCGCTGCTGTTCAACAACGACGGCAGCAAGAAGCCCGCGTACACCGCGGTCCTCAACGCCCTCAACGGCGGCACCACCACCCCGCCTCCCACGGGCGGCGGACAGATCAAGGGCGTCGCCTCGGGCCGCTGCCTGGACGTGCCGAACTCCAGCACCACCGACGGCGTCCAGCTCCAGCTGTGGGACTGCAACACCGGCACCAACCAGCAGTGGACGCACACCAGCGCCGGCGAGCTGAGGGTCTACGGCAACAAGTGCCTGGACGCCGCCGGCAGCGGCAACGGCACCAAGGTCCAGATCTACAGCTGCTGGGGCGGCGCCAACCAGCAGTGGCGCCTCAACTCCGACGGATCCATCGTCGGCGTCCAGTCCGGCCTCTGCCTCGACGCCGTCGGGGCCGGCACCGCCAACGGCACCCAGATCCAGCTCTACTCCTGCTCGGGCGGCAGCAACCAGCGCTGGACCCGCACCTGACGGGATCCGCCACCACAGGAAGGGGTGAAAGATGAGGCACTCCGGTGCGGTTCTCCCGGCTCCTGCACGACAACACCGCTGGTGGTCCCGGGTCGCCGCAGTGGTGGCGGCGACCCTCGCGATCGGCGTGCTCGCCGTGGTGCGTCCGGCTCCCGCCGAGGCGGCGACGGTGGACACCAACGCCTGGTACGTCCTGGTCAACCGCAACAGCGGCAAGGCGCTGGACGTCGCCGGCACGTCCACCGCCGACGGCGCGCGGGTCAGCCAGTGGGCGCGCCATGACGGGGCCAACCAGCAGTGGCAGTTCGTGGACTCCGGCGACGGCTTCTACCGCCTCAAGGCCCGGCACTCGGGCAAGGTCCTCGACGTGGCCGGCGCCTCGGCCGCGGACGGTGCCGCCATCCAGCAGTGGGCCGACCACAACGGAGCCAACCAGCAGTTCCGCCTGGCCGACTCCGACGCGGGCCATGTCCGGCTGATCAACCGCGCCAGCAGCAAGGCGGTGGAGGTGCAGGGCGCCTCCACCGCCGACGGCGCCAACGTCGTCCAGTACGCCGACCGGAGCGGCGCCAACCAGCAGTGGCAGATGGTCAAGCTGTCGTCCGGAGGCGGCGGCGGGTGCGGCAGCGCCCCGACCCTGACGAGCGGTACGCACACGATCCAGAGCGGAGGCAAGAGCCGCAGCTTCATCCTCCGGGTTCCCGCCAACTACGACAACAGCCACCGCTACCGGCTGATCTTCGCGTTCCACTGGCGCGGCGGAACCGCCGGCGACGTCGCCTCGGGCGGCACGAGCGGGACCGCCTGGTCCTACTACGGCCAGCAGGAGCAGTCGAACAACAGCGCCATCCTCGTCGCCCCCCAGGGCCTCGGCAACGGCTGGGCCAACTCGGGCGGTGAGGACGTCACCTTCGTCGACGACATGATCCGGCGCATCGAGAGCGGCCTCTGTGTCAACCCGGCACAGCGTTTCGCCACGGGATTCAGCTGGGGCGGCGGTATGAGCTACGCGCTCGCCTGCAGCCGGGCGAACGTCTTCCGGGCCGTCGCGGTCATCGCCGGCGCGCAGATCAGCGGATGCAGCGGCGGCACCCAGCCCGTCGCCTACTTCGGCATCCACGGCATCAACGACTCCGTCCTCAACATCGCGCAAGGAAGGGCCCTGCGCGACAAGTTCGTCAGCAACAACGGCTGCACCGCCCAGAATCCGCGCGAACCCGCGCCCGGCAGCCGAACGCACATCACCACCACCTACTCGGGCTGCCGTGCCGGATACCCGGTCCAGTGGGCCGCGTTCGACGGAGACCACATCCCCGGTCCGGTCGACGGCTCCGCCGGCGAAAGCGGCGTCACCACCTGGACCAAAGCAGAGATCTGGAGGTTCTTCGCACAGTTCCAGTGACCCGCCCGCACCACGGAGTGGAGCCAGGACCGTCCTGGCTCCACTTCCGGTGCTCTAGAAGAACCCGAGTTTCCGCGGGCTGTAGGAGCACAGCAGGTTCTTCGTCTGCTGGTAGTGCTCCAGCATCATCTTGTGCGTCTCGCGGCCGATGCCCGAGCCCTTGTAGCCGCCGAAGGCCGCGTGGGCCGGGTAGGCGTGGTAGCAGTTGGTCCAGACGCGGCCCGCCTGGATCGCCCGGCCCGCGCGGTACGCCGTGTTGGCGTCGCGGGTCCACACGCCGGCGCCGAGGCCGTACAGGGTGTCGTTGGCGATCTTGATGGCGTCGTCGAAGTCGTCGAAGGACGTCACCGAGACGACGGGGCCGAAGATCTCCTCCTGGAAGATCCGCATCCGGTTGTTGCCCTCGAAGATCGTCGGCT
Organism: Streptomyces sp. YS415; assembly: GCF_023544665.1. GTDB lineage: Bacteria > Actinomycetota > Actinomycetes > Streptomycetales > Streptomycetaceae > Streptomyces. The sequence continues at coordinate 171,330 of NZ_JAMJFL010000010.1, forward strand.
GGACGTAGTAGCCGCCCTTGAGTTCGCCGTCGTGCTCGACGCGCTCGCCGCCGGTGAGGACCCGGGCGCCCTCCTGCCGGCCGATGTCGAGGTAGGAGAGGATCTTCTCCAGCTGGTCGTTGGAGGCCTGGGCGCCGATCATCGTGTCGGTGTCGAGCGGATGCCCGGTTTTGATCAGTTCGGTGCGGGCGACCGCCGCCTCCATGAACTCGCCGTAGTGGCCGCGCTGGACGAGCGCCCGCGACGGACAGGTGCACACCTCGCCCTGGTTGAGCGCGAACATCGTGAACCCTTCGAGGGCCTTGTCGCGGAAGTCGTCGTCGTCCCGCCAGACGTCCTCGAAGAAGATGTTCGGGGACTTGCCCCCGAGTTCGAGGGTGACCGGGGTGATGTTCTCCGAGGCGTACTGCATGATCAGCCGGCCCGTCGTGGTCTCGCCGGTGAACGCCACTTTCGCCACCCGCGGGCTGGACGCCAGCGGCTTGCCCGCCTCCACGCCGAAGCCGTTCACCACGTTGAGAACGCCCGGCGGCAGCAGATCGGCGACCAGGCTCAGCCAGTAGTGGATGGAGGCCGGGGTCTGCTCGGCGGGCTTGAGCACGACCGCGTTGCCCGCCGCCAGCGCCGGGGCGAGCTTCCAGGTCGCCATCAGGATCGGGAAGTTCCACGGGATGATCTGCGCGACGACGCCGAGCGGCTCGTGGAAGTGGTACGCCACTGTGTCGTCGTCGATCTCGCCGAGCGAGCCCTCCTGGGCGCGGATCGCTCCGGCGAAGTAGCGGAAGTGGTCGATGGCGAGGGGGATGTCGGCCGCCAGCGTCTCGCGCACCGGCTTGCCGTTCTCCCAGCTCTCGGCGACCGCCAACCGCTCCAGGTTCGCCTCCATCCGGTCGGCGATCTTCAGCAGGATGCCGGAGCGTTCGGCCACCGGCGTACGCCCCCAGGCCGGAGCTGCCGCGTGCGCGGCGTCCAGGGCGCGCTCCACGTCCTCGGCCGTACCGCGCGCGATCTCGGTGAACGGCTGCCCGTTCACCGGGGAGGGGTTCTCGAAGTACTGCCCCCGAACCGGCGGCACGTACTCGCCGCCGATGAAGTGGTCGTAGCGCGCCTGGTAGGAGACGATCGCGCCCTCGGTCCCGGGTGCCGCGTAACGGGTCATGCCGGCCTGCCTCCCTGCAACAGCGCTGCCCGCCGTTGGGCAGCTCTCGGCGCGAGGCTAGGCAGCGGGAGGTTGCAAGGACGTTGCGCGGGCCGCGCGCTGCTGCCCGGTCAGCGCGGCATCCTGGCCGGCGCTACCGCCAGCTCCGACTCCAGTGCGGCGAGCCGGGAGCGGACCGTCGCGGTCGGGCGTACGGCGGCCAGGGCCTGCCACACGTCGAGGTCGTCCTCGCCCCAGGGCGCGTGCGCCCAGTCCGCCAGCAGGTCGGGGTCCCGGCGGACGATCAACGCCGTACGCAGTCCGTCGGCGAGCCGGCGCCTGATCCGGGCCACCGCCGGTGCCTGCGAGGCGGGCAGCAGCGGACCGGTGTACGCCGTCGCCGCCGCGCCGACCGCCCCCGCCGCCAGCCGCCGCTCGACGATGCCGAGGTCCGACTCGACCGGCACGGTGAGCCGGTACGGCCGGGAGGCCAGCAGGCCCGGGCCGAGCAGCCGCCGCAGCCGGGCGAGTTCGGCCCGCAGCGTCACGGGCGTCACCGACTCGTCCTCGTACAGCGCGCACAGCAGTTCGTCGCCGGTCAGCCCTTCCGGGTGCCGGGCGAGCAGCACCAGGATCTCGCTGTGCCGGCGGCTGAGCCTGACCGTGCGGCCGTCGGTGAGCAGCAGGGCCTCGTCCCGGCCGAGCGCGGACAGCTCGTGGGTGTCCTCGGCCGGGCCCGGCGGGGCGAGCAGCGCCAGATGGGACTCGGCGGCCCGCGCGACCGCCTGCACGAAGCCCAGGCTGTGCGGATGGGCCAGCCCGTCCCCGCCGGTGATGTCCACGGCCCCGAGCACCCGCCCGGTGCGCGGATCGTGCACGGGTGCCGCCGCGCAGGTCCAGGGCTGCACCTGCCGGATGAAGTGCTCGGCGGCGAACACCTGCACCGGCCGGTCGACGGCGACCGCCGTGCCGGGGGCGTTCGTCCCGACCGCCGTCTCCGACCAGCGGGCGCCGGGGACGAAGTTCATCCGGTCCGCCTGCCGCCGGGTCGAGGCATGTCCCTCGACCCACAGCAGCCTGCCGTGCGCGTCGCACACCGCGAGCAGATGCTCGCCGTCGGCCGCGAAGGTGCCCATCAGCTCGCGGAAGAGCGGCATCACCCGGGCCAGCGGATGCTCCGCCCGGTAGGCGCCGAGGTCGCCGTCGGCGAGTTCCACGCTCGCCGTGCCGTCCGGCCCGACGCCCGCTCTCGCGGAACGCCGCCAGGAGTCGGCCACCACGGCACGCACCGGCTTCGGCACGGTGCCCGCCGCGGTGAACGTCTCATACGCGCGGCGCAGCGTCCGGGCGCGCTCGGCAGGGTCGGCCCCCGGCTCCAGGGCCACCCACGGATCGGTCAACTCGGCCTCCACGGACGGCGATGCGGCTGGGGACATCGTCACTCCGCGTACGCGCGCGGACAACCGTTTCGACCGGCGTCACCCGAACGACTGGCCGGAAGACTCCCTCAGGCGGCTTTGACGAGTCTCAGGTAGCGCTTCCAGTCCCAGAGAGGTCCGGGATCGGTGTGGTCGGTGCCGGGCACCTCGTGATGGCCGATGATGTGCCTCCTGTCCCTCGGGATGCCGTGCCGGGCGCAGATCGCCGCGGTCAGTGCGGCCGACCGCTCGTACAGGGCGTCGGTGAAGTAGGCGGGCCGGTCCACCCAGCCCTCGTGCTCGATGCCGATGCTGCGGGTGTTGTAGTCCCAGTTCCCCGCGTGCCAGGCGATGTCCGACTCCCGTACGCACTGCGCGACATGACCGTCGGCGGAGCGGACGACGTAGTGCGCGGACACCTTCTTCTTCGGGTTCCGGAAGACGGACAGGGTGCCGAGGTAGTCGGTCTGGGTGACATGGACGACGACCAGGTCGACCCGGTGGTCCAGCGGTCTGCGGGCAGCGGTGAAGTTGGCGGTGTTCGCCCCCTGCCACTCGGCGGTCGGCTGGTCGGGGGCCGGAACCTGGGCGCCGGCCTGCGGTCCGGGGAGCAGCGCGTAGGGCACGGCGGCGAGGGCGGCGCCCTTGAGCAGCGTGCGTCTGTCGGTCAGTGGTCGGGCCCTTTCCATACGGGTCGTGCCTCTCGGTCGGGGGTGGGCGGGCTCGGCGGGGGTCGGGAGAAGCCCGGGTTCCGGGTCGGAGCTGGAGGGTGGACGCGGGTGTGGAAGTGGACGCGGTCTCGTGCAGGCGGGTGTGGAATCCGTGCATCACGGTACGGCGCCAAGGGACCGGCTCGAAGGACCCGCAGTGTTTCCGTGGACGGCGGTCGGCTTGTGGAGAACTCGCTCACTCGACCGGGTGAAGGGCGCCTGGTCTCAGGCTCGTTCGCCCACCGCGGCCGGATCGTCCAGCACACCGCGCACCACCCAGTGCGCGGCGCCCAGCAGCGGCCCCTCGGGCCCGAGCCGCGACACGGACACCGGACAGGCCGCGCCCGCGGTACGCCCGTCCAACTCGGCCTCCAGCGCGGGCAGCAGCCAGGGTGCGAGCCCGGCCAGCGCGCCGCCGAGCACCACGCTCTCGGGGTCCAGCAGGTTCACGGCACCGGTCAGCGCGACGCCGAGCGCCTCGCCCGCCTCGTGCAGTGCTCCCCGTACGTTTGTGTCCCCCTCGGCGGCCCGTCCCGCGAGCAGTCCGACGCGGTCGTCGCCCGGTTCCAGGCCCGCCGCCCGCAGCACCGCCTCCTCACCGGCGTACTGCTCCAGACAGCCGCGCCCCCCGCACGGGCAGGGCGGTCCCTCCGGGCGGACCGGAACGTGCCCCAGCTCGCCCGCGAACCCCCGCGTGCCGCGCAGCAGTTGCCCGTCCACGACGACGGCCGCACCGATGCCGATCTCCGCGGACACGTGCAGGAAGTCCCGCGGTGTTCCCTCACCGAGCCAGAGTTCGGCGAGCGCGCCGAAGTTCGCCTCGTTGTCCACGGTGAGCGCGAACTCCTCGGGCAGCAGCGCCCCGAGGTCGACGTCGTGCCATTCGAGGTTCGGCGCCCGGACGACCGTACGGCCGTCGCGGGCCACCAGACCGGGCACCGCCACCGCGAGCCCGGCCGGCCACAGCCCTTCGCGTCCCGCCTCCGCGACGACCGCCCGCACCAGCTCGGTCAGTTCCCGGATCACCGGTTCGGCGGCACGCCCCCGGTTCGCGCCGTGCCGCACGGCCCTGGCCCGTATCGCGCCGCGCAGATCCACTGCGCACACCGCGAGGTGGTCGACGCCGATCTCGGCGCCGATGCCGGCCGGGCCGTGTGCGCTGACGGCGAGCGCCGAGCCGGGCCGGCCCACCCGGCCGGGGCGCTCCGGGCCCAGTTCCTCGATCAGCCCGGCGCGGATCAGCTCGTCCACGAGGGTCGACACCGCCGCCCGCGTCAGGCCGATCCGGGAGGCGACGGCGGCCCGGGACAGGGGGCCGTCCGCGCTCACGGTGTGCATCACCCGGGCGAGGTTGCGGCGGCGCATGCCCTGCTGCGTGTCGGGCAGCGCCCGTCCGGGAAGCGGTGCGGTCATGCCTCCCTCAGTCCTCGGTCGGTGTGCGTGCGGTCACTGGGCCTGGGCGCCCCGCTCCAGCAGCGGGGCCGCGTCGGAGAGTACCTTGGCAATCCGCGCCAGGGCCGCCTCGTCCCGCTCCACCGCCTCCAGCACGGGGCCCGCGGCCGTGTCCCAGCGCCGGGCGACCGCGGCCGGGTCCTCCCCGGTCAGCAGGCCGGCCGCCTGGGCGGCGGCGCCGAGCGCCACCAGTTCCTTGGCCTCGGGCACCCGCACGGGACGCCCCGACAGCCGGCGCACGGTCTGCTGCCAGGCCGTGCCGCGCGCACCGCCGCCGATCAGCAGCAGCGGGGCCGAGCGGTCCGCGTCGGCGTCGAGGACCAGGTCCAGCGCGCCGAGCAGGGAGTGGACGGCGCCGTCGTAGGCGGCCTGCAGGAGCTGGCCCGCGGTCGTGTCGTGGCGCAGGCCGAGCAGCAGGCCCGAGGCGTTCGGCAGGTTCGGGGTGCGCTCGCCGTCCAGGTACGGCAGGAGCGTGACGTCGCCGGACGGTTCCACCGCCTCGCGGTCCAGGCCCAGCAGCGCCGCCACCCGGTCGACGGCGAGCGTGCAGTTCAGGGTGCAGGCCAGCGGCAGCCAGTCGCCGTGGGCGTCGGCGAAGCCCGCGACCGTGCCGGTGGGATCGGCGGGGCGGTGCCGGGACACGGCGTACACCGTGCCGGACGTGCCGAGGCTGAGCACCGGGGTGCCGGGGCGCAGGCCGAGACCGAGCGCGGCGGCGGCGTTGTCGCCGGTGCCGGGGGCGACCAGGGTGCCCTTGGAGAACGGCAGGTCGTGGTGGGTGCGCACGGTGCCCGCCACCTCGCCGGGCCGGACCACGCGGGGGAGCAGCGCCGGGTCGAGGCCCACATGCGCGAGGGTCTCCTCGTCGTACGCCTCCGTGCCGGCCGCCCACCAGCCGGTGCCGGAGGCGTCGCCGCGGTCGGTCGTGCCCTCGCCGGTGAGGCGCTCGGTGAGGTAGTCGTGGGGGAGGCGTACCGCCTTGGTGGCGCGGACGGCGTCGGGCTCGTGCTCCGCCAGCCACGCCCACTTCGTCACCGTGAAGGAGGCGCCGGGCACGCTGCCGGTGCGTTCCGCCCAGGCGTTCGGGCCGCCCAGCTCCTCGATGAGCCGGCGGGCGTGCGGCGCCGAGCGGACGTCGTTCCACAGCATCGCCGGGCGGACCGGTTCGCCCCGCTCGTCCAGCGTGACCAGGCCGTGCTGCTGGCCGCCGATCGACACGGCGGCGGCCTCGTGCGCGGCGTCGCCGCACTGGCGCAGGGCCTCGCACAGGGCGTCCCACCACTGACGCGGGTCGGACTCGCGGCCCGCCCCGGCGGACACGGTGTGCGGGGCCTGTCCGCTCGCGACGACCCGCCCCGTGGCCGCGTCGACGACGAGGGCCTTGGTCGACTGGGTGGACGTGTCCACGCCGACGACGAGCGGTCCTTCGGCTGCTGACATCGGGCTCTCCTCTTGTGCGGCTCGGGTCCGGTGTGCGGCGCGTGTCCATGCCCGAGGACGACTGTTCTCTTCCCAGATCTGCCTCGGCATACTAATTTGTAAAGCGCCATGACGAAATAGTCGGCAGCAAGCAACTCGCAGCAGGCAAGGAGCCGCGGCATGAACTACCAGCCCACCCCCGAGGACAGGTTCACCTTCGGCTTGTGGACCGTCGGCTGGCAGGGCAGGGACCCCTTCGGCGATGCCACCCGGGCCGCTCTGGACCCGGTCGAGACGGTGCAGCGCCTGGCCGAACTCGGTGCCCACGGGGTGACCTTCCACGACGACGACCTGATCCCCTTCGGATCCTCGGACACCGAGCGCGAGGCGCACATCAAGCGCTTCCGGCAGGCTCTCGAGGCGACCGGCATGACCGTGCCGATGGCCACCACCAACCTCTTCACGCACCCGGTCTTCAAGGACGGCGCCTTCACCGCCAACGACCGTGACGTGCGCCGGTACGCCCTGCGCAAGACGATCCGCAATGTCGACCTGGCGGTCGAGCTGGGCGCGAAGACGTATGTGGCGTGGGGCGGCCGGGAGGGCGCGGAGTCCGGCGCGGCCAAGGACGTGCGCGTGGCCCTGGACCGCATGAAGGAGGCCTTCGACCTCCTGGGCGAGTACGTGACCTCCCAGGGCTACGACCTGAAGTTCGCGATCGAGCCCAAGCCGAACGAGCCGCGCGGTGACATCCTGCTGCCCACGGTCGGTCACGCGCTGGCGTTCATCGAGCGCCTGGAGCGCCCCGAGCTGTACGGGGTGAACCCCGAGGTGGGGCACGAGCAGATGGCCGGGCTGAACTTCCCGCACGGCATCGCGCAGGCGCTGTGGGCGGGCAAGCTCTTCCACATCGACCTCAACGGTCAGTCCGGCATCAAGTACGACCAGGACCTGCGGTTCGGCGCCGGTGACCTGCGTGCGGCCTTCTGGCTGGTGGACCTGCTGGAAAGCGCGGGGTACGCGGGGCCGCGTCACTTCGACTTCAAGCCGCCGCGGACGGAGGACCTGGACGGGGTGTGGGCGTCGGCCGCGGGCTGCATGCGCAACTACCTGATCCTCAAGGAGCGCGCTGCGGCCTTCCGCGCGGACCCGCAGGTGCAGGAGGCGCTGCGGGCCGCGCGGCTGGACGAGCTCGCGCAGCCGACCGCGGGCGACGGGCTGCAGTCCCTGCTCGCCGACCGTGCCGCGTTCGAGGACTTCGACGTGGACGCGGCCGCCGCGCGCGGGATGGCCTTCGAGCAGCTCGACCAGCTGGCGATGGACCACCTCCTGGGAGCCCGCGGCTGACCGACTACGCACTCGTACGGGCGCCGCACGCCGCCTTCGGGTGAGCGTGCGGCGCCTTTGCGGGGTGTGTCATGGCGGGGTATGCGTCGGAATCGTTCCGTCCACCGCATGGGCCGGTACCAACTTCCGCGACGGGCTCGCGTGATCACCGTCGGGAGGCGACGCTGGGCGGTATGGCCATCCCGCCCGTACCGCCCCAGCCGCCCGGTCCGCCGCCGGGCGGTGGCTTCGGCCCGCCGCCCGACGGCGCCGGACCACCCACCGACGGCTCCGGACCGCCACCCGACGGCTCCGGACCGCCCCCGTACGACGGGCCGCCGCCCGGCGGAGGCCCGGGGAGGCGACGCGGTCCGTTGCTCGCCCTGCTCGCGGTGATCGTGGCGGGCGTGGCCGTCGCCCTCGTGGTGCTGCTGGCCTCGGGCAGCGACGACTCGCCGGAGGAGAAGCCGTCCGGGGAGAGCACCCGGAGCCCGTCACCGAGGCCGTCCTTCAGCCTTCCCACCGAACTGCCCAGCAGACTGCCGAGCGAGCTGCCGTCGGGTTTCCCCAGCGATTTGCCCAGTGACCTTCCCAGCGACCTGCCCAGTGCGATCGAGTCGCTGCTGCCGGAGCTCGACGAGGCCGACCTGTCGTAGGGCTGTAGGGCTGTAGGGCTGTAGGGCCGTAAGGCCCCAGGGTGCGACGGTCGCGTGCGGGGCGGAGGTCGACCGCCACGCACGCGTGGAGGCCGCTGTCAGATGCCGCGCGGCAGCCGGACGTACGTCACCGTCGTCTCGATCCCGCTGTCGACGAGCCGGCCCTGCGCGTCGAACGCGCCTGTCCCGTCGGTCATGCCGAAGTCGTTGTCGTTGATCAGGGCGAGCGTGTCGTGGCCCACGCGCGCGACGCCCTCGATCTTGCCGGGCACCCCGGCGACCGTACCGAGGTCGACGACCAGCTTCTTGGCGAGGACGGGCACACCCGCGGCGGCCGGGTCCTCGAGCTGCTCCAGCGACGGGGACGTGGTGTCGTCGTCCCAGGGGCCGCCGAGGATGTCCGCGTCCTTGTCCAGCCGGACCACGTGCAGCCGGGCGGCCTTGTCGGTGCGCTCCTCCACCAGCAGACGGTTGCCGCCGACGGCGACCACCGAGGAGATCTTCAGCTCGGAGGTGTCGTCCTCGCCGGGGTCGACCACGTTCACCGGGTCGAAGCGGTACGCGTACTCCGCGGTGACCGCCTTCTGCTTCGGCGAGAAGCGCAGCAGACGGGTGGTCCGCGAGGCCTCCCCGGCGTCCGGGTCGGGCAGCGAGAGCGGGCTCTGCACGGCCAGCACCAGGTCACCGCCGGGCAACTGGGCGAGACCCTCGAAACCGCGGTTGTTCTTGCGGTGCAGCAGGACGGCGGGCAGCGCTTCGACCACCGGGTAGTCGGCGCCGGTGAGGTTCAGCCCCTCGGGCACATAGCGCGTGAGCACCTTCCCGCGCGCGGAGACGTGCACGAGCGAGGGCCCGTACTCGTCGACCAGCCAGAAGCTCCCGTCCTTGGCCCGCACGATGCCCTCGGTGTCGAGGCCATCGGGGTTGTACGCCAGCGGCGTGGACGCGTCGTAGGAGTACGGCGCCTCGTCGCGGCCCTTCTGGTTGGACAGGCCGGTGACGGGCCTGCCGGAGGAGGTGGTCAGCGGGATCGCGTCGACGACCCGCACCGCGTCGCCCGAGACCCGGATCTTGACGATGGCCGGGTCGAAGCCGGGCACCGGGAAGGTGCGGCGCTTGCTGCCGCCCACCTTGATCTGGCCGTTGGGACCGCGGTCGGTGACGGTCCAGAACTCGCCCTTGCGGCCGGTCGGATAGATGTCACTGCCGATGCCACCGAGGTCGACCCCCCGGTCGTCGGCGACGGTGCCGGGCAGCAGGGCGTTGCTGAAGGCGCCGAGCGGTATGTCGCCGAGCGTGGCGGTGCCGATGACCCGGGCCTCCCTGGAGGACGTGCCCACGGCCGGGGCGGTGGCCGCAAGGACGACCAGAACGGCCAGGGGTACGCCCGCTGCGACGGAACGGTGGACGCGTCGCCGGCCGGTGGCGTGCGGGGACATCGGGCCTCCTGAGGAGCAAGTTCGCTGACAGTGGCCAGATTTGGCCCCCGCGCGGAACGCCGTACGACCCCCGGGTGAACGCGGGGCGTCGGCCGCTCGTCGAGCCGACGCCCCGAACTCCCATCGGTCCGCGGGGAGAGATGCGCGAGTTACTCCTCGGCCCCTGCCGTCGCCGAGGCCAGTGCCGTGGCCGGGTCCTGGGCCGGGCCGCCCGCGGGCACCCAGCGGCCCCGCTCCTTGCGGTACGGCCACCAGCGGCCGTCCCGTCCCAGCCGGACCTGCCCGGCGGCACCGGAGGCCGTCCACCGGTTGGCCTTCGCCCGCAGCGACGGCCGTTCGTCCTCGTCCCAGGCCGACTCCAGAGCCGCACGCGCGCGTACGAGCGTGTCACCCTCCACGGCCCACTCGTCCTCCAGGACGTCCAGCGCGGCGGCCCCGCCGATCTCCCAGGCCCGTACGGCCAGCTCCAGCTGCTCGCGGCTGCGCCCCGAGCCACGGGCCAGGCGCTCCCGCACGGCCTGCACGGATGTACCCGCGGCGAGCCGGACCGCGTCCTGGGCCGGTGTCAGGGCAGCGTGCTCCGCCACTCCGCGCAGCGCGTCGGAGAGCAGGAGGTGCGCCTGCGCCGCGGCGCCGGCGGCGAGGTATTCCAACGCGGCCGGGTCGAGACCGGACGGCGGCGGTGTCTCGGTGTCCAGGGACGGCGGTACGCCCGGGTGCTCGGGAAGCCGGGGGAGTTCCGGCAGCGGCGGCAGGATGTCCCCCGCCGCGAACGCCTCCGCCGCGTCCACGCCGTCCGGTTCCGGCGCCGCCTCGGCTGGCGCGGCGCTGCGGGCCTGGATGTCGTCCAGCACGGCGCGTTCGCCCCGCCCTCGCATCAGCAGCAGCACGAACGGATCCTGGTCGAGCAGCCGGGCCACCTGGTAGCACAGCGCCGCTGTGTGCGCGCAGTGGTCCCAGGCACCGCAGCCGCACTCGGGCTCCAGGTCGCCCATACCCGGCAGCAGGTCGACGCCGGTGGCCGCCGCGTCCTCGACCAGGTGCGGAGGCATGTCACGGTCCAGCAGTGCCGCGACATGCCCCGCCCGCTCGACGGTCATGTCCAGGAACCGGTCCCACTGTTCGCCGGACAGCTCCTCCAGCAGGACGTCCGCCCGGTGCTGCGTGCGGTCGCGGTCCTGGACGACGGCCGTGATGCGCCCCGGACGCACCGACACCGCGCCCACGCTTCCCGCGCGGGCGAGCCTGCGGCCCGCCTTGAGCTGCTGGGCGTCCAGCGCCGCGTCCTCCAGCGCCTTCAGCCAGGCCCGTCCCCACCACGTCTGCGCGAAAGCCCTCCCTTGCGCGGGCGGCAGCGCCGCGAACGTGCGCTCGGTGTGCTCGTCACCGTCGTAGCGATTCATCATGCGCCTCCTCGCAGTTCCACCAGCTCGGCCAGCTCCGCGTCCGAGAGCTCCGTCAACGCCGCTTGACCGGCCCCGAGCACGGCGGCGGCGAGTTCCTTCTTGCGGTGCAGCATGTCCGCGATCCGGTCCTCGATCGTCCCCTCGGCGATCAGCCGGTGCACCTGCACGGGCCGCGTCTGCCCGATGCGGTACGCGCGGTCGGTGGCCTGCGCCTCCACCGCCGGGTTCCACCAGCGGTCGTAGTGCACGACGTGCTCGGCCCGGGTGAGGTTCAAGCCGGTGCCCGCGGCCTTCAACGACAGCAGGAAGACCGGCACTTCCCCCTCCTGGAACCGGCGCACCAGCTCCTCGCGCGCGGCGATCGGCGTCCCTCCGTGCAGGAACTGCGAGGGCACCCCACGGGCCGCCAGATGCTGTTCGATGAGGCGTCCCATGCGCACGTACTGGGTGAAGACCAGAACGCCCGCCCCCTCGGAGAGGATCGTGTCGAGGAGCTCGTCCAGCAGCTCCAGCTTCCCCGAGCGCCCGGCGATCTTCGGCCGCTCCTCCTTGAGGTACTGCGCCGGGTGGTTGCAGATCTGCTTCAGGCCCGTCAGCAGCTTCACGATCATCCCGCGCCGCGCCATGCTGTCGGCCCCGGCGATCTCGGCGAGCGTCTCGCGCACCACCGCCTCGTACAGCCCCGCCTGCTCCGTCGAGAGCGACACCGCGCGGTCGGTCTCGGTCTTCGGCGGCAGTTCCGGCGCGATCCCGGGGTCGGACTTGCGGCGGCGCAACAGGAACGGCCGGACCAGCCGGGCGAGCCGCTCGGCGGCGGCCGGGTCCTGACCGCTCTCGACGGACTGCGCGTACCGGGTGCGGAACGTGCCGAGCCGGCCGAGCAGTCCCGGGGTCGTCCAGTCGAGGATCGCCCACAGCTCCGACAGGTTGTTCTCGACCGGGGTTCCGGTGAGCGCCACGCGCGCGCGTGCGCCGATGGAACGAAGCGCCCGCGCGGTGGCCGAATAGGGGTTCTTCACATGCTGCGCCTCGTCGGCCACGACCATGCCCCAGGGCACCTCGGCGAGCCGGGGCGCGTCCAGCCGCATCGTGCCGTACGTGGTGAGCACGAACTCGCCGTCGGCGAGGCCGTCGAGGTCGCGCCGGGCGCCGTGGAAGCGGCGCACGGGGGTTCCGGGCGCGAACTTCTCGATCTCGCGCTGCCAGTTGCCCATCAGCGAGGTCGGGCACACCACCAGGGTGGGACCGGCCGACGCGTCGTCCGTCTGCCGGTGCAGATGCAGGGCGATCAGCGTGATGGTCTTGCCGAGACCCATGTCGTCGGCCAGGCAGCAGCCCAGGCCGGAGGAGGTCGTCCGGGCCAGCCAGTTCAGGCCCCGCCGCTGGTAGTCGCGCAGGGTGGCGGCGAGCGCGGCGGGCTGCGGGACCGGCTCCTGCCCCTCGGGGTCGGCGAGCCGCTCCCGCAGGGCCGCCAGCCACCCCGTGGGCTGCACCTCGACGCGGCGCCCGTCGATCTCGGCCGAGCCCGTCAGAGCGGCGCTCAGGGCGTCGACGGGTGTCACCTTGCGGTCCCGCTGCCCGCGCGCCCGGCGCACCTCATCGGGATCGACCAGGACCCACTGGTCGCGCAACCGCACGAGCGGCCGGCCTGCCTCGGCCAGACGGTCCAGGTCCGCGCGGCTGAGCTGCTGGTCGCCCAGCGCGAACCGCCAGTCGAAGGCGAGCAGGGCGTCGGCGGACAGGAAGGACGGTGTGCCGGAGTCGAGCCTGGCGGGGCCCGTCTCGTCGTCGGGCGGGCCCACCACCGCGCGGGCGGTGAGCTCATGGGCCAGCTCCCTGGGCCAGTGCACCTCGACGCCCGCTGCGGACAGCGCCCGGGCGCCGGTGGAGAGCAGGTCGGTGACCTCCTCGTCGGCCAGTTCCACGGCGTCCGGCACGGCGGCCGAGAGCAGGGGCGCGAGGGGCGGCCACGCCCGTGCCGCGCCGCGCAGGGCCAGCAGGGCGTCCATCCGCGCGCGGGAGCCGAAGGGGGAGGTGCCGGCCCACACCTGGGCGGCGTCCGCGACGAGCGCCGGATCACTCACGCCGTGCACCTGGAGCACGGCACGGAAGGCGGGCGCCGCGTCCTCGTCGGTCATCGCCGCCAGGCCGGGAACCTCGACGCGCAGGGACAGGCGGACGCCGGCGTCGTGGCCCGCGGCCACATCGGCCGCCCACGCGCGGTGCCCGGGCAGCAGCTGCGGTTCCGGGGCGGCGTAGGCGGGGCCACCGGTCACCAGCGGGGCCGCGGGCGTGCGGGGCAGGGTGTCCGCGACGGCGTCCAGGAAGGAGCGCAGCAGCCGTTCGGGGTCGGGAAGCCGCAAGGGCCCGTCGGCCGCCGGCGGTACGGCGTGCGCCTCGGGCGGCATCGCCGCGGCGAGTCGGCGGATGTGATCCAGGTCCGCGGCGTTCAGCGGGCCGATGCGCCAGGCGTCGTGGTCGGCGGGTGACACCCCGGGCAGCAGCAGCCCCCGCGCCGCGAACTGCAGTGCCAGGGCGGCCGCCGCGCCCCAGAAGGCGGGACCTCGGTGGGCGTCCGCGGTGACCCGCGCGCGGATCAGGACGGGCAGCGCGGCACGCAGGGGCAGCAGCACGGCGGGGACCGCGATGAGCTCGACTCCGTCGCCGCCGGGCACGACGACGGTCAGGTCCTCGGCCGACGCCGCCTCGACGACCGGAAGGGCTTCACCGTCGGGGCACCAGAAGGCGACCCTGCCGGTGCGGGCCGGATCGCCGGGGACGAACACGGCGGAACGGCGGGCCAGTTCGAAGATCTCGGAGGGAAGTGCCGGGGGTACCGTCTGCACAGCGATAGTGAATTCCTCAAATTTGACTACCAGGCCGGTCGCCGAGGGTACAGCACCGGTCGGCGCGGACCCGCAGGACAGGGCTGTGTTCCGCGTCACTGCCGTGGGAGGGTGGGGCAGGAGGTGGACCAGTAGGGGGTGCACCTCAGGGACGTCTCAGGGTCGCGGTGCGGAACCGCGGGAAGCGCGGGCCCGTTTTGAGAGCAGAGAGCGGCAGTGCGCCGCGGAGGAGGCGACACACATGACGAGGAACCACAAGATCGCCGCAGGAGGTGCGGCGGTCGGGATCATTCTGCTCATCTGGCTGCCCTGGTGGGCAGCGCTCCTGATCATTCTGGGCGTCCCGGCCGGCGCGTACCTCGCACTCGACCCCTCACAGCGGCGCAGGCTGCGCCGCACCACCCGCAAGGAGCTCGGCCGCTGAGACACCGGCGGCCTGGCCGGCAAATGATCCGCCGGCCAGGCTCGCCGGCTAGCGCTCGGCCGGGTCCGACAGGGCGCAGGAGTTGACGACGTCGCCGCTCGCGGGCCTGCCCACGGTTCGGTCCGCGGGCGGCCGGACGTCCCGGTCCACCCAGGAGACCAGCGCGTCGAACGCGGAGCGGTAGCAGGGCAGGATCGGCCGCAGCCGGTCCGGATAGGTGTCGTACAGCCCGTCGACGTGCGTGCCGCCCTCGACCGTGTAGTAGCGGTGCAACGAGCCCCGGCCGGCGGCGCCGACCATGCGCGCGTACACGTCGGAGTCGGCCGCCTTCGGCAGCAGCGCGTCCAGATCGCCGTGCAGCGTGATCAGCGGTCTGCCGATCCGTCCGGTCAACGCCACCCGGGCCACCGCTCTATGGACGGAAGCCGGACGGGACGCGTAGTCGTAGGCCGCGTCCTCGGCGCAGGGCGCGAGGATCTGTTCCGCGGTCGTGCCGGCGGAGAGGCCCGGGCAGCCCGGGGCGTACGTCGGGTCGAACTCCGCCCGGTAGATCTTCTGCGTGACGCCCCAGTAGGCCTTCCCGTGGTACGGCCACAGGAACTCGGAGCCGCGTGCGAAGCCCACCCCGTACAGGTCCTCGTCCCGTGCGGAACCGAGCATGCGGGCCACGGTGGTGGGGAGCGAGGTGAGCAGGTTGGGGCCGTTCGCGGTCCACAGCGCCCCTTCCCAGTCCACGCCTCCGTCGTACAGCTCCGGGTGGTTCTCCAGCTGCCAGCGGGTGAGGTAGCCCCCGTTGGAGATGCCGGTGACGAACGTACGGCGCGGGAGATGCCCGTAGCGCTGCGCCACGGCCTTCCGGGCCGCGCGGGTGAGTTGGGTGGTCCGGGTGTTCCACTCAGCCACCGCGTCACCGGGCCGGGTGCCGTCACGGTAGAAGTCGGCACCGTTGTTGCCCTTGTCGGTCGCCGCGTACGCGTAGCCCTGCGCGAGCACCTGGTCCGAGATCGCCTTGTCCGTGGCGTACTGCCGGCGCGTGCCGGGGGCGCCCGTGACGATCAGGCCGCCGTTCCAGCGGTCCGGCAGCCGGAGGACGAACTGCGCGTCGTGCTTCCAGCCGTGGGTGGCGTTGAAGCGCGAGGAGTCCGGGAAGTAGCCGTCGATCTGGATCCCCGGCACCCCGGACGGCACCCGGGTGCCGGCGGCCGTCAGCCCCGCCTGGTCCGCCATGTCGGTGTACGGCGTCCCGGCGAGGCCCGTGGTGGTCAGGTCCGGCAGACAGGCACTCCGCTGGAAGGCCGCGCCGGGGATCCGCACCCGCTCCTGGCGTCCGCAGTGGTCCTCGCCGGCCGGTGCGGCCCCGGCGGACGTCGGCCCGATGAGCGCGGCCGCGATCAGGGTGACGGCGACGAAGGGAACACCTCGGGACAGGCGCATGGCGGCCTCCAGGGACGGGAGCCGACGCCAGGGGCGGCGTCGGAGCTGCCCCATGGTGTGATTCTTCGGTCCCCTCATCCATGGGTTGGGGCCACATGGAGCGGTGCCGTCGTATGGGTGCGGCCTACGTGCCGTCGCAGTACACGCCCTGAAGCGCGCACCCCGTGGCCTACGGCCGCAACGGCGTCGACGGCCTCAGCTGGGGCGTACCGCCATCTTGTCGAGCGCCTCCAGCAGACCCGGCAGTTCCGGGCCGCGGCCCACCGGCAGGACCTCGCCGGGCTCGTCGTCGAGCAGCACGAACGCGATGTCGTCGGTCCTGGCCACGAGCGACCAGCCGGGACCGTCGGCACGCAAGGTGCGGGCGTCGCCCGAGGCGAAGGCGGACCGGACCCGTCCGAGGGGCGGCGGGTTGTCCACGTACGCGCGTGCCTCGGCGAGGACCCGGCGGATGCCGCTGTGCCCCTTGGGCTTCGGCTCGCCCTCGTCCGACGACTCACGCGAGGACTCGCCCGCGGTCTCCTGCGGTGCGGCCTCGGCGGCCTCCTGGGCGACCTCCAGGCCCTCGGCGGCCCCCGGGCCGTCCCCGGAACTCGGGAAGTCGGCGTCGTCGATCTGCTCGCGCCACAGCGCCCACTGCAGGGCGATCTCGTCGGCGCCGAGCCGGCGCTGTGCCGGGCCCCAGGTGGAGGTGTCCGGCGGTGCCAGGGGCGGACCGTCGGCGTCGTCGGGGTCGGGGTCGTGCGGCGGGGGCACGTTGGGGGCCGCTACGGCGACCGCCAGGGGCCAGCCGGGCAGGGCGGCCACGACCGTGCGCTCGTCGGGCGACAGGTCGTACTCCATGCCGCAGTCCCACGACGCGATGGCGACCGCGACCAGCGAGACGTCGTCGATGACGACCGTCCAGCGGGCACCGTCGCCGTCCTGGCCGAGCACCAGCCCGTACCCGTCGGCGAGGGGCGCGAGGCCGAGCGCCGCGCATGCCTCCGGATAGTCGTCGCCCAGCACGCTCGGGAACTTCGCAGGCGTCAGCAGCACCGCCGTCAGCACATAGAGCGCGTCGTCCTCGGCGGCGACGGCGTCCTCGTCCGTCCCGGCCATCCCAGCCTCCCCATCGGTTCGTCCATCGGCGCGCACCCTAATGCGAGCGGAAGGCCCTTGTCACGACTCCCCAGCCCACCCGGAGCTGCAGCTTTCCACCTGGACGGGGTGAAATCGACCTGTGAGCGCGGCGCGGTTCAGGCCGCCGGCAGGCCGAGGAGGTCCCGCGCGACGGTCCCGGGGGACTCGTCGCGTGCCCGCGCGAGGGCGATGACGGCCCGGCAGGCCAGCTCGTTCACCCCGAACGACAGCGCCTCCGGCGACACCCATCCCGCCGCCTCGTCGATGCGCTCCTGGTCGTCCTCCGCGCAGGCCGAGACGTAGGCTGCGGCGGCCTCGAACAGGTTGTGCGTACGGCCGTCCTGATCGCCGCCGGACTCCGTGCGCCATGCGTCCAGAACTCTGCCCCAGGACTGTCGGATCCTGCCGAGCATGCTGACCACCTTCCCCTGCGTGGTTGCCATGGCTGATCGTCCATCTCCTGCTGTTCAACGTAGAGTTGAAATTCCGGGGGCAGAAGGGGGACGGCGCGGTCGAGGGCGCCGGGTGCCCGGCCGGGCGCGCTGAGCTCAGCCCTCGCGTACGGCGAGCGCCAGGAAGCGGTCGTCCGCGTCGACGTACGACGTCATGCGCCACCCGGAACCGGCCAGCAGCGGCCGGAGGCTGGCCTCCGCCCGCAGGTCGTCCGGGGTGATCTGCCGCCCCTGACGAGCCGCGAGGGCGGCCCTGCCGATCGGGTGGAACAGGGCGAGGGTGCCGCCCGGGCGCACCACACGGGCCAACTCCCGCAGGTTCCGCGCCGGATGGGGCAGGTGCGCGATGAGCCCTGCTCCGAACACGGCGTCCAGCGACTCCGACCGCAGCGGGAGCGCCGCCACGTCGGTGAGCAGCAGCTGCCCGTCCCGGTGCCGTCCCGCCCGTACGGCGGCCTGCAGCATGGCCGGAGTGAGATCGGCGCCGAGGACCACTCCCGAGGCTCCCACGGCCGCACGCAGGGGCGGCAAGGCCCGTCCGGTGCCGCAGCCCGCGTCGAGCACGCGGTCCCCCTCGCGCAGACCGAGGTCGGCGACCGCGGCATCGTACGCGGGGCCGTCGTCGGGGAACCTGGCGTCCCAGTCGGCGGCGCGGGCGGTGAAGAACTCCTGGACATGTGTGTGGTCGTCGCTCATGTTCCGCATGATCCCTCACCGGAGGGAGTGACCTCCTCGCTTGCAGAGATGACGCAGCGGCGCACATGTTCGAGCGGCAGCCGATCGTTTCGAGCGGAATCCGTGTCATATTGCAACAGCTTTCGAAATGCGCCCTCTTTGTGCGCCCCTGCCCCGACTAGCGTCCCTGGGCCATGGGACACCTGGACCACGCCGCCCTGGGGTGGCTGACCCCCGCGCTGTCGTACGCCATGGCCTGCATCGGCGCCGCGCTGGGGCTGCGCTGCACCGTCCGCGCCCTCGGCGCCACCGGCCGCTCGCGCCGCAACTGGCTCGTCACCGCCGCCTCCGCCCTCGGCACCGGCATCTGGACCATGCACTTCGTGGCCATGCTGGGCTTCAGCGTCAGTGGCACCGACATCCGCTACGACGTGCCGCTGACCGTCGCGAGCCTGCTCGTCGCCATGGCCGTCGTCTGCGCCGGGGTCTTCGCCGTCGGCTACAGCCGCGACCGCACGCGCGCACTCCTCCTGGGCGGTCTCACCACCGGGCTGGGGGTGGCCAGCATGCACTACCTGGGCATGGCGGCCGTGCGCCTGCACGGCGACGTGAGCTACGACCCCGCCCTCGTCGGGCTCTCGGTGCTGATCGCCGTCGTCGCCGCCACGGCGGCACTGTGGGCGGCGCTCAACATCAAGTCGGCCGTCGCCGTCACCGTCGCCTCCCTGATCATGGGCGCGGCGGTGAGCAGCATGCACTACACCGGGATGTTCGCGGTGAGCGTGCGGGTCGCACCCGCCGGGGACGTCCTGCCCGGGGCCACGGCGATGCAGTTCATCTTCCCCCTCGCCGTCGGCCTCGGGTCCTATCTCTTCCTGACCTCGGCCTTCGTCGCCCTGTCCCCGACGACGGGGGAGCGCGCGGCCTCCGCCTCCGCGCAGCGGCCGGTCCAGAGCGTCGCCCGCTAGCCCCCGGCGCGCCCCGACGAACCCCTTCCGAGCGAGGAGGCCATGCGTACACCCCGTAGGACCACCGCACCCGGCGCCGAGACGCCGTCGTCACCGCTCGTGCGCGGCCGCCGCGCCCACGCGGGACCGCCCGCCGACGAAGGCCCGGACGGGCCCGCGGGCGCGCTGCCCGAGGACGTACCCGCGCGCGCAGGGGGGTGGCGGATCCGGCCGCGCACCGTCCGGGCCAAGATCGTCTGCCTGCTGATGGTGCCCGTGGTCTCCCTGCTGGCCCTGTGGGCCCACGCCACGGTCACCACCGCGCAGGACGTCTCCGGACTCCGGCAGGTTCAGCGCGTCGACGCCGAGATCCGCGCGCCCGTCGCGACCGCCGTCGCCGCCCTCCAGACCGAGCGCGCGACCGCGGTCCGGCTCACCACGGACCCCGCCTCGGTGCAGGCCGGCGACTACCGGAAGCTCACCGAACGCACCGACGCCGCCGTGGCCGAGCTGCGGCTCGGCGACACCAGCACCGTCGCCGACTCCGAGGAACTGCCCGCCGGAGTGGCCCAGCGGCTGGAGGACTTCGTCACCGGTGCCGAACGGCTCGGCTCGCTGCGGACCGCGGTGCTGGACCGCAGGGCAGGCTGGGAGCAGACCTACGCGCGGTACACGCAGACGATCGCGGCGGCCTTCTCCGTGGGCGGCGCCCTGACCGGCATCCAGGACGCCGATCTCGGCTCCGACGCGCGCGTGCTGCTCGAGTTCTCCCGCGCGGGGGAGGCGTTGGCCCAGGAGGACGCCGTCCTGGTCGGCGCGCGCCTGGCCGGGAAGCTCGACGGAGACCGGCTGCGGCTGTTCGCCGGCGCGGTCGAGACCCGACGTACCCTCACGGAGGCCGCCGTCGCCGACCTGCGCGGCCCCGAGCGCACCGCCTGGCACGAGCTCGCCTCCGGCGGTGACTACGCCGCCGTGGGCGCCGCGGAGGACGCGGTCCTCGCCGCCGCACCGGGAACGCGCGCGATCCACGCCGCCC
Source organism: Streptomyces sp. YS415 (assembly GCF_023544665.1). Taxonomy (GTDB): domain Bacteria; phylum Actinomycetota; class Actinomycetes; order Streptomycetales; family Streptomycetaceae; genus Streptomyces. The sequence continues at coordinate 191,230 of NZ_JAMJFL010000010.1, forward strand.
CGCAGGCCGCCTGGGACGGGGCACTCGCGCGCGTGCGGGACGAGATGCGCACCATCGAGGCCGACGCGGGACGCGAAGTCGTCGAGCGGGCCGACCCGTTCACCCGTGGACTGCTCACCCCGGCCGGCGCCGCCGTGCTGTTCGGCCTCGCCGCCGTCGCCGCCTCGCTGGTGATCTCGGTGCGCATCGGCCGCGGCCTGGTCGTGGAACTGGTGAGCCTGCGCAACAGCGCGCTGGAGATCGCCCGCCACAAGCTGCCCGAAGCCATGCGGCGACTGCGCGCCGGGGAGGAGATCGACGTCCGGGCCGAGGCCCCGCCGGGTCCGCCCGCCGAGGACGAGAGCGGACAGGTCGCCGAGGCGCTGGGCACCGTCCACCGCGCAGCCCTGCGCGCCGCCGTGGAGCGGGCCGAACTCGCCAGCGGCATCTCCGGGGTCTTCGTCAACCTCGCCCGCCGCAGCCAGGTCCTGGTCCACCGGCAGCTCAGCCTGCTGGACAGCATGGAGCGCCGCTCCGACGACCCCAACGAACTGAGCGACCTGTTCCGGCTGGACCACCTAACCACCCGTATGCGCCGGCACGCGGAAAGCCTGATCATCCTGTCCGGCGCGGCACCCGGCCGCGCCTGGCGGATGCCGGTCTCCCTGACGAACGTGGTGCGCGCGGCCGTCTCCGAGGTCGAGGACTACGCGCGCGTGGAGGTACGACAGTTGCCCGAGGCCGCCGTCGTCGGCGGGGCCGTCGCCGACCTCACCCACCTGCTGGCGGAACTCGTCGAGAACGCCGCACAGTTCTCGCCGCCCCACACGCGCGTGCGCGTCACCGGCGAACCCGTGGGCAACGGCTACGCGGTCGAGGTCGAGGACCGCGGACTCGGCATGGGCAAGGAGACCCTCGCCGAGGCCAACCGCCGCATCGAGCAGTCCGAGGCGCTCGACCTGTTCGACAGCGACCGGCTGGGTCTTTTCGTGGTGAGCAGGCTCGCCGCCCGGCACGGCATCAAGGTGCACCTGCGCACCTCGCCCTACGGCGGCACCACCGCGGTCGTTTTGCTGCCCACCTCGTTGCTGCACGGCGGCGCGGCGGAACGTTCCCCCCGCAAGGCCGCCGAAGCGCCCCGGCCCGCCGAGCGCGAGTACGCGCGCGTGCCCGGCGGCACCGCGCACCAGGAGCCGGTCGAGGCACCGGCCGGCCGGCCCGCGCTGGTGGCCCCCGCCCCCGCGCCCACGGCCGCGACGACCGCTACCGACACCCCGCCCCCCGGAGTCACCGTCACCGACACCCCGCCCCCCGGAGTCACCGCCTTGCGACTGCACCGCCCCCCGGACGACGCCGACGGCTCCGACGACCTCCCGCGCCGCGTCCGGCAGGCGAGCCTCGCCCCCCAGCTGCGCGAGCCGCACGCCGAGGAGCCCGACCGGCCGTCCGCCCGGGACGAGGACCGGCGCACGCCCGAACTGGTACGGGACCGCATGGCGGCGTACCGCGACGGCTGGACGCGCGGCGGCGGGCGGCGCCCCGGCCGAGGTGCCGCCCCCGATCCGACAGTGCGCAGAGACAGCAGCGAAGGAGACCCTGCATGATCCAGGACCCCGGCATGAGGGACGGCGTGGGGGTCCCCCCGCGCGAGCGAAGCCGAGAGTGGGGGAGGTCCGGCGAACTCGACTGGCTGCTGGACGACTTGGTGCTGCGCGTGAGCGAGGTGCGCCACGCGGTGGTGCTCTCCAACGACGGGCTCGCCGTGGGCGCGTCGACCGATCTCAGCCGTGAGGACGCCGAGCATCTGGCGGCGGTCGCGTCCGGTTTCCACAGTCTGGCCAAGGGCGCGGGCCGGCACTTCGGAGCCGGTGGCGTGCGCCAGACCATGGTGGAGATGGACGACGGCTTCCTGTTCGTGGCCGCCGCGGGCGACGGCTCCTGCCTCGCCGTCCTCACCGCCGTTGCCGCCGACATCGGCCTGGTCGCCTACGAGATGGCGCGACTGGTGAAACGTGTCGGCGAACACCTCCGCACCGCCCCGCGCGTCGCGGCACGGCCGCCCGCCGCAGGCTGAGGCAGGCGGTCGGTACCGATGAACGAAGACCTGAGGGGCGCCCTGCGCGAGCAGGGCAGCCAGTGGTACGACAACGAGGCCGGACCCCTCGTCCGCCCGTACGCCATGACGGGCGGGCGCACCAAGCCGGGCCCCACCGGAGTCCGCTTCGACCTGATCGCGCTCGTCACCCTGGACGCGAGCGCCCCGGGCGTCGACGACGACACCGCGCTCGGTCCGGAGCACCGGGCGCTGATCGACCTGTGCCGGCCCGAGACCCAGTCGGTCGCCGAACTGGCCGCCGGCGCCGACCTTCCGGTAGGCGTCGTGCGCGTGCTCCTCGGTGACCTCCTGGAAATGGGATGCGTCACCGTCAGCCGCCCGGTGCCGCCCGCGCAGCTTCCCGACGAACGGATTCTGCGCGAAGTCATCGAAGGATTGCGGGCGCTGTAGATGACGGTTCAGGACACGGAAGCACCACCAGTCGGTCGAATAGGGCAAAAACCGGTCGAATCCCTCGGGGTGGAGCCGGAGTTGTCATGATGCTGACCTCGCACACACGCACTGAAGCCGCGTACGCACGTTCCGTGAGAGCGCGGTGCACACCCGACGACGTCGCCCGTTGCCGGCACTCCCGAGAGAAGTGATCGATGGTCTCCGAGCACTCCGCTGACCAGGACGGCGAGACGGCCGCCCTGGCGCTGAAGATCCTGGTCGCCGGCGGTTTCGGCGTGGGCAAGACGACTCTGGTGGGCGCGGTCAGTGAGATCAGGCCGCTGCGCACCGAGGAACTGCTCAGCGAAGCCGGCCAGTCGGTGGACGACACCGACGGCGTGGACCAGAAGGTCACCACGACCGTGGCCATGGACTTCGGGCGCATCACCATCCGGTCCGGGCTTTCCCTCTATCTGTTCGGCACGCCCGGCCAAGACCGCTTCTGGTTCCTGTGGGACGAGCTCTCCCAGGGCGCCCTCGGTGCCGTGGTCCTCGCCGACACGCGGCGCCTGGAGGACTGCTTCCCCGCCGTGGACTACTTCGAGCACCGGCACATCCCGTTCGTGGTGGCCGTCAACTGCTTCACGGGCGCCCGCTCCTACGGCGCCCGCGACGTCTCGCGCGCCCTCGACCTCGACAACGGCACGCCCGTGGTGCTCTGCGACGCCCGGGACCGCGACTCGGGCAAGGAGGTGCTCATCCGGCTCGTCGAGTACGCCGGGCGGATGCACACCGCCCGGCTGCTGGACTCGGTGAGCTGAACCGGCGCGGCTGGCGACGGACTTGGTGTGCCAGGGCCTGCTCGATCGCCCTTCGGTGTCGGTCATCTTCTGTGCCGTGTCCCCGTCCTCCTTGCCCGGAGCCCGGCTCGTCGGCAAGGCTGGCGAACAGATACCCCCTCGACCAAGGGGGAGACATCGCACGGGGAGACAGGACATGGCGCAGAATCAGGGACTGGGCTGGCTCTTGGACGATCTGACCGAGCGTGTGGAGCATGTGCGGCATGCGCTGGTCCTGTCCAACGACGGGCTGGTGACGGGGGCGAGCACGGGGCTGCGCCGCGAGGACGCCGAGCATCTGGCGGCGGTCTCCTCCGGGCTGCACAGCCTCGCCAAGGGCTCCGGCCACCACTTCGGCGCCGGCAGGGTGCGTCAGACGATGGTCGAGTTCGACGACGCGGTCCTGTTCGTGACCGCCGCGGGGACCGGCAGCTGCCTCTGCGTCCTCAGCGGCGCGGAGGCCGACATCGGTTTGATCGCGTACGAGATGACGCTGCTCGTCAACCGGGTCGGCGAGCACCTCGCGGTCGACGCGAGAAAGCCGGAACGGGATTTCCCTCCACAGCCCTGACCTGCGCTTTTGATCCACTCGGTGGAGTTATCCACAGGCTTGCGCCGAGATCCGCCGCATTGGCTACCGTTTTGTCACGGCGAACGCACACAGCGTGAGCATCCGGCTCCACGGGGGAGATCGACGATGACAGGCGACACCATCACCCAACGGCACGGCACCTCCTGCACGCCCGGACGGGCCGCACGGGAACTGGGGCTGAAGCGGCGCGAGTTCGACCTCGCGGTCCACCTCGGCCGGATCCGGACCGTGCCGGACGAAGCGGGAGGCGGCGCCCGCCGCGTCGAGCGTGCGGAGATCGAGCGGGTCCGGGCCGCGCCGGGCTTTCCCGAGACGCTCCTGGAGCGGGTGAAGACGGTCGGCACCACCGAAGGGGCGGCCCTGATGCAGGTACCGCCCGGCCGCTTCACCCGCCTTGCCCGGCTGGGCCTGGTGGTGCCCGTGTCCTTCTACCTCAACCGCTACCGGGCCGTGGTCTGGATGTATCTGGCCGAGGAGCTGCGGCAGTTCGCGGCCGACGAGAAGAACACCCCGCTGTTGAAGGCGCGCACCCCCGAAGGGCTGCGGGACCAGTTGGACGCCGGCCTGGACCTGCGCCCGCGCAACTGGCGCGGACGCCATCTGGGATTCGTGCTGCGGCAGACCGACGATCCGTGGCAGCAGGCCGGGGCCGTCTCCGCCTTCCTCGACCCCGTCCAGATCGCGGAGGTCGTCACCGACCCCTACGAACGCTCCCATCTGAACCGCTTCCGGCCCGGGCCGCCCGTGCACGGAGCACCGGGATCACCGGCCGCGCGCCTGTGCGAGCAGCTCATGACGGCGGACGACGCCGACGAGATCGGCTGGCTGCGGGCCGACCTCGCGCGGGCGGTCGACGAGGCGCGCGAGCACCGCCCCGCCCCGCGCCCGGCGGCGAAGCCCGCTCCCGAGGTGCCCGACGAACCCCGCCCGCCACACCGTCTGCTGGGCTGGCTGCGCCGCAGAGGCGCCTGACCTACAGCGCCCGGAACAGCCCTTCCTGGACTACGGAGACCAGCAGCCGCCCCTGGAGGTCATAGATCCGCCCGCGGGCCAGACCGCGCCCGCCCGTGGCGATCGGCGACTCCTGGTCGTACAGGAACCACTCGTCCGCGCGGAACGGCCGGTGGAACCACATCGCGTGGTCCAGCGACGCGATGTCGAAGCTCCGCGGGCCCCACAGAGGTTCGACCGGGATGCGCACCGCGTCCAGCAAGGTCATGTCACTGGCGTAGGTGAGCGCGCAGGTGTGCACGACCGGATCGTCGCCGAGCGGGCCGACCGCCCGCATCCACACCGCGCTGCGCGGCTCGGCGTCCTTGACCTCCTCGGGCGTCCAGCGCAACCGGTCCACATAGCGGATGTCGAAGGGCTGGCGGCGCGCCATCCGCTCCAACTGCTCCGGCAGCGCCCCCAGATGCTCCCGGATCTCGTCGGTGACCGTCGGCAGCGACTCCGGGTCCGGGACCTCGCGGGCCGGCGGCAGCTGGTGCTCGAAGCTCCCCTGCTCAGGCTTGTGAAAGGAGGCGGTGAGATTGAAGATCGTGCGGCCCTGTTGCACGGCGGTGACCCGGCGGGTCGTGAACGACCGCCCGTCCCGCACCCGTTCGACCTGGTACACGATCGGCACACCCGGCCGGCCCGGGCGCAGGAAGTACGCGTGCAGCGAGTGCACCGGACGCTCGCCGTCCGTGGTCCGCGCGGCGGCGATCAGCGCCTGGCCGGCGACCTGGCCGCCGAAGACACGCTGGAGGGACTCCTGGGGACTGCGGCCGCGGAAGATGTTGAGCTCGATCTGCTCCAGGTCGAGCAGGTCGACGAGCTTCTCGGCCGGATTCGTCGTCATGGGTGGGTTTCTCCTGTGCTCACAACTGGCCTACGTCGGTGACGCGGACCACCGCGCGGCCCTCCGCGTCGGAGGCGGTGAGGTCGACCTCCGCGCTGATGCCCCAGTCGTGGTCCCCGTTCGGGTCGTCGAAGATCTGGCGGACGCGCCACAGCCGGTTCGCCGGCTCCTCCTCGATCACCAGCAGTTTCGGGCCGCGGGCGTTGGGTCCGGTGCCGAGGTCGTCGTACTCGTCCCAGTACTTGTCCATGGCCTCGCCCCAGGCGTCCGCGTCCCAGCCGGCGTCGGCGTCCAGTTCGCCCAGCTCCTCGACCTGGTCGAGCGCGGCGAGCTCGACACGGCGGAAGAGGGCGTTGCGGACCAGGACGCGGAAGGCACGGGCGTTGGTGGTGACCGGCTTGACCTCGTCGGCCTTCTCCTGGGCCTCCTCCGCGGTCATCACCTCCGGGTTGGCGAGCTGCTCCCACTCGTCCAGCAGGCTGGAGTCGACCTGGCGGACCATCTCGCCCAGCCACTCGATCAGGTCCTGCAGGTCCTCGGACTTCAGGTCGTCCGGGATGTTGTGGTCGAGCGTCTTGTAGGCGCTCGCCAGGTAGCGCAGCACGATGCCCTCGGTGCGGGCCAGCTCGTAGTGGGACACCAACTCCGTGAAGGTCATCGCCCGTTCGTACATGTCGCGGATGACCGACTTCGGCGAGAGCGGATGGTCACCGACCCAGGGGTGGCTCTTGCGGTACGTGTCGTAGGCGTGGAAGAGCAGCTCTTCCAGGGGCTTGGGGTAGCTGATGTCCTGGAGGCGCTCCATGCGCTCCTCGTACTCGACGCCGTCGGCCTTCATCGCGGCGACGGCCTCGCCCTTGGCCTTGTTCAGCTGGGCGACGAGGATCTGCCGCGGGTCGTCCAGGGTGGACTCCACGACGGACACCATGTCCAGGGCGTAGGACGGCGACTCCGGGTCCAGCAGCTCGAACGCGGCCAGCGCAAAGGTGGACAGCGGCTGGTTGAGCGCGAAGTCCTGCTGCAGATCGACGGTGAGCCGCACGATCCGGCCCTCGGCGTCCGGCTGGTCGAGCTTCTCGACGATGCCGCCGTCCAGGAGCGAGCGGTAGATGGCGATCGCGCGCCGGATGTGCCGGAGCTGCTGCTTGCGCGGCTCGTGGTTGTCCTCCAGCAGATGCCGCATCGCCTCGAAGGCGTTGCCCGGCCGGGCGATCACCGACAGCAGCATGGTGTGCGTCACCCGGAAACGCGAGGTCAGCGGCTCCGGCTCGGAGGAGATGAGCTTCTCGAAGGTGTTCTCCGTCCAGCCGACGAAACCCTCGGGCGCCTTCTTGCGGACGACCTTGCGCCGCTTCTTGGGGTCGTCGCCGGCCTTGGCGAGCGCCTTCTCGTTCTCGATGACGTGCTCGGGCGCCTGGGCGACGACGAAGCCCGCCGTGTCGAAGCCCGCACGGCCGGCGCGGCCCGCGATCTGGTGGAACTCACGGGCGCGCAGCGTACGGACCCGGCTGCCGTCGTACTTCGTCAGCGCCGTGAACAGCACCGTGCGGATGGGCACGTTGACGCCCACGCCCAGGGTGTCCGTGCCGCAGATGACCTTCAGCAGACCGGCCTGGGCGAGCTTCTCCACCAGGCGGCGGTACTTGGGCAGCATGCCCGCGTGATGGACACCGATACCGTGCCGGACGTAACGGGAGAGGTTGCGGCCGAACTTGGTGGTGAAGCGGAAGTTGCCGATCAGCTCGGCGATCCGGTCCTTCTCCTCGCGCGAGCACATGTTGATGCTCATCAGCGCCTGCGCCCGCTCCACCGCCTGCGCCTGCGTGAAGTGCACGATGTAGACCGGCGCCTGCTTGGTCTCCAGCAGCTCGGTCAGCGTCTCGGTGAGCGGCGTGAGCTTGTACTCGTAGGACAGCGGCACGGGACGGGTCGCCGAGCGGACCACGGCCGTGGGGCGGCCGGTGCGCCGGGTGAGGTCCCCCTCGAACATCGAGACGTCACCGAGCGTGGCCGACATCAGCACGAACTGCGCCTGCGGCAGTTCGAGGATCGGGATCTGCCAGGCCCATCCGCGGTCCGCCTCCGCGTAGAAATGGAACTCGTCCATGACGACCTGGCCGACATCGGCGTGCTTGCCGTCGCGCAGCGCGATCGAGGCGAGGACCTCGGCGGTGCAGCAGATGACCGGGGCGTCGGAGTTGACGGACGCGTCACCGGTGAGCATGCCGACGTTCTCGGTGCCGAAGATCTTGCACAGCTCGAAGAACTTCTCCGACACCAGCGCCTTGATCGGAGCCGTGTAGAAGGTGACCTCGTCCCGGGCGAGCGCGGCGAAGTGGGCACCCGCCGCGATCATGCTCTTGCCGGAGCCGGTGGGCGTCGACACGATCACGTTCGCGCCGGACACCGCCTCGATCAGCGCCTCCTCCTGGTGGGGGTAGAGAGTCAGACCGCGCTCCTGGGCCCACGACTCGAAGGCTTCGTACAGGGCGTCGGGGTCGGGGGTCGGCGGCAGCTGATCGATGAGGGTCACCCACCCATCTTGCCTGGCGTCCTGGCCGACGGGGGAATCGGCTGCCCGCACGAAGATCGCGAACGCTACGCTGTGTCGCCGACGACACGTCGGCGCACTCCGTCAACTGGACAGCGGCACACGAGGAATGGGGCGGGCAACGGCCATGATGGGACCAGCACACTCACTGTCGGGCGCCGCCGCCTGGCTCGGCGTCGGGGCGGCGGCCGCCGCGACCGGGCGTCCGATGCCCTGGCCCGTCGTCCTGGTCGGCGCGCTGATCTGCGCCGGTGCTGCGCTGGCCCCGGACCTCGACCACAAGGCGGCCACCATCTCCCGGGCCTTCGGCCCGCTCTCCCGGGGGCTGTGCGAGATCGTCGACAAGCTCTCCTACGCCGTCTACAAGGCGACCAAGAAGCAGGGCGACCCGCGTCGCTCCGGCGGTCACCGTACGCTCACGCACACCTGGCTGTGGGCGGTCCTGATCGGTGCGGGTTCCTCGGCGCTGGCGGTCAACGGTGGGCGCTGGGCGGTGCTGGGGATCCTCTTCGCGCACGTGGTGCTGGCCATCGAGGGTCTGCTGTGGCGGGCGACGCGGGGTTCCAGCAGCGATGTCCTGGTCTGGCTGCTGGGGGCGACCAGCGCCTGGATCCTGGCGGGGGTGCTGGCCAAGCCGGGCAACGGCGCGGACTGGCTGTTCACGGAGCCGGGCCAGGAGTACCTGTGGCTGGGGCTGCCGATCGTGCTGGGGGCGCTGGTGCACGACATCGGGGACGCGCTGACGGTGTCGGGCTGCCCGATCCTGTGGCCGATCCCGGTGGGCCGCAAGCGCTGGTACCCGATCGGACCGCCGAAGGTCCTGCGGTTCCGGGCGGGCAGCTGGGTGGAGCTGAAGGTGCTGATGCCGGCGTTCATGCTGCTCGGCGGCGTGGGCGGTGCCGCAGCCCTCAACGTGATCTGAGCGAGCGAGGCTCTTGCCGGTCAGGTTTCTTCGGCGCCTGCCCCGCCGTAGCGGCGCTCGAAGCGGGCGACCCGGCCCTCCGAGTCCACCGTGCGCGCCTTGCCGGTGTAGAAGGGGTGGCTCTCCGAGGAGATCTCCACGTCCACGACCGGGTAGGTCTCGCCGTCGTCCCACTCGATGGTCTCACCGCTGGTGGCGGTGGACCGGGTGAGGAAGGCGTAGCCGGCGGCGCGGTCCCGGAAGACGACCGGCTGGTAGTCGGGGTGCTTGTCCTGCTGCATGAAGGCTCCTCGCGGGCTGTCCTGGCGGCTGCGTCAGCCGGGCAGGGACTCCTCGTCGACGATGTGCATGGCGGCCTCCTCGGCCGAGGCTGCGGCGCCGTCGATGCCGACGTCCGTGGCGACCAGCGCGGGCTCGTCGTCCTCGCGCGCCCCTTCGTCGGGGGCGACGAGGCGGCCGGAGCGGGCGGCACCGACCTCGTTGTCCAGCAGTTCGCCGTCGGTGCCCTCGCAGTCGCCGAGGCCGTCGCCGTCGGGAGTGGCGAGATCGGGCAGCTCCTCGGCGAGCCGCTGGTCCAGCGTCTCCCCCCGGTGGCGCTCCGCCGCCGTCACACCGTTGTGCTCCACCGCCCATGGCCGCTCCGGCGGGGACCAGCCGCGGTCGAGAGGATCGTCGACGCCGTCGTTGTCCAGGGTGTCCTCGGCGTCGAGCAGTCCCGCGTCGTCCTGGATCTCGGACGCGTCGGGCTGGTAGACGTCGTCCCCCCATCCGTCGGCGCTGTTCACGGGTACCTCCAGGTGGTGGGGACGGGCCCGTTGTCACTGCGATCGGCGACAGGCCGGCACGCGGGGCACTGGCTGCGCCCGACGTGTGCCGCATGCTTCCCGGGTGCTCCCCGAACCGGTGCCGCTATCCAGCCTTCCACCCCTTTTCACCCCAGCGCAACGGCACAGGTCCGGGGCGGGCGAGAAGGGCCTGCACGAGCTGCCCTCGGGCCGGTCGGACTGCGGCCCGGGGAGTGCGGGCGGCAAGGCCGGGAGGGCGGGGGCGATGCACAGCGGTGCCGGGAGACGGGGCGAGGCCCCGCCCGGGACACGTGCACCCGGACCCGGGGGCCCGCACGGGACGTGTGCCGCCGGACCTGGCCCCCGCCCGGGTGTGCGCGTCCGGCGTTCGCGGTCGGTGGGATCAGCCGTGCCAGGACTGCCAGAGGGCCGCGTACGCGCCCTTCGCCGCCACCAGCTCGTCGTGGCTGCCCAGCTCGCTGATGCGCCCGTTCTCGACGACGGCGATGACGTCGGCGTCATGGGCGGTGTGCAGGCGGTGGGCGATGGCCACCACCGTGCGGCCCTCCAGGACGCGGGCCAGGGAGCGTTCCAGATGGCGGGCGGCCCGCGGGTCGAGCAGGGACGTCGCCTCGTCCAGGACCAGCGTGTGCGGGTCGGCCAGTACCAGCCGGGCCAGCGCGATCTGCTGCGCCTGTGCCGGGGTCAGCGCGAAGCCGCCCGAGCCGACCTCGGTGTCCAGGCCGTCGTCGAGAGCGCGGGCCCAGCCGTCCGCGTCGACCGCCCCGAGCGCCGCCCACAGCTCGGCGTCGACGGCGTCGTCCGCCACCCCCGCCTTCGACGGCAGCCGGGACTGGGGGAGGGCGAGCAGCAGGTTGTCGCGCAGGGAGCCCACGAAGACGTGGTGCTCCTGGTTGACGAGGGCCACGTGCTCGCGGACCCGTTCGGCAGGCATCCGGGACAGTTCCGCGCCGCCGAGGGCGATGCGGCCCTTCCGGGGGGCGTAGATCCCGGCGAGCAGCCGGCCCAGGGTGGACTTGCCCGCGCCGGAGGGGCCGACCAGGGCCAGCCGGGTGCCGGGAGCGACCTCCAGGGACACCTTGCGCAGGACGTCCACGCCTTCGAGGTAACCGAAGTGCACCCGGTCGGCGTGGACGTCACGCCCGTCGGGAGCGAGCGAGGCGTCCCCGGCGTCCGGCTCGATGTCCCGGACCCCGACGAGGCGGGCCAGCGACACCTGGGCGACCTGGAGCTCGTCGTACCAGCGCAGGATGAGGCCGACCGGGTCGACGAGCATCTGCGCGATGAGCGCGCCCGTGGTCAGCTCACCGACCCCGATCCAGCCCTGGAGCACGAACACCCCGCCGAGTATGAGGACCGAGCCGAGGACGGTGACATGGGTGACGTTGATGACGGGGAAGAGCACCGAGCGCAGCCAGAGGGTGTAGCGCTCCCAGGCCGTCCACTCCCGCACCCGCTGCTTGGACAGCTCGATCCGGCGGTCGCCGAGCCGGTGGGCCTCGACCGTGCGGCCGGCGTCCACCGTCTCGGCCAGGGCGGCGGCGACGGCCGCGTAGCCGGCGGCTTCCGAACGGTAGGCGGCGGGCGCCCGCTTGAAGTACCAGCGGCAGCCGACGACCAGCAGCGGTACGGCGACCAGCACCGCGGCGCCCAGGGGCGGCGCGGTGACCACCAGTCCGCCCAGCAGCAGGGCCGCCCACACGACGCCGATGGCCAGCTGGGGCACGGCTTCCCGCATGGCGTTGGCCAGGCGGTCGATGTCGGTGGTGATCCGGGACAGCAGATCGCCGGTCCCGGCGCGTTCCAGTACGCCGGGCGGCAGCCCGACGGACCGGACCAGGAAGTCCTCGCGCAGGTCGGCCAGCATCCGCTCGCCGAGTATCGCGCCGCGCAGCCGCACCTCCCGGACGAACACCGCCTGGATGACGAGCGCGACCAGGAACAGCGAGACCGTGAGCTCCAGATGGAGCTCGCGCGCCTCGTCCGACACCCGCTCGACCAGGCCGCCGAGCAGCCACGGCCCGGCCATGGAGGCCATGACGGCGGCCGTGTTGACGGCGACCAGGAGCAGGAAGGCCCGGCGGTGCCGGCGGAACAGTTCGGTCACGTAGGCGCGTACGGTGGCCGGGGCGCCGACGGGCAGGGTGTTCGCCGTCGTCGGGGCGGCGGGGTCGTAGGCCGGTGGCGCTACGCCGATCATGCGCTCTCCTCGATTTCTTCCAGTGCGTCCAGCCGTGCGGCGCCGGTCTGCGGGGCGTCGTCACCGAGCCGGGATCCCCGGCCCCCCCGCGCCTCCGCGTTCTGCCGCGCCTCCGCGTCGAGGCGGGACTCCAGCCCCGCTCTTGCCCGCGCAGCGTCCCGCAGCGCCGTCTCCTCGTCCGTCTCCCTCGTCACCACGGCCCGGTACAGCGGCTCCTTGTGCAGCAGCTCCCGGTGCACACCGACCGCCGTGACCTCGCCCTCGTGGACGAGGACGACCCGTTCGGCCCGGTCCAGGAGCAGCGGCGAGGAGGTGAACACCACGGTGGTGCGCCCCGCGCGCAGCTCCCGGAGGCCCTCCGCGATCCGTGCCTCGGTGTGGGAGTCCACGGCCGAGGTGGGTTCGTCGAGAACGAGCACCTCCGGGTCCGTGACCAGGGACCGGGCCAGGGCCAGGCGCTGGCGCTGGCCGCCGGACAGGGACCGGCCGCGCTCGGTGATGAGCGCGTCCATCGGGTCCGCGGCGTCGAGCGAACCCTGGGCCAGCGCGGCCAGTACGTCCGCGCACTGCGCCGCCGCCAGCGCCTCGGCCGTGCCGACCGCGCCCGAGTTGGGCACGTCCAGCAGTTCGCGCAGGGTGCCGGACAGCAGCACCGGGTCCTTGTCCTGGACGAGGACGGCCGTGCGGGCGGTGTCGAGCGGCAGCCCGTCCAGCGGCACTCCGCCCAGCAGGACCGACGTGCCGGCCTCGGAGGGGTGGCCGCCGAGCCGTTCGGCGAGGCGTCCGGCCGCGTCCGGGTCGCCGCACACCACGGCGGTGAAACTCCCCGCGGGCGCGAGCAGTCCGGTGGCCGGGTCGTACAGGTCGCCGGACGGCAGGTCCGCCGCGCGCGACCCGTCGGTTCCCCGGTCGTCGACGGCCCGCTCCAGCGACAGCACCCCGGCGGCCCGCCGGGCCGAGGGGCGCGAGAAGGAGTAGGCCATGGCGATCTCTTCGAAGTGCCGCAGCGGATAGGTGAGCAGCATGATCGAGCTGTAGGCGGTGACCAGTTCACCCACGGCGATGCGGCCGTCCCGGGCGAGATGGACGCCGTACCAGACGACCGCGATCAGCAGCAGGCCGGGCAGCAGGACCTGGATCGCGGCGATCAGGGCCCACATGCGGGCGCTGCGCACGGCGGCGTGCCGGACCTCCTGGGAGGCGCGGCGGTAGCGGTCGAGGAAGAGTTCCTCGCCGCCGATGCCGCGCAGCACGCGCAGCCCGGCGACGGTGTCGGAGGCCAGTTCGGTGGCGCGGCCCGCCTTCTCGCGCTGGAAGTCGGCGCGCCGGGTGGCCCGGGGGAGCAGCGGCAGCACCGCCAGCGCCAGGACGGGCAGGCCGACCGCGACGATGACGCCGAGTGCGGGCTGGTAGAGCACCAGGCCGACGCAGACCAGCACGATGGTGACCGCGGCGGCGGTGAACCGGGAGAGGGCCTCCACGAACCAGCCGATCTTCTCCACGTCACCGGTGGAGACGGCGACGACCTCGCCGGCCGCGACGCGCCGGGTCAGCGCGGAGCCGAGCAGGGCGGCCTTGCGGGCGAGCAGTTGCTGGACGCGGGCCGCGGCGCCGATCCAGTTGGTGACGGCGGCGCGATGCAGGAAGGTGTCGCCGAGGGCGTTGCCGGCGCAGGCGACCGCCAGCAGTCCGCCCGCGAGGGCGAGCCGGCCGCCGGAGCGGTCCACGACGGCCTGGATGGCGAGCCCGACACAGAACGGCAGCGAGGCGACCGACACGAAATGCACCAGGCCCCAGGCCAGGGCCTTGAGTTGTCCGCCCAGCTGGTTCCGGAAGAGCCACCACAGGAAGCGGGGCCCCGAGCGGGCGTCCGGTACGCCTGGGTCGGGATACGGAAGGTCTTGAATCTGCATGACGTCCCAGTGGCTCGGGTCGGGGGGTGGGAGGGCGGCTGCCGCCGCGCGCTGCGGCAGCAAACCGTGACAGGTTCGCGTCGTAGCGTGGTCGGGGGCAACCGGTTTTTCCGCACAGCTGAACCGATTCGGCTGTCCCCCGGGGCACCACCGGACCCACGGGTTCCGCACGTCGCGGGCCCACGGCGGTACCGGCCCGCCCGCAGCCCCTCCCACCTGCACCACGAGGCGCCATTGCGCGGCCCTCAACCACCCCGTAGAACATGCCCATGAAGAGCCGGATGGTCATGTCCATGCTCGCGGGAGCGACCCTCCTCGCGAGCACGCTCCTCGGAGCGCACCCCGCGTCCGCCCGACACGTCGACGTCCCCGCCGAGTTCGGCTCGGACTGGCACGACCCGGTCACCGCCGCCCCACCCGTCACCGCGCCGGACACCAGGTCCTGCCGGGTCACCCTGGCCGAGGCGCAGTTCCGCGACTTCACGCCCTACCGCGGCACGTACACCCCGCCCGCCGGCTGCGGCGACCGCTGGAGCAAGGTCGTGCTGCGCCTGGACGGCACGGTCAAGGGCCGCCAGTACGACCGCCTCGGCCACGTGAGCGTGGGCGGAGTCGAGATCTTCCGCACCTCCACCCCGCAGCCCTCCCCGGACGGCATCGCCTGGTCCGTGGAGAAGGACGTCACGCGCTACAGCGACACTTTCCGCGAGCGCCAGGACGTCGAGATGCTCATCGGCAACGTCGTCGACGACACCCACACCGGCATCATCGACGTAAAGGTCACCCTGACCTTCTACACCGGCAAGCCCGCCCAAGTTCCCGACCGGGTCATCCCCTTGACCGACGGCACCCTCACCACCCCGCGCAACAGCGAGCGCATCGTCGCCGAGGTGTACGCCACCGGATCCGGCGGAGGTTGTGAGGAGTACTGGTATCTCACGGTGCCCGACCCGGCGCCGTACTCCTGCCGGGCCGCCAGCGGCCCCTACCGTGAGGTGCAGATCAGGGTGGACGGCCGACTGGCCGGTGTCGCCGCGCCGTTTCCGCACGTGTGGACCGGCGGCTGGTCCAATCCCTTCCTCTGGTACGTCGTTCCGGGACCGCGCGCCTTCGACGTCCGGCCGATCACGTACGACCTGACGCCGTTCGCCGGGATCCTCAACGACGGCCGCCCGCACGACATCCGGGTCTCCGTCGCCGGACTGCCCGAGGGCAGGCCCGGCTGGAGCGCCCCGGTCAACATCCTCGTCCGGCAGGACGAGGGCCGCGCCCACGTCACCGGCGCGCTCACCGCGCACCGGGACCAGGGCCTCGCCAACTCCTCGACGCACACGCCCGGTCCGGAGCACCGGGTGGACATCGGGAGCGGGCACCGGTTGACCGTCGCCGGGTACGTCGACACGTCGCACGGCCGGGTGACCACCACCGTCCGCAGGTCACTGGCGCACACCTCCGTCCATCGCTGGACCGACGGCGAGACCATGGACGCACTCGACGCCACCTGGCGCGACGACGAGTCGGTGACGGTCGACGGACCCGGACCGGCCAGGACGACGCGCACCGACCGGACGTACACGATGGACGGCACCACCACGCTCGGCGCGGACGACCGGCTGCGCACGGTGCTGACCCTCGGCGACCGGGCGTCGGCCGTGACCGCGCGCGACGGGCGGCGCACCGCCTGGTCGAAACTGGACGACACCTACAGCGGTGACGCGACCTGGACCGTGAACGTGCCGCGCGACCAGCGCCGCGCGGTGGGCACGTCGAGCGAGCACTACCGGCTGTACGGCTCGCACGTGCCCGGCGGCTGCCACGACCGCCGGCTGGCCACCGAGCAGGGCGTGCTGACGGAGGATCGCGAGGGCTGCCAGTCGCCCCCTGGGGTCAGCAGCGGTTGACGCCGCCGTCCACCAGGGTGTCCAGCAGTCCGCCGAGCACCTCGCGCTGGTCCTCCGTGAGCGGCGCGAGGATCTCCTGGGCCGCCGAGCGACGAGCCCCGTGCAGTGCGCGCAGCGCCTTGAGGCCGTCCTCGGTGAGCTCGATCCGGATCACCCGCCGGTTCGTCGGATCCGGCACCCGGCGCACCTTGCCGCTCGCCTCGAGGCCGTCGACCAGCGAGGTGACGGCCCGCGGAACCACTTCGAGACGTTCGGCGAGGTCGGCCATCCGGGGCGGCGAGGGATAGTGCGCGAGCGTGCGCAGCAGCCTGGACTGGGCCGGGGTGACGCCCAGTCCGGACTGCTCGATGTGCCGCTTCTGGATCCGGTGCACACGCCGGGTGAACCGCAGCAGTTGCTCGGCGAGCGGGCCGTCGGGATCTTGGGTGGTCATACGGGAACAATATCAGGACGTAGTTCATTGTGAGTATAGGTAACAATGAGCTAAGCTCCCTCAGTCTCCTCCTCACCCCTCCGTAGGAGCCCATGCATCCCGATCACGAACCCGTCTGGACGCCGCCGGCCGAAGCCGAGCAGCAGCCCCGGCAGGTGCGCCGCATCCTGCGGCTGTTCCGCCCCTACCGCGGACGCCTCGCCGTCGTCGGCCTGCTGGTCGGCGCCGCCTCGCTGGTGTCCGTCGCCACGCCGTTCCTGCTGAAGGCGATCCTCGACGTCGCCATCCCCGAGGGCCGCACCGGGCTGCTCAGCCTGCTCGCCCTGGGCATGATCCTCAGCGCCGTCCTCACCAGCGTCTTCGGCGTCCTGCAGACCCTGATCTCCACCACCGTCGGCCAGCGCGTCATGCACGACCTGCGCACCGCCGTCTACGGCCGCCTGCAGCGCATGTCGCTGGCCTTCTTCACCCGCACCCGCACCGGCGAGGTGCAGTCCCGGATCGCGAACGACATCGGCGGCATGCAGGCCACCGTCACGTCCACCGCCACCTCGCTGGTCGCCAACTTCACCAGCGTCGTCGCCACGATCATCGCGATGCTGGTCCTGGACTGGCGGCTGACGACGGTCTCGCTGCTGCTGCTCCCGGTGTTCGTGTGGATCAGCCGCCGGGTCGGCAACGAACGCAAGAAGATCACCACCCAGCGCCAGAAGCAGATGGCCGCGATGGCCGCCACGGTCACCGAGTCGCTCTCCGTCAGCGGCATCCTGCTGGGCCGCACGATGGGCCGTTCCGACTCGCTCACGCAGTCCTTCGCGGTGGAGTCCGAGGGCCTCGTCGACCTCGAAGTGCGCTCCAACATGGCCGGCCGCTGGCGCATGGCCGTGATCACGATCGTCATGGCCGCGATGCCCGCCGTCATCTACTGGACCGCGGGCCTGGCCCTGCAGTTCGGCGGGACGCAGGTCTCGATCGGCACGCTCGTCGCCTTTGTCTCGCTCCAACAGGGCCTGTTCCGCCCGGCCGTCAGCCTGCTCGGCACCGGCGTCCAGATCCAGGCCTCGCTCGCCCTGTTCCAGCGCATCTTCGAATACCTCGACCTGCCCATCGACATCACCGAGCCCGAACGTCCGGTCCACCTCGACAAGATCAGGGGTGAGCTCCGCTTCGAGAACGTCGAGTTCCGCTACGACGGTGAGGGCACCCCCATCCTCGACGGCGTGGACCTCGCCGTCCCCGCCGGCGGAAGCCTCGCGGTCGTCGGCCCCACCGGTGCGGGCAAGTCCACGCTCGGCCATCTGGTGCCGCGGCTCTACGACGTCACCGGCGGCCGGGTCACCCTCGACGGCGTCGACGTGCGCGACCTGGACTTCGACACCCTGGCCCGGGCGGTCGGCGTCGTCTCCCAGGAGACGTACCTCTTCCATGCCTCCGTCGCCGACAACCTGCGCTTCGCCAAGCCGGACGCCACCGACGAGGAACTGCACGAGGCGGCGCGGGCGGCGCAGATCCACGACCACATCGCGTCGCTGCCCGAGGGGTACGACACCGTGGTCGGGGAGCGCGGCCACCGCTTCTCCGGCGGCGAGAAGCAGCGCCTGGCCATCGCCCGGACCATCCTGCGCGACCCTCCGGTGCTGATCCTCGACGAGGCGACCAGCGCCCTGGACACCCGTACCGAACGGGCCGTGCAGGAGGCCATCGACGCACTCTCGGCCGACCGCACCACGCTCACCATCGCGCACCGGCTGTCCACGATCCGGGGCGCCGACCAGATCGTCGTTCTGGACGCCGGGCGGGCCGTCGAACGCGGCACGCACGAGGAGCTGCTGGGGCGGGACGGGCGGTACGCGGCGCTGGTCCGCCGGGACGCCCAACTGGAGCCGACAAGGTGAAAATATGCCGGGTTTGTGAGCTTTAGCGGGTTACCGTGCCCGCATGCACATGAACACTCCGTCACGGAGCACGATTCGTCTGACGCGCCGGGGCCGACTCGTCCTCATCGCGACCGGGGCCGTCGTGGCCGGCACCGCCGTGGCGGTGCCGCTGCTCAGCCTGGGCGGCGAAGAGGAGAAGAAGCCCACCACCCTGGTGATCCCGGAGGGCTGGCGGTCCGGCCAGATCTACCAGGCCGTCGACAAGGCGCTCGCCCTGCCCGCGGGCACCACCAAGAAGTCCCTGGCCAAGGCGAATCTGAAGCTGCCGAACGACGCCGAGGGCAACCCCGAGGGCTATCTCTTCCCGGCGACCTACCCGCTGGAACAGAACGGCAAGAAGGCGACGCCCGAGCAACTGCTGGCGTTCATGGTCGACACCGCCAACAAGAAGTTCAACGGCGCCCCGATCGCCGCGGGCGCCCAGCGCAACGCCATGAACGTCTATCAGGCGGTCACCATCGCCAGCATCATCCAGGCCGAGGCGGCGACCAAGGCCGACATGGGCAAGGTGGCCCGGGTCGTCTTCAACCGGCTGGAGCGCGGCATGCCGCTCCAGATGGACTCCACCATCAACTACGCCCTCAACCGGGCGACGCTGAAGACCACCGAGGCCGACACCCGGATCGACAGCCCCTACAACTCGTACCAGCGCATGGGGCTGCCCCCGACCCCGATCGACAACCCGGGCGAGGACGCGGTGCGCGCGGCGATCAGCCCCACCCCGGGCGACTGGCTGTACTTCGTCACGGTCAAGCCCGGCGACACCCGCTTCACCGCCGACTACGCCGAGCACCAGCGCAATGTCGCCGAGTTCAACCGCAACCAGCAGAGCTCGCCGAAGGCGAAGTGACCGGGCGGGGCATCACGCGGCCACCGGCTGCTCCTCGGCCAGCAGCCGCCTGATGTCCCGTACGGCCGCGCGGCCGGCCCGGTTGGCGCCGATGGTGCTCGCCGAGGGGCCGTAGCCGACGAGGTGGATCCGCGGGTCGGCGACCGTCCTGGTCCCCTCGAGGCGGATCCCGCCGCCCGGTTCGCGCAGCTTCAGCGGTGCCAGATGGTCGACCGCGGGCCGGAAGCCGGTCGCCCACAGGATGACGTCGGCCCGCACGCGCCGGCCGTCGGCCCACAGGACGCCCTCCGGAGTGATCCGGTCGAACATGGGCTGCCGGTCGAGCACCCCGTCCGCGAGGCCCTGCCGGACCGCGTCGTTCAGCGGCAGCCCGGTCACCGACACCACGCTCTTCGGTAGCAGTCCCCGCCGCACCCGCTCCTCCACCAGCGCCACGGCGGCCCGGCCCGCGTCCTCGTCGAAGGGGCCCTCGCGGAAGACCGGGGGCCGCCGGGTGACCCAGGTGGTCGCGGCCGCGTACGGGGCGATCTCCAGCAGATGCTGTGTTCCGGACGCGCCTCCGCCCACGACGACCACCCGCAGCCCCGCGAACTCTTCGGGCCCCGGGTACTGCGCGGTGTGCAACTGCCGGCCGCGGAAGCTCTCCTGGCCGGGGTAGCGCGGCCAGAACGGGCGGTCCCAGGTACCGGTGGCGTTGATCAGCGCCCGGGTCGACCAGACCCCGGCCGAGGTCTCGACGAGCAGCCGCCCGCCCTCGCCCTCACGCACCGCCCGCACGTCCACCGGCCGCCGTACCCGCAGGTCGAAGGCGCGCTCGTAGGCGGCGAAGTACGCGGCGATCACCTCGGCGGAGGGCCGCGCCGGATCGGCCCCGGTCAGCTCCATGCCGGGCAGCGCATGCATCCCGTGCACCTTGCCGTACGTCAGCGAAGGCCACCGGAACTGCCAGGCGCCGCCCGGGCCGGGGGAGTGGTCCAGCACCACGAAGTCCCGCTCCGGCTCGAACCCGGTGCGCCGCAGGTGGTAGGCGCCGGCGAGCCCCGCCTGCCCGGCACCGATGACGACTACCTCGGTGTTGTTCACCTTTCCACCAACCCCACGGCAGCCGGAGATCTTCCCGAGGGGGGTCAGGCGTCGTCGGCGCCGAGGCGGCGCAGGAGTCCGGCTCGCAGCTCGGCGCACCGGGCGTCGGTCAGGTCCCGGGGCCGGTCGAGATCGATCCGCTGCTCGTGGGTGATGACGCCGTCGTCCATCACGAGCACCCGGTCGGCGAGGAGTACGGCCTCCGTCACGTCCCGTGTGACGAGCAGCACGGCGCAGCGGCGGCGCTGCCACGACTCCTCGGTGAGCCGCTGTGCCGCACTGCGGGTCCGCGCGGACAGTGCGCCGAACGGGTCGTCGAGCAGCAGCAGATCGGGCTCCCGCATGAATGCCCGGGCGAGTGCCGTCCCTCGGGCCTCGCCGCCGACGAGGGTCTTGAGCCAGGCGGTCCTGCGGTGGCCGCGGCCAACCTCGGCGCGTGCGCGTGCGGGCCTGCCGGACAGGCCGCGCAGGACGTCTCGCCGGAGCCGTTTCCACGGCATCGGGCGAGGTGTCGGGAGGACGACGGCCTTGCGGCGCGGCACCAGCACCGTGCCCTGGATGTCGCGGTCGAGCCCGGCGAGGATGCGCAGCAGTGTGGACTTGCCACAGCCACTGCGGCCGAGCAGTGCGACGAACTCGCCCGGCCGGATCTCGAGTCGGAGCCGGTCGAGGACGGGACGCCCGTCGAAGGAGCGGGTCAGCTCGTCGACCCGCACGGCCTGTGCGGCCTTGATGGTCTTTGGCCGGTGCAGGTCGGTCGCCATGGCGTCAACAGCCTTTCGCGGCGGCAAGGGTGGGCTCGCGCCGGGGCGACGCAGCATGCGGCCGACCGTAAGAAGATGCCGCTGCCCCGGTCAACGGCGGCCCGCGGAACTTCATGCGGGTGTCACACTCGCGCGGTCACCTGCCGGGCTCCTGCGGCCGGATGACGACCGGATGACGGAGGATGGACGGCATGTCAGACGCCTTCACCACTCGAGTTCTCCAGGTCGCCTCCGGCTCCGCGGAGACCGTCATCGATCTCACCCGCGACTGCGAGGCCTTCCTCCGGGAGTCGGCCGGCGGCCGGGACGGCCTGCTGAACATCTTCGTCCCCCACGCCACGGCCGGCATCGCCGTGATCGAGACCGGCGCCGGCAGCGACGACGATCTCCTCGCCGCCCTGCACACCCTGCTCCCGGCCGACGACCGCTGGCAGCACCGCCACGGCAGCCCCGGCCACGGCCGCGACCACGTCCTGCCGGCCCTCGTGCCCCCGCACGCGACCCTCCCGGTGCTCAAGGGGAGGCTGGAACTGGGGACTTGGCAGTCGGTGTGCCTGGTGGACACGAACAAGGACAACCCCAACCGGCAGGTGCGGCTGAGCTTCCTGAGCTGAAAGAGCCGGACAGGCCGAGCAGCACCGGCCGCGCGGTCGGTGCGCCCCGCGTTCGCGGCCCCGGCATCCGAACCCTCACGAACCTTGCCGGGAACCGGCAATGCGCGGGCGGTGGCCGGTCGGGCACGATACCTCGCGGGGAGCACCGCGGATGGTTCCGGTGCCGGGCGCCGACCGGGTGTCCGGCACCGGAACCACGTCGGTCAGTGGCCGCCGGTGAGCTCGCCGCTGAGCCGCCGGTGCAGGTGGGCGCTGGGCTCGTTCAGGCCGGTGATCTCCACCCGCTTACCGCGCCGGGCGTACTTCGCCTCGACCATGTCCAGCGCGGCGACCGAGGACGCGTCCCAGATGTGCGCGGCGGACAGGTCGATGACCACGTGCTCCGGGTCGGTGGCGTAGGAGAAGCGGCCGACGAGGTCGTTGGACGAGGCGAAGAACAGCTCGCCCGTCACCCGGTAGACCACGCTGCCGCCGTCGGGGTCGGTGACGGCGGTGACCTCGGCGACCCGGGCGACGCGCCGGGCGAAGACGGCCATGGCGATGACCGAGCCGGCGACGACGCCGATGGCGAGGTTGTGGGTGGCGATCACACACGCGACCGTGACCACCATGACGGTGATCTCCCCCGCGGGCATCCGCCGGAGTGTCTTCGGGGCGACGGAGTGCCAGTCGAAGGTGGCGACCGACACCATGACCATCACCGCGACCAGCGCCGCCATGGGGATGCCGGAGACGACCGGTCCGAAGACGATGCACAGCACCATCAGGAACGCGCCCGCCAGGAACGTCGACAGCCGGGTGCGGGCGCCGGAGACCCGTACGTTGATCATCGTCTGGCCGATCATGGCGCAGCCGCCCATGCCGCCGAAGAACCCGGTGACGATGTTGGCGACGCCCTGGCCGACCGACTCCCGGGTCTTGGAGGAGGTGGTGTCGGTGATGTCGTCGACCAGCTTGGCGGTCATGAGCGACTCCATCAGGCCGACCAGCGCCATCGCGAGCGCGTAGGGGGCGACGGTCGTCAGGGTGTCCAGGGTGAACGGCACGTCCGGCAGACCGGGCACCGGCAGCGCCGACGGCAGCTCCCCCTTGTCGCCGACCGTCGGCACCGCGATCCCGGCCGCGACGGTGAGGACCGTGAGGACGGTGATGGAGACCAGCGGCGCCGGGATCACCGTGGTGGCCCGCGGGAAGAACACCATCAGCGCCAGCCCTGCCGCGAGCAGCGGGTAGACCGGCCAGGGCACGTCCGTCAGCTCGGGCACCTGCGCCATGAAGATCAGGATCGCCAGGGAGTTGACGAAACCGACCATCACGCTGCGCGGCACGAACCGCATCAGCCTGGCCACGCCCAGGGCGCCGAGGACGATCTGGATGACACCGGCGAGGATGACGGCGGCGACGAGGTAGCCAAAGCCGTGCTCGCGGTTGAGCGGGGCGATGACCAGGGCGACGGCGCCGGTGGCGGCGGAGATCATGGCGGGCCGGCCGCCGACGACGGCGATGGTGACGGCCATGGTGAACGAGGCGAACAGCCCGATGGCGGGGTCCACCCCGGCGATGATCGAGAAGGAGATCGCCTCCGGGATCAGCGCGAGGGCGACCACGAGACCGGCCAGCACCTCGGTGCGCAGCACCTTCGGATCGGACAGCCACGACGGACGTCGGCAGCCGCGCAGCCAGGCGGCAGGCGACGGTACGGAGGAGGGCAAGAGGAAGGGACCTGTCGTGCTCGGGCACACCCGGCGGCAGGAGCGGGCAGGCGGCGGAAGGGGTACGGCGGAGCCGCTCGCCCGGTCAGGGGCGGCGGTGCGAAGACCGGGCGGCACACGGGGGCTTCGTCGGCCCCGGCGCGGCGGACAGCCGGTCCGATGACCTGGGCAAGCCTACCTTCTACGGCCGGACCGGCCGGTCGCTCCAGCCCCCTCACTGATCGAGTTTAGGTTAGGCTAACCTCTGTTTCGTGCGATCAAGCGAAGAGACCCCCGCGGCCCCGACGGCTCGCGGTCATGAACTGTCGGCCACCGGCGTCACCGTGGCCTACGACGGCGTGGACGTCGTGCACGACGCGTCGGTGACCCTGCGGCCCGGCCGGGTGACCGTGCTGGTGGGGCCGAACGGCAGCGGGAAGTCGACGCTGCTGCGGACGATCGCGCGGTTGCAGCGGCCCAGGACCGCCACCCTCGTCGTCGACGGCACCGACGGTCTGGCGCTGACCCCGCGCGAGTTCTCCCGCCGGGTGGCCCTGCTGACCCAGGGGCGCCCCACCCCGAGCGGGCTGACCGTCCGGGACGTCGTCGAGTTCGGCCGCTACCCCTACCGGGGCCGCTGGGGCAGGGCGGACCCGGACGGGCCGGCCGCGGTGGACCGCGCGCTGGCCATGACGGGAGTCGCCGAACTCGCCGGGCGCGGCGCCGAGCACCTCTCCGGCGGACAGCTCCAGCGGGTCTGGCTCGCGAGCTGCCTCGCCCAGGAGACCGGCGTACTGCTCCTGGACGAGCCGACGACCTACCTCGACCTGCGGTACCAGATCGAACTCCTCGACCTGGTCCGCGACCTCGCGGACGACCACGGCATCGCGGTGGGCGCCGTCCTGCACGACCTGGACCAGGCCGCGGCCCTCGCCGACCGGATCGTCCTGCTGCACCGGGGCCGGATCGTCGCCGACGGCCTCCCCGAGGACGTACTGACGGCCGAGCGGCTGACCGACACCTACGGCATCCGCATCGACGTCGACACCGACCCCCTCACCGGCCGGCTGCGCACCCGCGCCATCGGCCGACACCACCAGCGAAGCGAAAGGCTCAGCACACCCTCATGAGACGCCTCCTCCTCACCGCGGCGGCCGCCACCGCCGCGGCGCTCACCCTGACCGCCTGCGGAACCACCGAGCCCGCCGCCGACAGCGCCGAGGCCACCAAGACCGCCGAGCGCATCACCCTCACCGACGCCTCCGGGACCAAGGTCGAACTCGACGGACCCGCCACCAAGGTCGTCGGCACCGAGTGGCACGAGGTCGAGCTGCTGATATCGCTGGGTGTGGACCCGGTCGGCGTCGCCGACGTCAAGGGCTACCAGACCTGGGACCAGGCGGTTCCGCTGAAGAACGAGCCCAAGGACATCGGCACCCGCGGCGAGCCCAGCATGGACACGATCGCCGCGCTGAAGCCGGACCTCATCGTCGCCAGCACCGACCTGCCGCCGGCCGCCGTGAAGCAGCTGCGCGAGGTCGCCCCGGTGGTCGAGGTGAAGTCCGCCGACGCCGCCGACCCGATCGGGCAGATGACGGAGAACCTCGACCTGCTCGCCAAGGCCACCGGCACCACCGAGCAGGCCGCCAAGGTCAAGGAAGCCTTCGACGCCAAGCTCGCCGAGGGCAAGAAGGCCCTCGCCGACGCCGGTCTCGCCGGAGCCGCGTACGCCTTCGCCGACGGCTACGACATCTCCAACCAGGTCTCGGTCCGCCCCTTCACCAGCGGCTCCCTCATCGGCGCGGTCAACGAGCGGCTCGGCCTGAAGAACGACTGGACCGTCAAGGGCGACGAGAGCTACGGCCTCGGCTCCACCGACGTCGAGGGCCTCACCAAGCTCAGCGACGACGTGCACTTCGCCTACATCGGCAACGACGGCGACAAGAACAGCACCCCGTTCACCGGCACCCTGGCCAAGGACAAGGTGTGGACCTCGCTGCCCTTCGTGAAGAAGGGCAACGTCCACCGGCTGGACGACGGCATCTGGATGTTCGGCGGTCCCGGGTCGATGAACCAGTACGTCGACTCCGTCGTCGCCGCGCTGACGAAGTAACGCCATGGCCGTCACCGCGACAACCTCCGCCACCCGTCCGTCGGCGGCCATGTCCCGGACGGGCGCGGCCGCGGTGACGGCCGCCCTGGTCCTGCTGGTCATGGCCCTCGCGGTCGTCGACATCACGCAGGGCACCGCCGCCGTCGGCGCCTTTGAGGTCTGGAAGGCGCTCACCGGGCAGGCCGACCCCGCCGACGCCTCCGTCGTCATCGCCTCCCGGCTGCCCAGGATGACCGCGGGACTCCTCGTCGGGGCCATGCTCGGCATGGCGGGCGCCGCCCTCCAGGCGGTCAGCCGCAACGTCCTCGCCTCCCCCGACACCCTCGCCGTCAACGCCGGCTCCTACCTGGCCCTGGGCCTGGTGGCCGTCACCGGCATCTCGCTGCCGCTGCTCGCCTCCTCCGGGGTCGCGCTCCTCGGCAGCCTCGCCGCGGCGGCCGTGGTGCTCGGCCTGTCCGGGCTCGGCGCCGGCACCGTACGCCTCGTGCTCGCGGGCACCGCCCTGATGCTCGGCCTCAACGCCGTCACGGAAGGGCTGCTCCTGCTGTTCCCGGAGGAGACCCACGGGCTCTACCAGTGGAACCAGGGCAGCATCGGCCAGAACGGCTTCGACGGCGTGGTCCGGATGGCGCCCCTCGGTCTCGTGGGCCTGCTCGGGCTGCTGCTGGTGGCCCGCCGGGTCGACGCGCTGGCCCTCGGTGACGAGGCCGCCCGCGGCGTCGGCGTGCCGGTCCGCGCCACCCGGGTCACCGCCGTGGTGCTCGCGGCACTGCTGTCCGCCGCGGCCGTCACCCTGGCCGGACCGATCGGCTTCGTCGGCCTGTGCGCCCCCGCCCTCGTCCGGCCCCTCGCCCGCCGCTACCGGGCCTTCACCCGCACCCGTGTGAGCCTGCCGGTCACCGGGCTGACCGGCGCGGCCCTGGTCCTCGGCTCGGACGTGCTGCTCAGGTCCCTGGTCCCGGCGGACCGCGCGGTCGCCGTGCCGACGGGCGTGGTCACCAGCCTGGTCGGCGCCGTCTTCCTGATCGTCATGGCGGTACGCCTGAAGGACACCGCCGCCTCGGCCGCCCCCGACCGGCTGCGGATCAGGAGCCGGGCCGTCTTCCTCACCGTCACGGCCGTCCTGGCGGTCGTCCTCGTCGGGGTGGCGATCGCCGCCCTGCTGCTGGGTGACGCCAAGCTGCTGCTCGGTGACGTCGTCAACTGGGCGCAGGGCAGGGCGGGTCAGACCGTGTCCTTCGTGCTGGACACCCGGGTTCCCCGGGTCCTGGCCGCGCTGCTCGCCGGGGCCGCCCTCGCCCTGTCCGGCACGCTCATCCAGGCCGTGACCCGCAACCCGCTGGCCGAGCCCGCCGTGCTCGGCGTCTCCGGCGGGGCCGCGCTGGGCGCCGTACTCCTGGTGACGACCGTGCCGCTGGCCGGGTCGTGGAGCCTCGCGGGGGCGGCGTTCGCGGGCGCGGCGGTCAGCTCGGTCGTCGTCTTCGGCCTCGCCGCGCGGGGCGGGTTCCAGCAGAACCGGCTGGTGCTCGTCGGCATCGGTGTCGCCACCGCCGCCACTGCGCTGATCAGCCTGTTGATCGTGCTCACCGACCCGTTCAACGCGGTCAAGGCGCTGACCTGGCTGACCGGTTCGACGTACGGCCGGACGATGCCGGACGTCGTGCCGCTCGCGATCGTCGTCGTGCTGGGAGTGGTCGTCGCGGTGGCGCGGCGCGCGGAGCTGGACCTGGTCTCGCTCGACGAGGACACCCCGCGGCTGCTGGGCATGGACCTGGCCCGGGGGCGCCTGGGCTTCCTCGTGCTGGGGGTGCTGCTGAGCGCCACCGCCGTCGCCGCCGCGGGCACGATCGGCTTCGTGGGACTCGTCGCCCCGCACGCCGCCCGCGCCCTGGTGGGACGGCCGCACGCCCGGGTGGTCCCGGTGGCCGTCCTGCTCGGCGCCGCCCTGGTGTGCACGGCGGATCTGCTGGGCCGAACCGTGATCGCGCCCGCACAGCTCGGCGCCGGGATGGTCACCGCGGTGATCGGCACGCCGTACTTCCTGTATCTGCTGGTGCGCAGCCGCCGTTAGGGAGGCTGCCGGTGGAGCCCGCGGCGGGCGACGAGTTCGGCCGTCAGGCGACCGGCGTGCTCAGTCCTGCTCGGCGAGGTCCCTCTCCAGGGCGCGCGCCGTGGCGTTGAGGGTGGCGACCAGGGGCTGCAGCCGGTGGGGGTCGTAGCGCACGCGGGGCATCGACACCGACAGGCCCGCCAGCGCGGTGCCGTTCCGGTCGCGCACCGGCACGCCGACGGCCACGAGGCCGCGCTCGGAGCGCTCCCGGTTGACGGCGAAGCCGTTGCGCCGCAGTCGTTTCAACTCGGTGCGCAGCCGGGCGAGATCGGGACGGTCCGCCGGGCGGTCGCGGTACCGCTCGGGGGCGTAGACCTCGTCCAGTTCCGCCTCGGGAAGGTCGGCGAGCAGCAGCAGCCCCGCCGTCGTGCGGTGCGCCGGGAACACCATGCCCTCCCGGGAGCCGACCCGCAGCGCCTGCCGGCACTCCACGCCGGCGATGAACCGGACCGTGTCCCCGGTGCGCACGATCAGGTTCGCCGTCTCCTCCAGCAGTTCCACCACCCGCTGCAGATGGGGCAGCGCCGCCGCGCGCAGCCGGGACACCAGCGACGGGGAGTGCGCGGCGAGTTCCAGCACCGGGCCCGCCCGGTAGACGCGGTCCTCGTCCTGCACGGCGAAGTCCCGGTAGACGAGCATGGCGAGGATCCGGTGGGCGGTGGACCGGGCGACGCCCAGCCGCTCGGCGATCTGCGACACGGTCGCGCCGCCCTCCAGCTGCAGGACGATCGCCGCCCGCAGCGCGTGGTCCACGCTGGCGATCGGGTAGGGCGGCGGATTCTTCAGCGGCTTGTCCATCACCGGTGACCTGCCTTCGGATTCTGCTCTGCAGAATCTATCCGTTCTCCAGGCGGACGCGGCACACGCTGTCGTCCGTGACCGATTCCTCCCTCGCGCACGACACCGCACCGGCTTCCCCCGTCCGCCTCCAGGCCGTCGCCGCGGACGGACAGCCCGAGGTCACCCCGGCGCTCGAAGAGCTGTACCGGGGCTTCGAACAGGAACTGCTCGTCCCGCTGTGGACCGAGATAGGCGACCTGATGCCCGCCCACCCGCGCTCCCGGGCCCTGCCGCACCTGTGGCGCTGGGAGCGGCTGCGGGAGCTCGCGGCCCGGGCCGGCGACCTCGTCCCGGTCGGCCGGGGCGGCGAGCGGCGGGCCATCGCGCTGGCCAACCCGTCCCTGGGCGGCCGGCCCTTCGCCACGCCGACGCTGTGGGCCGCGATCCAGTACCTCATGCCCGGCGAGGACGCGCCCGAGCACCGGCACACCCAGCACGCCTTCCGCTTCGTCGTCGAGGGCGAGGGCGTGTGGACGGTCGTCGGGCGCGACCCGGTCGCCATGCGGCGCGGCGACTTCCTCCCGCAGGCCGGCTGGAACTGGCACGCCCACCACAACGCCACCGCCGCGCCGATGGCCTGGATCGACGGCCTGGACATCCCCCTGCAGTACGCCGCCGAGACCCAGTTCTTCGAGTTCGGCCGGGACCGGCTCAGCGACGCCGAGCGGGCCACCCCCGACCGCTCGCGCGCCGAGCGCCTGTGGGGCCACCCCGGCCTGCGCCCGGTGGCCGCCGCACCCACCGGCCCCGGATCGCCGCTGCTCGCCTACCGCTGGGAGCACACCGACCGCGCCCTCAGCGACCAGC
Source organism: Streptomyces sp. YS415 (assembly GCF_023544665.1). Classification (GTDB taxonomy): domain Bacteria; phylum Actinomycetota; class Actinomycetes; order Streptomycetales; family Streptomycetaceae; genus Streptomyces. Next base: position 220,506 of record NZ_JAMJFL010000010.1, read on the forward strand.
TCGCCCTGGAGGCGGAGGGGCACGGCGGCACCGTCGAGCCCGGTCACGCCGCCGTCCGGTTCACCGATCCGGCGACCGGCGCCGACGCGCTGCCCACCATCCGGGCCGAGATGCACCGGATCGCCCGCGGCACCGAGACCGCTCCGGTGCGCGAGACGGGCTCCTCGGTCCACCAGGTCTTCGACGGCTCCGGCACCGTCACCGTCGGCGAGGCCACCTGGTCGGTCACCCGCGGCGACCTCTTCGTCGTCCCCTCCTGGCAGCCCTTCTCGGTCCGCTCCGAGGCCGGTGCCACCGACTCCGACTCCGGCGCCCTGGACCTGTTCCGGTTCAGTGACGCGCCCGTCCTCGAAGCCCTGCGGCTCGACCGCACCCACGTGGAAGGAACCCCCCGATGAAGCTCGCGACCATCCGCACCGGCGGCACGACGAAGGCCGTACGCCTCGACGGAGACGCGCTTGTCGACCTCGGGTTCTCCGACGTGGGCGCTCTGCTCGGCCAGGACGGCTGGCGGGACCTGGCCGCGACGGCGACCGGGACCGCGTACCCCCTCGACGGCGCCGACTTCGCGCCCGTGGTCCCGGCCCCCTCGAAGGTGGTCTGCGTCGGCCTCAACTACCGGCGCCACATCCAGGAGATGGGACGGGACCTGCCCGAACATCCGACGCTGTTCGCGAAGTTCGCGGACTGCCTGATCGGCGCCCACGACGACATCGTGCGCCCGGCGGAGACCGGGAAGTTCGACTGGGAGGCCGAACTCGCCGTCGTGATCGGCACACCCGCGCGCCGCGCCCGGGGCGCCGAGGCCGAGGCCGCCGTCGCCGGGTTCACCGTGCTGAACGACATCACCTGCCGGGACTGGCAGTTCCGCACCCGCGAATGGCTCCAGGGCAAGACGTGGGACTCCTCCACCCCCGTCGGCCCCTTCCTGGTCACCCCGGACGAACTGCCCGGCGGGGTCCGCCCCGCGCTGGACGTGACCTTGCGGGTGGACGGCGAGCTCATGCAGTCCGACTCCACCGGCGACCTGCTGTTCGACCCCGTCGACCTGGTCGAGTACATCTCCACCGTCGTCCGCCTCAACCCCGGCGACCTCATCGCCACCGGCACCCCCGGCGGCGTCGGCCACGCCCGCAGGCCCGAGCGCTACCTCCTCGGCGGCGAAACCGTCGTCACCGAGATCCAGGGCATCGGCCGCCTGGAGAACCGGGTCGTCGAGGAGAAGTCCGCCTGATGCCCCGCACCCTCGACGACGCCCGCCGCTGGACGCGGCTCGGCACCGAGCTGTTTCTCGGGGCAGTGGGCACCGGGTCCGACGAGCCGAGCGCCCTGCCCGGCTGGTCCCGCGCGCACCTGGTCGCCCATGTGGCGGCCAACGCCGACGCGCTCGGCAACCTCGTGCACTGGGCCGCCACCGGCGACCCCACCCCGATGTACGCCTCGCCCGAGGAACGCGCCCAGGGCATCGAGCGGGGCCGCGCCCTGCCCGCCGCCGAACTCGCCGCCTGGCTGCGGCACTCCGCGGACGCCCTGGACAAGGGGATGGCCGCGCTCGGCGAGGGGGAGTGGCGGGCGCGGGTCGTCACCGCGCAGGGCCGGACCGTACCGGCCGCCGAGGTGCCCTGGCTGCGGGCCCGCGAGGTCTGCGTGCACGCCGTCGACCTGGCGACCACCGTCACCTTCGCGGATCTCCCGGACGACTTCCTCCTGGCCCTGTGCGACGACGTCGTGGCCAAGCGGTCCGCGGCGCCGGGCCCGGCCGTCACCCTGCGGACGCCGACCGCCGCCTGGGACCTGCCGGGCGAGGGCGAACTCCGCCTGGTCACGGGCGAGTTGGCCGACCTGGCCGCCTACCTGACCGGCAGGGGCACCTGCCCCGGGGCCCCGGTGCTGGGCCCCTGGCTCTGAGCGCCGCCGCCCGCGACCGAAGGAGCAGATCATGAACCCTCCCTGCGACCCCGACGTCCTGGTCGTCGGCGGTGGTATCGGCGGCCTCGGTGCCGCCTTCGCCCTGGCCCGCCGGGGACTGCGGGTGCGCGTCCTGGAACGCGCCAAGGAGTTCGGCGAGGTGGGCGCGGGCCTCCAGCTCGCACCCAACTGCACCCGGATCCTCGCCGAGTACGGCCTGCTGGAGGAGGCAAGGACGCTCGGTGTCCTCCCCGAGCACATGGTGATGCGCGACGCGCTCGACTCCCGGGAGCTCACCCGGCTGGACCTGCGAGACCTCGAACGCCGTTACGGCTACCCGTACTTGGTCATCCACCGCAGCGATCTGCACGGCATCCTCCTGCGCGCCTGCGCACGCGCCGGTGTCGAGCTGCTGACCGACCGGACCGTCACCGGCTACGAGAACACCCCTGGCGGGGCCCGCGTCGTGCTGGAGGACGGCAGGACCGAGTCCGCCCCGCTGGTCGTCGCGGCCGACGGCCTGCACTCCACGGCCCGCCGTCTGCTGGTCGGCGACGACGTCGTCAGCTCCCACTACGTCGCCTACCGCGCCGCCGTCCCCATCGAGCAGGTCCGGGAGAACGGCATCGCGGAGAAGGACGTCACCGTCCATGTCGGCCCCCGCTGCCACTTCGTCCAGTACGCCCTGCGCGGCGGCGACATGTTCAACCAGGTCGCCGTCTTCGAGTCGCCCAAGGCCCTGGCCGGACACGCCGACTGGGGCACCCCCGACGAGCTGGACACGGCCTTCGAGGCCACCTGCGACACGGTGCGCCAGGGCATTCCGCTGATGTGGCGGGACCGCTGGTGGCAGATGCTCGACCGCGACCCCGTGGACACCTGGGTGCACGGCCGGATCGTCCTGCTCGGCGACGCCGCCCATCCGCCGCTCCAGTACATGGCGCAGGGCGCGATCATGGCGATCGAGGACGGCTGGGTACTGGCCGAGCACCATGCCCGCCAACAGGACTGGGACACGGCCCTCATGGCCTACGAGGCGGTGCGCGTGGAGCACTGCCACCGGGTGCAGACCACCGCCCGTGCCTGGGGCGAGCTGTGGCACCTCGACGGCGAGCCCCGGCGCCGGCGCAACGCGATCATGCGGGCGCGGGACACCTACGACTACTCCTTCACCGACTGGGTGTACGGCCCCACCGCGCTCACCCCGGACGAGGTGCCCCCCATGTTCACCCCGATCCCGCTGTCTCCGGCTCCCGCCGAGACGTCCGTCGGCGGGCCCCGGACGGTCCCGGATCCGTGATGCGCAGCTCCTCGGGTCCGCCACGGGCCGGGCCGATTCCGGCGTGCCAGAATGGATACGACCGTCTCCGGACCCGTCGTCCCCCCCCGTACCGCCCTACCGAGGTTCCCCGTGACCAAGCCCGTGGCCCGCGTGCCGCAGCGACGCAACGCGCGGTCCAACCGGGCGCGCATCCTGGCCACCGCCCGGCGGGAGCTCGGCCGCAACCCGGACATCACCCTGGAGGAACTGGCGCGGGCCTCCGGGGTCGTACGGCGGACGCTCTTCGGTCACTTCCCCGGACGCCCGGCGCTGCTGGAGGCGCTCGCCGAGGAGGCGTCCGAGACGCTGCGCGCCGCGCTGGCCGAGGCGGTCAGGCCCGCCGAGCCGGCCGAACGGGCGCTCGCGCACTTCGTCCTCGCCATGTGGCCGGTGGGCGACCGCTACCGGATGCTGCTGGCGCTCGCCCGGCGCGACCTCGGCATCGAGCGCGTCACGGAGATCCTGTCCCCGGCCCGCTCCGAGGTCACCGCCATCCTGGACCGAGGGCAGCGGGACGGCGTCTTCCACACCCATCTGCCGGCCGCCGTCCTGAGCGCCGGTCTCGAGGCCATGCACGTCGCGCTGCTGGAGGAGGTCAACTCCGGGGCGCTGCAGGACGACGGGGCGAGAACCGCCCTCGCCACGCTGATCGCGGCGGGGGTGCCCCAGGAGCGGGCGAGCAGGGTGGTCGCCGAGATCGCGCCGACGGCGGTCCGCACGGCCGGCGCGGGCGACTGAGCCGTCCCTGCCGTACGGGCCCGCCAGGGGTGCCCCGTACGGCTCAGGCCGACGCGCCCGTGCTGCGGCGGGGTGGTCGACTGGGCCCGACCCTGTACCGCCCTGTGAGGGAGCGCACCATGTCCGTCGTCATCGTTTTCGAACTGCCGGGGATGACTCAGGCGCAGTACGAGCAGTGCGTGGAGCGGCTGACCGGACGCCCCGGCCCGATGACGAGCACCTCGGACTGGCCGGTGGCCGGAATCGTCTCGCACGTCGCCGCACCCACCTCCGACGGCTGGCTCGTGGTCGACGTATGGGAGTCCGAGGAGGCGTTCCGGGAGTTCGGCGAGACCGTCGTGCCCATCCTCCAGGACCTCGGCGTCCCCGACGCGCAGCCGCGGATCTACCCGGTGCTCAACGCGGTGACCGGCTAGCGCTCACGCGCTCCTCCTGCGGCTCGGGCGACTGCTCCCGGTGCTGCTTCAGGGCGCGGTGGCCGGGCAGGACGAGGAGGACGAGCACGGCACCGGCGGCCATGACGATGCCGCCGACGAGGCTGGTGTACGCCACCGCGTGGGCGAACGACTCGTGCACCGCGTCGACCAGGGCCTGGGCCTGCTGCACGCCGCCGTCCGGGCTCTTGGCGATCTTCTCGGCGACGGCGAGGCCGCCGCCCGCGGATTCCTGGGCGGTGTGCAGGGCCTCGGCCGGCAACTGTCCGCCGGCCAGGTCGGTCAGCCTGTCCTTGTAGGACGTGCTCAGCAGCGAGCCCAGCAGCGCGATGCCGAGGGAGCCGCCGAGTTCCAGCGAGGTGTCGTTGGCGCCGCCGCCGACGCCCAGCTCCGACTCGGGGAAGGAGCCCATGATCGTGTCGGTGGCGGGGGAGACGCTGAGGCCGATGGCGAAACCGAGCAGCAGCAGGGTGGGCAGGAAGGCGGAGTACCCCGAGTCGGCGTCGATCAGGGTGAGCAGCGTGACGGCCGCCGCGCCGAGCACCATCCCGGTCCCGACCATGGCCTTCACCCCGAGCCTGGGCGACAGCCTGCCGGTGACGGCGGCGCCGACGAACACGGCCCCCGCCAGCGGTGTCAGCCGGACCCCGGTCTCCAGGGCGTCGTAGCCGAGGACGAACTGCAGGTACTGGGTGGCGTAGTAGATCGAGCCGAAGGTGCCGAAGAAGAAGAACAGCACCGCGATCATCGAGCCGCTGAACGGCCGTTGCTGGAACTTGCGCACGTCCAGCATCGGGTGCGGATGGCGCAGTTCCCACACCACGAACGCGAGCAGGCCGACGGCGGCGACCACGGCCGCGGTGACCGGTCCGGCGCCCCAGCCGAAGTGCGGGCCCTCGATGATCGCGTAGACGAGCGCGGCGACGGAGACGATGGAGAGCAGGCCGCCGACGTAGTCGATCCGGCCCATGCCCTGCGCCTTGGACGGCGGGACGAGGACGAGCGCGCCGACCACGCCGACGAGGACTATGGGCACGTTGATCAGGAACGTCGAGCCCCAGGCATGGTCCTCCAGGAGCCGGCCGGCCAGCAGCGGGCCCGCGGCGATGGCGAGTCCGGAGGTGGCGGTCCAGGCGGTGATGGCCCGCACCCGCTCGCCCCTGGGGAAGATGGCGACCAGCAGCGAGAGCGTGGCCGGCATGACGACGGCGGCGCCGACACCCATGATGGCGCGGGCCGCGATGACCAGGCCGGTCTCGTCGACCACGCTGCCCATCACCGACCCGCCCGCGAAGATCAACAGCCCGGCGACGAGCGCGCCGCGCCGGCTGTACTTGTCGCCCAGGGCGCCCAGGACCAGCATCAGCGCGGCGTACGGGACGGTGTAGCCGTCGATGACCCACTGCAGGTCACTGCTGGACAGCCCGAGGTCCCTCGTCATGTCGGGCGCGGCCACGATCAGCGAGGTGTTCGCCATGACGACGACCAGCAGGCTGAGGCAGAGCACGAGCAGGGCCCACCAGCGGCGGGGGTAGGGGCCGGGCATTTTCTCGACGGGGGTGTTCGCGAAGAGCGGCATGGAACGTCCTGAGATTCAGGGAGGGGCGGAAGGCATGGATGCGCCTACGGCACGGTGGCAGCTAATTGCTCACTCATGTGCAGATTAGGTTATTGCTCATAGGCGTGCAAGTAATGGGGGTGCCGTCGGGTGTGCAGGCAAGGGGGCGCCGTCGCAGACCCGGCGCCGCCGACGCGGTCACCGCCTCCGCCTCCGCCCGGCGGCACGCTCGACGGCGACCGCCGGGTCTTCGACCTGCTCCGGGCGTGGAGGAGTACCGGCTAGGGGCGGGCGTAGGGCCGGGTCATGATCTCCATGTTGTGGCCGTCCGGGTCGTCGAAGTAGGCGCCGCGGCCGCCGAACAGGCGGTTGATCCGGCCGGGGTCGGTGTGACCGGGGTCGGCGTAGTAGGTGACCCCGACGGTCTCCAGGCGGGCGATCATGCCGTCGAACTGCTCGTCGGGCACGAGGAACGCGTAGTGCTGCGGCTGGATCGGCTCGATACGCATCTCGTAGTAGTCGAGCGTGACGCCGTTGCCGAGGTCGACGGGGAGGAACGGCCCGAACGGGGCGCAGACCTCGAGGCCCAGGATGGCGGCAAGGAACTCGGCGGACAGCTGTCGGTCGGTGGCGTAGACGGCGGTGTGGTTCAACTGGACGGATTTCGTCGGCAGTTCGGGAGTGCGCGGGTGCTGCTGTTCGTTCGGCATGTGTGGTGTGTGTCTCCGGGTCTCGGTATCCGCTGGGGACCGGCGCCGCGTGCGGGCGCCTACGGGAGGACGCGGAGGGGAGGGCGGGGCTCTGGCCCGCCTCGGGTTCACGCCGAGGCCGGGAAGCTCACTCGTGCATGGCCCATGGCCGACCCGGCAGTCACCCGAAGGACCTTAGTGATCGTCACGGGACGGTGCAACGCAGTTTCCGCTGCCCCGGCTCCGGTATGGGGGAGAGGGCGAGAAGACGTGGATGTGTACGAGGCCGTGGACAGCCGCCGGGCTGTACGGGCATTCAGCGCTGAGCCGGTACGCCGAGAGGTGCTGGAGCGAGTGCTTACGGCGGCGACCCGGGCCCCGTCCAGCGGGAACCTCCAGCCGTGGCACCTGTACGTCGTCACCGGCGACCCCCTGGCCGAGCTGAAGCGCCGCGCGACGGCCAGGGCCCAGGCCGGTAACCCGGGTGACGAGCGGGAGTACCCGATGTATCCGGCGGGACTGGCCTCGCCGTATCTGGACCGCTTCTCCGCCGCGGCTGCCCAGCGGTACGCGGCGCTGGGCATCGAGCGCGACGACCCCGACCGGCCCCGGAAGATCGCCGCTCTGAACTCGGAGGCGTTCGGGGCGCCGGTCGTCCTGTTCTGCTACCTCGACCGGGCGATGGGGCCGGGACAGTGGGGGGACGCGGGGATGTACCTCCAGACGGTCATGCTGCTGCTGAGGGCGGAAGCGCTGCACAGCTGCCCCCAGGTGATGTGGACGATGTACCGCAGGACCGTGAGCCAGGCGGTCGGGGCGGACGACGGTCTCGTGCTCTTCTGCGGGGTCGCGGTGGGATTCGAGAAGCACGGCGTGCCGGCGCTGCGCACGGGGCGCGCGGAGATGACGGAGACGGTGAGCTTCATCGGCATGTGACCGCCCGAGCGCCCGCCCTTCCGGCAGGCGCAACGTCCTCAGTACGTGCTCACGCGGCGCCGCAGCTCCGTCTCCCGCCCCATCCGCGCCAGCTTCTCCGGGTTGCGGACCGCGTACAGGCCCGTGATGAGGCCCTCGTCGATGCGCACCGCCAGCACCGTGTCGACCTCCCCGCGAAGGCGCAGGACCAGCGCGGGGGAGCCGTTGACCTGGGCCGCCTCCAGCGGGGCCACCGAGGCCAGCCGGGACGCGGCCAGGAGCGCCGCCACGCTCCCGGCGCCCACGATCGGCGACAGCGCGGCCCGGGCGACCCCGCCGCCGTCGCCCAGGAACACGACATCCGGCGCGAGGATGTCGAGCAGGCCTTGCAAGTCGCCTGTCTCGACAGCGCGTCGGAAGGCACCGAGCGCGGCCTCGGACTCCGCCGCCGAGACCTCCCCGCGGGGACGGCGCGCGGCGACATGCGACCGGGCCCGGTGGGCGATCTGCCGTACTGCCCCCGGCTTCTTCTCCACGGCTTCGGCGATCTCGTCGTAGTCGAGCGCGAACACCTCGCGCAGCACGAACACCGCCCGCTCGGTCGGCGTGAGCGTTTCCAGCACCAGCAGCATCGCCATCGAGACGCTGTCGGCCAGCTCCACGTCCTCCGCCACGTCCGGCGCCGTCAGCAGCGGCTCGGGCAGCCAGGGGCCGACGTAGGTCTCCTTGCGGCGCTCCAGGGTGCGCAGCCGGATCAGCGCCTGGCGGGTGGCGATCCGTACGAGGTACGCGCGCTGATTCTGTACGGCGTCCAGGTCGACGCCCGCCCAGCGCAGCCAGGTCTCCTGGAGAACGTCCTCGGCGTCGGCGGCCGAGCCGAGCAGTTCGTAGGCCACGGTGAAGAGCAGATTGCGGTGCGCGACGAATGCCTTCGTGGCAAAGTCGCCCGCCTGTGCCGTGCCTGCCATGCGTGGTCCCCTCCGCTGTCGACTGCGTCCCCCACAGGACACCGGGCACGGCTGTTCTGTGACATCGGGAGGCTGCGCGGTCCGTCATCCGGGCCCGGGTCAGGTGCTGTCCGTCAGGGCAGGAACTCCCAGAAAGGGCCCTCAGGCGCGAAGTTGCGCGAGCACAGGGTCACGTCCCTGCCCTTGAGGTAGGCCAGGAACCAGTCGCTGAACGTCATCTCGTAGAGCGTCCACGCCGGACTGTCGAACTCCTGCACCACGACGCGCCAGGCCGAGGACGGCTGCTCGGGAACGGCGAGGAAGATCGCTTCCCCCGTCGTGGCCGACGCCACCGGTATCAGCTCACCGGGCGCTCCGCCTACCGGGCTGGGCAGGAACTCGGCCATGTCCTCCTCGGCCCACAGGGCGAGGTCGTCCTTGATGCCGGCTCCGAGACTGTGCAGAAGATGACCGGCGGGATGGGTCAGGTACAGCTGGTTGTTGATCTGGACCGACCCGTAGGCGTCCACGATCTCGCGGAAGTCGGCGGGGAATTCGGTCTCGAGTTCCCGCTCGAGCGTGGTCCACGGAGCCGGGTCGGACCAGTTGAACCGGGGTGCGCCCAGCAGGGCGGTGATCTCTGGAAGTGTCGCCACCATGATCACGGTACCGGAGGGGGTCGGGCCCGCCCGAAAACGGTTCGTCCGTCGCGCTGAGCACTGGCACAGTAACGCTCCATGGACGACAGCGACCGCCTGACCGCCGCGGACGTCCGGCTCATGCAGGCCCTGGCGCAGCGGCTGGTGGCCGTCCGTCCCGAGCTGGTGAACAGCGACGCCTCGGTCGGCGAGCTGGCCTGGAACTGGGGCAAGGGGCATGCCGCGGCCGGCGGGAGTTGGCGGCGCAGACTGTGGTTCTCCGGCGCTGAGCTGCTCGCCTGGGGCTGGGCCCAACTGCCCCGCCGAGTGCGGCGGAACGACGGATCCGTGCAGGACGTCACCAGTGCCTACCTCGCCTACCAGGTCCATCCCGACGCCGCTGAGCTGGTGGACGAGGTGATCGGCTGGTACGACGGGGTGGCGGACGGCATCGAGCGTACGGTCATCGCTCAGACCGCCGACGAGTTCGCCCTGGAGCGGTGGGCGGCGCACGGCTACGCGGCCGATCCGCACGCGCTCGGCGACACCGGCTCCTGGACCCAGCTCAATGTGCGGGACCTCGACGAGGTGGAACAGCCGGTGCTGCCCGACGGGTTCCGGTTCCGCACCGCCGACGAGGCCGGGACGCGGGCCGTGGTCCAGGCCCATGTGGACGCCTGGGCGCCATCGTCGACGTACACGCCGGAGGCGTACGAAGGGGTCCGGGGGACACCGCCGTACCGCGGGGATCTGCATGTGCTGGTGGAGGCGCCGGACGGGACGATGGCCGCATCGACGATCATGTGGCTCGACGAGGCGAACGGAACCGCCGAGTTCGAGCCGGTGGGCACGCATCCGGACTACCGGCGGCGCGGTTTGGGCCGGGCGATGCTGCTGCACGGGATGCGTCTGGCGCGCAAGGCCGGGGCCCGGCACATGACAGTCGCCTGCCTGGGCGCGCCCGGCCGTCCCGCGGCCCGCGAGCTCTATTACAGCGTCGGCTTCCGGCAGTTCAGCCGGGACGTGCCGCTCGTCAGGAGGGCGGGGTAGGGCGCCTCGTCAACCAATCGGCGTAACGACAAATCGATACTCCGGGTGAAGAAGACCGCCACTTGATCAACTTGGCGGTGGGAAGCGGTGATCCTGGCTCGGCATTGATCATCGGATCGGCCGGCAGCCCGGCCCCGGTCCCTCACCGCATGGAGTTCCCTTGCGTGTTCGTCGTTTCGTGACCGGCGCCCTCGGCGGCGCGGCCCTCGTCCTCTCCTCCTTCGGCGTGGTCACCACGGCCGCCGGTTCCGCCGTCGCCGACCCGTGCGGCTTCTTCGAGACCGGCTCCGACGCCTACTACCACCACTGCACCTCGGACGGCTCCCGTGTCGTCATCAAGGTCGAGGTGGCCTGGGCCCCCGACTACGAGCGGTGCGTCGCGCCCGGCAAGACCTGGCTGGGCTCCTCCTCCAAGATCGACGGCGCGTACTACGTGGGCCGCACCTGCTGATCGGGGACCACGCGCACAGGGGCGGACGGGCCGGGCGGCCCGTCCGCCCCTTCCGGTTCAGCAGATGGTCTGCCGGCTGTTGACGAGCGTGTTGTTGCGGAACGTGGTGTCGGTCCCGCAGGGGTTCTCGCTGATCGCCGAGTTGGTGACCGTGAGGTTCTGGATGGTGATGCCGGAGTTGTTGGGGAACTCCGAGCGCGCCGCGAGCCGGATCTCGCCGCCGCCGGTGACGCTGCCGCTCTGGGCGGCGATGTTCACGTTGGTGCAGTTCTCGATCAGGATCGAGTTGTTGCCCGTGTTCGTCAGGTTGACCCGGTCGATGACCGCGCCGCCGCTCTCGGACACGCAGAACACCCCGCGTCCGCCGCCGCGCGCGATCACCTCGCCCACCCGGATGTTGGTGGGGTACGAACTGCCCACCCGGCCGTTGCGATTGGCCATGCGGAAGGCCGCGTAACCGGTGCCGGTGCCCGCGCCGTCGGCGTCGACCCTGGTGACGGTGGCGTTGATCGTCTGGTTCAGGAGCAGGCCCGAGTGGCCGACATTGCGGGCGGTGACCGTGCCGACGGTGAGGCCGTCCACGCCGTACGTCTCCACCGCGTGGCTGCTGGCGCCGGAGACGTAGACGGTGTCGATCCGGACGTTGCGGGTCCACTGGCTGGTGTCGCCGCGGTTGTCGATGCGGACCCCGAGCCCTGCCGACAGACGCATGTCGATCTGGCCGAGCACGACGTTCTGGACGTTGCGCAGGAAGATGCCGTAGAGCGGCGCGCCGGTGACGTTGAGGTGCTGGACCTCGATGTCGCGGACGCCCCGGGCGTAGACCGGGGCCTGGTCCCCGGAGCCCGATCCGGTGACGTTGATCGTGCCGCAGACGTCGAGGACCGTGTAGCTGGGCAGGGAGACCCGGGACCCGGCGCCGATCGACCCCGAGCCGCGGACGACGACCCGTTCCTTCCACGTGCGGCCCGGCGTCAGGCTGCTGACGGCGGCCTGCATCGCCGCGCGCATGTCCGTGCCGGTGTACACCACGGAACCGCCGCGGCGGGCGGTCCAGGTGCTGCCGCTGAGCACCGCCTCCGCCTGGTAGGTGCCCTCGCCGCAGGCCGCGGCCGCTCGCGGTGCGGCCGCGGTCGCGGGCTCGGACAGTAAGGCGGCGCCGGTGAGCAGGGCGGTGGCGCAGGCTGCGGTGACAACGGCGCGCCTGCGGCGGGCTGTTGCGGCTCGGTGTGCCATCTCGGTCTCTCCTATGGGGGGTTGGCGGCGCGGGATGCGCCCTGGTCACGCCCGGTGTCGGAGACGCGGTGATTGAATCGATTCACACGCGGTGCGTGACGTGGAAAGCGTTTTCTGGGATGGGTCGGGAGTGTGCCAACGGCCCTTCCGAGCGTCAAGGGGGTGCGGTTGATCGAGTGGCGACCGCGTCAAGGGGGTGCGGTTGATCGAGTGGCGACCGCGTCAAGGGGGTGCGGTTGATCGAGTGGTGACCGCCCAGGCACCGGCGTACGGTCGAACGGTGGACCGACGGTGGACGGCTCTGTTCACCGACCCCTCACGAGGGTGCAAGCCCCGAGAGTGCGACACGACATGAGCGCTAGCCAGCAGCCCACATCACCGCAGACCACCACCAAGGAAAACGGCGGTGGCGGAAACGCGATGGCCCTCTTCGTCATCGCCTCGTGCCAGCTGATGGTGGTCCTGGACATCACCATCGTGAACATCGCGCTGCCGGACATCCAGCGCTCCCTGGACTTCTCCACCACCAGCCTGTCCTGGGTGGTCAACGCCTACACCCTGACCTTCGGCGGACTGCTGCTGCTCGGCGGCCGGGCCGGTGACATCCTCGGCCGACGGCGGGTGTTCATCTTCGGCGTGCTGTTGTTCGTGTTCGCCTCCCTGCTCGGCGGGTTCGCCCAGAACGAGGCCCAACTCCTGGCCGCCCGTGCCCTCCAGGGCGTCGGCGGCGCCATCGCCTCCCCGACCTCCCTTGCCCTGATCAGCACCACCTTCCGCGAAGGCCCTGAACGCAACCGGGCGTTCGGCGTGTTCGCCGCGGTCTCGGCGGGCGGCGGCGCGATCGGACTGCTCGCCGGCGGCATGCTCGTAGAGTGGCTGAACTGGCGTTGGGTCTTCTTCGTCAACGTCCCCATCGGCCTGCTCATCGCGCTCGCCACACCCCGCTGGATCAAGGAGTCCGAACGCCACCCCGGCCACTTCGACATCACCGGTGCCCTGACCTCCACGGCGGGCATGGTGCTGCTGGTGTACGGCTTCATCCGCGCCGCGCAGGACGGTTGGCGCGATCCGCTCACGCTGGCCTCGTTCGCCGCGGCCGTCCTCCTGCTCGTCGCGTTCGTCCTGGTGGAACGCCGGTCCACGCAGCCCATCACGCCACTGCACATGTTCCTCGACCGCAACCGCGCCGGCACCTACGGCATCATGCTGTGCCTGGCCGCCGCGATCTTCGGCATGTTCTTCTTCCTGACCCTCTTCGTGCAGAATGTGCTGGACTTCAGCCCCTTGCAGGCCGGGCTCGCCTTCCTGCCGGTCAGTGCGGTCATCGCGGTCGGCGCCGGTCTCGCGTCCAAGTTCCTGCCCACGTACGGGCCGAAACCCTTCATGGTGGTCGGCGCGATCCTGGCGGCGGCCGGTCTGAGCTGGCTGACGCTGACCGACGTCGACTCCACCTACCTCGGCAGCGTCCTCGGACCGATGCTCGTCTTCAGCCTGGGCATGGGCATGGAGTTCGTCTCGCTCACGCTGATGGCGCTGTCCAACGTCACCGTCCGGGAGACCGGCGCGGCCTCCGGACTCCTCAACGCCACCCAGCAGGTCGGCGGTTCGCTCGGCCTGTCCATCCTGGTCACGATGTACGGCACGGCCAGCAGGAACGAGGCGGACAAGCAGGTACCGGATTATCTCTCCCAGGCCACCCCCGCCGAACGCCTGCGCTTCGAGCGCACAGGCGAGCTGCCACCGCCGTGGTCGGACGAGGTGCTCACCGCCGGAGTCTCCTCGGCCTTCATCACAGCGGCGATCTTCACCGTGGTCGCGGCACTGATCGCCGTCCTGGCCATCCAGGTCCGGCCGTCCGACCTGGAACGGCTCAAGGGCGGGGGAGGCGTGCCGGGGCCGGTGTGACGGAGAGGGGCTTAGGGGTGGGGGTGGGGCGGGTGTGTCGGAGGTGGCCGTCTCGGGTGCGTGACGGTTGTGCGGGGCGGGTGCCGCCCGTACGGGCGGGTGTGAGCGGGACGTCGGCCTCACGTCACGCCGTTTCCGGTTCCGCTCCCCATGCCGCCGCGCACAGCGCCCGGTCCACCTCGGCCGTGTACTGGGCCGCGCCCAGCCACGCTCGGGCGAAGCGCCCGGCATCGGCAGGGATCAGGCGGCCGAAGGCGTCGCGATCCCGCTCGGCGGCCGCCGCGTGCAGCTCGTCCAGCAGGTCGCCCGCGGTGGCGAGACCCAGGCGGCCCAGGCGCCGGGCGTCGGAGGCGCTGTCACCGGGGAACGCCAGCACCCGGCGCCCCCCGGAGGCGGCCTGATGGACTCGGCGGCGCAGCAGATGCAGCGGCGGTTCGTCAGGAGCGGATGCGGCGACCGGGGCTGTCACGGGCTCGGTGGGCGTGGCCGCGGGCAGGTCCGCGCGCTGGAGGCGGTCGAAGCCCAGGTCGACCCGGGCGGCGGGGTCGGTCGGGTGGGCCGTGGCCAGGAGAAGGGCGCGGGCGTGCGGGGCGGGGGCGAGGCGGGCCACCACGCGCAGTCGGGAGCCCGGCGCGGCGGCCAGCAACCGGAGATTCTCCCTGTCGGGAAGCGCCGGATGGTCATGGGCGGCGGCAAGCCGGACCGTCAGACGCCCGCAGGCCGCGAGCAGGCAGTCACCGGCCGCCTCGCGGACCGTGCCGAGCAGCGTGACGTCCAGGAAGAGCAGGTCGTGGCCGTCCTCGGACAGGGCCCGCAGTGCCTGCTCGGCGACGGGTACGGCCCACAGCCGGTCCAGCGGATTGCCGTCCCAGGCCACCCCGGACGCGCGCACCGCCCGTACCTTCTTGCCCGCGCCCAGCCGCCCGGTCGGCGACACCGTCGCCCCGGACACCGCGAGCCCCGCGCGGGACAACTCCCGGTGGGTCAGCGCTGTGTCTCCGATGCGCACGGCACGCTCGGCGGCACCGACCGCGCGGCCCGGCCCGCCCGGTGCCACGTCCGACACCGTGTACAGGCGGCTGTCCGCGTCGGCGGTCCAGGTGACGGCGCCCGCGTAACCGGTCGCCGTGAGGACGGGCTCCGAGAAGAGGCCGTACAGCCGCAATGAACCGTCCGGGGTGTACGGCTGCCGCACGCTGCCGCGCAGCGCCGCCAGTTCGGGACCGGTGGCGCGCGGCAGGCGGTGCGCCGCGCCGAGAACGGTGTGGAGCGCGGTGACGAGGTCGGCGAGGCGGTACGCGGGCTCTCCGCCGCGCGCCGCGCGCAGCCCGGTGACCACGGCCACCGCCGACGTGGCGGCCCGGGGCAGCCCGGCGAGCCGCGCGGTGTGCGCCGCGCGCAGCAACTCCGCCTGGACGACGGCCCCGGCGCCGTCCGTACCGGCGTCGAGCACGGCGGCCGCTGCGGCGTGCAGGGCTTGAGCGGCGGAGAGCTGGGCGGGCGTTGCCGTGGGGTCGGGATCCGGCGGGACCGGTGTGGCCGTCGTGGGGTTGGGATTCCGCGGGGTTGCCGTGTTCGCCGGGGCGTCGGCTCTCGGCGGGATCGCCGGGACCGCCGTCGCGGGGGCGCGATGCGGCGGTGTTGCCGACCCCTCTGCGAGGTCGGATTCCGGCGGAGGCGCCGAGCCCTCCGTGGTGTCGGGATTCGGCGGGGCCGCCGTGGTCGCCGCCGGCTCCGCGACCTCGTCCGTGATCTCGTCCGCGGCCGAGGCGTCCGCCACCGAGGCGTCCGCGACCGGTGCCGCTGACGCGATGGCCGCCCGGTGCAGACAGTCCGGCGCCAGCAGGCACCCGCACCGGATGGCGTCCGTACTGCTCACCACTCCGCCCGGTGCGTGCAGTTCGAGGTCGGTGTCGTCGTCCACGGCCACGCGCACCGTGTCGCCGTCCACGACGGCCGGACGCCCGGCCAGCTTGGCGACCCCCGCGTCCAGCCGCTTGCGCAGCCGGGGCGACAACGCTCCGACCAGTTCTGCGGTCACGTCCGGCGCGACCGGCGGAAGGCCCGGGCTCATGCGATCTTCTCCCCTACCCAGCGGGCGAGTTCGAGCGGACTGAGGGCGGCCACCGGCATGCCCGCGGCGACGAGCTGTCCCGCGACGCCGGTGGAGTAGCGGGGGCGGCCCGCGTCGTCGAGGCTCGCGCAGCCCAGCACTTGGCAGCCGGCCCCGACCAGGGCGCGCACCTCGGCGAGCAGCCCGCCCAGCGGATAGCCCTCCTCGAAGTCGCTGACGACCACGACGAGCGTCCGCGACGGCACGGTCACCAGCTCGCGCGCGTGCCGCAGCCCCGCGGCGATGTGCGTGCCGCCGCCCACGCTGACCTCCAGCAGCAACGACAGCGGGTCGTCGACATGGCCGGTGAGGTCGATGACCTCGGTGGAGAAGGCGAGGAAGTGCGTGGACAGGGTCGGTACCCCCGCCAGCACCGAGGCGGTGAGGGCGGCCCACACCGTGGACGCCTCCATCGAGCCCGACACGTCCGTGACCAGGATCAGCCGCCAGTCCGCGGCCCGTTTCGCCCGCGTACGGAACACCGGCCGCTCGGGGACGACCACGATCCGCCCGTCCGGGCCGCGCTGTGCGGCCGCCAGGTTGGCGCGCAGGGTGCGCGGCAGGTCCAGGCCCCCGCCCGGCCGCCGCCCCGGTCGCGGCAGGGTCGTACCGTGCAGGGCCGGTCGCAGCCGCGTGGCCAGCTCCCGGGTCAGCGCGTCCACCAGACGCCGCACGAGCGGGCGCAGCGCGGCCAGCCGGGCCTCCGGCAGTCCGCCCGCATGCCGCAGCACCGTCCGCAGCAGGTCCACCGAGGGCCGCGCGCGCTCCGGATCGAGCTCGGCCAGCACATCGGTCCGCCCCGACGCCGCCGCTGCCGCCAGCACCTCCTCCCGGATCCCGGGCCCGAACAGGGCCGCCAGCTCCTCGGACCACTCCCGCACCCCGGGATAGGGCGCCTCCCGCCCGCCGCCACGGCCGCTCGCCCCGGGCAGCCCGCCCCGACTGCCCTCGCCGCGCCCGGTGCCGTAGAGCTCGTCCAGCGCGGTCGCCAACCCGGCGGCGGAACGCGGCAGTTGGTCGGAGCGCCGGCCCAGCACGAGCCGCCAGCGGTCGGCGGGGGAGAGGCGGTGGTCCTTCAGGACCGGCGCGGGGCCGGGCTCTTCGGGCGCCGCCGGAAGGGCTCGCGGCGCAGGCAGCAGCCCCAGCCCTTCGAGTCCCGCCCGGGCCGCGAGATCCGCGCGGGTCCAGGCGGCGAGCGCGGCGGGGTTCACCGCACCGGTGTCGGTCACGCCGGCCGTGCCGCCCAGCCGGTCCTCGACGGCCGACAGCAGGCGTTCACGCGCCGCCGGGCTGAGCGTGTCGAACCCGCCCCGCAGCGCGGGCAGGCGGTCGAGGAACGCCCGGTCGGAGAGCTCCACCACCCTGTTCAGCAGCGGGTTCAGCGAGGCGGAGGCCGACTCCAGGAGCGGCCCGGCCGCGGTCAGTACGCCCGTGAGGCGTGCGGTCAGGTCCGACCGGGACTCCGGCCCGGTCGCCGAGTCGACCCAGGAGGCGATACGGCCGCCCAGCGCGCCGGGCGCCTCGTGACCGAGCAGCACCCGGACGGCCCCTGCGGCGCCCCGCATCAGCGGGGAGCCGTCGGCGGCCAGCCGGGCCAGCGCGTCGGCGAGCCGGATGCCGCCCAACTCGTCGGCGCGGTGGGCGAGTTCGAGCAGGGCGTGGGCGTCCGCCGGGTCCTCGGAGCCGGTCAGCCCGTCCACTTGGCGCACCGCGGCGGACGTCAGCAGCTCGGCCACGGCGGTGGCCCTCGCCGTACGGTCCTCGTCGGCGCCGAGCCCGGGGATGTGACCGGCGCGCAGCCGGTCCGCCAGGGCGAGAGCGGCGAGGAGTTCGGGGAGGGTGCCGGAGTGGGGCAGCACGTCGGCGACATCGGCGAGCCGTTCGTCCGCGAGCGCGGGCAGTCCGCACTCGGCTGCCTCCCGCAGCCCGCGCAGCGTCTGCTCGGCCGTACTGCCGCCCTCGTTCCGTTCCACGCGCCGCCGCTCGCGCAGCACACCCTCGGCGGCCTGCGCCGCCGTGACCCCGCGCACGCCCGCCGCGGTCAGCATCGCCGCCGTGGCGGGGGTCCAGCGCACCTCCCACCGCGAGGTGAGCGCCTCGGCCCCGCCCGTCCCGGCGACGTCCTGGGCGTGCCCGTACGGCACCCCGCACACCGTCAGACGCCGCAGCAGCAGCTCGCGCCGGCGGTCCAGATCCGACCGCAGCGGATCCAGCCGCAGATCACGCGGGGCGCCGGCGGTGTCCGGGCCGGGCAGCCCGAGCGCGGTGACCTCCGACTCCACCGCCGGGGCGAGGCCGCTGCGGGGTGCGCCCGGCGCGGGCCGGCCGGTGCGGGTCCCGACGAGCACCCGCTCCATCGCCAGGGCGACGGCCCTGCCCCGGCCGTACGGCTCGCCCTGCGCGAGCACGGTCTGCACCGCCTCCGCCAGCTCGCCGCGCCCCGCCGCGGGCAGCCCGCGCAGCCGGGCCAGGTCACCGGCCAGCCGGCTGATCTCCCGTGCGTCGGCGGGCCCCGACGGATGCCCCAGCGACCGCAACGCCGCACACACCTCCACGGCCGCCCGGGTCAGCGCCTCCTCCAGCGCGGCGGGATCCCCGGCCGCCCGCAGCACCAGGTGCTGCCACTCCGGGTCCCGGATACCGGCCGGGTAACCGGACCGCTCGTCCAGCAGGGCGTAGGTGTACGGGATGAGCGAGGTGATCCAACTCCCGCCCGCCACGGGCGTTTCCGGCTCCGGGGCGGGCTCCCCGGCGGTCAGCGCCGGGGCATGGAACGCGCCGACGACCAGCGCGGCCCGCTCCCCGCCGGCGGTCGCCGCCGCCAGACGTGCCCGCATCCACCGTTCGCGCCGCAGATCCAGCTCGGGCACGCCGCCCGAAGCCGCCGCGTCCTCGCGCAGCGCCCACCCCGTCAGCAGCGCCGCCCGCCGCAGCGCCTCCGGCGGCGAGCCCGGCGCCGTGGCCTCCACGAGCCGGTCCCACAGATCGTCCCCCGACCGCCCGGTCAGCCGAGCCCGCAGAGCATCCACGATCCCGGACCCGAGCGACACGGGTCCCACCGCCTCACGCCCTCCGGCGTCGACAGGCGCCGACCCCGCCGAAACGCGCCCCCCTGGGGCGACGACCCCCGACGCCCCCGAACCGGGCCCCTCCGGACCCACGGCCGCCGGTCCCGGCGTATCGCGCCCCCCGGCGTCGACGGCCGCCGGTCCCACCTCACCGCGTCCCTCAGGGCCGACGGCCGCCGGCCCCACCGCGCCCCGCCCCCCTCCCCACGCCCGGTCGGCCAGGGGCAGGTCGCAGGCCACGGCCGGGATTCCCCGCCGTGCCGCCCAGCGCACCGCGGCCAGCTCGGGGGAGAAGTCGGCGAACGGGTAGAACGCCGGTCCGCCGCACCCGTCCGGCGGCGCGGCCGCCAGCGCGACCGGTGCGCGGGTCTCCTCGTGGCCCAGCCACGGCAGCCACTCCTGCATCTCGGCGGGGAGTTCGACGAGCACGACGTCCGGCCTGGCCGCGTCCAGCAGGGCGGGCACGGCCGCTGCCAGGGACGGCGCATGGTGCCGTACGCCGATGAGGTACGGCCCCGCCGGGTCGGTCAGGGCCGCCACGGCCTCGTCGGGGGACAAGGGCATGGCCGTCAGCCCTCCAGTACCGTGCGCAGGTCCCACAGGGTGCGCCAGGTGGCGGAGCCCTGCTCGGCGCGCCGCCGGACCGGGCCGTCCCAGTAGCCGCGCAGCCGGGCCGCGTCGGCGGGGTCGTCCTTGCGGACCACACCGAGCAGATGGCCCGGCAGGAGCCCGAGCACATCGCGGTCGCCCGGGAAGTACGCCGCCGCGAGACCCAGCGCGCCCGCCACCGACACCGCCTCCGCGGTGCTCATCACGGTGGACGGCCGCTCCACCTCCCAGCCCTCCGCCGACCGGCCCTCCCGCAGGTCCCGGAACGCGGTCACCAGGGCCTCCAGCACCGCGTCGTCGACCTGGAAGGCCGCGCCCGCCCGCTCCACGGAGGCCCGCGCCTGGCTGCGCACCAGCGCGGTCTCGGCGTCGAGGTCCGCGATGGGGCCGACCGTCTCGAAGTTGAAGCGGCGCTTGAGCGCGGCGGACATCTCGGAGACGCCCCGGTCGCGCAGGTTGGCGGTGGCGATGAGGTTGAAGCCGGGCGCGGCATGCGCCAACGAGTCCTCGCCGCCCGCCAGTTCGGGGACCGCGATACGCCGCTCGGAGAGCAGGGAGACCAGCGCGTCCTGCACCTCCGGCAGGCAGCGGGTGACCTCCTCGACCCGGGCTATGGCGCCCCGGGACATGGCGGTGAGCACGGGCGAGGGCACCAGCGCCTGCCGGCTGGGGCCCTGGGCCAGCAGCAAGGCGTAGTTCCAGCCGTACTTGAGCTGGTCCTCCGTGGTGCCCGCGGTGCCCTGCACGACCAGGCCGCTGGTGCCGCACACGGCGGCCGACAGCAGCTCGGAGAGCATGGACTTGGCGGTGCCGGGCTCGCCGACCAGCAGCAGCCCGCGTTCGCCCGCGAGCGTGACGACACACCGCTCGACCAGCGCCCGGTCACCGACGAACTTGGCCGACACCGTCAGGCGCCGCGGCACGCCGTCCGGCGCCTCGGCGGTGTCGGGCAGCTTCAGCGCCTGGCCGCCGCTGCCCATGACGAACGTGACGACGGCCCGGGGCGTGAGGTGCCACGCGGGCGGGCGCGGCCCGTCGTCGTACGCGGCGAGGAACGCCAGCTCGGTGGCGTGCAGTTCCTCGGGCGGGACGATCTGGCGGGTCGGGGCGGAGGGCTGGGTGGTGGTCATCGGCGGCGGTTCTTCCGGTCGGCGGGCGTGCGGGTGGCCTGGTGGGGGTGCGTCATCGGCGGCGTCCCCTCCGCGTGATCAGTTCCTCGTACGCCGGTGCGTCGCCGTCGCGGGCCCTTTCCCAGGCGCGGGCGAACAGTTCGGGCAGCGGGAGGTGCGGGACGGCGCGCACTCGCTCGGATATCGGGTAGAGGCCCTCCTTCCAGCTCTCCACCGGCAGCGCGGGGCCCTTGAGGTCGCGCCAGCCGCCGGGCAGGAAGAGGGCGCGCCCGGCGCGCGGCCGCTTGGCCTCGACGACCAGGTCGGTCGCCGCGAGTTCCGCGCGCCCCTTCTTCAGGCGGGCGGGCTTCCAGCCGGTCCAGCGGGCGCAGTTGCGGTCCGTCGGGTCGGGCAGGGCGAGCAGCTGGAGGTAGAGCGCCGCCGCGTCCTCGCTCAGGCCATGGGCCGCGGCGACCTCCGTGACCAGGTCCGGCACGCTGACCACGGGGTTCTGGGCAGGCCCGGCCGGGCCGTCGGCGGTGACGGCCCGGGCGAGGTCGTCGCCGAGGAGCGCCCGCAACCACCCCAGGGCCAGGCCGCGTTGGGGTCCGATCAGCCCTTCCAGGAGGCCGAACACGGAGTCGTCCGGCCCGGCCAGGCCCGCGGGGCGGACCAGGGTGATCTCGTGGTCGCCGTGCCAGGGGCGCAGCACCAGCGCCTCCCCGACACGGGTCAGGCCCTGCGCGTCGGCGCCGCCTGTCTCCGGGAGGCCGTACGCCTTGCGCACCTCCACGGCCGTGGGGCCGCCCTTCTCCGTCCACTCGACGCCGAGTGGGATCACCAGTTCCGGGTCGGCGAACCGGCGGCGCAGCGCGGCGAGACTCTCCGGGAGAAGCGGGCGCAGGGGGTGCCCGTAGGGGAGGGCGTAGGCGAGCGAGGCGAGGGCGGCGACGGCGCTGCCCAGGTCGTGGTGGCTGGGCAGGGCGGACGGGTCGTCCGGGACCCAGTTGCCGTCCTTGTCGGGGCGCAGTGGCGTGGTCCGGCTGATCCAGGGGGTGCGCCCGGAGTTGAGGACCACCTCGGCGGAGCCGGCGGCGGGCAGTCCGGCGAGGTCTGCCGCAAGTTCCTCGGGCACCCGGACGACGGAGCCCAGCCGCTCGGCCCACACCCGGCCCGCGGCCGCCAGATCCGGTCCGGTCGACCACAGGTCGGCGGGGTCGGCGGGCAGCAGGGCGCCGAGCAGCGCCGTGCGGTCCTGCGCCGAGAGCGAGCCGAGCATGCCGTTCGCCTGGTCCATCTGGCGCGGCTTCAGGCCCATGACGGCGAGTGTCTGTGTGTCGTGATCGCGCGGCTGGGCGGCCAGCAGCACGGTCGCCTGGAGGGGGCCGACCCCGCCCCGGGTCACGGCGGCGAACGCCTCGGGCGCCTCGGCCCGCCAGGGAGCCGCGCCCTTGTCCCGGATCAGCCGGGCGACGGCGGCCAGTCCGTCGGCGGGGAACGCCTGGCCGTGCCGGGTCTCCCTCTCCAGGGTGAAGTGGGCGATCGCGCCGAACCGGCCGGACGGATCGTGGTCGAGGGCCAGCCAGTTCACCCGCCCGCGCGCGGTGTCGACGGTCTGGCAGCCGAGGACGACGACGGTACGGCCGTCGCGGCGCAGCACCTGGCCGATGCGGTGCTGGTTGTCGCGCGGCTCGCCCAGCACGACCTCGCGCAGGCTGTCCCCGGGTGCGGCGAGCGGACCTTCGGCGAGGGCCTCGAACAGCAGCAGCAGCGCCTCGCGTTGGGCCTCCGACACCGTCGGCAGGGCGGCCCGGTAGGCGAGCGGCCGCAGCACACCGAGCAGCGACGGCCAGATCATGCCGATGGCGGGGATCGTGTGCTCGTCACTGCTCCAGCCGTCGCCGAGCGGGGCCGGCCGGCCGGGCTCGGCGGACAGCGGCTTGCCGTCGGCGGGCCGCCCGGACAGGACGTGGTTCACCGCGCGGATCTGGCGCAGCGCGGTCCACTGGTGCTCGCTGCCCCAGCCTCCCCACAGTCCGGTGATGCCGCCGGTGGCGCTGTTCAGCGTCCGGTCGTCGCCGTGCTCGGGGCGGTAGTCCGCGAACATGCCCTCGATGCGGCGGCGGTCCGGACGGGCCCGCTCCACGGGCGGGGCGGCGAGGGCGGCGGCCGATTCGGTGAGCCGGAGCGCCACGCGGACCAGGGCGGCCACGCCGATGAGCAGCCGCTCGTCGGTGAACTCGGGCAGCTCCGACGCGAGGGCCCGCAGCAGGACTTCGTCGACGGAGGGAAGCTTGCCGCGGGCCTCGGCGTCAGCGGCCGCCGCGACCTGCGCCCGGTGCTCCGCCAGGGCGGCCGTGCCGGTCCGCAGCAGGTCGGCGGCCCGCTCGTCGCTCAGGGCGCGCAGGACCGCCGACGCCCGCTCGTCACGGGGGCGCAGGGCGTGCCAGAACGCCACCGGAGGAACGTACCGGCTGCCGGCGGCGAACTCGCTGCCCCGCTCGCCCACCGTCACTCGGCCGAGCAAGCCGCCGTCGGGGCCGTCGTCGGCCGCGAACAGACCGATCTGCCCGTCCGCCATCGCGACGACGGGCGCGGCGCCCCCGGGCAGCCGCAGGCAGCCCAGCGGAACGCCGCGGGTGCGGCGCAGGACCGCGGTCCGGCCGTCCGGTGTGCCGGCGGTCGTCATCGCCTCGCCGCCCGTCCCCGCGGTGCGCACCCAGCGGCCCAGGACCGTGCCGTCGGTGCCGAACGGGCTCTGTTCGAGCCCCGGTTGCAGGGGCAGGACCTCGCACAGGAGGTGTTCGAGCCGGGCGTCCTCCCGGATGGCGGACCGCAGGAAGGCGGGCAGCGAGGCACGCCCGTGCGTGCCGGTCGCCGGGTCGTACTCCAGCCACAGCTCCTGCCGCCCCTGCCGGCCCTCACGCCAGCAGGTGGTGCCGTCGCCGATGACGGCTCGGCTCGCGGGCAGGACGGTGTCGCCGGAGTGCAGGGTGCGCCCGCCGGTGGCCCGGCCGCCCCCGGGCAGCGGGATGGAGGGGTGACCGATGTGACGGCCGTACCCGTAGCCGAACTGCTCACCGCTCAGGGGGAACACCTCGGACGGCCGGGCGGACCAGTAGCCGACCTGCTTGCCCTCCTGATGCCACATCACCAGCAGCTCGCCGTCGGTGTAGCGGAACTGCGGGCGGCTCCAGCGGTCCAGCTCGACGGGCAGTCGCAGATCGTGGTCGAGCAGTACCTTCTCCGGTCCGACGACGACCGCCTTGTGCCCCCGCGACAGGATCAGCGCGGGCCACGCCTCGCAGACCGCCAGCTCGTCGTGGTGGCCTTTGCCGCGGGTCTCCGTGTCGAGCAGCCGCAGGCCCTCCTCCAGGGCGGGCCAGCCCAGTTCGTCCAGGATGCCCGCGCGCAGGGTGCGGGCCAGCACCGGCGCGATGTCGTGGGCGGTGACCCGGGCGACCGCCTCGGCGTGGACCCGGGCGGCCACCGGACGGAAGGGCTGCATCCGCCCCAGCGCCGTGCGGGCCGCGGGCAGGCCGGCCGCCGCGGTGAACTCGTCGGCCGAGTCGGCGAGCCAGTCGCGCAGCACCTCGCCCAGTACGGGATGCCCGGCCAGCGGTTCCTGCAGGGCGGACAGGGAATGGTCGCGGCTCAGGGTGCCGATCGCCTCGTAGAGCAGCCGCCGCAGCCGGGGGTCCGCGGCGCTGGCCGTCAGGTCGCGGCGGCCGGCGCGCTCGTCGCGCAGCCACCGGTCGAGCCCCAGGTGGACAGGGGTCTCCTCGTCCGGCATCGCCAGCGGCACGTGCTGCTCCGCGCACAGGTCGAGGAGGTCCGGGTCGGCACCGGCGTGCCAGCGGCCGGTGAACAGGTCGACCGGCCGGCAATCGGCGCGCAGCCGCTCCGCCATGCGCGCGACCAGCGCGAGCGTGGCGGGGGAGCGCCAGGAGACCGAGGCGCCGTGCTTGCGGTGACTCGCCCAGCGGCCGAGCCAGTCCGCCGAGTCGACCTCGCCCGCCGCTTCGGTGTCCTCGCCGGTCAGCAGCCGGTCGGCGCCGGTCTCCGCGAGCAGTGCCAGCCAGAACTCATCGTCCTCGACACCGCGGCCGAGACCGCTCGGCATGATCTCCAGCAGCCGCACGCGCACGGCCGGGCGCTGGTCGGCGAGGACGGTCAGGGTGGCCCGGTAGGTGTTCCAGAAGGAGGCCGGCGCCCGTACGGCGGCCGGGGAGGCGATCAGGTCGGCGACCAGCTCGCACTCCTCGGTGACCCGGGAGAGTCCGGCCGCCTTGATCAGGCTCCGGGCGTCCTGCGGCAGCGAGGCGTACGGCGGCATGCCGGCCGCGCAGCGCTCCACCGTCAGCTGCCGGTACTGCGCCCATGCCTCCCGCGGGTCCAGACGCCGGGCGAGGTCCTTCACATGCTCCTTGAGCGCCTTGACGGTCAGCGCCCCGGCGAAGGCGAACTCCAGGAACACCGCCCGCTGCCGGTCCTCGTCCACCGCGAGCGCGTGCACCCGCTCGGCCTCGCGCGCCTTGCCGAAGAAGGCCGCCGCGTAGGTCGTGTTCTCGTGCTGCAGGAAGATCCGCGCCGCCTGCTCGTAGAACGTCGGCAGGAAGTGCGGGACGGCCCGGCCGAGCCGCTCGCCGAGCTCCTCGAAGCCCTCCTTGGCGGTGCCGGGGCGGGACTTGGCCTGGCGGGCGAGCCGTTCGACGTCCTTGACCAGGGCCAGCGCGTGGTGGCCGTTGGCCGGGTCGTGGACCAGCGCCCAGGCGGGGAAGCCGAGTGTCTCGCGGCGCACCTGGCCGATCTCGGGCGCCTGGGGCTCGCGGGCCAGCCCGAGGAACTCCAGGGCCAGGTCCTCGGCCTCGCCGAGGGTGCCCGGCACCAGCCGGACCACGTGCCGGTCGTCCAGGGCGGGGTGGGTGTACGTGCGGACGGTGAGGGTGTCCGCGTCCTCGCGGGTGGTGGTGCCCGGCGGCAGGACGGCGCCCGCCTCCAGCAGCGCGGCCGCGGTGGTCTCGTCGTACGTGCTCATGCGGCCTTCTCCTCGTCCTCGATGTCGCGCCCGGCGTACAGCGCGGCCGCCATGCGCATCCCCTCCGACCAGGCCACCGGCCCGACCTGACCTAGTCTCAGCACCTTGCCGCTGCTGTCGGT
The DNA here is from genome assembly GCF_023544665.1 of Streptomyces sp. YS415. Taxonomy (GTDB): domain Bacteria; phylum Actinomycetota; class Actinomycetes; order Streptomycetales; family Streptomycetaceae; genus Streptomyces. Next base: position 246,355 of record NZ_JAMJFL010000010.1, read on the forward strand.
CCAGGTCAGCGGGCCGGTCTCGGTCTCGAAGTAGCTGTCGTAGTCGCCGATCCAGACCCGGGCCTCGAGCGCGCGGCCGTCCTCGCGCAGCGAGCAGACGGCGTCGCCGCCGCGGACGCGGTAGCCGAGCTGGGTGGCCCTGCCGTGCAGGAACCGCAGCTCCTTGAAGGCCCCGCCCGCGTAGTCCTCGACGGCCGTGGACGCGGGGTCGAGACCGTCCGGGCGGTGCCACACCTCGCGGAAGAGCTGCTGGGCCCGCTGCTCGACGCCGAGTTCGACGGCGAATTCCCGCAGATCCTCCAGGTCGTCCAGGAGCACCGGGTGCGGGACGCGGACGAGTTCGGGGCTGATGCGCACGGTGTCGCCGTCGAGGTCGACGAGCCCGAGTCCGCGGTCCGGGTCGGCGTCCCGGAGGAAGCCGGCGACCGCGCCGTCCGGCCCGGTGACCACGAGGTCGCGCAGGGCGTGCTGCCAGGCCGGGTCGGGCCACACCCCGGTGACGACGGCGAGCGGCACCGGAAGCGAGCGCACCATCCACCGCTCGACGTCGGTCAGGCACTGCCGTTCGTGCCGCTCCAGCCACTCGGCGAGCTGACGCAGCCCCACCACCGCGGGATCGTCCGCGAGTTTGGCCGGCACCGACTTCAGCCGCCGTCCGGCCGCGTTGCGGCAAACGACCTTCCCCGCGTCCAGCGCGACCTCGTAGTCGCCGGCCGTCACCCACCCCACAGGTGCCTCCCCGCACTCAGTGATCAAGTGACGGGAACTCTAGGCGAGGCCACTGACAACGCCCCTTCCGGGCCCTTCGGCCCGGCTCCCGGTCCACGGCACCGGCCGGCGCGGGCAGAACGGCCGGATGAACCGGGCAGTGCACCGGCTCCCCCGTCTCTCCACGGCAGGCCGGTTGCCCGGCCGGATCCGAGGAACCCGGACAGCGGAGGCGATGGCGATGATCTCCCACTCGGTCGTGGTGCCCGCCGGACCGGGCATCGAACTGGCGGGCGACCTGGTCCTGCCGGACGCCCCGCGCGCGGTGGTGCTGTTCGCGCACGGCAGCGGCAGCTCCCGGCACAGCCCCCGCAACCGGCAGGTGGCCGCCGCACTGCGGACGGCCGCGCTCGGCACGCTGCTGATGGACCTGCTCAGCGAGGAGGAGGAAGAGCGGGACGAGGTCACCCGCGAGCACCGCTTCGACCTTCCACTGCTGGGCGGGCGGCTGGTGGCGGCGATCGACTGGCTGGCGGAGCGGGACGACACCCGCGGGCTGCTGGTCGCCCTCTTCGGTGCCAGTACCGGGGCGGGCGCCGCCCTGATGGCCGCCGCCGAGCGTCCCGCGCGCGTGCTGACCGTGGTCTCCCGCGGCGGACGGCCCGACCTGGCCGAGGACGCCCTGGACGCCGTACGCGCGCCCGTGCTGCTGATCGTGGGCGGGCGGGACCGGGAGGTGCTGCGGCTCAACGAGGAGGCGGCGCGGCGGCTGCGGGTGCCCTGCACGCTGCATGTCGTGCCCGGGGCGACGCACCTGTTCGAGGAGCCCGGCGCGCTGGACGAGGTCGCCGACGCGGCCCGGCAGTGGTGCGCCGACCACGTCCGGGCCTCCGCGGGGGACTGAACCCGTGCCGCGTGCCTACCCTGAACATGTGGCTCGGGCCAACGACGAGGTCGCCGCGCTGTTCCAGGAGTACGCGGACCTGATCTCGATCACCGGAGGAGACGCGTTCAGGGCACGCGTCTACGAGAAGGCGGCCCGGGCGATCGGCGGCCACCACGCCGACGTCTCCCGGCTCGACGCCAAGGGCCTGAAAGAGATCCCCGGGGTCGGCACCTCCATCGCCGAGAAGGTCACCGAGTACCTGAGCACCGGCAGCGTGACTGCGGTCGAGGAACTGCGCGCCAGGATCCCGGCCGGAGTGCGCCGGCTGACGGCGATTCCCTCCCTCGGCCCCAAAAAGGCCCTGACGCTCTACGAAGAGCTGGGCATCTCCTCGATCGACGAACTGGCCGACGCCATCCACGAGGAGCGGCTGCGCGACCTGAAGGGCTTCGGGCCACGCACCGAGGAGAAGCTGCTGCACGGCATCGACCTGCTGCGCGCCTCCGGCGGCCGGGTGCTGATCGACGTCGCCACCGGTCTCGCCGAGGAGATCGTTGCCGCGCTGTCCGAGGTCGACGGCGTGCAGCGGTGCGCGTACGCGGGATCGCTGCGGCGGGGCCGCGAGACCATCGGCGACATCGACGTCCTGGTCACCGCCCGGAGGCCGGGGCCCGTGATGCGGGCGTTGACCGAACTGCCCTACGTCTCCGAGGTGATCGCCCGGGGCGAGAAGAAGACCTCCGTGCGCACCGACCGCGGGCTCGCCGTCGACCTGCGCGTCGTACCGCCGGACTCCTGGGGCGCGGCCCTGCTGTACTTCACCGGCTCCAAGGCGCACAACATCCGGGTCCGGGAGATCGCCGTCCACCAGAAGCTGAAGCTGTCCGAGTACGGCCTCTTCGACACCGAGAGCGGCAAGAAGATCGTCTCCCGGACCGAGGAGGACGTCTACGCCCGGCTCGGGCTGCCGTGGATCCCGCCCGCGCTGCGCGAGGACCGCGGGGAGATCGAGGCGGGACTGCGCGACGAGCTGCCCGACCTGGTCACCGAGGCGGACGTCCGGGGCGACCTGCACACCCACACCGACCTCACCGACGGGCTCGCCTCCCTGGAGGACATGGTCGCCGCGGCCGCCGGGCGCGGCTACGCCTACTACGCGATCACCGACCACGGCCCCGATCTCTCCATGCAGCGCATGACCGACGAGCGGATGCTCGCCCAGCGCGAGCGGGTGCGCAGGCTCAGGGCCGGGCGGATGCGGCTGCTGCACGGGGCCGAGCTGAACATCGGCCCGGACGGGGACGTCGACTGGCCGGAGGAGTTCCTGGCCGGCTTCGACCTGTGCGTGGCCTCGGTGCACTCGCACTTCGACCAGGGGCAGGCGGCCCTCACCCGCAGGCTCGTGCGGGCCTGCGAGAACCCCTGCGTGCACATCATCGGCCACCCCACCACCCGGCTCATCGGCAGGCGGGCGGGCATCGACGCCGACCTCGACGAGGTCTTCGCCGCCTGCGCCCGCACCGGCACGGCCCTGGAGATCAACGCCCACCCGGACCGGCTCGACCTCGGCGACGAGCACATCCTGCGGGCCAAGCGGCACGGCGTGCGGTTCGCGATCGACAGCGACGCGCACGCCGTGCCCCACCTGGCCCACCTGCGGCACGGCGTGGCGACCGCCCGGCGCGGCTGGCTCACCGCGGACGACGTGATCAACACCTGGCCCCTGACCCGTCTGCGCCGCTTCCTGCGCAAGGGGCGGCCCCAGGAGGTGCCCCATGACCCACCGGATACGTGACGTGATGTCGCCCGGAGCCGTGGCCGTCGAACCGATGACCCCGGTCGAGAAGGCGGCCCGCTTGATGAGCGACCAGAACCTCGGCGACGTCCTGGTCGTCTACGACTGTGATCTCTTCGGAGTGCTCACCGACCGCGACATCGTGGTCCGTGCCGTCGCCGACGCCCGCGACCCGCACACCACCCCGGTCGGTGCCGTGTGCAGCCGGCCGCCCGTCGTGACCGTGAGCCCCGAGGACAGCACCGACCACGCGATCGAGCTGATGCGCAGGCACGCGGTCCGGCGGCTGCCGGTCGTGGAGCACGGCGGCTGCCCGGTGGGCATGGTCAGCCTCGGCGACCTCGCTGTCAGCGAGGACCCGCACACGGCTCTGGCGGACATCAGCCGCGCGACCCCGAATCACTGACCGCGCCGGCCCGGCGCGCCCGCTGAGTAGGCTTGCGGACATGCGGATCTCCGTCTCCTCCGACATGGACGAACCTGTCGCCCGCCTCCTCCTCGCGGAGCTGGAGCGGCGCGGCCACCAGGTCGTGCCGTACGGGGCGCTGCGGCCCGGCGACGACCCTCAGTGGGCGGTCTGCTCCGGGGCGGCGGCCCGCGAGGTCGCCGCCGGGACGGCCGACCAGGCCGTGGTCTGCTGCTGGACTGGCACCGGCGCCTCCATCGCGGCGAACAAGGTGCCCGGCGTACGGGCGGCGCTGTGCACCGACGCCCCCACCGCGGACGGCGCCCGCCGCTGGAACGACGCCAACGTGCTCGCCCTCAGCCTGCGCCTGACCTCCGAGCCGTTGCTGAAGGAGATCCTCGACGCCTGGTTCACGGCCGAGGCCAGCCAGGACGCCGAGGATCTGCGGAACGTGGCCCACATCGAGCGGCTCGACCGGTAGCCCAGGGCCGGGTCCGGGCGGCGCCGGTGGCCGAGGGCCGGTGCGCCGACACCGAGGCGACCGCCTACTCCTGGCGGAGATCCTTGACGCGCTTCAGCTTGCCCAGCGAGCGCTCCAGGGTCTCCGGCTCGACGATCTCCACCTCGACGCTGACCCCCACGCCGTCCTTCACGCCCCGGACGATGGCGTCGGCGGCGGCCCGCCGCTGGTCGGGGCCCGCGTCGGGGCGGGCCTCGACGCGGACGGTCATGTGGTCCATCCGGCCGCGCCGGGTGAGCCGGATCTGGAAGTGCGGGGCCACCGCGGGGGTGCGCAGCACGATCTCCTCGATCTGGGTGGGGAAGACGTTCACCCCCCGCAGGATGATCATGTCGTCGCAGCGGCCGGTGACCTTGCGCATCCGGCGGAAGGCCGGCCGGGCGGTGCCCGGCAGCAGCCGGGTCAGGTCCCGGGTGCGGTAGCGGATGACCGGCAGCGCCTCCTTGGTGAGCGAGGTGAACACGATCTCCCCCTCCTCGCCCTCGGCCATGGTCTCGTCCGTGACCGGGTCGACCACCTCCGGGTAGAAGTGGTCCTCCCAGATGTGCAGACCGTCCTTGGTCTCCACGCACTCCTGCGCCACCCCGGGACCGATCACCTCGGACAGCCCGTATATGTCGACGGCGTGGATGGCCGTGCGCTCCTCGATCTCGCGGCGCATCTCCTCCGTCCACGGCTCGGCGCCGAAGATGCCGACCTTCAGGGAGGTGCCGCGCGGATCGACGCCCTGCTTCTCGAACTCGTCGAGCAGGGTGAGCATGTAGGACGGGGTGACCATGATGATCTCGGGCCGGAAGTCCTGGATGATCTGCACCTGGCGTGCCGTCATGCCGCCGGAGGCGGGGATCACCGTGCAGCCGGCCCGCTCGGCGCCGTAGTGCGCGCCGAGTCCGCCGGTGAACAGGCCGTAGCCGTAGGAGATGTGCACCTTGTGGCCGGGGCGGCCGCCGGCGGCCCGGATCGAGCGGGCGACCACGTCCGACCACATCGACAGGTCGTTCTCGGTGTATCCGACGACCGTGGGGCGGCCGGTGGTCCCGCTGGAGGCGTGCACGCGCCGCACCTGCGCCATCGGCACGGCGAACATGCCGAAGGGGTAGGTGTCCCGGAGGTCGGCCTTGGTGGTGAAGGGGAACCGGGCCAGGTCCTCCAGGGTGCGGCAGTCCTCGGGGGTGACGCCGGCCTCGTCGAACTTCTTGCGGTACAGCCCGACATGGTCGTAGGCGTGCCGCAAGGTCGCCCGCAGCCGGTCGAGCTGGAGCTCCCGGAGCTGTTCGCGGGTGAGCCGTTCGCCGTCGTCCAGCAGGTCGTGGGGGAGGGGTGCGCCCAGGTTGCTCATCGGGACTCCTTCGTCGGCATCTCCACCACCTCGCGTCCCGACCGATCATTCGGTCAGCATGCGTGCACCGGCCAAACAACCAGCCGGGCCGGTGACTGTCAAGGATGGCTGTCAAGGGTGGCTGCCAAGGGCGGCGAAGGGTCTTGCCCGAGGGCCCGAAAGGCGTCACACTGATACCGAACGAATGGTCGGTTGGGAAGCTGGTGGAGATGACCACGACACACCGAGCCGAGGCCTCGCCCCCGGAGGCACTCCAGGAGCACTTCGACGCGACGATCGCGCGCGACCAGCGGATCGAGCCGCGCGACTGGATGCCGGACGGCTACCGCAGGACGCTGGTCCGGCAGATCGCGCAGCACGCCCACTCGGAGATCATCGGGATGCAGCCCGAGGGCGAGTGGATCACGCGCGCGCCCTCGCTGCGCCGCAAGGCGATCCTCTTCGCCAAGGTGCAGGACGAGGCCGGACACGGGCTGTACCTGTACTCGGCGGCGGAGACCCTCGGAGCCGACCGCGCGGACCTCACCGAGCGGCTGATCGAGGGCCGCCAGAAGTACTCCTCGATCTTCAACTACCCGACGCTGACCTTCGCCGACGTCGGCGTGATCGGCTGGTTCGTCGACGGCGCCGCGATCTGCAACCAGGTCCCGCTGTGCCGCAGCTCCTACGGCCCCTACGCCCGCGCGATGGTCCGGATCTGCAAGGAGGAGTCCTTCCACCAGCGGCAGGGCTACGAACTGCTGATGACGATGATGCGCGGCACCGACGCCCAGCGCGAGATGGTCCAGGACGCGGTGAACCGCTGGTGGTGGCCCTCGCTGATGATGTTCGGCCCGCCCGACGACGCCTCACCCAACTCCGCGCAGTCCATGGCCTGGAAGATCAAGCGGCACAGCAACGACGAACTGCGCCGGCGCTTCGTCGACATGACCGTCCCGCAGGCCGACAAGCTCGGCGTGACGCTGCCCGACCCGGAGCTGAAGTGGAACGCCGAGCGCGGCCGCCACGACTTCGGCACGCCGGACTGGGACGAGCTGATGCGGGTCATCAAGGGCGGCGGACCCTGCAACGACCAGCGGACACAGCGGCGCAGAAGCGCCCACGAGGAAGGTGCCTGGGTGCGCGAGGCGGCCACCGCCCACGCGGCCAAGCGGGCCCGGAAGGAGTCGGCGGCATGAGCAACTCGCAGAACTGGCCGCTGTACGAGGTGTTCGTACGCGGCAAGCGCGGCCTGAACCACGTCCACGTGGGCTCGCTGCACGCCGCCGACGACACCATGGCCCTCACCCACGCCCGCGACCTGTACACCCGGCGCAACGAAGGCGTGTCGATCTGGGTGGTGCGCTCGGAGCACATCGCCGCCTCCACCCGGGACGAGAAGGACCCGTTCTTCGCCCCCAGCGCGGACAAGGTCTACCGCCACCCGACGTTCTACGACATCCCCGACGATGTCCCGCACATTTAGGAGCCGGGGATGAGTGAGGACCACGTCTACCTGACCCTCGCCGAGGGACACGAGGACGACACCCGCTGGGCCTACGGCACCGGCTTCGAGGACCCCCTGCACGGCGTCGACACGACCGTGCCCGAGGGCGTCGACGCCGGTGAACTCGCCGCGTCCTGCGTCGCCCTGGCCGACGACGCGCTCGTCGCCGCCCAGCGCCTCGCCGAGTGGATCACCCGCGCCCCCGAACTGGAGGAGGAGGTCGCGCTCGCCAACATCGGCCTCGACCTGCTCGGCCAGGCCCGGCTGCTCTACTCCCGCGCCGGACAGGCCGACGGCACCGGCCGCGACGAGGACGCCTACGCCTACTTCCGCGACCCCGCCGACTTCCGCAACGTCCGGCTCACCGAACTCCCCAACGGGGACTTCGCGTTCACCGTCGTACGGCTGCTGGTCCTGTCCAGCTGGCGCCTCGCCCACTTCCAGCGGCTGGTCTCCCACCCCGACCCGGTGCTCTCCGCCGTCGCCGCCAAGGGCGTCAAGGAACTGACCTACCACCGGCAGTACGCCGCCGAATGGGCGGTCCGCCTCGGTGACGGCACCGAGGAGTCCCACCGCCGGATGCGCAAGGCCGTCGAGCAGATCGCCCCGTACCTCGGCGAACTGTTCACCGCCTGCGACGTACGCGACGAAGTCGTCGCCGTGCTGCGCCAGGTGACGGAGGAGGCCGGGCTGCCCATGCCGGTCTACCGGCCGTCCCCCGGCAGCGGCCGGGCCGGCGACCACACCGAGCATCTCGCCCCGCTGCTGGAGGAGTTGCAGAGCGTGGCCCGCGCCCACCCGGGGGCGACATGGTGACCCTCCAGCTCGACGTGCGGCACGCACGGCACCTCGCCGAGCAGGTGCCGGACCCCGAGCTGCCTATGCTGACCCTCGCCGACCTGGGCGTCCTGCGCGAGGTCACCCTCACCGAGGACGGCACCGTCGTCGCCGAGCTCACCCCCACCTACTCGGGCTGCCCCGCCATGGCCGAGATGCGCGCCGACGTCGCCGCCCGCCTCCGGGACGCGGGCTACCCGCGCGTGGAGATCCGCACCGTCCTGAACCCGCCGTGGACCAGCGACTGGATCACCCCCGAGGGCCGCCGCAAGCTCGCCGAGCACGGCATCGCCCCGCCCGGCCCCGCCCCGCGCGGCCCGGTGCCGCTCACCCTGACGCCCACCCGGCGCACGGTGCCCTGCCCGCGCTGCGCCTCCGCGGACACCGAGGAGACCTCCCGGTTCGCCGCCACCTCCTGCAAGGCGCTCTGGCGCTGCCGCGCCTGCCGCGAGCCGTTCGAGTACGTCAAGGAGATCTGATGGCCCCGACCGCCCCCGCCGAGGCCGTGAAGCCGCGCCCGCGCCGCCGCCCGGTCTTCCACCCGCTGCGGGTCGCCGCCGTGCAGCCGCTGTGCGAGGACGCCGCCGCCGTCGGCTTCGAGATCCCGCCCGAGCTGGCCGAGGAGTTCGCCTTCGCGCCCGGCCAGTCCCTGACCCTGCGGCGCGAGATCGACGGCCGGGACGAGCGCCGCTCGTACTCCATCTGCACCCCCGTCGGCACGGCCCCGCGCATCGGCGTACGCGTGGTGCCCGGCGGCCTGTTCTCCTCCTGGCTGGTCAACGACCTGCGCCCCGGCGACATGGTCGAGGTGATGCCCCCCACCGGCAGCTTCACCCCGGACCTGACCACCCCGGCCCACCATGTGCTGCTCGCCGCGGGCTCCGGCATCACGCCCATGCTGTCCATCGCCGAGTCCGTCCTGGCCGCCGACTCCCGCTCCCGGGTCACCCTCTTCTACGGCAACCGCCGCAGCGGCACGGTGATGTTCGCCGACGAGCTGGCCGACCTGAAGGACCTGTACCCGAGCCGCTTCCAGCTCGCCCACGTCCTGTCCCGCGAACCCCGGGAGGCCGAGGTGCTCTCCGGCCGCCTCGACGCCGAACGGCTCACGGCGCTCATCGACGGCCTGGTCGACGTCCCGGCCGCCGACCACTGGTGGCTGTGCGGCCCGCACGGCATGGTCCGCGACGCCCAGCGGGTCCTCGACGGCCTCGGCGTCCCGGCCGACCGGGTCCACCAGGAGCTGTTCTACGCCGACGACGAGCCCGTGCACGAGGTGCACCACCTGGAGTCGGGGCCGACCGGCCCCGTCAGTCAGGTCACCGTCGTCCTCGACGGCCGCTCCACCACCTCCGCCCTGCCCCGGGAGCGGAGCATCCTCGACGGCGCCCAGCGCAACCGCCCGGACCTGCCGTTCGCCTGCAAGGGCGGCGTCTGCGGCACCTGCCGGGCCCTGGTCACCGACGGCAAGGCCGACATGCGCCGCAACTTCGCCCTGGAACCGGCGGAGGTCGACGCCGGGTACGTGCTGACCTGCCAGTCGTACCCGGTGTCCGAGACGCTGACGGTGGACTACGACAGCTGACATGCCTCCGGCCGTCCCGCACGGTGGCGGGACGGCCGGAAGCATCGAGCCGAGGGCGAGGAGAGCGAAGGGACTAGCATCGAATCCGTTTTCGCGGAGGTAGAAGGAAGCCCCTTCATGGCCTCGCCGCGGCTCACGCTATCAGTCACTCCGGGATCAGGTCGCGCAGATTTTCGAGGGTCACGATCCGCGACTCCGGGTGCAGCCCCTCGGGCCGCTGCAGCCCGATGTACGTGACCGGGCCGTCCGGAACCTCCGTGCCGTCCCACACCGTCACGGCACCGCCGGCCATCAGCTCCGTCAGGTAGCGCACCGTCAACTGCTCCCGCTCCACGATGCCGCGCAGCAGCGTCGCCACCGAGACCTGGTTGCCCTCGACCTGGTTGGACGTCGGCGTGCCCCGCAGGTACAGGTGCAGCCACTTGGCCCGCCACCGGCCGTCGGCCCCGCGCAGGAAAGCGAGCGGCAGCGCCACCCGGCCAGGGCCCCGCAGCTCCGACTTCATCCGCACGGTCCGCGCCTCGAACGGCCGCCCCTGCTGCTCGCCCTCGCGCAGCATGAACCCGAAGAACGACTCGGCGACCTCCTCGAAGCCCTCCCCCGCGTAGAGGTTGACCTGCGGCACGACGAACGTCCCGCGCACGGCCCCCAGCCGGAGGTTGATGAACTCCGAGGCCCCGTGCGGCGCTTCGGTGATGTCGCCGGAGTGCTCGCCCTCCACCTCGGTCAGCTGGGTGTACGACAGCCAGCAGACCGTTTCGTAGTCCTCGTCCAGCATCAGGGCCGACAGGTCGTAGTCGGTGTCCCGGTGCCGCTGCTTCCAGTACACGAAGAACCGCAGCAGCTCCCCCTCGACCGGCGAGAGCGAACCGCGGGGCAGCACTCCGAGCCCGGCCGCCGTGGCACGCCCGCTCAGCGGCAGCGCCACATCGAGGACGTCCGGGTCGACGAGCAGCCGCCCCGGGTCCGGCAGCCGACGGCGCAGCTCGGCGTCGAGCGCGTCGATCAGCCGCTCCCGCTCGGGCGCCGGCACCGGCGCGCGCAGATCGTCCGTCACCCAGGCCCGGCCGAGCCGGTTGATGAACACCCGGCGCCGGCCGGTGGCTTCGCTCCGGTCGGTGCCCTCGGTCCGGTCGGTGCCTTCGGTCCGGTTGTGCAGATGCTCCCGGACCGACAGCAGGACCCGCCCGGAGACCTCCGGCGCGACGGCCTCGGCGGCGGCCACGACGGCATCGCGCTCGCTCTGCTCACCGCAGGTGCGCAGCAGCCGGTCCAGGGACCGGAACAGCCGGCCGGGCGCGGCCTTCAGCAGTTCCGCGGCCCCGACGACATCGTCCGCCCCGAACAGTTCCTCCACCCGGCGGTCGAACGACGGCGCCTTGCGCTCGCCGCGCGCGACCGCGAACACCTCGGCGGCGTGCGGCCACCGCGGGAACTCGTGCGGATGCAGCCGCTCACCGAGCCGCTTGAACGCCTCGCGGTGCACGGGTACGTCGGCGAGCTTGCCGGGTGCCGCCGCCACGACGGAGTCGAGCCCCGCGAGCAGCGCGCGGCGCGTCGCACGGGACAGCGCCCGGAACCTGGTCGGCTCCTGGAGGGTGACGTCACCGTCGCACAGCGCGCACGCCAGCCGCAGCACGTCCGTGACCGTGTCCAGCAGCGGCACGGCCCCCGCCGCCAGCCACGCGCGGTTGACCACGGCCCGGTTCTCCCGCACCGGGATCCTCTCCGGCTGCGGTCCCTCGGCGCAGAGCCCGGCGAGGAGCGCGAGGTCGGCGAGGTGCTCGTCGCCCAGCGGGGTGGTGGACCCCGCCAGCGCCAGGTACAGGCCGCCCACCTCCTCCGCGAGCGTGCCGCCGAGGTGCAGGACGGTCACCCGGTCACCGCCGGCGGCGATCAGCTCGTCGTGGGCGGCGAGCATCTCGGCGTAGGAGTGCTGGTAGCGGCCGTACGACGGCAGGGTGAGCAGGTTCACCACACCGATGCTCAGCTGGGCGAGGATCGTCGGCCGTACCGATTCGTCGGCGAGGGCCCGGGCGATGCAGTCCCGCCAGAAGTCGAGGGTGTCCGGCACGTTCGCCGGGAAGTCGACGAAGTAGACGTTGTGCCGGACGTGGTCGCCCACCATGGCCCGCACGGTGTCGAGGGTGCGCTCGGCGGTGGCGGCCACCGCGTCCTCGGACAGCCCCGACAGATGCTCCAGCAGGTCCGCGGAGAGCTTGAAGCCCACGGACATCAAAGCGGCGTCGAACTGCCGCGCCACGACCTCGCCCCGCGCCGGGGACCCCGCGGGTTCCGAGGGCCGGGGGAGACGGTGGGTATGCCGGACGACCAGCGATTCCAGGCTGCGATCCATGCCGGGATGCTCCCAGAACCGCACGCGTGTACGCATGCGGGTTTTTCCCGGCAGGGCGGACGAGGGGACAGGACCGGGTTCAGGAGTCCTGACGCTCGGCGTCCCGCTGCTTCAGGCGCGCGGCCTCCTTGCGGACCTCCGCCTGGGTGGCGCGCTCCTTCTGCAGCCACTCGGGCTGCTCCTGCTTCAGCGCCTCGATCTGCTCGGTGGTGAGCGGCTCGGTGACCCCGCCCCGGGCGAGGCCCGCGATGGACACGCCGAGCTTCGCCGCGACCACCGGACGGGGGTGCGGGCCGTTGGCGCGCAGATCACGCAGCCACTGGGGCGGTTCGGCCTGGAGCGCGTTCAGTTCGGCGCGCGAGACGACACCCTCCTGGAACTCGGCGGGGGTGGCCTCGAGGTACACACCCAGCTTCTTGGCGGCGGTGGCCGGCTTCATCGTCTGGGTGGTCTGGTGCGACGTCATGCCTCAAGGGTATCGAGTGGGTGAACGCCCGCCGACCACGGCCGGTAACCTGGCCAGGTGACAGGCTCGGAAGCACCCCCATCGTTCCGGCTCGCGTACGTTCCCGGAGTGACACCCTCGAAGTGGGTGCGGATCTGGAACGAGCGCTACCCCGACGTGCCCCTGGAGCTGGTCCCGGTCGCCGCGGCCGAGGCGCCCGGCGTGCTGCGGGACGGCGGCGCCGACGCCGGTCTCGTCCGGCTGCCGGTCGACCGCGCGTTCTTCAGCGCGATCCCCCTCTACGAGGAGACCACGGTCGTCGTGGTCCCCAAGGAGCACGTCGTCGCCGCCGTCGACGAGGTCACCGCCGAGGACCTGGCCGACGACGTCGTCTTCCATCCGCTGGACGACGTCCTCGACTGGGAGCGGCCGCCGGGACAGCCCGGTTTCGAGCGCCCGGCCACCACCGCGGACGCCGTCGAGCTGGTGGCGGCCAATGTCGGCCTGCTCGTCGTGCCCCAGTCGCTGGCCCGCCTGCACCACCGCAAGGACCTCACCTACCGCACCCTGGTGGACGCCCCCCAGTCGGGCATCGCCCTGGCCTGGCCGGAGGAGGCCACGACCGACCTGGTCGAGGACTTCATCGGCGTGGTCCGCGGCCGCACCGCCAACAGCACCCGCGGCCGCTCGGCCCCCCAGGCCGAGGAGCAGCCCAAGCGCAAGCGACCTCAGCCCCCAGCCGCCCGCCGCAAGCCCGCTCCGGCCAAGAAGAGCGCCCCCGGCCGCCGCGGCAAGCCCCGCCGCAGGTCCTAGCCCGCGCCCCCTCGGGTCAGGGGGCGAACGTGGCCCGCTCCGCCGTGCGCACCACCGTCCGCCCGTCCGCTGCGCCGAGCAGTCCCGCGGTCACCCACGCGTCCACGGTGGACCGCACCCGCGACAACAGCGCGGCCTTGCCGCCGAACGGAGCCCCGGCCCAGATCTCGTCCAGGAGAGTGGTGCCGTCGGACCGCGCCGGGTTGGCGACACCGGAGTCCGTGGTCCCGAAGACCACCCGGGGTTCCACGCGCCGGAAGTACACGTGGGCGGGGTCCTCGGTGCCCTCGAAGAAGGGGGCGAACTCGGTGCCGTTGACGGCATAGTGCAGCGGCTTGCCCGCCACCGGGGTGAGACTGGGCAGCAGGTCGCCGGAGAGACCGGCATTGCGGTACAGCCCCAACTCCAGATACGCGGTGGCGGAGTTGCGGCCGACGAGGTTCACCGGGCCGAGGAACAGCGTCTGCAGCGACGGATCGTCGAGGGCCTTCTCCACCCGGAGCCGGAACGGGACGGCGATCCGGACGACGTCGCCGCCGCGCCACGTGCGGGACACCGGGAAGTAGCTGCCGGGCGTCGGAGTGCCGGACACCGCACGGCCGTTGACCGTGACGCGGAACCTGGCCGTCGCCCAGGACGGCACCCTGAGCCGGAGCTCGAAGGCCGCGCTGCCGCCCGCGAAGGTCAGGGTGGACCCCTGCTCCCTGGGGTAGCCGGTGGTCTGGGTGACGGTGAGGCCCCGCTCCGCCCAGGTCAGCGTGGACGGGCTGTACAGGTTGACGTACAGGGCGCTGCCGTCGGCCTTCCGGAAGTACACCGAGTCCTGGTACTTGGTGGCGCTCTCCATACCGGTGCCCTCGCAGCAGGTGGTGCCCTGCTTGGGCGTGTAGTCCCGCACATGCCCGGGAGTCAGCCCGATGAAGTAGGTGACGAGCGGCTTCTCCGCGTCGGGCTTGTCCTGCTTGGAGCCCAGCACCTGGTTGTAGAGCGCCCGCTCGTAGTAGTCCATGTACTTCGGCGCCTGCTCGTGGAAGAAGAGCGCGCGGCTCAGCTTCAGTAGGTTGTACGCGCAGCAGGTCTCGGCGGTGGTGGCGCCGATCGTCCCGGCGATGATGCCCCGAGCCTTCCAGAACTCGCCGGTACTGGTGCCGCCGATGCCGTACATGCGGTGCGGGACGACCATGTCCCAGAAGTTCCTGGCGGCGTCGAGGTAGCGCCGCTCGCCCGTCGCGTCGTAGAGCCCGAGGTACCCGGTGAAGATCGGTATGTGCTGGTTGGCGTGGAGCCCGTCGAGGACGTCGGTGTTCGCGGCGCAGGAGTCGATGAGCCGGTCGAGATCGAACAGCCGGGCCAGCGCGAGGTGTTCGGGCTTGCCGGTGAGGGCGTGCAGCTCGCAGACGGCCTCGACGATGCCGCCGAACTCGCCGCTGGAGAACAGGCCCCACATGCGTTGCAGCGTGGCCTCGGGGAGCCGGGACAGCCGCGCGTGCATCCAGTCGGCCATGCCGGACGCGAGGTCGAGGGCGCGGGCGTCGTCCGTGGCGAGGTAGGCGTCGAGGACGCCTTTGAGGATCTTGTGCGCGGTGTAGTACGGCGCCCATACCTTGGTGTAGTCGCTGGTGGTCCTCGACTCCAGGTCGATGAACTGGGTCTCCGGGTAGGCCGCCAGGAAGCCGGGGTGGCTGGGCCCGCCCCAGGTGCGGCGCAGGGCGGCGGTGCGGTTCCGGCCGGAGGCGTCCGCGAAGGTGTTGCCGGAGGTCTCGTCGAAGGCGTACGACGCCAGGTCGCCGCGTCCGGCGGAGGAGCCGGCGGCCCGCCGGCTCTGCAACTCGGTGATCTCGGCGGCGGTCAGGGCCCGCGACCAGACGTTGAACTCGTCGTAGGCGCCCGCGAAGACGGGGTCGGTGGGGTAGTTGGAGCGGCCGAGCCAGTTGTTGACGGGGCTGCCGAGCGCGGCCGGGGTGAGGGTCATCGCGGTGTTGCGGGCCACCTCGGTGCCGTTGACGTGGAGGCGGCCGGTGCCGTCGGCGAGCGTGACGGCGAGGTGGCTCCACTGGTGGAGCGGGAGCGCGGCGGTGCCGTTCAGGCTCTGCTCGGCGCCCGGGCCGGCGGTGGTGATGGCGAAGCGCGGGACTCCGTCGGCGTTGCGGGCGGCCAGGTACATGTACCGGGTGGTGTCGTCGCCGAAGTCGAGGACCCGGGCCCAGGCGCCGTCGTGGGTCGGCTTCACCCAGGCGGACAGGGTCACCGCGGACGTGCCGCCGAGGACACCGGAGGGCAGGTCGACGTACTGGTAGGAGCCGCGCACGTTCTCGACGGCGGTACCGAACTTCCCCGTGACGCTGAGTACTTGGGGGTCCTGGCGCAGGGCCGCGCGCACCTCCGTGAGCGCGCCGACCATGGTGCGGAGCCGGTCGGCGAAGACCTGCTCGCCGGTGCCGGCCCAGGCCTGCGCGAGCATGGTCATGAAGTGGCCGGTGTAGTGGCCGCGGAGGTTGCCGTTGGCCTCCCCGTCCAGGCCCTCCCAGCCGCCGGGGGCGACCGCGTCGCCGGTGGGCAGACCGGCGTTGCCGCGGAAGACCTGCAGCAACCGGTGCACGTCGTAGCCGCGGGCGTGGTCGAGCATCAGCTTGCGCTTGTCGGCGAAGAGGCCCTGGCCGAGGGCGACTTGCCCGAGCGCGAAGGGCAGTACGGGCCAGGGGGTCGGTGCGGCGGCGGAGGGTGCCCGGGCAACGCCCGCCGCGGCGGGCGAGGTCGGCGCTGCGAGGGAGGCGGCGGCGAGTGCCGAGGCCTGGAGAAGGGAGCGTCTGGAGAGGGGCGGTGCCATGGGTGCTCCTCCACGGGTCCACGTCGTGCTCAGGAATGACCGAAAGCGATCTGGTCGGTATCTCGAACGATGTGCGAAGAGTCGACCAGACGATAGGGAGGAGGCGCGTGGGGGTCAACAGGTCCGGAGCGGTCAGTTCCGGCCGTTCAGTCGGAGGAGACGCTCGGGATCTCCTTGCCGGCCTTGATCACCGGTGCGATGAGCAGCCACAGTATGGCGGCGACGGCCAGGGCGCCGGTCCAGATCGCGCGCACGCCGGCCAGCAGCGGCGCGGCGAGCAGGAAGGGCATGCCGTACACCAGCAGCCAGCCCAGAGCGCCGCACAGGGTCCAGCAGTCCTCGGCCTTGGCGCCGAAGCCGACCGACAGGCCGCCGACGATTCCGCCCATGAGCCCGGTGGCCACCAGGACCAAGCCGGTCACCAGCCACCGGCCCGTGGTCAGCCCTCTTGCCGGGTCCGCCGTCAGGACCAGTCCGGCGATGGGCACGGCGATCAGCACCAGGTTCGCGATCCGCAGCGTGTTCCACAGCCACTCGGGATCACTCCAGTCGTCGGACGCCAGACCGGCCACCCCGGGCGGCCGGCTGCCCGGGGTGGCGACCAGGCCGCGCCTCAGCCAGCGAGCGGCCCGCCACAGCACTACGGCCCACAGCACCCCGCAGCCCAGCCCGGCACCGCCGACCGCCAGCGCCGTCCGCGGCCCCGTCCCGTCGGGATGCGCCCACAGCAGGACCCCGGCCAGCCAGCCGAGCACCACCGCGGCACCCGCCGCCAGCCGGGCGCCGACGATGAACAACCGCCCCGTGCGCTCCGCCCCTTCCCGGTCGGCGTGCAGGCGATAGAGCTCGTACACGTGAACCAACTCGCCGCGCCGCGCCGTCATCCGGGCAGCCCACGGTCGCGCAGTATCTGGATCATGCAAGGCATGACCACCGGGACCGGCTCAGGGTTGCCCCCCGGCGGCGAGCCATTCGTAGGCCGCCCGCGCCGTGAACTCCGGCTGGCCGCCGCGCAGCAGGAGCCCGGCCGTCGCGAACTCGGGGGCGCCGGCCTGCGCGGCGACGTACGGGATCGCGATGCAGCGCATCCCGGCGGCGTGCGCGGCGGCGGCGCCCGGGGCGGCGTCCTCCAGGACCACGCAGTCGGCGGGTTCCGCGCCCAGACGGCGGGCCGCCTCCAGGAAGACGTCGGGGGCCGGCTTGCCGTGGTCGACCTCCTCGGCCGAGACGATCGTGCGCAGATGCCCGTCCAGGCCGGTGCCGGCCAGCACCGCCTCGATCGCCTCCCGTGAGGAGCCCGACGCCACCACCATCGCCACCCCGTCGGAGGCCAGCAGTTCCACGAACTTCCGCATCTCCGGGTACGCGCGCGTGGAGGCGCGGGCCAGGCCGAGGTAGCGGCGGTTCTTGGCGGCGAGGAGTTCCTCCACCGAGGCCCGCAGTCCGTAGCGGGCCTTCCAGTCGGTGACCGTCTCCAGGGTGCTGATGCCGACGTACCTCTCGTGCTCGGACCAGGAGAAGTCCGGCACGCCGTGCTCGGCGAGGGTCTGCCGACCCGCTTCGTAGTAGTTCGGCTCGCTGTCCACGAGCGTTCCGTCCAGATCGAAGATGACCGAGATGCCGCCGAGATTGCTCATGGGGCCAGCATGCCAAGGGTCACTTGCGCGCCGAGCGGCCCACCGACTCCACCAGCGGCAGCAGCCGGTGCGCCACCCGCTCGCGCAGCGCCACCTCGGTCCGGGTGCGGACGACCCCGGGCAGGCTGATCAGCTTCTGGATCACGTCCTCCAGGTGCGCGTTGTCCCGCGCCACCACCCGGGTCAGCAGGTCCCCGCCGCCCGTGATCGAGAACGCCTCCACGATCTCCGGTACGGCGGCCAGCGCGTCGCCCACGTCGTCCAGGTGGCCCTGGGTGACCTCGATGTGCACGAACGCCAGGACCGGGTGGCCGAGGGCGCCGGGGGAGAGGGCGGGTCCGGTGCCGGTGATCACACCGTCCCGTTCCAGCCGGTCGAGCCGGGCCTGGAGGGTGCCCCGGGCGATGCCGAGGATGCGGGCGTACTCCCGCACGCTGGTGCGCGGCTGCTCCAGCAGCAGCCGCAGAATGCGGGTGTCGAGCTCGTCCACGGCCATGGGGCCCGGCCTCCTCCTGGATGGTCCGTTGGCCTCCCGCTGGGCGGACCCGGACCGATTTGCCTGTACCAATGGACCAGCATATTCGACGCCACTTGAGCCAGCAGCCGGGCTGATGCTGCAATGAGCCCGTCGATGGCGCTGCGGACCTCCGCGGCGCCTTTTTCATGCCAAGCCGGAGCAGGGGGCAAGAAGCAGTGCTGAAGAGGGTGTTCATGGCGCCGGATCCGGGACGGGCGCGGCTGCGCTTCGCCGCGCGGGCCGTCGTCGGCATCGGTCTCGCGGTGGTCGTCTGCGGGCTGGCCGGACACTCCCTCGTCGGCGCCGTCACCGGCGGCCTCGCCGCGCTGCTCGCCCTGTTCACCGTCACCGACCCCACGGTCCGCGGCCAGGCGGTCACCACCGCGCTGCTGCCGTTCGTCGGCCTGCCCGTGCTCGCCGCGGCGGCCGAGCTGCACGACCAGCCGCTGGCCCGGGACCTCACCTTCCTCGCGGTGGTCGGCGCGGGCGTGTACGCGCGCCGCTGGGGGCCCCGCGGGCACTCCCTCGGCGTCTTCGCGTTCATGACGTACTTCGTGGCGCAGTTCCTCCAGGCGACCCCGCGCCACCTCCCCGAGCTCTACGCCGCCCTGCTGCTGTCCCTGCTCATCGCCTCCGGCGTGCGCTTCGGCCTGTGGTGCTACGAGCGCCGCCTGCCCCCGGCGCCCGTGCCCGCCGCCCCCGGCGGCACCGGCCTGGCCCGGGTGACCACGCGCCAGGCCGTCCAGGCCACCGCCGGCGCGGGCTTCGCCCTCGTGGTGGGCCAGCTGGTCTCCGGCGAGCGCTGGTACTGGGCCGTCGGCGCCACCTGGTGGGTCTTCGTGAACACCACCTCGCGCGGCGAGACCCTCGTCCGCGGCTTCCGCCGCGTGCTCGGCACGGTGATCGGCATCGGCCTCGGACTGGCGATCGCGCTCCCGGTGGACGGCGCGCCCGTCCCCACGGCCGTCATCCTCGCCGTCTGCGTCTTCGGCATCTTCTACACGGCCGCGGTCTCGTACACCTGGATGATGCTCTGCGTCACCCTCCTCGCCGAGCTCCTCTACGGCCTCCTCGGCGTCCTCGATCCCGCGCTGCTGGCGCTGCGCCTGGCGGAGACCGGGGTCGGCGCACTCGGCGCCGTGCTCGCGGTGCTGTTCGTCCTGCCCGTCACCACCCACGCCGTCACCGACGCCTGGATCCAGCGCGCCCTGCGCTGCGTCCACGCCGCCACCGCGGAGGCCGCCGCCCGCCTCGCGGGGTCCACGACGGCCGACCCGGCCTCCCGGGTGGCCGAGCTGGAGCAGCTCCTCGGCCGGGTCCGGCTGTCGGTCGCCCCGCTGGTCCACCCGCTCAACCCGATGCGGGGCCGCAAGCGCCGCGCTCGCCGGGTCCTCGCCCTGCTGGACGACTGCGCCCGCGAGATCCGCGGCCTGGTCGCGGTCGCCGCCGACCCCGTGGCCTCCCACGACGCCCGGCTGGCCGCCGCGTGCTGGCGCGTCGAGGCCGCGGTCGAAGCGCTCACCGGCGGTGCGGACATCTCCGTGCCCGGCGAGCAGCCGCCGGCGGCGGATCCCGCGCTGGCCCACCTGCACGGCCTGGAGCGAGCGCTGGCGGAGCTGGCGACGCCGCTCAGGGCGTCGTCGGGGTCCCCATTGGTCGGCGCCTGACGTTCCGGGCGCGGCTCGGCGCGGCTCGGCGCGGGTCGGCTCGGCTCGGCTCGGCAAGGCGTCCTGGCGGGCGCCCCGCCGTCGCTCGGGCGGCCCGTTCCGCGCTGCGGGCGGCGCCGCATGTGGGTGACATGGTCTAGACCGCATTTGATCGACTGCTACGGTCACCTCGAAACGCTCCCGACCGAAAGGGGACAGCGGTGGCAGACGGTGGCAGGCGGGCCTTCATCGGGTCGTTCACGGCGGCCGGAGGGCCAGGCATCGTGACGGCGGCCGTGGACGCCGACAGCGGGGCACTGACGGTTCTCACCGGCACGGACGACCTGCCCGACCCCTCCTACCTGGCCCTGGCGCCCGACGGCGGCACGCTCTACGCGGTCAGCGAGACGAGCGAGGGAGCCGTGGCCGCGTATCGCGTGAACGGCACCCGGCCCGAGCCCCTCGGCCCGCCCACGCCGGTGGCCGGCAGCGGCCCCACGCACCTCGGCCTGTACGCCGGACACGTCCTGACCGCCAACTACGGCTCCGGAAGCGTCAGCGCCGTGCCCGTGCGCCCCGACGGCTCGCTCGCGAGCGCCCCCTCCGGCGTCCTCGCGCATACCGGCTCAGGCCCGTACACGCCCCGCCAGCAGGCCCCGCACGCCCACCAGGTGCAGGCCGATCCCAGCGGGCGCTGGGCCGTCAGCGTCGATCTCGGCACCGACTCGGTACGGGTGTGCACCCTGGCGGACGGCCGCCCGGAGCTCCACGGGGAGTACGCGCTGCGCCCCGGCTCGGGCCCCCGCCACCTGGCCTTCCACCCGGACGGCGCGCACGCGTACGTGCTCAACGAACTCACCCCCACCGTCACCGTCTGCCGCTGGGACACCGCCGACGGCTCCCTGAAGCCCCTTGCCGAGGCGCCGGTACTGCCGGGCGCCCCGGCGGGCGACGCCTACCCCTCGGGCATCGTCGTCGCGCCCGACGGACGCTTCCTGTGGACCGCGACCCGCGGCGAGGACGTCCTGTCCGCGTTCGCCGTCGAGGGCGACACCCTCCGGCTGCTCGGCACCGTGCCCTGCCGGGGCCACTGGCCCCGGGCCCTGACCGAGGCGGGCGGCTTCCTCTACGCGGCCAACGAGCGCTCCGGCGACGTGGCCTGGTTCGCCGTGGACCCCGCGTCGGGGCTGCCCCGCTACGGCGGCTCCATCGAGGTCCCCGCGGCATCCTGCGTGGTCGTCGGCTGAGCACCTCGCGTACGACGAAGGGCCCGCTCCCGGTGGAGCGGGCCCTTTCCGTCGTGCGGCGGGCGTCGGCCGGGTCTCAGCGGACCGGCGCGCCCTGCGGCTGCTGGGGGGCGATGCCCAGCGCCGTCGTGTACTTGGCCAGGGCCAGCTTGCCGATGGCCGGGTAGGCGCCGAGCGCCTCGGCGGCGGGGCAGCCCGCCTCCTGCGCCGCGTCCTCGATCAGCGCCGGGTCGATCTCCGGCCCTATCAGGTACGGGGCGAGCGCGAGCTGCTGCGAGCCGGAGCCGCGCAGCTGCTCGGCGACGGAGGCGATCGAGCCCTCCTGGTCCAGGGCCGCCGCCATCACCGGCACGGCGAGGCGCGCGGCGAGCAGCATGCCGGTGATCCCGGCCGCCTGCACCGCCTCGTCGCCACCCACGGAGGCCAGGATGATGCCGTCCGCGGCGGTCGCCACCGTGAACAGCCGGGCGCGGTCGGCGCGGGCCAGACCGGCCTCCGACAGCCGCACGTGCAGCGCCTCGGCGAGCAGCGGGTGCGGACCGAGCGCGTCGGTCAGATCGGCGGCGACCCGGCTGTCCATCACGGCCTGGCGGACCTGGCGCAGCAGCGAGCCGTCCGGACCGGCCAGCAGCGGAACGACGACTGCGACCGGGCCCTCGGGCGCCTTGGCCTCCACACCCGCAGCGATCGCCTGCTCATAACGGGCGGTGCGCTCCCGGGCGGCGTGCGCGAGCACGCTCTGCAGGGTGGGGAACTCCGCGTCGTCCCCGTCGAGGTACCCGATCCGGGCATCAAGGCCGGGCAGCTCCGAGCGGGCGATGCTCACGACCTCCTCGGCGAGGCTGCGCGTGGGGGCGCCCGGCATGCCAGGGACCGCGAGGACGAGCGCGGGCGCGCCCTCGGGAGCAGCCAGAGGCTCGGGTCGGCGGTGCCGTCCCGGCTGGCGGGGGCGCGGCATTCGTACTGGCAGGCCGGCGGGCCCAGTGGGGGAGCTCATGGCGCCGCATGTTACTGGCTTCCTGGGCTCCCCTGTTCGGGGAGGGTGCAGGTGAGCGGTATCCGTCCGGTTTTGTCTGATGAGTTACGCGCGTTGCGGCACCGGGCGGGCGCAGGTGATCAGTAAGCCCCGGCCCTGACCACGCAGAGCATCGATGGGTCACCCGGCAGAGTGAGCGTCCCGGACGCCAGTTCCGTCGCGATCCGGACAGCCCCGAGCAACGGATCCCCGTCGGCCGCCACCCGCCGAGCGTGCGGCAGCCGTCGCGACAACTCCGCCTCCAGGGGTACGAGGAGGGGGTCCCCCATCTTGAACAGCCCGCCGGTGAGCGCGACTCGCGGCTCCCCCTCGGCCGGGCAGACGGCGGCCGCGGACTCGGCCATGTGCCGGGCCGCCTCCCGCAGGATCCCCGCGGCGACCGGATCGCCCTCGGCGCAGGCGGCCACCTCGGGCGCGAAGGAGGCGAGGACGGCGGGGCGGTCGGCCCGCGGGTACAGCTGCCCGGGCAGTCCGGGCATCGGCCCGAACAGCTCCTCGGCGCGCGCCAGCAGACCGCTCGATCCACCGGGCCGCCCGTCGTAGGCCCGCAGCGCCGCCTCCAGCCCTGCCCGCCCGACCCACGCCCCGCCGCCGCAGTCGCCCAGCAGATGCCCCCAGCCGTCCGCCCGGCGCCAGCGCTCGAGGTCGGTGCCGACGGCGATCAGGCCGGTACCGGCCGCGAGGACGGCACCGGGCCGGGACCCGAGGGCGCCGGTGTAGGCGCTGACGGCGTCGGCGACCAGCGCCACCCTGCGAATGCCGAACTCCCGCCGCAGCGCGGCCGGGAGCTCCGCGCGCAGGCCGTCCCCGAGGGTGGCGAGCCCCGCGGCCCCGATCGCGGCGGTGTGCAACGGGGCGAGCCGGGCCTCAGCGGCCGACTCCCGCACCAGGGGCACCAGTTGCTCCATGAAGTGCCCGGCGTCGATCCCGCGCGCTCCGGTGCGCACCGGCTCGCGGGACTCCCGCTGGGCCAGCACGCCCCGCTCGACGGTGCCGACGACGACCCGCAGCCCGGATCCCCCCGAGTCGACGGCGAGGAGTCCGCGGGCCCCGGTCACGGCAGACGCCAGTCCACCGGCTGACCCCCCTGCCTGATCAGGAGGTCGTTGGCCCGGCTGAACGGCCGTGAGCCGAAGAAGCCGCGGTCGGCCGACATGGGGGAGGGGTGGGCGGACTCCACCGACGGCAGACTGCCCAGCAGCGGGCGCAGATTGCGGGCGTCCCGGCCCCACAGGATGGACACCAGCGGCTTGCCGCGCGCGGCCAGCGCCCGTATCGCCTGCTCGGTGACCTCCTCCCATCCCTTGCCCCGGTGCGCGGCGGGCTTGCGCGGAGCCGTGGTCAGCGCCCTGTTGAGCAGCAGCACGCCCTGCTCCGTCCACGGCGTCAGATCACCGCTGGCCGGCTGCGGCAGCCCGAGGTCGGTGGTCAGCTCCCGGTAGATGTTGATGAGGCTGCCGGGCAGCGGACGCACCTCGGGCGCCACCGAGAAGGACAGTCCCACCGCGTGTCCCGGTGTCGGATAGGGGTCCTGTCCGACGATCAGGACGCGCACGTCGTCGAAGGGCTGCTGGAAGGCCCGCAGCACATTCGGTCCGGCGGGCAGGTAGGTGCGTCCCGCGGCGATCTCCGCACGCAGGAAGTCGCCCATCTCGGCGATCCGTCCGGCGACGGGTTCGAGGGCCTTCGCCCAGCCCGGTTCGACGATCTCATGCAAGGGTCGTGGTGCCACGGGCGTCACCCTACTGCCGTACACGCGGCGGCGATCAACCGGTGGCCACGGCCCGGCCGTAACCCGCTGCGGCTCATCCGACCACCGCCGCGCGCACGCACAGCACGTCCGGCAGGTGCGAGGCCAGCTGCCGCCAGGAGTCGCCGTCGTCGGCGGAGGCGAACACCTCGCCGTTGCGGTTGCCGAAGTACACGCCCGCCGGGTCCGCGTCGTCGGTGCACAGGGCGTCCCGCAGGACCGTGCCGAAGTGGTCCTCCTGCGGCAGCCCCGCCGACAGCGCCTCCCACGTCTTGCCCGCGTCCGCCGTGCGGAAGACCCGGCATCTGCGGTCCGCGGGCACCCGGTCGGAGTCGGCGGTGATCGGGAAGACGTACGCGGTGTCCCCGCGGTGCGGATGGGCGGCCGCGGCGAAACCGAACGTCGACGGCAGGCCCTCGCCGATGTCGGTCCAGGTCGAGCCCGCGTCGTCGCTGCGGTACACGCCCCAGTGGTTCTGCAGATAGAGCCGGTCCAAGGTCACCGCGTCCCGTGTCACCTTGTGCACGCACTGGCCGAACTCCGGGTTGGGGTCGGGCAGGAACACCGCCGCGACACCGGAGTTGGAAGGCGTCCAGCTCGCGCCGCCGTCCGAGGTGCGGAAGACGCCCGCGGTCGACACGGCCACGGTCACCGACCGCGGGTCACGGGTGTCGGTCAGTACCGTGTGCAGGCCCTCCCCGCCGCCGCCCGGCACCCACTGGGAGCGGGTGGGGTGCTCCCACAGCGGGCGGACCAGCTCGAAGCTCTCGCCGCGGTCCTCCGAGCGGTACAGCGCGGCCGGTTCCGTGCCCGCGTAGACCACGTCCGGTTCGGCCGCGGCCGGGTGCAGTTGCCACACCCGCTCCAGCGAAGCCCCGGTGTCCTTGGGGAACTTGACGGCCGGCTGGGACGGCTCGGTCCAGGTGCGGCCCAGGTCGTCGGAGTGGAACACCGACGGCCCCCAGTGCGCGCTGTCCCCGCCGGCCAGCAGCCGGGGGGTCTCGCCGCGGGTGTCGATGGCGACCGAGTACACCGCCTGTGCGTTGAAGTAGGGGCTCTCGTCGAACTCCCAGGCGCCACCCCGCTTCCGGCCGATGAACAGGCCCTTGCGTGTGCCCACGGCCAGCAGTACCTCGGTCATGCCGATCACCTCCGCGACGTCTTTGTCTGAGACACCGGCCAGTCTGCACCCCGGCACTGACAGTCACCTCTGGAAGCGGCTTCGTCGCAGGTCAGGGCGGCGATGATAGCTCGCTGTCCGGGCGGGCGGGGCGGTTTCCGAAAGACCCGAGCGGCGGTTTCGGGGCGTGTGCGACGGTCGGGGACCGGCGGATGTGGTGAGTGCCGGGCCGCCCGGCGTCGTATGGGAGGGCGGCCCGGCAGGTCGGTGTGCGCAGAGGAGGAAGCCCGCGATGGCGCTGCGAGGTCCGAGGGTGTGGCTGTGGCGCTGGCGGCGCAATCCGCTCAAGCGCCGCGCCGACGCGGTGGAGTCCTGGGTGCTGCTCGCGGCCTGGGCGGTGACCATCCTCGTCGGGGCGGCCGTCGGCTCCGCCACCGCCGGTTCCGTCGAGCACGGCCTGGCGCGCGAACGCGCCGAGTGGCGCCCCGTGCAGGCCCGGCTGACCGCGCACGCGCCCGGTGTCTTCAACGGCGAGCGGATGTGGGCGGAGGTGAGCTGGACGGCCCCGGACGGCTCCCACCGCACCGGCCAGGTCCGGGTGCGCCCGGGCAGCGAGGCCGGGACCGCGGTCACCGTCTGGACGGACCCCTCGGGCCGTCTGGTCACCGAGCCCGCCACCGCCGCCCAGGCCCGCTCCCGCGCCGCCCTCGCCGGGGGCATGGTGGGAGCGGGTGCGGCGGTCGTGCCGTTCCTGGCCGGCCGCATGCTGCGCGGACGCCTGGAGCGGCAGCGGATCGACCAGTGGGAGACCGAATGGGCTCGCTTCGGTCCGCTGTGGGGGCGCACAACGGGGTGAGCAGCGGGCCGGGGTCAGGGCCGGGGGCCCGGCCGGGCGGTGGTGCCTGACACAGCTGACCCCGTCGCCGGGAATGCCGTGGCCCTCGCTGTGAGCCGTCGGCCGGCGGGGCGCGGCGAGTTTCGCGATGCGGCCTATCGTCGGGCCTAGTGTGCCGGCAGCACCTCCCGGCACAGCCGCA
This sequence comes from Streptomyces sp. YS415, assembly GCF_023544665.1. Taxonomy (GTDB): domain Bacteria; phylum Actinomycetota; class Actinomycetes; order Streptomycetales; family Streptomycetaceae; genus Streptomyces. The sequence goes on from NZ_JAMJFL010000010.1 coordinate 272,348, forward strand.
GCAGTTCCTCGTCGTGCGGGATGTCGTGGCTGCCGTAGCCCTCGCAGTGGGCCGTGTGCCGGCGGCGCGCGGCGAGTTCCGCTGTCACGAGGTCGCCGAGCGGGGCGCCTGCCGGGCCCATGGCGTGGAGGCACGCGGCGATCGCGCGGCGCAGCTGCGGCTTCTCGGTCCAGGCGGAGCGCAGCACGGGGATGACCGACTCCGCCTCGCCGTCGATCCGCCACAGGGCGCACGCCGCCGTCGCCCGTCGCTCCGCCTGCCCCGGGGTCCGCGCCGCCCGGCGCAGTTCCGGCAGCGCGGCACGAGCCGCGGGCCCCATCCGCCCCACCGCCTCGGCCGCCGTGCCCCATCGACGGGAGTCGAAGTGCCTCAACTCCTCCAGCAGGACCGGAAGTACGGCGGAGGCGTCCCGCTCGACCGACCACAGGGCAGCCGCCGCCGGGACGGCGAACTCCGTGTCCAGCAGCCGCGACAGCGCCGGTACCGCCTCCCGCGCCGCGGAGCCCCACGCGCCGAGCGCCGCCACCGCGTACTCGACGGCCCCGCCCTCCAGCAACCGCAGCGCCTCGGGCACCGCCTCGGCGTCCCGGAGCACGGTGAGCGCCCGCAGCAGCGGCGCCGCCCGCCCCGGGGTCCCGGGGTCGTCGGGGGTGAGGGAGCCCAGTCGGCGCCGCAGTGCTGGTGCGAGCGGTGCGGCGGCGGCGCCCAGCCAGGTGATCTCCTGGCCCACATCGTCCGGCACCACGGTCCCGGCCAGCACCTCGCCCAGCACCGGCACGGCCCGCGGATCCCCGCACCGCACCAGCGCCCTCAGCGGATCACCCAAGGTGGGCGCACCGCGCTCCCACTGCCGGACCCAGAGCTCGGGACGGGCCGTCACCAGCCTGTGCAGACCGTCCGCCGCCGGAGCGGCCAGCCCGAAGAGCTGCTTCAAGGCGGCCACCGCCGCATCCCGCAACCGGTCCTCCGGCGCGTCCAGTTGCGTCCCGATCAGCGCGACCGGCTCGCTGAAGTCGGCACGCCAGGTGCGGAACAGGCCGCCCGACATCCACACCGCGTTGCACCGGTCCGCCCAGTCAGGACTGCTCAACTGTCCGACCAGCAGGGCGATCCGGTCGCCGGTCCGGCCGTCGAGCGCGTTGTGCAGCGTGCGCAGCAGCTGGGAGCCCTCCTCGTCGGACGGCCGCAGCCGGCGCAGCCGGCCCACGAGGGTGTCGGTGTGCGGGCGGGCGCTCAGCGCCGCCCGGCGGGACCGCCGCTCGGACCGCTCCCGCAGCAGCCGGACCGCGGTGGGGACCAGGTCGGCGGGCATGCGGTCGGGTGCGCACCCGGCGAGCTGGCCGAGCGCGGCCAGCCGTAGCTCCGGTTCGTACGGCAGCGCGGTCTGCGCCGCCAGGAGGTCCACCGCGGCGTCGGCGTGCGAGGGGTTCCTCCGGGCGTACAGTCCCAGGCTCTCGATGAGGGCGCACAGGACCCGGTCGTCGCGTTCCACGGTGATCCGCTCCCGTAACAGGTCCAGCACCCGGGCCGGTCGGTCCAGGAACCGCACCAGCGCGCCGAGGGCCGTCCGGCGCACCCCCGGATCCGGGTCCCCGGCGAGCCGGGCGAAGACCTCGGCGCCGTCCCGTACGGCCGACGGTCCTTGACCTTCCCCGCCGATGCTGACCAGCAGCTCCACCACGGCGCCCCGGTCCGGCAGGTCGGGACACTCCGCCAGCGCGAACAGGAACGGAACGCAGGCGAGCGTCGAGTCGTACACGTCTCCCTGATGGTGCACCGCGCCGTACAGACCGTCGAGCGCGGTCTCACGCTCGGCGGGGTCCGCCGAGGCCAGGCCCCTCAGCAGTGCGGGCACGTCCTCGGCGCTGCCGTACGCATGGCGCATCGAGGCCCAGTCGACCTCGTCGATCCCCGTGAACACGTAGTCCTCCCCAGGCAGTGCCTCCTGCCTCCGGAGTCTGCACCACGGCACTGACAGCGGGGTGGAATCAAGACGTAACTGTGTGTGCGATCCCGGCTGAGTGCGATCCGGACCGTGTGCGATCCGGTCAGTACCCGGCGGGCAGGGCCCGGTCCAGTACGGCGTCCAGGTCCGCAGTGTCGGGCAGGGTGCCGAAGGCGTGGCCCCAGTCGCCGCCCAGGCGGGTCGCGCAGAACGCGTCGGCGACCGCGGTCGGTGCGTGCCGGACCAGCAGGGACGCCTGGAGCGCCATCGCCATCAGCTCCACCAGACGCCGGGCACCGGTCGGGGAGGCCTCGGACAGCATGCCCTTCAGCCGGATCACGGCCGCGTCGAGCCGGGCGTCCGCCCCCCGGGCCAGGGCGAGTTCGCCGAACAGGGCCTCGGCCGCGCCCTGCTCCTTGCCGAGCGCGCGCAGCACGTCGAGGGCGTTGACGTTGCCCGAGCCCTCCCAGATCGACAGCAGCGGCGCCTCGCGGTAGTGGCGGGGCATGCCGGAGTCCTCGACATAGCCGTTGCCGCCGAGGCACTCCAGGGCCTCCGCGGTGAAGGCGGGGCCGCGCTTGGTGACCCAGTACTTGCCGACGGCGGTGGCGATCCGCCGGAACGCCGCCTCGCCCGCGTCCCCGCGCACCGCCCGGTCGGCCGCTCCCGCCAGCCGCAGGGTGAGCGCGGTGGCGGCCTCGGACTCCAGCGCGAGGTCGGCCAGAACATTGCGCATCAGCGGCTGATCCAGCAGCCGTGCGCCGAACGCGCTGCGGTGCCGTGCGTGATGCCCGGCCTCCACCAGCGTCTTGCGCATCAGCGCCGCCGACATGGTCACGCAGTCCAGACGCGTGCAGTTGACCATCTCGATGATGGTCTTCACGCCCCGTCCCTCGGGCCCCACCAGCCAGGCGACGGTCCCGTCGAACTCCGGCTCGCAGGAGGCGTTGGAGCGGTTGCCCAGCTTCTCCTTGAGGCGCTGGATGCGGAAGGCGTTGCGGGTGCCGTCGGGCAGGATGCGCGGCACGAGGAAGCAGGACAGACCGCCCGGTGCCTGCGCCAGTACCAGGAAGACGTCGCACATGGGCGCCGAGGTGAACCACTTGTGGCCGCGCAGGGTGTACACGCCGGGTTCGGCGGTGGGTGTGGCGGTGGTGGTGTTGGTCCGGACGTCCGAGCCGCCCTGCTTCTCGGTCATCCCCATGCCCGCGAGCAGACCCCGCTTCTCGGTCGGCACCCGCAGCCCCGGGTCGTACTCCCTGCTGGTCAGCAGGGGTTCGTAGACCTTGGCGAGCTCCGGCTGGGCGCGCAGCGCGGGGACGGCGGCGTAGGTCATCGACGTCGGACAGCCGTGTCCGGCGTCGGTGTGCCCCCAGACCAGACCGCCGGCGCTGCGGGCGACGTGGGCGCCCGCCCGCGCGTCGGCCCAGGGCGCCGCGGCCAGCCCTTCGGTCACCGCGACCCGCATCAGGTGGTGCCAGCTCGGGTGGAACTCCACCTCGTCGACGCGATGGCCGTACCGGTCGTGCGTGCGCAGCTCCGGCTCGCGGCGGTTGGCCTGTTCGCTCCACTCCTGGGCGGCGACACCGCCCGCCTCGCGGCCCAGCCGCCGGATGTCCGCCTCGGCCCACCCGGCGCCCTCGCGCCGCAGCCCCTCGAACAGGGCCGTGTCCTCGGAGGCGTCGTAAGGGGCCAGGGGAGGGGGCTGGTTGGTGACGTCGTGCGTGGCGTACGGCGCGTGCCGGGGTGTCAGGACCATACGGCGAGTGTTGCACTTCGGCTACAGTCGCAGCAATAGTGCAACATCAAGATCGGCGCCGTACAGTACGTGCTCATGGGGACGGACGAGGCGGCGGAGGCGGGAGCGCTCGCCCTGCGCCCGCTGTCCGCGCGTTCGGTGGTGCTGAGCCTGCTGCTCGGCAGCCATCCGCCGGAGCTGCCCGTGAAGGACCTCGTGCGCGGCGTGGAGCCCTTCGGGGTGGGCGGCTCCACGGTGCGGGCCGCGCTCAGCCGGATGGTGGCCGCCGGGGATCTGCACCGCGAGGACACCGTCTACCGGCTCAGCGACCGGCTGCTGGAGCGTCAGCGCCGCCAGGACGAGGCCGTACGTCCCCGCACGCGCGCGTGGGACGGCGACTGGGAGATGGTCGTCATCACTGCCACCGGTCGCGGCCCCGCCCAACGGGCCGAACTGCGCGCCCGGCTCACCGCCCTGCGCCTGGCCGAACTCCGCGAGGGCGTCTGGCTGCGCCCCGCCAACCTGGCCCGCCCCCTGCCGGCCGACCTGGACCCGGTGGTCCAGCACTGGACGGCCCGCCCGGCCGCTCCCGCGCAAGAGGCGGCACGCGCCCTGTGGCCCCTGGACACCTGGTCCGCGACGGCCCGGGCCCTCCTCGCGCACATCGCCGGGACGGACCGCCCCGCCCCCCGCTTCACGGCCTTCGCCGCAGCCGTACGCCACCTGCTGACCGACCCGGTCCTCCCACCCGGACTCCTCCCCTCCGACTGGCCGGGCCCCGCACTCCGCGCCGCCTACACCGCGTACCAGCAAGAGGTGACGGAACAGCTACGCGCGCGTGCCGAGCGGACCTGACGGATCGGCCGAGCAGCAGCGGGAGGGGGAGTACTCGGGCAGTCGACCGGTTG
>NZ_JAMJFL010000011.1 GCF_023544665.1 Streptomyces sp. YS415
CGACCGGCAGGATCATCGGCCTGCGGCGATACGTGTCGGAAACCCACTTGCCCAGGGTGCGGCGGATCAGCTGCTGGAGCTGGTGGGGCTCCACGACGCCGTCCTGGGCCGACCGCTCCAGCACCTCGGTGATCCTCGGGATGACGTCGCCGAAGGCGGAGTCGTCGATGCCGGAGCCGCGAGCCTGGATGTGGGGGCCGGCCGTGATCTTGCCGGTGGACGAGTCCACGACCACGAAGACCGAGATGATGCCCTCGTCGCCGAGAATCTTCCGGTCCTTCAGCGCCGGCTCGCCCACGTCACCGACGGAGAGGCCGTCGACGTAGACGTAACCCGCCTGGACCTTGCCGGAGATCTTGGCCTTGCCCTCGACGAGGTCGACGGCCACGCCGTCCTCGGCGATGACGATCCGGTCGTGCGGGACGCCGGTCATGGCGCCCAGCTCGGCGTTGGCGCGCAGGTGGCGCCATTCGCCGTGGACCGGCATCAGGTTCTTCGGGCGGCAGATGTTGTAGAAGTACAGGAGCTCGCCCGCGGACGCGTGGCCCGAGACGTGCACCTTGGCGTTGCCCTTGTGGACGACGTTGGCGCCCCAGCGGGTCAGGCCGTTGATCACGCGGTAGACCGCGTTCTCGTTGCCGGGGATCAGCGACGACGCCAGGATCACCGTGTCGCCGTCGACGATGCGGATCTGGTGATCGCGGTTGGCCATGCGGGACAGGGCCGCCATCGGTTCGCCCTGGGAGCCGGTGCAGACCAGCACGATCTGGCTGTCCGGGAGGTCGTCCAGTGTCTTGACGTCCACCACCAGGCCCGGCGGGACCTTGAGATAGCCCAGGTCCCGGGCGATGCCCATGTTGCGGACCATCGAGCGGCCGACGAAGGCGACCCGGCGGCCGTACTCGTGGGCCGCGTCCAGGATCTGCTGGATGCGGTGGACGTGGCTGGCGAAGCTCGCCACGATGATCCGCTTGTTGGCGCCGGCGAAGACCTGCCGCAGGACGTTGGAGATCTCGCGCTCCGGCGGAACGAACCCCGGGACCTCGGCGTTCGTGGAGTCGCTGAGGAGAAGGTCGATGCCCTCCTCGCTCAGGCGGGCGAACGCGTGCAGGTCGGTGAGCCGGCTGTCCAGCGGGAGCTGGTCCATCTTGAAGTCGCCCGTGTGCACCACCATGCCCGCGGGGGTGCGGATGGCGACGGCCAGGGCGTCGGGGATGGAGTGGTTGACGGCGATGAACTCGCAGTCGAAGGGGCCGATGCGCTCGCGGTTCCCCTCCACCACCTCAAGGGTGTACGGGCGGATGCGGTGCTCCTGCAGCTTGGCCTCGATGAGCGCGAGGGTCAGCTTGGAGCCGATCAGCGGGATGTCCGGCTTCTCGCGGAGCAGGAAGGGGACGCCGCCGATGTGGTCCTCGTGACCGTGGGTGAGGACGATGCCCTCGATGTCGTCGAGGCGGTCCCTGATGGACGAGAAGTCCGGCAGGATCAGGTCGATTCCGGGCTGCTCCTCCTCGGGGAAGAGCACTCCGCAGTCGACGATCAGCAGGCGGCCGCCGTACTCGAAGACCGTCATGTTTCGGCCGATTTCGCCGAGGCCGCCGAGTGGGGTGACCCGCAGGCCGCCTTCGGCGAGCGGCGGGGGCGGGCTCAGTTCAGGATGCGGATGACTCAAAAGACTCTCCTCAACCACGCGCGCCACGTACCGGTAGGGCACGTGGCGCGCATGACGTTCGTGCAGAAGCAGTTGTCGTTGTGGCGCAGGCACCGGTGGCCTGCTTATTCAGTTGTGAAGTCGATGCGCGCGGTCGGGCCGCGCGAAGTCTGGTGCTAGAGCTGTACCCCGCCCGCGGCAAGATCGATCTTGAGCTGTTCGACCTCTTCGGGCGAGCACTCGACCATCGGGGCGCGCAGCGGTCCCGCGGGCAGGCCCTGGAGGGTGAGCGCGGCCTTGGTGGTCATGACGCCCTGGGTGCGGAACATGCCCGTGTACACGGGGAGCAGCTTCTGGTGGATCTCGGTCGCCTTCTGGACGTCACCGCTGGTGTACGCGTCGACGAGGGCGCGCAGCTCCGGGGTGACGACATGGCCGACGACGGAGACGAAGCCGACCGCGCCCACGGAGAGGAGCGGCAGGTTCAGCATGTCGTCGCCGGAGTACCAGGCGAGGCCGGAGCGGGCGATGGCCCAGCTCGCGCGGCCGAGGTCGCCCTTGGCGTCCTTGTTGGCGACGATCCGGGGGTGCTCGGCGAGCCGGACGAGGGTCTCGGTGCTGATCGGGACGCCGCTGCGGCCGGGGATGTCGTAGAGCATGACCGGCAGCTCGGCGGCGTCGGCGATGGTCCGGAAGTGCCGGTACAGGCCCTCCTGAGGGGGCTTGTTGTAGTACGGCGTGACGATCAGCAGGCCGTGCGCGCCGGCCTTCTCGGCCTGGCGGGCGAGCTCGATGCTGTGGTGCGTGTCGTTGGTGCCGACTCCGGCCACGACGTGGGCACGGTCGCCGACCGCCTCCAGTACGGCTCGTACGAGATCCGCTTTCTCCGCGTTGCTGGTGGTGGGGGACTCGCCTGTGGTGCCGTTGATGATCAGGCCGTCGTTGCCTGCGTCCACCAGGTGCGTGGCGAGCCGCTGCGCGCCGTCGAGGTCGAGTGCGCCGTCCGCCGTGAAGGGCGTGACCATGGCGGTGAGGACCCGCCCGAAGGGGGTCTGCGGAGTGGAGGTCGGAGCCATGGGTTACACGCTACTCGCTGCTCAAGGCGCGGTCTGCCCTAGGGGGTGCGGGAAAAGTCAGGACAAAGAAGGAGCCCGGCACTGCCTGCTCGGGGGTTCAAGCAGTGCCGGGTCCGTTTGATCAGGCTAGATGAACTTCGCTAAATGCCGCAATCCGGACACTTCATGAGGCTGACCCGTACATGTGTGCCCGGCCGGGAACTCGGGTGCGCTACGGCGCCACACGTCCGTTCGCATTGAAGGCGGCGTGGGTGAGCGGCATGAGCCTGGCCCACTCCGCCTCCATCTTCTCGCCGACCATCTCGATCTCCCGCTGCGGGAAGGACGGGAGCTTGGCCAGCTCGTGCTGGGTGCGCAGGCCGAGGAAGTGCATCAGCGAGCGGGCGTTGCAGGTGGCGTACATGGAGGAGAACAGGCCGACGGGCAGGACCGCGCGGGCGACCTCGCGGGCGACGCCCTCCGCGAGGAGCTTCTGGTAGGCGGAGTAGGCCTGCTGGTAGGACTCACCGAGTACCCGCTCGACCATGTCGTGCTGGTCCGGCGTCCCCTCGACGAAGGTGTACTTGCCCGGGCGGCCCTCCTGAACCAGCTTGCGGTCCGCACCGGGGACGTAGAAGACGGGCTCGAGCTCGCGGTACCGGCCCGACTCCTCGTTGTAGGACCAGCCGACGCGGTGCCGCATGAACTCGCGGAAGACGAAGATCGGAGCGCTGATCAGGAAGGTCATCGAGTTGTGCTCGAAGGGGCTGCCGTGCCGGTCCCGCATCAGGTAGTTGATCAGGCCCTTCGAACGCTCGGGGTCCTTCTGGAGCTCGGCGAGGGACTGCTCGCCGAGAGTCGAGACGCGAGCGGCGAACAGGACATCCGAGTCTGAGGCGCTGTGTTTGACCAGCTCGACCGTGACGTCGTGGCGCTTGTCGATGTCGGTGTGGGGGGCGTCGGCGGAGGTCAAGAGGGTCCTTCCCATCACGTCTGAGGTGCGGCGCCTACTTTACTCAGGGCCGCAGGGCGGGTTTGCCGGTCAGGACGGCCGCCGAGGCCGGTACCGACCCCATCCGGACCCCCTAGGGTGGTGAGCCGGGACACAGGTCGATAGCCTCACCGGGCACAGCCCCAGCATGGATTGAGTGAGGACCAGCCGTGCCCCTGCCCTTCCTGACGGCCGACCGAGCCTTCGAAACAGCCGATGACGTCGCGCTGCCCTTCGACGACCGTGACCGCTGGCGGCGCCCCTACCGTCCGGGCCCCTGGCGGGTGGGCGCGGCCGCGCTCGTCCTGCTGCTCGCGTCCTACGTGCTGTTCGCGGCGGTCATCATCGCGCTGACCGGCACACCGGCCGCGGCCGGTGTGGTCTTCGGTATCGCGCTGGCCGCGATCGCCGTCGCGCTGCGGCTGCTGCGCATGGGCGTGTGGGTGAGCGCCCAAGGGCTGCGCCACGTCGGCTTCTTCGCCACGCGCACCACGCCCTGGGACCGGGTCGTCGCGGTGCGCACGGTGCAGCGGCCGGTGCGCTGGCTCGGTCTTCCGCGCACCCTCCAGGGGCAGGCCCTGGTCCTCGTACGCGCCGATCGGGCCGCCGACGATCTGCCGCCGCTGCTGACCACGCACAACGCCGACTTCCTGGCGCGGCCGGAGGCGTTCGAGCGGGCCGCGGACACCATCGAGGCCTGGGGCGCGGAAGCACTCCGCTAAGGGCGGGCGCGTGTCCCGCGCCCCTCTGGGGCGCGCTTCAGCGGGCCGTTTCCCGCAGCATGATCGCCCGCTGCATCGCCTTTCGTGCCCGCGGGGTGTCGCGGGCGTCGTGGTAGGCGATCGCGAGGCGGAACCAGCTGCGCCAGTCGTCCGGCGCGTCCTCCGTCTCGGCCTTGCGGCGGGCGAAGACCTCGTCGGCCGAGTCACGGTCGATGCGCCCGCTGGGGGTGCGCTTCAGCTCGTCGACGGGCAGGCCGCCCTCGGCGTCGAGTTCGGCGGCGAGCTGGTTGGCCTTGCGGACGAACTCGGTGTTCTTCCACAGGAACCACAGGCCGATCAGCGGCAGGATCAGCACCGCGACACCGAAGGTGACGGTGAGCAGGGTGCCGGCCTGGATGAGCATCAGGCCCCGGCTGCCGACCAGGACGAAGTAGACGACCAGGACGGCGGCCGTGACGGCGTAGGAGATCTTCGCGCGCATGAGTCGGTCGGCCCTCAGCTCAGGTCCAGGAAGTGTTCCAGCCCGAAGGTGAGGCCGGGGGTGGCCACCACGCGGCGGGCGCCGAGCAGGATGCCCGGCATGAAGCTGCTGTGGTGCAGGGAGTCGTGGCGGACGGTGAGGGTCTCGCCCTCGCCGCCCAGCAGGACCTCCTGGTGGGCCAGCAGGCCCCGCAGCCGGATCGCGTGGACCGGGATCCCGTCCACGCTGGCGCCCCGCGCGCCGTCCAGGGCGGTGGTCGTGGCGTCCGGCGCGGGGGCCGAGCCGGCCCTGGCGCGGGCCTCGGCGATGAGCTGGGCGGTGCGGGTGGCGGTGCCGCTGGGCGCGTCCACCTTCTTGGGGTGGTGCAGCTCGACGACCTCGACCGACTCGAAGTACGGCGCGGCGATCTGCGCGAACTTCATGGTCAGGACGGCCCCGATGGAGAAGTTGGGCGCGATGAGCACGCCCGTCTCCGGGGACTCGGCCAGCCAGCCCTTCAGCTGCGCGAGGCGCTCGTCGGTCCAGCCCGTCGTACCGACGACCGCGTGGATGCCGTGGCGCACGCAGTAGTCGAGGTTGTCCATCACCGAGTCCGGCGTGGTCAGTTCGACGGCGACCTGGGCGCCGGTCCCGGCCAGGGTCTCCAGTGTGTCGCCCCGGCCCAGGGCAGCGACCAGTTCCATGTCGTCGGCGGCCTCGACGGCCCGGACCGCCTCGGAACCGATGCGGCCCTTGGCACCGAGGACCGCCACTCGCAGCTTGCTCATCTTCTTGCTTCCTTCGGGAGAGGCTTACGCGACCGCTTCGTGCAGACGGGACGCCTGTTTGTCCTTCAGCGGGCCGATGACCGACAGGGAGGGCCGCCGGCCCAGGACGTCCCGGGCCACCGAGCGGACCTCGTCCGGGGTGACCGAGGCTATCCGGGCCAGCATGTCGTCCACGGACATCTGGTCGCCCCAGCACAGCTCGCTCTTGCCGATACGGTTCATCAGCGCGCCGGTGTCCTCCAGGCCGAGGACGGTGGAGCCCCGGAGCTGGCCGATGGCGCGGCCGATCTCGTCGTCGGACAGGCCGTGCTCGGCGACCTGGTCGAGTTCGTCGCGGCAGATCTTCAGCACGTCGTGCACCTGCGAGGGCCGGCACCCGGCGTAGACGCCGAACAGGCCGCAGTCGGCGAAGCCGGAGGTGTACGAGTACACGCTGTACGCCAGGCCGCGCTTCTCCCGGACCTCCTGGAACAGCCGGGACGACATCCCGCCGCCCAGGGCCGTGTTCAGCACGCCCAGCGCCCAGCGGCGCTCGTCCGTGCGCGCGAGCCCCGGCATGCCGAGGACGACGTGCGCCTGCTCGGTCTTGCGGCCGATCAGCTCGACGCGGCCCGCGGTGCGCAGCGCGCGACTGCCGCCGCGCGGGGCGATCGGCGTGGCGTCGGGGTTCGTCAGCGCGCCGGCCTTCTCGAAGGCGGCCCGGACCTGCCGTACGACCTTGTTGTGGTCGACGTTGCCCGCGGCGGCCACGACCAGGTGGGTCGGGTCGTAGTGCTTCTTGTAGAAGCGGCGGATGCGGTCGGCGGTGAGGGCGTTGACCGTGTCGACCGTGCCGAGGACCGGGCGGCCGAGGGGGTTGTCGCCGAACATCGTGTGCGCGAACAGGTCGTGCACGCAGTCGCCGGGGTCGTCCTCGGTCATCGCGATCTCCTCGAGGATCGCGCCGCGCTCGACGTTGACGTCCTCCTCGAGGATCAGCGAGCCCGTGAGCATGTCGCAGACGACGTCGATGGCGAGCGGCAGGTCGGCGTCGAGCACACGGGCGTAGTAGCACGTGTACTCCTTCGCCGTGAACGCGTTCATCTCGCCGCCGACGGCGTCGAGGGCGGAGGAGATGTCCAGGGCCGAGCGGCGCCGGGTGCCCTTGAAGAGCAGGTGCTCCAAGTAGTGCGTGGCGCCGTTCAGGGCCGGGGTCTCGTCGCGGGAGCCGACGTGCGCCCAGATGCCGAAGGTGGCGGAGCGGACCGAGGGCAGGGTCTCGGTGACGATGCGCAGGCCGCCCGGGAGGGTGGTCTTGCGGACCGTGCCGATGCCGTTCTCGCCCTTGATCAGAGTTTGGGTACGGGCGACGGCCCGCGCCTCCGTGGAGGTGCGGGCCGTCGCCTTGGGGCTGCTCGACGTCACTTGTCGGTGTCGTCCTTCGTGTCCTCGGAAGCCTCTTCGCCCTCGATCACCGGGATCAGGGAGAGCTTGCCGCGGGAGTCGATCTCGGCGATCTCGACCTGGACCTTGGCGCCCACGCCGAGCACGTCCTCGACGTTCTCCACGCGCTTGCCGCCGGCGAGCTTGCGGATCTGCGAGATGTGCAGCAGACCGTCCTTGCCCGGGAGCAGCGAGACGAACGCACCGAAGGTGGTCGTCTTCACGACCGTGCCCAGGTAGCGCTCGCCGACCTCCGGCATGGTCGGGTTGGCGATCGAGTTGATCGTGGCGCGGGCGGCCTCGGCCTGCGAGCCGACCTGGGCACCGATGTAGATGGTGCCGTCGTCCTCGATCGTGATCTCGGCGCCGGTGTCCTCCTGGATCTGGTTGATCATCTTGCCCTTGGGGCCGATGACCTCGCCGATCTTGTCCACGGGGATCTTCACGGTGATGATCCGCGGGGCGTTCGGGGACATCTCGTCCGGCGTGTCGATCGCTTCCATCATCACGTCGAGGATGTGGAGGCGGGCGTCACGGGCCTGCTTGAGGGCCGCGGCCAGGACGGAGGCCGGGATGCCGTCCAGCTTGGTGTCGAGCTGGAGGGCGGTCACGAACTCCTTGGTGCCGGCGACCTTGAAGTCCATGTCGCCGAAGGCGTCCTCCGCACCGAGGATGTCGGTGAGGGTGACGTAGTGCGTCTCACCCTCGACCTCCTGGGAGATCAGGCCCATGGCGATACCGGCGACGGGGGCCTTCAGCGGCACACCGGCGTTCAGCAGCGACATGGTGGAGGCGCAGACCGAGCCCATGGACGTCGAGCCGTTGGAGCTCAGCGCCTCGGAGACCTGGCGGATCGCGTAGGGGAACTCCTCGCGCGTCGGCAGGACCGGCACGAGGGCGCGCTCGGCGAGGGCGCCGTGGCCGATCTCGCGGCGCTTCGGGGAGCCGACGCGGCCGGTCTCGCCGGTGGAGTACGGCGGGAAGTTGTAGTTGTGCATGTAGCGCTTGCGGGTCACCGGGGAGAGGGTGTCCAGCTGCTGCTCCATGCGGAGCATGTTCAGGGTGGTGACGCCCAGGATCTGGGTCTCGCCACGCTCGAACACCGCGGAGCCGTGCACGCGCGGGATGGCCTCGACCTCGGCGGCCAGGGTGCGGATGTCGGTGACACCGCGGCCGTCGATGCGCTTCTTCTCCTTGATCACGCGCTCACGGACCAGCTGCTTGGTGAGCGAGCGGTACGCGGCGGAGATCTCCTTCTCGCGGCCCTCGAACTCCGGCAGGAGCTTCTCGGCGGCGAGCGCCTTGACGCGGTCCAGCTCGGCCTCGCGCTCCTGCTTGCCGGCGATGGTCAGGGCGGAGGCGAGCTCCGGCTTGACGGCGGCGGTGAGGGCCTCGAGGACGTCGTCCTGGTAGTCCAGGAAGATCGGGAACTCGCCGGTCGGCTTGGCGGCCTTGGCGGCGAGGTCGGCCTGGGCCTTGCAGAGCACCTTGATGAAGGGCTTCGCGGCGTCCAGACCGGCGGCGACGACCTCCTCGGTCGGCGCCTCGGCGCCGCCCTCGACCAGCTTGATGGTCTTCTCGGTGGCCTCGGCCTCGACCATCATGATCGCGACGTCGCCGTCCTCCAGGGTGCGGCCCGCGACGACCATGTCGAAGACGGCGTCCTCGAGCTCGGTGTGCGTCGGGAACGCCACCCACTGGCCGCGGATCAGCGCGACGCGGACGCCGCCGATCGGGCCGGAGAAGGGCAGACCGGCCAGCTGCGTGGACGCGGAGGCGGCGTTGATCGCCACGACGTCGTACAGGTGGTCGGGGTTGAGCGCCATGATCGTGGCGACGACCTGGATCTCGTTGCGCAGGCCCTTCTTGAAGGAGGGGCGCAGCGGGCGGTCGATCAGGCGGCAGGTGAGGATGGCGTCCTCGGAGGGACGGCCCTCACGGCGGAAGAAGCTGCCGGGGATCTTGCCGGCGGCGTACATCCGCTCCTCGACGTCCACCGTCAGGGGGAAGAAGTCGAGCTGGTCCTTGGGGTTCTTGGAGGCGGTGGTGGCCGACAGCACCATGGTGTCGTCGTCCAGGTACGCCACGGCGGAACCGGCGGCCTGCTTGGCCAGGCGGCCCGTCTCGAAGCGGATGGTGCGGGTGCCGAAGGCGCCATTGTCGATGACGGCCTCGGCGTAGTGGGTCTCGTTCTCCACTAGCAATTTCTCCATTACTTTTCGTCTTTTGTCCCGATCCGCCCGTGTGGCGGGGGGACGAGGGGCGGAGAAGCGCTCTGCGGGCCGGTCTTCGATCGAAGCACCCGGGTTCGCATTGCCCGGGGGCCACTACCGAGGACCGGCGGCGGCGAGGTGCACTTCTCCTCGTGCCACTGCGTTGTGCTACCACACTACAAAGCGTGTGTGACACTCCGCACGTTTCCGTACGTACGGCAAAGGGAGCGGCCCCCGATCGTTTCGGGAACCGCCCCCTTCACGGCGTCTTACTTGGCGCCCGCCGCACCGCGGCGGATGCCGAGGCGGTCGACCAGCGCACGGAAGCGCTGGATGTCCTTCTTCGCCAGGTACTGGAGAAGGCGGCGACGCTGACCGACCAGGATCAGCAGACCACGACGGGAGTGGTGGTCGTGCTTGTGGGTCTTGAGGTGCTCGGTCAGGTCCGAGATCCGGCGGGAGAGCATGGCGACCTGGACCTCGGGGGAGCCGGTGTCGCCCTCCTTCTGACCGAACTCGCTGATGATCTGCTTCTTCGTAGCGGCGTCGAGCGGCACGCGTACTCCTCGTAGTCTTCTGAGTGGCCACCGAGTGCCCCCGGTCTGTGTCTCGGGGGAGCTTCCGTTACTCGGGAGGCGGGGATCCGCTGGGCGCGGCCTCCAGAGCGAGCGCTCCGGGGGTGCGTACACAAACGGCCGTCACTCAGGGTACCAGCCGGAGGTGGGCGCCCTTGCATCGGTTCCGGAACCGCCCTGATCGCGGGGCAGCGGCCACTAGGGTGAGCGCGCCGATCGAGCGTACGTCGGGATGACCCGTACGCCGGAAGTCTGTGGAAGGGGTCGCTGGGCATGGCGGAGACGGAAGCGGAGATCAAGGCGCGCAAGGAGCGGGAGAAGGACGAGCTGTACGCCCTCGACATCTCGGGCGTGGCGTGGGAGAGCGCGCCGGGCACCGAGTCGCACGAGGAGCGAGTGGAGATCGCGCGGCTGCCCGGCGGGGCGGTGGCGATGCGGTCGTCGCTGGATCCGGAGACGGTACTGCGGTACACGGAGGCCGAGTGGACGGCCTTCGTACTGGGCGCGCGGGACGGGGAGTTCGACCTGAAGTAGGCCCCGCGGAGCGGCGGTTCCGGCGTGGAGTGATCGACGGGCGGTCGTCCGGCGGTCGTGGGGGTGCGGGTCCGTGACTCCCCGCGGCCGCCGATTCGCTTGTCCGGCGGCGGCGTTGCGTGGGTGTTGCGTGGGTGTACGGCGGCGGGGTCGCGCGGGCCGGCTTGCTCGCTTCCTTCGCTTTCGTTCCGGATTGTTCACGAGTGTCGTCCGGTTTGTTCACCAATACGACGGCTGTGTACGGCACTTCGGGGCAGGCTGTGACGCAGCGGGCGGCTGCTCGGGGGTGGACGGGCCTGCCGGGGTGATGCCTGTGGTGATTAGTCTGGGACCGGGCGCGACGCCAGAACCCGTGGACCGGGCGTCGGTGGCCCAGGGGGAGAGCCGACCGGAACGGACGACCTCGAACGACTTCGGACGACGAGCAAGGGTCGCCCCGGCACGGCGTGGGGGTACTCGACCACACCAGGAGGAACTCTGTGAGCAGCGATCGGGACGGGATCCGCGGGGGCTGGGCCACACCCGGCGATGACCAGCCCGACGCGGAGTCGGCGAGCGAGGTCACGGGTGAGTTCACCATCGACTATGCGCCGCCTGCCTGGTACACCCAGAACGCGAGTGGCTCCGCCGGGGCGGGGCGGGACGAGGGCGGGTCGGGGGCTTCGGGTGCCTCTGGTTCTACGGGGGCTTCGGCGTCCTCGGGTGCGGCGTCGGGGGGTTCGGCGTCGGGGGGTTCGGATTCAGCATCATCGGCGTCTTCGGCGGGTGAAGGTGCTCCTGCTGCTCCGCCGGTCTTCACGCCCTCTCCCACCGCGCTGCCTTCCTCGCTGCCGGGGCTGACGCCGCCGGTTCCGCAGGGGTCGCCCGCGCCGGGGGCGCCGTTCACGCCGCCCGCTCCTCCGGTGCGGCCCGCGCCCGGGGCGCCGTTCACTCCCCCGCCGCCTGCGGCCGGAGGGCCGGTGGCGGTGCCCAAGCTGCCGGTGGGCAGTGGCTTCGAACCGCAGGGGACGCCGGCCGAGGCGCCCGCCACTCCGCCCGCCACTCCGACCGGGGAGGCGGCCTCTCCTACGGCCGTGCCGAGCATCCCGGTCGGGGGGTTCCAGTCGCAGTGGAGCACGTCTGCTTCCGCGCCTTCCGAGGCTTCCTCCACCGCTCCGGCCGCCGAGGAGTCCGACTCCGGGAACGGTGACCTGGAGAGCGGCGCCACGATGCGGTTCTCCGCGGTCGCGCTGAAGCGGGAGATCGAGGAGCGCGCGGCGGAGTCCGGGGCGGGGCTGCGGTCGGCGGACGGGGACGTTGTCTCCGGCGAGGCTGAGCCGCAGGAGGACGCGTCGGACGAGGACTCCGGTCCCGCCACGACCGAGACGGACGCCGTGGCGGCCGAGCCGGCGGACACCGAGCACACGGACGCCGAGCCGGAGCTGACCGACTCCGCCCCGGAGGACGTCGTGGCCGAGGAGGCCGAGCCGTCGGACGAGCCCGAGGCCGAACCGCAGGACGCGGTACCCGGTGGGACGGAACCGGAAGACGCCGTACAGGCTGATGCCGAGCCGGAAGAGGCGGTACAGGCCGAGGCGGAGCCGGAAGAGGCGGTACAGGCCGACGCGGAACCGGAGGCAGAGGCCGTACGGGCTGACGCGGACGCCGAGCCGGAAGACGCCGTACGGGCTGACGCGGAACTGGCCGACGCCGTACCCGCCGATGCCGAACCGGAGGACGCCGTACGGGCCGACGCCGGACCGGAGGACGCCGTACGGGCCGACTCGGAACCGGAAGACGCCGTACCCGCAGACGCGGAGCCGCAGGATGCCGTACCCGCGGCCGACGCCTGGACTCCCCCGCCGCCGGCACCGCCGGTCGGCGTGCCGCCGCTGCCGCCGTCGTACCAGCCCGCGGCTCCGCCGTCGGCGCCGCAGTGGCCCGTGCAGCAGCAGGAGCCGGTGGCTCCCGCGGAGCCGCAGCCCGTGGCCGAGCAGCAGCCTCCGTTCCAGCCGCAGGCCCCGCAGCCCGCACCGGCGGCCTGGAACCAGCAGCCGACGCCCGGCGTCCCGCAACCCGCGCCGCAGGGTGGCTACGGCTTCCCGCACCCTGGCACTCCCGCCGCACCGGCGCAGGAGCCCACGGCCCCGCACCCCACCGACAACCCGGCGCCCACGCCACAGGGCGGCTACGGCTTCCCTCAGCCCGGCACTCCCGCCGCACCGGCGCAGGAGCCCACGGCCCCGGCGCCCATGCCACAGGGCGGATACAACTCCCCCCAGCCCACGGCCCCCCAAGCGCAGGGCGGCTACGGCTTCCCCCAGCCCGGCGCCCCCACCGCGCCCGCGCCCGCGCCGGAAACCACCACCCCCCCCGCCCCCACACCCCCGGGCGGCTACCCCTCCCCCCAGCCCGGCACCCCCAACCCGCAGGGCGGCTACGGCTTCCCGCACCCCGGCGCCCCCGCCGCACCCGCACAGCAGCCGCCCGCCGCCCCGGCGCCCAACCCCCAGGGCGGCTACGGCTTCCCCCACCCCGGCACCCCGGCGGCCCCGCACGCACAGCCCGAGCACCCCGGCACTCCAGCTGCCCCCCACGCCCAGCCGGGCCAGCAGCCCCAGCAGCCCTCTCCCGCCGCCCACAACTCCCCTGCGCAGCAGGGTGGTTACGGCTTCCCCCAGTCGCCCGGCCAGCCGGGACCGGTACCGGGCCAGAGCCCCGCACAGCCCGCCGTACCTCAGCAGGCCCAGCCGCAGGCGCAGCCCGCCGCATACCCGCAAGGCCAGCCGCAGGCTCAGCCCGGCGTCACCCCACAGGTCCAGCCGCAGGCGCAGCCCGCCGTACCCCCGCAGGGGCACCCGCAGGCCCAGCCCGGCATCCCCCCGCAGGCCCAGCCGCAGGCACACCCCCAGGCCCAGCCGCAGGCGCACCCGCAGCCCCACCCCGGCATGCCTCCGCAGCAGCCCGTCGATCCTCGGGCCGGGGCCGCCTGGCCGCAGCCGATGCAGCATGATCAGCGGCAGCCGACCAACCCCGGCGCCGCGCCGCTCGGTTACACCGCTGCCGTGGAGCTGTCGTCAGACCGGCTGCTCAACAACAAGAAGCAGAAGGCGAAGAGCGGGCGGCCCGCCGCAGGCGGTGGGCGGTTCAAGATCGGTGGGAAGAAGGAGGAGGCCGAGCGGCAGCGGAAGCTCGAGCTCATCCGGACGCCCGTGCTGTCCTGCTACCGGATCGCCGTCATCAGCCTCAAGGGCGGCGTAGGGAAGACCACGACCACCACCGCCCTCGGATCCACCCTCGCCACCGAGCGGCAGGACAAGATCCTCGCCATCGACGCCAACCCGGACGCCGGTACCCTCGGCCGCCGGGTGCGCCGGGAGACCGGGGCCACCATCCGTGACCTCGTGCAGGCGATCCCGTACCTCAACTCGTACATGGACATCCGCCGGTTCACCTCCCAGGCGTCGTCCGGGCTCGAGATCATCGCCAACGACGTCGACCCGGCCGTCTCCACCACCTTCAACGACGAGGACTACCGGCGCGCGATCGACGTGCTGGGCAGGCAGTACCCGATCATCCTCACCGACTCCGGTACCGGTCTGCTCTACAGCGCCATGCGCGGCGTGCTGGACCTCGCCGACCAGCTCATCATCATCTCGACTCCGTCCGTGGACGGTGCGAGCAGCGCCAGTACGACGCTGGACTGGCTGTCGGCGCACGGCTACGCCGATCTCGTCTCGCGGTCCCTCACCGTCATCTCCGGCGTCCGCGAGACCGGCAAGATGATCAAGGTCGACGACATCGTCAGCCACTTCGAGACCCGCTGCCGGGGCGTCATCGTCGTGCCCTTCGACGAGCACCTCGCCGCCGGTGCCGAGGTCGACCTCGACATGATGCGGCCCAAGGTGCGGGAGGCGTACTTCCACCTCGCCGCGATGGTCGCCGAGGACTTCGTGCGCCACCAGCAGGCCCACGGCCTGTGGACCAGCGACGGCAACCCGCCCCCGGTGGCGGCCCCGCCCATGCCGGGCCAGCCGTTCCCCGGCCAGCCCGTCCCCGGCCAGCCGAACCACCACATGCAGCCCGCGGCCGGCCAGCCGTACATCCCCGGCCAGCCCTACGGCCACCCCGGTCAGCCTCCGGCGCAGCAGCCCGGCCAGCAGCCCTACCCCTACCCCCAGCAGCCCTCGCAGTAGGCGGTGGCGCAACGCGAAAGGGCGGCCGGTGCCCGCAAGGCACCGGCCGCCCTTCGGCGTCGTAGCGGCGGCTAGCGCTTCGCCCGGGCCGCCGCGTCCGCCGCCGCCGCCGTCAGATCGCGGCTGATCTTGATGTCCTCCATCATTCGCTCGATCAGCGCGTCGAGCGAGTCGAACTTCACCTGACCGCGCACGAAGCCGAGGAAGTCGACGGCGACATGCAGGCCGTACAGATCGAGGCCGACCCGGTCGATGACGTGCGCCTCGACCGTGCGCGCGGTGCCGTCGAAGGTCGGGTTGGTGCCGACGGAGATCGCCGAGGGCATCACCTCGCCCTGGGCGTGCAGCCAGCCGGCGTAGACACCGTCCGCGGGGATCGCGGTGTGCGGGAGGGTCTCGACGTTCGCCGTGGGGACGCCCAGCTCGCGTCCGCGCTGCGCGCCGCGCACGACGACGCCCTCGACCCGGTGCGGGCGGCCCAGGATCTCGGCGGCGCCCTCGACGTCGCCCTCCAGGACCAGACGCCGGGTCAGGGTCGAGGAGAACGGCTGACCGCCGCCCGCCTCACCGGACACGTACAGGTCGACGACCTCGACGTCGAAGTCGTACGTCTTGCCCAGCTCGGCCAGGTACACGACGTCGCCCGCCGCGCGGTGGCCGAAGCGGAAGTTGGGGCCCTCGACGACGGCCTTGGCGCGCAGCTTGTCGATGAGGACCTTCACGATGAAGTCCGCCGGGGAGAGGCTGGAGAACTCCGCGGTGAACGGCAGCACCAGCACCGCGTCCACGCCCAGTTCCGCCATGAGTTCGGCCCGCCGGTGGTGCGGGGCGAGCAGGGGCGGATGGGTGCCCGGCCGCAGCACCTCCTTGGGGTGCGGGTCGAAGGTGACGACCACGGCGGGCAGGCCCAGTTCGCGGGCGCGGTCCACGGTGTGCCGGATGATCAGCTGGTGTCCGCGGTGGACACCGTCGTAGGACCCGATGGTGACGACGCTGCGCCCCCAGTCCTGGGGGATGTCCTCCAAGCCACGCCAGCGCTGCACTGTGACCGCTCCTTGTCGAACCCGTGTCCGTCACTGCCTTCTACGCAGGTCTAAGGGTGCCATGCCGCGTGCTCCCGTCCCGCATCGGCATGGAGGCTGTGACGGGTAGCACGTGCCGGAGGGCGAAAGTCAGGCGGGGACACGGACACCCGCGAGGTTCTCGATCATCCGCCGGGTGCTGGGGCCCACCACGGCCGCCCAGTCCTGGGGCGCGTCGGTGAGCCAGCCGGCCACCCGGGCGGCGAAGCCGGGGACATGGCGGCCCAGGTCGACGAGACCGCGGTCGAAGCGGGTCGCCCCCTCGGGGGTGCGGACGAGCAGCAGCCCGGTGCGGTGGACGAGGTCGCGCAGTCCCTCGCCGTCCTGCTGGGCTGCCGCGCGCAGGACGGCGTCCAGGACGGCGGGGTCGTCCTCGTGGCCGAGCAGGAACTCCAGGAGGTCCTGGCGCAGGGGCCGGGAGGCGGGGGTCCCGGGGGCGGCGAGGACTCCGGCGAGGGCGGCCCGCAGCTGCTCGGACCCGCCGTCCAGCAAGCCGGTGACCAGCGGGAACAGCACGGCTCGGGCGGCCGGGCCGTGCTCCAGACGGCGGTCCATGCAGACGGCGACGTCCCCGGCCCGCTCCGGGCGCCGCTCCACCGCCTCCCGTACGAGCGCGGCGACCCGGCGGCCCAGCGCCGGGGTGGTGACGTCGGCGAGGGTGCGCAGTGCCGCTCCCGCGTCCGGTCGGCGCAGCCGCTCCCGGAAGGCGTCGAGGACCGGCTCGGGGTGGGTGATGAGGGCGCCGGCCAGTGCGCTCGGCGGGACCTGCGGGTCGCCGGACGCGAAGTGGCGCAGCGCGAGCGGGAGATGGCGGGCGCGGGTGTGCGGGTCGTGGACGAGCAGGGCGAGCGCGCCGCCGTGCAGGGTGCACTCGTCGGGGCGGGCGAGCAGGGCGAGGGCGGCGTAGCGCAGGAGTTCGCGGTCGGCGGTGGTCCGCACGTGCGGGGCCGCGCGCAGTCCGTACGTCACCGCCGCCACCCTCCGTGCGGGCCGCTCGTCGCGCGCCCACCGGTCCACGGCCCGGCAGATCGCGGACGGTTCCTCCTGGGCCAGCACGGCCAGCAGTTCGTCGGCCCGGCGGTGCCCGGCCTCGACGAGGGTCTCGGCCAGGTCGTCCGGCGCGCCGTGCCGGTGCGTGTGCAGCAGCGCCTGCGCGGCCCTCGCGACGGTCGCGTGCGGGGTGGCGGGCAGCGGGCGGTCGTCGTGGAACCAGCGGGTGAGGTGCGGCTGTACGGCGGGGGCGTCGGCGGCGAGGAGCCGGGCCACGGCGTCGAGGTAACGGGGGCCGGCCTTCGAGTCGGCGAGGACGAGGTGCCGAAGCAGGTCGAGCCGTGTGTCGTGCGGCAGCGGCAGCGCGATCCAGAAGTCGGGGCCGAACTCGGCGGGTACGGGCCGCTGTTGCTGCCGCCAGGTCACGATCCGGTCGGTGAGGGTGCGCAGTACGTCCGTGTAGGGCCGGGCGTCCGGTACGCGCAGCAGGACCTGGGCGAGGAGGCGGGCGGCCCACCAGGAGTGCGGGTCGGCGTCCAGGGCGTGGGTCAACTCCTGCAGGCGGAGAGCGAGTTGCAAGGGGGTGCGGTGGCGGGCGACGAGCAGCAGGGCCTCGACCACCGGGCCGATGCGGTGGCGCGGTACGGGAAGCGGGTGGGGGTCCGCGGCCGGATGGCGGTGGACCAGGGCGCGCAGGGCCTCGTCCAGGTCGAGGTGGGTGCCCTGGATCCAGTCGGCGAACTCCTCGTGGGCGAAGCGGTAGCCCTGGCCGGCGGGGACGAGGAGCCCTTCGGTGAGGACGGCGGAGGCCCAGCCGGTGCCGCCGCCGAGCCGTGCCGGTGCGGGGCCCCAGGGGAACACCGCCTCGAAGGTCTCCCGGTCGAGGCCGCCCTGGCCCGGGCCGAGGCTGCGGCGGGCGGCCTCGTGGACCTGGCCGGAGACCTTGGCGGCGAGGCGTTTCACCGCGCTGCCGCGCAGGCCGTTCTCCGCGGCGAGGCGCACGGCGATGCGCAGGCACATCAGGTCCAGGTGGGCGGCGAAGACGTCGTCGCGGTCGACGCGGGCGTGCGGGGCGTCGGGGAGGGCGGAACGGACCTCGGCGAGCAGGCGGAGGGTGAGGGGGTGGCGGGCGTCCCGGGGGGTGAGGGCGTCGTCGGGGATGCCGTAGCGGGTGCGGGCCCGGTGGGCTTCGGCGGGGGTCAGGTCGGGGAGCCGTACGCACGGGGGCAGGTGTCGGCGGAGCTCGCCGGTACGCCCGTCGTACAGCATCCCGGCGTCGAACTCCGTCCCCGCGCCCTCCCAGTACTCCTCCCGGCACGCCACCACCAGCCGTGCGCCCGTCCGGGTCAGCCACCGGGCCGTGCCCGCGGTCCATTCGGCCAGGCGGTGGGAGAGCAGCGGGGGCATCTCCTCGGGGCTGTCGAGCAGGAGCAGGAGGGGGTGGGCGGTGGTGCGGGCCAGGTGTTCGGGGGTCAGGTCGCCGAGGTCGGCGGGTGCGAGGCCGCGTGACGCGGCGACGATGCGGGCCGCCCTCGACAGCGCCCTGCTCGCGGCGTCCGCCACCGAGGTGTCGTCGGCCTTCAGGTCGGCGCCGCGCAGCCACAGGGTGGGGGCCGGTTCCGGGCCTCGGTGGCGGCGGTCGGCCAGGGCCGCCAGTTCGGTCGTACGGCCGCTGCCGGGCGGGCCCACGAGGGCCAGCACCGATGTCCCCGGGCGGGCGGTGAAGTCGTCGAACTGCCGTGTCACCGACGGCCGTTCCACCGGCTCGGCCGCGCCGGGCGGGCCGTCCTGGCCCACCGAGGTCGCCGTCAGTTCCAGGACGCCCGCCGGGTTCAGGTCGGCGCCGTAGGCGGGGACCGTGGCCGCGTTCTCCGTGAGCAGGTCCGCCAGCGGGCCGGGCGGGGGCGGCCGGAGGGGGATCGCGAAGCCCGAGTCCCGGTCGCCGCTCCTCAGGGCCGTGCCCAGGACGGCGATCACCGTGCCGGTCTCCGCGTCCAGCACCGGTCCCCCGGCCGCCCCGCCGCCCAGCCGCAGCGCGTCCCGGCCGGCGGTGCCGATGGCCAGTTCCAGGGCGTGGCTGAGGAAATGAGAGCGGTCCGTCGCCGTGTACGTCACCGGGGTCGCGCCCAGGACCCGTGCCTCGCGCCAGCAGCCGGTCGCGATCCTGACGTATCTGCCGGGCTCGGCCGCCTCCCGTGCCGACACCGGCAGCGGCTGCACGCCGAGGCCTTCGGTGCGGATCAGGGCCAGGTCCAGGGCGGGGAGTGCGGTCACCGCGTCGGCCGGCACGTCGCAGGTGCGGTCCTCGGCCGCGTGCAGGACCAGGCGCGACAGGCCGTCGACGGCCTCGTGGCTGGTGATCACCGTGCCGTGGTGGTCGGCCACGAAACCCAGGCCGCGAGGGCGGCCGGCGAGATCATGGATCCGCACCAGGGCGTCCTCGTGAGCCCCACCGGACTCCCCGGGAATCCGCGGGCCGGCTGCCGCCATGGTCCCACCTCCCGCCGTACCACCGTGCCTGTTCTCGACGGTAGGCGCGGAATGATCAGCGGCACAGATCGCGCGGCGAACGCGCCCCCTTCCACTCCCTCGGTTCACTCCGAGCGCCTGCCCACAAGGGTGAACAGACGGGGGCAGGTGGATACACCCTAGGGGTGGGGGAACCGAGGGGGACCGTGGAGCGGCGGGCAGTGAAAGACCCCGTGCGCGCCGCTCCGCGGGCGGAGAGGGGGCCTCATGGGCCTCAGCCGAAGACGGCCAGGCTCTTCGCCTTGCCCTTGTGCTCCTCGACCAGCGCCAGGAAACGGCCCTCCGCGTCGAAGACCGCGACCGCGCCCCGGCCCGCGTACTCCTCGGGCATCTCAAGCCGGACGCCGTTGGTGAGCAGCCGCGCCCGCCTGGTGTCCACGTCCCAGCGCGGGAACGCGGCCGTGGCGGCCTCGGCCAGCGGCAGCACGGTCAGCTCCTCCTGGAGCTGGTCCAGCGTCTTCGCCCCGTCCAGCCTGTACGGGCCCACGCGCGTCCGGCGCAGCGCCGTGAGGTGGCCGCCGACGCCCAGGCCGGCACCGAGGTCACGGGCGAGCGCCCGGATGTAGGTGCCGGAGGAGCAGACGACCGACACCACCAGGTCCAGGACGGGGGTGCCGTCCTCGGCGACGGCGTCCCGGATGTCGTAGACCTCGAAGGAGGAGACGGTGACCGGACGGGCCGGGATCTCGAACTCCTCCCCCTCGCGCGCCCGCTTGTAGGAGCGCACGCCGTTGATCTTGATGGCGCTGACCTTGGACGGGATCTGCATGATGTCGCCGGTCAGCTTGGCGATCCCGGCGTCGACGGCGTCCCGGGTGACCTTCGAGGCGTCCTGCGACCCCGTGATCGCGCCCTCGGCGTCGTCGGTCAGGGTCGTCTGGCCGAGCCGGACGGTGCCCAGGTACTCCTTCTCGGTCAGCGCGAGGTGACCTAGGAGCTTGGTGGCCTTCTCGACGCCGAGGACGAGCACGCCCGTCGCCATGGGGTCGAGGGTGCCGGCGTGGCCGACGCGGCGGGTCCTGGCGATCCCGCGCATCTTGGCGACCACGTCGTGCGAGGTGAAGCCCGACGGCTTGTCGACGATGACAAGCCCGTCGGGCGTCCGGTTCTGCTGGGTCATTCGGCGGTGTCGTCCTCGTCCTCGCCCGGCTTCTTGTACGGGTCCGGCTCACCGGCGTAGGTGGCGCCGGCCGAGACCTCGCGCACCTTCTCGTCGGACTGGCGGGCCCGGTCGAGGAGGTCCTCGATGGTCCGGGCGGTGTCGGGCAGCGCGTCGGCCACGAAGGTGAGCGTCGGGGTGAACTTCACGCCCGCCGCCGCACCGACCGCGCTGCGGAGCACGCCCTTGGCGCTCTCCAGCCCGGCGGCCGCCGCGGCCCGCTCCTCGTCGTCCCCGTACACCGTGTAGAAGACGGTCGCCTCCCGCAGGTCACCCGTGACCCGGGTGTCCGTGATGGTGACGTGCGAGCCGAGCCGCGGGTCCTTGATCCCGCGCTGCAGCTTCTGGGCCACCACCTCCCGGATGAGGTCCGCCAGCCTTTTCGCCCGCGCGTTGTCGGCCACTGGTCCGTCTCCTTAAGTGTCTTTCTTCTTGCATCAGTCTTCGTCGCTGTGGAGCCTGCGTCGAACCGAGAGCAGTTCCACCTCGGGCCGTCCGGCGACCAGCCGCTCGCAGCGGTCCAGTACGTCGGAGAGGTGACCCGTGTCCCCGGAGACCATCGCGAGACCGATCTCGGCCCGGCGATGAAGGTCCTGGTTCCCCGTCTCGGCCGCGCTGACCGCGTACTTGCGCTGGAGCTCGGCCACGATCGGACGGACGAGAGAGCGTTTCTCCTTCAGCGAGCGAACGTCGCCGAGAAGCAGGTCGAAGGAGAGAGTCCCCACATACATGTGCGTATCCGGATGTCCCGCCGGTTCGGGGTACGGGCGCCACGCATCGACGCCGATACGGGAACCGTACACGCAACGGCCGGGGCCGATCGACGGAAATAACTTCCGCCGACCGGCCCCGGTCGCGTGTCAGGTCACGCGCGCGGCTTCTCGCGCATCTCGTACGTCGCGATGACGTCGTCGACCTTGATGTCGTTGAAGTTGCCGAGGTTGATACCGCCCTCGAACCCTTCGCGGATCTCGGTGACGTCGTCCTTGAAGCGACGCAGGCCCTCGATGTTGAGGCTCTCCGCGACCACCTTGCCGTCGCGGATGAGGCGCGCCTTGGTGTTGCGCTTGACCTCGCCCGAGCGGATGAGGACACCGGCGATGTTGCCCAGCTTGGACGACTTGAAGACCTCGCGGATCTCCGCCGTACCGAGCTCGACCTCTTCGTACTCCGGCTTGAGCATGCCCTTGAGGGCCGCTTCGATCTCCTCGATCGCCTGGTAGATGACCGAGTAGTAGCGGACGTCCACGCCTTCGCGCTCGGCCATCTGCGCCGCGCGGCCGGCCGCACGGACGTTGAAGCCGATCACGATGGCGTCCGAGCCCATCGCCAGGTCGATGTCCGACTCCGTGACCGCACCGACACCGCGGTGCAGGACGCGGATGTCGACCTCTTCGCCGACGTCCAGCTGGAGCAGCGAGGACTCGAGCGCCTCGACGGAACCGGAAGCGTCACCCTTGATGATGAGGTTGAGCTGCTGGATCTCGCCGGCCTTGAGCACCTTGTCCAGGTCCTCGAGGGAGACACGGCGCGTGCGCTTGGCGAACGCGGCGTTGCGCTCACGGGCGGCGCGCTTCTCGGCGATCTGACGGGCCGTACGGTCCTCGTCCACCACCAGGAAGTTGTCGCCCGCACCCGGGACGTTGGTCAGGCCCAGGACCTGGACCGGCGTCGACGGGCCGGCCTCGGCCACGCTGTTGCCGTTGTCGTCGTGCATCGCCCGGACTCGGCCGTACGCGTCGCCGACCACCATGGTGTCGCCGACCCGCAGCGTGCCGCGCTGGACGAGGACCGTCGACACGGCACCGCGGCCGCGGTCGAGACGGGACTCGATCGAGATGCCCTGCGCGTCCTGGTGCGGGTTGGCCCGCAGGTCGAGCGAGGCGTCCGCGGTGAGGATCACGGCCTCCAGCAGGGAGTCGATGTTCAGACCCTGCTTGGCGGAGATGTCGACGAACATGGTGTCGCCGCCGTACTCCTCGGCCACCAGCCCGTACTCGGTGAGCTGACCGCGCACCTTCGTCGGGTCGGCGCCCTCGACGTCGATCTTGTTGACCGCGACCACGATCGGCACGTCGGCCGCCTTGGCGTGGTTGAGCGCCTCGACCGTCTGCGGCATGACGCCGTCGTTGGCCGCGACGACGAGGATCGCGATGTCCGTCGACCGCGCACCACGGGCACGCATGGCGGTGAACGCCTCGTGACCCGGGGTGTCGATGAAGGTGATCTTGCGCTCTTCGTCGTTGACCTCGGTCGCGACCTGGTAGGCACCGATGTGCTGGGTGATGCCGCCGGCCTCGCCCGCGATGACGTTCGTCTTGCGGATGGCGTCGAGCAGTCGGGTCTTTCCGTGGTCGACGTGACCCATGACGGTGACGACCGGCGGGCGGACCACCAGGTCGCCCTCGTCGCCCTCGTCCTCGCCGAACTCGATGTCGAAGGACTCGAGCAGCTCGCGGTCCTCCTCCTCCGGGCTGACGATCTGAACCGTGTAGTTCATCTCGTCGGCGAGGAGCTGGAGCGTCTCGTCGGAGACGGACTGCGTGGCCGTGACCATCTCGCCGAGGTTCATCATGACCGCGACGAGCGACGCCGGGTTGGCGTTGATCTTCTCCGCGAAGTCGGTGAGCGAGGCACCGCGCGACAGGCGAACGGTCTCGCCGTTGCCGCGAGGCAGCATCACACCGCCGACCGACGGGGCCTGCATGGCCTCGTACTCCTGGCGCCTCTGCCGCTTCGACTTGCGACCGCGACGCGCGGGACCGCCGGGACGGCCGAAGGCGCCCTGCGTGCCACCACGGCCACCGGGACCACCGGGACGACCACCGAAGCCGGGACGACCGCCGCCACCGCCACCGGGACCACCGGGACGACCGGCGAAGCCGCCGCCACCGCCACCGGGACCACCGGGACGACCGGCGAAGCCGCCGCCGCCACCGGGACCGGCCGGACGACCGGCGAAGCCGCCGCCACCACCGGGACGACCGCCGCCACCGCCACCGGGACGACCGCCGCCACCGGGACCGCGGCCACCGGGGCCACCGCCGCCGGGACGCGGGCCCGCGGCGGGACGCTGCGGCATCATGCCGGGGTTCGGACGGGGACCGCCGCCGGGACGCGGGGCGCCGCCCTGCGGACGGGGCATGCCGCCCGGGGTGGGACGCGCGCCGCCCGGACCCTGCGGACGGGGACCGCCGGCAGCGCCCTGGGGACGAGGACCGCCCTGGCCCTGACCCTGCGGACGCGGAGCGCCGCCGGGAGCGCCGGGACCACCCTGGCCGCCGGGACGCGGGGCACCACCCGGACGGGGCGCCTGCGGGCGCGCCATGCCGGTGGAGCCACCGGAGGTGAACGGGTTGTTGCCCGGACGGGGACCGGCCGGACGGGAGCCCGGACGCGGGGCCTGACCGGCCGGACGCGGGGCGCCGGGACGGTCGCCGCGGTCACCGCGGCCCTGGCCGGGACCGGCCGGACGGGAGCCCGGACGCGGCGCCTGACCGGCCGGACGCGGGGCGCCCGGACGCGGGCCGGAGCCCTGACCCTGGCTCGGAGCCTGGCTCGGGGCCTGGCTCGGGGCCTGGCTGCCCTGGGAGGCGGCCGGCGCGGCGGGAGCCGACGGCGGTGCCGTGAACTCGGGCGTGGTCGGAGCCGGGGACGCCGGCGCGGGGCGCGGCGCGGGCTTCGGGCCCGGACGGGGGCCGGGGGCGGCCGGCGCGGCGGGAGCCGCGGGCTGCTCGGCGGCGGCCGGCTTGGGGGCCGGCGGGCGCGGGGCAGCCGGACGGGCGGCCTGCGCGGGAGAGGGGGCTGCCGGCCTGGCCGGAGCAGCCTTGCGTGCGGGGGCGGACTTGCCGCCTCCATTGCCCTGCTGGAGGGCATCAGTCAGCTTGCGTACGACGGGCGCCTCGATCGTCGAGGAAGCCGAACGAACAAATTCACCGAGTTCTTGGAGCTTGGCCATGACGACCTTGCTCTCCACCCCGAACTCCTTGGCGAGTTCGTATACCCGGACCTTAGCCACTTCGCTCCTTTTAGGTCCGGGTTGCGGCCGGACCGTCGCTACTTCATGGGCGTACTCATCGCGTGCTCATCGAGTGCTCATCGCAATCTCGACCTACTTCCAACTCGCGGGGTACCTGGGCCGCGCGGGGGTTCCGCGCGACGCTTCTTACGGTGTTGCCTGCTCGACGTAGAGGCGCAACGCCTTGGTGTCGAGCGGACCCGGGGCGCGCAACGCCCGTGGGAACGCCCGACGGCGTACCGCCAGGTCGAAACAGACCAGGGCGGGGTGCACGTACGCACCCCGGCCGGGCAGCGTACCGCGATGATCGGGGACACACTCGTCCTCGATCGCCACGATGCGCAGCAAGTCCTTCTTGGCCGCTCGCTCCCGGCAGCCCACGCAGGTGCGCTCGGGGCATGCTGGGGCTTGCGTCCGGCCAGACACTGTTAAGTCTACCTCCCCGCACCGACCTCACCCCTTTGGGGCAAGAATCGAACGGTTGTTGTCGTGATCTCAGCCACCAGCGGCCGGGTTCTATTCCCCGGGCTGCTCGGTGTCGGGACGGATGTCGATGCGCCAGCCGGTCAGACGGGCCGCGAGCCGGGCGTTCTGCCCTTCCTTGCCGATCGCCAGTGACAGCTGGTAGTCGGGCACGGTCACCCGTGCGGACCGGGCCGCCATGTCCACGACCTCCACCTTGGAGACCCGGGCCGGCGAGAGCGCGTTCGCCACCATCTCGGCCGGGTCGTCCGACCAGTCGACGATGTCGATCTTCTCGCCGCTCAGCTCGCCCATGACATTGCGCACACGGCCGCCCATGGGGCCGATGCAGGCGCCCTTGGCGTTGAGCCCGGAGCGGGTGGAGCGGACGGCGATCTTCGTGCGGTGTCCGGCCTCACGGGCGATGGCGGCGATCTCGACGGAACCGTCGGCGATCTCCGGCACCTCCAGGGCGAAGAGCTTCTTCACCAGGTTCGGGTGCGTGCGCGAGAGGGTGACGGAGGGGCCGCGAACGCCCTTGGCCACCCGTACGACGTAACTGCGCAGCCGCATGCCGTGCGGGTAGGTCTCGCCGGGCACCTGCTCCTGCACCGGCAGGATGGCCTCCAGCTTGCCGATGTCCACGAGCACGTTCTTCGGGTCGCGGCCCTGCTGGACCACTCCGGTGACGATGTCGCCCTCACGCCCCGCGTACTCGCCGAGCGTGGCGTCGTCCTCGGCGTCGCGCAGCCGCTGCAGGATGACCTGCTTGGCGGTGGTGGCGGCGATACGGCCGAAGCCGGACGGGGTGTCGTCGAACTCGCGGGCCTCCTGGCCCTCGTCGAGGTCCTCGGGGTCCTCCTTCGCCCACACGGTCACATGACCGGTCTCCCGGTTGAGCTCCACGCGCGCGTGCCGGCGGCTTCCCTCGGTGCGGTGATAGGCGATGAGGAGGGCCGACTCGATCGCCTCGACCAGCAGGTCGAAGGAGATCTCCTTCTCCCGGACCAAACCCCGCAGGGCGCTCATGTCGATGTCCACGGCTACGCCTCCTCCTCTTCCTTCATGTCCTTCTTGTCCTTGCGACTGAACTCGACCTGGACGCGGGCCTTGGCGATGTCGCCGAAGGCGAGCCTGCGGTTGGTGGCCTTGCGGCCCTTCACTCCGGGTACTTCCAGGTCCACGCCGTCCTCGTCCACGGTCAGGATCCGCGCGACCAGTTCCCCGTCCTCGGCGAGCTGGAATCTCACCAGGCGGTCGACCGCGCGCACGTAGTGCCGGTGCTCGGTGAGCTCGCGCTCCGCACCGGGGGTACCCACTTCGAGGTCGTACGCGCCGTCACCCATCGCGTTGGTCTCGTCGAGCTTGGCCGAGAGCGCACGGCTCACATCGGCGATCCGGTCCAGATCGGCACCGGTGTCCGAGTCGACGACCACACGCAGCACCCGCTTGCGCCCGACGGAGTCCACGGCGATCTCTTCGAGATCGAGGCCCTGAGAGCTGACGAGGGGTTCCAGGAGTTCTCGCAGCCTCTCGCTCTGGGTCGTGCTCATCCGGGTGACTCCTCGGCCGCGTGTGCTGTTGTGGGATGGGTCGCGTGTCTGGTCAAAGGGTATCGGGTCCCAGGGTGTGTTGCCGTCCATCAGGGAGCGGACGGGTGCCGGTGGGTGGTCTCGGACATGTCCACGGGTACCGTGATCACGGGTGTGCTGCCCTCCCTCTCCGTACGAGCACCGAGGACGTCTGCCGTGCCGTTTCCCCCGCCGCCGCGCCTGCCCTCGGGGCCGCGCAGAAGGAGCCTGCTCGCCGCGGCCACCGGTGCCGCGCTGCTGGGGGGCTGTTCACCCGGTCCGGACACCGACGGCACCGCCGGCAGCCCGTCGGCCGCGGACCGCGCACGCGCGCATGCGGCCCGCGACAGCGCGGAGCTGGTGGACCGCTACGACGCGGTGATCGCCGCCCATCCGGCCCTGGCGGACCGGTTGCGGCCGCTGCGCGCGGAGGTGGTGCGGCACGCGGAGGCGTTCGGCGGTACGGCGGCGGCCGGGCCGGTGAACCCGTCCGCTTCGGGGAACCCGTCCGCGTCGGCGACATCGCCGGCGGTGCCGTCCGACGAGAAGGGCGCCCTCGCGGAACTCGCCGCCGCCGAACGGACGCTGTCGGACCGCAGGACCGGGGCGCTGTCGGCGCTGCCCGGGGAACTCGCCCGGCTGCTCGCCTCGGTGGCGGCTTCCGGGTCGGCGCATGTGTATCTGCTGACGGAGGGTGCGGCGTGAGCAAGGCCGAGGCCGGGGAACTGACCGCGCTCCAGGCGGCGCTGGCCGCCGAGCACGCGGCGGTGTACGGGTACGGCGTCGTCGGCGGCCGGATCCGGCAGGAGCGCCGCGCCGAGGCCCGCGGGGCCTACGACGCCCATCGGGCGCGCCGGGACGCCCTGGTGCGCGAGGTGCTGGACCTGGGCGGGGAGCCGGTCGCGGCGGAGCCCGGGTACGCGCTGCCGTTCGCGGTGGCCGACTCGGCGGCGGCGACCCGGCTGGCCGCCGAGGTGGAGGACCGGGTGGCCGGGGTCTACTCGGATCTGGTGCGGGCGGCCACCGGCGCGCGGCGTCGTACGGCCGCCGAGGCGCTGCGGGAGGCGGCGGTGCGGGCGGTGCGCTGGCGCGGTGAGAGCGTAGCCTTCCCTGGGCTCGCCGAGCGGGCGGCCACCGGCTCGGCATCGGCGACGCCCCCGGCGTGACGTGAACTGGAAGGAAACTCTCGCGTATGGCTTTCGAACCGCCGCGGCGTCTGGTCAGGGCGCTCGGTGAGACGGCACCGGACGCCGACGGCTGGCTGGAGAAGCTGCCCGAGGCGACACAACAGGCCGTGGCACTACGCGAGTTGACCGTGGAGCGGGTGCAGGTGCCCGGCGGGCGCAGCAGCCTGGTCGTGCTGGTACGGCGGGCGGACGGCACGCCGGCCGTGCTGAAGCTGGCCCCGCCGCGGGCCCGGCCGGAGAGCGAGCGCGCGGCGCTCGCGCACTGGGGCGGCCGGGGCGCCGTACAGCTGCTGGAGTCCTCCGTCACGGAGGGAGTGCTGCTGCTGGAGCGGCTGCACCCGGACGTGTCGGTGCGGTCGTTGCCGGAGGCGAAGGCGCTGCTGGAGGCGGCGGGGACGCTGCGCCGGCTGTGGGTGGAGCCGCCCGGGGACCATGTCTTCGAGACCGTGGCCGAGCGGACGGGGCGGCAGGCCGAGGCGATGCGGCTCGGCTCCGCGGGTGACGCGGGAGCGGCGGAGCTGGTGGACGCGGCGCTCGCCGCGCGGGAGGAGCTGCTGGCGGCGCCGCCCGAGCACCGGCTGCTGCACGGCACGTTCCGGCAGAGCAAGGTGCTGGCGGGGGAACGGACGCCGTGGCTGGCCGTGGGGCCGGATCCCGTGGTGGGCGAGTGCGCGTTCGACTTGGCCCGGCTGGTGCGGGACCGGGTGGAGGACCTGATCGCCTCGCCGTCGGGAGCGGCCACGACGCGCCGCCGCATCAAACGGCTGGCCGAGTCCCTGGAGGTGGACCAGGAACGGCTCCGCGGCTGGACCCTGTTCCGGGCCGTGGAGTCCGGCGTGCGCGCCCTGCGCGTGGGCCGCCCGCAGGACGCCGAACTGCTGCTGGAGTTCGCGGGCTGGCTGTGAGGGGACTCCTCCCCCGGCTGCCGGGTGCGGGGTCCGTCGTGGCCGGGTCGCGCAGTTCCCCGCGCCCCTGACGGGGTGCCGCACCGGCCCGGGGCCGGTGCGGCCGCTGCCGTTAGGCCGTCAGGCGGGCGATCGCCTCGTCGACCGTGAGCTCCTCGCGCTCGCCGGTGCGGCGGTCCTTGAGCTCGACGACACCCTCGGCCGCGCGGCGTCCGGCCACCAGGATCTTGGGGACGCCGATCAGCTCGGAGTCGGTGAACTTCACGCCCGGGGACACCCCGGCGCGGTCGTCGCACAGGACCCGCAGGCCCTTCGCCGCCAGCTTCTCGGCGACGTCGAGGGCGAGTTCGGTCTGCAGGGCCTTGCCGGCGGCGACCACGTGGACGTCGGCCGGGGCGACCTCGGCGGGCCAGCACAGGCCCTTGTCGTCGGCGGTCTGCTCGGCGAGCGCCGCGACCGCGCGGGAGACGCCGATGCCGTAGGAGCCCATGGTGACGCGGACCGGCTTGCCCTGCTGTCCGAGGACGTCGAGCTTGAGGGCGTCGGCGTACTTGCGGCCGAGCTGGAAGATGTGGCCGATCTCGATGGCACGGTCCAGCTTGAGGCCGGTGCCGCAGTTCGGGCAGGGGTCGCCCTCCTGGACGACCACGACGTCGACGTACTCGGCGACCTCGAAGTCACGGCCCGCGACGACGTTCCTGGCGTGCGTGCCCTCCTTGTTGGCGCCCGTGATCCAGGAGGTGCCGGGGGCGACGCGCGGGTCGGCGAGGTAGGTGACCTTCTCGCCCAGGCCCTGCGGACCGACGTAGCCGCGCACCAGGTCGGGGCGGCCCGCGAAGTCCTCCTCGGTGACCATCTCGACCGTCGCCGGGGCGAAGTGCGCCTCGACCTTGTCCATGTCGACCTCGCGGTCGCCGGGGACACCCACGGCGACGATCTCGCCGTCGACCTTCACCAGGAGGTTCTTCAGGGTCGCCGAGGCCGGGACGCCGAGGTGGGCGGCGAGGGTCTCGATGGTGGGGGTGTCCGGGGTCGGGATCTCCTCGAGCGCGGCCACGCCGTCGGCGTCCACCGGCTTCAGGGCGTACGTGATCGCCTCGGTGTTGGCCGCGAAGTCGCAGTTCGGGCAGTCGGCGAAAGTGTCCTCGCCGGCCTCGGCCGGGGCGAGGAACTCCTCGGACTTGGAGCCGCCCATCGCGCCCGCGGTGGCGGCGCAGATGCGGTAGTCCAGGCCGAGGCGCTCGAAGACGCGCTGGTAGGCCTGGCGGTGCAGGGCGTAGGACCGGGCGAGGCCCTCGTCCTCCGTGTCGAAGGAGTAGGAGTCCTTCATCAGGAACTCACGGCCGCGCAGGATGCCGGCCCGGGGGCGGGCCTCGTCGCGGTACTTGTGCTGGATCTGGTAGAGGATGACCGGCAGGTCCTTGTAGGAGGACGCCTGGTCCTTCACCAGCAGGGTGAAGATCTCCTCGTGGGTCGGGCCGAGCAGGTAGTCGCCGCCCTTGCGGTCCTGGAGGCGGAACAGCTCCTGGCCGTACTCGTCCCAGCGGCCCGTCGCGTCGTACGGCTCACGCGGCAGCAGGGCGGGGAGCAGCACCTCCTGGGCGCCGATCGCGTCCATCTCCTCGCGTACGACGCGCTCCACGTTGGCGAGGACCCGCTTGCCGAGGGGCAGCCAGGACCAGATGCCGGCCGCCGTGCGGCGGACGTACCCGGCGCGGACGAGCAGCTTGTGGCTGAGGACCTCGGCGTCCGCCGGGTCGTCGCGCAGCGTCTTCGCCATCAACTGGGACATGCGCTGGACCGGTGCGTTCGCCATGGTTCGTGTACTCCTGCTGCGTGAGGGTGATGGCAGGAGGTTAGCCGGGCGGTACGGGACGGTGGAAATCGGTTCTGTCCCCCTGCCGCCTGCGCAGGGGCAGGGGGGCACCCATCACGGCGTACGGCCTCGGGGCGCTGGGGAAGAGGACCTGTCGGGCGAGGTCCTGGTAGCCGAGGGAGTGGTAGAGGCCGCGGGCCGGGCTGTCGGTGTCGATCGCGGAGAGGATCGAGCGGGGTTCGCTCGCGCTGTCGGTGATGGTGGTGATCAGCGCGCGGCCGAGTCCGCGGTTCTGGTACTCCGGGTGGACGTGCAGCTCGGTGATGACGAAGGAGTCGTCGAGCCAGTGGTCGTTGCCCCGGCCGCGGAGGTACGGCTCCACGACCGTGGACCACCAGTGGGTGCGGTCGTTCGGCATGCCGTAGACGAATCCGACGAGCCGTCCGTCCTCGGTGGCGCCGAGGGCGCGGGCGCCGGGATAGGCCATGTGACGCAGGACGATCTGACGGCGTACGACCACCTCGTCGGCGCCGAGCCCGAAGGCGACGGCTTGGACGGCCAGGGCCTCGTCCACGTGGGCCGGCAGATCCAGGGGGCCGATGACGAGGTCCATGCGGGGAGGGTACAGGGAGCTAAAAGAGGACGCTCATGAAGGCGCCGACCTCTTCGAAGCCGACCCTGCGGTACGTCCTTCTGGCGGCGGTGTTGAAGTCGTTGACGTAGAGGCTCACCACCGGGGCCACGTCCGCGAGGGCATAGCGCAGGACGGCCGCCATGGCGGGGGCGGCCAGGCCCTGGCCCCGGTACTCGGGGGCCACCCAGACGCCCTGGATCTGGCAGGCGCGGTCGGTCGCGGCGCCGATCTCCGCCTTGAAGACGACCCGGCCGTGTGCGTCGAGGCGGGCGAAGGAGCGGCCGGAACCGACCAGTTCGGCCACCCGGGCCTGGTACAGCAGGCCGCCGTCGCCCGCCATCGGGGAGACGCCGACCTCTTCGGTGAACATCGCCACGCACGCCGGCATGATCGTGTCCATCTCGTCCTTGCGGATCCGGCGGACGCGGGGGTCAGGGGCGATGTCCTCCGGCATGCGATCGGTGACCATGAGGGGCTGGCGGGAGCGGACGTCCCGGGCCGGGCCCCAGTTCGGTTCCAGCAGGCGCCAGAGCTGGGCGGTGGGTTCGGCCGGGCCCACGATCGACGAGCAGCGGCGGCCCGCCCGGCGGGCCCGGTCGGCGAAGGCGCGGACGGCTCGGGGGGTGGCGCAGATGGGGACGAGGTTGGCGCCGGCGTAGCACAGGGACGTGAGCATGCCGTCCTCGTACCAGCCCCACATCTCGCCGCCGAGGCGCCAGGGGTCCAGGCCGGCGACCTGGACCCGGGACGTGACGAAGGCGTTCGTCACGGGCTCGCGGTCCAGTACGGCGAGCGCTGCGTCCAGGTCGCTCGGTTCGAGGACCCGGGAGGTGGTCTGGGTCAGCAACTGCGGGGCCTCACACTAAAGACAGCTGATCTCCGCACTGTACCTGGCGGGGATGTGGAGTGCCGCCCTGCTGAAGTGCAACCGGCCGGGGCGCTGCTCGCCGGGAGGGGCCGCCGCGCGGTCCTGCTCAGACCGTCTCCGGGACTCAGCCCGCCACCGAGACCGACGGCTCGCCCGACTCGATGCCCGCGTCCTGCATCTGCTCGGCCAGCTTCATGGCTTCCTCGATCAGGGTCTCCACGATCTTCGACTCGGGCACCGTCTTGATGACCTCGCCCTTGACGAAGATCTGGCCCTTGCCGTTGCCGGAGGCGACGCCGAGGTCGGCCTCGCGGGCCTCGCCGGGGCCGTTCACCACACAGCCCATGACCGCGACGCGGAGGGGGACCTCCATGCCGGTCAGGCCCGCGGTGACTTCCTCGGCCAGCTTGTAGACGTCCACCTGGGCGCGGCCGCAGGACGGGCAGGAGACGATCTCCAGGCCGCGCTGCTTGAGGTTCAGGGACTCCAGGATCTGGATGCCGACCTTGACCTCCTCGGCGGGCGGCGCCGAGAGGGAGACGCGGATCGTGTCGCCGATGCCCTGGGAGAGCAGGGCGCCGAAGGCGACCGCCGACTTGATCGTGCCCTGGAAGGCGGGCCCCGCCTCCGTGACACCGAGGTGCAGCGGGTAGTCGCACTGGGCGGCGAGCTGCTTGTACGCCTCGATCATGACGACCGGGTCGTTGTGCTTCACCGAGATCTTGATGTCGCGGAAGTCGTGCTCCTCGAAGAGCGAGGCCTCCCACAGGGCCGACTCGACGAGCGCCTCGGGCGTCGCCTTGCCGTACTTCTGGAGCAGTCGCCGGTCCAGCGAGCCCGCGTTCACCCCGATGCGGATCGGCGTGCCGTGGTCCTTCGCCGCCTTCGCGATCTCCTTGACCTTGTCGTCGAACTGCTTGATGTTGCCGGGGTTCACCCGGACCGCGGCGCAGCCGGCCTCGATGGCCGCGAAGACGTACTTCGGCTGGAAGTGGATGTCCGCGATCACCGGGATCTGCGACTTGCGGGCGATGGTGGCGAGGGCGTCCGCGTCGTCCTGCGTGGGGCAGGCGACCCGCACGATCTGGCAGCCGGACGCCGTCAGCTCGGCGATCTGCTGGAGGGTCGCGCCGATGTCGGACGTACGGGTCGTCGTCATCGACTGGACGGAGACCGGGGCGTCGCCGCCCACCGCGACCGTGCCCACCTGGATCTGCCGGCTCTTCCGGCGCTCGGCAACCCTGGTCGGAACGGACGGCATGCCGAGAGAAATCGCAGTCATCTGCTGTGCAACCCCAAGTCGTGGATCAAGGTCCGGCCCCGTCAGCAGCGGGCTCCAGGCTTCGAGATTACGGCACGGGCCACGGCGAGAGCACATCACGGCCCGTAAACCCACTCGATGGAAGGCGGCCCGGGACACAGGATCCCGGGCCGCCGTGAACGCCGTATGGCTAGGAGATTCTCACCGGGTTGACCACGTCGGCGATCAGCACCAGGAGCGTGAAGCAGACGAAGATCCCGGCGACCACGTAGGCGACCGGCATCAGCTTGGCCACGTCGAACGGGCCCGGGTCCGGACGGCGCAGCACCCTGGCGAGGTTGCGGCGCAGCGACTCCCACATCGCGCCCGCGATGTGGCCGCCGTCGAGCGGCAGCAGCGGGAGCATGTTGAACAGGAACAGGGACAGGTTGAAGCCGGCCACCAGCATGACCGCCATGGCCAGCTGCTGGGAGGCGGGGATGTCGAGGGTGAAGATCTCGCCGCCCACCCGGGCCGCGCCGACCACGCCCATGGGCGAGTCGGACTCGCGCTCGCCGTCGCCGAAGGCCGCGTCCCACAGGGCCGGGATCTTGGCGGGCAGGGCGGCGAGGGAGTCGACGGCGTCGACGACCCGGTCGCCCATCCAGGTCACGGAGTCGCCGAAGTCCTGTTTGACGATGCCGGTGGCGGCGCTGAAGCCGAGGAAGCCAGCGGTGACGTACTCGCCCTGGACGATCTGGCCGCCGGCGTCCTTCTTGGCGACCTGGTTGGTGGCGATCGTCGCGGTGAGGGTGACCTCCTGGCCGTCCCGGTCGACGACGATCGGCACCTCCTTGCCGGGGTTGGCGCGGATCAGGTCGGAGAGCTTGTTCCAGTCGTCGGTGCGCACCCCGTCGAAGGCGACGATCTTGTCGCCGGCCTTCAGGCCCGCGGCGGCGGCCGGTGCGGCCGGGTCGGACTTCTCGCAGGTGTCGCGGTTCTCGCTCTGGGCGATGACGCACTGGGAGACCGAGCTGACGGTGGTGGTCTGCTGGGAGATGCCGAAGCCCATGAGCACGGTGAAGAACAGGCCGACGGCGAGGACCAGGTTCATGAAGGGGCCCGCGAACATCACGATGACCCGCTTCCACGGCTTGCGCGTGTAGAAGAGGCGGGTCTCGTCGCCCGGCCTGAGTTCCTCGAACGCGGCCTCGCGGGCGTCCTCGATCATGCCGCGCCAGGGCGAGGTGGAGCGGGCTTCCAGACGGCCGTCGGGGCCGGGCGGGAACATGCCGATCATGCGGATGTAGCCGCCGAACGGGATGGCCTTGATGCCGTACTCCGTCTCGCCCTTCTTCCGCGACCAGAGGGTCGGGCCGAAGCCGACCATGTACTGGGGCACGCGGATGCCGAAGAGCTTGGCGGTGGACAGGTGCCCCAGCTCGTGCCACGCGATCGAGAACAGCAGCCCGACGGCGAAGACCACTATGCCGAGGATGAACATCAAGGTCGTCATGCACGGGCCTCCGCCGTCTGTGCCGCCAGTTCCCGGGCCCGGGTGCGCGCCCAGGTCTCCGCTTCGAGGACGTCCGCGACGGTGAGTGAGGTTCCCGTGACCGGGGTGCCGTGCTCCTGGACCACCCGGGTCACGGTCTCCATGATCCCGTTGAACGGCAGCGCGCCGGCCCGGAAGGCCTCCACGCTCTCCTCGTTGGCGGCATTGAACACCGCCGGGGCCGTGCCCGCGAGCTCACCGACGTGGCGGGCGAGGTTCACCGACGGGAACGCGTCGTTGTCGAGCGGGAAGAACTCCCACGTCGAGGCCCTGCTCCAGTCGAAGGCGGGCGCCGCGTCGGGGACGCGCTCGGGCCAGCCCAGACCGATGGCGATCGGCCCGCCCATGTCGGGGGGCGTCGCCTGGGCGATCGTGGATCCGTCGGTGAACTCGACCATCGAGTGAACATACGACTGGGGGTGCACGACGACCTCAATGCGGTCGAAGGGAATGTCGTAGAGAAGGTGTGCCTCGATGACTTCCAGGCCCTTGTTGACGAGGGTCGCGGAGTTGATCGTGATCACCGGGCCCATGGCCCAGGTGGGGTGGGCGAGGGCGTCCTCTACGGTGACGCTCGCGAGCTCCTGCTTGGTCCGGCCGCGGAAGGGGCCGCCGGACGCGGTGACGACGAGCTTGCGTACGTCCGCGCGCGTGCCCGAGGCCAGCGCCTGGAACAGCGCGGCGTGCTCGGAGTCGACCGGGATGATCTGGCCCGGCTTGGCGAGCGCCTTGACCAGCGGGCCGCCGACGATGAGCGACTCCTTGTTGGCGAGCGCGAGGGTGCGGCCCGCCTCCAGGGCGGCGAGGGTCGGGGCCAGGCCGATCGAGCCGGTGATGCCGTTCAGGACGGTGTGGCAGGCGGAGGCGGCGACCTCGGTGGCGGCCTCCGGTCCGGCCAGGATCCCGGGCAGCGGCTCACCGGCGCCGTACCGCGCGCGGAGGGCCTCGCGCAGCTCGGGTACGGCGTCCTCGCGGGCGACGGCTACCGTGCGGACCCCCAGCCGGTGGGCCTGTTCGGCGAGGAGGGCGACGCGGCCGCCGTTGGCGGAGAGCGCGGTGACCCGGAAGCGGTCGGGGTTGCGCAGCACGAGGTCGATGGCCTGGGTGCCGATCGACCCGGTGGAGCCGAGGATCACCACGTCCTTCGGGCCGTCTCCCGCGACGGGGTCGTACACCAGGTGCGGGTCGGCGAGGGGGGCAGGAGAGTCGCTCATTCCTCCATTGTTGCCGCAAGCGCTGTGCGGGGGGACAGGGCGTCCCCCTCACGGGGACGGGAAGGGAACACCCTGTCGGTGGCCGGTCAGCGGATCGGGCGGTGCACGTTCTCCCGTTCGCTCGGGCCGGGGACCGCGTCGGCGATCCAGGGGCCGTCGCCCGAGGGGTCGACGATGCCCTGCTCCAGCCATGCGTAGGTGCCCGACATGACGCCCTTGACGACCTTGCGGTCGACGTCGTCGGTGTTGCTCCACAGCCGGCCGAAGAGTTCCTCGACGCGGATGCGGGACTGCCGGCAGAAGGCGTCGGCGAGCTGGTAGGCCTCCCGGCCGTTCTCGCCGCGCGAGCGCAGGTGCTCGGCGCGTACGCAGACCGCGCTCATCGCGAACAACTCCGCGCCGATGTCGACGATCCGGGCGAGGAAGCCCTGCTTGGACTCCATCCGGCCCTGCCAGCGGGACATGGCGTAGAAGGTGGAGCGGGCGAGCTTGCGGGAGGTGCGCTCGATGTGACGAAGGTGGGCGGAGAGGTCGACTTCGCGCTTGAACTCGCTGTAGGAGTACGGGAGCTGGCCCTGGCCCGCGACCAGCTTCGGGAGCCATTTGGCGTAGAAGACGCCCGCGTTCGCGCCCGCCCTGGCCTTGTCCTGGAGGGACTTGTCGGGGTCGATGAGGTCGCCGGCGACCGAGAGGTGGGCGTCGACGGCCTCGCGGGCGATGAGGAGATGCATGATCTCCGTCGAGCCCTCGAAGATGCGGTTGATGCGCAGATCGCGCAGGACCTGCTCGGCGGGGACCGCCCGCTCGCCGCGCGCCCGGAGCGACTCGGCCGTCTCGAAGCCGCGTCCGCCGCGGATCTGGACGAGTTCGTCGGCCATCAGCCAGCCCATCTCGGAGGCGTACAGCTTGGCCAGGGCGCCTTCGATCCGGATGTCGTTGCGGTCCTCGTCGGCCATCTGCGAGGCCAGGTCGAGCACGGCCTCCAGGGCGAAGGTGGTGGCCGCGATGAAGGAGATCTTGGCGCCCACCGCTTCGTGCTGGGCAATCGGCTTGCCCCACTGCTCGCGGGCCGCCGACCACTCCCGGGCGATCTTCAGGCACCACTTGCCGGCGGCCACGCAGGACGCGGGCAGCGACAGCCGTCCGGTGTTGAGAGTGGTCAGAGCGATCTTCAGGCCGGCGCCCTCGGGGCCGATGCGGTTGGCGGCGGGGACCCGGACCTGGTGGAAGCGGGTGACGCCGTTCTCGATGCCGCGCAGGCCCATGAAGGCGTTGCGGTGCTCGACGGTGACGCCGGGCGAGTTGGTCTCCACGACGAAGGCCGTGATGCCGCCCCTGTGCCCCTCGGACTTCGGCACCCGCGCCATGACGACGAGCAGATCGGCGACCACCCCATTGGTGGTCCACAGCTTCACCCCGTCGAGGACGTACTCTCCCCCACTCTCGAAGTCGCTCGAGCGGGAGGGACCCCCATCGTCCGGTACGGCGGAGGCGGCGAGCCGGGCCGGGTCGGAGCCGACGTCCGGCTCGGTGAGCAGGAACGCCGAGATGTCGGTACGGGCGCAGCGCGGCAGGAAGCGTTCCTTCTGCTCGTCCGTGCCGAACAGCTTCAGCGGCTGGGGCACGCCGATCGACTGGTGGGCCGAGAGCAGCACGCCGATCGCGGGCGAGGCGGAGCCGGCCAGGGCGAGGGCCTTGTTGTAGTACACCTGGGTGAGGCCGAGGCCGCCGTACTTGGTGTCGATCTTCATGCCGAAGGCGCCGATCTCCTTGAGGCCGCCCACGACCTCGTCGGGGATGCGGGACTCGCGCTCGATGACGGCGCCGTCGACCTTGGTCTCGACGAAGTCGCGAAGCTTGGCGAGGAACTCCTCGCCGCGCTGGGCGGCCTCGTCGGTCGGCATGGGGTGGGGGTGGATGAGGTCGAGGCGGAAGCGGCCGAGGAACAGTTCCTTGGCGAAGCTGGGCTTGCGCCAGTCCTGCTCACGGGCCGCCTCTGCCACCTGGCGGGCCTCACGTTCGGTGACTGTGGGCTTGGTCGTTGGAGCGGACATGACGCTCACCTCGCCGCGCATAGGGTTCGATGCCGGGATCATCCGGACCGGGAGTTACTGACGGGTGCTACCCGATCGTTGGTACCCGATCCGGGGCGAGGTGGCCACCCTGCGTGCGGCCGTTCAGCCGAGAATCGCTCCCGGAGAAAATCGCTGTCGAAGCGCTTCGACAGCCTATGGACACCCACCCCCGGTGGAGCTACTGTCGAACCACCCTCACCCGCCCCTATTCACTGTGCGCACTGTCGAAGCGCTTCACAAAGCTTGGAGAGCTGGATGGTCACCCTCGCCGAGGTCGCCCAGCACGCCGGAGTCTCGGCGAGCACGGTGAGCTATGTCCTCAGCGGCAAGCGGTCCATCTCCGCGACCACCCGGCACCGGGTCGAGCAGAGCATCCGCGAGCTCGGCTACCACCCGAACGCGGGCGCCCGGGCGCTGGCCAGCAGCCGGTCGAACATCATCGCGCTGATGGTCCCCCTGCGCACCGACATGTATGTGCCGGTGATGATGGAGATCGCCATCGCGGTGGCCACCACCGCGCGCACGCACGGCTACGACGTCCTGCTGCTCACCGGTGAGGAGGGCCCGGACGCGGTGCGCCGGGTCACCGGCAGCGGGCTCGCCGACGCGATGATCCTGATGGACGTCGAACTCGACGACGAGCGGCTGCCGTTGCTCCGGGACGCCGACCAGCCGTCCGTGCTGATCGGACTGCCCGCCGACACCTCCGGACTGACCTGCGTCGATCTGGACTTCCGGGCGACCGGCGCGCTCTGCGTGGAGCATCTGGCGAAGCTCGGACACCGCGACATCGCTGTCATCGGCGAGGCACCGGCGGTCTACGAACGGCACACCGGCTTCGCCGAGCGCACCCTCGACGGACTGCGTTCGCGCGCCCAGGAGTTGGGCACCCGGCTGCTGCACCGGCCGTGCGAGGGCGGCTACGACGCGATGGCCGTGACCCTCGCCCGCGTCTTCGACGAGCGCCCGGGCA
Source organism: Streptomyces sp. YS415 (assembly GCF_023544665.1). Classification (GTDB taxonomy): domain Bacteria; phylum Actinomycetota; class Actinomycetes; order Streptomycetales; family Streptomycetaceae; genus Streptomyces. The sequence goes on from NZ_JAMJFL010000011.1 coordinate 38,865, forward strand.
CCACGGGCTTCGTCGTGCAGAACGAGTCGGCGGTGGAACCGCTGCTCGCCCTGCTGCGCCAGCAGGGCCGGGCCGTGCCGGAGGACGTGTCGGTGGTCGCGATCTGCCCCGACCAGGTCGCCGTCCAGGCCTCGGTGCGGCTGACGTCGGTGTCCATTCCCGCGCAGGAGATGGGCCGGCACGCCGTGGAGCATCTGGTGGCCAAGCTGGACGGGCGGGGCGAGGACGACGTCGTGCTCCTCGCCCCCGAGCTGACGGTCCGGGCGAGCTCGGGACCGGCCGCTTCCTGACCCGTACGTCCCCCTGCGGCCCCTGCGGGGGCGGCTTCCCCCTGTCATCGTCCAGGAGTACGCCTCGTGAATCAGCCTGCCGAAAGCCAAGCGAAGGTCAGCCTGGCGCAGTCCTCCCCCACCGTCGGCACGTTCCGTGAGCGGGACGGCTCGCTGGAGTGGAGCGGCCGTCAGGAGACCGTACGGGTCGAGCCGTGGGGTCCGGACGCGGTGCGGGTGCGGGCCCGGCTGGGCGGGCCGGTCCTGGCCGGTCTGCCGGGCGCGCTGCTGGACGAGCCTCCCGCGACCCCGTCGACGGTGAAGATCGAGGACGGGCTCGGGCGGCTGACGGTCGGGGCGCTCACCGTCGAGGTCGACGCCGAGGGCCTGGTCCGCTTCCTGCGCACCGGCGACGGCGCCGAACTGCTCGCCGAGGAGCGTGCCCACTTCTGGTGGCCGGGTCCGCGGCTGTACACGGCCGTCGGCAACGGCCACCACCGCCTGGAACAGCGCTTCGCCGCCTACGACGACGAGAAGCTCTACGGCCTCGGCCAGCACCAGCACGGCCGGCTCGACCAGAAGGGCCTGGTGCTGGACCTGGTGCAGCGCAATGCCGAGGTCGGCATCCCGGTGCTCACCTCCAACCGCGGCTACACCCTGCTGTGGAACAACCCGGCGATCGGCCGGGTGGAGCTCGCCCACAACGGCACCCGCTGGGTCGCGGACTCGGCCCGGCAGATCGACTACTGGATCACCGCGGGCGACCCGGCCGACGCCCAGCGCCGCTACAGCGCGGTGACCGGCCGGACGCCGATGCTGCCCGAGTGGGCGGCCGGGTTCTGGCAGTGCAAGCTGCGCTACCGCACCCAGGACGAACTCCTCGCCGTGGCACGGGAGTACAAGCGGCGGGGCCTGCCGCTGGACGTGATCGTCTGCGACTTCTTCCACTGGACGCACCTCGGCGAGTGGAAGTTCGACCCCGCCGAGTGGCCGGACCCCGCGGCGATGGTCCGCGAACTGGAGGAGCTGGGCGTCAAGCTGGTGGTGAGCGTCTGGCCGTCGGTGTCCCCGCTGTCGGAGAACCACCCGGTGATGGAGCAGCGCGGCTGGTTCATCGGCACCCAGTACGGCCCGATGGCGCACGCCGACTGGCCGGACAAGGAGGTCGCCTCGACCGTCCAGGTCTCCTTCTACGACGCCACCAACCCGGAGGCCCGGGAGTTCGTGTGGTCGCGGATCCGCGACAACTACCTGCGCCCGTACGGCATCACGGCCTTCTGGCTGGACGCCTGCGAGCCGGAGCTGAAGCCGGGGTTCCAGGAGAACCTGCGGTACTGGGCGGGGCCCGGCCTGGAGGTCGGCAACCTCTACCCGGCGGAGAACTCCCGCACCTTCCACGAAGGGCTCACCGCCGAGGGCGAGTCCGGGATCATCACCCTCAACCGCTCGGCGTGGGCGGGCAGTCAGCGCTACGGCGCCGCCCTGTGGTCCGGTGACATCGGCACCGACTTCCCGACCCTGCGCCGCCAGATCGCGGCCGGTCTCAACACCGCGCTGGCCGGCATCCCCTGGTGGAACACCGACATCGGCGGCTTCCACGGCGGCGACCCGCAGGACCCGGCGTACCGCGAGGTCATGGTCCGCTGGTTCCAGTTCGGCGCGCTGTCCCCGCTGATGCGGCTGCACGGCTTCCGCGACCCCGGCATGCCCCTGGGCCCGGACATGACGGGCGGCCCCAACGAGGTCTGGTCGTACGGCGAGGAGGCCGGCGCGATCCTGGAGCGGTATCTGCGGCTGCGCGAGCGGCTGAAGCCGTACGTCCTGGAGGTCATGCGGGAGGCGCACGAGGAGGGGCTGCCCGTGATGCGGCCGCTGTTCCTGGAGTTCCCCCGCGACCCGGCCGCCTGGTCGGTGGACGACGCCTATCTCTTCGGCCGGGATCTGCTGGTGGCGCCGGTGCTGACGGCGGGGGCCACCGCCCGGACGGTGCATCTTCCGGCGGGCGCCGGCTGGACGGACGCGTGGACGGGGACGACGTACGAGGGCGGCGCGGCCGTGACGGTCGACGCGCCGCTGGACCGTATCCCGCTGTTCCTGCGGGACGGGGCGGAACTGCCGATCGCGGAATGACGCGTGCGGCCGGTCCCGCGATAGGTACGGGACCGGCCGCACTCTCACCTGATCAACTGCTGCTGACGGTCAGGTTGTTGGTGACGAAGTCCAGGCCGCCGGAGGACGAGGTGATCTCGTAGCCGAACTGGACGTCCCCGATCGTCTCGTTGCTGGACATCCAGCCCTTGGTGCTCGCGATCCAGGTGAGGATCGGCTTGATGTTCACGGTGCCGGAGTTCGAGTCCGAGGTGCGCAGGAACGAGAAGACCTGGTTGGCGCCGTTGTCGCCCTTGTAGACGTTCCAGGTGTGGCCGCCGAGCGTGACGGAGCCCTGGGAGCTGCCGAGCGGGCCGACCGGGCCGTGGTGGTTGACCCACAGCATGATCTCGTAGTCGTAGTCGGTGTCCCAGATGTCGTACGACGTGTTGTAGGCGCCGGACGCGGGGACCGTGACGTTGTAGCTGCTGGTCAGCGAGGCGATCGAGGAGATCGTCTTGTTGACCACCTTCTTCGCGTTCGGGTACGACTTGATGCCGCCGGTGTTGGGGTGGTTGGCCCAGACGCCCCAGTTGGTACCGGAGTTGGCCCAGACGCACTGGCTGCCGGCGCCGGAGCCCCAGATGTTGTTGTAGAGCGTGTAGCCGTTCAGGTTCGTGTTGCCCCACTGGTCGCAGGAGCTCCAGACGGCGGCGTGGGCGGGTGCGGAGGCGAGGCCGACGGTGGCGCCGAGGGCGAGCGCCGGGGCGATGAGGGCCTGGGTGACACGGCGGAGCGTGCGGGTCGATGCCATGGTGTCCCTTCCATGGGTGGGGGGAAATGCGGGGAGTCACCACGTCCACGGGGTGAGGACGTGGTCTTCTCCGGCGACGAGGTCGAGCGGTCTCGTGCCGGTGGAAGTCCTGAGCTCGACGCGGAGGGTGCGGGTGGGGCGGAGGACCGCGGTCGCTCCGTCCGGCGTCCAGTCGAGGTCGAGTTCCGCGCCGAAGCGGGTGCGGATTCCGTGCAGCCGGCCCGTCGGGTACGCCGGTGGCAGCGCGGGCAGCAGGACCAGCCGGTGGGGGGTCGACTGGACGAGCGCCTCGATCAGCACCGCGGGCAGGGTGTGGGCGGCGTCCGCGTTGTAGACGTCCCGCTTCGGGTAGTGCGCGCTCATCAGGGAGGCGTGGAAGAAGTCGCCGTCCAGGACCCGGCCGAGGGCGTCGGCGACGCGGTCCGCGTCGCGCAGGCGGGCGGCGACGAGGGCGTGGTGGAGATGGCCGTGCGCGGAGTCGTTCTCGGCGCCGCGCAGTGCGAGGGCGCGGTGTGCGGCGCGGGCGAGGTCCGGGGTGTCGTAGGGGTTGATCTCGTCGAGCGGCCACACGCCGTAGAGGTGGCTGAGGTGCCGGTGGTCGTAGGTGTCCGCCAGGCCGGGCCGCGCCCATTCGGCGAGGGCGCCCTCGTCGTTGACGCGGTGCGGGGGGAGCCGGTCGGCGAGTGCTCTCCAGCGCTCGGCGTGCTCGGGGTGGTACGCGGCCGCCGTGCGCAGGGCGTGCCGGGCGGCCGAGAGGTCCATGGCCGCGTTCAGGGTGCCCCAGCTCGCGTTCGCGGGCCGGTTCTCGGGTGAGTAGGACGGGACGACGACGAGGTGCCCTTCGTCGTCGGTGCGGGTGAGGAAGTCCTCGTAGAACAGGGCGACTTCGGCGAGCGCGGAGGCGGTTGCGGGGTCGCGTTCGCCGCGGGTCTCGTCGTGGTCGACGAGTGGCTTGAGCAGCCAGTCCGCGCCCGCGGTCCACAGGTGCAGGGGGTACTCGCGGCTGAAGTGGTACACGAGCCCGGACTCGCCGTCGGTGTGGGCGGGCGCGACGACGCCTCGGGCGCCGAAGACGGCGCGGGCGTTCTCCCGCCAGTGCGGCAGCTGGCCGGCGATCAGTGCGGCGTGGGCCGCTGTCACTTCGGGGAGTGCGGCGGCCACGGCGGAGGCGGTCTGCAGGTTGAGGTTGGCGTCGGTGGTGAAGGCGCCCGACCAGGCCGTGTTCCAGTCGCCGGTCCACAGCCCGGTGAGCCGGGGCGGCAGCAGACCGCTGCTGGACAGCAGGTGGTAGCGGCCGGCCGCGAAGAGCCGCTCCGGCAGGGCCGCGCCGCGGGTCCGCCGCAGCAGTTCCGAGCCGGGCAGGGCGCGCTCGGCCGGGTCGCCGCCCAGGTCGAGGGTGACGCGCTCGTAGGCGGTGCGGTGCCGGGGCAGATGGCGGGCGAGGAGGGTGTCGTACGGCTGCCCGGTGGCGGGGAGCAGCGCGCGCAGGGCGCGGCCCTCCTCGATCACGTCGAGCTCGCCGGTGTGCCGTCGTACCCGGGTGAGCAGCAGGACCGAGGCGGCGCCCTCGACGCGCACGCCGGGGGGTGCGAGTGCGCAGGTGCCGCGGGTGACCGCGACGAGGGTGACGCCGGTGTACGCGCGGTCGCTGTCCGGGTAGCGGGCGCGCAGGCTGAGCAGGGCGCCCTCGGGGGTGAGCAGCGCGCCCTGGCCGACGCCCAGGCCGTCCGGGGCGCCGGGCAGGCGGTGGTCCAGGGCGATGTCGAGGCGGGGGCCCGCGGTGGTGACGTGCTGGACGATCACGTCGTCCGCGCGGGAGACGAAGACACGGCTGGACCAGTCGGCGCGCTCGGCGGCCGTCTCGCCGGTGGTGAAGTCGACGGAGCGCCGGTAGCCGTGGGCGTTCTCGGGCGGTCTGCGCAGCCGGACCTGGAAGGCCGGGTGGAAGGGCTGCACCCACTGGAGGGGTCGGCCGTCGGTGAAGCTCTCGGCGGCCGTGGTGTCCCCCGCCAGCAACCTGTCCTGCAGCGCCTGGAGTTGGGCCGCCAGCTCGGGGGGCCGGGCCTGCTCGCCGCCGTTGGGGCGGACCAGGGTGTGGTGGGTGACGATGACACGGTCGTCGTCCGGGTCGCCGAACACGAGGGCGCCGTGGTGGCCGTTGCCGCTGAGGAAGGCGTCCTCCCAGCGGGCGGCCGGGGCGGGCTCCCAGGTGCCGTGCACGGTCATGGCTTCAGCACCGCCGCTCCGTAGCGCCCGAGGGTGAGGTCGTCCGTGACCGTCGTGCCCGTCAGGAGGTCGCGGTGGGTGCCGGGGACCTTCACCGTGACCGGCTCGCGGCCGTGGTTGAGCACGAACAGGACGTCGCCCCGGCGGACGGCCTCGACCTGCGCGGGCAGCCCGTCGAGCACGGGCCGGACGCCCGCCTCGGCGCCGATCCGCTCGAGCAGCTCGCGCAGGTCCGCCGGTTCGGGGAGCGTGGAGAGGTACCAGGCACGGCCGGTGCGCAGGACCGCGGGCAGGCCGTCGAGCTCACCGCCCTTGTACGCGGCCACGGTCAGGGCGTCGTCGCTCTTGTCGATCTCCTCCGACCACAGCGTGCCGCGGAACCCCTCGCACTCGACGCTCTCCCCCGCCTCCAGCGGCCACCACTCGTGCAGGGTGCGGATGCCGAACAGCTCGCGCAGCCGGGCGTCCATGCCTCCGGGGCGCACCCGGTCGTCCTCGTCGGCGACGCCGGTGAGGAAGCCGGAGACGAGGGTGCCGCCCTGGCGGACGTAGGCGAGGAGGTTGTCGATCGCGGTGTCGGTGAGGGCGTACAGCTGGGGCACGACGACGAGCCGGTACCGGGTCAGGTCGTGCTCGGGGTGGGCGAAGTCGGTGGTGAGATGGGCCTCCCAGAGGGCGCGGTGCCAGGCGGTGAGGATCCGGGCGTGGTCGACCTCGGTGGAGAGCCGGCCCTCGTGGGCGCCGGCCCACCAGGAGTGCCAGTCGTGGAGGACGGCGATGTCGTGGTCGCTGTGACTGCCGCTCACCTCACCGGCGATCCGGGCGAGGTCGGCGCCGAGCCCCTTGATCTCCTGGTACGTCCGCCCATGCTCGCCCGCGTGGCCGACCATGCCGGAGTGGAACTTCTCGGCGCCCTGCCGGGACTGGCGCCACTGGAAGTAGCAGACGGCGTCCGCGCCCCGGGCGACGGCCTGGAGGGACCAGAGGCGGTTGAGGCCGCGCGGCTTGGGGTGGTTCACGCCTCGCCAGTTCACGGGGCCGGCCGCCTGCTCCATGAGCATCCAGGGTCCGCGGGCCTGGGAGCGCGTCATGTCCTGGACCAGAGCCCCGTGCTGGGCGCCGAAGGGGTCGCGGGGGTCGGGGTAGAGGTCGACGGAGACGACGTCCTCCTCCTCGGCCCAGCGCCAGGCGTCCTGCCCGGCCCACAGCGGCATGAAGTTGGTGGTGACCGGGAGGTGGGGGGTGTACCGGCGGACGATGTCCCGCTCGGCGAGAAAGCACTCCAGGAGCATGTCGGAGGTGAACCGCTTGAAGTCCAGCACCTGGCCGGGGTTCTTCAGGTAGTGGGCGTGACGCGGGGTGTGGATCTCCTCCCAGTCGCCGTAGCCCTGGCTCCAGAAGGCGGTTCCCCAGGCGGTGTTGAGGGCGTCGAGGCTGCCGTACTTGCGCCTGAGCCAGCCGCGGAAGCGGGCGGCGGCCGCCTCGCTCCAGTCGTAGGTGCAGTACTCGTTGTTGATGTGCCACATGGTGAGGGCCGGGTGAGTGGCGTAGCGGGCGGCCAGGTCCTCGGTGATGGCGGCGGCGTGCCGGCGGTAGGTGGCGCTGGAGTGCGAGAAGTGCTGGCGGCCGCCCCACCATTCGGTGCGGCCGTCCTCGTCGACGGGGAGGGTGTCGGGGTGCAGGCGGCCGAGCCAGGGCGGGGGCGAGGCGGTGGGGGTGGCGAGGACGACGCCGATGCCGTTCGCGTGCAGCAGGTCCATCAGGCGGTCGAGCCAGCCGAACTGCCGCTCTCCCGGCCGGGGTTCGAGCTTCGACCAGGAGAAGACGCCAAGGGTGACGGAGTTGACGCCGGCGTCGCGCATCAGCCGGATGTCGTCCGGCCAGGTCTCCTCGGGCCACTGTTCGGGGTTGTAGTCGCCGCCGAAGAGGATGCGGCCCCGGGTGACGTCGGCGAGGGCCGGCTTCACGCGGGCTCCCCGTACTGGATGCCCCGGCCGTTGGTGGCCAGGTAGACCCGGCCGTACACGCGCGGGTCGCCGGTGATGGTCTCGCCGATCCAGCCCCACTGGTGCCGGTCGTCATTGATGCGGACCCAGCTCCGGCCGGCGTCGTCGGAGCGGTGGACGGCGGTGATCGCCTCCGTGGAGCCGACCTGGTAGATGGCCGGGTAGTCGGCGCCGTCGGCGGCCTTGCCGAAGCCGAGGGCGTACGAGGCCCAGCAGCTGTCGATCTTGGTGAAGCTCGCGCCGCCGTCGGTGGACCGGTACAGCCCGTTCCACTTGGCGCTCAGCCACAGGTCGCCGGATCGGCCCGGCGCCGCGACGACCTTGAACTGGCTGTCGCCGGAGGGCAGCCCGGTCGCACGCGCGGTGAACGTGCGGCCACTGTCAGTGCTGGCCAGTAGCGTTCCCGTATCGGTGTCGTACGCGTAGAAGAGCGTCGGGTCGGCCGGGTCGGCGACCGGCGTGGCGCCCTTCGGGAAGGAGGGGATCTCGGTCCAGGTGGAGCCGTTGTCCGCGGAGCGATAGGCGGGGTGCCTGGTGCCGTCCCAGTGCACGAAGACCCAGAGCAGGGCGGTGCCGTCGGCGTTGGTCGCGATCGGCCCCGGTGCGTTTTTGGCGAGGTCGGGCGCGCCCGCGAAGGGCGCCCAGGTCCGTCCGCCGTCGTCGGAGTACGCGCCGTTGCCGTGGTCGCCCCAGCCGGTGCGCACGACGTACGCCGGCTTCCGCGCGGCCTGCGCGAGTCCCGTCGCCGACCCGAACACGGGGTTCGTGGCCATGCCGCGCGAGGGGGACGCGGTGAGCGTGTCGTGGTACATCACGCCGATGTCCCTGGACCCGCTGAGCAGGTGCGCCTCCCCGACCGGGGGCGACACCAGCTGCACCACCGAGGCCTCCTCCAGGCCGCGGATCTGCGGGGCCCAGTGCTTCAGGTCCCGGGTGCCGTAGAGGGTGGCGCCGGTGCCGAAGACGAGGTGCCGGGAGTCGTAGGGGTCGAGGGCGAGCGCCTGGATCCACCAGCCGAACTTGGGGGCGTCTGCGCCCCACTTCAGATAGGGGGTCTCCGACACGTCGAGAACAGCGGAGTCCTTGAGGGACGTCCAGGTGCGTCCGCCGTCGGTGCTGCGGAAGACGGTGTCGACGGCGGCCCAGCGGTTGTTGGTGGAGACGACGACGGTGCCGGGCCGCCGGGCGTCGACGGCGACACCGCCGTAGCCGAAGGTGTCGTCACCGCCGGGTGCCACCGGCGTGACCTCGGTCCACCTGCCGTCCAGGGTGCACAGCCGGTGCACGCTGCCGCCGGACTGCCCGTTGGGCCCGGGCGCGTCGGCGTACGTCAGATACAGGTGCCGGCCGGTCCGGTCGTAGGCGGCGCGGATCGGGACCTTGGCGGCGGTGCCGGAGGGCCGGCCGGGGACGGCTTCCCAGGTGGTGCCGTCGACGGTGCGGTAGAGGTTGGCGGCGGTGCCGTCGGCGTCGCCCCAGCCGGCGTAGACGGCGCGGCCGGCGGCGACCAGCAGGGTGACGCCCTGCCCGGAGGCACTGGGCGCGGGCGGGAAGCCGTCGGCGGGGGCCCAGGTGGCGCCCCGGTCGGCAGACTTCAGCAAGCCGTCGTGCCGGGTGCCGAGCCACAGGGTGTCGCTGTTCCGGGGGTCGACGAGCAGCCGCTCACCGGTGCCCCGTCCGTCCTCGTTGGCCCCGAGCTTCACGCCGAGGTCGGTACGGCTCCAGGTGGCGCCCCGGTCGTCGGAGCGCAGGACGGCGCCGTTGGAGGCCCAGGACTGGGCGTAGGTGCCGACAGCGAGGTAGAGCCGGGCGGGGTGGGCCGGATCGACGGCCATGGCCTCGACCCCGAGCAGGTTCCAGTCGTCCCAGCCGAGGTGGTCCAGGAGCGGGGTCCAGCGGGCGGTGCGGTCCTCCCAGCGGTAGGCGCCGCCGATGTCGGTGCGGGCGTAGGCGAGGCCGCGCACGGAGGGGTGGAAGAGCACGCCGGTGATGAAGCCGGTGCCGCCGATCACGGCGTTGCGCCAGCGGTAGGCGGGGGCGGCGGGGACGGCCTGCGCGCTTGCCTGGAGCGCGGGGACAGCGGTGAGCGCGGCGGCCGCAGTCCCGGCAAGAACGGCTCGCCGACTCAGGTTGGGCGTGAGCATGACATACCTCGCTTGTTGGGAGGGGCGGGATTGCCTGCCTCGGGGGTGCGGGGAACTGCGCGACCGGCCACGACGAAACCGCAGCCGCCGCGCAGCGGGGGTCCCCCGCCGACCAGGCGCCGTGTCAGCCCTTGACCGCGCCCGTCAGCATCCCCTTCCTGAAGTGCCGCTGGACGAACGGCGAGAGGACGGCCACCGGGAGCAGCGCCATCACCATGACCGCCATCTGCACGGCCAGCCCGGACAGTTGCCCCGTCTTGATGGCCTGTCCCAGCCCCACCGGTGCCTCCTGCTTCTGCACCAGCTGGATCATCACGTTCTGCAGCGGCATCATGTTCTGGTCGTTCAGGTACAGCGACGCGTTGAACCAGGCACTCCAGTACCCGACCGCGTAGAACAGGGTGATCACGGCGACGACGGCCCGGGACAGCGGCAGGACGATCTGCCACAGGATCCGGAAGTCCCCCGCCCCGTCGATCCGGGCGCTGTCGGTCAGCTCCTGCGAGATGCCCATGAAGAACCCGCGCAGCACCAGGATGTTGAAGACGCTGAGCGCGCTGGGCAGGATCAGCGCGAGATAGCTGTCGGTCAGGCCGAGCGTCTGCACCAGCAGATAGGTGGGGATGAGCCCGGCGCTGAAGAACATCGTCGCCAGCAGGGTCATCAGGATCCACCGGTGCCCGAGCGATCCGGTGCGGGAGAGGCCGTAGGCGCACAGCACGGACACCGTCATGGAGAACGCCGTGCCGACGAGCGTGACCAGCACGCTGATGATCGCCGCCCGGGTCACCTGCCCGCCGCTCAGCAGCTCCTGGTAGGCGACGAAGGTGATGTCCTTGGGGATCATCACCAGGCCGCCGGCCTCGTCGATGGTCTGACGCGTGGACAGGCTGGTGACGACGACGATCCACAGCGGGAACAGGATCGCGAGGCAGGCGATGCCCAGCACGAGACCCTTGCTCGCCAGACCGGCCCTGGTCGGCTGTTCCTCCCAGACCGGCCGCGGCGGAGCGGCCCAGCGGTTCCGTACCGGCTTGTCGAGGACCGTGGTCACTTCTTGTACACCCCCTGCTCGCCCATCAGATGGGCCACCTTGTTCGCGGCCAGGACGAGTCCGATGCTGATGACGCCCTTGACGAGGCCCGCGGCGGCCGCGTAGCCGAAGTCCTGGTTGCGGACGCCGTTCCACCACACGAAGGTGTCGAGGACCTCCGCCGCGCCCGGTCCCACGGCGTCGCGCTGGAGCAGGATCTGCTCGAAGCCGACGGTCAGCGCGTCACCGACGCGCAGCACGAGCAGCAGCGCGATCACCGGTCGCAGCGCGGGCAGCGTGACGTGCCACATCCGGCGCCAGCGGTTGGCGCCGTCCATCGCGGCGGCCTCGTAGAGGTCGGGGCTGACCGCGGCCAGCGCGGCGAGGAAGACGATGATCCCCCAGCCGGCGTCCTTCCACACGGCCTGCGCGGTGACCAGGAACTTGAAGGTGTTCGGGTCGGTCATGACGTCGAGCCCGTCGTACCCGTGGTCGCGCAGCAGCTGCGAGAGCAGCCCCGCCCCGCCCAGCAGCTGCTGGAAGACCGCGATCACCAGCACCCACGAGAAGAAGTGCGGCAGGTACAGGACGGCCTGCGCGATCGCCCGCACCCGGGGCCTGACCACGCTGTTGATGAGCAGCGCGAGCAGGACCGGGAGGGGGAAGAACAGCAGGAGCTGGAGGAAGAACAGCACCAGCGTGTTGCGCACCGCCTGCCAGAAGGCGGAGTCCTCGAAGATCCGCTGGAAGTTCTCCAGGCCCACCCAGGGGCTGTTCAGGATGGACACGACGCCGTTGTCGCTGATGTAGGGGTCGTAGTCCTGGAAGGCGACCACGTTGCCGAGGATCGGCACGTAGTTGAAGAGCAGGATCAGGACGACGGCCGGCAGGGTCATCAGGAGCAGGGCGCGGTCGCGTCGGAACCTGTGCCGCAGGCTCGGTTTCGGTGCGGGCGGTCGCCCGCCCGGCCCGGTGGCGCCGTCCGGTGTCACCGGGGACTTCGCCGTCGTGTCGGCCTCGGCCCTGCTCCGAGGCACCGTGCTGTGGGACACGGCCGTTCTCCTTGCCTCGGTGCCCGGTCAGTTGGCCGCGGAGCCGTTCTCGTCGAGGACCTGCATGTACCAGTCGCGCAGCTTGTCGCCGCCCTTGCTCTTCCAGTCGGAGACCCACTGCTGCATGTCGCTGATCTTCTTGCGGCCCCGGACGACGTCGTCCTCCATCTGCTCCATGTCGTTGGCGAGGTTGGTGTAGCGGCCGGGCTCGGTGATCTGCATGCCGTAGAAGGAGGACTTCTTGGTGAAGGCGCCCATCCGCTGCTGCCATTCGACCTGGCCCTTGGCGACCTCCGGGAAGTCGGGGTGGGCGAGGGTCGGGGCGGGGCTCGCGACCATCACGTAGGCGTTCATCACGTCGATGTTGCCCTGGTCGGTCTTGGTGGGGACGCCGTCCTCCACGGAGTAGTGGGTGCCCTCCACGCCGTAGTTGGTCATCATGTACTCCTTGGTGCCGTACGGCGCCGCGGTGACGTTCGCGACGGCCAGCACGTCGCGGATGACCGACTCGGACGCCTTCTTGTTGACGAAGGCGAAGATGCCGGCGGGCTGTTCGGCCCAGAGCGTGGGGTCGCCGCCGTCGTGGCCCCACACGTCCATGCCCCAGACCTTGAACTCCGGGTTCTGCGTGGCCTGTTCGGCGGTGCGGCTCCACCACTGCGAGATGTTGTTGGCGTAGATCAGAAACTCGCCCGCGGCGAACTTGGGGCCCGGGTCGGTGGCCTGGCTCTTGCCGAGCTCGGCGTCCGGGTGGACGACGCCCGCGGCGAAGAGCTTGCGGGACCACTCCAGCGCCTCGAGGTACTCCTCGGTCTCGATGCGGTAGATCATCTTGCCGTCGACCAGGTTCCAGCCGAGCGGCTTCTCGCTGCCGGAGAGCACGCCGAAGGCCTGGAAGGCCGTCCACTTCATGTCCATGCACGCCCAGCGCTTGGCCTTGGCGTTGGTGATGTCCTTGGCCAGGGCCAGGAACTCGTCGCAGGAGCGCGGGACTTCGTAGCCCTCCTTGTCGAAGACGTCCTGGCGGTACAGCGGCACGATGCCGGTGACGTACGGCGCCGGCTGCGGCAGCCCGCGCAGCTTGCCGCCGAAGATGGAGCGCTGCCAGGCGTCCGTCGGGATGGCGGCGAGGTTCGGGTACTCCTTGACCGCGTCACCGGAGAGATAGGGGCCGAGGTCGGCGAACTTGCTGATGATGGCGCTGGGTATCTTGCCGTTCATGTTCCAGCCCGGGACCACCACCACGTCCGGGACGTCGCTGGAGGCCAGGACCGCGCCGAGCTTCTGCTCGTAGGTGTTGCCGTCCTGGTTCTGCCACCGGACGTCGACGCCGATCAGGTCGTTCATCGCCTTGTAGTAGGCGTTGTCGCTCTTGGGCGGCGAGCCCCAGAACGGCGACATGACGGTGACCCGGCCGCCCTTGCCGAGCTTCTCGGGCACCGAGGTCTTCAGCTCGGCGAGCTCCAGCTTGCTGGTGAACCCGGCCGCGGAGCCGTTCTTGGCGGGGATGTCCGGCGCGACGACATTGCTCGCCACGTAGGCCGGCAGGAGCTTCTTGGCGTCCTTGCCCGAGGTGGTGCCTTCGCGCGAGCCGCTGTCCGAATCGCCGCACGCGGCAAGCAGCGGCATTCCTCCCGCCACCGCTGCGGCGGCGACCGCCGAGGAGGCGAGGAAGCTTCTCCGGCTGGTCGCGGAAGAGGCGGAGGAGGCGTTCGGCGTCATTGCGTCAACCCTTCATGGCGCACCTGGACACCCGGCGGTGGGCCGTCGGCTGCGGTGTCGTAAGTGGAACTGGCTGAGCGGAAGCAGTCCTCCGACCAATGTCTGCGTGCTGCGTCGAAGCGCTTCGATGTTGCTGTGAGGTTAAGTGAACACCCAGGGGCGCACAAGGGCCGCTCCCAAGATTCCTCCGCCGCAGGCGACCCGACCATTTCTCATGTGCGGCCTGAATGGGAGCTGCTGATCCCTTGACACCCACCCACCTGTCGAATCAGCATCGAAGCGCTTCGAAAGAGCCGCGTCGATCCATCCCAAGGGGATCCCCAAGTGACCGCAGACCCGCCGCCCACCCCGCCTTTCCGCGACCCCGGCCTGCCGGTCGCGAAGCGCGTCGACGATCTGTTGGCGCGGCTCACGCTCGAGGAAAAGATCGGGTTTCTGCACCAGTTCGCCCCGGCCGTCGAGCGGCTCGGGGTCGCCGCGTTCCGCACCGGCCAGGAGGCCCTGCACGGCGTGGCGTGGATGGGCCCGGCGACGGTCTTCCCCCAGGCGGTCGGGCTCGGCGCGACCTGGAACCCGGAGCTGGTGCGCCGGGTCGGCGCGGCCGTGTCCCGGGAGGCCCGCGCGATGCGGGCCCGCGACGAACGCGTCGGCCTCAACGTCTGGTCCCCGACGGTCAATCTGCTGCGCCACCCGCTGTGGGGCCGCAACGAGGAGGGCTACTCCGAGGACCCGAAACTGACCTCGGCGATCGCCACCGCGTACACCCGGGGCCTGCGCGGCGACCATCCGGTGCACTGGCGGACCGCCCCGGTCCTCAAGCACTGGCTGGCCCACAACAACGAGACGGACCGCGACACGGCGTCCTCCTCGGTCCGCCCGCGCGTGCTGCACGAGTACGACCTGCGCGCCTTCCGCGAGACGGTCGAGGCGGGCGCGGTGGCCGGGGTGATGCCGGCGTACAACCTGGTCAACGGCCGCCCCAACCACGTGTCGCCGTATCTGCGCGAGCAGTTGCGCACCTGGACCGGGGAGGAGTTGCTGGTCTGCTCGGACGCGGGCGCGCCGTCCAATCTGGTCGACTCCGAGCACTACTTCGACACGCACGAGGAGGCGACGGCGGCCGCGCTCCGGGCGGGCGTCGACAGCTTCACGGACCACGGCACGGACGGCTCGAAGATCACCGCACGGGTGCGGGCCGCGTACGAGCGGGGCCTGGTGAGCGAGGCGGACATCGACACCGCGGTCCGCCGCCAGCTCTCGGTCCGCTTCCGTCTCGGCGAGTTCGACGACCACCGGGACCCCGGCGCCTTCGACACCCCCGAACACCGCGCGCTGGCCCAGGAGGCGGCCGAGCAGGCGGTCGTCCTGCTGCGGAACGACGGTGTGCTGCCGCTGCGACCGGACAGCCGTATCGCCGTCGTGGGCCTGCTCGCCGACGACTGCAAGCTCGACTGGTACAGCGGCACCCTGATCCACCGGTCCACCCCGCTGGAAGGGCTGCGCGAGCGGTTCGGCGCCGACCGCGTGCAGTTCGCGGAGGGTGTGGACCGCATCCGGCTGAGAACGTCGGCGGGGGTCTTCCTGTACGTCCCCGAAGGCGCCGCCGCCGAGGAGGTGCGCGGCGCCGAGGGCGCGCTGGACCCGGCCCTGCTCGCGGGCCGCACCGATCTTCCGCCGCTGACCACGGACCCGGTCGGCACCGAACTCGCGCTGGTGGACTGGGGCGAGGGCGTACTGACGCTGCGCGCGCCCGACGGCCGCTATCTGTCGGTCGCCGAGGACGGCTACGTCCGCGCCTCGGCCGACCAGCCGGGCGGCTGGGTCGTGCAGGAGACCTTCCGGCTGGAACCGCACGACAGGGGACACCTCCTCCGGCACCTCGGCACGGGCCGCCACGTCTCGGTCGCCGCCGACGGCGTGAAGGTTGCCGGGACGGACCCGGAGATCTTCGAGACGGTCGTCGTGGAGCGCGGCGAGGAGGCGGTGGCCCGGGTCGCGGCAGGGGCCGACGTGGTGCTGGTGGTCGCGGGCAACGACCCGCACATCAACGGCCGCGAAACCGAGGACCGTACGACCCTGTTCCTGCCCGCCCACCAGGAGCGGCTGCTGCGCGCGGCCCGCGCCGCACAGCCCAGGACGGTGCTGGCGCTGGTCTCCGCCTACCCGTACGCGGTCGAGCCGGGCTCCCTGGCGGCCCTGCTCTGGACGGCCCACGGCGGCCAGGCCGCGGGCACCGCGCTGGCCCGGGTCCTGGCCGGTGACGTCTCCCCCGCCGGGCGCCTCCCGCAGACCTGGTACGCGAGCGACGCCGACCTGCCGGACCTGCTCGACTACGACGTGATCGGCGGCTGCCAGACCTATCTGTACTTCGAGGGCACCCCGCTCTACCCGTTCGGCCACGGCCTGTCGTACGCCTCGTTCTCCTACGCCGGGCTGTCCGCGCACGTGGCCGAGGACGCGGTGCGCGTGTCGTTCACGGTGACCAGCACCGGGCGGCGCACGGCCGCCGAGGTCGCCCAGCTCTACGGCCGGGCCGTGGATCCGTCGGTCCCGCGTCCCCGGCGCGAACTGCTCGCCCACCGCCGCGTCACCCTCGCTCCCGGCGAGCGGACGCGGATCGACTTCGACGTGCCGCTGTCCGCCTTCGCGTTCTGGGACGTGGCGCACGGCCGATGGCACCTCGACCCGGGCCCCTACGACCTGATGGCCGGCGGCTCCAGCGAGGACATCCGGCTGCGTACGACGGTGACGCTCGCCGGGGAGCCGGTGGCCCCGCGCGCGGTGCGGCAACGACGTCTGGACGCGGCCGACTTCGACGAGCAGAGCGGCACCGCGATCGTCGACCGTACCAGGACGACGGGCGACGCGGTGACACCGGCCGGGGACCGGGCGGGCGAACTCCTCTACCGGGCCTGCGACTTCGGCCCGGGCGTCACCGGGGTGACGGTGACGGTGGCCGGCCGGGGAACGGTGGAGGTGTCCCTGGACGGCAGGCCGCCGCTGGCGACCCTCACGGCGGACTCGCCCCCGGGCCCGTACGCCTACACCGAACTCACCGCCGACTTCACGGCCGCGGGCGTGCACGACGTCCGCCTCGCACTGCGCGGCGCCCTGCGGCTCGCGCACGTCGGCTTCTCCGGTTGAGGGGCCGGACCGAGCCGGCCGACAGGAAGGGGCCCGGCGCCGGAAGGCATCGGCGCCGGACCCCTTCGCGAAGACTATATGAAAACGGTTCCCATTAGCCAGGAGTTCGGCGCGGGAAAGCCGTTACGCCCGCCGCCGGACTGTGGCAGCCTGCCGCCATGCCAGCCGAACTGCGCGAGCACGCAGGCCGCCACTACGCGGTCCAGTTCCACTACGCGCTGCCCGACGACGCCTGGGCGGTGGAGCTGAGCGAGGCCAGACCCACCCCGGCGTCCCTCAGCGAGGCCCCCGGCGCGGAGACCTACATGCCCGGGGTGGCCTTCGTGGTGGCGGTCGTCCCGGACGAGGACCCGGGTCTGGAACCGACCGTCCGTGTCCACAGCCACGACGAGCACGTCGTGCCCTACGAGATCATGCGCTGGTTCATGGAGCTGGTGGCCGATCAGGTGGAGCGCTGCCGCACCGCCTTCGAGCAGGAGGAGCGCGGCGGCTCGCAGGCCGCGGGCTGAATGACACCGGCGGCCGGAGCCCCCGCACAGTGGGCTCCGGCCGCCGGGGGCCGTCGGGTCGGCTCAGAGAGCGAGGCCGGTCAGGACCAGGACCCGCTCGTAGGTGTAGTCGTCCATCGCGAACCGCACGCCCTCACGGCCCACGCCGGACTGCTTGGCGCCGCCGTACGGCATCTGGTCGGCGCGGTAGGAGGGCACGTCACCGATGACCACGCCGCCGACCTCCAGGGCCCGGTGGGCACGGAAGGCGGCCTGCACGTCGTGGGTGAACACGCCCGCCTGGAGGCCGTACTTGGATGCGTTGACGGCGGCGAACGCCTCGGCCTCGCCGTCCACCTTCTGCACGGACAGCACCGGGCCGAAGACCTCCTCGCAGGCCAGCGTGGTGCCGGCCGGCAGGTCGGTCAGGACGGTCGGCGCGTAGGAGGCGCCGTCGCGCTTGCCGCCGGTGAGCAGCGAGGCGCCCGCCTCGACCGCTTCCTGGACCCACGCCTCGACGCGCCGGGCGGCGTCCTCGCTGACCAGCGGGCCGACGTCGGTCTTGTCGTCGGAGGGGTCACCGGTGACCTGGGCCTCGACGGCGGCGACGATGCGCGGCAGCAGCCGGTCGTACACCGCGGCGTCGGCGATCACGCGCTGCACCGAGATGCAGGACTGGCCGCCCTGGTAGTTGGAGAAGGTGGCGATCCGCGTCGCGGCCCAGTCCAGGTCCTCGTCGCTCGCCCAGTCACCGAGGACGACGGCGGCGCCGTTGCCGCCCAGCTCCAGGGTGCAGTGCTTGCGCGGCACCGAGTCCATGATCGCGTAGCCGACCTGCTCGGAACCGGTGAAGGAGATCACCGGCAGCCGCTCGTCCTGGACGAGGGCGGGCATCCGGTCGTTGGCGACCGGGAGGATCGACCAGGAACCGGCGGGCAGCTCGGTCTCGGCGAGCAGGTCGCCGATGATCAGGCCGGAGAGCGGGGTCGCCGGGGCCGGCTTGAGGATGATCGGGGCGCCGGCGGCGATCGCGGGGGCGACCTTGTGCGCGCACAGGTTCAGCGGGAAGTTGAACGGCGCGATGCCGAGCACGACCCCCTTCGGGAAGCGCCGGGTCAGCGCCAGCCGGCCCTGGCCGCCGAGGTCGGTGTCCAGCCGCTGGGCCTCGCCGCCGTTGAAGCGGCGGGCCTCCTCGGCGGCGAAGCGGAACACGGAGACGGCACGGCCGACCTCACCGCGCGCCCACTTGATCGGCTTGCCGTTCTCGGCGGAGATCAGCTGGGCGATCTCCTCGGTGCGCTCGGCCAGACGGCGGCTGACTTGGTCCAGGGCGGCGGCCCGGACGTGCGCCGGGGTGGCCGCGAACTCGTCCCGCACGGCGTACGCGGCGGCCACGGCCTCCTCGACCTGGGCGTCGGTCGGCACGCTCACCGTGCCGACGACCCGGCCGTCCCACGGCGAGGTGACGTCGAAGGTGTCCTCGCCGGAGACCTGGCGGCCGGCGAGCCAGAAGGCGTGGGTGGAAGTCATGTGATCTCCGGCCCTTCCGCGTTGGGGGTGGGTGTTCCTCGGTTCGGGGTCCACGGTAGGGGCGCCGGGGCGGTGTGGCGTTTGTCCGACTCGTAGTAGTGGCCGGTGAGGGCACTACGGATTGGCGCGGTGGGCTAGTCGGCGGAGGTCGCCTTCAGCGCCAGCCACAGCTCCATGCGCACGTCCGGGTCGTCCAGGGAGCGGCCGAGGATCTCCTCGACGCGCCGCATCCGGTAGCGCAGGGTGTGCCGGTGGACGCCGAGGTCGGCCGCGGCCGCGTCCCACTGGCCGTGCCGGGACAGCCAGGCCCGCAGGGAGGCGACCAGATCGCCGCGGCCGGTCGCGTCGTGCTCGCGCAGCGCCCTGAGCAGGCCGTCCGCGAAGGCCCGTACCGCGTCGTCGGCGAGCAGCGGCAGCACCGATCCCGCCGCCAGCTGCTCGTGCTCCACGCACACCCGCCCGCGCCGCCGGGCCACCGACAGCGCCTGCTCGGCCTGCTTGTAGGCGGCGGCCGCGGCGATCGGGCCGGCCGGCGCGGACAGCCCGACGACCAGCTCGTCCTCCTCACCGGCCGCCGTCTCCCGTACGGCGCTGCCCGCCCGCGCCGCCTCCAGCGCCGTCGCGTACTCCGCGCACGCGGCCACCGCGGCGCCGCCGTCCGCGGCCAGCACCACCAGCCGCTCCCCCTCCGGCACCACCAGCACCGACTCCCCGGCGCGCGCGGCGGCCGACTCGACGATCTCGGCGAGCGCGCCGAGCGGGTCGCCGCCGGTGCCGGAGGCGGCGGCGAGGGCGGCGGCCGAGGGCTTGGCGCCGGCCTGGACGCGCGGCGGGTTCTCCACGGCGGCCAGGGCGGCCGACGCCGAGCCCGACACCGCCACCGACTCCGCGACGATCATCCGGAAGGGCGCGTCCAGCAGCGCGCCGTACAGGTCCCCGGCGACCGCGCGGGCGTGGTCCGGCTCGCCCGCGAGCAGCATGCGCAGCACCGCGGTGCCGATCCGCTGCTCGGCGGCGTGCAGGGAGCGGGAGCGTTCCGTGGTCAGGGTGAGCAGGGCGATGGCCGAGTGGACGGCGTACCGCTCGGCGGTGCCGAGGGCCGCGGCGGTGCCGACCGCGAGCGCCGCGCGGGGCCTGCGGCCGGTGCCCAGGGAGTGCAGTTCGACCCGGTCCTCGTCCTCCGGGCCGGCGACGACCGAGGAGGCGGGCGCCGGCCGTTCCCGCAGGCGTTCCACGTCCGCGGTGATCCGCGCCGCCCGGCGGCCAGCCCACTCGGGGGCGGTGGCGACGACGGCGCCGGAGGCGTCGTAGAGCGCGGCCCAGCCGTCGACCTGCGAGGCGAGCGCGGTGAGCAGCCCCTCGGGTCCGTCGGTCAGCGCCTGCCTGGTCAGTTCGCGCTGGGCGGCGAACCCCGCCGTCACGGCCCGGTACTGGTCGGCCGCGATGGCCGCCGACACGGCCTTGCTGATGGCGAGGAACGGGGTGCGGCGCGGCACCTCCAGCAGCGGCAGCCCCTCCTGCCGGGCCGCCTCGACCAGGGCGGCCGGGATGTCCTCGTAGTTCACCCCGACGGCGAACCCGAGACCGACGACCCCGGCGCCCGCCAGCCGCTTCACATAGCGGCGCATCGCCTCGGGGTCCTCCGCGTCCAGCTTCAGGGCGGTGATCAGCAGCAGCTCCCCGCCCTCCATGTAGGGGACGGGGTCGGCGAGCTCGCTGACGTGGGCCCAGCGGACGGGCACGTCCAGGCGGTCCTCACCCGCACGCACGGTCAGCTTGAGCGCGGAGTGATGGACGAGCGAGGCGAGCGTGGGGGGCATGAGGCCTTCAGTTCGGTGACGTCCGTGTGATCGTCGTGATCACTTGGCCGCTGCGTATGAACGGCCTGTGCCGATTCTGCCTCACCGTACGGTCGCGGCGCCGCCCCGAATCAGCCCCGCAGATCCACCAGCAGCGGTGGCGCGTGCTCTCCCCGCACATCCGTCAGCGACAGCACCGCGTGTCCCGGCGGCACCGCGTGCGCCAGCTCGGAGGCCGACCACCGCTCCCGCTCGACCTGCCGCACGGTGACGGCCCGCGCGGTCGGCGCCTTGCCGGTGATCACCCGGCGCACCATGTGCACGGCCTTCCCGGCGGGCGTCTCCGCGATGATCTGCCGGTCGGTGACGTCCCGGGCCTCGGTCCACTCCTTGCCCCACACCTCGGCGAAGTCCTGCCCGTCCCACGGGGTGATCCCGGACAGCGCCATCCGGCACCCGGCGGCGCCGAGCAGCGGACCGCGCAGCGGCCGGGGCGCGTCGTCCAGGGAGCGCAGGGTCAGCACGGCGCCGGCGTTCCCGGACCGCAGCCGCTGGATGCCCCGGACGGCCTCGGGCGTCACCGCGCCCGTCGCGTCGTCGAGGATCAGACAGGCGAACAGCGACCGGTCCTCGCGCACCGCCACGCTCGCGGTGAACTGGGCGAGCACCAGCCGCGTCAGCATGCGCGAGGCGTCCGCGTGCCCGCGCGCGGGCAGGTCGATCCGGACCCGCACGGGGTGGTCGAGGGCCTTGAGGGAGAACGGCCGCGACTGCCCGGAGGTGTCGAAGAACCCGGCGAAGGCGGGCCGGTCCAGCAGGGCCACCCGGTCCGCGAGGACTCCCCCGACGTCGCCGGGCTGCGCCATCTGCCGCTCCCGGGCGTCCAGCTCCCGCAGCAGCGACTCCTGCCCCGAGCCCTCCAGCGCGGTGCGCAGCGCGGCGAGCGGTCCGGGCGCGCCGTCGAGCAGCTGGCGCAGCTCCGGAACGGACGGGAAGCGTCCGTGCACCGCCCGGAACGGGCCGAGCAACTGCGCCAGCACGGTCGTGGCGCGGCGGCCGTCGCTGCCGGGGTGCGGATCGGCGAGGTCCCCGGCCAGCGCCTCGGCCAGGACGGCCGCGGCCTCGTCGGGGTCGGTGGTCCCGCCGTACAGGTCGAGGTCGTACACGGACTCCGGGTTCCCGATGCGTACGACGACGTCGTAGGCGTCGGCCGGGCCGAGCCCGGTGCCCGCGGCGCCGACCACCACGACCGCGGCCCGGCCGGCGAGGGCGTGCAGGCACAGCGACTCGGCGAGCGGGCGGACGACGGTGCCGGTCTTGCCGGAGCCGGCCGGGCCGATGGCCAGCAGGGAGGTGCCGAGCAGTTCGGGGCCGAGGGCGAGGCCGGTGCCCCGGTAGGCGTAGGGGTTGCGGGGGTCGTCGGCGGTGGTGCCGAGCCGGACCTGGCCGGTGACCAGGTCGTGCGGGGCGAGCCGGGCGGGCAGGTCGCGGGCGCCGGAGGGGTGCGGGCAGGCGGCGGCGCCGTCCGTGAGCACCGCGCCGGTGAAGGTGGCGAGGCTGTGCCGCCCGCTGCGCACGCTCTGCCAGGCCCGGACGAGCCGAGCGTGATCCACGTCCCGCATCATCCCGGCCCTGGCCTCGGCGGCCAGCCGCTCGGCGGCATCCACGGCCCCCACGGCCCGAAGCTGCGGCCACTCGGCGGGGTCCTGCTCGGGGACGGGGGCCGCGGGGGCGGGCGGCCGGCGCCGGAAGCGGGGGGCGCCGAAGCGGTGCCAGACCTCGGACCAGCGACCGAGCCTGGCCACCCCGATCATGATGCCGATGGCGACGAGCACCTCGTAACCGCGGTACACGAGGGCGTTGCCGACGTCCCCGATGACACTGTCGTCGCCGCGCCAGGAGTCGGGGACGATCAGGTCGAACGGAATCCACCACCAGCTGCCGAGATAGCCGTTCTGCAGCAGGGACCAGATGAGCCAGCCGACGAGGAACGCGATCAGGGCCCCGCTCAGCAGTTGCCGCGTCGGAATCTCCTCGGGCTCCTCCACCGCCCTGGGGCTGTGCCCGAACCGCCACACCCCCGGCAGCGCCTCCGGCCGGGGCGTGCGCAGCCAGGTCAGAAAGGCGGAACTGTCCGGCGCTCGCGTCGGCCGGGGCGGGACCACCGGAGGGTCCGGAGGCGCCGCCGGACGCGGCACCGGAGTCGCATGCGTACCCCGCGCGTCCTGCGTCCCGTCGCTGTCCATCGCCCTTGCCCCCTGAGCAGCCATCCCGTATCACCGTCAGCGAGCCAATCTAACGCCCCGGCAAAGGGAGTTCACGGCTAGCCACCCCGGCGGGCCCGCGGAAAGCCGTACTCCCGCTATGTCCACCACGGACAACCCTCCCCCTCGACAACGCCCACATGGAGCATGCCCACCCCCCGTTCCCCGGCCTAGCCTGCGAGAAAAGAGAAGACAAGCTTCCGTAAAACCCCCAGGAGCCCCTCATGACCGACCTTCCGCAGGAGCGCCGCGTCGTCACCGCCATCCCCGGCCCGAAGTCGCAGGAGCTGCAGACCCGCCGCCTCGCCGCGGTGGCGCAGGGCGTGGGTTCCGTGCTGCCGGTGTTCACCGCGCGCGCGGGCGGCGGCATCATCGAGGACGTCGACGGCAACCGCCTGATCGACTTCGGCTCCGGCATCGCCGTGACGTCCGTCGGCGCCTCCGCCGAGGCCGTCGTACGGCGCGCGAGCGCCCAGCTCGCCGACTTCACCCACACCTGCTTCATGGTCACCCCCTACGAGGGTTACGTGGAGGTCGCCGAGGCCCTCGCCGAGCTCACCCCGGGTGACCACGCCAAGAAGTCGGCGCTGTTCAACTCGGGCGCCGAGGCCGTCGAGAACGCCGTCAAGATCGCCCGTGCCTACACCAAGCGCCAGGCCGTCGTCGTCTTCGACCACGGCTACCACGGCCGCACCAACCTCACGATGGCGCTGACGGCGAAGAACATGCCGTACAAGCACGGCTTCGGCCCGTTCGCGCCGGAGGTCTACCGCGTGCCGGTCGCCTACGGCTACCGCTGGCCGACCGGCCCGGAGAACGCCGGCCCCGAGGCCGCCGCGCAGGCCATCGACCAGATCACCAAGCAGGTCGGCGCCGAGAACGTCGCCGCGATCATCATCGAGCCGGTGCTCGGCGAGGGCGGCTTCATCGAGCCGGCCAAGGGCTTCCTGCCGGAGATCGTGAAGTTCGCCAACGACAACGGCATCGTCTTCGTCGCCGACGAGATCCAGTCCGGCTTCTGCCGTACCGGCCAGTGGTTCGCCTGCGAGGACGAGGGCATCGTCCCGGACCTGATCACCACCGCCAAGGGCATCGCGGGCGGTCTGCCGCTCGCCGCCGTCACCGGTCGCGCCGAGATCATGGACGCCGCGCACGCGGGCGGCCTGGGCGGCACCTACGGCGGCAACCCGGTGGCCTGCGCCGGCGCCCTCGGCTCGATCGAGACCATGAAGGAGCTCGACCTCAACGCCCGGGCGAAGAACATCGAGGCGGTCATGAAGGCCCGCCTCGGCGCCATGGCCGAGAAGTTCGAGATCATCGGCGACATCCGCGGCCGCGGCGCGATGATCGCCATCGAGCTGGTCAAGGACCGCACCACCAAGGAGCCGGACGCGGCGGCCACCGCCGCCCTCGCCAAGGCCTGCCACGCCGAGGGCCTGCTGGTCCTGACCTGTGGCACCTACGGCAACGTGCTGCGCTTCCTGCCGCCGCTGGTCATCGGCGAGGACCTGCTGAACGAGGGTCTCGACATCATCGAGCAGGCCTTCTCCCGCATCTGACGGGGACCAGGGGGTCGGAGGGTGTGAAGAAGGTGTGCGAGGTCTCTGTCAGGACGCGAAACCACCTGTCCTGGGCCCACCCCCTGTCGTAGGTTCTACCCAGATGAGAGATACACCCCGCCCACAGGGGACTGTGGGTGACATCAGGACGGGGCCTCCCCAGCTTCGCCCTGGTCGTGCCCTCGCGCACACATACGGGGCCTCAGGCCCCGGATCTCCTCACCGATCGGACAACCGCCCGCCCCAAACCCCCCGGGGCGCGCGGCCATCCGATCCGGTCGGCCGCGCCGGAACCACCCCCCCTGTTCCGGGGCGGCCGACCTCCCTCCTCTCCCTCCTGGGACTTCTCGGGCTTCCCGCCCTTCTCTTCGCGCTGATCACCTGGCAGGTCGTGGCCGACGGCCCGCTGGTGGACGTGGACGAGCGGCTCAGCACCGCTCTCGTCCACCCCGACCGCGCCGGTGAACTCCTCTCCGACCTGGGCAATGTCCAGATCGCGCTGCCCGTCCTGCTCCTCGGCGCGGGGTACGCGGCCTGGCGGTCCCGGCGCCACGGCACGGACCGCTGGTGGCTGCCGGCCGCAGGCGCCCTGCTGCTGATGGGCCTGGTCCCGGCCCTGGTCATCCCCCTCAAGGAGCTGACCGACCGCCCGGGCACCCCGGCCGTACCGCCGGCCACCGGCTACTTCCCGTCCGGCCACACCGCGACCGCCGTCATCGCCTACGGCGCCGCCACCCTGCTGCTCCTGCCCCTGCTGCGTTCCCCGGCCGCCCGCCGCGCCGTCGTCACCGGCTGCGCCGCCCTCGTGCTCGGCGTCTCCTACGGCCTGGTCCGGCGCGGCTTCCACTGGCCGCTGGACGTCGTGGCCAGCTGGTGCCTCGGTACGGTCCTGCTGACCGGTTACGTCCTGCTCGTCAGCCGAAGTATCCGTCGAACGTCCGCTGGAACTCCCAGTTCGCGTACCGGTCCCAGTTGATCGACCACGTCATCAGGCCCCGGAGCGCGGGCCAGGTGCCGTGGGTGGCGTACGAGCCGCAGCCGACCTTCTTCGTCAGGCAGTCCAGGGTCTTCACGACCTCGGCCGGCGGGACGTGGCCGTTGCCCGCGTTCGTGGAGGCCGGCATGCCGATCGCGATCTGGTCGGGGCGCAGCGGCGCGGACACGTTGCCGGCGTCTCCGGCGACGGGGAACCCGGTGAGCAGCATGTCGGTCATCGCGATGTGGAAGTCGGCGCCGCCCATCGAGTGGTACTGGTTGTCGAGGCCCATGATTGGGCCCGAGTTGTAGTCCTGGACGTGCAGCAGCGTCAGGTCGTCGCGCATGGCGTGGATGACCGGCAGGTACGCCCCGGCTCGCGGGTCCTGGCCGCCCCACTTGCCGGTGCCGTAGTACTGGTAGCCGAGCTGGACGAAGAAGGTCTCCGGGGCCATGGTCAGGACGAAGTCGTCGCCGTACCGGGCCTTCAGGGTCTTCAGGGCGGAGATCAGGTTGACGATCACCGGCGTCCGCGGGTTCCTGAAGTCGGTGTCGTCGGCGTCCAGCGACAGCGAGTGGCCCTCGAAGTCGATGTCCAGGCCGTCGAGACCGTACTCGTCGATGATCCGGGAGACCGAGCTGACGAAGGTGTCGCGCGCGGCGGTCGTGGTGAGCCGTACCTGCCCGTTCTGGCCGCCGATGGAGATCAGCACCTTCTTGCCGGCCGCCTGCTTGGCCCGGATCGCGGCCTTGAAGTCGGCGTCGCTCTCGACGTTCGGGCATTCGGTGGCCGGGCAGCGGTCGAAGCGGATGTCGCCGGAGGTGACCGAGGTCGGTTCGCCGAAGGCCAGGTCGATGACGTCCCAGCTGTCGGGGACGTCGGCGAGCCGGGTGTAGCCGGACCCGTTGGCGAAGCTCGCGTGGAGGTAGCCGACGAGGGCGTGCGGCGGCAGGCCGGGGGAGCCGCCGCCGCCCGCGGAGGTGGTCGCGGTGACCGGGGCGGACTTCGCGGACTCGCCGGCGTCGTTCACGGCGGCGACCTGGAAGGCGTACGCCGTCTGCGGTGCCAGTCCGGCCACCGTGGCCGAAGTTCCGTTCACGGTGCGGACCTTGGTCCCGTCGCGGTAGACGGCGTATCCGGTGGCACCCGTGACCGCGGTCCAGGACAGGTCGACGCTGGAGGAGGTGACCGTGCCGGTGCGCAGGCCGGTGGGCGGGGCGGGCGGCTGACCGGGGTCGACGGAGGGGCCGGCCAGGGAGATGTCGTCGGCGTGGTAGGCGCCGGTGCCGTACCAGCCGTGGGTGTAGATCGTGACCCTGGTGGTGGCCGGGCCGGTGCGGAAGGTGGTGGTGAGCTGCTGCCAGGCCGGGGCGGACTGGGTCCAGGCCGAGACGTCGGTGGTGCCGGTGCCGCTCGCGCCGAGGTACACGTAGGAGCCCCGGACGTGTCCGGTCAGCGTGTACTGGGCGTCCGGTCGTACGGTCACCGTCTGTGCGCACCGGGCGTTGTCGCTGCCGGCCGGGGTCGCCTGAAGCGCCGAACTGCCGCTGCGCACGGGTGAGGTGACGGTGGTGCCCGCCGTGCAGGTCCAGCCGTCGAGGCCGGACTCGAAGCCTCCGTTGCGGGCCAGGTCCGCGTCGGCCGCACGGGCGGCCGACGAGAGCGCGGTGATGCCGGTCGCGGCCAGCACAGTGGCCGTCAGGACGGCGAGGAAAGGTCTGGAGCGGTCCACGAGTGCCTCCGGGCATGGGGGATGTGGAGGGGTGGAACGCGCTCAACTTGGTCCAGACCAATCGGGTTGTCAAGACTTCTCACCGTGCCCGCGCATCCGTCACGGCACCGCTTCAGTCGTCCTCGGCCAGCCCGGCCGCCGCTTCGTGCATGGCGAGTTCGAGCAGCGCGGGATCGGTCAGCGTGCCGGAGCCGTCCGGCGGCACCAGCCAGCGGACGCCGCCCGTGGCACGTCCTGGGTACGGCACCACGATCCACGTGCCGGGGCCCGCCGTGCGGATGCCGGTGCCCAGCCAGCGGGCCGCGGTGCCCGGCGGTACGAAGAAGCCCATGCGCGCGTCGCCGAAGTCGACGAGCACCGGCCCGGGTCGGTCGAGGATGCGGGTGAGCACGTCGAGCGTCGGGTAGCCGAGTTCGGCCGGCAGGACGAGCACGTCCCAGGCCTTCCCGGCCGGCAGCAGCGCCACCCCGAGCGGGTTGCGCTCCCATTCCCAGCGGCAGGCCTCGGGATCCGGTGCCACGGACGCGAGCCATTCGACCGCCGTCTTCGCCCCTGTCATGACGGGGACCTCCCTTTTCCGTCGTGGACGCGTTCTGCGTCACGAGGGAGAGGGAGGTCCCCGGCCTGCCATTACGCGGGTTCTCCTCACCCGTACGGGTGAAATGAGTCACCGTCAGCTGTCGAAGCCCAGCCCCAGCCGGTCCATGGTCTTCAGCCACAGGTTGCGCCGCCCGTCGTGCGCGTCGGCCCGGGCCAGCGACCACTTGGTGAGCGCGATGCCGGTCCAGGCGAACGGCTCGGGCGGGAACGGCAGCGGCTTCCTGCGGACCATCTCCAGCTCGGTGCGCTCGGTGGACTCCCCCGCCAGCAGGTCCAGCATCACGTCCGCACCGAACCGGGTGGCGCCCACTCCGAGCCCGGTGAAGCCCGCCGCGTACGCCACCTTCCCCTGGTGGGCGGTGCCGAAGAACGCCGAGAACCGCGAGCAGGTGTCGATCGCGCCGCCCCAGGCGTGGGTGAAGCGGACGCCCTCCAACTGCGGGAAGCAGGTGAAGAAGTGCTCGGCGAGCTTGGCGTACGTCTCCGGCCGGTCGTCGTACTCGGCGCGCACCCGGCCGCCGTAGGGGTAGATGGCGTCGTAGCCGCCCCACAGGATCCGGTTGTCGGCGGAGAGCCGGAAGTAGTGGAACTGGTTGGCGCTGTCCCCGAGGCCCTGGCGGCCCTGCCAGCCGATCTCCTTGAGCTGGTCGTCGGTGAGCGGCTCGGTCATCAGGGCGTAGTCGTAGACCGGGACGGTGAAGGCGCGCACCCGCTTGACCAGGTTCGGGAAGATGTTGGTGCCGAGGGCGACCCGGCGGGCGCGGACGCTTCCGTACGGGGTGCGGACGACCATCCCGGCGCCGTACGGCTTCAGGTCCAGCGCGGGGGTGTGCTCGTAGACCCGCACCCCGAGCCGGACGCAGGCCGCCTTCAGGCCCCAGACCAGTTTGGCCGGGTTGAGGATGGCGACGCCCCGGCGGTCGTGGAGCCCGGCCTGGAAGGTCGGTGAGTCGACTTGTTGCCGTACGGCGTCGGCGTCCAGGAACTCGATGCCCTCGGCGAGGCCCCGGCGCTCGATCTCCTCGTACCACTCGCGCAGTTCCCGCGCCTGGTAGGGCTCGGTGGCGACGTCGATCTCGCCGGTGCGCTCGAAGTCGCAGTCGATGCCGTGCCGGGCGACCGCCGCCTCGATCTCGTCGAGGTTGCGGGCGCCCAGCTCCTCCAGCTGGTGGATCTCGTCCGGCCAGCGGGTGAGTCCGTTGGACAGCCCGTGGGTGAGGGAAGCGGCGCAGAAGCCGCCGTTGCGGCCCGAGGCGGCCCAGCCCGCCTCGCGGCCCTCCAGGAGCACCACATCCCGTCCGGGGTCGCGCTCCTTGGCCAGGAGCGCGGTCCACAGTCCGCTGTACCCGCCGCCGACGACCAGCAGATCGCAGGTCTCGGGGCCGGTCAGCGCGGGTTCGGGGTGGGGCCTGCCGGGGTCGTCCAGCCAGTACGCGACCGGCTGGGCATCGGAAAGTGACTTCGTCCAACGGCTCATGGCGCTTGGGGCCATGATTTCAACTCCCTACGACTGCGTTCATGCCTTGCGCTTGGTGCGGCGGTTGGTGACGACCATGGAGGTCAGGACGAGCAGTACGGCGATGATGAACATGGCGGTACCGATGACATTGATCTGAACGGGCGTTCCGCGCTGGGCCGAGCCCCAGACGAACATGGGGAAGGTGACGGTCGAGCCCGCGTTGAAATTGGTGATGATGAAATCGTCGAAGGAGAGCGCGAAGGCGAGCAGCGCGCCCGCGGCGATACCGGGTGCCGCGATCGGCAGGGTGACCCGGAGGAAGGTCTGCAGCGGGCCGGCGTAGAGGTCCTGCGCGGCCTGCTCGAGCCTCGGGTCCATCGACATCACGCGCGCCTTGACGGCCGTCACGACGAAGCTGAGGCAGAACATGATGTGGGCGATGAGAATCGTCCAGAAGCCCAGCTGGACGCCCATGTTGAGGAACAGGGTGAGCAGCGAGGCGGCCAGCACCACCTCGGGCATCGCCATCGGCATGAAGATCAGCGAGTTCACCGCGCCGCGCGCCCGGAACCGGTAGCGGACCAGGGCGAAGGCGATCATCGCGCCGAGGACCGTGGCGCCCAGCGTCGCCCAGAAGGCGATCTGGAGGCTCAGGGTGAGCGAGGAGCACAGCCCCGAGACCCCGCACGGGTCGGTCCAGGCGTCGGTGGAGAACTTCTGCCACTCGTAGTTGAAGCGGCCCTTCGGATCGTTGAAGGAGAACACCGTCACGACGACGTTGGGCAGCAGCAGATATCCGAGCGTGAAAAGGCCCGCCAGGACGACCAGATTGCGCTTGAACCAGTTGACGAAGGCCATTTAAACCAGATCCTCCGTGCCGGACTTGCGGATGTACAGCGACACCATCACGAGAATCGCGAACATCAGGATGAAGGAGAGCGCCGCCGCCGTCGGATAGTCGAGAATCCTGAGGAACTGCGACTGGATGACATTGCCGATCATGCGGGTGTCGGTGGAACCGAGCAGATCGGCGTTGACGTAGTCACCGGCGGCCGGGATGAACGTCAGCAGCGTGCCGGAGACGACACCCGGCATCGACAGCGGGAAGGTGACCTTCCGGAAGGTCGTGATCGGCCTGGCGTACAGATCGTTCGCCGCCTCGTGCAGCCTGCCGTCGATGCGCTCCAGCGAGGTGTAGAGCGGCAGGATCATGAACGGCAGGAAGTTGTACGTCAGACCGCATACCACCGCCAGCGGGGTGGCCAGCACCCGGTCCCCCGCCGTCATGCCGAGCCAGCTGGTGACGTCCAGGACGTGCAGCGAGTTGAGCGCGCCGACGACCGGGCCGCCGTCCGCGAGGATCGTCTTCCATGCCAGGGTGCGGATCAGGAAGCTGGTGAAGAACGGCGCGATCACCAGGATCATGATCAGGTTCCGCCAGCGGCCGGCCCGGAAGGCGATGAGGTACGCCAGCGGGTAGCCCAGCAGCAGGCACAGGACCGTCGCGGAACCGGCGTACAGCACCGACCGCAGGAACTGCGGGTAGTACTCGGTCAGCGCGTCCCAGTAGGTCGCGAAGTGCCAGGTGACCTCGTAGCCCTGCTCCAGCGAGCCGGTCTGCACGGAGGTGGACGCCTGGTAGACCATCGGCAGCGCGAAGAACACCAGCAGCCAGGCGAGTCCGGGCAGCAGCAGGAGGTACGGCGTCCAGCGGCCCCTCCTGCGCGGGGGCTTCTTCTTCGGGGCGGGGGGCGCCAGGGGCGGCGGCGCGTCGGTGAGGGTCGCCATCAGACCGCCTCTTCCTGGATGCCCGCGTCGATGTCCTGCGTGGCGTCCAGGCCGAAGGTGTGGGCGGGGCTCCAGTGCAGGACGACGTCGGCGCCGGGGACCAGACGGGCGTCGCGGTCGACGTTCTGGACGTAGACCGAGAGCTCGGCGCAGACCGGGCTGTCGATGACGTACTGGGTGGAGACGCCGATGAAGGACGCGTCGGCGATCGTGCCGGTGATGCGGTTGCGCCCGTCGGGGATCTCACCGGCGTCGTCGGCGTGCGTCAGGGAGATCTTCTCCGGGCGGATGCCGACCAGCACCCTGCCGCCGGTGGTGGTGGGGGCCGAGCAGCGCGCCTCGGGCAGGACGAGCTTGCCGCCGCCCGCCCGGAGGACGATGTCGTCGCCGCTCCTGGCGTCGACCTCGGCCTCGATGAGGTTGGAGGTGCCGAGGAAGTTGGCGACGAAGGTGGTTTTCGGGTTCTCGTACAGATCGGCGGGGGCGCCGAGCTGCTCGACGCGGCCGGCGTTCATCACGGCGACCCGGTCGGCCATGGTCATGGCCTCCTCCTGGTCGTGCGTGACATGCACGAAGGTGATGCCGACCTCGGTCTGGATGCGCTTGAGCTCCAGCTGCATCTGGCGGCGCAGCTTGAGGTCGAGGGCGCCGAGCGGCTCGTCGAGGAGGAGCACCTTGGGGTGGTTGATCAGCGCGCGGGCGACCGCGACGCGCTGCTGCTGGCCGCCGGAGAGCTGGTGCGGCTTCTTGCGCGCCTGCTCGCCGAGCTGGACCAGCTCCAGCATCTCCTCGACCTGCTTCTTCACGCTCTTGATGCCGCGCCGGCGCAGACCGAAGGCGACGTTCTCGAAGATGTCGAGGTGCGGGAAGAGGGCGTAGGACTGGAAGACGGTGTTCACCGGCCGCTTGTACGGCGGCAGCCGGGTCACGTCCTGGTCGCCGAGGAAGACGGTGCCGGAGGTCGGCTCCTCGAGTCCGGCGATCATCCGCAGGGTGGTGGTCTTGCCGCACCCGGAGGCGCCGAGCAGGGCGAAGAAGGAGCCCTGGGGCACGGTGAGGTCCAACGGGTGCACGGCGGTGAAGGAACCGTAGGTCTTGCTGATGCCGGTGAGGCGGACGTCCCCGGTGTGGTCGTTCTTCGTGGTCACGTCTGTCACGCCCCCGTCAGCTTCGCGAACTTCGTTTCGAACTCGGTCTCTTCCTTCGAGCTCAGCGAGCGGAAGGCGCGGGACTTCGCGGCCATGGCCTTGTCGGGGATGATCAGCGGGTTGTTCGCCGCGTCCTCGTCGATCTCGGCCAGTTCTTCCTTGACCCCGTCGACGGGGCAGACGTAGTTGATGTACGCGGCGAGTTCGGCCGCCGCCTTCGGCTCGTAGTAGTAGTCGATGAGCCGCTCGGCGTTCGTCTTGTGCCGGGCCTTGTTGGGGACCATGAGGTTGTCGGTCGAGGTCATGTAACCGCTGTCCGGGATGACGAAGTCGATGTCCGGGCTGTCCGCCTTGAGCTGGACGACGTCCCCGGCCCAGGCGATACAGGCGGCGAAGTCGCCGCTGGACAGGTCCGACGTGTAGTCGTTGCCGGTGAAGCGGCGGATCTGGCCCTTGTCGACGGCCTTCTGGATGCGGGCGATCGCCGCGTCGTAGTCGTCGGCGGTGAAGTCGCCCGGGTCCTTGCCCATGTCGAGCAGGGTCATGCCGATGCTGTCGCGCATCTCGGACAGGAAACCGACCCGGCCCTTGAGCTTGGGGTTGTCGAGCAGGTCGGAGACGGTCTTCACCTCGACGCCGTCCAGCGCCTTCTTGTTGTAGGCGATGACGGTCGAGATGCCCTGCCAGACGTACGAGTAGGAGCGGCCCGGGTCCCAGTCGGGGGAGCGGAACTGCGACGAGAGGTTGGCGTAGGCGTTCGGCAGGTTGGCCGGGTCCAGTTTCTGGACCCACCCGAGGCGGATCAGCCGGGCGGCGAGCCAGTCGGTGACGCAGATGAGGTCGCGCCCGGTGTCCTGGCCGGCCGCGAGCTGCGGCTTGATCTTGCCGAAGAACTCGACGTTGTCGTTGATGTCCTCGGTGTACTTGACCTTGATGCCGGTCCGCTCGGTGAACGCGTCGAGCGTGGGGTGGTGCTTCTCGCTCTCGTCGACGTCCATGTACTCGGTCCAGTTGGAGAAGCTGACTGTCTTCTCCTTGGCCGAGTGGTCGTCCGAGGACACTTCGCCCTCGGTCTTGCCCGCGGCCGGGATGCCGCAGGCGCTCAGCGTGCCCGCACCGCCGACCGCGAGCGCGCCGCCGGCGGAGGCGCGCAGCAGCGAACGGCGGCTGAGGGCGGCCCTGCCGTTGCGGAGGCTGCGCCGCATGGCGGCCACTTGGGCCGGTGACAGGCGGTCGGGCTCGTACTGCTCCATGCGCTTGGTGCCCTTTCGGAGGGGGCGGCCGCGGGTCGGGCGGCCTGGCTGCTATCGGTCCCCGAAGATCGTGCGGTGCCAGTCCTTCCGGGGCACCGCCGTGTTGTCGAACATGACGTGCTTGAGCTGCGTGTACTCCTCGAAGGAGTAGGCTGACATGTCCTTGCCGAAGCCGGACGCCTTGTAGCCGCCGTGGGGCATCTCGCTGATGATCGGGATGTGGTCGTTCACCCACACGCAGCCCGCCTTGATCTCCCGGGTGGCGCGGTTCGCCCGGTAGACGTCCCGGCTCCACGCGGAGGCGGCCAGGCCGTAGGGCGTGTCGTTGGCGAGCGCGAGCCCCTCGTCGTCGGTGTCGAAGGGCAGGACGACCAGGACGGGGCCGAAGATCTCGGACTGGACGATCTCGCTGTCCTGGGCGGCGTCCGCGACCAGCGTGGGCCGGTAGTAGGCGCCCTGTTTCAGGTCGCCCTGCGGGGCCTCGCCGCCGGTCACCACGCGCGCGTAGGCACGCGCCCGGTCCACGAACCCGGCGACCCGGTCGCGCTGGACGTGGGAGATGAGCGGGCCGAGGTCGGTGCCGTCGGCGAAGGGGTCGCCGAGCCGGACGCTCTCCATGAGGGCAGCGGTCCGCTCCACGAACGCCTCGTACAGCGGCCGCTGTACGTACGCGCGCGTGGCGGCCGTGCAGTCCTGGCCGGTGTTGATCAGCGAACCCGCGACGGCGCCGTTGGCGGCGGCCTCCAGGTCGGCGTCGTCGAAGACGACGAAGGGTGCCTTGCCGCCGAGCTCCAGGTGGATCCGCTTGACGGTGGCGGTGGCGATCTCGGCGACCCGCTTGCCGACGGCGGTGGACCCGGTGAAGGAGGTCATGGCCACGTGGGGGTGCCCGACGAGGTGCTCGCCCGCCTCCTTGCCCGCGCCGGTGACGATGTTGACGACACCGTCGGGGATGCCCGCCTCGGTGCAGGCCTCGGCGAAGAGCAGCGAGGTCAGCGGGGTGAGCTCGGCGGGCTTGAGCACGATGGTGTTGCCCGCGGCGATGGCCGGGAGCATCTTCCAGGCGGCCATCTGGAGCGGGTAGTTCCAGGGGGCGATCGAACCGACCACGCCGATGGGTTCCCGGCGGACGTAGGAGGTGTGGTCGCCGGAGTACTCACCGGCGGACTGCCCCTGGAGGTGCCGGGCGGCACCCGCGAAGAACGCGGTGTTGTCGATGGTGCCCGGCACGTCGAACTCACGGGTGAGCTTCAGCGGCTTGCCGCACTGGAGGGACTCGGCGCGGGCGAACTCCTCCGCCCGGTCGGCGAGCACGGCCGCCAGCTTGTGCAGCGCGTCGGAACGCTCGCCGGGGGTGGCCCCGGACCAGGCCGGGAAGGCGGCGCGGGCCGCGGCGACGGCGGCGTCCACGTCGGCCGGGCCGGCCAGCTCGTAGGTGAGCACCTCCTCGCCGGTGGCCGGGTCGACGACCGCGTGGGTGCGGCCGGAGGTGCCCTGGGTGAAGCGGCCCGCGATGTACTGCGCACCGGCCGCGAAGCGCTCGGCTGCGGGGAATCGTTCCGGGGTGGCGTTGCCCGGGTTGTGCATGTCGCTCTCCTCCGCCTTCGCCCCGCTGTCCACGGGGGCGGGTGGCGTAGCTCCAGCTCGATTTGAGTGCCGATCCTGACAGAGCCATAGCACTCCAACAAGGGATTCCGTTGTTGCCTTTTGGTTACGCGACGGAATCTGTCGACCAGGTGTCGAGTGAAGAAGAAAAACCCAGGACGGAGTGTCAGTGGTTCCTGCCAGACTCGCGTGCATGGTGAAGATCGATTCTCGGGACGCCCTGGTCAGGGAGGTCCGCGCAGGGGCGGATATCAAG
Source organism: Streptomyces sp. YS415 (assembly GCF_023544665.1). Classification (GTDB taxonomy): domain Bacteria; phylum Actinomycetota; class Actinomycetes; order Streptomycetales; family Streptomycetaceae; genus Streptomyces. Next base: position 73,820 of record NZ_JAMJFL010000011.1, read on the forward strand.
TATCTGCACTTCTGGGGCCATCGGCCGAGACCTGACGGCCGGGTCGGCGCGAGCTGTCTGAGTCAGTGGTGGCCGTCTCCGTTCACCGTGGACGGCGTCCGGTACGCGACGGCCGAGCACTGGATGATGGCCGGCAAGGCCCGCCTGTTCGGCGACCCCGACGCCGAGCGCGCGATCCTGGCGGCCGGGCACCCCTCGGAGGCGAAGAACGCCGGGCGGCTGGTGCGCTGTTTCGACGAGGAGACCTGGGCGCGCGAGCGGTTCGGCATCGTGGTCGAGGGCAGCGTGCACAAGTTCGCCTCGGACGAGGCGCTGCGCGGCTTCCTGCTGGGCACGGGCAGACGTGTCCTGGTGGAGGCGAGCCCGGTGGACCGGGTCTGGGGCATCGGCCTGGCAGCGACCGACGACGCGGCGATGGATCCGGAACGGTGGCGGGGGCCGAACCTCCTGGGCTTCGCACTGATGGAGGCGCGGGAGCGGTTGCGGGGGTAGAGGGGACGGGGTGGGGGCGGATGGGCAGGGCTCGGGCAGTAGGGGGTTGGCTGGCCGAGGGCTCGGACAGTAGGGGGGCTGGCTGACCGGGTGGGAGCCGCCCGTCCCGCGCGTCAGAGCTCCGAGCGTCCACCGCCTCGCGTGACAGGCCTCTGTACGGCGCCCCGCGCAACACGCGCCTGAGCCTCACCGCCTACCGGAGTCAAGCCCCCGAGCCTTCACCGCCTACCGCAGGCAAGCCCCCGGGCCTTCAACACCTGTCGCAGACAAGCCCCCGAGCTGTCACCGCCCACCGCAGACAAGCCCCGGCCCACGTCACCCCCGCGGCACCGCCCCGGCGGCAGCCCCCGGCCCTCTACCGCGTAGCGATCACGAAGGCCAGCATCGCGAGGCCGAGGACGATCCCGGCTGTGCCGCAGATGAGCCCGGCCAGGGCCTGGCCGCCGTTGGTCGCTTCTCCTCGGCGGGTCTTGCCCCTGCCGATCAGGCCGAAGATCAGCGCCAGGATGCCGAGCAGGATGGCCACCGGCCACAGGCAGAACACCGCCGCCGAGATGATCCCGAGCACCAGCGCCGCCGTGCCCATGCCGTTGCTCGGCACCGGCATGGGCTGCATCCCGGCCCAGGCGTACTCCCCGCCCGGGTATCCGGGTCCGCCCGGATAGCCGTATCCGCTCGGGTAGCCGTGTCCCCCCGGGTAGCCGTAGGGAATCTGTCCAGGGCCGTCCGGGGCGATGGGCGGCGGCGGGACCGGCTCGCCCTGGCCGTAGGGGGCGCCCGGCGCCGCGAAGGGGTTCGCCGGGGCGGGCCACGGCTGCTGCGGGCCCGTCGCGTCGACGCCCGGCATCGAGGCCACCGTCTGCTGATCGTGCACGGAAGGGCCGGAGGGAGCCGACCAGGTGCCCGACGCCGAGGCCACCGTGTTACCGGGGCCGTCCACCGACGGCGGCGCCCACGGATTCGGCTCGGGCGCGGACGCGTCCGGTCCCTTGTCCAGCCGGACCTCGGGAGCGGGCCCGTGTCCTGACGGATGCGGCGGTTCGCGCCGCGGCGGCGTGTCCTCGGGCATGCGCGGGACCCCCTCTGTCTGCCTTCCGTCATGCTACGGCGCGGCCCCGGACCCCGGGGCTCCGGCCTACGATGATCCCGAGTCACCGATCAGCCGATCACCCGCGTCCCGCCGCAACCCGGCCGGGGACGCCGTTCCCGGGGAGGAACCTTGACCGACCGCACCGCCGCCGGCCTCGCGGGCGCCACGCGCGACCCGCACGCCTTCATCGCCGGACTGCCCAAGGCCGAGCTCCATGTGCACCACGTCGGCTCCGCCTCCCCGCGCATCGTCTCGGAACTGGCCGCCCGCCACCCCGACTCCAAGGTGCCCACCGACCCCGAGGCCCTGGTCGACTACTTCACCTTCACGGACTTCGCCCACTTCATCGAGGTGTACCTGTCCGTCGTCGACCTGATCCGCACCCCGGAGGACGTACGCCTGCTGACGTACGAGGTGGCCCGGGACCTGGCCCGGCAGCAGGTGCGCTACGCCGAGCTGACCATCACCCCCTTCTCCTCCGTCCGCCGCGGCATCGACGAGCGCGGCTTCATGGACGCGATCGAGGACGCCCGCAAGGCGGCGGAGGCCGAGTTCGGGACCGTACTGCGCTGGTGCTTCGACATTCCCGGCGAGGCGGGGCTCGAGTCCGCCGAGGAGACCGTGCGGCTCGCCACCGACGACCGGCTGCGCCCCGAGGGCCTGGTGTCGTTCGGGCTCGGCGGGCCCGAGATCGGCGTGCCCCGGCCGCAGTTCAAGCCGTACTTCGACCGGGCCATCGCCGCGGGCCTGCACTCCGTGCCGCACGCCGGTGAGACCACCGGCCCGGAGACGGTGTGGGACGCCCTGACGCACCTGGGCGCCGAGCGCATCGGGCACGGCACCAGTTCCGCGCGGGACCCGAAGCTGCTCACCCACCTCGCCGAGAACCGGATCCCGCTGGAGGTGTGTCCGACCTCCAACATCGCCACGCGCGCGGTCCGCACCCTCGACGAGCACCCGATCAAGGAGTTCGTCCGGGCAGGCGTTCTGGTCACCATCAACTCCGACGATCCGCCGATGTTCGGCACCGACCTCAACGCCGAGTACGCGGTGGCCGCCCGCCTGCTGAATCTCGACGAGCGCGGCCTGGCCGAGCTGGCGCACAACGCGGTCGAGGCGTCCTTCCTCGACGAGCCCGGCAAGGCCCGTATCAAGGCCGAGATCGACACGTACACCGCCGCCTGGCTCACCCCCTGACCGCCCCGATGGCCACCGAGCTGACCGCCGCGATGACCGAGGACGTGACCGCGGTCGCCCACCGGGGCGACCCCTATCTGTTCCGGGAGAACACGCTCGACTCCCTGCGTTCGGCGCTCCGCAGAGGCGCCGACGCGGTGGAGGTCGACGTACGGCTGACCCGCGACGGCACACCCGTCCTGCTGCACGACGAGTCGCTGAAGCGGCTGTGGGAGCTGGACCGCCCGCTGCGCTCCCTGTCGGCGGACGAACTGCTCGGGCACACGGGCGGCGGAGTGCCGACGCTGGCCGAGGCGCTGGACGCGACCGACGGCCACCGGGTGATGCTCGACCTGCCCGGCCGGCCGGATCTGCGCACGGCACGCCGGATCGTGGACGCCGTACGGGAGGCGGGCGCGTCGGACCGCGTGTACTACTGCGCCGGCGCCCCCGCCATGCTCGCGGTCCGCGCCGCCGACCCGGCCGCCGAGATCGCCCTGACCTGGACGACGCTGGCACCGCCGCGGCCCGCGCTGCTGGAGGCGGTACGGCCGCGCTGGCTCAACTACCGTTTCGGCCTGGTCGACCGCGCCCTCGCGGAACGCGTCCACCGGGGCGGGCACCTGCTGTCGGTCTGGACGCCGGACACCCGCCGTTCGATGCGCCGGCTGATCGCCCTGGGCGTCGACTCGATCACCACGAACCGCATCGACACCCTCCTGGCCGCCCGCAAGGGGCACGTCCCCACGGTCAACCGCTGACGCTGCCCCGCGCCGCGTTCAGACCGACGACGGCCGTCACGGGGGCGGTCAGCGCCTCCAGCTGCTTGATCTTCTGCCGCAGCACGTAGAGCGGCAGGACTCCGAACACCCCGAACGCCATGTCGATCACGCTCCACCAGAAGGGGATCCCGCGGATCGGTCCGCAGATCAGGGCGAGCGGGATGACGCCGGCGCAGGCGATCATCGCCCACTCGACGACCCAGATGTTGCGGACCGGATCGCGGTAGGGCCCGTAGAAGGCGACCGCGATGACGAGATGGGCGAAGGCCAGCCAGTCGGTGCCGTAGAGGAGGAAGGGGTAGTCGGCGTCGGCGGTGTCGAGGCCGCGGCGCACCCGCTCGATCCACTCCATGAGCCCGGGCAGGTGGTCCTGCACCGACAGCGACCTCAACAGGTCCTCGGTCCAGCGCAGTTCGTGCACCAGCGGGAAGGCTGTGACCCCGCTCAGCACCAGACACACCACGAAGAACACCAACCAGCCGCGGATGCCCCTCAACAGGGCGGCTCTGTCGCTCATGGCCGCAGCGTACGCCGAAGTTGAACATGTTCAAAAGCGGGGGGCGGGAAAACAGAACCGCGGGTGTCCGGCAGCACGTCGTCGACGTGGTGCCGGACACCCGCGGTCCGGGAACTGCCGTCAGCCGTCCAGCGACGTCATGACGTGCTTGATCCGCGTGTAGTCGTCGAAGCCGTACCCCGAGAGGTCCTTGCCGTAGCCGGACTTCTTGAAGCCGCCGTGCGGCATCTCCGCGACCAGCGGGATGTGCGTGTTGATCCAGACGCAGCCGAAGTCCAGCGACTTCGACATCCGCATCGCGCGCGCGTGGTCCTTGGTCCACACCGAGGAGGCGAGGGCGTAGTCCACGCCGTTCGCCCACTCGACGGCCTGCGCCTCGTCCGAGAAGGACTGGACGGTGATGACCGGCCCGAAGACCTCGTTCTGGATGATCTCGTCGTCCTGCCGGAGCCCGGAGACGACGGTCGCCGCGTAGAAGTAGCCCTTGTCGCCGACCCGCTGACCGCCGGCCTCGACCTTGGCGTGCGCGGGCAGCCGCTCGATGAAGCCGGAGACCTGCTTGAGCTGGTTGGGGTTGTTCAGCGGGCCGAAGAGCACGTCCTCGTCGTCCGGCTGGCCCGTCTTCGTCTCGGCGGCGGCCTTGGCGAGCGCGGCCACGAACTCGTCGTGGATGGACTCCTGGACGAGGACGCGGGTGGCGGCCGTGCAGTCCTGGCCGGCGTTGAAGAAGCCCGCGACGGAGATGTCCTCGACGGCCTTGGGGATGTCGGTGTCCTCGAAGACGACGACCGGCGCCTTGCCGCCCAGCTCCAGGTGGACCCGCTTGAGGTCCTTGGCCGCGGACTCGGCGACCGACATGCCGGCGCGGACCGAGCCGGTGATGGAGGCCATCGCCGGGGTCGGGTGCTCGACCATCAGGCGGCCGGTGTCCCGGTCGCCGGTGACGACGTTGAAGACGCCCTTGGGCAGGATCGAGCCGATGATGTCGGCGATCAGGACGGTCGAGGCCGGGGTGGTGTCCGACGGCTTCAGCACGACCGTGTTGCCCGCCGCGATGGCCGGGGCGAACTTCCACACGGCCATCATCATCGGGTAGTTCCACGGCGCGACCTGCGCGCAGACGCCGACCGGCTCACGGCGGACGATGGAGGTCATCCCCTCCATGTACTCACCGGCCGAGCGGCCCTCGAGCATGCGGGCCGCACCGGCGAAGAACCGGATCTGGTCCACCATCGGCGGGATCTCCTCGGACCGGGTCAGTCCGATCGGCTTGCCGGTGTTCTCCACCTCGGCCGCGATGAGCTCCTCGGCGCGCTCCTCGAACGCGTCCGCGATCTTCAGGAGGGCCTTCTGGCGCTCGGCGGGGGTGGTGTCGCGCCAGGCGGGGAAGGCGCGGGCGGCGGCCTCCATGGCGGCGTCGACGTCCGCCTGCCCGGACAGCGGCGCGGTCGCGTACGCCTCGCCCGTCGCGGGGTTGACCACCTCGGTGGTCCGTCCGTCGGCGGCGTCCCGGAACTCACCGTCGATGTAATTGCGCAGACGACGCAGCTCGGTGCTCACTGCCGGCCTCCTGTCAGGGGTTCTACTGTCCGATTGCTGAGACACCCACCCTAATCGGCAAGCCGACGTTTTCAACACCCCCGATCCCACTCGAACTGCGAAATCCGCAGGACTCACACACGTAAACAACGAATTTCATCGCCTCGCCCTTGCGAAACTGTCGAGACCTCGTGCACAGTGAGGTCGTGGCCAGTCGAAGCGCAGACCCCCGGGACTCTCGTGAGTCCCCCCGCGAATCCAGGAACGGCAGCTCGCCGCACCTGGACGCCGTCTCCCTCGCCATCATCGAACAGCTCCAGGAGGACGGCCGCCGGCCGTACGCCGCCATCGGCAAGGCCGTGGGCCTCTCCGAGGCGGCCGTGCGCCAGCGCGTCCAGAAGCTGCTCGACCAGGGCGTGATGCAGATCGTCGCCGTCACGGACCCGCTCACCGTGGGCTTCCGGCGCCAGGCGATGGTCGGCATCCATGTCGAGGGTGACGTGGAGTCCGTGGCCGACGCGCTCACCGCGATGCCCGAATGCGAGTACGTCGTGATGACAGCGGGCTCCTTCGACCTGATGGTGGAGATCGTCTGCGAGGACGACGACCACCTGCTGGAAGTCATCAACCGCCGTATCCGAGCCATCCCCGGAGTGCGCTCCACCGAGAGCTTCGTCTACTTGAAGCTCAAGAAGCAGACCTACATGTGGGGAACCCGATAGCCGTGAGGACCCGATAACCGTGAGCACCAAGGACCTCAGCCAGACCGCGTACGACCACTTGTGGATGCACTTCACCCGCATGTCCTCGTACGAGAACGCCCCCGTCCCCACCATCGTCCGGGGCGAGGGCACCTACATCTACGACGACAAGGGCAAGCGCTACCTCGACGGGCTCGCGGGCCTGTTCGTGGTCCAGGCAGGCCACGGCCGCCAGGAGCTGGCCGAGACCGCCATGAAGCAGGCGCAGGAGCTCGCCTTCTTCCCGGTCTGGTCCTACGCCCACCCCAAGGCCGTCGAGCTGGCCGAGCGCCTGGCGAACGAGGCCCCCGGCGACCTCAACAAGGTCTTCTTCACCACCGGTGGCGGCGAGGCGGTCGAGACCGCCTGGAAGCTCGCCAAGCAGTACTTCAAGCTGACCGGCAAGCCGACCAAGTACAAGGTCATCTCCCGCGCGGTCGCCTACCACGGCACCCCGCAGGGCGCCCTGTCCATCACCGGCCTGCCGGCGCTGAAGGCCCCCTTCGAGCCGCTGGTCCCGGGCGCGCACAAGGTGCCGAACACCAACATCTACCGCGCCCCGATCTACGGCGACGACCCGGAGGCCTTCGGCCGCTGGGCCGCCGACCAGATCGAGCAGCAGATCCTGTTCGAGGGTCCCGAGACGGTCGCCGCGGTGTTCCTGGAGCCCGTGCAGAACGCCGGTGGCTGCTTCCCGCCCCCGCCCGGCTACTTCCAGCGGGTGCGCGAGATCTGCGACCAGTACGACGTGCTGCTCGTCTCGGACGAGGTCATCTGCGCCTTCGGCCGGCTGGGCACGACCTTCGCCTGCGACAAGTTCGGCTACGTTCCGGACATGATCACCTGCGCCAAGGGCATGACCTCGGGCTACTCCCCGATCGGCGCCTGCATCATCTCCGACCGCCTGGCCGAGCCGTTCTACAAGGGCGACAACACCTTCCTGCACGGCTACACCTTCGGCGGCCACCCGGTCTCCGCGGCGGTCGGCGTCGCCAACCTCGACCTGTTCGAGCGCGAGGGCCTCAACCAGCACGTGCTCGACAACGAGGGCGCCTTCCGCGCCACGCTGGAGAAGCTGTACGACCTGCCGATCGTCGGCGACGTCCGCGGCAACGGCTTCTTCTACGGCATCGAGCTGGTCAAGGACAAGCACACCAAGGAGTCCTTCACCGACGAGGAAACCGAGCGCGTGCTCTACAACTTCCTCTCCAAGGCACTCTTCAACAACGGCCTGTACTGCCGTGCCGACGACCGCGGCGACCCGGTCATCCAGCTCTCCCCGCCGCTGATCTCCAACCAGGAGACGTTCGACGAGATCGAGCAGATCCTGCGCGCGACGCTGACGGAGGCGTGGACGAAGCTCTAGCCCTCGAAGGCCGAGCCGTCCGTCCGGCCCGGGGTGCACCCATCCGAGTGAGAAGGGTGCACCCCGGGCCGCGTGCTGTCCGGGCTCCTCCGCCGGGATCCTTAGCGTGCCTGGTAACCGATCGGCCCTGCTGTCGTTCCCCCGCACGGGGGACCACGGCAGGGAAAACGGATCAGAACGAGGTGTTACGCGCATGGAGGCCCCGCCCGACAACGATGTGCTCTGGGCCCGCGCCCTGCACTTCACCCACCCCGACGGCTCGCCCGCGCTCGGCGGTGTCTCGCTCGGTGTCCGGGAGGGCGAGATCCTCGCCGTCAGCGGGCCCCGCGGCAGCGGCAAGTCGACGCTCCTGCGCTGCCTCTCCGGCCAGACCCCGGCGCAGCGCGGCGAGATCTGGTTCAACAGCGTGCCGGTGCACACCATGGGCCCCGCCGACCGCGAACGGCTGCGCCGGGACCGCTTCGGCTGGATCGACCCCGAGCCGGTACTGGTCCCCGAGCTCAACGTCTGGGAGAACGCGGCCCTGCTGCTGATGCTGCGCGGCACCGGCCGCAGCCGCGCCAAGACGGCCGCGCTGGAATGGCTGGAGCGCCTCGACATCGGTGACCGGGCCCGCAAGCGCCCGCGGGAGCTGACCCAGGCGCAGCGCCAGCGCGTTTGCATCGCCCGCGCGCTGGCCCCGGGGCCCACGGTCCTCTTCGCGGACGAGCCGACGGCGCCGCTGCACCGCGCCGACCGCGCGCACGTCCTGCGGACGCTCACGACGGCGGCCCGCTCGCACGGCATCACGGTGGTCCTGGCGACCCACGACGCGGAGACCGCGGCCCTGGCCGACCGCACGGTGTCCCTGCTGGACGGGCGCCGCGTGAACACGGTGCACCTGCCCCCGATGGCCGAAGCGGAAGGCCGGGCCGCGTGCTCGCTCTCCGCCTGACCCGCCGCGCCCACCCCGCCGTACAACTGCGCCGCCTGCTGGTGGCGACGGCTTCGGCGGGCACGGGCTTCCTGCTCCTGTGCACCCTGGGCCACGCGATGACCCATCCCGGCTCCCCCGGTGCGTCCTTCCTCCGCCTGACCTGGTGCGCGGCGCCCCTGACCGCGACCGTCTACTTCGCGGTGGCGGTGGCCCGCACCGACCCGGGCACCCGCCCGCGCCCCGGCCTGTCGGCGATCGGTCTGGGGCCGGTCCGCCTGATGGCCGTCTCGGCGACGACCACCGCCCTGTCCACCCTGCTCGGCTCCATGCTCGCGCTGCTGTTCTTCCTCCACCTGCGCGGCGACCTGACGGGCATGCCGTTCGACGGCGCGGCGGCGGAGTTCCTGGCGGCGTCGCAGCCGCTGCCCCTTCCGGCAGCCCTGACCCTGCTGTGCCTGGTCCCGGCGGCAGCGTCCCTGGCGGTGGCGGTGACGCTCCGGCCGAGAGAGGCACGGTCCACCGCGGGAGAGGGACTGCGGCGCTTCGGCCGGTTCGGGTCCCAGGGCAGCTCGGCGGCCCGGGAGACGTTCGGCGCGTACGGACGGTTCGGCGCGCGGTTCCGCCAGGCCACCGGCGGCCGGGCGGCCGGGGCGGCTCCCGGCGCGCAGACCGGCGGCGCGGGCCCGCGCGGCGAGGCGCCCGGCAGCGGCGACCCGGGGCGGGCAGCCCCGCAGCCGCGGGCGGGCGAGGAGGCTCCGCCCGCCCGGGTCCCGGAGGCCCCGCAGGCCACCGCCACCCCCTCCGGCCTCCCCTGGGGCACGGCCATCCTCGCCGCGGGCCTGGCCGTGGAGGCGTACGCCAGTGCGGCCACCACGCACGCCACCAGGATGCCCTCCGGCCTTCCCACGGGTCCCGCCGCCGTCCTCGTCGGCTGGGCCCTGACCGCGGTCGGCCTCGCGCTGGCCGGCCCGGGACTCACCCACCTGTGCGGCCGGCTGCTGCAGTCGGTGCGCCCCGGCGCGCTGCGCCTCCTGGCCGGCCGGGTCCTCATGGAGGAGGCCACCAGGATCGGCCGCCCCCTCGGTGTGGTCTGCGCCGTCACCTCCGCCGCGTACGCCATGGCCGTCCTGCACGACCCCGCGGCGGACGGACGCACCCTGGGCCCGCTCACCACCCTCGGCGCGACCGTGGTCACCGGCTGCGCGGTGGCCACCCTCCTCACCGCCGCCATCGAGGCACGGCAGGCCCGCGCCGACACCACGGCCGCCCTGCTCCGCCTCGGCGCCCCGCCCACGGTGCTGCGCAGCGCCGCGGCCCTGCGCGCGGGCGCCCTCCTGGCCGTCTTCGGCCCGATCACCCTGATCGTCGCCGAACTCGCGGCGCTGCCGCTGGCCCGCTGAGCGGCCCCGGAGCCGGCACCAGAAATCCGTACGAAAAAAATCACCGGACCGCGATGAGTTCCGCCCGGCCCTCCGGTCTAATCCCACGTAACGACCGACATTGAGGGAGAGACTCCAGATGTACCAGCAGATGATCTTCGTGAACCTGCCCGTTGCCGACCTCGACGCCTCGAAGAAGTTCTTCACGGAGCTGGGCTACTCGATCAACGCCCAGTTCAGCGACGAGAACACGGCGAGTGTCGTGATCAGCGAGACCATCGTGGCGATGCTCCTCGCCAAGCCCTTCTACGCGACCTTCACCGACAAGGAGATCGCGGACGCCACGAAGACCAGCGAGGTGCTGATCTGTCTGAGCGCCGAGAGCCGCGAGAAGGTCGACGAGCTGGTGGAGAAGGCGGTCGCGGCCGGCGGCACCGCCTCCGCGAAGGTCCAGGACATGGGCTTCATGTACGGCCGCGGCTTCGACGACCTCGACGGCCACAGCTGGGAGGTCGTGTGGATGGACCCCGCCGCGGTCGAGGGCTGAACCACCACCGTGTCTAGCATGGGCGGGTGCAGACGATGCCCGCCCATGCGGCCCACCACGGCGACCGTGAGATCGAGACGCTCCAGGAGTTCGACGCCACCGTCTCGGCCCGCGGCACCCTCGCCGGATTCCGGATCCAGGCCGTCGATCTGACGGACCGCACCCGCGAGTTGCTCGCCACGGACACGGCGGGCGCCGTCTTCCTCGGCTGCGCGATGCGCGAGGAAGCGGCCGTGAAGATCCGCGCGGACGGCGCCTTGGTCTTCCCGCCGGTACCGGACCTCGCCTTCGACCCGTACCGGGGCCTGCTCTACTCCCCCGACGAACTGTTCACCGGGCTGGACCGGGGCTACGAACAGACCCCCGACGCCCTCGCCTACGCCTGGTTCCAGCGGACCAAGGCGGACGGCGACATCTTCGCCTCGATGCTCCGCGCGGTCCACGACGACGCCGTCTCCGACGCCCTCGACGAACTCCTGCGCGGTACCCGGGTCGTGGGGGTGATGGGCGGTCACGCGATGGCCCGCGGCACGGAGGCGTACGCCGGTGCGGCCCGTCTCGGCCGGGAGCTGACCCGCGAGGGCTTCGTGGTCGCCACCGGTGGCGGCCCGGGCGCGATGGAGGCGGCGAACCTCGGCGCGTATGCCGCACCCTACGGCGACACCATGCTCACCGAGGCGCTCCAACTCCTCGCCAAGGAACCGCGGTTCACCCCCTCGATCACCGCCTGGGCGGCCGCGGCCTTCGAGGTCCGCACCCGCTGGCCCAAGGGCGGCGGCTCCATCGGCATCCCCACCTGGTTCTACGGCCACGAGCCACCCAACGCCTTCGCCGCGCACATCGCCAAGTACTTCGCCAACGCCACCCGCGAGGACGGCCTGCTGGCTCGCTGCAACGCGGGCGTGGTCTTCCTGCCCGGCGCCGCCGGCACCGTGCAGGAGATCTTCGACAACACCACGCCGAACTACTACGAGTCGCGCGGCGAGCCCACCTCGATGGTGCTGGTCGACCGGGCGCACTGGACGGAGAAGCTGCCGGCCTGGCCGCTGCTGCGGTCGCTGGCGCGGGAGCGCTCGATGGAGTCCCGGATCGCGCTGGTCGACCGGATCGAGGAGGCTCCGCAGGCGTTGAAACGTCTCGGTGGTTAATGAGAGGGCAAAGCCAAGGTGCTTGTCCGGCATGTGCGTTGACACTTCTTACACAGCGCTTATAAACCTGTGAGCCTCCCGGGAGTGGAGAAGCGGGTGCGTCTCCGCTCCCTCAACCCCCCGCAATTGCACACCATGCGAAGGACCAACGTGGCAGTCCTGTCAGCTTTGCCCATATCCCGCCGTACCGTCGCGCGTTCCGCGCGCGTGCTCGGGATCGCCTCCGCCTCGGCCGCGCTCGTGCTCGGTCTCGGCGGCAACGCGATCGCGTGCGACATCAAGGATTTCTCCGCCGAAGCCAAGTGCGACGGCGACAACGGTGTCATCACCGTCACCGACGTGGACCCCGCCGGTGTCCAGGCCACCGTCAGCGTCTACTTGCAGAACAACGGCGCCGACCTGAAGAAGGTGGGCGAGCAGGTGGTCGAGGGCTCGCGCGAGGGCGTCACCATCACGTTCGCCGAGAACTGGAAGCCGAACGCCGAGTACCGCATCCACGTCAAGGCCGAGGGCTATGTCGACGAGGACATCAAGCCGAACCTGACGACCCCGGCCACGGCCTGCAAGAAGGAGGACGTCCCGGCGCCGGCTCCGTCGGACAGCGCGGCACCGACCCCGTCCGCCTCCGCCCCGGCGGCCGAGGAGACCCCGGCACCCGCGCCCTCCGAGGGCGACAGCACCGCCCCGGCGGACACCTCCAGCAACGTCCCGACCCCGGCCGGTGAGTCCAACCTCGCCGAGACCGGCGCCGACTCCAACACCGGCCTGATCGCGGGCATCGCGGTGGTGCTGGTGGCGATCGGCGGCGGCGCGGTCTTCCTGGGCATGCGCAGGCGCTCCCGCTGATCCCGGAGCGGGCCATCAGCCGGGCGGGCCTGCCCGGACGGTGGCCCGCTCCCCCACGATCCGGACGGTGGCCCGCTTTCCCGTACTCCGGACGGTCAGTCGAGCACCACGATGTCGGCCGCGTCGAACTCCACCCCGACCCGGTCCCCGACCTCCGGCGCCTCCCGCAGCGCACACGCCGCCTCCAGCCGGGGCGCGTCCTCGGGCTGCAGGTGTACGGCGACATGGGTGCCCTTGAAGGTGCGCGCGGCCACCGTGCAGCGCAGGCCCTGGTCGGCCGCGACCAGGCGGACCCCGGCGGGCCGGACGAGGAGCGTGCGGGTGCCCTCGGCGGTGTCGTCGGGCACCGGCAGCTTGCCCCAGGGGGTGTCGGCGGCCTGCCCGGAGACCGTGGCGGGGACCACGTTGTCGAAGCCGAGGAAACGGGCCACGAACGCGTCGACCGGCCGCTGCCACACCTCGAGCGGCGTACCGGACTGGGCGATCCGCCCGTCCCGCATCACCACCACCCGGTCGGCCAGCGCGAAGGCCTCCCCCTGGTCGTGCGTCACGGCCAGCACGGTCGTACCCAACTCACTGAACAGCTCCCGCAGTTCGACGACCAGCCGCTCCCGCAGCGAGCGGTCGAGCTGCCCGAGCGGCTCGTCGAGCATCAGCAGCCGGGGGCGGGGCGCCAGCGCCCGGGCCAGCGCCACCCGCTGCTGCTCCCCGCCGGACAGGGCGGCGAGGGCCCGCCCGGCGGCGCCCGGCAGCCCGACGAGGTCGAGCAACTCCCTTACCCGCTCGGCCTGCTGCCGCTTCGACGCCCCGTGCATCCGCAGCCCGAAGGCGACGTTCCCGCCCACGTCCCGCTGCGGGAAGAGCTGATGGTCCTGGAACATCAGCCCCACTCCCCGCCGGTGCGCGGGAACGCCGTGCTGGTCGCGCCCGTCGAGCGTCACCCGCCCCGCGTCCAGCGGCTGGAGTCCGGCGACCGCCCGCAGCAACGTCGACTTGCCGCTGCCGCTGGGCCCGAGGACGCAGACCACCTCGTGCTCGGCGACCGCCAGGTCCACGGCGTCCAGCACGGCCCGCCCGCCGAACCGCACGGTCGCGTTCTCCAGGCTCAGCAGCATCAGAACTCCCCCGTCCGATCGGTCCGCAGCCGCTCCAGCACCAGCAGCGCCACCGCGCACACCACCATCAGAATCGTCGAAAGGGCCATCGCCTGCCCGTAGTTGAGCTGCCCGGCGCGTCCGAGCAGCTTGGCCACCGCCACCGGCAGCGTCGGGTTGTCGGGCCGGGCGATGAACACGGTCGCCCCGAACTCCCCCAGCGACACCGCGAAGGCGAACCCGGCCGCGATCAGCAGCGCCCGCCGCACCATCGGCAGATCCACCTCCCGCCACACCCGCCACGGCGACGCCCCCAGCACGGCCGCCGCCTCCCGCAACCGGTGGTCGACGGCCCGCAGCACCGGCAGCATGGTCCGCACCACGAAGGGCACGCCGACCAGCGCCTGGGCGAGCGGCACCAGGATCCAGGTGGCCCGCAGATCCAGCGGCGGCTCGTCCAGGGCGATCAGGAACCCGAACCCGACGGTCACCGCGGAGACCCCGAGCGGCAGCATCAGCAGCGCGTCGAAGCCGCGGACGAACCGGCCCGCGTCCCGCCGGGTCAGCGCGGCGGCGGCGAGACCTCCGACCAGTACGGCGATGGCGGTGGCGACCACGGCGTAGGACAGTGAGTTGCCGATGGCCTCGATCGGCGGGACCAGGAAGACTCCGCCGTCGGCCGAGGTCAGCGCCCGGTAGTAGCCGAGCCCGGGGGCGTCCAGGGACCGCTGCACCAGCACGGCGAGCGGCAGCAGGATCAGTACCGCGATGGTGGCGAGAACTCCGGCCAGCAGCGCCCACTGCCCGGCTCCGCGCGGCCGGCGCGCGGTCCCCGAGGCGTCCACCAGGTGCAGGGCGGTCTCCCGGCGCCGTACGGTCCAGGCGTGCAGGGCGAGGATCGCGCCGACTGCCGCGAACTGGACGACGGTGAGGACCGCGGCCGTGGACAGGTCGAAGATCTCGGAGGTCTGGCGGTAGATCTCCACTTCGAGGGTGGAGAAGGTCGGGCCGCCGAGGATCTGCACCACTCCGAAGGAGGTGAAGGTGAACAGGAAGACCATCAGGGTGGCGGCGGCCACGGCCGGTCCGAGCGCCGGCAGCGTCACCGTCAGCCAGGCCCGTCGGCGGGACGCGCCGAGCATCCGCGCCGCCTCCTCCTGCCGCGGGTCCAGCTGCGCCCAGAGCCCGCCGACCGTGCGGACGACGACCGCGTAGTTGAAGAAGACGTGCGCCAGCAGGATCGCCCACACGGTCGTGTCCAGGCGCAGGCCCCACAGCTCGTCGAGGAGTCCGCCGCGTCCGACGAGCGCCAGGAAGGCCGTACCGACGACGACCGTCGGCAGCACGAACGGCACCGTCACCACGGCCCGCAGGATCTGCTTGCCGGGGAAGCGGAAGCGGGCGAAGACATAGGCGGCGGGCAGCGCCAGCAGCAGGGTCAGCGCGGTGGAGGCGAGCGCCTGCCAGGTGGTGAACCACAGGACGTGCCGGATGTCCGGCCGGCTGAGCACGTCCGCGATCCGGCCGAGCTGCCAGACCCCGTCGACGCGCAGGCCGCGCGCGACGATCGCGGCGACGGGGTAGGCGAAGAAGACGCCGAAGAACGCGACGGGCAGGGCCATCAGGCCCAGCCGCGCCGCGTGCCGTCGCCGGCCGGCTACTTCAGTACGAGCGAGGTCCACGACTTGACCCACTCGTCGCGGTGGTCGGCGATCTCGGCGGGGTCCATGGTCGCGGGGTCCTTGGCCGCGGGCCCGTGCTCGGTGAACTCCGCGGGCACGTCCGCCTCCTCGACCACGGGGTAGACGAACATGTTCAGCGGCATGTCCTCCTGGAACTTCTTGCTGATCAGGAAGTCGATCAGCGCCTTGCCGCCCTCGCTGTTCTTCGCGTTGGCGAGCAGGCCCGCGAACTCGACCTGCCGGAAGCAGGTGCCCTCGGCCACTCCGGTGGGCGCGGTGGCCGGCTTCGGGTCGCCGTAGATCACCTCGGCGGGCGGCGAGGAGGCGTACGACACGACCAGCGGCCGGTCGGCCTTGGCCGCCTTGCCGCCGGCGGAGCCGGAGAACTCCTCGTTGTAGGCCTGCTCCCAGCCGTCGACCACCTTGACGCCGTTGGCCTTGAGCTTCTTCCAGTACTCCGGCCAGCCGTCGTCGCCGTACCGCGCGGCGGTGCCGAGCAGGAAGCCGAGGCCGGGCGAGGAGGTGGAGGCGTTCTCGGTGACGAGGAGGTTCTTGTACGCGGGCTCGACCAGGTCGTCGAGGGTCGACGGCGGGGCCAGGTCGCGCTCCTCGAAGTACTTCTTGTCGTAGTTGACGCAGATGTCGCCGTAGTCGACCGGGGTGACCCGGTGCTCGTCCCGGTCGAGCTGGAACGTGGCGTCGATCTGGTCGAGGCCCTTCGCCTCGTACGGCTGGAAGAGCCCGTTGTCGAGCGCGCGGGACAGCAGGGTGTTGTCGACGCCGAAGAAGACGTCGCCCTGCGGGTTGTCCTTGGTCAGGATGGCCTTGTTGACGGCCTGCCCGGCGTCGCCGTCCTCCAGGACCTTGACCCGGTAGCCGGAGCTCTTCTCGAACTCCGCGAGGACGTCCTTGGACACGGCCCACGAGTTGTGGCTGACCAGGGTGACGGTCCTGGCGGAGCCGCCGGAGCCCTGGTCGTCGTCGGAGGACCCGCACGCCGAGAGCGTGACGAGGCCGAGTCCGACGGCCATGACGGTGGCCTTCTTGGTGATGCTCACTGAATTCCTCCTGGAGTGGACCAGGAAGAGACGCGGCCCCGCCCGGACCTCCCAAGAGTCCGGGCAGGGCGCAACAGCTCGAGTGACGACCGATCTCCCTACCCAGAATGACCTGGGCGAGGTTCAGAGGGTCTGCGGCCTGTCCCGCACTCTCAGCGCTGTGGCGCTCCCCTGTCGGAATATGAAGATGTCCGTACGACGATCAGACTACCGCCCGCACACTACCGCTCGGTGGCCGCGAGCTGACCACACGCCCCGTCGATCTCCTGACCACGGGTGTCCCGGACCGTCACCGGCACCCCGTGGGCGGCGATGGCCTCGACGAACGCCTTCTCGTCCTCGGGCCGGGAAGCGGTCCACTTCGAGCCCGGGGTCGGGTTCAGCGGGATCAGGTTCACGTGCACGGGCTTGCCCTTGAGCAGCCGCCCGAGCCGGTCGCCCCGCCAGGCCTGGTCGTTGATGTCCCGGATCAGCGCGTACTCGATGGACAGCCGGCGTCCGGACTTCGCGGAGTACGCGAAGCCCGCGTCCAGCACCTCGCGGACCTTCCAGCGGGTGTTCACCGGGACGAGGGTGTCGCGCAGCTCGTCGTCGGGGGCGTGCAGCGAGATCGCGAGCCGGCACTTGAAGCCCTCGTCGGAGAACCGGTGGATGGCCGGGACCAGACCGACGGTGGAGACGGTGATCCCACGCTGCGACAGCCCGAGCCCGTCCGGCTCGGGGTCGGTGAGCCGCCGGATGGAGCCCACGACCCGGTTGTAGTTGGCGAGCGGCTCGCCCATCCCCATGAAGACGATGTTGGACAGCCGGGCGGGCCCTCCGGGCACCTCCCCGTCCCGCAGCGCCCGCATCCCGTCGACGATCTGGTGCACGATCTCGGCGGTGGACAGATTCCGGTCCAGCCCGGCCTGCCCGGTCGCGCAGAACGGGCAGTTCATGCCACAGCCGGCCTGCGAGCTGATGCACATGGTGACCCGGTCCGGATACCGCATCAGCACGGACTCGACGAGCGTCCCGTCGAACAGCCGCCACAGCGTCTTGCGGGTGGTCCCCTGGTCGGTCGACAGATGCCGTACGACCGTCATGAGCTCGGGGAACAGCTCCTCGCGCAGCTTGCCGCGCGCCCCGGCCGGGATGTCGGTCCACTGCTCGGGGTCATGGGTGTACCGCGCGAAGTAGTGCTGCGAGAGCTGCTTGGCACGAAACGGCTTCTCCCCGATCGCCGCGACGGCGTCCTTCCGCTCGGCAGGCGAAAGATCGGCAAGGTGCCGCGGCGGCTTCTTGGCTCCGCGGGGGGCGACGAATGTGAGTTCTCCGGGCTTTGGCATAACCCTTCCAGTGTCGCAGATCAACTGCGGGGGCCCAGGCCGGTGGGCCTCCGACAGCCCAGGGACGGCCCAGGGCCCATGCCCTAGGGGGTGTGCTGATCTCTCCGGTCATCGTCAGCGGCGGGCAGCTCGGCAAGGACTCGTTCTTCCGTGCTGACCTGGCCACGCCAGACGCATGCCTCGACTCGTTGCTCGCCCATCTGGAGGGCAAGGGCCTGTCGCCGTTCACATGATCAGCATGTCCCGTGGGGTTGCTACGGCCCAGCACCACACAACAAGCCTCCTATCCACGCTGAACGCGCATGTAGGGCACCTGTGTGACCGCCGCCGCCCCCTCACGCACCGGCCCCCTCCAGCCGCTCCTTCAACAGCGCCTCGTCCCGCGGCAGCTCCTTGCGGACCTGGGGGCGGACGACGAGCGGCACCAGGACCTTGCCGAGGCCGTGTCCCTCGAAGTCGACCTCGATGGTCACGCGGCAGCGCCGGCCCTCGTCGAGCGGTTCGATCGACCCGTGGGTGCGGGGGCGCACCGGCCCTTCGATGCCGTGCAGGTCCCAGGTGCGCGGTGGGTCGAGGGCGTCGAACTCCACGGTCATCGGGACCTCACGGGTGCCGATGCGGCGGGTGACCCTGACCCGCGAGCCGGGGTGCACCGGCCCCAGCTCCAGCCGCTCCGCCTTGACGGCGCTCAGCTGCCATTCGGGCAGGTTGGAGGGGGTGGTGACGTACGCGAAGACTTCTTCGGGCGTGCAGTCGAGGTCGATGGATTCGCGGATGGCGGACATGGTGGGCCCCCTTCGCGGGCGTACCCCTCCAGCGTCCCACCGCAACGCCCGCGGGAACAGCGGAGCCCCCGCCGAGGCGGGGGCTCCACGGGGGTCCGTACGACGCTCAGCCGGACCCGACGAACAGCACGAGCAGCAGCCAGACCACGGGCGCCGTGGGCAGCAAGGAGTCCAGCCGGTCCATGATGCCGCCGTGCCCCGGCAGCAGCGTGCCCATGTCCTTGATGCCCAGGTCGCGCTTGATCATCGACTCGCCGAGGTCGCCCAGCGTGGCGCTCGCCGCGACCGCGAGACCGAGCAGGAGGCCCTGCCACCAGGCACCGTCGTCGATCAGGAACTGCATGCACAGCGCACCCGCCACCATGGCGAAGGACACCGCCCCGAGCAGCCCCTCGCGGGTCTTGCCGGGACTGATGCGCGGAGCGAGCTTGTGCTTGCCGAAGCGCCAGCCGACGGCGTACGCCCCGGTGTCGCTGACCACGGTCAGCAGCAGGAACGTCAGCACCCGGGCCGGGCCGTCGTCGGCGGTGAGCATCATCGCGACGAAGGTGGCCAGGAACGGGACGTAGAACGCGGCGAAGACGCCCGCCGTGACGTCCTTGAGGTAGCCCTCGGGCGGTTCCGTCATCCGCCAGACCAGGACGGCCAGCGCGGTCAGCGCCATCGCCACCCAGGCGCCCTCGGCACCGCGGACGTACCCGGCGACGACCATAGCCGCACCGCCGACCGCCAGCGGGACGAGCGGCGCCTTGATGCCCTTGCGCTCCTCCAGCCGCTTGGTCAGCTCCCACAGACCCACGACGACGGCGACGGCGACGACCCCGACGAACGCGGCCTTGTACACGAACAGCGAGGCGACGATCACCGCGCCGAGCCCGATGCCGACCCCTATCGCCGCACCCAGATCGCGCCCGGCGCTCTTCTTCTGCGGTCGGGGCGCCGGCTGCGGGGCGTCGTGCATGGGCTCCGGATTCTGCGGCGCGTTGCCGTGGGGCTGCGCCCGCGGCGTCTCGTCGCGGAACAAGGGGCCGCTCAGCCGAGCGGCCCCCCGATCGTCATCCTGGTCATCGCCGTATCCGGGTACAGCGGGTCCGTCGGGCACGATGGGCATGGGGCGAGTCTGCTGCGCCTCAGGCGCATCGTACGTGGGACCCGCCGGGGCAGCCCCCTGGACAGGCCCCTGGTCGGACGGCCCCCAGTACCCGGCTTGTGGCGGCGCTCCCCAGGAAGAGTCGTTCATCAGACCTCGAGCAGCTCAGCTTCCTTGTGCTTCAGGAGCTCGTCCACCTGGGCGACGTACTTGTGGGTGGTGTCGTCGAGCTCCTTCTCCGCACGGCGGCCCTCGTCCTCACCGACGTCGCCGTCCTTGACGAGCTTGTCGATGGCGTCCTTGGCCTTGCGGCGCACCGAGCGGATGGAGACCTTGCTGTCCTCGGCCTTGCTCCGGGCGACCTTGATGTAGTCGCGGCGGCGCTCCTCGGTGAGCTCGGGGAACACCACACGGATGATGTTGCCGTCGTTGCTCGGGTTGACGCCCAGGTCGGAGTCGCGGATCGCCTGCTCGATGTTGCGCAGGGCGCTCTTGTCGAACGGGGTCACGACCGCCATGCGCGGCTCCGGCACGGAGAACGAAGCCAGCTGGTTGATCGGCGTCGGCGCGCCGTAGTAGTCGGCCACGATCTTGTTGAACATCGCCGGGTGCGCACGGCCGGTGCGGATCGCGGCGAAGTCCTCCTTGGCGACCACGACGGCCTTCTCCATCTTCTCCTCGGCCTCGAGGAGGGTCTCTTCGATCACCACTTGCTCCTGCGTGTCTTGAGTAGGCCCGGCTGCGGATCCTTGCGGGGGCGGCGGCCGGCTGCGTCGCGTCTTCTTCCTGCACGGTTCCCGACCGGCAGGACATTGTCCATCCCCCGGTCAGGGTCCGTGGGTGTTGCCGTCAGTCCCGGTTGTCCTGGTCACTGTCCTGGTCACCCACAAGCGTGCCGATCTTCTCACCCTTGACGGCGCGGGCGATATTGCCCTCCGCCAGAAGCTCGAACACCAGGATCGGAAGCTTGTTGTCGCGG
This sequence comes from Streptomyces sp. YS415, assembly GCF_023544665.1. GTDB lineage: Bacteria > Actinomycetota > Actinomycetes > Streptomycetales > Streptomycetaceae > Streptomyces. The sequence continues at coordinate 94,374 of NZ_JAMJFL010000011.1, forward strand.
CAGAGCGTGACGGCGGTGGCGTCGGCGACCTTGAGGTCCCGGGTGATGACCTCGCCGTAGCCGAGGGAGTCGAACTTGACCGCGTCCGGGTTGGTCTTCGGGTCGGAGTCGTAGACCCCGTCCACGCCGTTCTTGCCCATCAGCAGCGCCTCGGCGTCGATCTCCAGGGCGCGCTGGGCGGCGGTCGTGTCGGTGGAGAAGTACGGCATGCCCATACCGGCGCCGAAGATGACCACGCGGCCCTTCTCCAGGTGGCGCACGGCGCGCAGCGGGATGTACGGCTCGGCGACCTGGCCCATGGTGATGGCGGTCTGGACCCGGCTGTCGATGCCCTCCTTCTCCAGGAAGTCCTGGAGGGCGAGGCAGTTCATCACGGTGCCGAGCATGCCCATGTAGTCGGAGCGGGCGCGGTCCATGCCGCGCTGCTGCAGTTCGGCGCCGCGGAAGAAGTTGCCGCCGCCGATGACGACCGCGATCTCGGCGCCGTCGCGCACGACGGCCGCGATCTCGCGGGCGATCTTGTGCACCACGTTCGGGTCCACGCCGAGGCCCCCACCGCCGGAGAAGGCCTCTCCGGACAGCTTCAGCAGATACCGGCCGCGTACTTTGCCGTCGTCGCTCTTCTGGGCCTTGGTGGTCATCGGACTCTCACTTCTTTCCACGGGTCGCACATACGAAGAAGGCCACTGCCGGTGGGGATGGGTTCGTATCCCATACGCGGCAATGGCCTCCTCGTCAGATCTGCTGTCGTCCGCCACCGAGGTGACGGCGTACGCGGACGACTGCTGTCGACCCTATCGGGGTCGAGCGTCGATCGCGGTACGGACTCAGATGCCGACCTTGATGCGCGTGAAGCGCTTCAGGGTGACACCGGCCTCGTCCAGAACCTTCTGGACGGACTTCTTGTTGTCGAGCGCGTACGGCTGGCCGAGCAGCGTGGCGTCCTTGAAGAAGCCGTTGAGGCGACCCTCGACGATCTTCGGCAGGGCGGCCTCGGGCTTGCCCTCGGCGCGGGTGGTCTCCTCGGCGACGCGGCGCTCGGACTCGACGACGTCGGCCGGCACGTCCTCCTTGGAGAGGTACTTCGGCGCGAAGGCGGCGATGTGCTGGGCGACACCCTTGGCCAGCTCGGCGTCGGCCTTGTCCAGCTCGACCAGGACACCGATCTGCGGCGGCAGGTCGGGCATGGTGCGGTGCATGTAGGCGTAGACGAAACCGTCGGCGAACTGCGCGAAGCGGTCGAGGACGATCTTCTCGCCGAGGTTGGCGTTGGCCTCGTCCACGAAGGCCTGGACGGTCTTCCCGGCCTCGATCTCGGAGGCGAGCAGGGCCTCGAGGTCCGCCGGGGAGGTGGCGGCCACGTGCTGCGCGATCTGGTTGGCGACGGCCTGGAACTTCTCGCCCTTGGCGACGAAGTCCGTCTCGCACTTCAGCTCGACCAGGACACCGGAGGTGTTGTCGTCGGCGATGAGGGACACCACGGCGCCGTTCTCGGCGGAGCGGCCCTCGCGCTTGGCGACGCCCTTCTGGCCCTTGATACGGAGCGCCTCGACGGCCTTGTCGACGTTGCCCTCGGCCTCGTCCAGCGCCTTCTTGCAGTCCATCATGCCGGCGCCCGTGAGCTCACGGAGCTTCTTGACGTCGGCGGCGGTGTAGTTCGCCATGAGTCTCGAAATCTTTCTCGAAGTCTGGAAGGTCGAAGATCTGCGGGGGTCCGCGCTCCACATGTAGCCGCGGACCGACGACCCACCGCTGACCTACGGGTGAACGGCGGGGGCGGAACCGATGTCACCGCCCCCGCCGTCACCTCTGACGCTGACGGGTCAGGCCTGCTCGGCCTCGGCGGCCGGGGCGTCGGCAGCGGCCTCGACCGGAGCCTCGGCGGCAGCGTCGGCCGGAGCCTCGGCGGCGTCGGCCGGAGCCTCGGCCGGGGCCTCGGCGGCGGCCGGAGCCTCCTCAGGCTTCTTCTCGCCCTCGAGCAGGTCGCGCTCCCACTCGGCGAGCGGCTCGCCGGCGGCCTTCTCGCCCTTGCCCTCCGTCGCCACGCCGGAACGGGCGATGAGGCCCTCGGCGACGGCGTCGGCGATCACACGGGTGAGCAGGGTGACGGAGCGGATCGCGTCGTCGTTGCCCGGGATCTTGTAGTCGACCTCGTCGGGGTCGCAGTTGGTGTCGAGGATGGCGACGACCGGGATGTTGAGCTTCCGGGCCTCACCGACCGCGATGTGCTCCTTCTTGGTGTCCACGATCCAGACGGCGCTGGGAACCTTGGACATCTCGCGGATACCACCGAGGGTCTTCTCCAGCTTGGCCTTCTCACGCGAGAGGACCAGGAGCTCCTTCTTGGTCAGACCCGAAGCAGCGACGTCCTCGAAGTCGATCTGCTCGAGCTCCTTGAGGCGCTGCAGACGCTTGTAGACGGTGGAGAAGTTGGTGAGCATGCCGCCCAGCCAGCGCTGGTTGACGTAGGGCATGCCGACGCGGGTGGCCTGCTCGGCGATGGCCTCCTGCGCCTGCTTCTTCGTGCCGACGAACATGACCGTGCCGCCGTGGGCGACGGTCTCCTTGACGAACTCGTAGGCGCGGTCGATGTACGACAGCGACTGGAGCAGGTCGATGATGTAGATGCCGTTGCGCTCGGTGAAGATGAAGCGCTTCATCTTCGGGTTCCAGCGACGGGTCTGGTGACCGAAGTGGACGCCGCTTTCCAGCAGCTCCCGCATCGTGACGACGGCCATGGCCGTATCTCCTTGAATTTCTCGGTTGTGCCGCGGGGGCCGGACGGCTCCCGCGCCTGACGCCCACATGCGCCGTGCCACGAAGGACCGAGGAGCGCTGACACAGGTCGTTGAGTCGACCCGATGTCGGGGCGTGCGAAGTCGACCCGGTGACCCGGATCGCCAGAAGAAGTGTACGGGACCGGGAAGGCACCGGGTGACGCCACTGTCCACAAGCGCGGGGCGGTCCACAGATCCCTCCATGATCGACGGGCCTGGCGAGAGCCTGTGGGCATGCGAGCGAAACGATGGGCGAGTACGGCGGTCCTGGCGCTGACGGTCCTGACGCTGCCCGGCGCGGCACCAGGGGCACCCCTGTCCCCCGCGGCCGCGGGCACCCCGGCTCCGGCGGCGGCCCGGAGCTGGCCGGTGCCCCGTCCCACAGTGCTGCGCGGCTGGGAACCGCCCCCGGCCCCTTACGCCCGCGGCCACCGCGGGGTGGACCTGGCGGCTCCCTCCGGTACCCCCGTACGGGCGGTGGCCCCGGGCCGGGTGAGCTTCGCGGGCCGGGTGGCGGGCCGCGGGGTGCTCTCGATCGAACTGAAGAACACGGGCGCCCCGCCCCTGCGCACGACGTACGAGCCGATCACCCCGGGGGTGAAGAAGGGAGCGGAGGTGACGGCGGGCCAGGTGGTGGGGACGGTGACGGGCCCCACGCCCCACTGCCCGAGGGCCTGCCTCCACTGGGGCCTGCGCAGGGGCGACACCTACCTGAACCCGCTCGGTCTCCTGAACAGGGCCCCGTCGAGACTGCTACCGGTCCTGGACGTGCCCCTGCCCTGAACCGTGCGGCCCGCAACCCGTACAGCCGCCGCCCGTTCCATAGCCAAGGGGGGCCTCAACCCGCACCGCGACGGTCGTGGACGCACTGGATACGACCCCGGGCCCCGCACCACCGCTGCCCTGGACACAGCCAACGCAGGCCTCAACCGGCACACAGCCACCGCGGGTCCAACCCCCGCACCACCACTACCCGGGCCCACAAAGAAACGCCGACCTCAGCCCCGCACCCCGCGCAACGCCATCGACACCGCCGCCTCCGTGATCGTCGCCGGCTCCTCCGCCGCCCCCAGCTCGATCCGCCGCACGGCCGAGTCCACCACGCCCTGCAGCAGCATCGCCGCGAGCCGGGGCTCCGCGTGCCCCATGTCCCGCAGCGCCTCGACGATCATCGCGACCAGGCTGCCGTGCGCGGCCCGGATCTTCTCCCGGGCCCCGGCGTCCAGCTCGCTCGCGGAGATGGCGACCACGGCCCGGTGCCGCCGGTCGCCCACCAGGGCCAGCTGCGCCCGCACATACGCCTCGACCTTGCCCTCGGCCGACGCCGCCCCGTCCATCGCCGCGGCGACCTCCGCCGCCCACACGGGGAAATCGACCTCGCACAGCTCCTCGACCACGGCGGCCCGTGACCGGAAGTACTCGTACACGGACGACCGCGCAAGCCCCGTCCGCTCGGCGAGGGCCGGGAACGTCAGCGCGTCCGTCCCGCCCTCGGACAGCAGGGAACGAGCCGCGTCCAGCAGGGCGGCTCGCTGCATCGACCGGTGCTCGGCCACGGAGGCCGCTCGAATCCTTGGCACGTCAACCACTGTACGGACGCGCCGCCGACGACGGGAGTGACTCCCGGCCCCCGCACCCGCTCAGCGTCCAAAACTCGCCAGCTTCGCCCGCAACTGGAGCACGGACTTGGTGTGGATCTGGCTCACCCGGCTCTCGGTCACCCCCAGCACGTTCCCGATCTCGGCGAGCGTGAGCCCTTCGTAGTAGTAGAGCGTCACGACGGTCTTCTCCCGCTCGGGCAGGGTGTTGATCGCCCGCGCCAGGAAGCGCCGCAGTTCCCGGTCCTCGGCCACCTCCACGGGGTTGTCCGCGGCGGTGTCCTCCAGCGTGTCCATGACGCTGAGCCCGTCCCCGCTCTCGCCCCCCACGTGCAGCAGCTCCTCCAGTGCCACCACGTTGGCCAGCGACAACTGACTGAACACGGCATGGAGTTCGTCGACGGCGATGCCCATCTCGGCGGCCACCTCCCCCTCCGACGGCGTGCGCCGAAGCCGCGCCTCCAGGGTCGTGTAGGCCCGCTCCACGTTCCGCGCCTTCTGCCGGACCGACCGCGGGATCCAGTCGAGCGCCCGCAGCTCGTCGATCATCGCGCCCCGGATCCGGGTGATCGCGTACGTCTCGAACTTGATCTCCCGGTCGATGTCGAACTTCTCGATCGCGTCGATCAGCCCGAACACCCCGGAGGACACGAAATCGGCCTGCTCCACATTGGGCGGCAGCCCGACGCTCACCCGTCCCGCCACGTACTTCACGAGCGGCGAGTAGTGCAGGATCAGCTGCTCGCGCAGCCGCTCGTCCCCCGTCGCCTTGTACGACCGCCACAGCTCGTCGAGCGTCGAGGGAGCGGGGGGCCGCACGCTGCCACCGTCACGGGCGGCTGGGGGGATCGCCGCCCGGTCGGACCCGGAGGTGTGCTGGGGCATTCGTCGCCTTGTGCCGTTCTGCCGTGAAGTGCGGGTGCCTGGGTGAGGTGTCGGTCTGGTACGGGTCTGGTGCTGTGCTGCCGGTCTGCACCGGAATCCACGTGAGCGTAGCGTGACTGGAGAGTCGCAGTGTGCGAAGGCCAGGGCTCGGGGAGTGCGCAGATACGTTCCGCTGGGCGTCCCCCCGGGGCATGGCGGTTGCTCTGCGTGATCGGCCGCGCGCATCAACTCCGGGAATTCCCAAGGGCGTCGCGGTTCCCCCGGACGGCCGAACACGCTCGGTCAACCCCGACTGTGATCTTGGCGGAGCGAGATCATCGACTGGCGTGTCAACTTCCAGCCGTCGCCGTGTCGTTCGACGTAACCAAGTGCTCGTAGTTCGTACAGCCGGGCGATGGCGTCGTCGTCCGTGGTCCCCGCCCCGCGGGCGATCTCGTCCGGCGGGGCCGGGCGGCTCCCGGGCAGCGCGCTCAGCACCCGGCGGGCGCCCGGGGCCAGCAGGTCCCGCGGCAGCACGGGCCCGCGCCGGTCGGGAGCGAGTTCGCCCATGTCCCCGACGAGCTCGACGACTTCCGCGGCGTCGGTGACGAGGACGGCGTCTCCCCGCAGCAGTTCGTGCACCCCGGCGGAGAGCCCGCTGGTCGCCGGCCCCGGTACCCCTATCGTGTGGCGCCCCAGCCGCTGCGCCGCCCGTGCGGTGGCCAGCGACCCGCTCCGGTGCGCGGCCTCGACCACGACGGTGCCCCTGGTGAGCGCGGCGATCACCCGGTTCCGCACGATGAACCTGCTGGGCGTCGGATGGTCCCCGGGCGGCAACTCCCCGATCACGAGCCCCTGTTCCGCGATCCTGGTGATCAACTGTGTGTGCCCCCGCGGATAGGGCCGGTCCACCCCGCAGGCGAGCACGGCCACGGTGGCCCCGCCGGCGGCGAGGGCCCCCCGGTGGGCGGCGCCGTCGATGCCGTAGGCCCCGCCGGAGACCACCACCCACCCCCGCTCGGCGAGCCCGCCACCGAGGACGGCCGCCATGTGGGAGCCGTACTCGGTACAGGCCCGCGCCCCGACCAAGGCGACGGACCGCAGCGCCCATATCCGCAGATCGGCCACGCCCCGCACCCACAGGCCCACCGGCCGCGCGTCCCCGAGATCGTCGAGCTGTCCCGGCCACTCGGCGCTCCCCGGGCGCACGAACCGGACCCCCTCGTCCCGGGCCGCAGCGAGGTCCCGCGCGGGGTCGGCCCGCTCGGCCCGCGCCAGCAGCCCGGCCCAGCGCCGTTCGCTCACGCCGTCGGGCCTGGCCCCCTTCACTCGCAGCCGCCGCGCGATCTCCCGGCTGCCCAGTTCCCGCAACCAGCGCCCCGCGGTCTCGTCGCCCGGTTCGAGGACCCGGGCGAGGAACACCCGGTCGTGGAGCTCCTCGTCCGGATCAGCGGCGCGGCTCACGTCAACGCCCCGATGGCCATCGGCACCCCACGGGGGACCCCGGTACGCAGTTGCAGCGCCAGGGCGACGTCCGTCCCGTCGGGCCGGTCGTGGCCGACGAGGTCGGCGACGGTCCAGGCGACCCGGAGGACCCGGTCGAGGCCGCGGGCGGTCAGTACGCCCCGCTCCAGGCTGCGCTCGGCCTCGTCCATCGCGCCGGACGCGGCGTACCAGCGGCTGCGCAGCTCCCGGCCCGGCACCTCGCTGTTCGTCCGCCAGGGCGTACCGGCCAGCCGGGCCGCCGCCCGGTCCCTGGCCTGCTGGACCCGGGCCGCCACCGCCGCCGTGGACTCACCCCGGGCACCGCGCTCGGTCAGCTCCGCGCGGGTGACCCGGTCCACCTCGACCCGCAGGTCCACCCGGTCGAGCAGGGGCCCGGAGAGCCGGGCCTGGTAGCGGCGGACGACAGCGGGCGGGCACTCGCAGAAGTCGTCGTTCTGGGAGAACCGGCCGCAGGGGCAGGGGTTGGCCGCGAGCACCATCAGGAACTTCGCCGGGAACCGGACGACGCCCGCGCTGCGCGCGATCACGACGTGCCCGGCCTCCAGGGGCTGGCGCAGGGCATCGAGCGCCTGGCTGCTGAACTCGGGTGTCTCGTCCAGGAACAGGACGCCCCGATGGGACAGCGACACCGCACCCGGCCGGGCGATGCCGGGACCGCCGCCGACCAGGGCCTGCATCGTCGCGGAGTGGTGCGGGGCGCAGTAGGGCGGGACGTCGATCAGGGGCTTGCCCGCGGGCAGCAGTCCCGCCACCGAGTGCACCGCCGTGACCTCCAGCGACTCCTGCCTGGCCAGCCGGGGCAGGATCGCGGGCAGCCGCTCGGCGAGCATGGTCTTGCCGGCCCCGGGCGGCCCCTCCAGGAACAGATGGTGTCCGCCGGCCGCGGCGACCTCCACGGCCGTACGGGCCGAGAGCTGGCCCACGACGTCGGCCAGGTCATGGCCGCTGTCCTGCTGGGCCGCTCCGGCGCTGTGCATGCCGGTGGCCGCGCCCGTGCCGGGCACCCGCAGTCCGGCGAGCAGCGGATCGGGGCGGCCGGGTTCGTGCGGTTCCTCCTCGGGCACGGGCTCGTCGGCCAGGACGGCGATCAGCTGGCGCAGGCTGCGCACCCCCAGCACGGAGACCCCGGGCACCAGGGAGGCCTCGGCGGCGGCGCTCTCCGGTACGACCACCTGTTCGTACCCGGCGTGGGCGGCGGCCAGCACCGCGGGCAGAATGCCGCGGACGGGCCGCACCCGGCCGTCCAGGCCCAGCTCCCCGATCATCACGATGTCGGCGAGGACCCGCGGATCGATCCGTTCCGCCGCGCCCAGGACCGCGCTGGCGACGGCCAGGTCGAAGCCGCTGCCGGCCTTGGGGACCGACGCCGGGCTGAGCCCCACCGTCAGCTTCTTCTGCGGCCAGGGCGTGCCCGAGTTGACCACCGCCGCCCGGACCCGGTCCCGGCTCTCGGTCAGGCTCTTGTCGGGCAGGCCGACCAGGGTGAAGGCCGCCACGCCCGGTTCGAGGTCGGCCTGGACCTCCACCACCACGCCCTCGACTCCGACCAGCGCCACCGAGCAGGTGCGGGCGAACGCCATCACGCCACCCCCCGCACGTGGTCGACCACGGGGGCGCCCCGCTGGGGGAGGAGGACGCCGACGACGTCGATGCGGACGCCGCCGGGTGGCGCCCCTCCATGGGACTGGATCCAGCGTTCGGCCAGGTTCCGCAGGCGTTCCGCCTTCTCGGGCGTCACCGCGGCCATCGGGTGTTCGAAGCAGTCGCCCCTGCGGGTCTTGACCTCGCAGACGACCAGCGCGTCCCCGTCCCGCGCCACGATGTCGATCTCACCAGTGCGGCCGCAGCGCCAGTTGCGCTCCAGGACCGTCATCCCGGCCTCGGCCAGCCTCCGGGCGGCCAGCCCTTCTCCGTACCTGCCGAGTGCACTGCGTGCGTTCATGTCGGCACCACCTCCGGCACCGACGATCACGCATCCGCCCCCAAGAAAAGGATCTTGGTGGACAAGTCACTCCCTGTGGATAACTCCGTCACCCGCCCGGGAGTTCGAGGTCGCTCTTGTTCAGCTCCTCAATGTTCACGTCCTTGAACGTGAGCACACGCACCTGCTTCACGAACCGGGCCGGCCGGTACATGTCCCAGACCCAGGCGTCCGCCATGGACACCTCGAAGAACACCTCTCCCTGGACCGAGTGCACCTGCATCTCGTAGTCGTTGGTCAGATAGAAGCGCCGCTCGGTCTCGATCACGTATTTGAACAGACCGACGACATCGCGGTACTCCCGGTAGAGCTTGAGCTCCATCTCGGTCTCGTACTTCTCGAGGTCCTCGGCGCTCATGGCATGTTCCCCTTCAGCCGTGCGATCCACCCATTGTGCGCCAGCCCCGCGAGCCCCTAGACGATTTCGGTGTCCAGGGTCACGGGCCCGGCCGGGGGACCTTCGTCGAGCAGCCTGCGCAGCAGCTCGGCGAGTCTGGTCGGATACACCGTCTCATGTGCCTGGCTCAGTTCCTGACACGTCCACCAGCGCGCTCCGGCGACACTGCGCCGCTCCAGCTCGGTGAGGCCCCCGGCCCCGGGCACCACGTCCCGCGCCTCCGCCGTACGGGCCAGGTAGTACCACTCGTCCTGGTCCCAGCGGCGGCCGGCGAAGGGGAACGAGCACGTCCGCCGCCAGAGCACCGGGCCCAGCTCGACCTCGGTGATGCCGGTCTCCTCGGCGAGTTCCCGCAGCGCGGCCTGTGCCCGGGTCTCGTCGCCCTCGACGCCCCCGCCGGGCGTGAACCACCAGTCGTCGCTCACATCGTCCGGCTCGTGCCCGTGCAGCAGCAGGATCCGGTCCTCGGGATCCAGCAGAACGACCCGGGCGACCTTGCGCATCCCGCCCGTGTACGTGTCCTCAGCGGGCACCCGCGGACCCCGTCCCGGTACGGGAGCGGCCCAGCCACTTCGCCACCGGCCCGTAGGCCGCACCGCCGAGCACCAGCAGGGCGCCCACCACGATCAGGACGCCCATGGTGCGCAGCGGTCCGGGCGAGGAGATCGCGCCCAGTTCCTCGAAGCCGGAGGGGCGCTCCAGCATGCCGTCCATCGGCCAGACGACGGCGTCGACCCGGGCGGTCACCGCACCGGTCGCCACCGTGCCGCTCGCGGCGTCGGTCAGATGGGCGGTGGAGTCCAGCGAGCCGTGCCGCTCGTCACCGAGCAGGAACAGCCGTCCCTTGGGGACGGTCACAGTCGGGAAGTCGGTGGTCGCGGTCAGGCTGCCGTCGGGCAGATACGGTTCGTCGATCTTCTTGCCGTCGACGGTCAGCCGGCCGTCCGTGCAGCAGGCGACGGTGTCGCCGCCGACGGCCACCACCCGCTTGAGCACCGGCGCGTTCGCCCAGGCCGCGTCCTTGAAGACGACGACGTCCCCGCGACGTATCTCGTCCCCGTCGACCCGCTCGGCCAGCACCCGGGCACCGGCGTCGATGGTGGGCGCCATGGACGTGGTGGGCACGGTGTACGGCCGGTAGACCACCGCCGCCCAGGCGAAGCCGCCCAGGAACAGCACCAGGCCCAGCGCGACCGCGAGGCCGGACAGCCGCTGTCCGGTCCTGCTGCCCGCCGGGCCTCTGCCTCCGCCGCTCGGCGGGGCCGTACGCGTCGTGCTCTCGCCACCCATGGGTCCGCACCCTACCCGGGGGTACACCCCGGGGTCAGCCCATGGTCTGGATCACTCGGAGCCCTTGCGGGCCCACTTGCGGCGCCACAGAACGAGCGGCACGGCACCGACGAGGGCGAGTCCCGAGGGGGCGACGGCCGCCGTGTGCGCGCTGAGGTTCTGGTCGAAGGTGTCCGGAACCGGCAGGGTGTCCCAGCGGTTGACCGGCCAGGCCACCACGACGGCACGCCCGACGACCTTGTCGACCGGCACCATGCCCTTGTTGGCGTCCGCCTGGTTGTAGCGCGAGTCCCGGGAGTTCTGCCGGTGGTCGCCCATGACCCACAGGTAGCCCTCGGGGACCTTCACCTTGAACTGGCCGCCGTCGGAGTCGTTGGTGCACGGGGTGTCGCCGGGGTAGATGAACGACGACTCGTTCAGCGCCTTGCCGTTGATCTTCAGCGGGCCGGTGCCCTTGCACTCGACGGTGTCACCGCCGACGCCGACGACCCGCTTGATCAGGTCCTTCTCCTCGGCGGACGGCATCAGGCCGATCCAGCTGAGGAAGGTCTGCAGGACGTTCGGGTCGGGCGTGGGCTCGCCGGCCAGCCAGTTGTCGGGGTCGTGGAAGACGACGACCTCGCCGCGCTCGGGCTCCGATCCGAACCAGGGGGTGAGCTTGTCGACCAGCACCCGGTCGCCCTGCTGGAGGGTGTTCTGCATCGAGTCGGACGGGATGGAGAAGGCCTGCACCAGGAACGTCTTGATCAGCAGCGCCAGCACCAGCGCGATACCGATCAGGATGGGCAGCTCCTTCCAGAAGGAGCGTGCCTTGTTCGCCTTGGGGGCGGAGTCGCCCGGCCCCTGGCCGTCCGTGCGGGCCTGCTCGCCGACCGCCGTGTCCTCGTCGGCCCGGCCGGAGTCACGTCCGGAGGTCACGGCGCCGTCCGCGCCCGGGCCGGTCGCCTCCGCGGGGCGTCCGCGGTCCTCGCCGTCGTGCCCGGACCGTGCGCCTACCGCCACATCCCCCACGCCAACTCCTTACTCTGTGCCACTGCCTGCCCCGAAGGCGGTGCAGGCCCACCACTCCCATAACGAGCGGGAGTTCCGCAGGGCTCGGGAGTCGCATCGGTTCGTTCGGATCGTCGAAGGCAACCCTATGCGACAGCTGGGGAGCCGCGGTCGATCCGGTGGCCGAGTCGGAGACGGACGCGTACGTTTTCGGTTCGTCCAGGGTGCCCCAGTGACCGAAGGGCCAGGCGATGACCACGGCGCGGCCGACCACCTCGTCCTCGGAGACCGTGCCGCCGTTCTGGTCCTGGTGGGAGCGGGAGTCGGCGGAGTCGGCGCGGTGGTCGCCCATCACCCACAGCCGCCCCGGCGGGACGGTGATGTCGAACTCGGTCAGGGACGGGACGTTCCCGGGAAAGAGGTAGTCCTCCTCCAGCGGGACGCCGTTGACGGTGACCCGCCCTTGCGCGTCGCAGCACGTGACCCGGTCCCCGCCGACGCCGACGACCCGCTTGATCAGGTCCTTCTCGTTGTCGGACGGCAGCAGGCCGATGAAGGTGAGCCCTTCCTTGACCTGCTTGACGACGACGGGGTCCTCCTTCTTTGCGGTGGGCTGCTCGTCCTGGAGCCAGCCGCCGGGGTCCTTGAAGACGACGACGTCCCCGCGCTGCGGCTTGGAGCCGAACCACGGGGTGAGCTTGTCGACCAGGACCCGGTCGCCGATCTGGATCGTCTGCTCCATCGACCCGGAGGGGATCACGAAGGCCTGGACGAGGAACGTCTTCAGGACCAGCGCGATGAGCACCGCGACCCCGATGAGGAGCGGTATCTCCTTGATCGCGCTGCGCCGGCGCCGCCGCTTGACCTTGCGCTGCAGCTTGCGCCGCTCCGCGCGGGTCCGGCCGTCGCCGGAGGCGGAGGCCCGCCGGGAGCCGGTGGGCAGGAGGTCTTCGGCGGCGCTGCTGGGTGCCCCGCGCGGCTTGCCGCGGTTACCCATGGCCACCGGCCGGGCCGGGCACGCGCGCGTAGGCGTCGGGGCGCTCCAGGCGGGTCCAGTGGGCGGTGGGCCAGACGATCCAGTCGGCGCGGCCGATCACGTCCTCGACGGGGATCATGCCGCCACCCGGGGAGCCCAGGTGGTCGCGGGAGTCGCTGGAGGCGCTGCGGTGGTCGCCGAGGACGAAGAGGCTGCCCGCGGGCACGACGACGTCGAAGGACACGCCGGACGGGCCGTCCCCGGGGTACAGGAAGGCCGACTCGTCGACCGACCGGCCGTTCACCTGGATCCTCCCCTCCTTGTCGCAGCAGACCACCCGGTCCTCACCCACTCCGACCACGCGCTTGATGTAGTCCGCGTCCCCGAAGTACCCGGTTCCGTCGAAGACCACGACATCGCCACGCTGCGGCTGGGCACCGAAACGGTACGCCAACTTATTTACGACAACGCGGTCCCCGATCCTCAATCCGCGCTCCATCGATCCGCTGGGGATCTGGAAGGGCTGGAGCACGAACGTGCTGAGCAGCAGCAGGAAGACCAGGCAGACCAGCAGGGTCAGGGTGACCCGTCCGCCGGGCAGCCACTGGGAGATCCGCGACACCAACGCAAAACGCGACCGGCCCTCCGTGCCGCGCGGTGCGGGTGCGGAGGAGCGGTCGCGCTCCGTCGGCTGTGCTTCGGTGTCCATCGGGGCCAGATGCTATCCGGCCCCGCTGTGACGTCCTAAAGCGCTCAGTTGTCGCGCTTCTCCTTGATCTTCGCGGCCTTGCCGCGCAGCTCACGGAGGTAGTACAGCTTGGCACGGCGCACGTCACCACGGGTGACGAGCTCGATCTTCTCCACGATCGGGGTGTGCACCGGGAAGGTGCGCTCGACGCCGACGGAGAAGGAGACCTTGCGGACCGTGAAGGTCTCGCGGACACCGGCGCCCTGGCGGCGGATGACTACGCCCTTGAACTGCTGCACACGGGAGCGGTTGCCCTCGATGACGCGGACGTGGACGTTGACGGTGTCACCCGGGCGGAAGGCCGGGACGTCGCTGCGCAGCGACGCGGAGTCGACGGAGTCGAGCAGGTGAGACATGTCGTCTGCTTTCTTCACCCATGCCACAGGTCATAGGCGGGAGTAGTTTCCAGGAGGATGCTGTTCGCGTCGGGGCGGGCGTCGTGTCCCCCTGCGGCAGGGGCGCACGCCGGACGGCGCACAACAGCTGCCTATTCTTCCACGGCCTCGGGCCTGCGCCAAAATCGGCCGTGCTGCTCGCCCTCGGGATCCGGGGCCCAGCCCAGGATGGAGAGCATTTCGCGGTCCTTCTTGTCGAAGGCCTTGGGGTCGCAGCGCTCGATCAGGTCGGGCCGGTGGGCGGTCGTACGCTTCAGTGCCTCGTCGCGCCGCCAGCGGGCGATCTTTCCGTGGTGCCCGCTGAGCAGCACGTCCGGGATGCCTCGGCCGCGCCACTCGGGCGGCTTGGTGTAGACGGGCCCCTCCAGCAGGCTCGCCATGGCGCCGGGCGCGAAGGAGTCGTCGCGGTGGGACTCGGCGTTGCCGAGGACACCGGGCAGCAGCCGGGCCACGGCCTCCGTCATCACCAGGACGGCCGCCTCGCCGCCGGCCAGGACGTAGTCGCCGATGGACACCTCGTGGACCGGCATCCGGGTCGCGTACTCGTCGATGACCCGGCGGTCGATGCCCTCGTACCGGGCCGGGGTGAAGATCAGCCACGGGCGCATGGAGAGCTCCACCGCGAGTTCCTGCGTGAAGGGGCGCCCGCTCGGCGTGGGGACGATCAGCGTGGGTGCGTACGAGCCGGTCTCGTAGCCGTCCGCGAGGACGGAGTCCAGCGCGTCGCCCCAGGGGTCGGTCTTCATGACCATGCCGGGGCCGCCGCCATAGGGCGTGTCGTCGACCGTGTTGTGCCGGTCGTAGGTCCAGCCGCGCAGGTCGTGCACCTGGACGTTCAGCTGTCCACGCGCGCGTGCCTTGCCGACCAGGGAGACGTTCAGGGGCTCCAGGTACTCGGGGAAGATCGTGACGACGTCGAGGCGCATCAGGACTCGTCCCGCGAGGAGGCGATCTCCGCCTGGTCGTCGATCAGGCCGGGCGGCGGGTCGATGACCGCCTTCTGCTCGGCGAGGTCGATCTCGGTGACGATCTCCTGCACGAACGGGATCATCACCTCGCTGCCGTCGGGGCGCTCGACGATGAACAGGTCCTGCGAGGGCAGATGCGAGATCTCGGTGATCCGGCCGACCTCCTCGCCGTCCTTGGTGACCACGTCCAGGTCCATCAGCTGGTGGTCGTAGTACTCGTCCTCCTCCTCGGGCAGTTCGTCGGGGTCGACGTCCGCGATGAGGAGGATGTTGCGCAGGGCCTCGGCACCGGTGCGGTCGCGCACGCCCTCGAAGCGCAGGAGCAGCCGACCGCTGTGCACCCGGCCGGTCTCGATGGTGAGCGGGCCCGCGGATGCGGGATCGGTGGCCAGGACGGCCCCGGGGGCGAGCCGGAGTTCCGGCTCGTCGGTACGTACCTCGACGGTGACCTCGCCCTTGATGCCGTGGGCGCGGCCGATCCGGGCGACTACGAGCTGCACTTTTCGAAGATCTCCTGTCGTACGTACGACTGCGGGCCGGGGACGGCCCAGTGGCCCTCCCCGGCCCGAGCCGGTGCTGCGTTCGGCGTCAGCGGACGTGGTCCACGTCGACGAGGTCGACACGGACACCACGGCCGCCGATGGCGCCCACGACGGTGCGCAGAGCGCGTGCGGTGCGGCCGTTGCGGCCGATCACCTTGCCGAGGTCGTCCGGGTGGACCCGGACCTCGAGCACGCGTCCGCGGCGCAGGTTGCGGGATGCGACCTGCACATCGTCAGGGTTGTCGACGATGCCCTTCACGAGGTGCTCGAGAGCCTCCTCGAGCATGCTCAGGCCTCGGTCGACTCGGACTCAGCCGCAGCCTCGTCCTTCTTGTCGGCCTTCTTCTTCTGGGTGATGGCCTCACCCTTGCCCTCGTCGTCGCCGCCCAGGGCCTCGAACGAGGGGCGCGCGGCCTTCTCGGCCGGCTGGAGCAGCGGCGCCGGGGCGGGCTCGCCCTTGAACTTCTGCCAGTCGCCGGTCTTCTTGAGGATGGCGAGGACGGGCTCGGTCGGCTGGGCGCCGACGGAGAGCCAGTACGCGACACGCTCGGCGTCGACCTCGATGCGCGACGGGTTCTGCACCGGGTGGTACAGGCCGATCTCCTCGATCGCACGACCGTCACGACGGGTGCGGGAGTCGGCGACGACGATGCGGTAGTGAGGCGAACGGATCTTGCCCAGACGCTTCAGCTTGATCTTGACTGCCACGGGAGTGGGTTCTCCTGGATTTGACGTGGTTGGGCACGGCGAGACGGCCGCGTGGGGTTGCGGTACCCGAGTGCCCGATGGACGCGTCAGCCGGAGGCGAGAGGGTTCCTGTGCGGCTGTCGAGTACAGCTAGCCATTGTGCCACACCCGGCGGCCCGCTTCGGACCGAGGGCCTGGGCGGCGGGCATGGCTGAGGCGCACCCGGCGCGGAGGTGAGGAACGTCGGGTGCGCAGTCGGCGTCGCCGACCGCACCGGCAGCCACGAGATGCCGGTACTGGTCGGATTACGCCGCGCCCACGACCTCGGGAATCCGGAACGGCTTCCCGCAGCCGCCGCAGACGATCGGGGCCTGGGCCAGCACCGAGGGGACGACGCGGACATTGCGGCCGCAGTCGCAGACCGCCTTGACGCGGACCCCGCCCCCGGACGAGCCGTGCCGGGCCGCCGGACCCCGGAAGGACCGGGCCGTGTCCGCCGACGTGGCCGCCGTGTGCGCCTTCAGGGCGCGCTGGAGGCGCTCGATCGTCGGACGGTAGCGTCGCTTGGCCTCCGGATTGAGGGTGACCAGCGAGAAGCCGCTGCTGGGGTGGGGTTCGTCGGGGTGGTCCAGGCCCAGCTCCTCGGCGATGGCCAGGAATCTGCGGTTGTGGTAGCGGCCCGCCCGGGAGGTGTCGCGGACTCCTCGGGCGGCGGCGATGCCGTGCACCGCCTCATGAAGCAGCCGCTCGAAGGAGAGCTCGTGTCCGCACGCGGACGACGACTCTCCGATCAGGGACTCTGGCGCGGCGAGATCCGGCAGTTCGGGGTGGTGCCGCTGAATGTCGGCCCACGCCTGCGCCAGTTCCGCGGCGAGAACAGGTGGTGTCTGTGTCGTGCTCACGTAATGACAACGAGCCGGGGTGCCCCGGTGTTCCGATTCCGGGCCATCCCAAATAATTTGCACGTACCCGTCAGTTGCCGCTGATGCGTCCTGACGAGGGCGGGTGCGCTGATCTGCGGAGAAGCCTCGCAGCTCACCACAAGGTGGTGCGTAGGCTGACGTACGCCCCGGCGCGTACGCCGTCTCCGCACGGTGGGGTGGCAGTGTCGGGCGGCGGCGCAAGAGGCCTTTCGGTCGCTCTCGCGCCTTTCCGCCTCGTCTCAGTAAGCGCGCGCGACGATCGCGACGTTACCCGGCGCGTCCTCGTCCTCCGGCACCGACCCGTCCTCGGCGACCAGACAGCGTACGGTCACCGAGTGCTCGGCCAGCGCGGCCTCGCCCGCCGCGCCCAGCGCGGCCCACGGGATGCGCGCCCAGCCGGTGGCGGCGGCCTCGACGGCCTCCTCGATCGTCGACACCTCACTCGTGCGGGACTCGCGGCGCTCTCGGGACTGCGTGAGCAGCAGCGCCTGGTCGTCCTCCAGCATCCCGGGCAGCAGCTCCACCAGGGATTCGAGGGCCACCGCCTCCTTGCCGCCGGGAATCCGGCGAGCCACCATCGCGGTGCCGCTCTCCAGGTCGCGCGGCCCGATCTCGATCCGCACCGGCACGCCCTTGAGCTCCCAGTCGACCGCGCGCCGCCCAAAGGGGGTGTCCGTACGGTCGTCGACCCGCACCCGGATGCCGGCCGCCTTCAGCCGGTCGCCGAGCTCGCGGACCTTGGCCAGAACCGCCTCGTCGCCCTTGATCGCGAGGACGACGACCTGGATCTGCGCCAGCCGCGGCGGCACGCGCAGGCCGTTGTCGTCCCCGTGCGCCATCACCAGGGCGCCGATCATGCGGGTCGTCGAACCCCAGGAGGTCTGCCAGACGAGTTCCTGCGTGCCGTCCTTCGACAGGTAGCGCGTGTTGAAGGCCCTGGCGAAGTTCTGGCCCAGTTCATGGCTGGTGGCCATCTGGAGCGCCTTGCCGTCGCCCATCATGCCTTCGAGGGTGAGGGTGTTGAGCGCCCCGGCGAACCGCTCCTTGACGGTCTTGCGGCCGGGTACGACGTCCATGGCGAGGAGGTTCACCATGAAGTCCTCGTAGACCTGACGGTGGATGTGCGCGGCGAAGTCGCGGGCGTCCTCGTACGTGGCGTGCGCGGTGTGGCCCTCCTGCCAGAGGAACTCCGTCGTGCGCAGGAACAGCCGGGGCCTGAGTTCCCAACGCACCACGTTGGCCCACTGGTTGATCAGCAGCGGCAGGTCGCGGTAGCTCTGCACCCACTTGGCGAAGTAGTCGTTGACGATCATCTCGGAGGTGGGCCGGACGACCGCCGGCTCCTCCAGCTCCTTGCCGCCGCCGTGCGTGACCACCGCCAGCTCGGGCGCGAAGCCCTCGACGTGGTCGGCCTCCCTGGCGAAGTACGACTGCGGGATGAGCAGCGGGAAGTACGCGTTCTGGGTGCCCGTCTCCTTGATGCGGGCGTCCATCTCCGCCTGCATCCGCTCCCACAGTCCGTACCCGTACGGTCGGATCACCATCGTGCCGCGCACCGGCCCATTGTCGGCCAGCTCGGCCTTGGCGATCAGATCCTGGTACCAGCGCGGGAAGTCGTCCGCCCGCGGTGTGAGAACGGGTGCCTTTGCCATGGCGCGATGGTACGGGCCCACGTTGCCGGAATGTGAATTCTCGCCACAGGCACGTGCCGGTCCCAAGCCGGGCCCGACGACCCCTGGACTCCGGGTCGAGCGCGGAGTTTCCTGGCATACGGGGGAAGAGCGAACGCACGGCACGGGGGACACGGAAACGGGCACAGCGGCAACTCTCTGCGGATTGGGGCGCTTTCGATGACACCTACGCTCGTGCGGCAACACCTGTCTCACCCGGGATCCAAGACCCGTGTGGACCTGTGGGCACGCGCGCGTGACTGGTCGGAGATCCAGGAGCGGATGCTGGTACCGCTCTACGAGGCCGTCTACGAGCGGCTCGAAGTGGGCCCCGGCACACGGATGTTGGGCCTCGGCTGCGGTTCCGGGCTCGCCCTGCTGATGGCGTCCTCCCGGGGGGCCGCGATCGCCGGTGTCGAGTCCGCCTCCCCCGAACGGCTCGCCCTCGCCAAGCAGCGGCTGGCGGCGGGGCCGGGGGGCGCACGCGCGCGTGCCGACACCCGGCTCACCGACGGCTCACCCCGGGACGCGGCCGGGCCAGGGGCGCCCGCGTACAGCCTGGTGACGGCGTTCGAGCCCATCGGGTGTCTCGCGGGCGACTCGGAGGGCCTCGGCGACCTGCTGCGAGGGGCGAGGCCGCTCGCCGAGCAGGGGGCGGCCGTGGTGCTGGCCGGCTGGGGTCCGCCGGAGCGCTGCGCCACGTCGTCCGTGCTGCGCGTGGCCACCAAGCTGGCAGATCCGCTGCGCAGAGCGGGCAGTTGGCGCCCCGCTCTGCGGGACGACCTGGAGGAGGTCGCGCACCGGGCCGGCCTGCGTCCCGACGGCTCCGGGCGGGTGGCGTGCCCCTTCGGCTACGCCGATGTCGACAGCGCCGTACGCGGACTGCTGTCGACCGGGCTGTTCGACGCGGCGATCGCCGCGACGGACCGGGCACAGGTGGACAAGGAACTGACGGAGGCCCTCCATCCGCACCGGCGGACGGACGGCACCGTGTGGATGCCGAACGTGTTCCGGTACCTCATCGCCCGGGTGCCCTGAACGCCCCGCGCGGGCGGGCGAGTTCCTGGAAGTGCACGTGTGAATGGTGTGAAGGATGCGAAGCAAGAACCTTCTCGCTTCGCTGAACTGCGCGCCTTCCCTCTAGCCTGACGAATCGCTCGGGGGAATTACACATCCGCATACAGGAGCTGTTGTGCTGTACCGCAAGACCGCGCTGCGTCTGGCCGCGCCCGTCGCCGTCCTCGCCCTGGCGCTCACCGCCTGCTCGGGCGGGGACGACGAGGCCGACGCGAAGAGCCCGGCCACCTCGCAGGCGAAGGCCTCGCCCGCCGCCCCCGAGCCCTCCTCCGGCGGCGC
Organism: Streptomyces sp. YS415; assembly: GCF_023544665.1. Taxonomy (GTDB): domain Bacteria; phylum Actinomycetota; class Actinomycetes; order Streptomycetales; family Streptomycetaceae; genus Streptomyces. The sequence goes on from NZ_JAMJFL010000011.1 coordinate 114,042, forward strand.
GCTGAAGCCCGGCCGGAGCGCCACGGGGGTGTACGAGGAGGACCCCGGCAAGGTCACGTACGAGATCCTCGCGGAGCGGGTCGACGTGGGCACCGAGGCCGAGGCCGCGCAGGCGGTGGCCGACCCCGAGGACGCCAAGGGGCTCGTCCCGGCCGTCGCCCATGTGACGTTCACGCACAAGGGCGGCCCGGCGCTGACCGGCTCCCCCCAGGTCGGCGACGGGACCACCGTCTGGGCCGACGGACAGCGCGGCTCCATCCTCATCGGCGCCGCCGAGGACGCGGCCGGCTGCGAGGACCCCTACGACATCGAGGGCTGGAAGCAGGGCGAGAGCCACACCTTCTGCGAGACCTACCTGGTGCCCGCCGGCGCGAAGAACGTCGAGGTGCACTGGCAGGAGGCCGAGGCAGAGCCGTACACCTGGACCTTCCCGAACGGCTAGCGGGGCTCCGGCCCCGGCACGCGAGGAGGGCGCCCCCGGTGGCCGGGGGCGCCCTCCTCGTCGTACCCGGATCCGGGTGTCAGCCCATGAACTTCTTGAATTCGTCCGGCAGTTCGAAGTCCTGCGGAGCCTGCTGGCCGGGCACGCCGAAGGCGCCGCCGGCCTGGGCGGCGGCCGCGCGCCGGGCGGCCTCCTCCTGCTCCTGCTGCTTGCGCTTCATCGGGTTGCCGGAGCGCTGCTTGCCCTTGGCCTTCTTGGGCTGCTTCTTCGTCCGGCCGGGGCCGCCGCCCATGCCCGGCATCCCGGGCATCCCCGGCATGCCGCCGCCCTGGGCCATGCGGGACATCATCTTGCGGGCCTCGAAGAACCGCTCGACCAGGTTCTTCACCGCACTGACGTCGACACCGGAGCCCTTGGCGATGCGGGCGCGGCGCGAGCCGTTGATGATCGTCGGTTCCTGGCGCTCGGCCGGGGTCATCGACTTGATGATCGCGGCGGTGCGGTCGACGTCCCGCTCGTCCAGGTTGTTGATCTGGTCCTTGATCTGCCCCATGCCGGGCAGCATGCCGAGCAGCTTGGAGATCGAGCCCATCTTCCTGACCTGTTCCATCTGGGACAGGAAGTCGTCGAGGGTGAAGTCCTGGCCCTTCTTGGAGGCCAGCTTCTCCGCCATCTTCTGGGCTTCGGCCTGGTCGAAGGTCTTCTCCGCCTGCTCGATCAGGGTGAGCAGGTCACCCATGTCGAGGATGCGGGAGGCCATCCGGTCCGGGTGGAAGGCGTCGAAGTCGCCGAGCTTCTCGCCGTTCGACGCGAACATGATCGGCTTGCCGGTGATCTGCCGGATCGACAGGGCGGCACCACCGCGGGCGTCACCGTCGAGCTTGGAGAGCACCACGCCGTCGAAGCCGACGCCGTCGCGGAACGACTCGGCGGTGTTGACCGCGTCCTGGCCGATCATGGCGTCGACGACGAAGAGGATCTCGTCGGGGCTGACCGCGTCCCGGATGTCCGCGGCCTGCTGCATCATCTCCTGGTCGATGCCCAGGCGGCCGGCGGTGTCGACGATCACGATGTCGTGGACCCGGGACTTCGCGAACTCGATGGAGTCCTTGGCGACCTTGACCGGGTCACCGACGCCGTTGCCCGGCTCCGGGGCGAACACCGCGACGCCGGCGCGCTCGGCGACGACGCTGAGCTGGTTCACGGCGTTCGGCCGCTGGAGGTCACAGGCGACCAGCAGCGGGGAGTGGCCCTGCTCCTTGAGCCAGTGGCCGAGCTTGCCCGCGAGGGTGGTCTTACCGGCACCCTGCAGACCCGCCAGCATGATCACGGTGGGCGGCTGCTTGGCGAAGCGGAGACGGCGCGTCTCGCCGCCCAGGATGGTGACCAGTTCGTCGTTGACGACCTTGAGGACCTGCTGGGCGGGGTTCAGCGCCTTGGAGACCTCGGCCCCGAGCGCGCGCTCCTTGACGTTCTTGATGAACGTGCGGACGACGGGGAGGGCGACATCCGCTTCGAGGAGCGCGATGCGGATCTCGCGCGCCGTGGCGTCGATGTCCGCTTCGCTCAAGCGCCCCTTGCCGCGCAAGTTCTTGAAGGTCGCTGAAAGGCGATCGGAGAGAGTATCGAACACGGCGGCGTCGGTCCTCGGGGTCGGTGGCAGCTGGGAATCGCCCTCCAGGGTATCCCGGCGGCAGGAGTCGCCGGGATCCCCGTTCAGCCACGCAACGTCTCCTCCAGTTTCCGGGCCACCGAAGCGGCCTCCTCGCGGGGCAGCGGGGCCCCCTCGGAACCGGTGACATAGAACGCGTCGACGGCGTTCGCGCCGAGCGTGCTGACGTGCGCGCTGCGCATCCGCACCCGCGCGTCCTCCAGGGCCCGGCCGATCCGGAACAGCAGTCCCGGCGCGTCCTGGGCCCGGACCTCGATCACCGTGGCCAGCCGCGAGGCGGCCGGGTGGACGGTGACCCTCGGGGGCGGCGCCAGGACGCCCCGGCGGCGGGGGTAGGCCGCGTCCCGCTCGGCCAGGCGGCCCGCGATGTCGAGGGAGCCGTCCAGGGCCCGCACCAGGTCGGCGCGGAGCCGGGCGGCCTGGGGCAGCGAGCCGTACTCCGCGGCGACCCGCCAGTTCAGCAGCAGGACCGACCCCTCGACGCCGTCGGGGAGGTCCAGCGCGCGCAGTTCCGCCGTGCGGACGGTGAGCCGGTGCATCGCCAGGACGCCCGCCACGGCGGGCAGCACGCCCGGCTGGTCCGGTACGGCGATCAGCAGCTCCACGCCGAGCGGTTCCGGATCCCCCGTCGGCTGCTCGTCCGCCGGGGGCTCGGTCTGGGCGCGCAGGGCCAGCACCGGGCTGCCGGTGGCGACGGCCTCGATGGCCAGCCGCTCCTGCTCGGCGGTGGGCGCGGCGGCCTCCGGTTCCTCGGAGGCGTCCCCCGCGAGCACCGCGGAGACGCGTTTCACCAGGTCGGTGACGAGGGAGCCGCGCCACGACGACCAGGCGGCGGGGCCGGTGGCCAGCGCGTCCGCCTCGGTCAGCGCGTGCAGCAGCTCCAGCGTGGACTGGCTGCCGACCGCATCGGCGACCGAGCGGACCGTGGCCGGATCCTCCAGGTCACGCCGGGTGGCGGTGTCGACGAGCAGCAGGTGGTGCCGTACGAGGGTGGCGAGTACGGCGACCTCCTCGCGGTCGAAGCCGATCCGGGCGGCCACGTCACGCGCGATGATCTCGCCGGCCACGGAGTGGTCCCCGGGCCAGCCCTTGCCGATGTCGTGCAGCAGCGCGGCGACCAGGAGCAGGTCGGGGCGGTGGACGCGGCGGGTGAACTCGGAGGCGCGGACGGCGGTCTCGATGAGGTGCCGGTCCACGGTCCAGATGTGCACGGCGTTGCGCTGGGGGCGGCAGCGCACCCGCTCCCAGTCGGGCAGCAGCCGGGTGATCAGGCCCTCGGCCTCCAGCGCCTCCCAGACCTCGATGGTGGGGCGCCCGGAGCCGAGCAGGGTCACGAGCTGTTCGCGGGCCTCGGCGGGCCAGGGCGTGGGCAGCGGGCGGGTGGTGGCGGCCAGCCGCCGTACGGCGTGCAGGGAGAGCGGGAGTCCGGCCTGCGCGGCGGCGGCCGCGGCGCGCAAGGGGAGCACGGGGTCGCGTTCGGGGCGCGCGGCACGGGCGAGCACCACCTCGCCGTCCTGTTCCACGACACCCTCGGCCAGCGGCGAGCGTTCCGTCACCGGCTTGCCGCCGCCCAGCATGGCGCGCAGCCGGGGCCGCACCGCGCGGGACCGCAGGACGCGCCCCACTTCACGCCAGGTGACATCACTGGCGTACGCGATGACCCGCGCCGCCTCGTACACCTGCCGCAGCAGGGTGTCGGCGTCCAGCAGGCCCAGCTCGGCCGCGACCTGGTCCTGTTCCTGCAGTGCCAGCCGGTCGGTCGCGCGCCCGGTGGCCAGGTGGAGTGCGTCGCGTACGTCGAGCAGCCGGCGCCGGGCGTCGTCGAGGCCCTCGCGGGGGGCGTCGGCCAGCCAGGAGGCGGCGACGGCCCGCAGGATGGTGGCGTCGCGGAGGCCGCCCCGGGCCTCCTTGAGGTCGGGTTCCAGGAGGTACTGCAGCTCGCCCTGGCGCTCGGCGCGCTCGGCGGTCAGTTCCTGCAGTTCGGGCAGGCGCTTGGGGGCCTGGTTGCGCCAGTCGGCGAGGACGGCCGTGCGCAGTCCGGCGGTCAGGCCGAGGTCGCCGGCGATGTGCCGGGCGTCGAGCAGGCCCAGCTGGACCTTGAGGTCCTCCGCGGCGGTCTTGCGGGCCTCGGCGGGCGTCCGCACCGAGTGGTCCAGGGCGAGACCGAGGTCCCACACCGGGTACCAGATCCGGTCCGCAAGCGCGGCGACGGCGTCGTTGTCGCCGCCGTCGTGCAGGAGCAGCAGGTCGAGATCGCTGCGTGGGGACAGCTCGCCGCGGCCGTAGCCGCCGACCGCCACCAGGGAGACCCCGCGCAGGGACCCGGCGCCGGCGGCGAACAGGCCGGTGAGCCAGTCGTCGGTGAGTTCCGCGAGGGCTGTACGGCGCGGCGGCCCGGACCGCGCCCCCTCGGTGAGGAGGCGCAGCCGGGCCGCCGCGTAGCCGCTGGGTCCCGAGTCTTCTGCTTCCGTCGGCATGTCCGTACTCGTCACCCAGCGACTCCTGTCCGTCTTCTTCTGTTAGAGCGCGTCCGGTCCGCGCTCGCCGGTGCGGACCCGTACGGCCGTCTCGACCGGCAGGGACCAGACCTTGCCGTCACCGATCTTGCCGGTACGGGCGGCCTTGACGATGACGTCGATCAGCTGCTCGGCGTCGTCGTCCTCGGCGAGGACCTCGATGCGGATCTTCGGGACCAGGTCCACGGTGTACTCGGCACCGCGGTAGACCTCGGTGTGGCCCCGCTGACGACCGTAGCCGCTGGCCTCGGTGACCGTCAGGCCGTGCACGCCGAAGGCCTGGAGGGCTTCCTTGATCTCGTCGAGCCGGTGGGGCTTGACGACTGCGGTGATGAGCTTCATGCGTCCACCTTCTTGCTCGCGGTGTCGGCGGCCGGGGCCGGGACAGCGGTCGTACGGGCGGCGCCGCCGCCGGCCCCGCTGAAGTCGTATGCGGTCTCGGCGTGCTCGGCCTGGTCGATGCCGGCGACTTCCTCGTCCTCGGTGACCCGCATGCCCATGGTCTTGTCGAGGAGGAAGGCGAGGATCGCGGAGACCACCAGGGAGTAGGCGAGGACCGCGAAGACACCGGCGCACTGCTTCCAGAACTGGTCCAGGCCGCCGCCGTAGAAGAGGCCCTCGACGTCGGACTGGCCCTTGCCGGTGGCGAGGAAGCCGACCAGCAGCGAGCCGACGATGCCGCCGACCAGGTGAACGCCGACGACGTCGAGCGAGTCGTCGTAGCCGAGCTTGTACTTCAGGCCTACGGCCATGGCGCAGAGCAGACCGGCGACGGCACCGACGGCGATGGCACCGAGCGGGGAGACCGCGCCGCCGGCCGGGGTGATGGCGACCAGACCGGCGACTGCGCCGGAGGCGGCGCCCAGGGTGGTGAACGCGCCGTGGCGGATCTTCTCGTAGAGGAGCCAGGCCAGCATGGCGGCGGCGGTGGCGACCTGCGTGTTGACGAACATCAGCGCGCCGACGCCGTCGTCGTTGCCGAGCCACGAGCCGGCGTTGAAGCCGAACCAGCCGAACCACAGCAGGCCCGCGCCGAGCATGACCAGCGGGAGGCTGTGCGGGCGCATCGGGTCGCGCTTGAAGCCGACGCGCTTGCCGATGACGAGGATGACGCCGAGCGCCGCGGCACCGGCGTTGATGTGGACGGCCGTACCACCGGCGAAGTCGATCACACCGAGTTCGAAGGCCCAGCCGCCGGCGCCCCAGACCCAGTGCGCGACCGGGAAGTAGACGATCGTGGCCCACAGGGCGACGAACAGCGCCCAGGCGCCGAACTTCACCCGGTCGGCCAGGGCACCGCTGATCAGGGCGGGCGTGATGATCGCGAACATCAGCTGGAAGACCAGGAAGACGAAGACCGGGATCGTGTAGCCGTCCCACAGCTCCGTCAGGCCGATGTCACTGAGGCCGACCCAGTCCGAGTTCCAGCCGATGATGCTGCCGGAGTCCGTGCCGAACGCCATGGAGAAGCCGTACAGCACCCACAGGATGGTGACGATCCCCAGGCTGATGAAGCTCATCATCAGCATGTTCAGGGTGCTTTTGACACGGACCATGCCTCCGTAGAAGAAGGCCAGACCCGGTGTCATGAGCATCACCAGGGCGGAGCAGATGAGCATGAAGCCTGTGTTGGCGGCAGAGAGCTCCGTCTCTGCGGCAAGCGTGATGGCTGGTGCCATCGGCGTCTCCTCGTCGTTGGTACGGCCCCGTGCGGGCGAAGCCTGAGCGGATTGAGGGGTGGGCCGGTTATGCGCCATGAGATTGACGCAGCGCGGTTTCGGTGGAAGCCCCTCGTTGTTTCGCCGCCGTGACGAAGGCGCTGTGGGTGTTACGCGTCGGTGAACTGCCGGATGGCGGGCACCGCGATCGTTATCGTGGCGCAACCTTCGCAGGAAGGTACGGGCCGGCCGCGGACGGCCTTCCGATGACCTGGCATGGGGGAGCCGAGTCGGGCAGTTCGGGAGGGCCGGCCGCGGCCGGGGCTTGGGCGGTGGTGCGGGTGCCTCAGACCGCCTCGGCGGTCTCGGGCAGCTCCACGGCGAGCCGTTCGGTGAGGTCCACGACCTCGCGCAGATCACCGAAATCGCGTACGGCCGTGTCCACCGTTTTTCGGATACGCGTGTTGACGCGCTCGGAGCGCACCTTCTTGGCGATCGTCATGGCGTCCGTGGCGTACTGCGCGCTCCGCTCGGGCTCGCGCTGGAGCAGGTGCACGGTGGCCATGCCGATGAGATTGAGCGCGTAGGACCGCTGGTGCTCGGAGTCCGCGGCGAACAGGTTCACGGCCCGCTGCATCAGCGGCTCGGCGAGTGACGCGTAGGTCGGGCTGCGGCCGGCGACATAGGCGAGGTCGCGGTAGGAGTGGGAGTTCTCGCCGTAGAGCTCGGCCTCGGAGAAGAAGCGGATCCAGTCGGGGTCGGGCTCGTCCCATTCCTCGGCCTCGCCGAAGGTGTCCTCGGCCATCCGCACCGCCCGCTTGCACTTGCCGGGCTGGCCCATGTTGGCGTAGGCGCGGGCCTCCATCGCATACAGCATGGACTGGGTGCGCGGGCTCGCGCAGTCGCGGCTGCCGTACTGGGCGAGGTGGACCAGTTCCAGGGCGTCGTCGGGCCTGCCGAGGTGGATCATCTGACGGCTCATGCTGGAGAGGATGTACGAGCCGAGCGGCCGGTCGCCGGCCTCCTTGGCGGCGTGCAGGGCGAGCACGAAGTACTTCTGCGCGGTGGGCTGCAGCCCGACGTCGTACGACATCCAGCCGGCCAGCTCGGCGAGTTCGGCGGCGACCTTGAAGAGCTTGCGGGTGGTGGAGTCCGGCTGGGGTTCCTGGAGGAGGTCGGTCACCTCGTGCAGTTGTCCTACGACCGCCTTGCGGCGCAGGCCGCCGCCGCACTGGGCGTCCCACTGCCGGAACATCACGGTGGTGGACTCCAGCAGTTCCAGCTCGGGCCTGGAGAGCCGGCCGCGGCGGGCCTGGGCGGGGGGCTCCGGTTCGCTGCGCGGGGCGGCCGGGCCGGGGACGAGCCAGCGCTGCATGGGCTCGATGAGGGACGGGCCCGCGGACAGGGCCAGCGAGGTCCCGAGGAAGCCGCGCCGCGCCAGCATCAGGTCGCTGCGCGAGAACTCACTGAGCAGGGCGACGGTCTGCGGGCCAGTCCAGGGCAGGTCGACTCCGGAGACCGAGGGTGCCTGGCGGGCGGCGCGCAGACCGAGGTCCTCGACGGAGACGACACAGCCGAACCGCTCGGAGAACAGCTCGGACAGGATCCTCGGGATCGGTTCGCGCGGGTTCTCGCCGTCCAGCCAGCGGCGCACCCGGGAGGTGTCGGTGGAGATGTGGTTTGCGCCCAACTGGCGGGCCCGCCGGTTGACTTGGCGGGCGAGCTCGCCCTTCGACCAGCCGCTGCGCACGAACCAGGACGTGAGCAGCTCGTTCGGGCGCTTGTCAGCGTGCGTCGCGCTTCCGGCGCTCGTGTCGCTTCCGCTGTTGCCGCTCACTGGAACGCCCCCATCCCTTGGACCACTTGTCACCGAGTGCGCCAAGCCCTATCAGAATGCCGGTAAATACGGCTGCCCGTCCGGTAGTTCTCACCCTTCGAACGAGAGGCCGAGTTGCCTCCGGCATACCCGCAAGTGCATGTGCCCCCAGGACTCGTGCACTCAAAGTAATCCTACGATCACCCGTCCAGCCACGGCGATCCCGGAAACGCCACCATTCGCCACCCCTTCGAATGAACTCCCGGTCGGCTCCACACGATTCACTTGACAGAGGACGACCGGCAGTGGGCGGAGCGATGCACTCAGGGGCGCGCACCACCGGGTGCACGACCCAGGACGCTTCAAAGCGCCGCTTCGGGTGTGTGGAGCCGGGCCGGAGAAGGCACAAGGTGAATACAGAGGGTCACGTTCCGCATCCGCGTCGTAACCAGAGGCGCGCCGGACCCGTTGGAGGGGGCATGGGCTTCACGATCGCCGGCATCCGCGAGATCCGCTCCGGCACGCGCCGACGCGGCCGTTCGTCGGAGTGCACCGCCGTCGCCGAGTTCACCGGTCTGTGGGGATGGGACGTGGTGCCGGGCGCCCGTGCGGCGGCGGGCGACTGCTCCTGCGGCCGCGCCGACTGCCGTGAACCGGGCGCCCACCCGCTGCACTTCGCGCCCCGGGTCCCGGCCGGCGCCACGCTCGACGAGGTGTCCCGCATCTGGTCCGAGTGCCCGGGCGCCGCGGTGATGCTGGCCGTCGGCCGGGCATTCGACGTGATCGAGGTGGCCGAGCCCGCCGGGCGCCGCGCCCTGGCCCGCCTGGAGCGGATGGGGCTGCCCCTCGGCCCGGTCACCGCCACCCCCGACGGCCGCGCCCACTTCTTCGTCGCCCCCGGCTCCGCCGCCGAACTCCCCGCGCTCCTCTACCGCATGGGCTGGGACGACCCGGCCTCCCTCGACCTGCGCGGCCTCGGCCCCGGTACGTACATCACGGCCCCGCCCTCCGACCGCGGCGGCCTCGGCCCGGTGCGCTGGCTGCGCTCCCCCGCGCTGGACTCGGCCACCAAGCCCCCGGCGGCACGCCTGCTGCTCGGCACCCTGGCATACGTGGCACACCGCTCCCGGGCATAGCCGACGCGGGTCAGTCACGGACCGCGGGCGCGACGGCTCGCGTCACCAACGGGCCATGGACGCAATGGCTCGCGTCACCCACGAGCCCCGGGCTCAACGGCTGGCATCACGTACCGGCCCCAGACACCCTCGGGTCACCTCGCCACCGGCCCCAGACACGACCGGCTGGCGTCACCCACCAGCCTCGGGCACAACCGGCCCGACTCCACCACCGGCTTCAGGCACCCTCGGCTCGCCTCACCCACCGGCTCCAGACCCCCTCGACAGCCTCACCCACAAGCCCCGGCCCCACCCCCGCCCCCGCCCCCGCCAAAACAGAGCGCCCGCCTCCCGGAGTGACCTCCGAGGGCGGGCGCTTCTTCGGACTCGGCGGAATCACTCGCCGATAAGGGCGTCAACGAACGCCTCCGGCTCGAACGGCGCCAGATCGTCCGCGCCCTCGCCCAGACCGATCAGCTTGACCGGCACGCCCAGCTCCCGCTGAACGGCGATCACGATGCCGCCCTTGGCCGTCCCGTCCAGCTTGGTCAGGACGATGCCGGTGATGGCGACGACCTCGGCGAAGACGCGGGCCTGCACGAGGCCGTTCTGCCCGGTGGTCGCGTCCAGCACGAGCAGCACCTCGTCGAGCGGCGCGTGCTTCTCCACGACCCGCTTGACCTTGCCGAGCTCGTCCATGAGGCCGGTCTTGGTGTGCAGCCGGCCCGCGGTGTCGATGAGGACGACGTCGGAGCCCAGCTCCTTGCCCTCCTTGACCGCGTCGAAGGCAACGGAAGCGGGGTCGCCGCCCTCCGGCCCGCGCACGGTGTGGGCGCCGACCCGCTCGCCCCAGGTCTGGAGCTGATCCGCGGCGGCGGCCCGGAAGGTGTCGGCGGCACCGAGGACCACGGTGTTGCCGTCCGCGACCAGGACCCGGGCGAGCTTGCCGGTGGTCGTGGTCTTGCCGGTGCCGTTGACCCCGACGACCATCACGATGCCGGGCTTGCGGCCCTCCGGCTCCGTCTTCACGGTCCGGTCCAGATCGGTGCCGACCAGCTTCAGCAGCTCCTCGCGCAGCAGGCCGCGCAGCTCCTGGGGGGTCCGGGTGCCGAGCACCCTGACCCGCTCGCGCAGGCTTTCGACCAGCTCCTGGGTGGGCTGCACGCCGACGTCGGCGGTGATCAGGATGTCCTCGATCTCCTCCCAGGTGTCGTCGTCCAGGTGCTCGCGCGAGAGCAGCGTGAGCAGGCCCTTGCCGAGTGCGTTCTGGGAGCGGGACAGACGGGCGCGCAGCCGCACGAGGCGACCCGCGGTGGGCTCCGGGACCTCGATGACGGTCGGCGGGAGCTCTTCGATTACGGGCGGTTCCTCGACGGCGGTGGCCGGTCCGCCGGGGAGATCCACCTCCTCTATGGTCCGGCGCGGTTCGTCGCGCGGCGTCTCGGCCTCGTCGCCGACGTGCGGCTCGGCCGGAGGGGCGGTGATGTCGGGCGCTGCGGGGGGCGGCGGGGGCAGCTGCTTCTTGCGCCGGCTGCCGACCACGAGCCCGCCGAGCGTGCCGAGCAGGACCACGGCGATGACTACAGCAAGGATGACGATGTCCATAACCCGACCAGTATCAGTCATGGAGGGGGGAGACACCCCTCTGGATGTCTGACACACCGTCAGCTAACGTCCGCCTTCACAGCCGCCCGGCGAAGGGGGACCCGCATGCCCGTCACGGTCGTACGCTTCAACCTCGTCGAGCCCGACGCCACCCCCGCCTCGCTCGCCGCCCGCTACGCGGCGGCCCTGGACATGGCCCGGTACGCCGACGAGCACGGCGTCACCACGGTGCAGACCGAGGAGCACCACGGCGCCGCGAACAACTGGCTGCCCTCCCCCTTCACCTTCGCCGGCGCGGTGTTCGGCGCGACCCGGCGGATCGCCGTGACGGTCTCGGCGGTGATCGGCCCGCTGCACGAACCGCTGCGGCTCGCCGAGGACATCGCCGTACTGGACCTGATCAGCGGCGGCCGTCTGGTGACGGTCGCGGGGATCGGGTACCGGCCCGAGGAGTACGCGCTGTTCGACGTGGACTGGCAGCGGCGCGGCCGGCTCCAGGACGAGCTGCTGGAGACGCTGCTGAAGGCCTGGACCGGCGAGGAGTTCGTGTACCGGGGGCGTCCGGTACGGGTCACCCCGCGCCCCTTCACCGAGCCGCATCCCCTGCTGCTGGTCGGCGGTTCCTCGAAGGCCGCCGCGCGCCGGGCCGCCCGCCTCGGCCTGCCGTTCTTCCCCAGCGCGCACCTGCCGGAGCTGGAGGCGTACTACAAGGAGCGGCTCATCGAGTACGGCACCGAGGGCTGGACCATGATGCCGGCCGCCGAGACGCCGCTGCTGCATCTCGCCGAGGACCCGGACCGGGTCTGGGAGCGGTACGGCCGGCACTTCCTGCACGAAGCACGGACGTACGCCTCCTGGCAGTCCGGCGGCATCCGCTCGGCCGTGCGGTCGGCGGCCACGACGGTGGACGAGCTGCGCGCGGAGGGCGTGTACCGGGTGCTCACCCCCGAGCAGTGCGTGACGCAGGGCCTGGACAGCCTCGTCCTGCATCCGCTGTGCGGCGGGATGCCGCCGGAGGAGGGCCTGCGCAGTCTGCGGCTGCTGTGCGAAGACGTGCTGCCCCGGCTCAAGGACTGAGCCGGGGCAGCACGTCTTTCACGAGACGAGGAGAGGGGCAGCGGGGACTTGGCCCTTCTCCCCGGGTCCGGGGGCCGGTGTCAGCCCATGTCCTCGAGCTTCTTGCCCTTGGTCTCGGGCACGAACTTGAGGATGAAGGGGATGGAGAGGAAGGCGAACACCGCGTACATCACGTAGGTGAGCGACAGGTTCCACTCCGACAGGTCCGGGAAGGTGATCGTGATGACCCAGTTGGCGATCCACTGGGCCGAGGCGGCCACACCGAGCGCGGCGGCGCGGATCTTGTTCGGGAAGACCTCACCGAGCATGACCCACACCACGACGCCCCAGGACATGGCGAAGAAGAGCACGAACGCATTGGCGGCGATCAGCGCCACGGCACCCTGCGCGGTGGGCAGCGGGTCGTTGCCGTTCTGGTAGGAGAAGGCCCAGGCGGCCAGCGCCAGCGAGAGGCCCATGCCGACGGAGCCGATCAGGGCGAGCGGCTTGCGGCCGATCCGGTCGACGAAGATCATCGCGATGACCGTACCGATGATGTTGATGATCGAGGTCTCGAAGGAGTAGAAGAACGAGCTCGACGGGTCGACGCCGACGGACTGCCACAGCAGGTTCGAGTAGTAGAAGATGACGTTGATGCCGACCAGCTGCTGGAAGACGGACAGGCCGATGCCGATCCAGACGATCGGCAGCAGGCCGTACGTGCCGCCCAGCAGGTCCCGGAAGGTCGACTTGTGGTCGCTGCGCATGGCGTCGTCGATCTCGGTGACCCGGGCGTCGAGGTCGATGTCCCCCTCGACGTCGGAGAGCACCTTCTTGGCCTCGTCGATGCGGCCGACGCTGATCAGGAAGCGCGGGGACTCGGGGATGGCGAAGGAGAGCAGGCCGTATACGAGGGCCGGCACGAGCATCACGCCGAGCATCCACTGCCAGGACTCCAGGCCCGCGATCGTGCCGCGCTCCTCGCCGTCGGCCATGTTCAGGATGGCCCAGTTGACGAGCTGGGAGACGGCGATGCCGATCACGATGGCGGCCTGCTGGAACGAGGCGAGCCTGCCGCGGTAGGCCGGCGGGGCGACCTCGGCGATGTAGGCGGGGCCGATGACCGAGGCCATGCCGATGGCGATACCGCCGAGGACACGCCAGGCGGCGAGGTCCCACGCGGCGAAGGGAAGGCCGGAGCCGACGGCGGACACGGCGAACAGCACCGCCGCGATCTGCATGACGCGGATACGGCCGATACGGTCCGCGATCCGGCCGGCGATGGCCGCGCCGACCGCGCTGCCGAGCAGGGCGCAGGCGGCGACCGTTCCGGTGGCACCCGAGCTCAGGTCGAACCTGTCCTGGATGCCGCCGTTGGCGCCGTTGATGACAGAGCTGTCGTAGCCGAACAGGAAACCGCCCATGGCGGCTGCGGCCGTGATGAAGACGACGTGCCCGAGATGTTCGGGGTGGCTCGCCTTCGCACCCGACTGGGGTGCCTGCGCTGTGCTGGTCACGTGTAACTCCTCGGACACCGGCAACGCTGCCGGGTGGGTCAGCTCCTCCAAGTCGAGATACCTGAAGGTAAAAGCAACGTTGCCGACCCTATGCCTTCATGTATCGAAGTCAAGAGGCAATTGATGTGACCTTTGAGGGCACATTTGCAGGGTTTGTGTTCATCTCTTGAACGAAGTGAGTGGAGTCAGCGCAACCGCTGGCTGATGACCTTCGACACACCGTCGCCCTGCATGGAGACGCCGTACAGCGCGTCGGCGACCTCCATCGTCCGCTTCTGGTGCGTGATCACAATGAGCTGCGAGGCTTCCTGGAGCTCCTGCATGATGCGGATCAGCCGCTGCAGGTTGGTGTCGTCGAGGGCGGCCTCGACCTCGTCCATGACGTAGAACGGGCTGGGCCGGGCCTTGAAGATCGACACCAGCAGGGCCACGGCGGTCAGCGAGCGCTCGCCGCCCGACAGCAGCGACAGCCGCTTGACCTTCTTGCCCGGCGGACGCGCCTCGACGTCCACGCCCGTGGTCAGCATGTTCTCGGGGTCGGTCAGGATCAGCCGCCCCTCGCCGCCCGGGAACAGCCGGCTGAAGACGCCCTCGAACTCCCGGGCGGTGTCCCGGTAGGCCTCGGTGAAGACCTGCTCCACCCGCTCGTCGACCTCCTTGACGACCTGGAGCAGATCGGCGCGGGTCTTCTTCAGGTCCTCCAGCTGCTCGCTGAGGAACTGGTGGCGCTCCTCCAGCGCGGCGAACTCCTCCAGGGCGAGCGGATTGACCTTGCCGAGCTGCTGGTACGCCCGCTCGGCCGCCTTCAGCCGCTTCTCCTGCTCCCCGCGCACGAAGGGCCTCGGCCGGTTGCGCGGGTGGTCGGGATCCTCCGGCAGCTCCTCGCCCTCGGCGGGCGGCGAGGGCGGTACGGGCTGATGGGGGCCGTACTCCTCGACGAGCCCGGCGGGCTCCACGCCGAGCTCTTCCAGCGCCTTGGTCTCCAGCTGCTCGATCCGCAGCCGCTTCTCGGCGCCGAGCACCTCACCGCGGTGCACGGAGTCGGTCAGCTTGTCGAGCTCCGCCTTGAGGTCGCGGCCCGTGGTCCGGGCGGCGGTCAGTTCCTGCTCCCGCATGGCCTTGGCGGCCTCGGCCGCGGCCCGCTCCCGCTCGGCCCTGCCGAGGGAGACCTCGACATGCGCCAGCAGCTGCCGGGCACCGGAGGCGACGGCCCCGGCGACGGCGGCCTCGTGCCTGAGCCGCGCCCGCCGCTGCTCGGCACGCGCGCGTGCGTCGCGTTCCGCCCGGGCGGCCCGGTCCAGGGAGTCGGCCCGGCCGGCCAGCCCTTTGACGCGTTCCTCGTGCGTACGGACCTGGAGGCGGGCCTCCATCTCGGTCTGGCGCGCGTTGGCCCCGTCGGCGGCGAGCCGGTCCCGTACCGAGGTGTCCGGCTCTTCCTCGACCGGCATCTCCTCGGCGACGGCGAGCCGTTCCGCGAGTTCCTCGACCTCGGCGAGGGCCTTCTCCAGCGCGTCCTGCGCGCGCGCCGCGGCGGCCGTGGACCGCTCGGCCTCCCCCGCCGCACCCCGCGCCTGCCCGGCGAGCCGGCCGAGCTGCTGGGCCACGGCCGACTTCTCCCGGTCGGCGGCCCGGCGGCGCTCCCCCAGCTCCTCCACGAGGGCCGCGCACTCCGTGCGCCGCGCGCTCGCCGCGTGCTGTGCCCCGGTCAGTTCCTCGCAGCGGACGGCCAGCTCCGCCAGCTCGGCGGCCGCCTCGTCCACGGACGCCTGTACTTCGAGGAGGCTGGGCGCGCCCGCGGAGCCGCCGTGGGCGAAGTGGGCGCCCAGGAGGTCGCCTTCGGCGGTCACGGCGGTGAGGTGGGGGTGGGTGTAGATCAGGTCCTCGGCGTCCTCGAGGGTGCTGACCACGACGATGTCGCGCAGGAGGCGGTGGACGGCGGGCATCAGCTCGGACGGGCCGCGGACCAGGTTCGCCGCCCGGGGCTGCCGGGCGCCCGCGGGTTCCTCGCGGGCCGGTGCCTCCGGCGCGCCCGTCACCAGCAGGGACGCCCGTCCCCCGTCCTGCTTGCGCAGCAGCCGGATCGCGTCGGCAGCCGCGGCCGGTGAGGACACCGCCAGCGCGTCCGCCGCCGCCCCGAGCGCCGCCGCCAGGGCCACCTCGTGGCCCGGGGTGATCGTGAGGAACTCCGCGGCCGGGCCGAGCAGTCCCGTGAGCCGGTCCTTCGCCTCCAGCAGCGCACCCGTGCCGTCCTTGCGGCGCAGGCCCAGCGCCAGCGCCTCGTGGCGGGCGCGGGTGGCGGCGCGCCTGCGTTCCGCCGCCGTGGCCGCCTCCCGGGCCGCCGTCAGTGTGGCCTCCGCCTCCGCCAGGGCCGCCTTCGCCGCGTCGTGCCGGTCCGCCAGTTCCGCGTCGCCGGCGTCGAGGCCGTCGACCTCGGCCTGCAGGGCCTCGTACTCCTCCTGTGCGGCGAACGCCCGCTCCTGCGCCTCGTCGCGGGCTGCGGCGAGGCGGTCGATCTCGGCCTGCGCCGAGGCGGCACGCGAACGGGCCGCGTTGACCTGGCCGTTCAGCCGGGCCAGGCCCTCGCGCCGGTCGGCGATGGCGCGGGCGACGTCCTTCAGGCGCCGTTCCTCCAGGGCGAGCTCGCGCTCCAGGTCGGCGCGGTGCGCGACGGTGTCCTCCAGGGCGCGCTCGGCCGCCTCCAGGGCCGCCTCCAGCTCGGCCTCCTGCTCACGGATCCGGGCGGCCTCGCGCTCCATGTCCTCGGGGTCCCGGCCGCGCCGCTCCTCAAGGGGAGCGGAGGTGGCGCTCTTCACGCGCGCGTCGGCGAGCGAGACGGTGCCGCGGACCCGCTCGGCGAGCTGGGAGAGCTCGTACCAGGTCTGCTGGGCGCGCTGCAGGCGCGGGGTGAGCTGCCGTACCTCGTCCTCCAGGAGCGCCTCGCGCTGGAGCGCCTTCTTCAGCTCCAGTTCGGCGGCGTCCTTGCGTTCCTTCAGGGCGGCTTCGTCGGCGACCTCGGCGTTGAGGGCCTCGCGCAGCCGTACGAGGTCGTCGGCGAGGAGTCGGAGGCGGGCGTCGCGGAGGTCGGCCTGGATGACGGCGGCTCTGCGGGCGACGGCGGCCTGGCGGCCGAGGGGCTTGAGCTGGCGGCGCAGTTCGTCGGTCAGGTCCTGCACCCGCGCGAGGTTGGCCTTCATCGCGTCGAGCTTCCTGAGCGCCTTCTCCTTGCGCTTGCGGTGCTTCAGCACGCCCGCGGCCTCTTCGATGAAGGCCCTGCGCCCCATGGGGTCGGCGTGCAGGACCGAGTCCAGCTGGCCCTGGCCGACGATCACATGCATCTCGCGGCCGATGCCGGAGTCGGAGAGCAGCTCCTGGATGTCGAGCAGCCGGCAGGTGTCGCCGTTGATCTGGTACTCGCTGCCGCCGTTGCGGAACATGATCCGCGTGATGGTGACCTCGGCGTACTCGATGGGCAGCGCCCCGTCGGAGTTGTCGATGGTCAGCGACACCTCGGCGCGGCCGAGCGGCGGGCGCCCGGTGGTGCCGGCGAAGATGACGTCCTCCATCTTGCCGCCGCGCAGCGACTTGGCACCCTGCTCGCCCATGACCCAGCTGAGCGCGTCCACGACATTGGACTTGCCCGAGCCGTTCGGTCCGACGACGCACGTGATGCCGGGCTCGAACCGGAGCGTGGTCGCCGAGGCGAAGGACTTGAAGCCTCGGAGGGTCAGGGCCTTGAGGTGCACGCCGCCGGACTCTACCTTCCAGGGCTGTCTCACTCCATGAACCCGCGGTTTCACCCCTGTACGCGCAGGGCACACCAGACGTTGAAGAGGGTGAAAGGATGCACGGGGGCAAGAAAGAAGGGACGCCGAAGCGTCCCTTGCAATTTCTGACACAACTCAGCGGTGGATACTGGCCTGCCGACCACTGCGTTCGCCGTTGTGGAGCGGTGCAGTGATCAGGTGAGCGCAGGCTCCGCCTGGTGTGCGTCGATGCTCTCCATGATCCTGTCGTGAGAAGCGGCAGCCGCCAACGCGTCCTTCTCCGCCTGGATCCGTACGAGCTCGGATTCCAGGTCCTGTACGCGCTGCTGGAGCCGTCGCATCTCGGCGAGGAGTCGAGGGTCGGAGCCGCCGACGTAACCGAGAAGCGCCTTTGCCATGATGGATGGTCCTCCACAATGAGTGACCGACCGAAGCGGTGTGGGTCGTGAGGGATTCGCACCCGCGGTGCTTGACACTCTTGAGTTCTTGCTGCCGTTCTTACATGCCAAACAGCTAAGGTGCGCGGGGCTTTCAGCGTCTCACCAAAAAGTTTGACGGTCAACACGATCACGCCCCGTATTGGCGGGCATCCCGGGGGCGCGCGGCCGAAACGGCGGCGCTGCGACTCCTGCGGGCCCGGAGGGCGTGGCGATCATCCTGGCGCGCGGAGCGGACCGGCGCAAGCGTTTCTCGGCAACTACCTGCTCCTTTCCCCTCGGGGCGGCTTCCGGGGGCCCGGTCCTGCGGTTCCGGGGGAAGGGTCCTCGTCCGCTGATCACCGGATGGCGAAGCCGTCATACCCCCCGCGAGGTGTGTCCCAGATCTCGGTGACGCCCTCCACGCGGCCGGGCGTGTCGTCCCCCTGGAGCCAGTCGAGGAGCCCTTGACAGCCGGGGCGCGGGCCTTCTGCGACCACCTGGACGCGTCCGTCGTCCAGATTGAGAGCAAAACCACTCAGGCCGCCGATCTCGAGTGCCTTGGCACGGGTGAACCAGCGGAAACCCACACCTTGGACCCGTCCGCGCACCCAGGCAACCAGCCGTACATCCTCGCTCATAGCTGCAACCTAACCGGCCAATGTCTCACTGGGCACTTCCTCCCCCCTCGCCATGCGGTACCGTCCCGACCCAATGAATCTCATATGAAACTCACTCGATCGGGTGAGTTGGTTGATCGCAGAGGACGAGTCGACCGCACGGACGAGGAAGGCCAGAACATGGGACGCCACCGACGCTCCGCCGCCGGCCGCGCCGCCACGGGCCGCGCCACGGGGGTCAATCGCACAGAGGGTTCCTCGCAGAGGAGCCGTGACCCGCTGAACTCGTACCCGGCCTCGCACCCGGGTGAGCCGGTGGGCATCGCGCCCTACCTGCACCAGGACGCCTATGCCGGCGCCTACGCGCAGACCGAGGCGTACCTCTTCGCGGCCGAGGACGGTCGCGGTGACGGCTACGCCGAGGACTACGCCCGCGTGACGGACACCGCCGCCTTCGCGAGTGACTTCACGGGCGACTTCACGGGCGACTTCGCGAGCGACTTCGCGAGCGACGGCTTCCTGCCCGACGACGGCGCCCGGCCGGCGAGCGGCCACCGCCGCAAGAAGAAGAAGGCCGCCACCCCGGTACGCACCGGTCTGCTCGGCGTCTCCGCGGCCGTGGCCATCGGCACCGTGGCGGTCGCCACGGGCGTGCTGCCCGGCGGGGACACCTACACCCTCGGCGGGGGCAGCGGCGACAAGGTGCAGACCGCCGACTCCCCGACCGGCTCCCCGAGCGAGCAGGGCGGCACGTCCGGCAGCGTGGAGAGCCCGAGCCGCGACGCGGGTGCTCCGGTCGGCCGTGACCAGGAGCGGCCCGCCTCACCGTCGGCAGCGCCCTCGACCCCGCCCTCCTCGGCCGCGCCGACGAAGACGCCGTCGAAGGAGCCGAAGGCGACGCCGTCCAAGAAGCCGAGGACGACACCGTCGAAGGCCGCGACCAAGGCGCCGGAGAAGACCACCCCGCCGGTGACGCTCACCGAGGAGGCCGTCGCCGCGGCCGAGGTGCTGAAGCTCGTCAACGAGGAGCGGGCGAAGGCCGGCTGCAACGCCGTCGCCGCCAACAGCGCCCTCGCCGACCTCGCCGCCGCCTTCAGCGAGGACATGGACAAGCGGGGCTTCTTCGACCACACCGACCCGGACGGGGCGAGCCCCTGGGACCGCGCCGAGAAGGCGGGCATCACCGGCCTCGGCGGCGAGAACATCGCCCGGGGCCAGGCCGACGCGGCCGCGGTGATGGACGCCTGGATGAACAGCCCCGGCCACAAGGCCAACATCCTGAACTGCGACTTCAAGACGCTGGGCGTCGGCGTGCACATCGCCCCCGGCGGACCCTGGTGGACGCAGAACTTCGGGTACTGAGATAACCGCAGGTCAACGCGATCGACGGCGGCCCAGGTCCGGGTCTCACTCGACGGCATCAGGTGTGTGTACGTACGCAGCGTGAAGCCCGGGTCATGGTGGCCCAGGTACTCGCTCAACGTGCGCGGACCTGGCGGCGCTCGGACAAGGTGGTGGAGTAGGCGCGCGACTTGGTCATGAAGTGCCCGCGGAAGCCGAGCTGACAGGGGGCCCGTGGCTGACTACGCCACACACGCTCAAAACGCTCGCGAGCTGCTTGAAGCAATGGACGCCAAGTCTGCGGTCAAGAAGCGCGTTTACGACGCCGAACGTGCATGGCCATGATGGGCTGTCTGACCAGCGCGGCAGGAAGGGCGCGATCCGCCGTGTGCCGACGCGCTGTCGCCATGGCCGTCCGCCCAGCCGACCAGGACGAGGATCTCCCCACCGCGCCTGTAGGCAATCGGACCGGACACACGCCGAGGGCCTGACCACCGAGGTCAGGCCCTCCGTGCGGTACAGCAGCGACCTGTCAGTGCTTGAGGGAGCCTTTGGACCGTTCTTTCGCGCCGCGCATCATGCCCCGTGCTTCGAGAGCGGCGCCCTTTGCTTCGAGGGTTCCTTTGTGCATAGCGTGCGCCGCCTTCCGCACAGTCTTTCCGACCACCTGTTCGGCCTTCGCCTTGGCCCGTTCTCCGGCACTCATCTCAGTACCTCCGCGGAGTCTCACTGGCCGTGTGCCCTTGCAGCAGGCGGCAAAACCAGTCTGGGGATGTGCCGATCGTGGACGGCCGAGTGCACCCCCGCTCGGGCCGTCTCTGGGCCGTGCGGGGGTGACACGCAGGCGCGAGGGCTCCCATCCGGTGACCGGGTGGGAGCCCTCGCGCGTGTGGCCGTTACGCGGCCGCGGTCGCGTCGGCCCGGCCGCGCGCGAACGCCCGTGCGGCCTCGGCGACCCGGCGCCCGAGGTGCTCGGCGGTTGCCGCGTCGGCCTTGTGGACGCCGTCGGGACCCTCGTCGACGTTGGTCTGCGCCGCCGCGCCCGCGAAGACGCCGAGCCGGTTCAGGTCGTGCTCGGAGCCGTCGCTGCTGTTCCAGCCCGGGTGCAGACCGAGGTTGATCCAGTGCATGCCGTGCTGCGCCGCGAGGATCTGGAAGAACTGCAGCGTGTGCAGCTTGTCGCCGCTCTTGGAGCCGGAGTTGGTGAAACCGGCGGCCAGCTTGTCCTTCCACTCCTGGCCGAACCAGCGCTTGGAGGTGGCCTCGGCGAAGACGTGGAAGGGGCCGGAGGCGGTGCCCATGTAGGTCGGGGAGCCGAAGACGATGGCGTCCGAGCCGTCGAGGACCGTCCACTGCTCGTCGGTGATCTCGGCGACGTTGATCAGGTGCACCTCGGCACCGGCGTCGGCGGCACCGGAGCGGACGGCCTCGGCGAGGACGGCGGTGTGGCCGTAGCCGGAGTGGTAGGCGATGGAGACAACGGGGGTGGTCACGAGGGAACTCCCGGGATGGCAGGTCGCGGACGATGCGAAAATGAAAGCACTAACTTTTGGTTAGTGCAACCTGCCAGTTAGCGCTGCGCTCACGTACGCTACGGATATGGACACCACCGAGCTGCCCTACAACGTGTTCGCGAAGGCATGCCCCTCCCGCGGGACGCTGGAGCACGTCACCGGCCGCTGGGGCGCGCTCACCCTCGGAGCGCTGTACGAGGGGTCGCTGCGCTTCAACGAGCTGCGGCGGCGCGTGGACGGGGTGAGCGAGAAGATGCTGTCCCAGACCCTGCACGCGCTGGAGCGCGACGGCCTGGTGCACCGCGAGGCACAGCCGACGAACCCGCCCCGCGTGGACTACGAACTCACTCCGCTGGGACGCGGCGTCGCCGAGCGACTGCTCACCCTCATCCATTTCCTGGAAGGCCGGATGGACGACGTGCTCGACGCACGCGAGCGCTACGACGAGACCCGCGGCGCCCGCTGACACGTGGGGCAGAAGTAGCTGGACCGGTTCATCCACGGGCGCCGGCGCATCGGCGTACCGCATCGGCGGCACGGGAGGCCCTCGCGCCCGTACGCGTCCAGCGACCGGTCGAAGTAGCCCGACTCGCCGTTCACGTTGACGTACAGGGAGTCGAAGCTGGTGCCGCCCACGGCGAGGGCCGCGTTCATCACGTCCCGTACGTGGCCGAGGAGTTGGAGGCTGCGCGGCCGGGTGAAGGTGGCCGTGGGGCGGTCGTAGTGCAGGCGGGAGCGCCAAAGGGCCTCGTCCGCGTAGATGTTGCCGACTCCGCTGATCAACGACTGGTCGAGCAGGGCCCGTTTGATGGTGGTGCGCTTGCGGCGCAGCGCCTGGTGGAACGCCTCGTCGTCGAAGAGCGGATCGAGCGGATCGCGGGCGATGTGCGCGATGACGTCGGGCAGTCCGTCGGGGGTGTTCTCGTGCAACGACAGTCCGCCGAAGGTGCGTTGGTCGACGAAGCGGAGTTCGGTGCCGAGTTCGTCGGCGAACCGCACCCGGATGCGCAGATGCTTCTCTGCCGGTGCCTGGTGCGGCTGGACCAGGAGCTGGCCGCTCATGCCGAGGTGGGCCAGGACCGACTGGGTGGTGTCCTCCAGCGGCAGCCACAGGTACTTGCCGCGGCGGCTCGGGACGCCGATGCGGTGGCCCTTCAGCCGGTGGGCGAAGTCGTCGGCGCCCGCGATGTGCCGGCGCACCGCGCGCGGGTGCAGCACCTCGGCGTCGGCGACGGTCCGATGGGCGACCCACCGCTCCAGGCCGCGCCGGACGACCTCGACCTCGGGCAACTCGGGCATGGGATCCCCCGTACGGGCCGGTGTACGAGCCGAGCGCCCGCCCCGGGACGGGTGCGGGCGCTCGGGTCGCGCTGTTCTTCTCAGGCGGAGGCGGACGCCTCGTCGGCCTCCGCGGCCACGGCATGCGCGGCCTCGGCGGCGTTCTTGGCGGCGTTCTTGGCGCGCTCGTCCGCCGCGGCCCGGATGGACCGCCAGGCGGACTCGGCGGCCTGCTGCTCCGCCTCCTTCTTGCTGCGGCCGGTGCCGGTGCCGTACGAGACGCCTCCGACGCGGGCGGCAGCAGTGAAGGTCTTCTCATGGTCGGGGCCGGTCTCCGTGACCAGGTACTCGGGCACGCCGAGCCCTTCGGTCGCGGTGAGCTCCTGGAGACTGGTCTTCCAGTCCAGGCCGGCACCGAGGTTCGAGGACTTCTCGATCAGGGGGTCGAACAGGCGGTGCACGAGCTCCGCCGCAGAGTCCAGACCCTGGTCGAGATAGACCGCGCCGATCACCGCTTCCAGGGTGTCGGCGAGGATGGATGCCTTGTCCCGGCCACCCGTGCCCTCTTCACCGCGGCCGAGCCGGATGAAGGAACCCAGGTCGAGCCCACGGCCCACCTCCGCCAGCGCACGCGAGTTGACCACCGCGGCCCGCAACTTGGCCAGCTGGCCTTCGGGCAGGTCGGGGTGGGTGCGGTACAGCGTGTCGGTGACGACGAGGCCGAGCACGGAGTCCCCGAGGAACTCCAGCCGCTCGTTCGTCGGCAGACCGCCGTTCTCGTACGCGTAGGAACGGTGGGTGAGCGCACGCACCAGAAGGGCGGACTCGAGTTGGTACCCGAGCCGCCCTTCCAACAGCGTGTGGGACGAGGCCGTGGTCTCCGCAGAGGTTTTCTTCGGCGTGGACACTGTGCCTCTCACCAGCCGCTCAGACCTCGAGGACCTGGCGCTTGTTGTAGGTGCCGCAAGCCGGGCACGCGATGTGCTGCTGCTTGGGCTCGTGGCAGCGCTCGCACGCAACCAGGGTGGGGACCGCAGCCTTCCACTGCGACCGGCGGTGGCGCGTGTTGCTGCGCGACATCTTCCGCTTCGGAACAGCCACGGCTACTTCTCCTGCTTCTCGTCGACGCCCGGTTCGGCGCCGCTCATCTCGTCCTTCTCGCCGTCTTCGAGTGAACCGGCGAGTCCCTGCAGTGCCGCCCAACGGATGTCGACGGCGTCATGGTGGTGGTCCGGGTCGTCCGCGAGGCGTGCGCCGCACTCGGCGCACAGTCCCGGGCAGTCTTCCTGGCACACCGGCTGCATCGGCAGTGCGAGCACCACCGCATCGCGCAGCACGGGTTCGAGGTCGAACAGGCCGTCCTCGAGAAAGAGCCTGTCCTCGTCTTCCTCGGCGTCGTCGACGGGTTCCGCGTGGTGTGCGCGGCCCCGGTCGTCGGCGTCAGGGTACGAGAACATCTCCTGGAAGTCCGCTTCGAGATCGAGCTGAAGCGGCTCCAGACACCTTACGCACTCCCCCTCGGCCAGTGCATGGGCGGTGCCTGTGACGAGCACCCCTTCCATGACCGACTCCAGACGGAGTTCGAGCTTCACCGGGGCGCCTTCCGGCACTCCGATGACATCCTTCAGACCGAGGTCCTTGGGGGCGTCGATCGTGCGGGTCAGGCGCTGGAGCGCGCCAGGACGCCGCCCCAGCTCGTGTGTGTCGAACACGAGAGGGTTGCGGTGGTCGAGGCGGGCGTTCAGAGCCATTCCTGCTTTCGATCTTTGAGCTCAGGCCACGCTGCCCGCGGTGTCGCCGGGCAGCGCTGATCGCGGACGTAGACGCGACCGAAGAGCCAGGATACTGGACCTTTCGCCAACGGCCCAATCCGGTGGGCTCAGCCCTGGCCGCGGCCCTGCTCGTAGGCGCGCAACTGCTCCGCGCTGATCATGCCGGTGTCGAAGAGGCTGGTCTCGTCCAGGGCGTAACCCTGCTGCGCCTGCTGGGGCTGCTGGGCCTGCTGGGGGACCTGTTGCGGGTCGTACGCCTGCTGCTGGGCGTCGTAGCCCTGGTAGGCGTAGGGATCGGCCTGCTGGTAGCCGTACGGGTCCTGCTGGGCGTACGCCGGCTGCTGGTAGCCGCCGTAGGTGTCGTACGCGGGCTGCTGCGGGGCGTAGGCCGGCTGCTGCGGCTGCTGCTGGGCGGCGGAGGCATCCTGCTCGGCCAGGGCCGCGAGGTCGGCGAGGTAGTCGGCGTCGCTGGAGTGCTGGACGGTGCTGGTGTCGTCGGCGAGGGCGCCGAGGTCGTCGCTGGCGATCCGGCCGTGCAGCGTCTGGCGGCCGCGGCCGACGGCCTCCAGGGTCTTGGCGAGGACGGCCTCGAAGGCGCCGAGCTTGACGTCGACGTACTCGTCGGCCGTGCGGCGCAGGGTCTCGGGGTCGTGGCTGCGCTCGGGGGCGTCCTCGTCCTCGTAGCCCTGCTCGTCGAGGCCGGGTCCGGTGCCGAGGAGCTTCTCGCGGCCGCGGCCGACGGAGCCGAGGGTCTTGGTGAGGACGACCTCGAAGTTGGCGAGCTTGGAGTCGACGTAGTCGTCGGCCTCCGCGCGGATCTCGTCGGCCTCCCGGCGGGCCTCGGCGAGGATGCGGTCGGCCTCGGCCTGGGAGCGGCGGGCGATCTCGGTGTCGGAGATGAGGGAGCCGCGCTCGGCGTGCGCCTGCCCGATGATCCGCTCGGCCTCCTGGCGGGCCTGCTCGACCATCTGCTCGCGGTCCCCGATGACCTCCCGGGCCTGGGCGAGCGAACCGGGCAGGGCCTGGCGGACCTCTTCGAGCAGCGAGAGCAGCTCGGCGCGGTTGACCACGCACGAGGCCGACATCGGCATCGACCGGGCACTGGAGACCGCCGCGACGATCTCGTCGAGCTTCTTCTGCACGTCCACCGTGTGCTCGCCACTCTCTACAGCTGTGTTGGAGACGGACGGGACGACTGTAGCCCCATCAGTCCTTGAGCAGCCGCTCGTTCAGGGCTTCCAGCACGATGGGCGGGACCAGGTGGGAGACGTCGCCGCCCCAGGTCGCGACCTCCTTGACCAGCGAGGAGGACAGGAAGCTGTAGGTGGGGTTGGTCGGCACGAACAGGGTCTCGACGCCCGAGAGGCCGTTGTTCATCTGGGCCATCTGCAGCTCGTAGTCGAAGTCGCTGACCGCGCGCAGGCCCTTGACGATGGCCGGGATGTCGCGCTGCTTGCAGAAGTCGACGAGGAGGCCGTGGAAGGCCTCGACCCGTACGTTCCCGTACTCGGCCGTGACCCGGCGGATGAGGTCGAGTCGTTCGTCGACCTCGAACAGGCCCTTCTTGGCCTTGTTGATCATGACCGCGACGTAGACCTCGTCGTACAGCCTGGAGGCGCGGGAAATGATGTCGAGATGTCCGTTGGTGATCGGGTCGAACGACCCGGGACAGACGGCGCGGCGCACTAGTGATCCCTCGCTCTCCGGTCCGGTCATCGTGCGTTTTCGCACGTAGAGGCGGCGCGACCGTACCAAAACGTTCCCTCGCCGTAGCGACGGGACCGGAGCGCTTCGAAGCCGTCCGGCCAGTGGAATTCGCCGCCTCTGGTGCTGCGCTCCACGGTGACGAGCGCCTCCGGCGCGAGCCAGCCTTCTGAGCGGAGTGTGAGGAGAATCTCGCGAAGATCGTGATCTGTGACTCGGTAGGGCGGGTCGAGGAAGACCAGGTCGTACGGCGCTTCCGGGGATGCCCCCCGGATGACCTGTTCCGCCTTGCCGGCCCTGACCTCGGCGCCGGGCAGGCCCAGGTTCCTGACGTTCTCGCGGATGATCCTCGCGGCTCGGGCGTCCGCCTCGACCAGGAGGGTGTGGCCCGCGCCCCGGGAGAGGGCCTCCAGGCCCACCGCGCCCGAGCCGGCGTACAGGTCGAGGACCCGTTCTCCGGCCAGGGGGCCGCCCAGGAGGGACTGCCAGGTGGAGAAGAGGCCCTCGCGTGCGCGGTCGGAGGTGGGGCGGGTGCCATTGCCTGGCGGCACGGCGAGGCGACGGCCGCCGGCTGCGCCGGCGATCACGCGGGTCATCTTTGGTCCTTCATTTGATGGCGGCTTCAGGTTCAGTGTGGCTGGTCGCGCAGTTCCCCGCGCCCCTTAGGGCGTCTCCCTCACCCCTTTTCGAGGTACTGCTCCCTCTCCTCGTCCAGGAGCGCCTGCAGGGCCGTGCGCAGGCCGGGGAGGGTCTGGAGTTCCGGGTCCGCCTCCACGACCGCCGTCGCCTCCTGTCTCGCCTCGGCGATGATCTCCTCGTCCTCGATGACCGTCAGCATCCGCAGGCTGGTGCGGGCGCCGGACTGGGCCTGGCCCAGGACGTCGCCCTCGCGGCGCTGTTCGAGGTCGATGCGGGAGAGCTCGAAGCCGTCGAGGGTGGCAGCGACGGCGTTCAGCCGCTGGCGGGCGGCGCTCGCCTCGGGCATGTCGGTGACCAGGAGGCAGAGGCCGGGCGCCGAGCCCCGGCCGACCCGGCCGCGCAACTGGTGGAGCTGGGAGACGCCGAAGCGGTCGGCGTCCATGATCACCATGGCGGTGGCGTTGGGAACGTTGACGCCGACCTCGATGACGGTGGTGGCGACCAGGACGTCGGTCTCGCCCGCGGCGAAGCGGCGCATGACCGCGTCCTTGTCGTCGGGGTGCATCCGGCCGTGCAGGACCTCCACCCCGAGCCCTCCGAGGGGGCCCTTGGCGAGCTGGTCGGCGACGTCGAGGACGGCGAGCGGCGGGCGCTTGTCCGCCGTCTCCTCGGCCGCCTTCTTCTTGGGGTCGGCTTCCTCGTCGCCGATGCGGGGGCAGACGACGTAGGCCTGATGGCCGTTCTCGACCTCCTCGCGCACGCGCTCCCACGCGCGCGAGAGGAAGTGGGGCTTGTCGGCGGCCGGGACGACATGGCTGGCGATCGGGGAGCGGCCGGCCGGGAGCTGGTCGAGGACCGAGGTCTCCAGGTCACCGAAGACGGTCATCGCGACCGTGCGCGGGATGGGCGTGGCGGTCATGACGAGGAGGTGCGGAGGCTGCTTGCCCTTGCCGCGCAACGCGTCCCGCTGCTCGACGCCGAAGCGGTGCTGTTCGTCGACCACGACCAGGCCGAGGTCGTGGAACTGCACCTTGTCCTCGATCAGCGCATGGGTGCCGATGACGATGCCGGCCTCGCCGGTGACGAGGTCGAGCAGCGCCTGGCGGCGGCCCGCGGCCCCCATGGAGCCGGTGAGCAGGACCACCTTGGTGGCGTGCTCCGAGCCGCCGAGCATGCCGCCCTGTGCGAGGTCGCCCATCATCTCGACCACGGAGCGGTGGTGTTGCTGGGCGAGCACTTCGGTGGGGGCGAGCATGGCGGCCTGGCCGCCGGCGTCGACGGTGGCCAGCATGGCGCGCAGGGCCACCATCGTGTTGTGGGTGACCGTGAAGTTGTCGGTGACGTAGGCGTGGCTCGGATGGGCGACGCTGATGCACTGAACCGGCTTTCGCCCCACGTACTCGACCGCCCGGATTCCCCGCCGGAACGTGTTGTATTTCGGTCGCGGGCGGACGCGTGCCGCTTTGCGGCTGAGCCTGAAGGGGGCGACTTCGTCAGGCAGGGCAACCGAGACGTTGAAGGCAGCCTTCTTGGGCAGAACTCGGGCTCGACCACCGAGCGAGCGCACGAGCCAGGCGACATCGTCCGCGAGCCTGCGCGAGGCGGAGCACAGCGAAATGCTCATGCCATTCGCGTCGATGGTGCCGTCGGTGTCCAGGAGTCCCTGGAGCAGAGCAAGGCGGTTCTTGATCGAAGTGTTCTTGAACTCGTCGGGGATGAACTTGCCGTGGGACGTCACGCCCCAGAGGTTCAGTTCACGCAAGGTCTGGATGACTGGATTGCGGGCGCCGCCGAGGCGATGCGTCAGCTGAATCGTGAAGTCGCACCGCGATCCCCTCACCGGCACCAGCCGACATTCGGGTGCCACGGCTGTCGCCACAGCGTCACTGATCTCGTCGTCGATGGTGGACAGACGCACGTTGTGCCGGAACGAGCCGTCGCCCAGGAGAACGCCGAACAGGTAGGGATCGAGGGGCGGCCCGGAGTCACCGCCGAGGTCGACGGGGGCGGCAGCCGGCAGGTACCACTTCGAGGATCCGTTGGGTTCAAACGTGTCCCGGCGGATCTCCCCGGTCGTCATGACCTTGGGTGGCTGTCCCCGGTGCCAGCCGCAACTCGTGCCGACGATCCAGAGGTGCTCTTCGTCGCACTCGACCGAAGTGCCGTCCGACAGGACCAGTCGCCACACGTCGCGCTCTCCTTGCGGAAAGACGCCGTCGATCAAAGCGATCTCACCGTCGGGCACGACGATCTCGTCTCCCACACTCAAGTCCCCCATACGGCGATAGCCGGCGGGTGTGAGCACGAGCGATGTGAGGGGCTGAGCCTTCCCCGAGCCGACCTCTCCCTGGAGCAGGCGGTGCATCGGGTGCTCGGTGGCCAGGTCGTCGAAGATCTCCTTGGAGACGCGCTGCTGGCCCTCGGTGAGGGTGAAGGGCAGGCGGTCGTCGAAGGCCGTGAGGAGACCGTCCGGCTTGGGTGTGCGGGCCACCGCGGGGAGTTGGGCGTCGGCGTGCCGGCGGCGGGCCAGGGCGACCTGGAGGACGAACGCCTCGTCCCATTTGAGGCGGGAGCGGGCGTCCTCGACGTCGGCCTTGGTCTGCGGGCGGTGGATCTTCAGGAGCGCCTCGGGGAGCGGGACCAGGCCGCGGCCCTCGCGGAGGCTCGCCGGGAGGGGGTCGACGGCGTCCTGGGCGCTCGGCAGCACTGTCTGGAGCGCCTTGCCGATCTTCCAGGACTCCAGTTTGGCGGTGGCGGGGTAGATCGGGATCAGGGCGCCGGCCCACGTCTCGACCGTCTCCTCGCCGTCGCCGCGCAGCAGTTCGTAGGCCGGGTGGGCGAGCTGGAGGCGGCGGTTGAAGACGGAGACCTTGCCCGAGAACATCGCGCGCGTGCCCGGCAGGAGTTCCTTGTGGGGCTTGTGGACGCCGTGGCCGAAGAAGACGAGTTGGAGCCGGCCGCTGCCGTCGGTGATGGTCACCTCCAGGCGCTGGCCCTTGCCGCGCGGGGCCTTGGCGGAGGCGAAGCTGTGCAGCCGGGCGTCGGCGACCTGGGCGACCACCGTGACGTGCTCGTCCATGGGCAGGTCGGCGAGGTGGGTGAGCTGGCCGCGCTCCTCGTATCTGCGCGGGTAGTGGTGCAGGAGGTCGCCGACGGTGTGCAGGCCGAGGTGCTCGGCCATCACCTTCGCGGTGGCGGGGCCGAGCACCGACTTCAGTGGCTGCTGGAGTGGTTCTTGCAGTGCGGGCACGAGATCCATTGCACACCACGGCACTGACATTGCCGCATACCTCCCTCCGAACGGCCCGGATACGTCTGAGGAAACCCCTGGTCAGACGGGGAGTCCGGGCCTTAGGATGACGCGCCTCCGGCCATCCTTCGCGGTCATCGCCTCACACGGACCGCCCGACCCCGCGCCGAGCCTTCCCCCCACCGGCGCAGCGACGATGGACTCCCAGACCTCTCAGTCATCCCAGGCATCCCCGTCCCCTCATACCTTCCAGGTCGACCTGCGCGGCCTGGTGGACCTGCTCTCCCATCACCTGTACTCCAGTCCCAAGGTCTACCTGCGCGAGCTGCTGCAGAACGCCGTGGACGCCATCACCGCCCGGCGCGCCGAGCAGCCCGACGCCCCGGCGCGGGTGCGGCTGTCCGTCGACGCCGGCGGCGGGCTGCGGGTGGAGGACTCCGGAATCGGGCTGACCGAGTCCGACGTGCACAGCCTGCTGGCGACGATCGGCCGCAGCTCCAAGCGGGCGGACGGGCTGCAGGCCGCCCGCTCCGACTTCCTGGGCCAGTTCGGCATCGGGCTGCTGGCCTGTTTCGTGGTCGCCGAGCGGATCCGGGTGGTCAGTCGCAGCGCCCGTACGCCGGAGGCGCCACCGGTGGAGTGGACGGCGGCGGACGACGGCTCGTACACCGTGCGGACGCTGCCGGACGCCGAGCGGCCCGAACCGGGCACGACCGTGCACCTGGTGGCGCGCGCCGGTGCCGCGGAGTGGCTGGCGGAGGAACGGGTGCTCGCGCTGGCCCGCGACTTCGGCTCGCTGCTGCCGTACGACGTACGGGTGGGCGAGGAGGAGGTCACCGACCTGCCGGCGCCCTGGGACCGGGCCTACCCCTCCCCCGCGAACCGGCGGGTGGCGCTGGCCCGGCACTGTCACGAGCTGTTCGGGTTCACTCCGCTGGACTCGATCGAGCTGAACGTTCCGCTGGCGGGCATCCGCGGGGTGGCGTACGTGCTGCCGGCGGCGGTCAGCCCGGCCCAGCGCGCCGGTCATCGCGTCCACCTCAAGGGCATGCTGCTGACCGAGCGGGCCGAACAGCTGCTGCCCGACTGGGCGTTCTTCGTGCGCTGCGTCCTGGACACCGACAGCCTGCGGCCCACGGCGTCGCGCGAGTCGCTGTACGAGGACGAGACGCTGGCGGCCGTACGGGAGGCGCTCGGGGAGCGGATCCGGTCGTGGCTGACCGGGCTCGCGGCGGGCGATCCGCAACGGCTGGCGGCCTTCCTGTCGGTGCACCACCTCGGGGTGAAGTCCCTGGCGCGGCACGACAAGGAGATGCTGCGCACGATGCTGCCGTGGCTGCCCTTCGAGACCACCGACGGGCGGCTGTCCCTG
The DNA here is from genome assembly GCF_023544665.1 of Streptomyces sp. YS415. Classification (GTDB taxonomy): domain Bacteria; phylum Actinomycetota; class Actinomycetes; order Streptomycetales; family Streptomycetaceae; genus Streptomyces. Next base: position 145,109 of record NZ_JAMJFL010000011.1, read on the forward strand.
GAGGAGTTCGCGCAGCGGCACCCGGTGGTGCACTTCACGCGGACCGTCGAGGAGTACCGGCAGGTCGCGCCGATCGCCTCGGCGCAGGGCGTCGGGGTGATCAACGGCGGTTACACCTACGACAGCGAGCTCGTCGAGGCGCTGCCCTCGGTGCGGCCGGGGACGGTGGTCGCCGAGCTGGACGCGGACACCGTGACCGCCCATCTGGACGCGGTCGACCCGGCCGAGGAACTGGCGCTGGCCGGCTTCCTGGCGGCCGCGCGGGCCAGGCTCGACCCCCTGGGCTGCGACGTGGTGCTGCGGGCCTTCCATCCGCTGTCCGTGCCCGCGCTGCACCTGGACGACCGGGCCTCCCGGCACGAGCAGGCGCGGGCCGAGGCCGAGGAGCAGGCCGACGACCTGTGGGCGGGCATCCTCGGCTCGCTGCGCGGCAGCGCGCCCCGCGCGCGTGTGGTGCTCAACCACCTCAACCCGCTGATCCGGCGCATCAGTTCGCTCGGCGACGCGGAGCTGATCGGCACCGCCACCGAGTCGCTGTACGGACAGGCCCTGCTGATGGCGCAGCGGCCGCTCAGGCCCGCGGACTCGGCGCTGCTGAACCGGGCCTTCATGGGCCTGCTGGAGTGGGCCACCAACGGCGAGGAGGGTCGCTGATGACCGGGATCACGGACCTGGACGCACTGCGCCGGGCGATGGCGGAGAACTCCGAGGAGCCGGAGGGGCCGGCCCGCAACGCGCGCGCGGAGCAGCTGCTCGCCGAGGCCGAGAAGCTGAACGTCCCGCTCGCCGTGATCGAGGCGCTCGGGCACCAGCTGAAGGTCTACAACTACAGCTCCGAGAAGGACAAGATGTTCGTCCCGTTCGCGCGGCTGCTGCGCATGTGGGACGAGCGGCCCGAGGACTTCGACGAGTACGAGACCCACTCCCTGCACTGGGTCTTCAAGTGGATGACGGCCGGCATGCTCGACCAGCCGCATGTCCCGCTCGCTTCCATAGAGAAGTGGCTCGGCGAGATGGAGCACCGCTACCGGCTCGCCGGCCACTCCGAACGGGCCGTGCGCAGCGCCGAGTTCAGCGTGGCCGCGCACATCGGGGACCTGGCGCGGGCCGAGCGGGCGTACGCCGCCTGGCTGGCCGCCGACCGGGACAGCATGGCGGACTGCCACGCCTGTGAGCTGCACGGGCAGGGCTGGTGGCAGGCGGAGCGGGGCCGGGACGAGCGGGCGCTGGAGCTGTGGGCCCCGGTCCTGGAGGGCGAGTACTCCTGTGCCCACGAGCCGCACACCGCGCTCGCCTCCTCGCTCGCGTCCCTGCTGCGGCTGGGCCGCGTCGACGAGGCCCGCGCCCACCACCTGCGCGGCTTCCGTCTGGTGCGGCCGATGGAGAGCATGCGCGGCGCCTACGCGGACCACGTCGAGTTCTGCGCGCTGACCGGCAACGAGGCACGCGGCCTCGAACTGCTCGCCGAGCGGCCCGCCTACTTCACCGACACCGGGCAGCCGCGCAGCAGACTGGAGTTCCTGACCGTGGTGACGCTGCTCATGGAGCGGCTGACCGGGCTGGGGCTCGGCGGGCAGCGGGTGCCCGGACCCGCGGGCCGGGTGTGGACGGCACACGAACTGGCCGCACACGCGCGTGCGGAAGCGCTGGAACTGGCCGGACGGTTCGACCGGCGCAACGGCACCGGTCATGTCAGCGAGCTGGCACGCGCGCGGATGGCGCAGGAGCCGCTGGCGGAGCGGCTGCCGCTCGGGGTGCGCTCGGCGCGTTCCACCGTGGCGTCCGCCGCTGTTCCGGTGCCGGAGGTTCCGGCGCAGGATGAGCCCGTGGAGGCGGACCTGCCGACCCTGCTGGCCGAGGCCCGGCGGCTGTCGGACACCTTGCAGCCGCGCGCCGTCGAGGCGTGGGCGGCGGTGGCGCGGGCCGCCGAGGGCGTCGAGGTGGACGTGCGCGACCTCGCGGAGATCGTCGACCACCGGGCGATGGAGCTCGGCCCCGACGGCGTCGAGCTGTTCGAGCGGGCCGCGGAGCTGTACGCCGAGGCGGGCGACGAGGGCGAATCGCTGGCGGCACGCACGCGTGCGGCGTACGTACGCGCCCTCACCGGCCATCTTGCCGAGGCGCTGACCGCGGTGGCGGAGCCCTACGACCGGGTCCTCGCGCTGTACGCCGAGGACGGCACGGGACTGCGGCAGACGGCGTCGGTGCTGATGGGACGCGCGCGGGTGCTGATGCGGCAGGTGCACGAGGCCGACGAGCCGGTGGACCCGGTGATCACGGCCACCGCCGAGGGCGCCGCGCGTGAACTACTGGCGCTGGTGGACGGGCGCACCGGGGACGACGTACGGCTCGCCTCGCGGGCCGCCGAGGCGCAGGCGATGCTCGCCGAACTGGCGCAGCTCGCCGGGGACGTGGAGGCGGCGGCGGGGCTGTTCTCGCGGGCCGCGGCGGCGTTCGTCGAGGCGGGTCTACCGTGGTTCGCGGTGGAGTACGAGGCCCGGCTCGCCGGACTCGCGCACCACCTCGGCGACACGGCGGAGGCCGAGCGGGCGCTGCGGGCGGCCCTGGAGCACGGCGGACCGCACCTGGAGGCGCCGGGCCGGGCCCAGCTGCATCTGCAGCTCGCCGAGGTCCTGGGCGGCCGGGGTCTGTCGGAGGAGGCCGCCGAGCACGCCCTGGAGGCGGCGCACTGGGCCGACGAGGCGGGCGAGGGCCGCACGCTCGGCGCCTGGGCGCGGCATCAGCTCGGCGGGTTCCTGCTGCGCCAGGGGCGCTGGGCGGAGGCCGCCGAGGTGCTGGAGTCGGCGCTGCCCGACCTGACCCCTCAGACGCACGGCGACGGCGCTCTGGTGCAGACGCAGTGGTGGCTCGGTGACTGTCTGAGCGAGCTCGGGGAGCACCGGGAGGCGGCCGAACGGCGTCTGCAGGCCGCCGAGATCGCACGGCACTGGCCCGAGCAGCACGACCACGCCACGCTCGCCCACCTCGCCGCCGAGTCGCTCGGCCAGGCGGAGCTGCACGAGGAGGCGGACCGCGCCTACACGCGCGCGGGCAACCTGTGGCGGGAGCTCGGCAACGTCCACGGCCTCGTCCGCTCCCTGCGCGCCCGCGCGTGGCTCGCGCTGCGGGCCCGGGACGGCGCGGACGGGGTGGGCACGGCACGGGAGCTGATGGCGGCCGCGGTCCAGGAGTGCGCCGAAGCGCTGGACGCGACGCCCGACGAGGAGGCGTACGCCCGGCTCACCGCCGAGCTCGGCCACACGCACCGCCAGTTCGGCGACCTGCTCGCCCGGTCCGCGGCCGAGGACGACGAGGACGACTCGATCCGGGCCGCCCTGGAGGGGGCGCTGACCCGGATGACGGAGGCCATCACGGTGTTCGCCACGCTCGGGGACGCCGGCCGGCACGCGCGGACCGGCGCCGAGCTGGCCGCGGGCTGGCTGGAGGCGGACCTGGCCCGTCCCGCCGAGGCGGCGGCACGCGCGCGTGCGGTGCTGGCGGCCTACGAGGGCGTGCCCGCGGAGGACGGGGCGGCCGGGGAGCGGCGGGCGGAGGCGGAGCAGCTGCTCCAGGTGACCGAGGAGGGGTGAGCGGGCTGACCGGGCTGCGTCCTACTCCACGCCGATCAGCAGCAGCGCCCCTTGCCGGCCGCCCCGGTACACGACCGTGTCGACGGCGAGGTAGGACTCCCGTACCCGCGCTTCGAGGTGTCCCGCGATGCCGTCGGGCGCCTCGTCGCCGAGGACGAGGGTGACCAGCTCGCCGCCGGCCGCGAGCATGCGGTCCAGGACGGTCTCGGCGGTGGCGGTGACCTCCGCGCCGATGACGGCGACGTCGCCGTCGATGAGGCCGAGCACATCGCCGGCCTGGCAGATGCCGGCCATGGTCCAGGACTGGCGTTCGGCGACGGCGACCTCGGCGTAGCGGGTGGCGCCGGCCGCCGAGGTCATCGAAACGACGTCCTCGTCGAAGCGCCGGTCGGGCTCGTGCACGGCGAGCGCGGCGATCCCCTGGACCGCGGACCGGGTGGGGATCAGCGCCACCCGGATGCCCTCGGCGCGGGCCTGCTCGGCGGCGGCCGCCGCGGTGTGCCGCAGTTCCGCGTCGTTGGGCAGCAGCACGACCTCGCGCGCGTGAGCCCGTCGTACGGCCTCCACCAGCTCCCCGCTCGCGGGCGGCTCCCCGGGGCGCGCGAGCACGGTGGTCGCGCCGGCCTCGGTGTACAGCCCGGCCAGGCCCGGCCCCGGTACGACGGCCACGACCGCGCGCTGGGCCCGCTCCCGGGGCGGCCGCTCGCCGCCGGTGGTGTGCACGTCACCGACGCCGAAGTGGGTGATCCGGATCCGGTGCGGGCGGCCCGCCTCGACGCCCGCCTCCACGGCGGCGCCCGCGTCGTCGACGTGCACATGGACGTTCCACAGCCCGTCGCCGCCGACCACGACCAGCGAGTCCCCGAGGGTGTCGAGCCGCTCCCGGAGCCGGGTGACGGCCGCGTCCTCGGCCTCCAGCAGGTAGATCACCTCGAAGGCGGGCCCGCTCTCGGGGAGGGACGCGCACTCCTCGGGACTGTCGACGGGCCCGCGCGCGTAGGTGACGGTCCCGGCCTGTCTCTCCCCGGTGAGCGTCTCCACCAGAGCCGCGAGAACGGTGACCAGGCCCCGGCCCCCGGCGTCCACCACCCCCGCGCGTTGCAGCACGGCGAGCTGGCGCGGGGTGGCGGCGAGGGCGGCGCGCGCTCCTTCGCAGGCGGCCCGGGCGACGGTCCCGCAGTCGCCCCCGGCCCCGGTGGCGGCTTCGGCGGCGGCCGAGGCGACGGTGAGGATCGTGCCCTCGACCGGGTGGGCCACGGCCTGGCGGGCGGAGTCGGCGGCATGCCGCAGGGCGAGCCGGAGCCCGCCCGCGCCGGTGTGCGCCGTGTCACCGTCGGCGGCGAGGACCTGGGCCATGCCGCGCAGCAGCTGCGCCAGGATCGTCCCGGAGTTCCCGCGCGCCCCTATGAGCGCGCCGTGGGCCATCGCGCGCACGGCCTCGGCCAGGGACGGCACGGAGCCCGCGGAGCCCGCCTCGTGCCCGATGAACACCGCGTCCACGGCGGCCGCCGCCGATTCCACCGTGAGGTAGAGGTTCGTGCCGGTGTCCCCGTCGGCCACGGGGTAGACGTTGATCGCGTCGATCTCCTCGCGCGCGCGCCCGAGCGCCTCCAGCGCGAGGCCGCACCAGGTGCGTACCGCGAGAGCATCGAAGAATGTCTGCGGCACCTGCGCCACCTGCGCCTCCTTGAGCTGCTGGACGTGGACGCAGCGTAGACCCAGGGACCGGGCCCACCGGAAGAGGGCCGGGCGCGGGGCCCTGAGCAGCCATGGTAGTTTCGTTGTACTGGCGCAGTCGTTGTATGCTGCTCCGGTTGCCCGATGCAGATCGGGCCATTCCCCCTGGCAACGCCACTCAGATCTCTGATCCTGCGATTCTGATCCCGGCCTGCCGGGTTCAACCGTACGTGCATCTGAAGTCTTTGGAGTGACCCGTGGCTGCCAACTGCGACGTCTGCGGCAAGGGGCCGGGCTTCGGCAACAACATCTCGCACTCGCACCGCCGTACGCCCCGTCGCTGGAACCCGAACATCCAGCGCGTTCGTACCGTGGTGGGCGGGACGCCGAAGCGCGTGAACGCTTGCACCTCGTGCATCAAGGCCGGCAAGGTCTCGCGCTGACGCACAGCTAAGCGCGCGGCCACTGCTGGTTCGCTGCTCTGAGCCGGTCCACCTCGAGTGGACCGGCTTTTTGCATGCCCTGGCTAGGCGCGGTACCGCCAGCCGTGATCCACCGGCCCGATCCCCCCGCCCAGCGCGAACCCGGCCGCGATGGCCCCCGTGACGTACTCCTTGGCGGCCGTCACCGCCTCCGGCACCGACTGCCCCTTCGCCAGTCCTGCGGCGATCGCGGAGGCCAGCGTGCAGCCCGTGCCGTGGGTGTGCCGGTTGTCGTGCCGCGGCGCGCGCAGCCAGTGCTCCTCGGAGCCGTCGGTGAGCAGGTCGACGGCATCCCCCGCGAGATGGCCGCCCTTGATCACCACCCAGCGCGGCCCGTACGCCAGGACAGCCGCCGCGGCCCGGCGCAGATCACCCTCGGACTCGACATGGATTCCTGTGAGTTGGGCCACTTCGTCCAGGTTCGGGGTCGCGACGGTGGCCACCGGCAGCAGCAGGGTGCGCACGGAGTCCAGCGCCGACGCGGCCAGCAGCGAGTCCCCGTGCTTGGACACCCCCACCGGGTCGACCACCGCCGGCGCGTCCGTGCCGGCCAGCAAGGCGGCCACCGCCTCGACGAGTTCGGCGGAGGCCAGCATGCCGGTCTTCACGGCCTGGACGCCGATGTCGTCGACGACACTGCGGTACTGGGCCCGCACCGCCTCCACGGGCAGCGGCCAAGCGCCCTGCACGCCCAGCGAGTTCTGCGCGGTGACCGCCGTGATCACGCTCATGCCGTGCACGCCGAGCGCCAGCATCGTCTTCAGGTCGGCCTGGATCCCCGCCCCGCCGCCGGAGTCGGAGCCCGCGACCGTCAGCACCCTCGGCGGCGCGCTCACGACTCGATGTCCCCGAAGTGGTCCCAGCCGCCCTTGCTGGTCCACGGCGCCCCGTCGACCGTCACCTGGGGCAGCGCCGAGGGGTTGAGGACCTCGCCGATCACCTTCCAGCGGGCGGGCAGCTTCACGTCCGGCGGGAAGGTCGCCACGATCGCGTGGTCCTCTCCCCCGCTGAGCACCCACTGCATGGGGTCGACGCCGACGGCCTGCCCGATGTCGTTCATCTGGGTCGGGATGTCGATCGCGCCGGAGCGGATGTCGATCCGCACCTTGCTGGCCTCGGCGATGTGCCCGAGGTCGGCGATCAGCCCGTCGCTGACGTCGCACATGGCCGTCGCCCCGAGCCCGGCCGCCGCGGGGCCCGCGTGGTACGGCGGCTCCGGGCGCCGGTGCGCCTCCACGAAGGCCCGCGGCGAGCGGAAGCCCCGGGACAGCACCGCGTACCCGGCCGCGGACCAGCCCAGCCAGCCGGTCACCGCGACGAGGTCCCCGGGCTGCGCGCCGCCCCGGGTGACGGGCTCCTGGTTGCGCAGATCGCCGAGCGCGGTGATCGACACCATGATCGTGTCACCGCGTACGACATCGCCGCCGACCACCGAGGCGCCGGCCACCTGGCACTCGTCGCGCAGGCCGTCCATCAGCTCGGTCGGCCAGGTCACCGGAAGTTCGGCGGGGACCACCAGACCGAGCAGCAGGGCGGTCGGCACGGCGCCCATGGCCGCGATGTCCGCGAGGTTCTGCGCGGCCGCCTTGCGGCCCACGTCGTAGGCGGTGGACCAGTCGCGGCGGAAGTGACGTCCCTCGAGCAGGATGTCGGTGCTCGCCACGACCCTGCGGTCGGGCGCGGCGACCACCGCGGCGTCGTCGCCGGGGCCGACCCGGACCGCCGGGGTGGTGGTGAGACGGGAGGTGAGCTCCCTGATGAGCCCGAACTCCCCGAGCTCACCAACAGTGCCCTTCATTGCCCTTACGCCCCTTCTGTCCCTGTGCGTTCCCGGTCGCGTGTCTCTACTGTCCTCGATACGGTCGAGGTGACCGTCAACAACTGTCGTGCCTGCACCCCGGCGCGGGACCCCCGGGCACCGCGGGTCTCCCCGCGACGAGCGACGACGCGATACCGTGGCGTTCCTTTTCCCCACATGATCCTCGTGGCCGCCCTGGAGGTTCCGTGGTACAGGCGTACATCCTGATCCAGACGGAGGTCGGCAAGGCGTCGACCGTCGCCGAGACGATCAGCAAGATCCCTGGAATCATCCAGGCCGAGGACGTGACAGGACCGTATGACGTGATCGTGCGAGCACAGGCCGACACCGTGGACGACCTCGGCCGCATGGTGGTCGCCAAGGTCCAGCAAGTGGACGGCATCACCCGCACCCTGACCTGCCCGGTCGTCCATCTGTAGCCCCCGTCTACCCTTGGCCGGTGAACTCTTTGCGTCACCGGCTCATCGGTCTGCCCGCGCTCGTTCTGTCGATCACCGTCGCGGGCTGCTCCTCAGCAGACGACAGCGGGTCGGCGGCGGTTCCCTCGCCGGGGGCGCGAACCACCGAGCTGTGTCAGAACCTGGACAAGGTACTGCCGTCGAAGGTGGCCGGTGAGAGCCGCCGTGACCCCGAGCCCGCCTCCGCGCTGACGGCGGGCTGGGGAAACCCGGAGATCATACTGCGCTGCGGTGTGCCCCGGCCGCCGAAGATGACCGACCCGGAGGTCGCGGAGGGGCGTGACCCCGACGCGGTGGCCGGCGGTGTGAACGGCGTGGAATGGCTGATGGAGGAGCGGGACGGCGGGGCGTACCGCTTCACCTGCGCCAATCGCAGGGCGTACGTCGAGGTGACCGTGCCGGAGGGGGTGGACAGGTCGGCCGTGCTGATCGACCTGGCGTCGGCCGTGAAAAAGGCGATCCCCGGAGGGATCGCCGACTAGCTCAGCGCAGACCCGTGGAGCGGCGCAGCGCCGCCTGGATCAGCCGGTCCACCAGCTCCGGGTACTCGACCCCGGTCGCCTGCCACATCTGCGGGTACATCGAGATCGGCGTGAAGCCGGGCATGGTGTTGATCTCGTTGATCACGAACTCGCCGTCCTCGGTGAGGAAGAAGTCCGCCCGTACGAGTCCCTCGCAGGAGGCCGCGTCGTAGGCGTCCACGGCCAGCCGCCGCACCTGGTCCGTCTCCTCGGGCGTCAGCGGCGCCGGCACGATCCCGGGGGTGGAGTCGATGTACTTGGCCTCGAAGTCGTAGTAGGCGTGGGCGTCCGGCGGCGGGATCTCCGCGGGCACCGAGGCGCGCGGGCCGTCCTCGAACTCCAGCACCCCGCACTCGATCTCCCGGCCCCGCAGCGCCGCCTCGACCAGGATCTTCGGGTCGTGCCGCTGGGCCTCCGCGATGGCCTCGTCGAGCCCCGCCAGGTCCTCGACCTTGGTGATGCCGATCGACGAACCCGCGCGCGCGGGCTTCACGAAGAGCGGCCAGCCGTGCTCGCCGGCGAAGTCGACGATCCTCCTGCGGGCGGCCGGCTCGTCGCGCTCCCACTCCCGGGGCCGGATCACCACGTACGGGCCGACCTTGAGCCCGAAGGAGGTGAACACCCGCTTCATGTACTCCTTGTCCTGGCCGACGGCCGAGGCGAGCACACCCGAGCCCACGTAGGGGACACCGGAGAGCTCCAGGAGGCCCTGGAGGGTGCCGTCCTCGCCGTAGGGGCCGTGCAGGACGGGGAAGACGACGTCGACCTCACCGAGCGCCTTGGGCACCGATCCCGGCTCGCTGTAGACGACTTCGCGGTTCGCGGGGTCGACGGGGAGCACCACGCCGCCCTCGGTCGACTCGGCGAGGTCCGCGACGCTCGGGGTGCGGCGGTCGGTGATCGCCATGCGCTCCGGCTCGTCGGCGGTGAGCGCCCAGCGGCCGTCCTGCGTGATGCCGATCGGCAGGACGTCGTACCGGGTCCGGTCGATGGCCTTCAGTACGGCGCCGGCCGTGACCACGGAGATCCCGTGCTCGGAGCTGCGGCCGCCGAACACGACGGCCACGCGCGGCTTGCGAGGCGGCTGCTGAGGGCTCTGGGGGAGGTTCTCGGTGCTCATATCGCGTTGAGAGTACCCGGTGGTAGGGGCCTGATACAGCGCCGCGCAGCCCGCGTCGCTCAGCGTCGTTCGGGCTTCGCGCTGCGCGACATCAGCTCCTTGAGAGCGACCACCGGAGCCTTGCCCTCGTGCACGATGCCGACCACGGTCTCGGTGATCGGCATGTCGACGCCGTGCCGGCGGGCCAGATCCAGCACCGACTCACAGGACTTGACGCCCTCGGCGGTCTGCTTGGTGACCGCGATGGTCTCCTGCAGCGTCATGCCCTTGCCGAGGTTGGTGCCGAAGGTGTGGTTGCGGGACAGCGGCGAGGAGCAGGTGGCCACCAGGTCGCCGAGGCCCGCGAGTCCGGCGAACGTCATCGGGTCGGCACCCAGCGCCACCCCGAGCCGCGCGGTCTCCGCGAGGCCGCGGGTGATCAGCGAGCCCTTGGCGTTGTCGCCGAGCCCCATGCCGTCCGCGATGCCGACGGCGAGCCCGATGACGTTCTTCACGGCCCCGCCCAGCTCGCAGCCGACCACGTCGGTCTCGGTGTACGGCCGGAAGTACGGCGTGTGGCAGGCGGCCTGGAGCCGCCGGGCGACGCTCTCGTCGGTGCAGGCGACCACGGCGGCGGCCGGCATCCGCGCGGCGATCTCCCGGGCCAGGTTGGGCCCGGTGACCACGGCGACCCGGTCCGGGCCCACCTCGGCGACGTCCTCGATCACCTCGCTCATCCGCATCGCGGAGCCGAGCTCGACGCCCTTCATCAGCGAGACGAGGACCGTGTGCGGGGCGAGCAGCGGGGTCCACTCGGCGAGGTTGCCGCGCAGGGTCTGCGAGGGGACCGCGAGGACGGTGAAGTCGGCGCCGTGCGCCGCCTCGGCGGCGTCGGTGGTGGCCCGCAGGTTCTCCGGGAGTTCGACGCCGGGGAGGTAGTCGGGGTTCGTCCGCGTGGAGTTGATCGCTTCGGCGAGTTCCGCGCGGCGCCCCCACAGGGTGACCTCGCATCCCGCGTCGGCGAGCACCGTACCGAAGGCGGTGCCCCACGATCCGGTGCCGAACACGGCCGCCTTGACGGGCTTGCTCACGTGCCCTGCCCTTCCTGGTCGACCTTCCGCTGCGTCTGCGCGCGGGTCCTGCGGCGCTGCTCGATCCGCTCATGACGCGGGTCGTACGGTGTCGCCGGCGCCTTCTCCCCGCGGATCTCCTCGAGCTGGGCGGTGATCGCGGCCATGATGACCTCGGTCGCCTCCTTCAGCAGCTCGGGGGTCATCTCCTTGCCGTAGAACCGCGTCAGGTCCACGGGCGGGCCCGCCAGCACGCGGTGCGTCTTGCGCGGCAGCAGGCTGGGCTTCCTGGCGTACGGCGGCAGCACTTCGTTGGCGCCCCACTGCGCGACCGGGATCACCGGGCACCGGGTCTGCAGGGCGACCCGGGCGGCGCCGGTCTTGCCGGTCATGGGCCAGCCGGCCGGGTCACGGGTGAGGGTGCCTTCGGGATAGAAGGCGACGCATTCGCCGCGCTCCACCGCGTCGATCGCGGCCCGGAAAGCGCTGAGCGCGTCGGTGCTCTCGCGGTACACGGGGATCTGTCCGGTGCCGCGCATCGCGGCCCCGACGAATCCCTTCTTGAAAAGCCCGCTCTTCGCCAGGAATCGCGGAACACGACCGGTGTTGTACTGAAAGTGCGCATAGGCGAAGGGATCGATGTGCGAATTGTGGTTCACCGCGGTGATAAATCCCCCCGCAGCCGGAATGTGCTCCATTCCGCGCCAGTCCCGCTTGATCAGAACCACCAGTGGCGGTTTGCACAGGACCGCTGCGAAGCGGTACCAGAAGCCGATTCTGCGGCGGGGCACGCGGACACCTTCCTCCAGGGCCTGGGGGGCCGCACAAGTGTCGCCCCGGGCCGACCGTCTGTCGAGAACACCGTACGCCCCACCCGACCGGCCGCCGGATGGCCCAGGGAAAAGCCGGGTGACAATGGCCGTGACAAGAGAGGTACGGACACTCGTGCAGTGGACCCTGGTCATACCCCTGAAGCCGCTGGCGCGGGCCAAGAGCAGGCTCGCGGACACCGCGGCGGACGGGCTGCGCCCGGCCCTGGCGCTGGCCTTCGCGCAGGACACCGTCGCCGCGGCGCTGGCCAGTGCCGCGGTGCGGGATGTGGCCGTCGTCACGGACGACGTCCTGGCCGGCCGGGAGCTGGCGGCGCTGGGCGCGCGGATCGTCCCGGACGAGCCGGGGGACGGCCTGAACGCCGCCGTGGCGCACGGTGAGGCGGTCGTCCGGGCTGCGCGTCCCGATTCCGCCGTGGCGGCCCTGAACGCGGACCTTCCCGCGCTGCGCCCGACGGAATTGACCCGGGTCCTGGACTCGGCGGCGCAATTCCCCCGCGCTTTCCTGCCGGACGCTGCCGCAATCGGCACGACTCTGCTGGCCGCGACTCCGGGAAGGCAATTGCACCCGGCATTCGGCCTGGATTCCCGGGCCCGCCACCGCGCCTCGGGAGGGATGGAACTGAGGCTCACCGGCGTGGATTCCGTACGCCAGGACGTCGACACCGGCGATGACCTCCGGGCGGCACTGGCGCTGGGGGTGGGGCCGCGCACCACGGCCGCGGCGGCCCGCCTGCTGATCAAGGAGCAGTAGCCGAACGCCCCATCGCGGCGCGACCGGCGCAGCGTACGCTGACGCCATGCAGGCCACCGCATACACGTACGACCCAGACACCCGCAGCGGCCAGGTACTCCTGGACGACGGCACCCCCGTCCCCTTCGACGCCGCGGCGTTCGACGCGGGCGGACTGCGCCTGCTGCGCCCCGGCCAGCGGGTGCGCATCGAGGTGGAGGGCCCGAAGGACGGGCCGCGCATCACCCTCGTCACGCTGCAGACCCTGTAGGCCCCGGAAAACGCCGCGGGCCGGACTCCCTGGGGAGTCCGGCCCGGCGCGTGAGTACCCGTGCGCCCCTACCTCTTGCGGGCGGTGGTCTTCTTGGCGGTGGTCTTGCGGGCCGTCGACTTCTTGGCCGGGGCCTTCTTGGCGGTCGCCTTCTTCGCGGGGGCCTTCTGGGCCGTCTTGGCGGTGGTGGCCTTCTTCGCGGTGGTCTTCTTGGCGGCGGCCGTGGTCTTCTTCGTGGTCGCCTTCTTCGCCGTGGCCGTGGTCTTCTTCGCGGCGGGCGTGGCCTTCTTCGTCGTCGCCTTCTTGGCGGCGGGCGTGGCCTTCTTCGCGGTGGTCTTCTTCGCCGCGGCCTTCTTGACCGTCGCGGAAGCTCCGCCGGTCAGGCTGCCCTTGGGCGCCTTCTTCACGGCCACGTCGTTCTTCGGGAGCTTCTTCGAACCGCTCACCAGGTCCTTGAAGCCCTGGCCGGCGCGGAATCGCGGCACAGAGGTCTTCTTGACCCGAACCCGCTCGCCCGTCTGGGGGTTGCGGGCGTAACGCGCCGGGCGGTCGACCTTCTCGAACGACCCGAAGCCGGTGACCGAGACCCGGTCCCCCGCGACCACCGCGCGGACGACGGCGTCCAGGACGGCGTCGACAGCATCGGCAGCCTGCTGGCGGCCGCCCATCTTGTCGGCAATCGCTTCTACGAGCTGCGCCTTGTTCACGTCTTCCCCTTCGGAGACATTGCCCGAACGAAAGTGTTCAAGCTTTTTCGCACGTTAGGCAGATATATACCGCAAATCAAACACGAAACGGGCTTATCACCCTTGTGCCGCAACGGACTCGACTGTCTTCGGGGCCTTCAACGTTCCTCGTCGGGGATTCGACCCGCCTCGAGGTCCGCCGAGAACGCCTCCAGACGCCTTGCCGCATCGGCGAGATCGTGCTTGGCCGCGGCCGTAATGACCAGCAGCTTCCGGGTCAGCGCCATCCGTACGCCCTCCGGGACTTGCAGTGCGCGCACTTGTGTGTGCGCTTCCTTGAGTTGGTCCGCGACCGCCGCATAGAGCTCGAGTTGGCCGTCGTGTTCCATGCACAGATTGTGCCATCTGGGGCGAGTTGTCGCCTGCTCAGGGTGCAACTGCCGCCTCGAACGGCCGTCCTGGCACCGGCGGAAGCCTCGGCTCTGCCATCCGGCTACCCCGGCAACAGCCTCCGTAACGTGGGCAGTTGACCCCTCCCGGCGACGCGCGCGGGGCCGTTCGGGTGCAGACATGGCCGTACCCCCGATCGGGCTGATCGGGGGTACGGCGGGGGTGTTGGGGTGGCCGAAACTCGACCTGTTCAGTTGCTCCGGAGGGCTCCCGGCGTCACGAGGGGAGCGTCTGCGGCTTGTACGACGGCCGCTTGGCCTCGTACGCGGAGATGTCCGCCTCGTTCTGGAGGGTGATGGAGATGTCGTCCAGGCCGTTCAGCAGCCGCCAGCGGGCGTTCTCGTCCAGCTCGAAGGAGGCGGTGATGCCCTCGGCGCGGACCTCGCGGTCCTCCAGGTCGACGGTGATCTCGGCCTCGGGGTCGTTCTCCGTGAGCTCCCACAGCGCGTCCACGATCTTCTGCTCCAGAACCACCGTGAGCAGGCCGTTCTTGAGTGAGTTGCCGCGGAAGATGTCGGCGAAACGGGAGGAGATCACGGTCTTGAAGCCGTAGTTCTGCAGGGCCCAGACGGCGTGCTCACGGGAGGATCCGGTGCCGAAGTCGGGTCCGGCGACCAGGACCGTGGCACCCGCGCGCTCGGGCCGGTTGAGGATGAAGTTCTCGTCCTTGCGCCAGGCCTCGAACAGCCCGTCCTCGAACCCGTCCCGGGTCACCTTCTTGAGCCAGTGAGCAGGGATGATCTGGTCGGTGTCGACGTTGGAGCGGCGCAGCGGAACGGCCCGGCCGGTGTGCTTGGTGAATGCTTCCATGACTTATCGGACTCCAGCGGGCGTACGGGTCTCGGCGTCGGACAGGTCGGCCGGTGAGGCCAGGTGGCCCAGCACGGCGGTCGCGGCGGCGACCTGCGGCGACACCAGGTGGGTGCGGCCGCCCTTGCCCTGCCTGCCCTCGAAGTTGCGGTTGGAGGTGGACGCGGAGCGCTCGCCGGGGGCCAGCTGGTCGGGGTTCATGCCCAGGCACATCGAGCAGCCCGCGTGCCGCCATTCGGCGCCGGCCTCCTTGAAGACGACGTCCAGGCCCTCGGAGACGGCCTGCAGACCGACCCGCGCGGAACCGGGGACGACCAGCATCCGTACGCCGTCGGCGACTTTGCGGCCCTTCACGAGCTCCGCGGCGGCGCGCAGGTCCTCGATGCGGCCATTGGTGCACGAGCCTACGAAGACGGTGTCCACCTTGATGGAGCGCAGCGGCTGTCCGGCCTCCAACCCCATGTACTCCAGGGCCTTTTCGGCGGCGAGGCGCTCCGAAGCGTCTTCGTACGAAGCAGGGTCGGGGACGTGCGCCGAAAGCGGTGCGCCCTGGCCGGGGTTGGTGCCCCAGGTGACGAACGGCGACAGTTCGGCGGCCTGGATGACGACCTCGGCGTCGAACTCGGCGTCGTCGTCCGTGCGCAGCGTCTTCCAGTACGCGACGGCCGCGTCCCAGTCCTCGCCCTTGGGGGCGTGCGGACGGCCCTCGAGGTAGTCGAAGGTGGTCTGGTCAGGGGCGATCATGCCCGCGCGGGCGCCGGCCTCGATCGACATGTTGCAGATGGTCATCCGGGCTTCCATCGACAGCTTCTCGATGGCGGAGCCGCGGTACTCCAGGACGTAGCCCTGGCCGCCGCCGGTGCCGATCCTCGCGATGATCGCCAGGATCAGGTCCTTGGCGGTGACGCCGTCGGGCAGCTCGCCCTCGACCGTGATGGCCATGGTCTTGGGGCGCACCAGCGGCAGCGTCTGGGTGGCCAGCACGTGCTCCACCTGGGAGGTGCCGATGCCGAAGGCCAGGCCGCCGAAGGCGCCGTGCGTGGAGGTGTGGGAGTCGCCGCAGACCACGGTCATGCCGGGCTGGGTCAGCCCCAGCTGCGGGCCGACGACGTGCACGACGCCCTGCTCGACGTCGCCCAGCGGGTGCAGCCGCACCCCGAACTCGGCGGCGTTCTTGCGCAGCGTCTCCAGCTGGATGCGGGAGACCGGGTCGGCGATGGGCTTGTCGATGTCGAGGGTCGGGGTGTTGTGGTCCTCGGTGGCGATGGTCAGGTCCAGCCGGCGGACCCGGCGACCGCTCTTGCGGAGGCCGTCGAACGCCTGCGGGCTGGTCACCTCGTGCAGCAGGTGCAGATCGATGAAGAGGAGGTCGGGCTCGCCCTCGGCGCGCCGGACGACATGGTCGTCCCAGACCTTCTCCGCGAGTGTCCTACCCATCGCTTTCCCTCCGGCCGGCAAAGGTGCGCCGACCCAACTAGAGATCTGAGGAAGCGGCGCCCGCGCCCCTGTTCCCGGGCGTCCGCCGCCGGGCCCGTGTGGTCTGCGGGCCGCTGTGCCTTCGTGACATCCAGAGTGGCGTGTTCCACGGAAAATTGAACTTGCGTTTCACAGAGTGAGACGCGAGTATCGTTGCATGGACAACAGTAGCGGCGTCGGCGTGCTGGACAAGGCAGCCCTTGTCCTGAGCGCCCTGGAGTCCGGTCCGGCCACCCTCGCGGGTCTGGTGGCGGCGACCGGGTTGGCACGACCCACGGCCCACCGGCTGGCCGTGGCGCTGGAACACCACCGCATGGTGGCGCGCGACATGCAGGGCCGTTTCATTCTGGGCCCGCGCATGGCGGAACTGGCTGCGGCCGCGGGTGAGGACCGTCTCCTCGCCACCGCGGGCCCGGTGCTCACGCACCTGCGCGACGTCACGGGCGAGAGCGCGCAGCTCTACCGGCGCCAGGGCGACATGCGCATCTGCGTCGCCGCGGCGGAGCGCCTGTCCGGACTGCGGGACACGGTCCCGGTCGGCTCGACGCTCACGATGAAGGCGGGCTCCTCCGCGCAGATCCTCATGGCCTGGGAGGAGCCGGAGCGCCTGCACCGGGGCCTTCAGGGCGCCCGCTTCACGGCGACGGCCCTGTCGGGCGTACGACGCCGCGGCTGGGCCCAGTCGATCGGCGAGCGCGAGCCGGGCGTCGCGTCCGTCTCCGCGCCCGTGCGCGGCCCCTCCAACCGCGTGGTGGCCGCCGTCTCGGTCTCCGGCCCCATCGAGCGCCTGACCCGGCACCCGGGCCGGATGCACGCCCAGGCGGTCATCGACGCCGCCGCCCGCCTCTCCGAGGCCCTGCGCCGCACCGGCTGACGTTCCCGGGCACATCAGCGAGGAGGGTCCGCCCCAACGCCGCTGCAGACCCTCCCGTAGATCCGAAACACCCGTACCCCATGCCCGGTTGGTGCCCCGGGCGGCCGAGCCGGTCATGGAGTTCATGGCACTTGGGTTTTGGCACTGCCAGGAGCACGCGAAGGGCCCTCCACCGAAGTGGAGGGCCCTTCTTTCTGTACCCCCGACCGGATTCGAACCGGCGCTACCGCCTTGAGAGGGCGGCGTGCTAGGCCGCTACACAACGGGGGCATGGATCCTGCGTTTCCGCAGGTCCGAGCTGGTCTACCTGGACTCGAACCAAGACTAACTGAACCAGAATCAGTCGTGCTGCCAATTACACCATAGACCAATGTGGTTTAGACCAGCAGTACCCCCGACCGGATTCGAACCGGCGCTACCGCCTTGAGAGGGCGGCGTGCTAGGCCGCTACACAACGGGGGCCCTAGCGATCATCTCGAAGGAGATCACCGTACCCCCGACCGGATTCGAACCGGCGCTACTGCCTTGAGAGGGCAGCGTGCTAGGCCGCTACACAACGGGGGCTTTGCAGATAAGCTCTGCGAGCTGGCCTACCTGGACTCGAACCAAGACTAACTGAACCAGAATCAGTCGTGCTGCCAATTACACCATAGGCCACTGGAACGCAAGCCCCGGAGGGGATCTTGTTCTAGCTTGCGCCTCCGGTTACCGGCCTTTCGGCCCGCTCCTCGGCGGCGCAGGAAGAACATTACCCGAAGGTGGACGGGGCTCCAAAACGGGTATCCGCGCCGAGGATCACGGGGAGTTCGGCCGGGGCGGCGACGCGGGGCGGGCCGACAGGGGCGTCGGTGCCGGTGACAGGGCCGCGACCGCGCCCCAGGGCCCCTGGCCGACACGGCGGACGCAGAGGAGGCGGCACCCGGAACCCCGGGTGCCGCCCCCTCTGCTGTGCGTCAGCTCACGCGGCGAGCTTCGCCAGCGCCGCGTCGATGCGGGCCAGCGTCTTCTCCTTGCCGAGGATCTCCAGGGACTCGAAGAGCGGCAGGCCGACGGTGCGGCCGGTGACGGCCACCCGGACCGGGGCCTGGGCCTTGCCGAGCTTGAGGCCGTGCGCCTCGCCGGCCGCCAGGACGGCCTCCTTCAGCGACTCCGGGGAGGCCCAGTCCGCCGCCTGGAGCTTCTCGCGGGCGGTGACCAGCAGGGCGTCCGAGCCCTCCTTCATCGCCTTCGTCCAGCTCGCCTCGTCGAAGACCGGCTCGGGCAGGAAGAGGAAGTCGACGTTGTCGGTGATCTCCGACAGGACCTTCAGCCGGGTCTGCGCGTGCGGGGCGACCGCCGCCCACTTGGCCTCGTCGAAGTCCTCCGGGGCCCAGGGGGCGAACGGTGCCTTCAGCCAGGGGGCGCAGCGCTCGGTGAAGTCCTTCACGTCGAGCATGCGGATGTGGTCGCCGTTGATCGACTCGCACTTCTTGAGGTCGAAGCGGGCCGGGTTGGGGTTCACGTCCGCGATCTCGAAGGCCGCGACCATCTCGTCCATCGTGAAGATGTCCTGGTCGGCGGAGAGCGACCAGCCGAGCAGCGACAGGTAGTTGAGCAGGCCTTCCGGGAGGAAGCCGCGCTCCCGGTAGAGGTTCAGCGACGACTGCGGGTCGCGCTTGGAGAGCTTCTTGTTGCCCTCGCCCATCACGTACGGCAGGTGCCCGAAGTCGGGGATCCGCTTCGCGATGCCGAGCTCCAACAGCGCCTTGTACAGGGCGATCTGACGGGGCGTCGAGGACAGCAGGTCCTCGCCGCGCAGGACGTGGGTGATCTCCATCAGGGCGTCGTCGACCGGGTTCACCAGGGTGTACAGCGGGGCGCCGTTGGCGCGGACGATGCCGTAGTCGGGGACGTTCTCCGGGGTGAAGGTCAGTTCGCCGCGGACCAGGTCGGTGAAGGTGATCGTCTCGTCGGGCATCCGGAAGCGGACGATCGGGGCGCGGCCCTGGGCCTGGTACTCGGCGACCTGCTCGGCGCTCAGCTCACGGCAGTGGCCGTCGTAGCCGGAGGGCTTGCCGGCCGCGCGGGCGGCCTCGCGGCGGCTGTCCAGCTCCTCCTGGGAGCAGTAGCAGCGGTAGGCGTGGCCGCCGTCCAGGAGCTGCTGCGCGACGTCCCGGTAGAGGTCCATGCGCTGGGACTGGCGGTACGGCGCGTGCGGGCCGCCGATCTCGGGGCCCTCGTCCCAGTCGAACCCGAGCCAGCGCATCGAGTCCAGCAGCTGGTCGTACGACTCCTCCGAGTCGCGGGCCGCGTCGGTGTCCTCGATGCGGAAGACCAGGGTGCCGCCGTGGTGCTTGGCGAACGCCCAGTTGAACAGGGCGGTGCGGACCAGGCCCACATGGGGGTTGCCGGTCGGCGACGGGCAGAAACGGACACGGACTGCTGGGGCGGATGCGCTAGCCACGCTTGACAACCTTGTTGGTGAGAGTGCCGATGCCTTCGATGCTGACGGAGACCTCGTCGCCGACAGAGAGCGGGCCGACCCCCGCGGGGGTGCCCGTGAGGATCACGTCGCCGGGGAGCAGCGTCATGGCCTCGGTGATGTTGACGATCAGATCCTCGATGGAGTGGATCATCTCGCTGGTGCGGCCGAGCTGCCGCTGCCCGCCGTTGACCGTGAGCTGGACGGTGAGGTCGGAGGGGTCCAGGTCGGTCTCGACCCAGGGGCCCAGCGGGCAGGAGGTGTCGAAGCCCTTGGCCCGGGCCCACTGCTTCTCTCGCTTCTGCACGTCACGCGCGGTGATGTCGTTGGCGCAGGTGTAGCCGAGGATCACGTCCTTGACGCGCTCGCGCGGGACCTCGCGGCACATCCGGCCGATGACCACGGCCAGCTCGGCCTCGTGGTGCAGCTCCTCCGAGAAGGAGGGGTACTGGATGGCGTCGCCGGGGCCGATCACGGAGGTCGACGGCTTGAAGAAGGCGAAGGGCGCGTCCGGGACCTCGTTGCCCAGTTCCCTCGCGTGCTCGGCGTAGTTGCGGCCGAAGGCCACGACCTTGTTGGGGAGCACCGGGGGCAGCAGCCGGACCTTGCTCAGCGGGACCTTGGTGCCGGAGAGCTCGAATTCCGCGAACGGGATGCCCTTGATGATGTCGAGGACGAGTTCGTCAGGCTTGTCGCCCTCGACCACGCCGAAGGCGACGTTCCCGTCGATGGAGAATCTGGCGATGCGCACGGGATGCTTGGCCCCTTGACTTAAGCGGCTGGAGTCTGACGCTCCAGGCTAACGTGGCCGGGGGCCGGCACCTCGCGGTATTACTCCGCGGCGGTGGCGGAGACTGGCACCACGTCCAGGACGGTGCGACGGGGGTTGGCCGTCTGGGCCGGAAGGTCGACGGAGTGCTCCGGCTGCTCCACGGTCAGCAGCTCGTCCGGGCCCGCGAGGTGGGCGAGCGTGGTGCGCCGCGGGTTGGCTATGGTGCGGATCATCGTCGTCGTCTTCACGGTTCTACGTAGCCCTGTTCGTGTGCGGTGGTCGGGGAGTCGGCAGTCGGCGCCCTTTTGTAAAGCGTCAGGCTAAACATGCGATTCCCCGGGGGAACCGTGAAGACTCCATGATCTGCGTGTGAGTTTGCTCACGGGTTCCTTCTCAAACCGGTCAAATCGGACCCGCAACTCACCCCAACGAAACGGACATTGGCCCCCTGAACCCATCATTCCGCTCCTGATCATGGCGACTGGGACACCCCCGCCCCCCTGACGACTCGCTCTTATAAGTCCGTTTTGGGGTGGATCACTTTCTACGACCGGTGACCCGGCACTCACAAGCAGTCACCTAGGTCACGGCTCGGCTCACGGCCCTTGTTGGAGATCCTGCACTGTGCTGGAATTCCACGGACCGCCGCACGATCGACCCGGCGCGCAGGGCGCTACGCAGCGCCGAGCGGCGGTGGAAGGGGGAGCGAGCGCCGGTCACTCACGACCACCAGGGGACGTAATTCAGGACGTCCCCCATGACGCCGACACCGTCCTTCCGTTCACGCGGAGGGGCGCCTGGTCCAGAGGTTGCGACGCTAGTGCAGGGACGTTTCAAGAGGGATGGCAGTGCTTCGGCGGAGCCGGAGCTGCACGGCGGGACTGGCCCCAATGCCGGCAGTCCCTCGCCCCAGCACGCCCAGAACCAGGGCCCGGCCGGTGACGGTCCGGGCCGCCCCGGCGCATCCGGCGGACCGGCTTCGTCGGGCGCCGGCACCCCGCCGGCCAAGCCGCCGAAGAGCTCGACCAACCCCGGCCCGCGAATAGCCCTGCGCAACTGGCGCATCTCCACGCGTCTGGTGTCGCTGCTCGCTCTGCCCGTGGTCGCGGCCACCTCGCTGGGCGCCCTGCGTATCAGCGACTCCATGGACGACATGCAGCAGCTCGACAACATGAAGCTGCTGACGGACATGACCAAGCAGGCCACCGAGCTGGCCGCCGCGCTCCAGGAGGAGCGCGACCAGTCCGCCGGTCCCCTGGCGCACGGCGAGAAGGCCACCGGCTACACGGTCAAGGGCTACACCGACAAGACCGACCGGCTGCGCGAGAACTTCATCGAGTCCGCCGAGGAGGTCGACACCTCCAGCGAGGACGGCACCCTCCAGGGCGTCCACGACACCCTCGTCGGCGTGGTCCGTGACCTGCGCACCCTGAGCAGCATCCGCAAGGACGCCTACCAGGCCGAGGACAACTCCACGCAGACGGTCGAGGCCTACCACCGGCTGATCGAGCACCTGCTGGACCTCTCCCAGGACATGGCCGAGGCGACCAGCAACCCCGACATGATCCAGCGCACCCGCGCGCTCGCGGCCTTCTCCTCCGCCAAGGAGTACGCCTCCATCCAGCGCGCGGTGCTCGCCGCGGCCCTGCCGGTGAACACCAAGTCCACCGGCAACCTCTCGGACAACGACCGGCTCTACGCCCAGTCGGCGCTGGCCAGCGGCACCTCCGAACTCGCCAGCTTCAAGGCGATCTACGGCGGCGAGGACGCCGCCGAGCTGCTCAAGCCGGTCGAGGCGGGCAACTCCACGATCCAGGCCACCGACACCTACGGCGACCGCGCGATCACCAGTGGTCTGGCCACGGTGGACCGGCGCTCGTACAAGGACTGGGTGGACGACAGCTCGATCAAGATCGAGCAGATGGGCAACATCGAGCGCACGCTGCTCGAGCAGATGGAGCAGAAGGCCCGCGAGCTGCGCAACGAGTCGGAGCGCGACGCGATCATCTCCGGTGCGCTGATCCTGCTGGTGCTCGGTGTGTCGCTGGTCGGCGCCTTCGTGGTGGCCCGGTCCATGATCCGCTCGCTGCGCCGGCTGGAGGAGACCGCCACCAGGGTCGCCTCGGACCGGCTGCCCGAGCTGGTCAAGCAGCTGTCCGAGTCCGACCCCCAGGACGTGGACACGTCCGTGGAGTCGGTCGGTGTGCACTCCCGGGACGAGATCGGCAAGGTGGCCGCGGCCTTCGACGACGTGCACCGCGAGGCGGTCCGCCTCGCCGCCGAGCAGGCCCTGCTGCGGGGCAACGTCAACGCGATGTTCACCAACCTCTCGCGCCGCTCCCAGGGCCTCATCCAGCGTCAGCTGTCGCTCATCTCCGAACTGGAGTCCCGCGAGGCCGACCCGGACCAGCTGTCCTCGCTGTTCAAGCTCGACCACCTCGCGACCCGCATGCGCCGTAACGGCGAGAACCTCCTCGTGCTCGCCGGTGAGGAGCCCGGCCGCCGCTGGACCCGCCCGGTCCCGCTGGTCGACGTGCTGCGCGCCGCCGCCTCCGAGGTGGAGCAGTACGAGCGCATCGAGCTGGCCTCCGTGCCCACCACCGAAGTGGCCGGCCGGGTCGTCAACGACCTCGTGCACCTGCTCGCCGAGCTGCTGGAGAACGCCACCTCCTTCTCCTCGCCGCAGACCAAGGTCAAGGTCACCGGTCACGCGCTGCCCGACGGCCGCGTACTGATCGAGATCCACGACACCGGTATCGGCCTCTCCCCCGAGGACCTCGCCGCGATCAACGAGCGGCTCGCCTCGCCGCCCACCGTGGACGTGTCGGTCTCCCGGCGCATGGGTCTGTTCGTGGTCGGCCGGCTGTCGCAGCGCCACGGCATCCGCATCCAGCTGCGCCCGTCCGACTCCGGCGGTACGACCGCGCTGGTCATGCTCCCCGTCGATGTCGCCCAGGGCGGCAGGAAGCCCGTTCCGGGCATGCCCGGCCAGGGCGCTCCCTCCGGCGGTCCCGCCGCCGCGCAGGCCGCCGCCGGTGCGGCCGCCGCACGCCGCTCGGCCGGCCAGGGCGGTGCCCTCGGCGGCGGTGGCGGTGGCGGTGCCCTCGGTGCCGGTGCTCCCTCCGGTGCCCGGCTCGGTGCCGGTCAGGGACCGCGCGCCGCGCTGCCGGGCCGTGACTCGGGCGGCCGTTCCGGTAGCCCGCGCGGACCGCAGGGCCAGGGCGCACCCCAGGCCCCGGCCGGACCCCCCAACCGCCAGGCTCCGCCGGTCCCCGCCGCCTTCGGCCAGGCGCCCGGCGCTCCGCAGGGCCTCCAGGCCCCGGGCCCCGGTGCCCCGCAGTCCCAGGACGCCTTCGGTGGCGGCCGCCCCGGCTCCGCCGCCCCGCAGCAGGCCCCGAACCCGGGCGCCGAGAAGAACGGCGGCGGCCGGCGTGGCCGTCGGCCGCAGCTTCCCGGCGGCCGTGGCGGCCCGCGGGCCGAGCTGCCCGGCGCCGGCGCCCCGCAGCCGCGCACGCCGAGCTGGAGCGACGAGAACGCCCAGCCGCCGGTGCCGCGCGCCTCGCTGGACACCCCGCGCGGACACGACGAGCAGGACCCGGCGCAGACCTCCCGGATGCCGCGGATCGACGACCGGCAGGGCCCGGGCGCGACCACGGAGATGCCGGCGATCCCGCGCGGTGACGGCCGCCAGGCCCCCGGCGGACCGGCGGACTTCGGCTCCTTCGACGCCCCGCACCACACGGGCCAGTTCCCGCGTCCCAACGCCCCGCAGGGCCAGAACACGGGCGAGTTCAATCGCCCGGACGTCTACGGCACCGGCGGCGGACAGTCCACGGGGCAGTTCCCGGCCCCGCAGGGCTACGACAACGGCTCGACCGGACAGCACCAGATGCCCGGTCGGCAGGACCCGTCCACCACGGGTCAGTACGAACGCCCCCAGCAGGGCGGCCCGGCCGACTTCGGCGCACCGCGCCCGCCGGCCCCGCAGCGTCCGCAGCAGCGGCCGAACCGTCCCGAACCCGAGGCACTGCCCCCCGCGGCCGGTCCGGGCGACGGGCGTACGCCGCTGTACGACACGCTGGAGACCAACTGGTTCCGCGGCCAGCAGGGCCAGCCGGGTCAGGGTCAGCCGGGACCGGGACAGCAGGCCAACAGCGCTGCTCCCGCCCCGGCCCAGGCGCCGCAGGCTCCGGCCCCGGCACCGCAGCGTTCCGCCAACACCGGTTCCTGGCGCAGCTCGCCGAACGACGATCTCGTACGGCAGGCAGAACGCGTCCGGCAGCCGGCTGCGGGCGGTGTCACCACCTCCGGCCTTCCGCGCCGGGTGCCCAGGGCGAACCTCGTCCCGGGCACGGCTCAGCAGCAACAGCACCAAACCGGTCCGCAGGTATCGCGTGCGCCTGATGACGTGCGCGGGCGGCTGACCAATCTCCGTCGGGGCATCGCGCAAGGTCGACAGGCCGGTACCGGCCAGACCGGCAGCTTCCCGAGCCCCACTCACCAGCAGGAGCGTTAGTTGAGCCCGATGAGCCAGGCGGCACAGAACCTCAACTGGTTGATCACCAACTTCGTTGACAACACCCCAGGGGTGTCCCACACCGTCGTCGTGTCCGCCGACGGCCTTCTGCTGGCGATGTCGGAGGGATTCCCGCGCGACCGTGCCGACCAGTTGGCGGCGGTAGCGTCCGGACTGACCTCTCTCACGGCCGGCGCCTCCCGGATCTTCGAGGGCGGCACCGTCGCGCAGACAGTCGTGGAGATGGAGAGAGGCTTTCTCTTCCTGATGTCCGTCTCCGACGGCTCGTCGCTCGCCGTACTCGCGCACCCCGAGTGCGACATCGGCCTCGTCGGCTACGAGATGGCGCTGCTGGTCGACCGTGCGGGCGCGGTGCTCACGCCCGACCTGCGTGCCGAGCTCCAAGGCAGTCTGCTCCACTGACCGATCTCGGATCCACCCGCCTCACCAAATCACCGTCAGGCCGCCACAGTCCCCCCACCGGCCCCGTCAGACGGCACGACTGACCAACTTGCTGTCCCGCCCGGAGGATTCATGACCCCGCCCAACGCCTCTCATGATCCGTACGCGGAGCCGTACGAGGATGAGGGCGACCAGCCGCTGGTACGTCCGTACGCGATGACCGGCGGCCGGACCCGGCCGCGCTACCAGTTGGCCATCGAGGCCCTGATCAGCACCACGGCCGACCCGGCAGCGCTCATGGGGCTGCTCCCGGAGCACCAGCGCATCTGCCATCTGTGCCGAGAGGTCAAGTCGGTCGCCGAAGTCTCGGCGCTGCTGTCGATGCCTCTCGGTGTGGCCCGGATCCTCGTCGCGGACCTCGCGGAGGCGGGCCTGGTCGCCATCCACCAGCCGGGTGGTGACGAGAACAACGGCGGTGCACCGGACGTGACACTGCTCGAAAGGGTGCTCAGTGGACTTCGCAAGCTCTGACGGAGGCCGGGCGACCACCTCCGCGAAGATCGTGGTGGCGGGCGGCTTCGGCGTCGGCAAGACGACGTTCGTCGGCGCCGTCTCCGAGATCAACCCGCTGCGCACGGAGGCCGTGATGACGTCCGCGAGCGCGGGCATCGACGACCTCACCCACACCGGAGGCAAGACGACCACCACGGTCGCCATGGACTTCGGCCGCATCACGCTCGACCAGGACCTGATCCTGTACCTGTTCGGCACGCCCGGCCAGGACCGCTTCTGGTTCATGTGGGACGACCTGGTGCGCGGTGCCATCGGCGCGATCGTGCTGGTCGACACCCGGCGGCTGGCCGACTGCTTCCCGGCGGTCGACTACTTCGAGAACAGCGGGCTGCCGTTCGTCGTGGCGCTCAACGGCTTCGAGGGGCACCAGCCGTACGCCCCCGAGGAGGTCCGCGAGGCGTTGCAGATCGGGCCCGACACCCCGATCATCACGACGGACGCGCGGCACCGCTCGGACGCCAAGAGTGCGCTGATCACGCTGGTCGAGCACGCCCTGATGGCACGCCTGCGGTAGTGGATCAAGTTTTCGTTCGCGTACGGCAGTTGTCGTAGATGTCCCGGAGCCGGCTGTGGCTTTTGACACGGTCGGCTTCGGTGTTCATAACGTTTCGGCAGAGGTATCGGGTGGTACGGCCACGCGTCGCGGTCAACCGGTCTCACTGCGCTCACGTAAGCCCCGCCTTTTGGCGGGGCTCGCTCTTTATGACCGTTTTATCTGGGGCGTGCGTCACGTGGAACCAGCGCTCTTCACTGTTTGGAACTGCGCTGGTCCACGTGCTGGAATGCCTGAACTGCCCAATAGTCAATGACGTACTCCCCAGCCGAGGACGTACCGGGCTCTGAGACACTGCGGCACAACGATAGGTGCCGACCGCCGAGAGGTTGTTGGTCGAGTGAGGCGAAGCAAGAACAGTCCCGAGCCGTCGGCCCGGGGCAACTTCACCCCGCCGCCGCGCGGAGCGGCGCCCGCCCCTGTGCCTGGTTCGGAGCCGACGTCCGGCCCCGCTCCGAGCGGCGGCCGGCTCTCCCCGCGCAACTGGCGGGTGCCGACCCGGCTGAACGCGATCCTGCTCATACCCGTGCTGGTCGGCCTCGTCATGGGCGGCTTCCAGGTGAAGAGCTCGATCGACACCTGGCAGGAGGCGGAGGACGCGGAGAGCACCGCCGTTCTGGTGCGGGCCTCCCTCGCCTACGCGGACGCGCTGTACAACGAGCGCGACATCACCGCGGCGCCCCTGCTGCTGAAGCAGGACGAGGACGTCGTCACCACGGCCCGCAAGAAGACGGACGCCGCCGCCGACGCCTTCGACGAGGCGGCCCGGGGCATGCCCTCGAAGGCCGGCCTCGAACGCCGTCTGACGCTGTTCCGCAAGGTCGAGCCCGAGTTGGCGATCCTGCGCGAGGAGGCGTACACCACCAAGCGCCCCGGCGTGGAGACCGAAGAGGGCTACGTCGACATCGCCCACCCGCTGACCGAGTTCGCCAACGAGCTCGGCCTGGGCACCGGCAACATCACCTCCTACGGCCGTACCGTCTACGCGATCGAGCTGACCAAGGGCGCCCTGTCGCTCCAGCGCTCCATCGGTATGCACATGCTGGTCGCCCCCGGTCCCGGCACCGGCAGCTTCACCAGCCAGAAGGTCGCCCTGACCTCGTACGCCTACCTGGAGGGCATCGCCGTCCAGGAGTACCTCGGCGGTGGTACCGAGGCGGACGCGCAGAAGCTGGCGGACGCCGAGGCGGACATCAAGGCCAAGGGTGCGGCGATGGCCAAGGAGGCGGCCCAGAAGGCCGCCGCCGAGGGCAAGGAGTACGTCCCGCCGCCCGCCAAGACCACCGCCATGGTGGGGCTGATCGCGGGCCTGAAGTCCACCGACCCCGCCGAGCGGCAGACCCTCGCCCAGAAGGGCGTCACCGCCGAGAACTGGTGGGCGGTCAACACCCTCAAGTACGACGCCTACGGGCAGATCGAGTCCGACCTCGCCGACAGCGCGGTGAACGAGGCCGCGACGATCGCCGACGAGGCCAAGCGGGACGCCTTCATCGTGGGTGCCGCCGTCGTGATCGCCCTGCTCGCCGCGTTCATCCTGGCCGGCATGATGGCCCGCCAGATGTCCCGCGCCATGCGCCAGCTGCGCAACGCCGCCTTCGGCATCGCCGAGCAGCGGCTGCCGATGCTGGTCGACCAGCTCTCGCGGACCGACCCCGGCCGGGTCGACACCCGCGTGCAGGCCATCCCGATCACCACCACGGACGAGATCGGCGAGGTCGCCCGCGCCTTCGACCAGGTTCACCGCGAGGCGGTCCGGCTCGCCGCCGAGCAGGCCCTGCTGCGGGGCAACATCAACGCGATCTTCACCAACCTCTCGCGCCGCAACCAGTCCCTGATCGAGGGCCAGCTGACCCTGATCACCGACCTGGAGAACAACGAGGCCGACCCGGACCAGCTGGAGAACCTCTTCAAGCTGGACCACCTCGCGACCCGTATGCGCCGCAACGGCGAGAACCTCCTGGTCCTCGCCGGCGAGGAGCCCGGCCGCCGCTGGGACCAGCCGGTCCCGCTGGTCGACGTGCTGCGCGCCGCCTCCTCCGAGGTGGAGCAGTACGAGCGCATCGAGCTGTCCGGTGTCCCGGAGGCCGAGATCCACGGCCGCGCCGTGACCGACCTCGTGCACCTGCTCGCCGAGCTGCTGGAGAACGCGACGACGTTCTCCTCCCCGCAGACCAAGGTCCGCGTCACCGCGACCCGGCTGCCCGACGGCCGTGTGATGGTCGAGATCCACGACAAGGGCATCGGCCTCACCGCCGAGGACTTCGCGGACATCAACCACAAGCTGG
The DNA here is from genome assembly GCF_023544665.1 of Streptomyces sp. YS415. Taxonomy (GTDB): domain Bacteria; phylum Actinomycetota; class Actinomycetes; order Streptomycetales; family Streptomycetaceae; genus Streptomyces. The sequence goes on from NZ_JAMJFL010000011.1 coordinate 173,517, forward strand.
CCAACCCGCCGACCGTGGACGCCGCGATCTCGCAGCGCATGGGCCTGTTCGTGGTCGGCCGGCTGTCCGACCGGCACGGCATCCGCGTCCAGCTGCGCCCCTCCGGCGAGCAGGCCGGCACGACCTCGCTGGTCATGCTGCCCGACGCGATCACCCACGGTGGTGGCGGCGACACCCCGATGCAGGACCAGTTCACCGTCTCGCAGATCATCCCGGAGCAGAACTTCCAGGGTGAGGACTTCAACCGCCAGCCGATGCGCACGGCGGCCGAGCTCGGCTTCGACGACAGCCGCTACGAGGTCCCGGACGACATCCGCGACCTGGACCCGGTCGGCCGCTCCCTGACGCGCCAGGAGCGCCGGGCGGCCCTGGAGTCCCAGTCGCACGGCGAGGATCCCGGCCAGAACGGGCCCGAGGGCGCGTACGACGACTACGCCGGTCAGCAGCACGGCTACGACGGCACCGGCGCGAACGGCCACGGCGGCTACCCCGAGCAGCAGGGGACGTACGACCCGCAGACGGCGTACGAGGAGCAGCAGCCGGCGTCGTACGAGGGGCAGTACTACGCGCCCAACGGCGGCCTGCCCCAGAACGACGCCTTCTCCTCCGGTGGCGGCTACTCCGGCCCCGGTTATGCGGAGCCCGTCCGGGAGGAGCCCGCGGCCGCGCAGCAGCCGGCCCCGGAGGCCTTCCCGGCCTTCGAGGAGCGGCGCCACCAGGATGACTGGCCGCAGCAGGACGATTACCGCAACGGCTACCCGGACCAGTACGCTCCGGAAACGGAACCTGTGCAGGCCGCTGACACACATGAGCGGGACCGCGTAGGCTTCGACCGTCCGGGACCGGCCCCCTCCGCCGCCCACGAGCTGACCGACGCCGGGCTTCCGCGCCGCGGATCCCCCGCGAGCGGCTCGAACGGCGCCCGGCCCGTGAGCCAGGAGACGCCGGCCCCCGCGGAGAACCCCAAGGACGACAGCTGGCGTTCGGCGAACGACGACCGCTGGCAGCAGGCGGCACAGCTCCGCAAGCCCAAGGCGGGCGGAGTCACCTCCTCCGGTCTGCCCCGGCGGGTGCCCAAGGCCAACCTGGTCGAAGGAGCCGCCGAGACCACCCCTCAGGGAGGTCCACAGATCTCCCGCGCTCCCGAGGACATCCGGGGCAGGCTGAGCAACCTGCGCCGCGGGGTCCAGCGGGGCCGCAGTGCGGGAAGCGAAACGAACGGCCAGGCCACTAGGAATCAGCACAGTGGTCCTGACAGCACCTACAACCAGGAGCGTTAGTGTGAGCCCGATGAGCCAGGCGGCGCAGAACCTGAACTGGTTGATCACCAACTTCGTGGACAACACCCCCGGGGTGTCTCACACGGTGGTGGTCTCCGCCGACGGACTCCTTCTGGCGATGTCCGAAGGCTTTCCGCGTGACCGCGCCGATCAGCTCGCGGCGGTCGCCTCCGGTCTGACCTCGCTGACCGCCGGTGCCTCGCGCATCTTCGAGGGCGGCAGTGTGAACCAGACGGTTGTGGAGATGGAGCGGGGATTCCTCTTCCTCATGTCCATCTCCGACGGTTCCTCGCTCGCGGTTCTTGCCCACCCGGAGGCGGACATCGGCCTCATCGGGTACGAGATGGCCCTTCTGGTGGACCGTGCCGGTACGGTCCTGACCCCGGATCTGCGTGCGGAGCTCCAAGGGAGCCTTCTCAACTAACAGACAGACGGTGCGTTTTGGCGTCCTGGGGCCGTAAGGTTTCGGGACGCGGCTCCCCGTTGATGGGTGCCAGGCACAGTCGGAGGAGGAGAGAAAGTGGCAACACCCCCAGACGGTTCGTCATCGGGCAACTGGTCGTACGGCCCTGCCCAGGGCCAGAACGACGGTTCCCAGAACCGGTACAACTTCCCCTCCGCGCCCAGCCAGCGGCAGCAGCAGCCGTACGGACAGCCGCAGGGCCCCCAGGGCCCGGGGCAGTCCCCGTACGACCAGCCGCAGGCGCCGCGCATCCAGCCCCATCAGCCGCAGCGACGCGCCCCTGAGCCGACGCCCGCCGGGGCGTCACACAACCCCTTGGTGCGCCCGTACGCCATGACCGGCGGCCGGACGCGCCCGCGCTACCAGCTCGCCATCGAGGCGCTGGTGCACACCACCGCGCAGCCGCACCAGATGCAGGGCCAGCTGCCCGAGCATCAGCGGATCTGCAACCTCTGCCGGGAGATCAAGTCGGTGGCCGAAGTCTCGGCCCTGCTCACGATCCCTCTCGGCGTGGCCAGGATTCTCGTCGCCGACTTGGCGGAGGCGGGCCTGGTCGCCATCCATCAGCCCGGCGGCGACGAGAACGCCGGCGGCCAGCCAGACGTGACACTGCTCGAAAGGGTGCTCAGTGGACTTCGCAAGCTCTAGCGGCGGTCCTTCCCGCTCCACCACCTCGGCGAAGATCGTGGTGGCGGGTGGCTTCGGCGTGGGCAAGACCACGTTCGTCGGGGCCGTTTCGGAGATCAACCCGCTGCGCACAGAGGCCGTCATGACGTCTGCTTCGGCGGGCATCGACGACCTCACCCACACCGGAGACAAGACGACCACCACGGTCGCCATGGACTTCGGCCGCATCACCCTGGACCAGGACCTGATCCTGTACCTCTTCGGTACGCCCGGCCAGGACCGCTTCTGGTTCATGTGGGACGACCTGGTGCGCGGCGCGATCGGCGCGATCGTGCTGGTGGACACCCGGCGCCTGGCCGACTGCTTCCCGGCCGTCGACTACTTCGAGAACTCCGGCCTCCCCTTCGTGATCGCCCTGAACGGCTTCGACGGCAACCAGCCGTACAACCCGGACGAGGTGCGTGAGGCCCTGCAGATCGGCCCCGACACCCCGATCATCACGACGGACGCCCGCCACCGCGCGGACGCCAAGAGCGCGCTGATCACCCTGGTCGAGCACGCCCTGATGGCGCGTCTGCGGTAGTCCCGGGTATGCGGAAGGGCCCCTCTCCTCAGGAGAGGGGCCCTTCTCGTGCTGTCTGCAGGTGCCGCGGGCTCAGCGCCAGCTGTGCGGGGCGCGGAAGCCGGGCTCGCGCTCCAGGCGGCGCCAGCCTGCCCGGGCACGGCCTCGGTGGGCCGGTGCGGACGCGGGCTGGGCGGCCGCGCGGGCCAGGAGGATCGCCGTGATGGCGGCGACTTCCTCGGGTCCGGCGTGGCCCTTCTCGACGCGAATGTCAGGGAGGTTCATGGGTGTCAGTCTCCGTGAGAGAGGTTTCCGCAGCGGTACCGGTGGGTTACTGCGGGGGGTTGCCGTGCTTGCGGGACGGCAGGTCGGCGTGCTTCGACTGGAGCATCGCCAGGGAGCGGATCAGGACCTCGCGGGTTTCCGCCGGGTCGATCACGTCGTCGACCAGACCGCGCTCCGCCGCGTAGTAGGGGTGCATCAGCTCGGACTTGTACTCCTTGACCATGCGTGAGCGCATGGCCTCGGGGTCCTCGGCCTCCGCGATCTGGCGCCGGAAGATGACGTTGGCGGCACCTTCGGCGCCCATCACGGCGATCTCGTTCGTCGGCCACGCGTACGTCAGGTCCGCACCGATGGACTGGCTGTCCATGACGATGTACGCACCTCCGTAGGCCTTGCGCAGGATCAGGGAGATCCTGGGCACGGTCGCGTTGCAGTAGGCGTACAGCAGCTTCGCGCCGTGGCGGATGATCCCACCGTGCTCCTGGTCCACACCGGGCAGGAAGCCGGGCACGTCCAAAAGGGTGAGGATCGGGATGTTGAAGGCATCGCACATCTGGACGAAGCGAGCCGCCTTCTCCGACGCCTCGATGTCCAGCACACCCGCCAGCGACTGGGGCTGGTTGGCCACGATGCCGACGACCTGGCCGTCGAGCCGGGCCAGCGCGCAGATGATGTTCCGCGCCCAGCGCTCGTGGACCTCCAGGTACTCCCCGTCGTCGACGATCTCCTCGATGACCTTGGCCATGTCGTACGGGCGGTTGCCGTCGGCCGGGACCAGGTCGAGGAGCACGTCGCCACGGCGGTCCACGGCGTCCGAGGACTCCACCCGCGGCGGGTTCTCGCGGTTGTTCTGCGGCAGGAGCGACAGGAGGTAGCGGACCTCCGCGATGCACGTCTCCTCGTCGTCGTACGCGAAGTGGCAGACGCCGCTCGTCTCGGCGTGCACGTCCGCGCCGCCCAGGCCGTTCTGGGTGATCTCCTCGCCGGTGACCGCCTTCACCACGTCCGGGCCCGTGATGAACATCTGGGAGGTCTCGCGGACCATGAAGACGAAGTCGGTCAGGGCCGGGCTGTAGGCCGCGCCGCCCGCGCACGGGCCGAGCATCACCGAGATCTGCGGGATGACGCCGGAGGCCTTGGTGTTGCGCTGGAAGATGCCGCCGTAGCCGGCGAGGGCCGAGACGCCCTCCTGGATCCGGGCGCCCGCGCCGTCGTTGAGCGAGACCAGCGGCGCACCGGCCGCGATGGCCATGTCCATGATCTTGTGGATCTTGGTGGCGTGGGCCTCGCCCAGCGCGCCGCCGAAGATGCGGAAGTCATGGGCGTAGACGAAGACCGTGCGGCCCTCCACCGTGCCCCAGCCGGTGATGACACCGTCGGTGAACGGCTTCTTGGACTCCAGTCCGAAGCCCTGGGCCCGGTGCCGGCGCAGCTGCTCGACCTCCTGGAAGGAGCCCGGGTCCAGCAGCAGCTCGATCCGCTCCCGGGCGGTCAGCTTGCCCTTGGCGTGCTGCGCCTCGGTCGCCTTCTCGCTGGGACCGGCCAGTGCCCGGGCACGGATCTCGTGCAGCTCGGCGACCCGGCCGCGCGCGTCCGTGGGCTCACCCGTCGTCTCTTCCAAAACGGTCATGTAGCGACCTTACGAAGAACGCGTGGGAAAGCGGGCCGTCGACTCCGTACAGTCTCCGGCCCGTTTTCCTGGTACCCCTGAACAGAACCGTGCCGGTATGCAGCCGTTCCGACTGCTCAGAGGGCGTTCGGCTTGTAGAGGTCACACAAAGCCGTCAGCTGAGAGTCAGCTCACATTCGTGGCTCGCACATGCCATCCCCGGAGTGACACGGACGCGCAGTCGGCGGCCTGTGGCGATCACTTCGACGCTGTCGTCGGCCCGGATCACCGAGCGCACCGGACGGTCCCAGACGATCTCCACGGGTGCGCCGGTGCGCGGCGGCTCGCTGACCGAGAGGGTAGCGGTACGGCCGTGGCGGCGGACCAGGACGCTCGCCCCCGCGGAGGAGGTGAGCGGGCCCGCGGTGGCCGCCCGCCAGAAGTTCGCCGCGGTCAGGCCGAGGGAGGGCACCTGGACCGCCTGGCATCCGGCGTCATTGGCGAGGACCGACAGCCAGGCCCGGTCGGCGGCCCGGGCGGCGACCGCGCGGCGGGAGGCGCCGGGCATCAGGACATACCGGTAGGAGGCGTCCACCGGGTCCGTGCCGTGGTCCAGCCACAGCGTCTGCCAGCGGCGGGTGCGCCGCTCGGCCGTACCGGCGGTGTTGATGTCGGCCCAGGCGCCCGTGCGGTCCTCGCGCAGGGTCCGCACCTCCCCGTCCGGGAGCAGCCATCCGCCGTGTCCTTCCAGATGGGCCCAGCCCTCACCCCGTACGAAGGTCTGCTCGCCGCTCTCGCCCAGGTTCCGGTTGTCCACCACCGTCTCGACGGGGACGCCGTCGGCGCAGGTGATCCCGGCGCCCAGGCAGATCACCGCGTCCGCCACGCAGAACCACGTCTTGCGGGCCTGGAGCGTCGAGCCGAGGCCCTTCAGGTGCTGTCCGATCGCCGCGTACTCGCCGTCGGTCACGCCGCCCACCCAGCGCGCGTCGGGGCGGGGCTCGCCCCATTCGCCGCCGGCCCGGTCGGGCAGCCGCCGCGTCGAGACGGTCGTCCCGGGGAGCCGGTACCAGTCGACGGTCGGCCAGTACCAGTCGGTGTACTGGTCGCCGAGCCCGGCCGCCCACCAGGAGAGCATCCCGGCGCCGGTGTGCCAGCCGCGCGGGTTCTCGCCGTTGCCGCATTCGTAGTGGGCGATGCGGTCGCTGGCCATCGCGATGTTCGCGACGAAGCCGGGGCGGCGGTGGACGGCCCGGTCCATGGCGGCGAAGAGGTGGTGGCCGGTGGGTTCGGGCGCGGCGGGCACGGGAGAGGCGGCGACGGCGTGCAGCCGGGCGAGGTCGGCGACCCCGAACTGCCGCCCGGTCAGGACCGGGGAGACGGTGTCCCGCTCGATCCACCCCTTGATGCAGCCGTACCAGCGCTCCCGTTCCGCCTCGCCCGCCGCGCCCGCGAGCAGCGCGACGGCGGCGATGACGGCGTGCCCGTGGACGTGGTCGCTGCGCATGACGCCCCGGTCGTCGCCCTTGAGACAACCCCGGCTGATAGCCCGGCCGTTGACGCTGTCCATGATCAGTCCGTCGTGGACGAGCGGGGCGAAGGCCCGCTCGACGCTGTCGAGGACGGTCTCCCGGTGGGGATCGGTCACCTCCCACTCGGACCCGGCGAGCAGGGCGAAGAGCCGTCCGAGCCCGTCGAGCAGGACCTGCCCGTAGGTGCCGGTGTAGGCGACCCGGGTGTGCTGCACGAACGACCCGTCCGCGTACAGCCCGTCCCCCCGGGTGACGTACGGGAAGACCGGTGAGAGCGCGTCCCGGGCGAGGCCGATCCTGGCGGGCTCCTGGCCCAGGATGCCGCGCAGGGCGACGGAGCGGCACAGGTCGACCCGGTTGGCGCCGGTGGAGGTGCCGGAGTAGTCGGTGAGCGCGGAGTCTGGGACGAAGTGGTCGACGGCGGCGCAGGCGGCCGTGCGCCGGGCGTCGCCGAGCCGGTCGTGGAGCGCGACCGCGATGTCCATCAGCAGCCTGGGGCTGCCGATCTGCCACTCCCACCAGTTGCCGTAGGGCGTGGTGGCCGGGTGGTAGACGGTGGCGGAGAGGTGGTCGAGCCCGCGCAGGACGTCCGCGAGCAGACCGGCGTCACCGGTCGATCCGGTGCCGGGCTGGACGTAGGCCTGGGTCATGGTCCACAGCCGGCCGTAGCTGCGGGTGATGCCGGAGGGCGGGTCGTAGGGGGTGCCGGGCCAGAGGGATCCGGGGGCGGGCGCCATGGAGGCACGGAACCCGCGCGCGAGCACACCGGTCTCGGCGAGGCGGGAGGCGTACGGCTCGGCCGTGGGGTCGTACCCGGTCCCGAGGGCGAGATCGAGCCATCGGCGCCTCAGGGCGGCGTACGGGTCGGTGATCCCCTGCGGGGTCGCCGCCGTGAGGCTCAGCCCGGCGGCGAGCAGGAGGGCCCGGCGAGTGAAGCGCATGCCCTCTCCTCCCCTCGAACACCGCCCGGTAACCACTCCCCGAAGGTAGTTGAATTCTCAACGGAATAGGTCTACTGTCGTCCCTGTTGGAGCTGGTTGAACATTCAACTTAACCGGCGCTACCGTCCCCAAGGAGAACGTCATGAGCATCTTCGGCCGCAAGACCACCGTCGAGTCCCCCGCCGCCGTCACCCCGGAGCTCGCCGCCCTGACCGGCGACTACGCCATCGACGCCGCGCACTCCACGCTCGGCTTCGTGGCCCGGCACGCCATGGTCACGAACGTCAAGGGCAAGTTCCTCGACTTCACCGGCTCGCTGCACCTGGACGGCTCCGACCCGAGCCGGTCGACCGCTTCCCTGGACGTGAAGATGGACAGCATCGACACCGGTTCCGCGGACCGCGACGGCCACCTCAAGAGCGCGGACTTCTTCCGCACGGACGAGTTCCCGGCCATGACCTTCCGCTCCACCGCGGCGGAGTCCCTGGGCGGCGACGACTACCGCATCACCGGTGACCTGACGATCCTCGGCACCACCCGGCCGCTCACCATCGACCTGGAGTTCAACGGCGCCGCGAAGGACCCGTTCGGCAACGAGCGCGTCGGCTTCGAGGGCAAGGCAGAGATCCTGCGCTCCGAGTTCGGCCTGACCTGGAACGCGGCCCTGGAGACGGGTGGCGTACTGGTCTCCGACAAGATCAAGCTGAACTTCGACATCTCGGCGATCCGCAACGCGTGACCCGTCCGCTCCTGCACAGCACCCCCCGAGCGCGCCCGCCCTCCTACTCCCCCGCACGGGAGGAGGGCGGGCGCTCGGCCGTCCACAGACCCTCGAGCCTGGCGACCGCCGCGGCGAGCCGGGCCGCCCGGGTCCCGGGCGTACGGGCCTGGAGCAGACCGAGGACCACCTGGTAGCGGTCGCTCCTGCCGAGACCCTCGAAGGCCTCCCGGGCCCGTGGGCTCCGCTCCAGTTCCGCCGTCAGGTCCTCCGGCACCGTGGCGTTGCGCTGCGACTCGTACGCCGCCGCCCACCGTCCGTCGGCCCGGGCCGCATCGACCTCCGCGACCCCGGCGGGCCGCATGCGCCCGGCGGCGCTCAGCTCCGCGATCCGCCGCACGTTCACCATCGACCAGAGGCTCCCGGGCCGGCGCGGAGTGATCTTCTGCAGGAAGTACGACTCGTCCAGCGGCTTGCGCTGCCCGGTGATCCAGCCGTGGCACAGGGCCACGTCGTTGACGTCGGCGAAGTCCGCGGACGCGATGCCCGACCCCTTCTTGGCGACCTTGACCCACAGCCCCGGATGGGGGGCGGGGTGCTCGGCGAGCCAGGCGTCGAGGGCGTCGGCGGAGTCGAAGAAGAGGGGGCCTGCGATCTCGGTCATGGGACGACCGTAGCCGGGCAATAGGCCACTTTCTGTCCTAGATGACGCGTGGCCGGATCACCCCCCTTGTGCTCGCGTGCACGGCGTTCTCATAATCCGAGCACAGTTTGACGTGTTCGCGACAATCTTGCGGACGCGGCACGCCTCCACCGACCCCCACGGAAGGCACCCCCTTGAAGTCTCTCCTCAAGGCGCTCAAGAGATGCGCCGTCGCCGCCACGGCCGCGCTCGCCGTCGTCAGCCTCCAGCCCGTGTCCGCCGCGCAGGCGGCCCCCGCCCCCGTCGTCGGCGGAACCCGCGCCGCGCAGGGCGAGTTCCCGTTCATGGTGCGGCTCTCGATGGGCTGCGGCGGCGCCCTCTACACCCAGCAGATCGTGCTCACCGCCGCGCACTGCGTGGGCCGTACCGGCGCCAACACGAGCATCACCGCCACCGCCGGCGTCGTGGACCTGCAGTCCAGCAGCCGGATCCAGGTGCGCTCCACCTACGTCTACCGCGCCCCCGGCTACAACGGCGACGGCAAGGACTGGGCGCTCATCAAGCTCGCCCAGCCGATCAACCTGCCCACCCTGAAGATCGCCACGACCACGCAGTACAACACCGGCACCTTCACCGTGGCCGGCTGGGGCGCGGCAACCGAGGGCGGCTCCCAGCAGCGCTACCTGCTCAAGGCGACCGTGCCGTTCGTGAGCGACGCGACCTGCCGCTCGTACAGCGGCTACGGCGGTCTCATCGCGAGCGAGGAGATCTGCGCGGGTTACACCGCGGGCGGCGTCGACACCTGCCAGGGCGACTCCGGTGGCCCGATGTTCCGCCGGGACGCGGCGAACCAGTGGATCCAGGTCGGCATCGTCAGCTGGGGCATCGGCTGCGCCCGCCCCAACGCCCCCGGTGTCTACACCGAGGTCTCCACCTTCGCCTCCGCCATCGCCTCGGCGGCGGCCGGGCTCTGAGTCCTGACGCAGAAGGGGCGCGTACGGGCCCGTACGCGCCCCACCTCGGTCAGAACCCGCCGCCGAAGTCCCCGCCGCCCCCGAAGTCCCCGCCTCCGAAGTCGCCACCGCCGAAGCCGCCGGTGAAGTCGTCCGAGGCGAAGTCGGCGCCCGAGACGTCACCGCCCTCGTAGCCGCCGAAGTCGCCGTACCCGGCACCGTAGTCGGCGCCGTAGGCGGGGCTCGCCATCATGCTGCCGAGCATCGTGCCGATGAGCAGGCCCGGGAGGATGCCGCCGCCGAAGTAGCCGCCGGCGTACGGCCCGTAGGCGGGTCCTGCGTCCCAGTAGGGGCGGCGGGCGCCGGTGTCGGTGGTGACCTCGCGGATCATCGGGTCCCGGCCGTCGGCGAGGCGGGCCCGGTCGGCGGCGCAGACCGGGACCTCGCGGGTGGCGCCGCCGGACGGTGTCCAGGTCGCGTCGGCAACCGAGGGGCCGTGCCGGGGATCGAAGAAGCAGGGCGGCCGGCGGTCGGGCAGCGGGCGGCCCTCGCGGCGGGCGGCGAGCAGGGCCAGCGCGTGGCGGCCGTCCTCCAGGGCCTGGGTGACGGCCTTGACCTCCTCCGGTCTGGTCGCCGCGGCCATCAGCCGCTTGGCCTGTTCGTAGGAGTCCAGGGCGTGTTCGTAGTCGGTGCGCATCGCGTCGTCGGCGCCGGGTTCGCCGGGGTGGAAGTCCAGGCGGTCCAGTTCCTCGCCGAACGCGGTGATGTCCTCGTCGACCACCACCCGCAACTTCTCCAGCGCGGCCCGCTGCTCCTGCTCGTGCGCGAGGCGGCGGCGCCGGGTCAGGGCGTAGACGCCCGCGCCGCCCGCCGCCAGGACCACTCCGGTGGTGACCAGACCGGCGACCGGCACGCCGTCGTCGGCCGTCGAACCCCAGGAGGAGGGTGCGGAGCCGCCCACGTTGTTCAGCGCGGCGTCGACGAAGTCGTTCAGCTGGGCCTTGACGTCGTCGGTGCCCCGCACGGACGTCACCAGGTTGTCCACTCCCTGGTTGCTCAGCACCGAGGAATCGGCCTGGGCGCCGAAGCGGTCGCCGCTGCGCACCGCGTACAGGCCGGTGATCCCGGTCTCCGTACGCAGGTTCAGGAAGAGGTTCTCCTCGGGCTGGTCGGCCGGGAGGACGGCGACGAAGACGGGTTTGTCGGCGTCCCTGATCTTGTCCGCGAGCGCCTCGGCGTCCGCGGACGAGAGCTGGTCGGAGGCGGCCGGGTCGACGTAGACGGGGTCTTCGCGCAGTGCCTCGGCGACCGTCGACGGGTCCGCGGCGGCGAACGCGCCGGGCGCACCCGTCGTCAGCACCGCCAGCGTGGCGGCGACCGGAAGGAGGGCCCACCGCACAAGGCCCCGGAGCAACGGAGTCCTCATACCTCGACGCTACCTGACGAAACGGGCAAACGTACCGGGCCCGGCGGGGGCAATCCCGCCGAGGGGTACCGCGTGTGCGCGGCACCCCCGGCCCTGGGACCCGTGCCTACTGCGCCGGCGAGACTCCCGCCCGCAGCAGCCCGTACGTGTACGCGTCCTCCAGCGCCTGCCAGGACGCCGCGATGACGTTCTCCGCCACGCCGACCGTCGACCACTCGCCCGTGCCGTCGGAGGTGGAGATCAGGACGCGGGTGGTGGACTGGGTGCCGTGGACGCCCTCCAGGATGCGGACCTTGTAGTCGACCAGGTCCAGCTTGGCGAGCTGGGGGTAGATCTTCTCCAGGGCGACGCGCAGGGCGCGGTCCAGGGCGTTGACCGGGCCGTTGCCCTCCGCCGTGGCGACGATGCGCTCGCCCTTGGCGAAGAGCTTCACGGTGGCCTCGTTGGCGTGGCTGCCGTCGGGGCGGTCCTCGACGATCGCGCGCCAGGACTCGACACCGAAGTACTTCAGGGGCTTGCCCTCGACCTCGGCGCGCAGCAGGAGTTCGAAGGACGCGTCCGCCGCCTCGTAGGTGTAGCCCTCGAGCTCGCGCTCCTTCACCCGCTCGACGACCCGGCCGACCAGCTCGCGGTCGCCGCCCAGGTCGATGCCGAGTTCCTTGCCCTTGAGCTCGACGGAGGCGCGGCCCGCCATGTCGGAGACCAGCATCCGCATGGTGTTGCCGACCTGCTCGGGGTCGATGTGCTGGTACAGGTCCGGGTCGACCTTGATCGCGGAGGCGTGCAGGCCCGCCTTGTGGGCGAAGGCCGAGACGCCGACGTAGGGCTGGTGGGTGGAGGGGGTGAGGTTCACGACCTCGGCGATGGCGTGGGAGATCCGGGTCATCTCCCGCAGGTGTCCGTCGGGGAGGACCTTCTTGCCGTACTTCAGCTCCAGCGCGGCCACGACCGGGAACAGGTTGGCGTTGCCGACCCGTTCGCCGTAGCCGTTCGCCGTGCACTGGACGTGCGTGGCGCCCGCGTCCACCGCGGCGAGGGTGTTGGCGACCGCGCATCCGGTGTCGTCCTGGGCGTGGATGCCGAGCCGGGCGCCCGTGTCGGCCAGCACCGTCGCGACGACCGCCTGGACCTGCGCCGGGAGCATGCCGCCGTTGGTGTCGCAGAGGATCACCACGTCGGCGCCCGCCTCCGCGGCCGTACGGACGACGGCCTTGGCGTACTCGGGGTTGGCGCGGTAGCCGTCGAAGAAGTGCTCGCAGTCGACGAAGACCCGGCGGCCCTCGCCGGCCAGGAACGACACCGTGTCCCGGACCATCTCCAGGTTCTCGTCCAGGGTGGTGCGCAGCGCCAGTTCCACATGCCGGTCATGGGACTTGGCGACCAGCGTGATGACCGGGGCGCCCGACTCCAGGAGCGCTCTGACCTGCGGGTCGTCGGCTGCCTTGGCGCCCGCCCGGCGGGTGGCGCCGAAGGCGACCAGCTGCGCGTGCCGGAAGTCGATCTCCTGCTGGGCGCGGGCGAAGAACTCGGTGTCCCGCGGGTTGGCGCCGGGCCAGCCGCCCTCGATGAAGCCCACGCCGAAGTCGTCCAGGTGCCGTGCGATGGCCAGCTTGTCCGCGACGGTGAGGTTGATGCCCTCGCGCTGGGCGCCGTCGCGCAGGGTGGTGTCGAAGACGTGGAACGAGTCGTCGAGCTCGCTGGTGTCCGTCATGGTCTGAAGGCTCCTGAGGTATGGATCTCGGTCTGTACCGGAATGACCGGCTCCACCGTCCTCCAATGATCCCTCGCGCTACGGTCCCGGCTGCAGGTGGGCCAGAAATGCGAAAAACCCCTCGCGGGTGCGAGAGGTCTGCGCGCGGGTCGAGGACGACGGTGTCCGCCCGTACCTGGTCGTACGTGGCGGTCACTGCGGACCGGCGCGCCTGCTGCCAATAATCATGGCGAACGAGAGCACGGGGGCAGTCTGGCACAGACCGCCCCCGCGCTCACCGCCGTCTCAGCATGCGAACCCGTTCCTGGTCACCGCGGCCGGGGTCACCGCAGCCGGAACAGGAAGCCGTCGCCCGCCGCGTTGGTGTCGCCGGGGACGAGTTCGGACGAGGCGGAGTAGACGGACAGCAGCCGGCCGCCCCGGGCGAAGGCGCTGGGTGCCGCGGATCCCTCGCTCTGCGGTCCGCCCGCCAGGGTGCGGGTGACGAGCTGGGTACGGCCGCTGCGCAGATCCCGGACGTGGACGTTCTCCGCGACGACCTCGTCGCCGGACCGGGTCTCGGTGGTGTAGGCGAGACGGCGGCCGTCGGGGCTGAGCAGACCGGCGCCGAGCCCGCCCGCGCCGTCGTGGGTGATCCACCGGGTCGTCCCGGTGCGGCTGTCGTACACGTACAGCTCCCAGGTGTACTCCGGCGCCTCGGGCACCACGCTCTCGTCGAAGGAGGCGTACGAGAGGTACCGGCCGTCCGCCGAGAGCGTCACGCCCCCCGGGCTGCCGTCGGTGAACTCGCCCGCGACCGCGTTCACCGGCTTCTGCTCCCCGGTGCCCAGGTCGACGTGCCACAGCTCGTGCCGCCCACCGCGCGGGTGCCGCTGCACGTAGGCGAGGTGGCTGCCGTCGGCGCTCAGGGTGACGCCGGAGACGTACCAGTCCGCCGGGACGCGGTCGCTGACCCGCTGGGCGGTGCCGGTGCGGCGGTCGACGACGTAGGCGAGGGTCCGGTCGTTCGCGGCCCCCTCCATCCGCTGCGCCGAGGCGCCGAAGGCGACGTACCGGCCGTCGGCCGACATGTCGAAGGTGTCGAACGCCCAGGCGGAGCCGCCGTCGGCGCCGACACTGACCCGTTCCGTGCGGCCGGTGCTGCGGTCGTGGACGTAGACGTCCTCCACATGGCCGGCGGGCGGTCCGGAGGGCCACTCCGCGAGGTTCTTCGCCGTGGACATGAAGGCGACGTACCGGCCGTCGGCACTGATCTCCGCCCGGTGGCTGCCCGAACCGCCCTCCGCCTGGCTCCCGTCCGAGGAGACGTTGACCCGCTCGACGGTGCCCCGGCGCAGGTCCCGGACGAACACGTCGCTGCGTTCGTTGGTGTCCCCCGGCACCACGTCCGGGTCCTCCGAGACGAACGCGGCGAAGCGCCCGTCCGCGGTGAGCGCCGCGCCGCCCGACCCCCGCTCGATCTGCTCCCCCGTCGCCGTCAGCGTGATCCGCTCGGGTCCGGGCCCCGGCGCCGGTGCCGCGGACGTCGCCGACAGCGCGACCATCGCCCCCGCGAGCACGGCGACGGACACTCCTCGCTTGGTTCTGAACACGTTTCCCCCGTGATGCTTCCCCGGCCCTGCGCCAGGGCTCCCGTCGAGGGGAACGCACCCCGCGCCACCGCGTCAATCCGCAGAATTGAGTACAACCCGGGCGTACCGTCAAGCGTCCGCGAGGAGGCCTTCGCGCAGGAACTCCTGTACGTGGCCGAGAACTTGCGCCCGGTCCGTGCCACGCAGCCCGATCGCCACATGGATGGAGAAGCCGTCGAGGAGGGCCCTGAGGCGGGCCGCGAAACGGTCCGGGTCGACCGCTCGGAACTCTCCCCGGGAGATCCCCTCGGCGAGCAGGGCGACCAGGTCGCGGTGCCAGGCGCCCTCGATCGCGGCCTGCCGGTCGCGGGCGGCGTCGTCGGCGTTCTGCGAGCGGTTCCAGACCTCCAGCCACAGCGTCCAGTGCGGGTCGCGATGCCCGTCCGGGACGTACAGGTCGACGTAGGCGTCGAGCCGTTCCCGGACCGGCCCCGTCCGGGTCAGCAGCCGGCCGCGCTCGGCGCCGAGCCGGCCCTCGCTCCACTCCAGGGTCGCCAGCAGCAGTTCGTCCTTGGAGCCGAAGTAGTAGAGCAGATGGCCGCTGCTCATCCCGACCTCGCGGCCGAGCGCCGCCATGGTGAGCTTCTCCAGCCCGCGCTCGGCGATCATCTCCATGGCGGCGACGAGGACGTCCTCCCGCGGCGGCGCGTGCTTGCGCGCACCGGCCATCCGACGGCTCCTAGCTCTTCGGCTGCTGCTGGGTGATGCAGTGGATGCCTCCACCGCCCGCGAAAATGGTACGGGCGTCCACCAGCGTCACCGTCCGCTCGGGGAACAGCCGCCGGAAGATCCCGGCCGCGATCTCGTCCCGGGGGTCGTCGAAGGCGCACAGGACGACTCCGCCGTTGCAGAGATAGTGGTTGATGTAGGAGTAGTCGACCCAGTCGCCGTCCTCGTCCTTGAGGACGGTGGGCGCGGGGATCTCGACGACCTCCAGGCGGCGGCCCTTCGCGTCGGTCTGGCCGCGCAGGATTTCCAGGTACTGCCGGGAGCGGGCGTGGTCCGGGTGGTCCGGGTTCTGCTGGCTGTGCACGACGACGGTGCCGGGCCGGGCGAACGCGGCGACGATGTCGACGTGGCCCTGGGTGCCGTACATCCCGTAGTCGCCGGCCAGGCCGTGCGGGAGCCAGATCGCCTTGGTGGTGCCGAGCTTGGCGTGGATCTCCGCCTCGACCCGCTCCCGGCTCCAGTCGGGGTTGCGGCCCGCGCCGAGCTGGACGGTGTCGGTCAGCAGGACCGTGCCCTCGCCGTCGACGTGGATCGCGCCGCCCTCGTTGACGAGCGTCGAGGGGAGGACGGGCACCCCCGCCAGGTCGGCCACATGCCGGGCGATCTTGGAGTCGTGCTCCCAGCGGGCCCAGTCCTGGCCGCCCCAGCCGTTGAACACCCAGTCCACGGCGGCCAGTCGGCCCTCCTCGTCCTTGACGAAGGTGGGACCGATGTCGCGCATCCACGCGTCGTCGAGCTCGCGCTCGGCCAACTCGATGTCCGGGCCGAGCAGTTCGCGCGCACAGTCGCCCTGTCCCGGGCCGTGCACCACCGTCACCGGTTCGAAGCGGCGCACCGCGCGGGCCACGGACGCCCAGGCGGCGCGGGCCTCGGCCAGCTCCTCCTCGGTGGTGAAGGTGGGGTTGGGGCCGGGCCAGGCCATCCAGGTGCGCTCGTGCGGAGCCCACTCGGGGGGCATGCGGAAGGTCATCGCGGGTCCTAGAGGAAGTAGAGGCGGTTCAGGGAGACCGAGTCGGCCGGCTCGGACCGCAGCGGCTCGCCGTCGAGCGTGACGAGCCCGGTGCGCTGGTCGACGTCGACCGCTCCGGTACGGGAGTTCAGGCGCAGGTCGGCCGGTCCGATGCCGCGGGTGCCGCGGACGGCGACCCGGCGGCGCCGGGTCGGCATGGTGTCGTTGCCCTGGTCGAGGGCGGCCCGGGCGACGAACGCGACGGAGATCTCGGCGGGGGTGGCGCCGTGCGCGCCGAACTGCGGGCCCAGTACGAGGGGTTCGCAGGTGTCGGTGGCGGCGTTGGGGTCGCCGGTCACGCCGTAGGCCGGGAAGCCGGACTTCAGCACCAGCTGCGGTTTGGCGCCGAAGTACTCGGGGCGCCAGAGCACGATGTCGGCGAGCTTGCCGACCTCCAGGGAGCCGACCTCGTGCGAAAGCCCGTGGGCGATGGCCGGGTTGATGGTCAGCTTGGCCATGTAGCGCAGGACGCGCTCGTTGTCGTGGCCGACGCCGGGGTCGCCGAGCTCGGCCTTCATCTTCCCGGCCATGGCGAACGTACGGCGGACGGTCTCGCCGGCGCGGCCCATGCCCTGCGCGTCGGAGGAGGTGATGCCGATCGCGCCCAGGTCGTGCAGCACGTCCTCCGCGCCCATCGTCCCGGCGCGGATGCGGTCCCGGGCCATGGCGGCGTCGCCGGGCAGGTCCGTCTTCAGGTCGTGGACGGAGACGATCATGCCGTAGTGCTCGGCGACCGCGTCCCGCCCGAAGGGCAGCGTGGGGTTGGTCGAGGAGCCGATGACGTTCGGGACGCCCGCCATCTTCAGCACGTTGGGCACGTGTCCGCCGCCGCAGCCCTCGATGTGGAAGGCGTGGATGGTGCGGCCCTCCAGCACCCGCAGGGTGTCCTCGACCGACAGGCACTCGTTCAGGCCGTCGCTGTGCAGGGCGACCTGGACGTCGTGCTCCTCGGCGACCCGCAGCGCGGTGTCCAGCGCCCGGGTGTGCGCGCCCATGTCCTCGTGCACCTTGAAGCCGGACGCGCCGCCCTCGGCGAGCGCCTCCACCAGGGGCGCGCCGTGGGAGGACGAACCCCGCCCGAGGAAGCCGATGTTGACCGGCCAGGCGTCGAAGGCGGCGAAGGCGTGCTTCAGCGCCCACGGCGAGTTCACGCCGACGCCCCACACGGGCCCGAACTCCTGCCCGATGACCGTGGTGACGCCGGAGGCCAGGGATGCCTCCATGATGCGCGGCGACAGCAGATGGACATGGGTGTCGACGGCACCGGCGGTGGCGATGAGCCCCTCGCCGGAGACGATGGACGTACCGGTGCCGACCACGACGTCGACCCCGTCGAGGGTGTCGGGGTTCCCGGCCCGCCCGATCGAGTGGATGCGGCCCTCGCGGATGCCGATGGAGACCTTCCGGATCCCCTGGACGGCGTCGATCACGACGACATTGCTGATGACGACGTCACAGGTGTCCCGGACGGCGGCGGCCTTGAGGTGGAGTCCGTCGCGGGCGGTCTTGCCGAACCCGGCCAGGAACTCGTCGCCGTGGCGCTGGGAGTCGGACTCGACCTCGACGGTCAGGCCGGAGTCCCCGAGCCGGATCCGGTCGCCCGCGCGGGGGCCGTGGGTGGCGGCGTACTCGTGCGGCGTGAGGCGGCGGGCCTCGGCGGGGTGGCCTCCGGGGCGGCTCATCGGGCGGCCTCCTCTCCGGGAACGCCCAGGTAGCCGCAGGCAGCGGCCCTGCGCAGGGCCTCTTCCTTCGCTCCCGGCGCGTCCAGCGGCCCGTCGACCAGCCCGGCGAAGCCGATCGCGATCCGGGCGCCGCCGATCGGCACCAGGCCGACCTCGGCGCTCTCGCCCGGTCCGAAGCGCACGGAGGACCCGGCGGGGACCGCAAGCCGCATGCCGTAGGCCCGCTCGCGGTCGAAGTCGAGGCGCGGGTTGGCCTCGAAGAAGTGGAAGTGGGAGGTGACGGAGACCGGCACGGCGGCCGTGTTGGTGACCGGAAGGCGCACGGCGGCCTCGGGTTCGGGGTGCTCGGGGCCGGGCAGCAGCGCGCCGGGCGCCTCCGCCCCGAGTCCGGCGCCGATCGGGTCGGAGACGACCGCGAGCCGGGAGCCGTCGTCGAAGACGGCCTCCACGTGCACCTCGGTGACCACGTCCGCGACCCCGGGCAGCACATCGTCCGGACCGAGCACCGAGCGGGCGGCCTCGACGGCCTCCGCCAGGCGTCGGCCGTCCCGGGCGGCCTCACAGACGGTGTCCGCGATGAGGGCGGTGGCCTCCGGCACGTTCAGCCGCAGGCCGCGGGCCCGGCGGGCGCGGGCCAGCTCGGCGGCTCCGAAGAGCAGCAGCCGGTCACGTTCCGTGGGAGTCAGTCTCATGCCGCGGGCACCTCCTTGTCTTCCAGTCGTTAGAGCAACACTCTAAACATCAGATTCTCACGAGGGAAACATTGACGCGCCAGCTTTGGAAACGTCACATTGAGCGTCGCTCTAACTTTTCAAGGCGGCCGATCAAGGGAGACCAGCCATGCCGATGGAACGACGCGGAGTCGACACCATCCCCGACGAGGAACGCACCAGCGGACCCCGTGACCTCGTCTCGATCCTGGTGGGGTCGAACCTCTGCCTCGGCGTGATCATCTTCGGGTGGCTGCCGCCGTCCTTCGGCCTCGGCTGGTGGGCGTCGGTCAGCTCGATCCTGGTGGGCACGGCCGTCGGCATCGCCCTGACCGCCCCGCTCGCCCTGATCTCCCTGCGCACGGCGACGAACCTGTCCACGTCCTCCGGCGCCCAGTTCGGGGTGCGCGGCCGGCTGGTCGGCTCGGTGGTCGGCCTGCTGCTCGCCCTCGGCTACACCGCGCTGACCGTGTGGATCGGCGGCGACGTGATGCTCGGCGTCCTCACCCGCCTGTTCGGCATCCCCGCGAACGACCTCTCCTACGGCCTCGTCTACGCCCTGCTCGCCGCGGCGACGGTCACCGGCGCGGTCTACGGCTACCGGGTGCTGCTCGCCCTGTCCCGCGTCCTCGCGGTCGGCATGACGGCCCTGCTGCTGCTCGGCGTCCTCGCCTACGCCCCCGACTTCACCACCACCGCGCTCCCCGAGGCCGGCGGCTATCTGCTGGGCGGGTTCTGGCCGACGTGGCTGCTGGCCGCGGTGGCCGCGGGCCTGTCCGGCCCCATCGCCTTCATCACGCTGCTCGGCGACTACACCCGCTACATCTCCCCGGCCCGCCACTCCTCCCGCAAGGTCCTGCACGCCACCTGGCTCGGCCTTGCGCTCGGCCTGCTCGTCCCGCAGCTCTTCGGCACCTTCACGGCGTACGCGGCGGGCGCCGCCCTCGACTACGCCGGTCCCCTCGTCGACGCGGCACCCACCTGGTACCTGGTCCCGCTGCTGCTCGCCGCCTCCGCGGGCTCGGTCGGCAATGCGGGTCTGATGCTCTACTCCATGGGCCTCGACCTGGACGCCATCCTGCCGCGCGCCTCCCGGGCGACCGCCACCTATACGGTCGCGGTGATCGCCACGGTCTGCGTCTTCGTGGGCCACTACGCCTCCACCGCCCAGGACGCGATGACCTCCTTCGTCCTGCTGCTGACGGCGATCGGCACCCCGTGGGCGGTCATCACCCTGATCGGCTTCGCGCGCTGCCGTGGGGTCTACGACGCGGAGGCCCTCCAGGTCTTCAACCGCCGCGCGCGGGGCGGGATCTACTGGTTCACCGGCGGCTGGAACATCCCGGCGACGGTGTCCTGGGCGCTGGGGGCGACGGTCGGCGTCCTCGCGGTGGCGCTTCCCTCGTACGAGGGCCCGCTGCTGGCGCTGACCGGCGGGGTGGACTGCAGCTTCCTGCTGTCGGGCGCGGTGGGAGGCGCCCTGTACCTGGCGCTCACGGCCCGGGAGAGCACGAAGGCCGCCGTGGACCCGCGGTCCACGACGGCCCTGGCGAACAGCGAGGCCTAGGCGAGCCGGTGCATCCAGCCGTGCTTGTCCTCGGCGGTGCCGCGCTGGATGTCCAGGAGGGCCCGGCGGAGCCGCATGGTGACCTCGCCGGGCTCCCCGCCCGACTGCGTCCACTCGGCGCCGGTCCGCTTGACCGTGCCGACCGGCGTGATGACGGCCGCCGTACCGCAGGCGAACACCTCGGTCAGCGTGCCGTTCTCGGAGTCCCGCTGCCACTGGTCGACGGAGATCCGGCCCTCCTCGGCCTTGTAGCCGAGGTCCCGGGCGACGGAGAGCAGGGAGTCGCGCGTGACGCCCTCCAGGATGGACCCGGTGAGGGACGGGGTGACGATCCTGTCGCCGTACACGAAGTACAGGTTCATCCCGCCGAGTTCCTCGACCCACGTGCGCTCGACCGCGTCGAGGTAGCAGACCTGGGCGCAGCCCTTCGCGGCGGCCTCCGCCTGGGCCAGCAGGGACGCGGCGTAGTTGCCGCCGGTCTTGGCGTAGCCCATGCCGCCGGGCACCGCGCGGACGTGGTCCTCGGAGACCCAGATGGAGACCGGCTGCACGCCGCCCGGGAAGTAGGCGCCGGCCGGGGAGGCGATGACCAGGAAGAGGTAGTCGTTGGCCGGCTTCACGCCGAGCCCGACCTCCGTCGCGATCATGAACGGGCGCAGGTAGAGGGACTCCTCGCCGCCGTGCGCCGGAACCCAGGCGGCGTCCTGCTGGACGAGCGCGTCGCACGCCTCGATGAAGGTCTCGACCGGCAGCTCGGGCATGCCGAGGCGGCGGGCGGACTCCTGGAAGCGCTTGGCGTTCTTGTCCGGGCGGAAGGTGGCGACGGTGCCGTCGGGCTGCCGGTAGGCCTTCAGGCCCTCGAAGATCTCCTGCGCGTAGTGCAGCACCATGCTGGCCGGGTCGAGGGAGATCGCCGCGTACGGGACGAGCTGACCGTCGTGCCAGCCGCGGCCCTCGGTCCACTTGATGGTCACCATGTGGTCGGTGAAGTGGCGGCCGAACCCCGGGTTGGCCAGGATCGCCGCGCGCTCGGCGGCGGCGAGCGGGCTGGCGGAGGGCTTGAGCTCGATCGTGGGCGTCGTCATGAGTGGTTGTCCTTCACCGGTTTTGGTTGTGGCGGGCCGCGCTCGCGCCAGTACTGTCAGTGGCCAGTGCTAGGACGTCCGAGCATTCCCTCATTCCGCGGCTCCGCGTTCGATTATCGCTCGCGGGGTGCCGTGGAAGAAAACGGCGTGAATGCGGCCCAGGGGTTGATGGTGACACCCGGCGGGGACATGCGGAAGCCGCCGGGTGCTGAACAGACCCGGTGGCTTCGAGTGGCGCGACGGGTCAGCCGGCTACCCGTACGGCGAGCGCGTCGCCGATCTCGGAGGTGCTGCGGGCGGGCTTGCCGACCCGCCCGGTGAGGTCGGCGGCGACCGCCTCGTCGATCCGGGCGGCCTCGGCGTCGTAGCCGAGGTGACGCAGCAGGAGCGCGACGGACAGGACCGTGGCGGTGGGGTCGGCCTTGCCCTGGCCCGCGATGTCGGGAGCGGAGCCGTGCACCGGCTCGAACATCGAGGGGTACTGGCCCGAGGGGTTGATGTTGCCGCTCGCGGCGACGCCGATGCCGCCGGAGACGGCCGCGGCGAGGTCGGTGATGATGTCGCCGAAGAGGTTGTCGGTGACGATGACGTCGAACCGCTCAGGCTGGGTGACCAGGTAGATGGTCGCCGCGTCGACGTGCATGTACTCGGTGGTGACGTCGGGGAACTCCGTGGCCACCCGGTTGAAGACCTCGGTCCACAGGTGACCGGCGAAGGCCAGCACGTTGTTCTTGTGGATCAGCGCGAGCTTCTTGCGCGGCCGGGCCTGGGCGCGGGCGAAGGCGTCCCGGACGACCCGCTCGACACCGAAGGCCGTGTTCACCGAGACCTCGGTGGCGACCTCGTGCGGGGTGCCCTTGCGGATGGTGCCGCCGTTGCCGGTGTAGGGACCCTCGGTGCCCTCGCGGACGACCACGAAGTCGATGGCCGGCTGGCCCTTCAGGGGCGTCTCCACACCCGGGAGGAGCTTCGACGGACGCAGGTTGACGTGGTGGTCGAAGAGGAAGCGGAGCTTGAGCAGGAAGCCGCGCTCCAGCACGCCGGACGGGACCGTGGGGTCGCCGATCGCGCCGAGCAGGATGGCGTCGTGCTTCCTGAGCGCCTCGGCGTCGGCGTCGGTGAGGGTCTCACCGGTGGCGTGGTAGCGCCGGGCGCCGAAGTCGTACTCCTTGGTCTCCAGCTTCACATCCTGCGGGAGGACGGCGGAGAGGACCTTCAGGCCTTCGGCCACGACTTCCTGCCCGATGCCGTCACCGGGGATCACTGCGAGATTGAGGATGCGAGAGCTTGCCGACATGCGCTGCACCCTACTCCTCGTCCCATGGGATGACACGCCATGTCCGCGATACGGACACCCGACCAGCGGCAACTCCATCGTGTCGGCTGCCGTTCACCCGTACGTCCCAGGGGCGTTGGGGTTCGCTGGGAAGTTCTGCGTCATGGACCTCCCCGACATCGGCATCCCACCGCGGCTCGCGCGCCGGATGAGCATGGCCGAGCAGTACGAGTACGCGCGCACCAGGCTGACCCGGCGCCGCGCGCTGGTGACGGCGGGCGCGGTGGCGGGCGGAGTACTGACCGGCTGCTCGGGGACGGGTACGACGGCCTCCCCGGCCCCGTCCCGGTCCGCGACCACGGCGGTGTCCGGCTCGGCGGTCACGCCCTTCGGCCGCCACCTCGCCTTCGGCGCCGACCCGCGCACCCAGATGCGGATCTCCTGGCAGGTCCCGGCGGCGGTGCGGAAGCCGTACGTGCGCGTCGGCGCCCGCCCGGACGAGCTGGGCCGCAAGGTGGCGGCCGAGATCCGCGCCCTGCACACGCCGGGCGTGGAGGGCGTACGCCTGGCGCTGGAGCAGTACTACGTGCACGCGGCCCTGGACGACCTGCTGCCGGGCACGACGTACTACTACGGCGTGGGCCACGAGGGCTTCGACCCCGCCGCACCCCCGCACCGCTCCACCGTCGCCTCCTTCCGTACCGCGCCGGCGAACCCGGAGTCCTTCGTGTTCACCGCCTTCGGCGACCAGGGCGTCAGCGACGCGGCCGAGGCCGGCGACCAGTTGCTGCTGCGCCAGGATCCGGCCTTCCATCTGCACGCCGGGGACATCTGCTACGCGAACGTCAAGGGCCGGGGCGAGGAGTCGGACGGCTACGACCCCGGGTTCTGGGACCTGTTCCTGAAGCAGAACGAGCCGGTCGCGAAAACCGTGCCGTGGATGGTGACGACCGGCAACCACGACATGGAGGCCTGGTACTCCCCGGACGGCTACGGCGGCCAGGTGGCCCGCTTCAGCCTCCCGGAGAGCGGCTTCGACCCGCGTACCGCACCGGGGGTGTACTCCTTCGTCTACGGCAACGTCGGCTTCGTGGCGCTGGACGCCAACGACGTGTCGTACGAGATCCCGGCGAACCTCGGGTACACCGGGGGCCGGCAGACGAGGTGGCTGGCCGGGCGGCTGCGGGAGCTGCGGGCGTCGGCGGCGGTGGACTTCGTCGTCGTCTTCTTCCACCACTGCACCTACTCGACGTCCACGCACGCCTCGGACGGCGGGGTGCGCGCGGAGTGGCTGCCGCTGTTCGCCGAGCACCGGGTGGATCTGGTGATCAACGGACACAACCATGTCTACGAGCGGACCGACGCCATCAAGAACGGCGAGGTGGGCCGCCCGGTGCCGATCGGCGCGGCGACCGACCCGGCGCGGGACGGCACGGTGTACGTCACGGCCGGCGGGGGCGGCAAGGACCTGTACGGCTTCCCGGCGGGCGTCGAGGAGAGCTACGAGGGCCGGGTGAAGGACCGCGAGTCGGTGGACACGTTCCAGTGGACCCGGTCGCGGTCGGTGAAGAAGGAGACCGTGGAGTGGTCCCGGGTGCGCTACCGGGGCTTCTCGGTCCTGAAGGTGGAGGCGGTCAGCGGCGCCGGTGCGCGGCTGAAGGTGTCCGCCCTCGCGCACGACGGGAAGCGCATCGACCATTTCGAGGTGCGGCGCGGCGCCTGAACCCCGCGCCGCACCTCGCGCGGGTGCGGCTCCCGGCGTGTGCGGTCCGGCTCAGTGGCCGGTGGCGCCGCCGTTGTCACGGCGGTCGAGTGCGCGCTGGAGGGCGGCGGCGGCGTTCTTGCGGTCGGACTCGGTCGAGCGCGAGAGGTGACGGACTCGGCGGGCGGTCGTCTCGGCCATGGGAAATCGACTCCTTCGAAACAATCCTGGAGTGCGGAAGAGGGGTTACGAGACGCCGGGTGGGGCGGGGAGCGGTGCCGCAGGGGTTGCCTGCACGGGGCCCGGCTCACGACCGCCATTCGCTTGATCGAGCGAGACGTTCGGCTCCTACAAAGTTAAGGGAGCGGGACGCTTCTGTCTCCACAATTACTCGGACTTCCTACTATCTGAGACGGCGGGCACGCGAACGGGCCGGATCCCGAAGGATCCGGCCCGTTCGCGGCGGTCGGCGATCAGCCCATGTGCGGGTAGGTGTAGTCGGTCGGCGGGACCAGCGTCTCCTTGATGGCGCGGGTCAGGGTCCAGCGCATCAGGTTCTGCGGGGCGCCGGCCTTGTCGTTGGTGCCGGAGGCCCGGCCGCCGCCGAAGGGCTGCTGGCCGACGACGGCGCCGGTCGACTTGTCGTTGATGTAGAAGTTGCCGGCCGCGTAGCGCAGCTTGTCCATGGTGTACGCGGTGGCCGCACGGTCGCTGGAGATGACCGCGCCGGTGAGGGCGTAGTCGGAGGCGGACTCCATCTGGGTCAGCATCTCGTCGTACGTGTCGTCCTCGTAGACGTGCACGGCGAGGATCGGGCCGAAGTACTCGGTGGTGAACACCTCGTTCTCCGGGTCGGAGCACTCGATGACGGTCGGGCGGACGAACCAGCCCACCGAGTCGTCGTAGGAGCCGCCCGCCACGATCGTGCAGGACGGGTCGGACTTGGCGCGGTCGATGGCGGCCTTGTTCTTGGCGAAGGCACGCTCGTCGATGACCGCGCCGATGAAGTTCGCCAGGTCGGTGACGTCACCCATGGTGAGGTAGTCGACCTCGGCGGCGAACTCCTCCTTGAAACCGGAGTTCCAGATCGACGCCGGGATGTAGGCGCGGGAGGTCGCCGAGCACTTCTGACCCTGGTACTCGAAGGCGCCGCGGGTCAGCGCGGTCTTCAGGATGGCGCGGTCGGCGCTCGGGTGGGCGACGACGAAGTCCTTGCCGCCGGTCTCGCCGACCATGCGCGGGTAGGTGCGGTACTTCTCGATGTTGTTGCCGACCGTCTTCCACAGGTACTGGAAGGTCTTGGTCGAGCCGGTGAAGTGGATCCCGGCGAGATCGCGGTGCTCCAGGGCGACCTTGGAGACCTCGATGCCGTCACCGGTGACGAGGTTGATGACGCCCTTGGGCAGGCCCGCCTCCTCCAGCAGCTGCATCAGCAGCACGGCGGCGTGGGTCTGCGTCGGGGACGGCTTCCACACGACGACGTTGCCCATGAGCGCCGGGGCGGTGGGCAGGTTGCCCGCGATGGCCGTGAAGTTGAACGGCGTGATCGCGTAGACGAAGCCCTCCAGCGGGCGGTGGTCGAGCCGGTTCCACACGCCGGGGGAGTTCGCCGGGGGCTGCTCGGCGAGCAGGTCACGGGCGTACTTGACGTTGAAGCGCCAGAAGTCGACGAGCTCGCAGGGGGTGTCGATCTCGGCCTGCTGGGCGGTCTTGGACTGGCCGAGCATGGTGGAGGCGGCCAGCGTCTCGCGCCAGGGGCCGGCCAGCAGTTCGGCGGCGCGCAGGATGATCGCCGCGCGGTCGTCGAAGGACATCGCGCGCCAGGCCGGGGCGGCGGCGAGGGCGGCGTCGATGGCGTCCTGGGCGTCCTGCTGGGTGGCGTGGGCGAAGGTGCCGAGGCGGGCCTTGTGGTTGTGCGGCTGCACGACGTCGACACGCTCGCCGCCGCCCATGCGCTTCTCCCCGCCGATGGTCATCGGCAGGTCGATCGGGTTGTCGGCCAGCTCCTTGAGCTTGGCCTCGAGCCGGGCGCGCTCGGGCGAACCGGGGGCGTAGCCGTGCACCGGCTCGTTGACGGGGGTGGGGACCTGGGTCACAGCGTCCATGAGATCCGTAACTCCTTGTACGTGAGCGGGTGTTCGGGCTCAGCCCTTGGTGACCATCGAGCGGACGAAGAAGCGCAGGTTCGCCGGCTTCTCCGCCAGACGCCTCATGAAGTAGCCGTACCAGTCGGTGCCGTAGGCGGTGTAGACGCGCATGCGGTGGCCCTCCGCGGCCAGGCGCAGGTGCTCGTCGCCGCGGATGCCGTAGAGCATCTGGAACTCGTACTCGTCGAGCTTGCGTCCGGCGCGGTGGGCCAGCTCCTGGGCGATGGAGATCAGGCGCGGGTCGTGGGACCCGATCATCGGATACCCGGAGCCCTCCATCAGGATGCGCATGATCCGGACGTACGCCTTGTCGATCTCGGCCTTGTCCTGGTACGCGACCTCGGCGGGCTCCTTGTAGGCGCCCTTCACGATGCGCACCCGGCTGCCGTTCGCGGCGAGGCGGCGGGCGTCGGCCTCGGTGCGGAACAGGTAGGCCTGGATCACGCAGCCCGTCTGCGGGAAGTCCTTCCGCAGCTCCTCGTGGATGGCGAACATCGAGTCGAGGGTCGTGTGGTCCTCCGCGTCCAGGGTGACCGTGGTGCCGATGGCGGCGGCGGCCTCCACCACCGGACGGACGTTCGCGAGCGCCAGCTCATGGCCGCCGGGCAGCGCCTGGCCGAACATGGAGAGCTTCACGGACATCTCGGCACGGGTGCCGAGGTCCAGCCCCTTGAGCCGGTCGATCAGCGCCAGGTAGGCGTCCCGGGCGGCCTCGGCCTGGGCGGGGGTGGTGATGTCCTCGCCGACCACGTCCATGGTCAGCTCCAGGCCCTTGGCCGTGAGGTCCTCGATGATCGGGACGATCTCGTCCACGGTCTCACCGGGGATGAAGCGGTCGACGACCTGCTTGGTGACCGGAGCGGCCGAGACCAGACGTCGCATCCGGTCGCTGCGCGACGCGGCGAGAATCACGGGACCCAGCACGGGGCACCTCCACAACCATCAGAAACAGGCCGTATCCCAACGGTTCGGGTACGGCACGGAGAACCACCGTGAAACCTAAGGATCCCTCCGATCCTCGGCCATCGACAGCTGTCACGCATCCGTGCCGCGGATCTCATACAGATGTATGAGGCACCTCGGAAAATGCGGGAGAATGCCCGGGTGACGTCGGAATTCAAGGGTGACTACCAGGAGCTGGTCGACGAGATCTCGGAGCTGCTGGGCGCCCCGGCGACCCTGGAGAACCGCGACTTCGAGCTGATCGCCTTCGGCGCCTACGACAGCGAGGACGAGCTGGACGCCTCCGCGCTGGACCCCGTGCGCACCCGCTCGATCCTCACCCGCCGTTCCACGGCCGCCGTCCGCGCCTGGTTCGAGGGCTTCGGCATCACCCGGGCGAGCGCCCCCGTCCGCATCCCGCGCACCCCGGAGGCCGGCGTCCACCGCGGCCGGATCTGCCTGCCGGTCCGTCACCGGGGCGTGGTCCTCGGGTACGTCTGGCTCCTGGACGACGACCCGGGCCCCACCGACCGGCAGCTGGCCGCCGCGATGGACGTCACCGTCCGGATCGGCGCCCTGCTCGCCGACGAGGCCCAGCACGGCGCCGACCTCACCCGTGAACTGCGGGCCGTCCTCACCGCCGAGCGCGACTGGCAGCGCGAGATGGCCGTCGCCGAACTCCGCACCGCCCTGGGCGCCCGCGCCGACTCCCTCCACACGGTCGTCTGCGTGGCCCCCTGGCCCTCGGCGGACCCGGACGACGCCCCGTCGGTGCGCACGGTGCCGGGCGCCACGGCCCTGTGCACGGTGCCGTGGGGAGCGACGGCCCACGCCCTGGCGCTGCTGATCCGGCTGCGCTCCCCGGAGGTGCTGACCCCGGCGACCACCGCGGCCGGACGGCTGCTGGAGCGGGCGGGCGGACCCGGGGGCGCGGGCATCGCGGCCGCCCGGGCCGGGCTCGTGGAGCTGGGGGCGGCCTGGCGGGAGGCGTCGGCGGCGGCGCGCGCGGTGCTGGCCGAGCCGCGGCTCGGGCCCGTCGCTCAGTGGGCCCGCATCGGCCCGTACCGCCTGCTCACCGCGCTGCCGCCGGGGACGGCGCGCGATCCGGCGGTGACCCCGCTGCTCGCCCCCGCGCACCGGGAACTGGCGCGCACCGCCGAGGTCTACCTCGACCTGGCGGGGCAGGCGGCCCGGACGGCCGCCGAACTGGGGATCCACCGGCAGACGCTCTACTACCGGCTGTCCCGGGTCGAGCAGCTGACGGGCCTGGACCTGGACGACGGGGAGCACCGGCTGCTGCTGCACATGGCGCTGAAGGGGGCACGGCTGTAGCCGGACCCCTCCCGGTTCCGCCTAGTCCCGGGTGGCGGCCTCGATCACCTGGCGCAGCCCCTCGGTGAGCGCGTCGGCGTCGGGTGCGCGCTCGGGGTCGAAGTTCCACTGGGCGATGAGGCCCGTCATCAGCGTGGTGTAGAACCGTCCGACGGTGTCCAGGGCCTTGTCGGGGATCTCGTCCTCGGGGATGTCCATGAACAGCGCCACGAGAGCACGCTCGGCGTCCCGCTGCTGCGCGGCCAGATGGTCGCGCACCGCGGGCAGCTGGTCCCCCATGGCCACGATCTCCATGCTGAGCCGCCACATCGAGCCGGGGCCGCGCATGGTGCCGATGATGTTCGACCACACCTCGTGGAAGCGCTCGGCGGAACCGGGCGCGGTGGTGCTCGCGGTGGTGCCGTCGCCGTCGAAGGCGTCGGAGACATCGCCGACCAGCGCGAGATAGGCCTGCGCCAGCAACGCGTCCTTCGAGCCGTAGTGATAGCCGATCGACGCCAGGTTGGTCCCCGACTCCTTGACGATGTCGCGCGCGGTCGTCCGCACGAACCCCTTCGCCAGCAGGCAGCGCTTGGCGCCTTCGAGCAGATCCTCACGGTGTCCCATGGCGGACAGCCTACCCCCGATCCATACACTCGTCCTATACAGTCGTCATAGACAGTCGTTTAATACGTGTGTACATTCGCCGCCATGACAACGAACCGACCAGTCCCCGCTCGTGCCGGCCGCCGTGAATGGGGCGCGCTCTGCGTGCTGATGCTGCCGCTGCTGCTGGTGTCGATGGACGTCTCGGTCCTCTACTTCGCCGTCCCGGCGATCGGCGCCGACCTGGAACCCACCGGCACCCAGCAGCTCTGGATCTTCGACATCTACGCCTTCGTCCTGGCCGGCCTGCTGATGACCATGGGCTCGCTCGGCGACCGCATCGGCCACCGCCGCCTGCTGCTGATCGGCGCCGCCGCCTTCGGCACCGCCTCCCTGGCCGCGGCCTACGCCGACAGCGCCGGGACGCTCATCGCGGCCCGCGCGGTGCTCGGCATCGGCGGCGCGACCCTGATGCCCTCGACGCTGGCCATGCTCCGCACGATGTTCACCGACCCCGGCCAGCGCGCCAAGGCGATCGGACTGTGGTCCGGCGTGATGACGGCCGGGGTCGCACTCGGTTCGGTGCTCAGCGGTGTCCTGGTGGAGTACTTCTGGTGGGGCTCGGTCTTCCTGGTCAACCTGCCCGCGATGGCGCTCCTGCTGCTGCTCGGCCCGCTGCTGCTCCCCGAGTCGAGGAACCCCGAGCCCGGCCGCTTCGACCTGCTGAGCGTCCCGCTGTCGATGGCGGCCGTACTCCCCGTGATCTACGGCCTGAAGGAGATCCCCTCCGAGGGCTGGAACGTCCGCTACGTCGTCTCCATCACCGTCGGCCTGCTCTTCGCGGCCCTCTTCATCCACCGCCAGCGCACGGCCGCCTCCCCGATGATCTCCCCCGCGCTCTTCCGCGGCCGGGGCTTCGCCCCCTCGGTCGCCCTGAACCTCGTCTCGGCGTTCGGCATCATGGGCTCGGCGTACTTCACCACCCAGTACCTCCAGTCCGTCCTCGACAAGAGCGCGCTGGAGGCGGCCCTGTGGGCGCTGCTGCCGTCGGTGCCGATCGGGGCGGCGGCGCCCCTCGCCACCCTGCTGGTGCAGAAGGGCGTCCACCGGGCCCATGTGGTCACCGGCGGCTTCCTGATCGCCGCCTCGGGCTTCGCCCTGCTGTCCCTCGCCAGTACGGACGCGCTGTGGCTGGTGCTGACCGCGTGCGCGGTGCTCGCCGTCGGCGCGGTCGTGGTGATGTCCCAGATCATGGACCTGGCGATGGGCGCCGCCCCGGTGGAGCGGGCGGGCTCCGCGTCCTCCCTGATGGAGACCGGCGCCGAGTTCGGCGGCGCGCTGGGCATGGCCCTGCTCGGCTCCATCGGTACGGCGGTCTACCGCCACGAGATCCCGGACTCGGCCCCGGCAGCGGCCCACGAGACGCTGGGCGGTGCGCTGGCCGTCGCCGACCGGGTGCCGGGCCTCGCCACGGCCGCCCGGGAGGCCTTCACCAGCGGGATGCAGGGGGCGGCGGTCGCGGGAGCGGTGGTGCTGACGGGGGCGGCGGTGCTGGCGGCGCTCACCCTGCGGCGGATCGAGGTACGGGGGCAGACATGCGAAACGCCGGACGAGCCGAGGAACCTCAGCGCGTCCGGCGTGTGAGCAGCGGTGGCGTCAGGTCAGGTTCACCGCGCGGGCGGACGTCGCCCCGATCTCCTCGGCGACCTCGGCCAGCACCCCGGCGGGCACCGTGTCGTCGACCGTCAGCACGGCCAGCGCCTCGCCACCGGCGACCGCGCGGGACACCTGCATGCCGGCGATGTTGATGCCCGCCTCGCCGAAGACCCGGCCCACGGTGCCGACGACACCGGGACGGTCCTCGTAGCGCAGCACCACCATGTGGTCGGCGAGCGCGAGGTCCACGTCGTAGTCGCCGACCGCGACGAGCTTCTGCAGGTGCTTGGGGCCGGCCAGGGTGCCGGAGACCGCGACCTCCTCGCCGCTGCCGAGCGTGCCGCGCACGGTGACGACATTGCGGTGGTCGGCCGACTCCGAGCTGGTGGTCAGCCGCACCTCGACGCCGCGCTCCTGGGCGAACAGCGGGGCGTTGACGTAGGACACCGTCTCGGCGACGACGTCCTCGAAGACGCCCTTGAGCGCGGAGAGTTCGAGCACCTTGACGTCGTGCTGGGTGATCTCGCCGTACACCTCGACGTCGAGGCGGACCGCGACCTCACCGGCGAGCGCGGTGAAGATCCGGCCGAGGCGCTCGGCGAGCGGCAGGCCCGGCTTGACGTCCTCGGCGATGACGCCGCCCTGGACGTTCACCGCGTCCGGGACCAGCTCACCGGCGAGCGCGAGGCGCACCGAGCGGGCGACGGCGATGCCGGCCTTCTCCTGCGCCTCGTCGGTGGAGGCACCGAGGTGCGGGGTGGCGACCACCTGGTCGAACTCGAAGAGCGGGGAGTCCGTGCAGGGCTCCTTCGCGTACACGTCGAGACCGGCACCGGCGACCCGGCCCTCCTTGAGGGCGGAGTACAGCGCCTCCTCGTCGACGATCCCGCCGCGCGCGGCGTTGACGATGCGGACGCTCGGCTTGACCTTGCGCAGCGCCTCGTCGCCGATCAGGCCGACGGTCTCCGGGGTCTTGGGCAGGTGGACGGTGATGAAGTCGGAGACCTCGAGCAGCTCGTCCAGCGACAGCACCTTGACGCCCATCTGCGCGGCGCGGGCGGGCTGGATGTACGGGTCGTAGGCGACGACCTTCATGCCGAAGCCGGACATGCGCTGGGCGACCAGGGCACCGATCCGCCCGAGGCCGACGACGCCCAGGGTCTTCTCGGCGAGCTCGACGCCCGTGTACTTGCTGCGCTTCCACTCGCCGTTCTTCAGCGCGGCGTTGGCCTGCGGGATGTGGCGGGCGGTGGCGACGAGGAGGCCGCAGGCCAGCTCGGCGGCGGTCACGATGTTGGACGTCGGCGCGTTGACGACCATCACGCCGGCCTTGGTGGCGGCGGAGACGTCGACGTTGTCCAGGCCGACGCCGGCTCGTGCGACGACCTTCAGCTTGTGCGCGGCGGCGATGGCCTCGGCGTCGACCTTGGTGGCCGAGCGGATCAGGATCGCGTCCACGTCGGCGATGGCCGGGAGCAGCTCGGCCCGGTCGGCGCCGTTGCAGTGGCGGATCTCGAAGTCGGGGCCGAGCGCGTCGACGGTGGCGGGCGACAGCTCTTCAGCGATGAGTACGACGGGTTTCGAGCTCACGTGAGTCCTCACATGTCCAATGCGGACGGCCGTCCCGACGGCCGCTGGCGGTGGAGGGGCTTGCCGCGTGGAAGACGCACGACGCTGTGGGCCTGACGCGTATGTTGTGCAGAAGTGTAGTGCTGCGGGCCGAGGCGTCTTACGCCGCAGCGGAAGGATCACCCGTCCGTGGCTGGACGTGGTGGACAACGGGGCCGGAGCGATCGCTCCGACCCCGTGACACGCGGCTTACGCCTCCTCGTCGACCCAGCTCATGAGCTTGCGCAGCTCCTTGCCCGTGGTCTCGAGCAGGTGCTCGGAGTCCTGCTGCTTGTACTCGTTGTACTTCTTCAGACCGCCGTGGTACTCGTCCATCCAGGCCTGGGCGAAGGTGCCGTCCTGGATCTCCGCGAGGACCTTCTTCATCTCGGCCTTGGTGGCCTCGGTGATGATCCGCGGGCCGGTGACGTAGTCGCCCCACTCGGCGGTCTCGGAGATCGACCAGCGCATCTTCTCCAGGCCGCCCTCGTACATGAGGTCCACGATCAGCTTCAGCTCGTGCAGGCACTCGAAGTACGCGATCTCGGGCTGGTAACCGGCCTCGGTCAGCGTCTCGAAACCAGCCTTGACCAGGGCGGCGGTGCCACCGCAGAGGACGGCCTGCTCACCGAACAGGTCGGTCTCGGTCTCCTCGGTGAAGGTCGTCTTGATGACGCCGGCGCGGGTGCCGCCGATGCCCTTGGCGTACGACAGGGCGAGCGCGAAGGCGTTGCCCGTGGCGTCCTGCTCGACGGCGGCGATGCAGGGAACGCCGCGGCCCTCCTCGTACTGGCGGCGGACCAGGTGGCCCGGGCCCTTGGGGGCGACCATGCAGACGTCGACGCCGGCCGGGGGCTTGATGAAGCCGTAGCGGATGTTCAGGCCGTGGCCGAAGAACAGCGCGTCGCCGTCGTTCAGGTTCGGGGCGATGTGCTCCTCGTAGACCTGGGCCTGGATCGGGTCCGGGACGAGGATCATGATGACGTCGGCCTCGGCGGCGGCTTCCGACGGCGTCACCACGCGCAGGCCCTGCTCCTCGGCCTTGGCCTTGGACTTGGAGCCCTCGTGCAGACCGACGCGCACGTCGACACCCGAGTCACGGAGCGACAGCGCGTGGGCGTGGCCCTGGCTGCCGTAACCGATGACCGCGACCTTGCGGCCCTGGATGATGGACAGGTCGGCGTCGGCGTCGTAGAACAGCTCGGCCACTTTGGGTTCTCTCCTTGTGTGCAGGTGTTGCGTCCCACCGTATGACGGCGGGCGGAAGGGAAGTTCGGGGGTCTCGGTATGCGGGCGGCCGGTGTTCCCCGGCCGCCCGGATCCGTCGTTATGCCGACCGGTCGAGGGCGCGCAGCGATCGGTCCGTGATCGAACGGGCTCCGCGTCCGATCGCGATCGTGCCGGACTGGACGAGCTCCTTGATGCCGAACGGCTCCAGCATCTTCAGCATCGCCTCCAGCTTGTCGCTGGAGCCGGTGGCCTCGATCGTGACGGCCTCCGGGGAGACGTCGACGGTCTTGGCGCGGAACAGCTGGACGATCTCGACGATCTGGGAGCGCGTCTCGTTGTCGGCGCGCACCTTCACCAGAACGAGTTCGCGCTGCACGGCCGAGCCGGGCTCCAGCTCGACGATCTTCAGCACGTTGACGAGCTTGTTGAGCTGCTTGGTCACCTGCTCCAGCGGCAGGTCGGCCACGCTGACCACGATGGTGATGCGGGAGATGTCGGGGTGCTCGGTGACACCGACCGCGAGCGAGTCGATGTTGAAGCCGCGGCGGGAGAACAGGGCGGCGATCCGCGCCAGGATGCCGGGCGTGTTCTCCACCAGGACCGAGAGCGTGTGCTTGGACATTTTTCTCTACGTCTCTCTCGCTCAGTCGTCTTCGTTGTCGCCGAAGTCGGGGCGGACGTCCCGGGCGGCCAGGATCTCGTCGTTGGAGGTGCCGGCGGCGACCATCGGCCACACCATCGCGTCCTCGTGGACGATGAAGTCCACGACGACCGGGCGGTCGTTGATGGAGTTGGCCTCCTCGATCACCTTGTCGAGGTCGGCCGGGTCCTCGCAGCGGATCGCGTAACAGCCCATGGCCTCCGACAGCTTGACGAAGTCGGGGACGCGGGTGCCGGCGCTGGGCTGCCTGCCGTCCGCCTCCGGGCCGCTGTGCAGCACGGTGTTGGAGTAGCGCTGGTTGTAGAAGAGGGTCTGCCACTGGCGGACCATCCCGAGGGCGCCGTTGTTGATGATGGCGACCTTGATCGGGATGTTGTTCAGGGCGCAGGTGGTCAGTTCCTGATTGGTCATCTGGAAGCAGCCGTCGCCGTCGATCGCCCAGACGGTCTGGTCCGGGGCTCCGGCCTTGGCGCCCATCGCGGCCGGGACCGCGTAGCCCATCGTCCCGGCGCCGCCGGAGTTGAGCCAGGTGGCGGGCTTGTCGTACTCGATGAAGTGCGCGGCCCACATCTGGTGCTGGCCGACGCCCGCCGCGAAGATCGTGCCCTCGGGGGCGAGTTGGCCGATGCGCTGGATGACCTGCTGCGGGGAGAGCGAGCCGTCCTCGGGCTGGTCGTAGCCGAGCGGGTAGTTGTCGCGCCAGCGCGTCAGGTCCTTCCACCAGGCCGCGTAGTCGCCCTGGTGGCCCTCGCTGTGCTCCTTCTGCACGGCCTGGACCAGATCGGCGATGACCTCGCGGGCGTCGCCGACGATCGGCACGTCCGCGGCGCGGTTCTTGCCGATCTCGGCCGGGTCGATGTCCGCGTGCACGATCTTGGCGAACGGCGCGAAGCTGTCCAGCTTGCCGGTGACGCGGTCGTCGAAGCGGGCGCCGAGGGCGACGATCAGGTCGGCCTTCTGCAGTCCGGTGACGGCGGCCACCGAGCCGTGCATGCCGGGCATGCCCAGGTGCTGCGGGTGGGTGTCGGGGAACGCGCCGAGCGCCATCAGGGTGGTGGTGACGGGCGCGCCGGTCAGCTCGGCGAGCACCTTCAGCTCGGCGGTGGCGCCGGCCTTCAGGACGCCGCCGCCGACGTAGAGGATCGGCCGCTTGGCGGCGGTGATCAGCTTGGCGGCCTCGCGGATCTGCTTGGCGTGCGGCTTGGTCACCGGGCGGTAGCCGGGCAGGTCCATGACGGGCGGCCAGGAGAAGGTGGTCCGCGCCTGGAGCGCGTCCTTGGCGATGTCGACCAGGACCGGGCCCGGGCGGCCGGTGGCGGCGATGTGGAACGCCTGCGCGATCACCCGCGGGATGTCCTCGGCCTTGGTGACCAGGAAGTTGTGCTTGGTGATCGGCATGGTGATGCCGACGATGTCCGCCTCCTGGAAGGCGTCGGTGCCGATCGCCTTGGAGGCGACCTGCCCGGTGATCGCGACCATGGGCACGGAGTCCATGTGCGCGTCGGCGATCGGGGTCACCAGGTTGGTGGCGCCGGGGCCCGAGGTCGCCATGCAGACGCCGACCTTGCCGGTGGCCTGCGCGTAGCCGGTGGCGGCGTGCCCGGCGCCCTGCTCGTGGCGGACCAGCACGTGGCGCACCTTGGTGGAGTCCATCAGCGGGTCGTACGCCGGGAGGATCGCACCGCCGGGAATGCCGAATACGGTGTCGGCGCCGACCTCCTCGAGAGAGCGGATGAGGGACTGCGCACCCGTGACGTGCTCGGGGGCGGACTGCTGTCCTCCGGAACGGGGCCGCGGCTGCGGATGATGGGCCCCGGTGGCCTGCTCGGTCATCGGCATTCTCTTCTCGATGCTGAGGGTTTTTGCGAAGTTTGTGCGGTGTACGACTGCTGCTGGTGCAACAAAAAACCCCTCGTGCCGTCAGGCAAGCGAGGGGAGCGCGCCGGGAGTGGGTCGCTGAGCGGTCAAGGGCTCAGCGTCAGCCGACGCGCTTTCCAAGTACGAGAATTCGGGTGCGCATGGCACTGACCCTCCCCCCGGCACGCACCGTGTGTCAAGGTGGTGGGACGGGAGTCTCATTATGTGAGCGAAGGGCGCCGCCGCCTCCCAGAACAGCGGGCACGCCCCGGCCCTGCGGCTCCCGCACCCCGGCGAACGCCGGCTCCCCCGGCCCGTGCGGGACCGGGTAGTGGCCGGATCCGAGCGCCCGGCGCAGCCGGTACTCGTCCAGCGGGCCCGAGAACGCCATGCCCAGGCCATGGGTGCAGCCCATCGCCCGCAGCGCCACCACCTGCTCGGGCAGGTCCACGCCCTCGGCCACGGACTGGAGCCCCAGGTCGCCGGCGATCCGCAGCAGCCCGCTGGTGATCTTGTGCAGCCGCGCGGACTCCACGACCCCCTCGACCAGGCCGCGGTCCACCTTGAGCACGTCCACGGGCAGCCTGCGCAGCGCGGTGATCGCCGCACAGCCGCTGCCGAAGCCGTCCAGCGCGATCCGCACGCCCAGTCTGCGCAGCGCGCCGAGGCGGCGCTCCAGCTCGTCCAGCGAGCCCCGGACGTCGGTGTCGGCCAGCTCGAGCACCAGGGAGCCCGACGGCAGCCGGTGCCGGGTGAGCAGGGCCGCGATCGAGTCGGGCGGCATCGAGCGGTCCAGCAGCCGGCGCGCGCTGATCCGGACGGCCACCGGCACCGAGAGCCCCGCCGCGGCGCGCTCGGCGGCCTGCTCGACGGCCTCCTCCAGCATCCAGCGGCCCAGCTCGGCGGTCTTGTCGCTGTCCTCGGCGACCCGCAGGAACTCGGCGGGCGTGAACAGCACGCCTTGCGAGGACCGCCAGCGCGCCTGGGCGGCGACCGACGCGATCCGCCCGTCCTGCAAGGACACCACCGGCTGGTGCAGCAGCGCGAACTCGCCGTCGTGCAGCGCGGCCCGCAGTCGCGTGGCCAGCTCGGCCTTGCGTACGACGTCCTGCTGCATCTGCGGCTTGTACAGCTCCACCCGGCCCTTCCCGGACGCCTTGGCCCGGTACATCGCGAGGTCGGCGTTGCGCAGCAGCTCGCCCGCGCCCAGGCCCGGCTCGGCGAACGCGACGCCGATGGAGGCGGCGACCCGGACATCGTTGCCGTCGATGACGTACGGCTGCGACAGCGTGACCCTGAGGCGGTCGGCGAGCTCCAGGATGTGCCGTTCGCGGGCGGACCGGTCACGGGTGCCGTCCCCGACGATGAGCGCGGCGAACTCGTCGCCGCCGAGCCGGGAGGCGGTGTCCCCGTGCCGGACCGCCTCCTGGAGCCTGCGGGCGGCCTGTACGAGCAGTTCGTCGCCGGCCTGGTGCCCGATGGTGTCGTTGACGGCCTTGAAGCCGTCCAGGTCGATGAAGAGGACGGCCGTGCCGCGCAGGGCGGCGCCCCGGTCGGAGGCGCGGCGGCCGGACAGGGCCTGCTGCACGCGCTTGGTGAACAGGGCGCGGTTGGGCAGGTCGGTGAGCGGGTCGTGCTCGGCGTTGTGCTGGAGCTGCGCCTGCAGGCGCACGCGCTCGGTCACGTCCCGGCTGTTGAAGATGAGGCCGCCGTGGTGGCGGTTGACGGTGGACTCCACGTTCAGCCAGCCGCCGTCGCCGGAGCGGAACCGGCACTCGATGCGCGTGGTGGGTTCCTCGTGCGGGCTGGCGGCGAGGAAGCGGCGCACCT
This sequence comes from Streptomyces sp. YS415, assembly GCF_023544665.1. Lineage (GTDB taxonomy): Bacteria > Actinomycetota > Actinomycetes > Streptomycetales > Streptomycetaceae > Streptomyces. Next base: position 211,506 of record NZ_JAMJFL010000011.1, read on the forward strand.
CGTGCACCACGCAGCCCAGGTCCTCCGGGTGGATGAGGTTCGCCAGTTCGGTGCCCACCAGCTCCTCCGCGGGGCGGCCGTAGACGCCGGCCGCGGCCGGGGAGACGTAGCGGAGGATGCCGTTCGGTGCGGCGATCATGATGACGTCGCTGGAGCCCTGCACCAGGGAGCGGAAGTGGTTCTCCTTCTGCGCCAGTTCCTGGGTGAGGGTGATGTTGTCGAGCAGCATGATGCCCTGGCGGACCACGAGGGCGAGCACGACGGTGCCGCCGGTGATGAGCACGACGCGGTCGACGCTGCGGCCGTTGAGGACGTTGTAGAGGATCCCCAGCGTGCAGACGGCGGCGGCGAGGTAGGGCGTGAGGGCGGCCAGCGAGCCGGCGATCGGCCGGGCCGCCGGGAACCGGCTGTGATCACCTCCCTGCGGGGGCAGGTGGTGGTGACCGCCGCCGCCCCGCTGTCCGGGCAGGTGCTCGTGCACCACGCGCGTGTACCCCTCGCCCTCGTGCCGCTCCGCGTCGCCGCCCCGGGGGGCGGCCCAGGGGGCGTAGGCGAGCAGCAGCGAGCCGGCGAACCAGCCCGCGTCGAGGAGCTGGCCGGAGCGGTAGTTGTTGTGCATCAGCGGCGAGGTGAACAGGGCGTCGCACATCACGGTCAGGGCGAGTGCCCCGATCGCGGTGTTCACCGCCGTGCGGTTCACCGACGAGCGCCGGAAGTGCAGCGCCAGCACCATGCTGACCAGCGCGATGTCCAGCAGCGGGTAGGCCAGCGACAGCGCGGTGTGCGCCACGCTCGTCGCCTCGGACTCGGCGGCGGTCTGGGCGAGGGCGAGGCTCCACGACAGCGTCAGCAGGGAGCCGCCGATCAGCCAGGCGTCGAGGCCGAGGCAGACCCAGCCGGCCCGGGTCACCGGGCGCTTGGCGAGCACCAGCAGTCCCACGATGGCGGGCGGGGCGAAGCAGAGGAAGAACCCGTCCGCGTAGCTGGGGCTCGGCACGGGCCGTTCGAGGACGACCTCGTACCACCCCCAGACGAGGTTGCCGAGGGAGGCCATCACCGAGGAGAGGCCGAACAGCAGCCAGGCCGGCCGGAAGCGGATCCGGCGGCTGCGGGCGTACAGGAAGCAGGAGACCGCGGCGGCGCCGGCCGCGGCGCTCAGCCCGAAGTCACCCATGATCAGCGCGAGTTCGGCCGAACCCCAGCCGAGCGCGGAACCGAGGGCGTATCCCGCGCAGACCAGGGCCAGGACGAGTTGGGGGACCATGCCGGCCCCGCCGCCGGTGGACGGCAGGCGGGGCAGCGCCCCCGACGAAGGATGGGCCCGCAACGCTCCGTTGAGGGTCGTCGTGGGAGGCGGCGGCGAGCTCACCGGTCCCTCCCGGTCCGCGCCGCTCCCGGGTCCCTCGGGTCCCGGTGCGCTGGATGGGCATGCCTGCGGCGGCTGCTGTGCCTGCGGTGATGGCTGTGGTGACCGCCCTGACTGCCGTGGTGGCCGCGTCGGCGCGCGGCCGTGCGCCAGGGTCGCCGCCGGCGGCCCCGCCGCGTCGGATCGTTGGTCCATAGGCCGTGCATCGCCCGTCGCCCCCCTCACAGTCTGCAATGTCCATCCCCGGCGCCGAACGGTGCGCGGCGCAGCCCCTGTCGGGACGATACACCAGTCTCGTCACTCAGGGACATAGGTTCTCTACGCTCCGTGACGACCAGCGGGGATGCGGGCACGGACCGCGTCCGGAAGGTTGCGGAGGGTACCCGAACCGGGTTACGTGGCTGTCGCGTTGGTCAACGGGCCGCTGTCAGCGCCCGTCGTAAGGATCACGTTTCGCAGCGGCTCCCGGTTCACGAAACGGCTCAACTGGTCCACCAGCAGCCGCTTGGCGCGGGGCAGGAAGGCGGACGTCGGGCCACCGACGTGCGGAGTGATGAGCACGCCGGGAGCCTGCCACAGCGGGTGGCCCGGGGGCAGCGGTTCGGGGTCGGTGACGTCGAGGGCCGCGGTGATGCGCCCGCTCTCCAGTTCGGCGAGGAGGGCCTTGGTGTCGACGACGCCGCCGCGCGCGACGTTCACCAGCAGCGCCCCGTCCTTCATCCGGGCCAGGAAGTCGGCGTCGGCCAGGTGCCGCGTGGTCTCGGTGAGCGGGGTGGAGAGCACGACGACGTCCGCCTCCGGGAGCAGGGCGGGCAGCCGGGTGAGTGGATGCACCGGCCCGCGCTCCGTAGTGCGCTCGGAGCGCGCGACGCGCGCCACCCGCGCGAGCTCGAACGGCGCGAGCCGGTCCTCGATGGCGGCGCCGATCGAGCCGTAGCCCACGATGAGGACGGTCTTGTCGGCGAGGGCGGGCCGGAAGCCGCCGCGCCACTCCCCCTCGTCCTGGGCCCGCACGAAGCCGGGGATGCCGCGCAGCGAGGCCAGGATCAGCGCGAGGGTGAGCTCGGCGGTGCTCGCCTCGTGCACCCCGCGCGCGTTGCAGAGCCGGACGCCCGCACGCAGATGCCGCAGTCCGGGCTCGACGTGATCGATGCCGGCGGACAGCGTCTGCACGACCTCGACGGAGCTCATCACGGGCAGCGGGCGCTGTCCGAGTCCCGGCGGCTTCATGTAGGGGACGACGTAGAAGGCGCACGCGGCGGGGTCCGCGGGATAGTCCTCGGCGCCGTCCCAGAAGCGGTAGTCCGGCCCCTCGGGGAGCCCTTCGATCTCGTCCGGCGGGATGGGAAGCCACACGTCAGCAGTCATGCTCCGGAGGCTATGTCAGGTCCCCGGCACGGCAGAGGTTAGGTTGGGGTGGCGGAAGAGGGAGGGTCACGGGCAGGTGGAGCGCAGGACGATCGGCGCGGCGGCGCTCGCGGTGGGGGCTGTCGGACTCGGGTGCATGCCGATGAGCTGGGCGTACAGCGGATCACGGCAGCGCGGTGACGAGTCGCTGCGGGCCGTGCACCGGGCGCTCGATCTGGGCTCGACGCTGCTGGACACGGCCGACATGTACGGCCCGTTCACCAACGAGCTGTTGCTGGGGCGGGTGTTGAAGGAGCGCCGGCCGGACGCCTTCGTGTCGACGAAGGTCGGGCTGCTGGTCGGCGAGCAGCACATCGTGGCCAACGGCCGCCCCGGGTACGTGAAGCGGGCGTGCGACGCGTCGCTGCGGCGACTCCAGACGGACGTGATCGACCTGTACCAGCTGCACCGGGCCGATCCCGAGGTGCCGGTCGAGGAGACCTGGGGGGCGATGGCGGACCTCGTCCGGGCCGGGAAGGTACGGGCGTTGGGCATGTGCGCGGTGGGTGCGCGCGGCGGTCGCCGCTCCGGGGGCCGCCTGCACGACACCACGCTCCGGCAGTTGCGGCGGATGCAGCAGGTCTTCCCGGTGAGCGTGGTGCAGGCGGAGCTGTCGGTGTGGTCGCCGGAGGCGCTGGAGTCCCTCCTGCCGTGGTGCGAGGCGCGCGGCATCGGCTTCCTGGCGGCGATGCCGCTGGGCAACGGCTTCCTCACCGGCACGCTGACGCCGGGCGAGGGCTTCGAACCGGACGACGTGCGCGCCCGCCATCCCCGCTTCACGGCGGAGATGATGGCGGCCAACCAGCCGATCGTGGTCGGTCTGCGCCGCATCGCCCGCCGCCACGGGGAGGACGTCACCCCGGCGCAGGTGGCGCTGGCGTGGGTACTGGCGCAGGGACGGCACGTGGTGCCGGTGCCCGGGGCGAAGCGGGAGCGGTGGGTCACCCAGAACGCCGGGGCGGCACGGCTGCGGCTCACGGCGGAGGATCTGGCGGAGATCGGGGCGCTGCCCGGGGCGCGCGGGTCCTGGGACTGAGACCGGCGGTTGCCGGGCGGTCTTGGTGCGGGAATCATTGATCGGGAACCTGTGGGGCGCGAGCGGTGTATGACAAGGAGAAGCCGCCCGCGTCGAAGGGACCATGATCGTGCAACGTCGAGCTGTGTCGGCCGTACTGGCCGCGGCCGCGCTCCTGCTGACGGCCGGGTGTTCCTCCGACGGCGAAGGGGGCTCGTCCGGCGCGGGTGACGGCGCGGCGTCGAGCGGTGCGGCCTCCCAGGCACCGCCGTCGTCCCGGGCGACGGATGACACCCCGCCCGCCGAGGGATCGGCCAAGGTGGTGCGGACGGTCGCCGAGGGTCTGAAGAGCCCGTGGGGCCTGGCCCCGCTGCCGGACGGCGACCTGCTGGTCTCCTCGCGTGACGAGGGCACGATCACCCGGGTCGACACCGAGACCGGCAAGAAGACCGAGGTGGGCGAGGTGCCCGGGGTGTCCCCGGCCGGAGAGGGCGGCCTGATGGGCCTCGCGCTCTCCCCGGACTACGCCTCGGACCACATGGTCTACGCGTACTTCACCTCGGCCTCGGACAACCGCATCGTCCGGATGCTGGTCGACGAGGACAAGCCGGCCGGTGAGCAACTGGGCGCCCCGGACACGATCTTCAGGGGCATCCCCAAGGGCTTCATCCACAACGGTGGCCGGATCGCCTTCGGCCCCGACAAGATGCTGTACGCGGGCACGGGCGAGAGCGGTGAGGAGGGTCTGTCGCAGGACAAGGAGTCCCTGGGCGGCAAGATCCTGCGGATGACCCCGGAGGGCGAACCGGCGCCGGGCAACCCCTTCCCCGACTCCCCGGTGTACTCCTACGGCCACCGCAATGTGCAGGGCCTGGCCTGGGACACCGAACAGCGCCTGTTCGCCGCGGAGTTCGGCCAGAACACCTGGGACGAGCTGAACGCGATCAAGCCCGGTGACAACTACGGCTGGCCGGAGGCCGAGGGCGAGTCGGACGACCCGGCGTTCCGCAGTCCGATAGCCCAGTGGTCGACGGACGAGGCCTCCCCCAGCGGCATCGCCTACGCTGAGGGCTCGGTCTGGATGGCGGGCCTGAGGGGCGAGCGTCTGTGGCGCGTCCCCCTGAAGGGCACCGAGGCCGCGGCCGACCCGCAGTCCTTCCTGGAGGGCGACTACGGCCGGCTGCGCACGGTGGTCGCGGCGGGCGGCGACAAGCTGTGGGTGACGACGAGCAACACCGACGGACGGGGCTCACCCAAGGGCGCGGACGACAGGATCGTGGAGGTGCAGGTCTCCTAGCTAAGCTAGGCGGCGCCGCCCACCCGCTCCCCGTCCTCCGTCCGGAACAGCCCCATCCGGTGCGCCAGCGCCGCGGCCTCGCCGCGCCCGGCGACGCCCAGCTTGGCGAGGATGTTGGAGACATGGACGCTGGCCGTCTTCGGGGAGATGAAGAGTTCCTCGGCGATCTGGCGGTTGGTGCGACCGGCGGTGACCAGGCGCAGGACGTCCCGTTCGCGGCTGGTCAGGCCGAGGGTGTCGGCGGTGGGGCGGGGCTCGTCGGGCCTGAGGGGGAGGCGCGCTCGCCGGGCGAGCGAGGCGACCTCGTCGGCCAGGGGGCGGGCGCCCAGGTGGTCGGCGACGGCGTGGGCGAGGCGGAGGAGTTCCTCCGCCGAGGCGCGGTCATCCTCGCCGCCCGCCACCAGGGTCTCGGCGAGCCGGTGGCGGACGCGGGCGAGGTCGTAGGGCCGCTGGAGCTGCTCGAAGGCGGTGACCACCGACGACCACAGGTCGCGGGGCGCCCGGCCCTCGGCGCGGTGGAGTTCCGCGCGGACCCACTGGTCGTGGGCGTGCCAGATGGGGGCGTCGGTGGTGAGGGTCTTCACCGCCTCGAAGAGGCGCTCCAGGATGCCGGCCCGGCCCTCGTCGGCTGCGGGGAGGTCCCGGGCGTCGGCCTCGGCGGTGGCGGCGGCCAGCAGCAGGGGCCAGGCGTAGCGCTGGGTGCCGGGCTGGAAGCCGGCGTCGAGGACGCGCGTGAGTTCGGCGCGGGCGTCCAGGATGCGGCCCTCGGCGGCCGCGAGGGCTATCGCGAGCCGGGACAGGGGCAGGTCGTTCTGCGGCATGGGGTCGTGGGTGCCGTAGGCGAGGCGGCCGTCGGCCAGGTGCCGGGCGGCCTCGTCCAGGTGCCCCCGGGCCAGTGCGATCTGGGCCAGGCAGTGGGCGGCGCAGCCGCGCGGCTTGGCGACCTGGCCCACCCGCTGGGCGGCGAGCGCGGCCTCCGCTCCGTCGTCCCAGTGGCCCAGGGAGATCAGCGCCTCGGCGAGATTGGCCCAGATCCAGGCCTCCGAGTCGCGCAGGCCCCGGTCCTGGGTGAGCCGCAGGCCCTCGCGCAGGATGCCGACCGCGTCCTTGGAGCGGCCGATGCCTTCGAGGACGGACGCCAGGTTGATGTGGCTGCGGCCGAGCACGGACGGCAGTCCGAGCGGCAGCGCCTGCTCCCGGACCTCGTACATCTGGGCGAGTCCGGTCTCGATGTCCCCGGCGTCGACGAGCAGCACCCCGAGGGTGAGGCGGGCGTTCAGTTCGATGTCGGAGGCGCCCACCATGCGCGCGTACTCGACGGCGCGCTCGGCGGCGGTCATGGCGTCCGGGCCCGGTGCCCGGACCATGGCCCAGGCGGCCGCGGTGGCCAGCACGTCGGCGTGCACCTCGGACGGCGGCAGGCCCCGGACCAGTTCCTGGGCGGTGCCGATCTCCTGCCAGCCGTCGCCGCGGGCCTGGGCCTGGACCAGCCGGGAGCGCTGGATCCAGAACCAGGCGGCCCGCAGGGGGTCGTCCTCGCCGTCCAGCAGATGCAGCGCCCGCTTGGTGATCTTCAGCGCGCGTTCCCGTTCCCCGCACAGCCGTCCGGCGACGGCGGCCTCGGCCATCAGGTCGAGATAGCGCAGGGGTGCGGTGGCGGGGTCGCAGCCGCAGGGCGGGTAGACCTCGGTGTAGTCGACGGGGCGCAGGGTGGCCCGTACGTCCTCGGGCGCGGAGTCCCACAGCTCCATCGCGCGTTCCAGGAGCCGCAGTTGTTCGGAGTAGGCGTGCCGGCGGCGGGCCGTGACGGAGGCGTCCAGGACGGCGGGCAGGGCCTTGGCGGGGTCGTGGGCGTGGTACCAGTAGCTGGCCAGGCGCATGACGCGTTCGTCGGCGGGGACCAGGCTCGGATCGGCCTGGAGGGCCTCGGCGTAGGCGCGGTTGAGGCGGGAGCGCTCGCCGGGCAGCAGGTCGTCGCTGACCGCCTCGCGGACCAGGGAGTGCCGGAAGCGGTAGCCGTCGCCGCCGGGCGCGGCGCTCAGGATGTTGGCGTTGACGGCGGCCCGCAGCGCCTCCAGGAGATCGTCCTCGGCGAGCCGGGCGACGGCCGCGAGCAGCCGGTACTCCACGGTGGAGCCGCCCTCGGCGACGATCCGGGCGACCCGCTGGGCGGACTCGGGAAGGGCCTCGACCCGCACGAGGAGCAGATCGCGCAGGGAGTCGGTGAGTCCGGTGCAGCAGCCCTCGTGGGCGGCGACGGCGAGTTCCTCGACGAAGAAGGCGTTGCCGTCGGAGCGTTCGAAGATCTCGTCGACCTGGGCCGGGTCGGGTTCGGCGGCGAGGATGCCGGCCATCTGGCGGCCCACCTCGGCGCGGCTGAACCGGGCGAGCTCGATCCGGCGGACCGTGCGCAGCCGGTCGAGTTCGGCGAGCAGGGGGCGCAGCGGATGGCGGCGGTGGATGTCGTCGGAGCGGTAGGTGGCGAGGACGACCAGGCGGCCGGTGCGCAGGGTGCGCAGCAGGTAGGCCAGCAGGTGGCGGGTGGAGGCGTCGGCCCAGTGCAGGTCCTCCAGGACGAGGACGACCGTGCGGTCGGCGGAGACGCGTTCCAGCAGCCGGGCGGTGAGTTCGAAGAGGCGGGCCATGCCGTTCTCGTCGTGCCGCTGGGAGCCGGTCTCGCCGAGTTCGGGCAGCAGCCGGGCCAGTTCCTCCTCCTGGCCCGCCGCGGCGGCGGCGAGTTCGGCGGGGAGTTCGTGGCGCAGGGCGCGCAGGGCGGTGGAAAAGGGCGCGAAGGGCAGCCCGTCGGCGCCGATCTCCACGCAGCCGCCGAGGGCGACGACGGCTCCCGCGCGGGCGGCGCGGTTGGCGAACTCCTCGACGAGGCGGGTCTTGCCGACGCCGGCCTCGCCGCCGAGGAGCAGGGCCTGGGGCTCTCCCCCGGTGCCGAAGGCCTGGGAGATTCCCCCGGCTTCGGCACGGGCGAGCGCGTCGTTCAGGATCTGCACCTCGTCGGCACGACCGACGAACACCGGGCTGACGGACTGGTTCTCCACGGGCCAGAGCATTGCACGCGGCCCTGACAGCACGGCACCGGTTTTCGTGGGGCGCCCCGGCGCCGGTCCCCCGGTTCTCACGCGGTGCGGGTGGTCCGGAGCCGGCCGAGACGGGAGGTATGCACCTCGCCCTCGGCGGCCTGGCGGGCCGCTTCCCGGCGGGCGGCGCGGCGGCCGCGGACGACCTCACGGACCAGGCGGTCGTTCTGGGCCTCGCGCATGAGGTCGGCGGTGCGGATGCGGTACAGCTCGTGCTCGAACATCGTGTCCCCTTGGGAGAGTTGGTCTCGCTTGTTGCGATGCCTCAACTCTCGTCTCCCAGGGGGGTCCGCCACATCGGGAGAGTTCCGCATCTTCGGCCGCGCCCGGGGCCTTAGAAGCGGGTGAGGGGCCTCAGATGCTCCGTAAGGTGCTCACGGACGCTCTAAGACCCCTCAGGACCTGCGGTGACTCAGCCGGTGGAGGGCAGGCCGAGCAGGACGTCGGTGTACTTCAGTACGGCCATCAGCAGGCCGATCACACCGAGGGCGACGCCGCCCCAGGCGACCGACTTGATCCACAGGGGCTGCGGCTTGCCGGGAACGCCGAAGGCGGGCCGGGCCAGCACCACGACGCCGACGATCAGGGCGATGAGCGCGAACAGGCCCGCCCACAGGGCGGTGGTCCGCCAGGCGTCGCCGTAGACCTGCTCGACCTGCTGGGCGACCGTCGCGCTGGTGGAGGTCTCCAGCTGGCCGATGAGGGTCTCGCGCGCGGCGGCGACCGTACCGATCCAGCCACCCGTCAGGGAGACCAGGCCGAGCCCCGCGGAGACGACGGCTCCGGCGCCCTGCCCGACGAAGGAGGAGGACCCCGCAGGCGCCTCCTCCTCGGTCCCGTCGGCGGCGGCCTCGGCCTCCGTCACCTCATCCGTCACTTCGTCGTCGGGCTCGGTGGCCTCCACGGCCTCCGGCTCCTCGGCTGTCTTCGTCACGTCCACTGTCTTCGTTCCCATGTCTCGCACCGTACGGAGGCTGTCTGAGAGGTTTCTTAATGATCCGTGTGAGCGGTACGCGCGCGTGCCTGCGCCCACTCGGCGGCGAGGATCGCCCACACCTCGGTGTCGTGGCGGACGCCCCGGTGCGGATAGTTCTGCCGCAGGACGCCCTCCCGGGTCATGCCGAGCCGCCGCGCCACGGCGATGCTGGGTTCGTTGGCCGCCGCCGCGTGCCACTCCACGCGGTGCATGCCGCGCGCGCCGAACGCCCAGTCCAGGAGCGTCCGCATCGCGCGGGTGACGAGTCCGCGTCCGGTCGCGGCCGGTTCCAGCCAGCACCCGACCTCGCAGTTGCGGCTCTCGGCGTCGAAGTTCAGGAAGAGCACCCCGCCGACCAGCTTGCCGTCCAGCCACAGCCCGTGCAGGGACCCGGTGTCGGCGGCCCGCATGTCGGCGTACCGCTGCAGGACCTCACGCGCACCGGCGGTGTCCCCGGCCTTCGAGCCGAACGGGACGTACTGGTTGATGAAGTCCCGGCCGCGCTCCAGGTGCGCGAGGAACTCCTCGGCGTGCCAGGGCTCCAGAGGACGCAGTTCGGCGCCGTCGTCACCCAGCGATATCGCGTACATCCTGCCGCTGCTCCTTCGCCAGTACGTCCGCCACCTCGGCGTCCGTCGCAGCGGCCAGCCTCTCATGGGCGGCGCGCGCCTCGGGCGGCTCGATGCTGATGCGGGGCAGCCGGGCGTCCAGCCAGCGCGGCAGCCACCAGTTGGCGCCGCCGAGCAGGTGCATCAGGGCGGGCACGAGCAGGGTGCGCAGGACGAAGGCGTCCAGGGCGACGGCGGCGGCGAGCGCGATGCCGAACATGGCGATCACCCGGTCGCCGCTGAGCACGAAGGCGAGGAAGACCGAGATCATGATGACCGCGGCGGAGTTGATCACCCGGCTGGTCTCGGCGAGGCCGATCCGTACGGCCCGCCGGTTGTCGCCGGTCTCCAGCCATTCCTCGTACATCCGGCTGACCAAAAACACCTGGTAGTCCATGGAGAGCCCGAAGAGCACGGACACCATGATCACCGGGAGGAAGGGCTCGATCGGCCCGGCGCGGCCGAGCCCGAGCAGCTCGCTCCCCCAGCCCCACTGGAAGACGGCGACGACGACGCCGAAGGACGCGGCGACGGCGGCGATGTTCATCGCGGCGGCCTTCAGCGGGATGCCGATGGACCGGAAGGCGAGCAGGAGCAGCAGACAGCCGAGTCCGACGACGACGCCCACGAACAGGGGCAGCTTGCCGACGATGACGTCGGCGAAGTCGTCGTAGCCGGCCGTCACCCCGCCGACCTGCACATCGAGCGAGGTGCCGGTCTCCGCGCGCGGGAGCACCTCGGAGCGGAGCCGCTCGACGAGGTCGCTGGTGGAACGGGACTGCGGCGCGGACTCGGGGACGAGCGTGAGGTACGCGGTGTCGCCGGTCGCGTTGAAGGTCACCGGGGTCACCGCGGCGACGCCCTCGGTGCCGCGCAGGGTGGCGTCGAGGCTGTCCAGGGCGAGCTTGTCGTCGCCGCCGTCGACCTGGGTCACCAGGGTCAGCGGGCCGTTGACGCCGGGGCCGAAGCCGTCGGCGAGGAGGTCGTAGGCCTGCCGGGTGGTGGCGGTGTCGGGGTTGTTGCCCTGGTCGGAGGTGCCCAGGCGCAGCGAGAGGGTGGGCAGGGCGAGGATCGTGATGACGACCAGGGCGAGGGCGCCGAGCAGCTTGGGGTGGCGCTCCACGAACGCCGACCAGCGGGCGGCGAACCCGGTCGGCAGCTCGGGTTCGGGCCCGTGCTCGGCGAGCCTGCGCCGCTCACGGCGGCTGAGGGCGCGCAGGCCGATGAAGGACAGCAGGGCGGGCAGCAGGGTCACGGAGGCCGCGACGGTGAGCACCACGGTCAGGGAGGCCGCGACGGCGACGCCGTTGAGGAAGTTCAGCCGCAGGATCAGCATGCCCAGCAGGGCGATGCAAACGGTGGCACCCGCGAACACGACCGCCCGTCCGGTGGTCGCGACGGCCTCGGTGATCGACTCGGTGACGTCCAGTCCGCGCTTCAGGCCGCGCCGGTGCCGGGTGACGATGAACAGCGCGTAGTCGATGCCGACGCCGAGCCCGACCAGCATGCCGAGCATGGGCGCGAAGTCGGCGACGGTCATGACGTGCCCGAGCAGCACGGTCCCGGCGTAGGCGGTGCCGACGCTGACCAGGGCGGTGGCGATGGGCAGCACGGAGGCGGCGAGCGAGCCGAAGGCGAGGAAGAGGACGACCGCGGCGACGGCCACGCCGACCACCTCGGCCAGGTGCCCGCCGGAGGACTCGGTGAGCCCGATCGCGGTGCCGCCGAGCTCCACCCGCAGGCCGTCGGCCTCGGCCCCCTCGGCGGTGTCGACGACCGCCCGGGCCTCGGCGCGGTCGATGTTCTCGGCCCGGTCCTCGAAGGTGACCGTGGCGTAGGCGGTCCGTCCGTCCTCGCTGACCTGGGCCGCGCCGGGGCCGTCGTAGGGGCCGGCCACGGAGGCCACGCCGGGCAGGTCGGCGATCTCCTCCAGGGTGCGGCTCATCGTCTGCTGGACGTCGGCGGCGCGGACGGTGCCGGCGTCGGTGTGCCAGACCACGGTGTCGCTGTCGCCGCCGAGACCCCGGAAGCCGTCCTCGAGGAGCTGGGTGGCGCGGCCGGACTCGGTGCCCGCGACCTCGTAGTCGTTGGAGTACGCGGTGCCCGCGGCGACGGCCGCCGCGCCCACTCCCCCGAGGGCGAGAAGCCACAGCAGGACGGCGAGAAGGCGGCGCTGGACACACCAGCGGGCGAGGGCTGCCACGAAACGTGCTCCCAGGGGTGCGATTTATGGATCTTTGACCGGGAACAGCGGTTCATGTGGTGAACAACCCGCAAAGAACGCATGAGCAATGCGAGGACCACTCTTACAGGCGAAAGTGATCGTTTGATGCGTTCGTGTGCTTATTCACAGGAATGGGAGAGGGATCACAGGACAGTAACGGCGGCTCTGTCAGGTCAGTCGAACTGGTCCCCGAACGCCATCACGGTCACCCCGGCGATCAGCAGCCACAGCGCCCGCCGGGTGCGGCCCCGGGAGCCGAGGTGGGCGGCGAGGCCGCAGACGGCGGCGCCGAGGGCGTAGGCGGCCGGGACGAGCGGCGGGGCGGAGCCGGTGGCGCGGAGTGTCGAAGCGGCGAGTCCGGCCAGGGCCAGCAGCGCACCGGCCGCGGCCGCCGTCCAGCGGGCCCGCCGGGCGTCGTGCACCTCGTGGGCCTCGGCTATGTCCGCGGGGTTCTCGGAATCGGGGCGTCCACTCATGGCGGGCGAGCGTAGCGGGTCCCGCCGAGGCCACGGGTGCGGGGTCCGCCCGGCCCGGGACGCACTCAGGGGGATGCATCGGCTGCGATGCATCCCCCCGGGGCTCGGGAAACGGGACCGTCAGCCCTCGCTGACGCCCAGCTTCTCCAGGATCAGCTCCTTGACGCGCGCCGCGTCGGCCTGACCGCGGGTCGCCTTCATGACGGCGCCGACCAGGGCACCGGCCGCGGCCACCTTGCCACCGCGGATCTTGTCCGCGATGCCCGGGTTGCCGGCGATGGCCTCCTCGACGGCCGTGGTCAGGGCGCCCTCGTCGGAGACGACCTTCAGACCGCGCTTGTCGACGACCTCGTCCGGGGTCCCCTCGCCCGCGAGGACGCCCTCGATGACCTGACGGGCCAGCTTGTCGTTCAGGTCACCCTTGGCGACGAGCTCGGTGACCCGGGCGACCTGCGCCGGGGTGATCGCCAGCTCGTCGAGCGAGGTGCCCGACTCGTTGGCGCTGCGGGCCAGTTCGCCCATCCACCACTTGCGGGCGGAGGCGGCGTCGGCACCGGCGTCGATGGTGGCGACGATCGGGTCCAGCGCACCGGCGTTGAGGATCGACTGCATGTCGGTGGCGGAGATCCCCCATTCCTCGCGCAGCCGGTTGCGGCGTACCAGCGGCAGCTCCGGCAGCACGGCGCGGATCTCCTCGACCCACTCGCGGGACGGGGCGACCGGCACCAGGTCGGGCTCCGGGAAGTACCGGTAGTCCTCGGCCTCCTCCTTCACGCGGCCCGAGGTCGTGGACCCCGTGTCCTCGTGGAAGTGGCGGGTCTCCTGGATGATCGTGCCGCCGGAGGACAGCACGGCCGCGTGGCGCTGGATCTCGAAACGGGCCGCACGCTCCACGGACCGCAGCGAGTTGACGTTCTTCGTCTCGGACCGCGTGCCGAACTTCTCGCGGCCGTGCGGGCGCAGCGACAGGTTCACGTCGCAGCGCATCTGGCCCATCTCCATCCGGGCCTCGGAGACACCGAGCGCCCGGATGAGCTCGCGCAGTTCACGGACGTACGCCCGCGCGACCTCGGGAGCACGCTCGCCCGCACCCTCGATCGGCTTGGTGACGATCTCGATGAGCGGGATGCCGGCGCGGTTGTAGTCCAGCAGCGAGTGCGAGGCGCCGTGGATGCGGCCGGTGGCACCGCCGACGTGCGTCGACTTGCCGGTGTCCTCCTCCATGTGGGCGCGCTCGATCTCCACGCGGAAGGTCTCGCCGTCCTCCAGCTGCACGTCGAGGTAGCCGTTGAAGGCGATCGGCTCGTCGTACTGGGAGGTCTGGAAGTTCTTCGGCATGTCCGGATAGAAGTAGTTCTTCCGGGCGAAGCGGCACCACTCGGCGATCTCGCAGTTCAGCGCGAGACCGATCTTGATGGCGGACTCGACGCCGGTCGCGTTGACGACCGGGAGCGCGCCGGGCATGCCGAGGCAGACCGGGCAGGTCTGGGTGTTCGGGTCGGCACCGAGCGCGGTCGAACAGCCGCAGAACATCTTGGTCTTGGTGCCGAGTTCGACATGGACCTCGAGGCCCATGACGGGGTCGTACGACGCCAGCGCGTCTTCGTACGACACCAGGTCGGTCGTGGTGGTCACGATGAAACTTCCCTCTCAGCCCAGCAGGACGTCGTCGTCGCCCAGCCGCTTCAGCTCGCGGTAGAGAATGGCCAGGTTGGTGACGACCGCGGCACCGGTCACGACGGCGTCGAGCAGCCGCAGCGTGTCGTTGTCGCCGCGGGCCTTCTTGATCTGCTTGTAGACGCCTACGGCACCGAAGGCCGACGTGGCCATCGAGATGTACAGACCGGACTTGGAGCTCTTGAAGCCCTTGGCCTTGGACAGTGCGCTCACAGCGACGGAGCCTCCTCGATCAGCGGGTGGCCCCACTTTTCCACGAAGGCGGCCTCGACGGCGGCGCCGACCTTGTAGAGGCGTTCGTCCTTCATGACCGGGGCGATGATCTGCAGTCCGACCGGGAGGTTGTCCTCCGGGGCGAGGCCGCACGGCAGGGACATGGCCGCGTTGCCCGCCAGGTTGGTCGGGATGGTGCACAGGTCGGCGAGGTACATGGCCATCGGGTCGTCGGCGCGCTCGCCGATCGCGAAGGCGGTGGTCGGGGTCGTCGGGGAGACGATCACGTCGACCTGCTCGAACGCCTTGTCGAAGTCCTGCTTGATGAGCGTGCGGACCTTCTGGGCGCTGCCGTAGTAGGCGTCGTAGTAGCCGCTCGACAGGGCGTACGTGCCGAGCATGATGCGGCGCTTGACCTCGGGGCCGAAGCCCGCCTCACGGGTGAGGGAGGTGACCTCCTCGGCGGAGTGCGTGCCGTCGTCGCCGCTGCGCAGGCCGTAGCGCAGGCCGTCGAAGCGGGCGAGGTTGGAGGAGCACTCCGAGGGCGCGATCAGGTAGTACGCGGAGAGCGCGAGGTCGAAGGAGGGGCAGTCCAGCTCGACGATCTCGGCGCCCAGCTCCTTGAGCAGGGCGACGGACTCGTCGAAGCGCTGGATGACACCGGCCTGGTAGCCCTCGCCGCGGAACTGCTTGACGACGCCGACGCGCATGCCCTCGACGCTGCCGTTGCGGGCGGCCTCGACGACCGGCGGGACCGGGGCGTCGATGGAGGTGGAGTCCAGCGGGTCGTGCCCGGCGATGACCTCGTGCAGCAGGGCCGCGTCCAGGACCGTACGGGCGCAGGGGCCGCCCTGGTCGAGGGAGGAGGAGAAGGCGACCATGCCGTAGCGGGAGACCGCGCCGTACGTCGGCTTCACGCCGACCGTGCCGGTGACGGCGGCCGGCTGGCGGATGGAGCCGCCGGTGTCGGTGCCGATGGCGAGCGGGGCCATGTGCGCGGCCAGCGCGGCGGAGGAGCCGCCACCGGAACCACCGGGGATCTTGGTCAGGTCCCAGGGGTTGCCGGTCGGGCCGTAGGCGCTGTTCTCGGTGGAGGACCCCATGGCGAACTCGTCCATGTTGGTCTTGCCGAGGATGACGACGTCGGCGGCCTTGAGGCGCTTGGTGAGGGTGGCGTCGTACGGCGGGATCCAGCCCTCGAGGATCTTCGAGCCGACGGTCGTCGGGATGCCCTCGGTGGTGAAGATGTCCTTGAGCGCGAGCGGTACGCCCGCCAGCGGGCCGAGCTTCTCGCCGCGCTCCCGCTTCTCGTCGACGGCACGGGCCTGGGCCAGCGCGCCCTCGCGGTCGACGTGCAGGAAGGCGTGCACCTTCTCGTCGACGGCCTCGATGCGCGCGAGGTGGGCCTCGGTGACCTGGACCGCGGTGAGCTCGCCGGAGGCGATCCTGGCGGCGGTCTCGGCGGCCGTGAGCTTGATGATGTCCGTCATGCGATTAGTCCTCCCCCAGGATCTGCGGCACCTTGAAACGCTGCTGCTCCTGGGCCGGGGCGCCGGAGAGCGCCTGCTCGGGGGTGAGCGACGGACGGACCTCGTCCGCCCGCATGACGTTGGTCAGCGGGAGCGGGTGCGAGGTCGGCGGTACGTCTTGGTCGGCGACCTCACTGACGCGGGCGACCGCGCCGATGATGTCGTCCAGCTGTCCCGCGAAGTGCTCGAGCTCTTCGGGCTTCAGCTCCAGACGCGCCAGCCGGGCGAGGTGGGCGACCTCCTCGCGCGTGATGCCAGGCATGCAGCGATCCTCTGGGTGAGAGTGTGTGGTGTGGCCCCAATCCTATGGGGCGGGGGGCCGTGCCGGTGAAACGGTTTCGGCAGCGCCCCGGACGGGCCGCGGGGAACCGCCCGACCAGCCACGCGAACCGCAGCCGCAGCAGGCGACGAGGCACCCGTTGCGAACGCGCTAGTCGGCCGCCGGCAGAGCCGCGCGCGGGCGCTGCCATCCCCGGGACCCGCGGGCCAGCAGCCACGCCGTCGTCTCCTCGGGGGGCATCGCGGCGGCCACCAGCCAGCCCTGTACGGCGTCGCAGCCCAGGTCGCGCAGCCGCTCCCAGGTCTCGTCGTCCTCGACGCCCTCGGCGACGACCAGCAGGCCGAGCGAGTGGGCGAGGTCCACCGTGCAGCGCACGATCGCGGCGTCCTGGGTGTCGATGGCCAGCCGGGCCACGAACGAGCGGTCGATCTTCAGCTCGCTCACCGGGAGCCGCCTGAGGTGCACGAGGGACGAGTACCCCGTGCCGAAGTCGTCCAGGGACATCTTCACGCCGTGCCCGGTCAGTCCCGCGAGGGTGTCGGCGGCGCGCTGCGGGTCCTCCAGGAGGACGTGCTCGGTTATCTCCAGCTGGAGCGCTCCCGCGGGGACGCCGTGCCGGGCGAGCCGGGCGGCGACCGATCCGGCGAAGCCCGGGGTGTGCACGTCGCGGGGCGAGACGTTGACGGCGACGGGGACGAACAGGCCCTGCGCCCGCCACTTGGCGACCTGCCCGAGCGCCGTGTCCAGCACGTACTCGGTCAGGTAGGGCATCAGCCCGGAGGACTCGGCGATGGCTATGAACTCGTCCGGCGGCACCCTCCCGCGCTCCGGGTGCACCCAGCGGACCAGCGCCTCCAGGCCGGCCACCTGGCCGTCGAAGCGGACCTTGGGCTGGTAGTGCAGCTCCACCTCGTGCGCGTCCAGTGCCCGGCGCAGATCGCCGAGGAGGCCGAGGCGGTCCGGGGTGTTGGAGTCCCGCTTGGACTCGTACACCTCCACGCCGGTGCGGTCCCGCTTCGCCTGGTACATCGCCACGTCCGCGCGGCGCAGCAGGCCCTCGGCGTCCAGGGCGTGGTCGGGGAAGACGGCGACGCCGGCACTGGCCTCCAGGACCAGGGTGAGGCCGTCCAGGTCGAGCGGGGAGCTGAGGTCGGCGACCAGACTGCGGGCGACCCGGGTCGCGGACGTCGTGGAGTCGGCGACCGGCAGTAAGACGGCGAACTCGTCGCCGCCCAGGCGGGCGGCCTCGGCCCCGCGGGGCAGAGCCAGCCGGAGCCGGTCGGCTATCTGCAGCAGCAGCCGGTCACCGGCGAGATGACCGAGGGTGTCGTTGACCGAGCGGAACCGGTCCAGGTCGATCAGCATCAGTGCGGACCGGGCGCCGATCCGCTCGGCGTCGTCGAGGGCGGTCCAGATCCGCTCCAGCAGCCACTGCCGGTTGGGCAGTCCGGTCAGCGGGTCACGCAGCTGCTCCTCGGCGCGTGCCCGGGCTATCCACAGGGTGGAGTCGAGGGCGATCAGCGGGATGGCGAACAGCGGCAGCAGCACCGGCTTGGCCATGGCGACGACACAGACCAGCGGGGCGATGCCGAGCAGGGCGACCGCGACCAGGCCCTGTCTGACCAGGGCGGTGCGGGCGACGGTGGGCAGTCCGCCCGCGCGCGGGGCGTGGAGGTACCACAGCAGGGTGCGGCTGACCGCGAGGTAGGCGACGGCGACCAGCACCACCTCGGGGGCGGTGTAGAAGGTCCAGGTGTCCGGGTTCCAGGGGTTCTCGACGGACGGCACCCGGCCGAACGCGGCGAGCACCAGGGCCCCGGCGGCGATGCCGAGGATGTCCACCGCGCCGTGCAGGACGCCCTGCCGCCAGCAGTGGCGGCGGGCTATGCCGACCAGGACGACGACGGTGAGGCTGACCATGCCGGCGGGCAGCCAGCCGAAGAGCATCAGCACGGCGAGGGTGAGGGCGGCGCCGGAGCCGGTGCCGCCCCACCAGCGGGCCCGCCCGAGGGCGACGAGGTGGCCGACGATGATGCCGGTGAGCACCGCCAGCGACCAGCCGGCGGTGCCGGACGGGAAGAGGGCGTGGCCGGCGGTGAAGGCGCGGTAGAACCCGGCGCCGAGCACGAAGCCGGCGGCGGCGACGACGCCCGCGGGCAGCGGGGGCCAGGACAGGGGCCGTTCGGCCTCGCTCCCCGGCAGGCCGTGGACGCGCTCGGCGGTGAGCTGGGCGGCGCCGGGGCCGGGCGCCCCGCCGGGCGGTACCGTGCCGGGCCGCCCGGTCGACCACCCGGACCAGCGGCTCGTCCACCAGGTGCCGGTGACCCGGCGCAGCCGTGAATCCGGGGCGGCGCTCTCGGTCGGTTCCATTCCCGTCCCTCTCACAGCCGGCGGTGCCCACGCCACGCGGCCCATGGCCCGACGACCGGGCGGCACCGCGCTGGAAAACCCTTCCCCCGGCTCATCATGAGCAAGGGAATGCCCCGACCGCAGCTGGGCACGGCAGGCGCACATCTCAACAGTAGGCCGCAGAAGGCTTCCACGGGCAGCGGTCGTCGACGGTTGCCCGAATGCGCCCCGGCCACCCGTATGCATCTGATATGCGCCGATCGGGTGGTCTTCAACCGCCGCGGCCCCTTACTCCTCGGTCGGAAGCGCGACGTCGGCCGCCGCCTCGGGGCCCTGTTCCAGCAGGACGCCGAAGCCGTCCTCGTTCAGAACAGGCACCTTGAGCTGCATCGCCTTGTCGTATTTCGAACCAGGACTGTCCCCCACCACCACGAAGGACGTCTTCTTCGAGACCGAACCGGTCACCTTCGCTCCGCGGGTCTGCAGCGCCTCCTTGGCGCCGTCCCGGGTGAAGCGCTCCAGGGTGCCGGTCACCACCACGGTCAGCCCTTCGAGCGGGCGCGGGCCCTGATCCTCGCCGGCCTCCTCCTCCATGCGGACACCGGCCGCCCGCCACTTGCGGAGGATCTCCTGGTGCCACTCCTCGGCGAACCACTCCTTGAGGGAGGCGGCGATGATCGCGCCGACGCCGTCGGTGGCCGCCAGCTCCTCCTCACTCGCCTGCTCGATCCGCTCGATCGAGCGGAATTCACGGGCCAGCGCCTCCGCCGCGACCGGGCCCACATGACGGATCGACAGGCCCGTGAGGACCCGGGCGAGCGGGCGCTCCTTGGCCGCCTGGATGTTCTCCAGCATGGCAAGCGCGTTCTTCTTGGCCTCGCCCAGCTGGTTGGCGAAGACCCGGGCGACCTTCTCCTCACCGGTCTTCGGGTCCCGCTTGGGCAGGCCGCTGTCCTGGTCGAGGACGTACGCCTTGATGGGCAGCAGCCGCTCGATGGTGAGGTCGAACAGATCGCCCTCGTCGGCCAGCGGCGGGTCCTCGGGCTCCAGCGGCTTGGTGAGGGCGGCCGCGGCGACGTACCCGAAGTGCTCGATGTCCAGCGACTTGCGGCCCGCCAGGTAGAACAGGCGCTCGCGCAGCTGGGCCGGGCAGGTGCGCGCGTTCGGGCAGCGCAGGTCGACGTCGCCCTCCTTCATGGGCCGCAGCGCCGTACCGCACTCGGGGCACTCGCTCGGCATCACGAACTCGCGCTCGCTGCCGTCGCGCAGGTCGACGACCGGGCCGAGGATCTCCGGAATGACGTCACCGGCCTTGCGCAGCACCACGGTGTCGCCGATGAGCACGCCCTTGGCCTTGACCACGTCCTGGTTGTGCAGGGTGGCGAACTCGACCTCCGAGCCGGCCACCGTCACCGGCTCGACCTGGGCGTACGGCGTGATCCGGCCCGTACGGCCCACGCCCACCCGGATGTTGACCAGCTTGGTGTTGACCTCCTCCGGCGCGTACTTGTACGCGATGGCCCAGCGCGGGGCGCGCGAGGTGGAGCCGAGGCGGCCCTGCAGCGGGATCTCGTCGAGCTTGACGACGACCCCGTCGATCTCGTGCTCCACCGAGTGCCGGTTCTCGCCGTAGTGGGCGATGAACTCCCGGACGCCGTCGAGGTCACCGACCACCTTGTTGTGCCGGGACGTGGGCAGGCCCCACGTCTTGAGCAGGTCGTAGGCCTGGGACAGGCGGGTGAGACCGTCGCCGCCCTCCAGGGCGCCGATGCCGTGGACGACCATGTGCAGCGGGCGGGTGGCGGTGACCCGCGGGTCCTTCTGGCGCAGCGAACCGGCGGCGGCGTTGCGCGGGTTGGCGAAGGGCTTGTCGCCGGCCTCCACCAGCCGGGCGTTGAGCTCCTCGAACTTCTCCATCGGGAAGTAGACCTCGCCGCGGATCTCGACGAGGTCCGGGAGGCCGTCACCGGTCAGCCGGTCCGGGATCTCCGCGATCGTGCGGACGTTGGGCGTGATGTCCTCGCCCGTGCGGCCGTCGCCCCGGGTCGCCGCGCGGGTGAGCCGGCCGTGCTCGTACGTCAGGTTCACGGCGAGGCCGTCGACCTTCAGCTCGCACAGGAAGTGGTACGCGGAGGTGCCGACGTCCTTGTGGACGCGCTCGGCCCAGGCGGCGAGCTCCAGGTCGTCGAAGGCGTTGTCCAGCGAGAGCATGCGCTGCCGGTGCTGGACGGCGGTGAACTCCGTCTCGTACGCCCCCGCGACCTTCTGGGTCGGCGAGTCCGGGGTGCGCAGCTCCGGGTACTCCTCCTCCAGCGCCTCCAGCGAGCGCAGGAGCTTGTCGAACTCCGCGTCGCTGACGACGGGAGCGTCCTTCACGTAGTACCGGAAGCGGTGCTCCTCGATCTGCTCAGCGAGCTTGGCGTGCTTGTCCCGCGCCTCCGCGGGCACCGTCGTCTCCGCTTGCTTGTCGCCGGCCACCGTGTTGTCCTCCCGTTACTCTGGGTTGTCCGCGAGGGATCTCGCCGCCCGGACGCAGTGGGCGAGCGCCTTGCGGGCGTACTCCGGGGAAGCGCCCGCGAGGCCGCACGCCGGGGTGATCGTGACGGACTCCGCGAGGAGCCCCGGTCGCAGCCCCAGCCTGCGCCACAGCGTCCTGACACCCATGACGCTACCGGCAGGGTCTGACAACGGACCGTCCGTGCCGGGGACGACACCGGCGAACAGCCGGGTGCCCGCCTCCACCGCCTCGCCGATCGTGTCGTCGTCACGCTCGGTGAGCAGCGCGGCGTCGAAGGAGACCGCCGTGGCGCCCGCTCGGCGCAGCAGGGCGAACGGGACGTCCGGGGCGCACGAGTGGACCACGACGGGTCCGCCGGCGTGCACCCCGAGGACCTCGCGCAGCGCGGCCTCGACGACCTGCCGGTCCACGGCGCGGTGGGTCCGGTACCCGCTGGCGGTCCTGACGTGCCCGCGGAGCACCGCCGTGAGGGAGGGCTCGTCGAGCTGGAGGACGAGCCGGGCGCCGGGGATGCGGCGCTGCACCTCCGCGAGATGGACGCGCAGGCCCTCGGCGAGGGAGGCGGTGAGGTCGCGGCAGGCGCCGGGGTCGGCGAGGACGGACTCGCCGTTCCTGAGCTCCAGCGCGGCGGCGAGGGTCCAGGGCCCGACGGCCTGCACCTTGACCTGTCCCTCGTACCCCTGGGTGAACTCCTCCAGCGCGTCGAGGTCCTCGACGAGCCAGGACCGGGCGCGCTTGGTGTCCCGGCCGGGCCGGTCCCCGAGGCGCCAGCCACTGGGCTCCACGCGCGCGTACAGCTCGACGAGCAGGCCGGCGGTGCGGCCGATCATGTCGGCGCCGGGGCCCCGGGCGGGCAGTTCGGCGAGGTACGGGAAGTCCTCGAAGGACCCGGTGACCGCCTTGGCGGCCTCCCGGGCGTCGCCGCCGGGCATGGAGCCGATGCCGGTGGCGGGGGCGAAGCTGAAGTGTGCGTTCACGGAGGGAAGCCTACGTAGGCGGGGGCGGCGGCGGCACCGCCGCGTACCCCGGCCCGCTTCGCCCTCGCCGGGGCCGCCCGGCCGGTCAGCGGCCGGGGCGGACCGTCACGTCGTTGATCTCCGCGTCCCTGGGCAGGTCCAGGGCCGTCAAGATCGTCGTCGCCACCGACTCCGGGTCGATCCACTTCGACTCGTCGTACTCCTTGCCCTCCTGCTGGTGGACCTTCGCCTGCATCGGGCTCGCCGTGCGGCCGGGGTAGACCGAGGTGACGCGGACGCCGTTGGCGTGCTCCTCGTGCCGCAGCGCGTCGGCCAGCGCCTTGAGGCCGTGCTTGGAGGCGGCGTACGCGGACCAGTCGGCGTGCGCGGTCAGGCCCGCGCCGGAGTTGACGAACACCACGTGGCCCCGTGTGGTCCGCAGCTGCGGCAGGAAGTGCCGGGTCAGTTCCGCAGGCGCGACGAGGTTGACGTTCAGCTGGTGGCGCCAGGACTTGGGCGTCAGGTCGCCCACCCGGCCCAGGTCCACCACGCCCGCGATGTGCAGCAGCGAGTCCACCCGGTCCGGGAGCGACTGGTGGGAGAACGCCCACGACAGCTTGTCGGGGTCGGCGAGATCGCCCACCAGCGTCCTCGCCCCGGGGAACCGGGCCGCCAGCTCCTTCGCCCGCCCCGCGTCACGCGCGTGCAGCACGAGGTCGTCCCCGCGCGCGTGCAGCCGACGCGCCACGGCCGCGCCGATGCCGGAACCGGCCCCGGTGATCACATGAGTAGCCATGCCCGCCATGGTCGCACCAGGGGGCTGTCACTCGATGCCCTGGCTCTCCTCCAGGTACGCCAGCGCCCCCACCGGCTCCTCCGCGAAGAACACCAGGTCGGTCAGGGGCCGGGGCAGGAAGCCCTCGTCCTCCATGCGGCGGAACTGTTCCTTGAGGCCGTCGTAGAAGCCCGCCGTGTTCAGCAGCACCACCGGCTTGTCGGTGTGCCCGTGCTTCTTGAGCTCCAGGATCTCCGTGGCCTCGTCCAGGGTGCCCGTGCCGCCGACCATGATCACCACGGCGTCGGCCTTGTCCAGGAGCAGCTTCTTGCGCTCGGCGAGGTCCTTCGCGACGAGCATCTCGTCGGCGCCGGGACGGGCCTTCGCGGCCAGGAAGTCCACCGAGACCCCGAGCAGCCGCCCGCCCGCCTCCTGCACGCCGTCCGCGACCACCTTCATCAGGCCGACGTCGGAGCCGCCCCACACGAGCGTGTGACCGCCCTTGCCCAGCAGGTTCGCGAACTCCCGCGCGGGGCGGGTGTAGCGCTCGTCGAGGTCGGCCGCGGAGAGGAAGACGCAGATTCGCATGCGATCACCGTACGCGGGAAGAACCGGCGTCCCGCGCGCGCTGCACCAACCATGGCTGATGGACACACGATCACGATCGAGCAGGGCACGCGGCGCGTGCGGGTCGTCCACGACGGCGAGGTCCTCGCGGAGAGCGACCGGCCGCTCGTCCTGCGGGAGACCGGCTGTCCCGTGCGCTACTACCTGCCGGCCGAGGACGTACGGCTGGACCTGCTGACGCCCTCCGACACGCACACGTACTGCCCGTTCAAGGGCACGGCCTCCTACTGGTCGCTGCCGGGCGCGACGGACCGGGTGTGGTCCTACCCGGACCCCAAGCCGGACGTCGCCCGGATCAAGGACCACCTGTGCTTCTACGAAGTGGAAGTGTTGTGAGTGATTAGCCGGGTGCCCGATGGCAACCTGTCGGGCATGGCACACGAGACCACTTCGCGCGACGGCACCTCCCTCGCGTACGAGAGCACCGGTGACGGTCCGGCCGTCGTCCTCGTCAGCGGCGCGATGTCCACGGGCGCCACCCTCGCGCCGCTGGCCGGGTCCCTCGCGGAGCGCGGGCTCACCGCGGTCACGTACGACCGCCGGGGCCGGGGCGGGAGCGGTGACACGGCGCCCTACGACGTGGCCCGCGAGGTCGAGGATCTCGCGGCGCTGATCGAGGCGGTGGGCGGCGAGGCGGCGCTGTGCGGGGTCTCCTCGGGCGGCGCGCTGGCGCTGGAGGCGGCGGCGAGCGGGCTGCCGGTGCGTCAGGTGGCCGTGTACGAGACGCCGTTCACCGTGTACGAGGGCGGCACGGCGGAGTGGGCCACGTACACCGAGCGCCTGACCGAGGCGCTCGGCGAGGGCAGGCGCGGGGACGCGGTCGAACTGTTCCTCCGGCTCACGGGGCTCGCCGAGGCGATGATCCAGGGCGCCCGCCAGTCCCCCATGTGGGCCGGCATGGAGGCCATCGCGCCGAGCCTCGCGTACGACGCCGCGGTGCTCGGGGACGGCGATGTGCCGCGCGAGCGGCTGGCCGCGATCGAGGTACCGGTGCTGGCGGTCGCGGGCGGCGAGAGCCCCGCCTGGATGCGGGAGGCGGCGCAGGCGGTCGCGGAGGCGGCGCCGAAGGGCGCGTACCGCTCCCTGCCGGGCCAGACCCACATGGTGGAACCGCAGGTCCTCGGACCCGCCCTGGCCGAGTTCTTCGGCGCCTAGGCCCGCTCCGGACGACCGCTCAGGCCACGTCCGCCGTCGCGCGCGTGGTGGTCGAGATCGTCGCCGAACCGACCACGCGCGTGCCGTCGTACAGGACGATCGCCTGGCCGGGGGCCACGCCGCGGACCGGCTCGGTGAAGGCGACCTCCAGGGTGCCGTCGATCAGTTCGGCGGTGACCTCGGTCTCGCCGCCGTGGGCGCGCAGCTGGGCGGTGTAGGTGGCGCGTCCCGTGGGGGCGGTGCCGCACCAGCGGGGCCTGATCGCGCGCAGGGCGGTGACGTCGAGGGCGGCGGCCGGGCCGACCGTCACCGTGTTGTCGACCGGGGAGATGTCGAGGACGTAGCGCGGCTTGCCGTCGGCGGCCGGGGTGCCGATCCGCAGGCCCTTGCGCTGGCCGATGGTGAAGCCGTACGCGCCCTCGTGGGTGCCCAGCTTGGTGCCGGTCTCGTCGACGATGTCGCCCTCGGCCTTGCCGAGCCGCTTCGCGAGGAAGCCCTGGGTGTCGCCGTCGGCGATGAAGCAGA
This sequence comes from Streptomyces sp. YS415, assembly GCF_023544665.1. Classification (GTDB taxonomy): domain Bacteria; phylum Actinomycetota; class Actinomycetes; order Streptomycetales; family Streptomycetaceae; genus Streptomyces. The sequence continues at coordinate 236,571 of NZ_JAMJFL010000011.1, forward strand.
TGTCGTGCGAGTCGGGCTTCTTGGCGACCGCGAGCCCCCGGCGCTCGGCCTCCGCGCGGATCTCGTCCTTGGTGGTCAGCGTGTCGCCGAGCGGGAAGAGCGCGTGGGCGAGCTGCCTGTCGTCCAGGACGCCGAGGACGTACGACTGGTCCTTGGCCATGTCCGAGGCGCGGTGCAGCTCGCGGCTGCCGTCCTCGCGGACGATCACCTTGGCGTAGTGACCGGTGCAGACCGCGTCGAAGCCGAGGGCCAGCGCCTTGTCGAGCAGCGCCGCGAACTTGATCTTCTCGTTGCAGCGCAGACAAGGGTTCGGGGTGCGGCCCGCCTCGTACTCGGCGACGAAGTCCTCGACCACGTCCTCGCGGAAGCGGTCGGCGAGGTCCCACACGTAGAAGGGGATGCCGATGACGTCCGCGGCGCGGCGCGCGTCGTGCGAGTCCTCGATGGTGCAGCAGCCACGCGCGCCCGTGCGGAACGACTGGGGGTTCGCGGAGAGCGCGAGGTGGACGCCGGTCACGTCGTGGCCGGCTTCCGCGGCCCGGGCGGCGGCTACGGCGGAGTCCACACCGCCGGACATGGCGGCGAGGACGCGGAGGGGGCGCTGCGGGGTGTCAGTCATAACTCTTCAAGAGTAAGGGTCCGCGGGAACCAGGGCCCACGAGTATCCGTTGACGATCACATGGGGGCGAGGAAGGCATCCGAGGACACGGACCGGCGCATCGGCCGGCGGGCGCTGCTGATCGGCGGCGCCGCCGCGGCGGTGGGCACCGCCGTGCTGGCACGCGACGAGCTGGGGCGGCTGTGGTGGCGGGTGCCCGGCGTCGAGAAGCCGCGCAAGGAGGGGGAGGTCGACTTCGCGGGCGCGCGCTGGGTGGCGGCGTCGGACGCGAACTGGCGGCGCGCGGACCGGCCCGACGACTACGGCGTCGACATGGTGGTCATCCATGTCACCCAGGGCAGCTTCGACAGCGCGGTGCGGGTGTTCCAGGACCCGGGGCACGGCGCGGCCTCGCACTACATCGTCCGCAAGGACGGGCACGTCACGCAGATGATCCGGGAGCTGGACGTGGCGTACCACGCGGGCAACCGCGACTACAACGAACGCAGTGTCGGCATCGAGCACGAGGGGTTCGTGGACCGGCCGGAGGGCTTCACGGACGCGATGTACGCGGCCTCGGCGCGGCTCACCGCCCGGATATGCGCGCGCTACGACATCCCCGTGGACCGCGAGCACATCATCGGCCATGTCGAGGTGCCGGGCACGGACCACACCGATCCGGGCGAGCACTGGGACTGGGAGCGGTACATGACGCTGGTGCGCAGGGCGCGGTCCGCGATGGCGTGAGCGTCAGAACGCCGCCGCGGCGAGGGCGACGGCGGGGGCGAGCGCCTGTCCGACCGCACCGCGCCACAGGCGGGGGAACGAGACGTAGAAGAGCACTCCGGAGACGACGAGGAAGGCGCACAGGTAGACGATCAGGGTGCGGCCGACCGTGGCGTCCCCGGTGTGCAGGGCGATGAATCCGGCGATCAGGCCGAGCCCGAGAAGGATGTTGTAGACGGCCACTCCCGAGCGCCACAGGGTGACTTCGGGGGCGTCGGCCGGTGAGGTGGTCAGGAAGACCCGGACGGCCGGGCGGTGGTAGAAGAAGCGCTCCAGCGTGCCCACGACGATGTGCGTCACGGCGGCGAGCAGGACGAAGACCTGTGTCACGAGGTTCACGCCAGGAGTGTCCCGCTCGGTGCGGCTACGTCAGCCCCGCCGCGCGGGCGCGTTCCACCGCCGGGCCGATCGCCCGGGCGACGGCGTCGACGTCGGCCTCGGTGGAGGTGTGACCGAGGGAGAAGCGCAGGGTGCCGCGGGCCAGGTCCGGGTCGGTGCCGGTGGCCAGCAGGACGTGGCTGGGCTGGGCGACGCCCGCGGTGCAGGCGGAGCCGGTGGAGCACGCGATGCCCTGGGCGTCGAGCAGGAGCAGCAGGGAGTCGCCCTCGCAGCCGGGGAACATGAAGTGGGCGTTGGCCGGGAGGCGGTCCACCGGGTCGCCGCCGAGGATCGCGTCCGGGACGGCGGTGCGGACGGCGGCGATCAGGTCGTCGCGCAGGGCGCCGATCTCCCGGGTGAACCACTCGCGCTGCTCGGCGGCCAGCCGGCCGGCCACCGCGAAGGAGGCGACGGCGGGGACGTCGAGGGTGCCGGAGCGGACCTGGCGCTCCTGGCCGCCGCCGTGCAGGACCGGGACGGGGGCCTGGTCACGGCCGAGGATCAGCGCGCCGATGCCGTACGGGCCGCCGATCTTGTGGCCGGAGACGGTCATCGCGGCGAGGCCGGAGGCGGCGAAGTCCACCGGGAGCTGGCCGACCGCCTGGACGGCGTCGGCGTGCAGGGGAATGCCGAACTCGGCGGCCGTTGCGGCGAGTTCGCGGACCGGCAGGACGGTGCCGATCTCGTTGTTCGCCCACATGACGGTGGCCAGGGCCACGTCGTCGGGGTTGCGGGCGATGGCCTCGCGCAGCGCCTCGGGGTGGACGCGGCCGTGCTGGTCCACCGGCAGGTACTCGACGGTGGCGCCCTCGTGCTCGCCGAGCCAGTGGACCGCGTCCAGGACGGCGTGGTGCTCGACGGGCGACGCGAGGACCCGGGTGCGGGCCGGGTCCGCGTCGCGGCGGGCCCAGTACAGGCCCTTGACCGCGAGATTGTCGGCCTCGGTGCCGCCCGAGGTGAAGACGACCTCGCTGGGACGGGCGCCGAGCGCTTCCGCGAGGGTCTCGCGGGATTCCTCGACGGTGCGGCGGGCGCGGCGGCCGGCTGCGTGGAGGGAGGAGGCGTTGCCAGTGACGCCCAGCTGGGCGGTGAGTGCCTCCGCCGCCTCCGGGAGCATCGGGGTCGTCGCGGCGTGGTCGAGGTAAGCCATGGTGAAGCGATTCTACGGGCCCGGTCGGCGGCCGTAGGCGCGGGCTCACGCGCGGTGGCGGGCGACGGCCGGTCAGAAGCTCCAGGACAGCGTGCCGTCCGCCTGCATGAAGGCCAGCAGGACCAGCAGGTCCGCCACTCCCAGGCCGAGGCCGAGGTAGGCGCGGCCGCGGCGCCGGGTGCCCCGGGACAGGGACACGGCGGCCAGGGTGATCGCGATCGGGCCCAGGAAGACGTTGAGGACCAACAGGCCCACCAGGCCGAGGATGAAGGACGCCACGGCCATGCCGTCGGTGTCCCGGGCGATGCGGCGGTCGGTCGTCGGGGCTGTGAGCTGCATGACGGATCAACTCCCTGTGCGGGTCAGTGGCGACGGGCGTGGCGCTCGCGGAGCGCGAAGACGGACAGCCACACGGCGATCACTGCGGCGGCGACGACGGTGAAGCCGAGCGGCGCGTGGGCGACGGTGCCCAGGACGACGCCCAGCAGCAGGAGCGCGGCGACGAGGAACAGCATGGGATCGGATCCCCCTCCGAGATGCGTCTCGTACATTTCGGTGAACGCTTGTAGGTACAGCTGTTCACTGAGTTCCCACCCTAGCGCGCTCTACGACTTTTCAATTCGGGAGAACAGTTGTTAACTGCATGGCATGAGTCACACCCTCGGCATCCGGCAGGCACAGAAGCAGAAGACCCGACAGGCGCTCCTGGACGCCGCGTTGGGGCTGCTGGAGGAGCAGAGCCTGAGCAGCCTGGGCCTGCGCGAGGTCACCCGTGCCGTCGGCGTCGCCCCCACCGCCTTCTACCGGCACTTCCGCTCCACCGCGGATCTCGGCGTCGCCCTCGTCGAGGAGGCGCTCGGCAGTCTGCACCCGATGATCCGCACGACCGTCTCCGCGGACGGCGACCCCGACGAACGCATCGCCCGCGCCGTGGAGTTGATCGCCGGTCATGTCAGCGCGCACCCGGCGCACGTCCGCTTCATCGCCCGCGAGCGGCACGGCGGTGTGCAGCCCGTGCGGGAGGCCATCCAGCAGCAACTCGCCCGGTTCGGCGAGGAGGTGCAGCACGAGCTCGCCAAGGACCCGATGGCGGAGGGCTGGAGCGACGACGACCTGCTGATGCTGGCCAACCTCTACGTCGACCAGATGCTCATGACGGCCTCGCTCTTCCTCGACGCGCTGGAGGAAGGGGCCGAGGAGCAGCGGGCGCAGGTCGTCCGGATCGCCACCCGCCGCATGCGGCTCATCAGCATCGGCCGCCGGCACTGGCTGGACTAGGCCCTGCCGTCGGGATCAGCCCGGCCGGGTGATCCGCCCGGGAGGGCCTGCGCGCCCGCCGCCGGTCAGCCGAGGCGGACCCGGGCCAGCTGCCGCGACTGGGCCACCAGGCGGTCCGCGCTGTCCCACACCTCCGCGTCCTCCTCCAGGAAGCCGCCCGCGAGGTTGCGCGTCGTGATCGAGACCCGCAGCGGACCCGGGGCCGGGCGGCAGCGGACGTGGACCGTCAGTTCCACTGTCGGGACCCAGCCCTTGATGCCGAGTTCGAAGGCGGTCGGCGGCAGCGCGTCCACCGCCAGCAGCAGGGACAGGGGGTCCGCGTCGCGGCCGTCGGCCAGGCCGAACCAGGCGCGCATCTCGCCCTTGCCGGAGGGGGCGCCGAGGGCCCAGCCCAGGGTGGCGGGGTCCAGCTTGATCATCAGGCGGTCGGCGATGGCCGAGCTGCCGGGGACCGGGGCGGGGCTGTCCTGGGGGCCGAAGCACTGGTCCATCGGCGGGATCGCGGGCGGCTTCGCCGTCGTACGGACGTCGTCCGGGAGGGCGTCCAGGTCACCGTAGGAGGCGAGGACGCGGATGCGCTCGACCTCGCGGCCCTGGTCGTCGTACTGGAAGAGCGAGGCCTGGCCGGTCGACAGGGTGCGGCCGGTGCGGACCACCGAGGTGCGGACGACGGCCGGGCCGGGCTGGGACGCGGTCAGGTAGTGCGCCGAGACGGTGAACGGGTCGGCGTGCGGCAGGGCGTCGGAGAGCGCGCGGCCGAGGACGGCCAGCAGATAGCCGCCGTTGACGGCGCTGATGATGGTCCAGCCGGCGGACAGGTCGATGTCGTAGACGCCGGGCTCCCGCCGGGTGAGCGCGGTGTCGCGGTCGAACTCGCTGTCGCCGATCGTGGCCTGCGTGGACGCTGCTTCTGGCATGGGTGAACGGTACAACAGGTGACTACTAAGCGGTAGCTTTCCTCTGGGTTCGAGGCACCTCCCGGCGCCTATTCCTCCCGTACCGTCGAGCGCCGGTTCCAGGCGCGCGGGGCCCGCCAGTGGTAGCGCATGGCGAGCAGCCGCAGGACGAAGGCGGTGACGGCCGCGAGCCCGCTGGTGACGGGGCCGAGGGCGTCGTAGCGGATGCACAGGGCGACCATCGTGGCGCCGACCATCGCCGGCACCGCGTAGAGGTCGCGGTCCCAGCGCAGCAAGGAGGGGACCTCGTTGGCGAGCACGTCACGCAGGACGCCGCCGCCGACCGCGGTGGCCAGGCCGAGGGCGGCGGAGGCGGTGAGGTTGAGGCCGTGGTCGTACGCCTTCGTCGTGCCGGTGACGCAGAACAGGCCGAGGCCCGCCGCGTCGAAGACGTTCACGCCGGACTGGATGCGCTCCACGTGCGGGTGCAGGAAGACCACCAGGAGGGCGGCGAGCAGGGGTGTCAGGAAGTACCCCAGGTCGGTGAAGGCGGCGGGCGGCACGGCACCGATGACCAGGTCCCGGAAGAGCCCCCCGCCCAGCGCGGTGACCTCGGCGAGGACGGCGATGCCGAAGACGTCGAAGTTCTTGCGGACCGCCAGCAGGGCACCCGAGATGGCAAAGACGAAGATGCCGATCAGGTCGAGCGTGTGCTGGACGGACGGGGTGAAGAGTTGCTGGAGCACCCTGCCATTCTTACCCGACAACGAGCCCCCGCCTTTCATTGCAAGGCGGGGGCCGCGGTCGGGCTTCTGGTACTACACCTGCTTGCCGGTACTGTCCTGCTTGCCGGTGCTCCCCTGCTCACCGGTGCTCTCCTGCTCACCGGTGCTGTCCTGCTTGCCGGTGCTCTCCTCCTCGGTGGCGGCTGCTTCCGCCACCTCGGCCGCCACCGCCGCCGACGTCTCCGCCGACTCCGCCAGCACCTCGTCGGAGACCAGCTCCGCCGCCTCCTTCGCGGCGGTCAGCAGGACCGTGTCCTGCGGGGCCTGGTCCTCGAAGTTCTCCGGGTGGTGGCAGGCGACCCGCTGGCCGGGGCGCAGTTCCAGCAGCGGCGGCTCGGTCGTCTTGCAGACCTCCGTCGCCTTCCAGCACCGGGTGTGGAAGCGGCAGCCGCTCGGCGGCGCGATCGGCGAGGGCACGTCGCCGCGGAGCAGGATGCGGTCGCTCTTGGTGCCCCGGCGCTTGGGGTCCGGCACCGGCACGGCCGACATCAGGGCCTTGGTGTACGGGTGCATGGGGGCCTCGTACAACGCGGTGCGGTCGGCGAGCTCGACGATCTTGCCGAGGTACATCACCGCGATCCGGTCCGAGACATGGCGGACGACGGACAGGTCGTGCGCGATGATCACGTACGTCAGGCCGAGCTCCTGCTGGAGGTCGTCCATCAGGTTCACGACCTGCGCCTGGATCGACACGTCGAGGGCGGAGACCGGCTCGTCCGCCACGACCAGCTTCGGCTTGAGCGCCAGCGCCCGCGCGATGCCGATGCGCTGGCGCTGACCGCCGGAGAACTCGTGCGGGTAGCGGTTGTAGTGCTCCGGGCTGAGGCCGACCAGCTCCAGCAGCCGCTGGACCTCCTTCTTCACCCCGCCCTCGGGCTCCACGCCCTGGAGCCGGAACGGCGCCGAGACGATCGAGCCGATGGTGTGCCTCGGGTTCAGGGAGCCGTACGGGTCCTGGAAGATCATCTGGATGTCCCGCCGCAGCGGGCGCATTCCGGCCGTGCTCAGCCGCGTGATGTCCTTGCCCTCGAAGTGGATCGAGCCGCCCGTCGGGTCCTGGAGCCGGGTGATGACCCGCCCCATCGTCGACTTGCCGCAGCCCGACTCGCCGACCACGCCCAGGGTCTCGCCCTTGCGCACCTCGAAGTCGATGCCGTCGACGGCCTTCACCGCGCCGACCTGGCGCTGGAGCACGCCCTTGCGGATCGGGAAGTGCTTCTGCAGGCCCTCGACCTTCAGCAGCACCTCGCGCTCCTGCGCGGGGGCCGACGCCTGTGCCGGGACGGTCACGTCCGATTTCTTGGTTTCACTCACAGCTTCGGCGCAATCTCTTCGGTCCAGATCCGCGTGCGGTCCTCGGGAGAGAGGTGGCAGGCGGAGAAGTGTCCGGTGCCGACCTGCGTCAGCTCGGGGCGCACGGTGCGGGTGACATCGCCCTTGGGGACGTCCGCGTACGGGCAGCGGGGGTGGAACGCGCAGCCCGAGGGGACGTTGATGAGGCTCGGCGGCTGGCCCTTGACCGGGATGAGCCGGTCGGAGGTCTCGCGGTCGATGCGGGGCATCGAGCCGAGCAGACCCCAGGTGTACGGGTGCTGCGGCCGCTCGAAGATGTCGTCGACCGGACCGCGCTCCACACACCGGCCGCCGTACATCACCAGCACGTCGTCCGCGATCTCGGCGACCACACCGAGGTCGTGGGTGATGAGGACGACCGCCGAGCCGAACTCCTTCTGCAGATCCCGGATCAGGTCGAGGATCTGCGCCTGGACGGTGACGTCCAGGGCGGTGGTCGGCTCGTCCGCGATGAGCAGCTCGGGGTTGTTCACCAGCGCCATGGCGATCATCGCGCGCTGGCGCATACCGCCGGAGAACTCGTGCGGGTAGCCGTCGACGCGCTTGGCGGGCTCGGGGATGCCGACCCGGTCGAGCATCTCGATGGCCCGGTTGCGCGCGACCTTCTTGCTGACGTCGTGGTGGACGCGGTACGCCTCCACGATCTGGTTGCCGATCGTGTAGTACGGGTGCATCGCGGACAGCGGGTCCTGGAAGATCATCGCCATCTCGCGGCCGCGCAGCCGGCGCACCTCGTCCGGGTCGGCGGAGATCAGTTCCTTGCCGTCCAGCCAGATCTCGCCGGACATCTTGACGTTCTTGCCGCGCGCGCCGAGGCGGTGCAGGCCCATGATCGCCAGCGAGGTGACCGACTTGCCCGAGCCGGACTCGCCGACGATGGAGAGGGTCTTGCCCTTTTCCACCTTGAAGCTGACTCCGTCGACGGACTTGACCATGCCGTCGTCGGTCGGGAAGTGCACCTTGAGGTCACGGACTTCGAGGAACGCGGTGGGCGTGTCGGACGAGCCCTTGACGGGCTCCCCCACTGCGGCACCGGTCTTGGAAAGTTCGGTCACGAGAGCCTCACCCGCGGGTCGGCGGCGGCGTACAACAGGTCCACCAGGAAGTTTGCGATCACGACGAAGAATGCGGCGAGCAGGGTGACGCCGAGGATCGGGGGCAGGTCGTTGTCCCGGATGGACTGCACCGCGTACTCACCGATGCCGTGCAGGGAGAAGACCGTCTCGGTGATCACGGCGCCACCGAGCAGCAGCCCGAGGTCCATGCCGAAGACGGTGATGATCGGGGTCAGCGCGGCCCGCAGCCCGTGCTTGACCACGACCTTCCGCTCGCGCAGGCCCTTGGCGCGCGCGGTGCGGATGAAGTCCTCGTTCATCGTCTCCAGCATGCCGGAGCGGGTGAGCCGGGCATAGATGGCCGAGTACAGCAGGGCGAGCGAACACCACGCCGGGAAGAGGGTGTTGGCCCACTGCGAGGGGTTCTCGGTGAAGGGGACGTATTCGCGGCCGAAGATCGGCCACTGGAAGGCGAAGAGGAACAGTGCGAGCTGGCCCGTGAAGAACATGGGCAGCGAGACACCGGCGAGGGCGATGCCCATGAACGTCCGGTCGGCGAACGACCGCGGCTTGAGCGCGGAAATCACACCGGCCGTGACGCCGCCCAGCAGCCACATGACGGCGGCACCGGCGGCCAGCGACAGCGTCACCGGCAGACGGTCGGTGAGCTGCGGCCAGACCTCGACGTGGGTCTTGAAGGAGTAGCCGAAGCAGGGGGCGTTGCACTGCGCCGTGGTGGGGCCGAGGTCATAGGTGGCGCCGGAGACGATCCCCTTGATGAAGTCCCAGTACTGGACGTACACGGGCTGGTCGAGACCGAGGTTCTGCTTGACCGCTGCGATGTCGGCCTTCGAGGGGCTCTTCCCGATGTACTGCTGGGCCAGCTGGTCGGCCGTCTGGCCGGCGAGCCGGGGCAGCAGGAAGAAGATCGCGAAGGTGACCGCGGTGACGACCAGCAGCAGGATCACCGCTGCGATCATCCGGCGGAGAATGTACGAGATCACGGGGATCGGCGCTGATGCCCGCGGGCCGCTGAGCCCGCGGGCATCAATGCCTTCACCTGCCTTCCGGGGCTACTTCTTGGTCGTGCCGATGTTGAGGTAGTCGTACTGACCGCTGAAGGCCGCCGTCGAGACCAGGTTGGTGAAGTTGGCGGGGCGGTACAGCAGGACCTTGAAGTAGGTCAGCGGAACGAGGGCCGCCTCCTCCATCGTCTTCTTGTCGATCTCGGCGTAGAGGCTGTTGCGCTCGGCCTCGTCCTCGGTCGCGATCGCCTTCTCGAGCATCGAGTTGATGTCCGCGTTGTCGAGCTGCGACAGGTTGGTGTTGCCGGACTCGCCGATCGCGTCACCGTGCAGGATCTGCTGCTCGAAGCCGTAGCCGGAGGGCCAGTCGGCACCCCACTGCATCATGTGCAGGCCGATGTTCTGCTTCTTGTTGAACGTCGGCACACCCGCGGCGTCGGTGAAGTACTTGCCCGACGGGAACTGCTTCAGGCTGGCGTCGATGCCGACCTTCTTCAGCGAGTCGATGATCGCGGTGGCCGAGTCGATCTCCGCCGGGCGGTCGCTGCGCGCCGAGATGTTGGTCTTGATCGTCGTCTTGCCGCAGGCCTTGAGCTGCTCCTTGGCCTTGGCGACGTCACCCTTGTTGTCCGGGGTGGCGTACAGGTCGGACTTCTCGTAGCCCGGGATGTCCGGCGGCAGGACGGTGGTGGCGATGTCACCGCGGATCGGGCCGCCGAGGGCGGTCTGCACCGAGACCTTGTCGACCGCGAACTGCACGGCCTTGCGGCACTCGACCTTGTCGAACGGCGCGAGCTTGGTGTTGATCGCCATGTAGACGAGACGGCCACCGAAGGTGTTGTCGGTGCTGGCCTTCAGGTCCGAGGAGTTGACGACCTTCGCCTGCGTCGCGGCCTGGACACCCGTACCACCGAGGTCGATGGCCTTGCCGGCCATGACGTCCTGGTCGATCGTCTCGGCGTTGACCTTCAGCTTGACGACGATCTTGTCCGGGTACTGCTTGCGCAGCGGGTCGGTCTTGGCGTCCCAGTTCTCGTTGCGGACGAGGACGACCTCCTTGCCCTCCTGGTAGCTCTCGAACTTGTAAGAGCCGGAGGACACGATGTTCTTGACGTAGTCGACACCCTTGTCCTTCGCCTTCGGCACCGGGGCCGTCTGCGGGGTGGCGACCAGGTAGTCGAACTCCTGGAAGGCGCGGTTGAGCTTGAAGACGATCGTGGTGTCGTCCGGCGTCTCGATGGAGGAGAGGCCCTTGTCGCTCTTGTCCTTGTACGGGCCCTTGTACTTCTCGCCGCCCTCGAGGAACTGCTGGAAGTAGTTGGGGCCGAGGGAGAGCACGTCACGCGCGAAGTTCGAGCGCTCCACCGCGTACTTGACGTCCTTGGACGTGATCGGCGTGCCGTCCTCGTACTTGAGGCCCTCACGCAGCTTGTACGTCCAGGTCTTGCCGCCGTCGCTGGGCTCACCCGGAGCCGACGCGAGGTCGGGGACCAGCTCGTTGCCGGCCTCGCCGGCCGCGGGCTTGAACGTCATCAGCGGGCGGGCGTACAGCCGGCTGAGGTTGTACATGTACGCGTAGTACGTGTTGCCCGGGTCGAAGGAGTCCGGCACGTCCGAGTACTCGTACGTGACCGTGCCCCCCTTCGCGTCGGAGGCGTTGACGACACCCTTGGTCGCGGCGTCGGCGCCGGCCGACTTGTTGTTGCCGTCGCCATTGTCGTTGTTGTCATCGGCCTTGCTGCAACCCGAAAGCACCAGGCTCACAGTGCCGATAGCCGCGATTGCGGCCAGCGCTGACCTTCGCATGATGGTCTGCTTCCCCTCCATAGGTGGAAACTTGATGGGCTCTCGACGCGGCCGCATGTCAGCGGCTGCGCGGGTCGAGAGCGTCACGGAGTCCGTCGCCGAGCAGGTTGAACGCCAGGACGGTGACGAAGATGGCGAGGCCCGGCACGATCATGAACTGCGGGTCGACCTCGTAGAAGTCGACCGCCTGGTTGAGCATGCCGCCCCACGACGCCTGCGGGGGCTGGATGCCGACGCCGAGGAAGCTCAGACTGGCCTCGAAAAGGATGTTCGTCGGGATCAGCAGCGTCGAGTAGACGATGATCGGGCCGACCAGGTTCGGGAGCAGTTCCCGGAAGAGGATGTACGGGCCCTTGGCGCCCATGCCCCGGGAGGCGTCGACGAACTCACGCTCCCTCAGGGCCAGGGTCTGGCCGCGGACGATACGGCCCAGGTACGGCCAGTTGAAGAAGCCGATGATGAAGATCAGCACGGTGATGTGCAGCGGCAGGCCTTCCAGGCCGAAGGCACCGCCCTGCAGCGTCGCCGAGATGGCGATGGCGAAGAGCAGCAGCGGGAAGGCGAGGAAGGTGTCCATCAGGCGGCTGATGATCGCGTCCACGCGCCCGCCGTAGTAGCCGGCGATCACACCGAGGACCGTGCCGATGGTGTTCGACAGGATGGTGGCCCCGAACGCGACGACCAGGGACACCCAGGAGCCCTCCAGGATGCGGGTGGCGATGTCCCGGCCGAACTTGGGCTCGACGCCCAGCGGGTGGTCCATGCTCATCCCGCCGAAGTCCCCTGTGGGCAGCGAGGTGTTGGGGTCGATCAGGTCCTGGTTGAAGGCGTTGGGGTCGAGACCGAGGAGAGCCTGGATGGGCCGGGACAGCACGGCGAGCAGCACCAGCAGGATGACGACGATGCCGCCGGTGACGGCGAGCTTGTCCTTCTTGAACCGGGTCCAGGCGATCTGCCCAAGGGAACGGCCCTCGATCTGCCCCTTGTCGGCACCGCTGAGGACAGCTTCCGGCTGTGCCTCGGCTGCCTTAGTGGTCTCGATCGGTGCGGTCACAGTGACCCGACCCCTCTCGCCGGTGGTGACCGGCCTACGCCCGCCGTGGATTACGGCTTTGTCGACTTGCACTCGATCACAGGATCGACCGATCCCATGTCTGTCTCGGGAGTCTTCAGCGTCGTCACGATCACCCGCCAGGCCTGACGGCGAAAGTATGCGCAACCGTGATGATCCACTGGGGAATCCGTTATCCGAACAGCAGATAACGCAGGCCGTACGGGCGGGAGTTATCTCATATCGGTCAAACCGCCACATTCAGCGCCATCTACGCGCGAAGAAAAGTGGGGGACACGTGAACGGCTGACGGTCCGTCACGAAATCAGTAACCGCCCTGTACCGGTGGGTAACCGTATCCGGCGGCCGGTGCCTGCGCCGCGTGGGCCTCACGGTCGTAGAACGGGCGGGCGTTCGCCCGCATCCACATCGCGACCGGGTCGTACTCGTCGGACATCGCCACCGTGGAGACCGGCAGCCCGTCCGGGACCGCGCCGATGGACTGCTGCATCATCGCGCGCACCGAGTCCACGGCGGGCGGGCTGGTGTCGTACACGTCCAGGCCGATGGCGAGGTACGGCGCCCCGAGCGCCGGCTGCACCCAGGCGCGGCGCAGCGCGCGGACGGCCGGGGTGCGGTGGGCGTTCTGCGCGAGCAGGGCGTAGAAGTGCGGGATCTCGATGCCGGGTTCGGAGAGCCGCAGCGGCCCCGCCGGCTGGCGCTCCAGGCCGGTGGCGATCCGGCGCAGGTCGAGCCACGGAATGCCGACGCCGCCGCCCCGGGCGTGCGGGTTCAGCCAGAGGCCGAAGTGGTCGGGGTACAGCGTGCGGGCCACGTCGACTCCGTCGACGACCTCGTAACTGCGGTTCCAGCCGCTGGCCGAGAGCTCCTGGGCGGAGGTGACGCAGGGGGCGTAGCCGTAGCCGTCGACCTCCATGTTCCCGTACTGGGCGTCCGGGGAGCCGGCCTGGCCGTGCCACAGCAGCATCCAGATCTGGCCGGAGTTCGGGGTCGCGAGCGCGCGCAGCAGTGCCTCGTAGGCGTCGTAACGCCCGGGCGTGACCTGGCGCAGCATGTGCTCGACCTGCCCGGCCGCGATGCCGCTGGCGCTCACCTGTACCGCCCCTTCACCTTTTCTCCGACCGAGCCGTGGGCCTAGCTTAAGCCCGCCTACCGGGGAGGGACTTGCTGCGGTATCGCGTGGTGTCTTCACCGGCCCTGTGTGTAGAAGGGCCGCACTCGCTCCCGCATCCATATGGCCACCGGGTCCTGCGCCGCCATGTCCAGGAGGATCAGGTTGACCGGCCAGTTCGTGGGGACCCTGCCCAGGGCCCGGCCCAGGGCGTCCATCGGGGCCGTGCGCAGGTCGCCCTCCCAGTCGGAGAGCTCCACCCCGACGAACATCACCGGGTCCGCCGTCTCGATGGCGGCCAGGCAGCGGCGGGCCGTGGTGACCACGCCGGTCGCCGCGAACTCGGCGGAGGCGGCGGCCAGGAAGTCGACCGGGTCGTCCTGCCAGTCCGGCTCGTACAGCTTGACGCGGCCACCGCTGGCCGGGCCGTCCAGCGGGGTGCGGCCCACCCGGCACAGCTCGGCCACCGCCGGGGGCGGGAGGGGGATGCCCACCACGCCGTCGGGGTTCACCGCTATCCCCACCTGCGGGGGCAGCCCGCGGGCGAACTCCACCGCCGGGGCGATCGTGTACGACATGTGCGAGCCGACGACCTGGCGGAACTGTTCCTCGGAGCTGAAGACCGGCACATAGGCCTGGCCCGCGATCTCCAGCGTGGGCAGGTCCAGCGGGCCGCTGTGCGGGCCGCCGCCGGAGGGCAGCGGGACCCAGAGGAAGCTGCGGCCGAGCACCTCGATGATCCGGCCGCCCGCCGTGGGGACGCCGAGGGAGGCGGAGAGCACCTCCTCCAGCTCGTTGCCGGGCCATCCGCCGTGCGGATGGGGGTGCGCCTGCGCCGGGAAGTCCGCGGGGAGATCCGCCGGGTAGTCCATCTGTCTGACCGCCTGCCGTGAACCACTGATGTGGCTGAAAAGGCTAGCGCCTGCACGGCCGCCCGGGTCAGCCCGTGAAGCTGATCCGCCGCAGCGCCCCCGCCGCGGACCGGTCGATCAGCACCGCCGAACCGCACCCCGGGGGCAGCTCGCCCCTCTCCGCCGCGCGCAGCAGCCGGCCCGCCGCCGAGCGGTGCCGCAGGAAGGCGTACCGCGAGACGCCGCGCCCGCGCTCGCGCTGGCCCTCCAGCGCCTCGTCCGGGGTGACGTCCAGGACCAGCAGGTGCAGGGCGCCGCCCCGGCGCCGTGCCTCGCGGGCCAGCCAGCCACGCACCCAGGCCTGGGTCCCGCAGTCGTGCACGACGACGCCCCGGCCCGAGCGCAGCGCGCGCCACAGACCGGCGTAGTGCGCGAGCCGGACCAGGGGCCGGTAGACCGCGTACGGCAGGAAGCCCGGCATCCGGGCGGCCCAGCGGTCGCGGGTGTCCTGGGAGTCGATGCGCGGGCCCGTCACGGCCCGTCGCATCAGCGTGGACTTGCCGCTGCCCGGCAGGCCGGTGATCACGACGAGGTCCCGGGGCCCGAAGAGCAGGGCGTGCGGGGTGCGGCCGTCTCGTGCGCGCAGGTCGCGGACGACAGGTGCGGGGAGCGTGCCGCGGGCTTCGAGGGCCGGGGCCGCGGGCTGCCCGGGCAGCGCAAGGCCCGGCGTGGTCGCGTACGCCCTGGTCCTGTCCACCGTCATCGTCCTCCTCCGGGTCGGGATCTCCCCTCCCCACTGAACGTAAAGAGAAGGTAATGGGCGATCTCTCGCGTTTTCGTGCGCGTACCGCCACAAGCCGGTTACAGAAGCGGCCTGCCCACGGACGCCCCGGTCATGCAATGATGGCCGCGCCAACTGCATACCGGCCGTTTGAATCCGCGCGGGAGAGTTCCCAGCCTTCGGCTGGGGCGCCGAAGGAGCAAGTCCCTCCCTTGAATCTCTCAGGCACCGTTACCGCGCGGGCGAGGCACATCTGAAAAGCGGACCGCCGTCGCCGGTGGTCCCACCCAAGGTGCAAGTCATGCCCCCGCGTGGTCATGACGAACCTCTCAGGTTCCGATGACAGATGGGGAGGAAAGACCTCGCCGTCATGCCTTGGGAGACGACCGTCCGATGAGCAGTTCCGAACCCCGCCGTACCGCCCTCGATGCCCTGCATCGCTCGCTGGGCGCGACGATGACCGACTTCGCCGGCTGGGACATGCCGCTGCGCTACGGATCCGAGCGCGACGAGCACAACGCCGTGCGCACCAGGGCCGGCCTCTTCGACCTCTCCCACATGGGCGAGATCACTGTGACCGGCCCCGAGGCCGCCCGGCTGCTGAACTACGCCCTGGTCGGCAACATCGCCTCCGTCGGCGTCGGCCGTGCCCGCTACACCATGATCTGCCGGGCCGACGGCGGCATCCTGGACGACCTGATCGTCTACCGGCTCGCCGAGACCGAGTACATGGTCGTCGCCAACGCCTCCAACGCCCAGGTCGTGCTGGACGCGCTGGCGGATCGTTCCGCCGGTTTCGACGCCGAGGTGCGCGACGACCGGGACGCCTACGCGCTGATCGCCGTGCAGGGCCCGCAGTCCCCCGGCATCCTCGGCTCGCTCACCGACGCCGACCTCGACGGACTGAAGTACTACGCCGGGCTCCCCGGCACCGTCGCGGGCGTCCCGGCGCTGATCGCGCGCACCGGCTACACCGGCGAGGACGGCTTCGAGCTGTTCGTGAAGCCCGAGCACGCGGTCGAGCTGTGGCAGGCCCTGACCAAGGCCGGCGAGGGTGCCGGTCTGATCCCCTGCGGCCTGTCCTGCCGGGACACCCTGCGTCTCGAGGCGGGCATGCCGCTGTACGGCCATGAGCTCACCACCTCGCTGACCCCCTTCGACGCCGGTCTCGGCCGGGTGGTCAAGTTCGAGAAGGAGGGCGACTTCGTGGGGCGCGAGGCGCTCACCGAGGCCGCCGAGCGCGCGGAGACCGACCCGCCGCGGGTCCTGGTCGGCCTGGTCGCCGAGGGCCGCCGCGTCCCGCGCGCCGGGTACCAGGTCGTCGCCGACGGCCGGGTGATCGGCGAGGTCACCTCCGGCGCCCCCTCCCCCACGCTGGGCAAGCCGATCGCCATGGCCTACGTCGACGCCGCGCACGCGGCGCCCGGCACGGCCGGCGTCGGCGTGGACATCCGGGGCGCCCACGAGCCGTACGAGGTCGTGGCGCTGCCCTTCTACAAGCGCCGGAAGTAGACACTGGGCGTGACCCGGCGCACCTTTCCGCTGATCACGCACGCCTTCGGCACTCCCCCCCTTCATCAGCACTCCCCCGCGTACAGGAGAATTCAGGCCATGAGCAACCCCCAGCAGCTGCGCTACAGCAAGGAGCACGAGTGGCTGTCGGTCGCCGAGGACGGCGTCTCGACGGTCGGCATCACGGAGTTCGCGGCCAACGCGCTCGGTGACGTCGTCTACGCCCAGCTCCCCGAGGTCGGCTCCACGGTGGCCGCGGGCGAGTCCTGCGGCGAGCTGGAGTCCACCAAGTCGGTCAGCGACCTGTACTCCCCGGTCGCCGGCGAGGTCACCGAGATCAACGAGGACGTCGTGAACGACCCCTCGCTGGTGAACTCGGCCCCCTTCGAGGGCGGCTGGCTGTTCAAGGTACGCGTGACGGAGGAGCCGGCCGACCTGCTCTCCGCCGACGAGTACACCGCCTTTTCCGCCGGCTGAGGAGTCGTAGACGCATGTCCGTCCTGAACACGCCCCTGCACGAGCTCGACCCGGACGTCGCCGCCGCGCTCGACGCCGAGCTGCACCGCCAGCAGTCCACCCTGGAGATGATCGCCTCCGAGAACTTCGCGCCGGTCGCGGTCATGGAGGCCCAGGGCTCGGTCCTGACCAACAAGTACGCCGAGGGCTACCCGGGCCGCCGCTATTACGGCGGCTGCGAGCACGTCGACGTCGCCGAGCAGATCGCCATCGACCGGGTCAAGGAGCTGTTCGGCGCCGAGTACGCCAACGTCCAGCCGCACTCCGGTGCCTCCGCCAACCAGGCCGCGCTGTTCGCGCTGGCCCAGCCCGGCGACACCATCCTCGGTCTGGACCTGGCCCACGGCGGCCATCTGACGCACGGGATGCGGCTGAACTTCTCCGGCAAGCAGTTCAATGTGGTCGCCTACCACGTCGACGACGCCGGCCTGGTCGACATGGCCGAGGTCGAGCGGCTCGCCAAGGAGCACCGCCCCAAGGTGATCATCGCGGGCTGGTCGGCGTACCCGCGCCAGCTGGACTTCGCGGAGTTCCGGCGGATCGCCGACGAGGTCGAGGCGTACCTGTGGGTCGACATGGCGCACTTCGCCGGCCTGGTGGCCGCGGGGCTGCACCCGAACCCGGTGCCCTACGCCGACGTCGTGACCTCCACCACCCACAAGACGCTGGGCGGCCCGCGCGGCGGCATCATCCTCGCCCGGGGCAAGGAGTTCGCGAAGAAGCTGAACTCCGCCGTCTTCCCGGGCTTCCAGGGCGGTCCCCTGGAGCATGTGATCGCGGCCAAGGCGGTCTCCTTCAAGGTCGCCGCCTCGGAGGACTTCAAGGAGCGCCAGCGGCGTACGGTGGAGGGTGCGCGCATCCTCGCCGAGCGGCTCACGGCGGCCGACGCCCGCGAGGCCGGGATCAATGTCCTGTCCGGCGGCACCGACGTCCACCTGCTCCTGGTGGACCTGCGCGAGTCCGAGCTGGACGGCCAGCAGGCCGAGGACCGCCTCCACGAGGTCGGGATCACGGTCAACCGCAACGCCGTCCCGAACGACCCGCGTCCGCCGATGGTCACCTCCGGTCTGCGGATCGGCACGCCCGCCCTGGCCACCCGCGGCTTCACCGCCGAGGACTTCGCCGAGGTCGCGGACGTGATCGCACAGGCGCTGAAGCCGTCGTACGACGTCGAGGCGCTGAAGACCCGGGTCAGGGCCCTGGCGGACAAGCACCCGCTGTACCCCGGCCTGAGCAAGTAGTAGTTCCCTGGTGGGGGGCACCCGAGGACGTGTGCCCCCCACCCTTTTTTGAGGAGTTCCCGTGGCCATCTCGGTCTTCGACCTGTTCTCGATCGGCATCGGCCCGTCGAGTTCCCACACGGTCGGCCCGATGCGTGCGGCCCGCATGTTCGCCCGCCGCGTGCGCAACGAAGGGCTGCTGGACGGCGTCGCCTCGGTCCGCTGCGAGCTGTACGGCTCCCTGGGCGCCACCGGGCACGGCCACGGCACGCCGAAGGCGGTGCTGCTCGGGCTCGAGGGGGCCTCGCCGCGGACGGTGGACGTGGAGGGGGCGGACGACCGGGTCGAGTCGATCAAGTCCACGGGGCGGCTGTCGCTGCTGGGCGAGCGCGAGATCGCGTTCTCCTTCGACGACGACCTGGTCCTCCACCGGCGCAAGGCGCTGCCCTACCACGCGAACGGCATGACGATCCTGGCGTACGACGCCCAGGGCACCGAGCTGATCGCGAAGACGTACTACTCGGTCGGCGGCGGCTTCGTCGTGGACGAGGAAGCGGTAGGCGCCGACCGGATCAAGCTCGACGACACGGTGCTGAAGTACCCCTTCCGCACCGGTGACGAGCTGCTGCGGCTGACGAAGGAGACCGGGCTGTCGATCTCCTCGCTGATGCTGGAGAACGAGCGGGCCTGGCGCACGGAGCAGGAGATCCGCGAGGGCCTGCTGGAGATCTGGCGGGTGATGCAGGCGTGCGTGGCGCGCGGCATGTCCCGGGAGGGGATCCTGCCGGGCGGGCTGCGGGTGCGCCGCAGGGCCGCGATGTCGGCGCGCCAGCTGCGGGCCGAGGGCGACCCGCTGGCGCACGCGATGGAGTGGATCACGCTCTACGCGATGGCGGTGAACGAGGAGAACGCGGCGGGCGGCCGGGTCGTGACGGCCCCGACGAACGGCGCGGCGGGCATCATCCCCGCGGTCCTGCACTACTACATCAACTTCGTGCCCGGCGCGGACGAGGACGGCGTGGTCCGCTTCCTGCTCGCCGCCGGGGCGATCGGCATGCTCTTCAAGGAGAACGCCTCCATCTCCGGCGCCGAGGTCGGCTGCCAGGGCGAGGTGGGCTCGGCGTGCTCGATGGCGGCGGGAGCCCTCGCCGAAGTGCTGGGCGGCTCCCCGGAGCAGGTGGAGAACGCGGCCGAGATCGGCATGGAGCACAACCTGGGCCTGACCTGCGACCCGGTCGGCGGCCTGGTCCAGATCCCGTGCATCGAGCGCAACGGCATGGCCGCGGTGAAGGCGGTCACGGCGGCGAAGATGGCGATGCGCGGCGACGGCTCGCACAAGGTGTCCCTGGACAAGGTCATCAAGACCATGAAGGACACCGGCGCCGACATGAGCGTGAAGTACAAGGAGACGGCGCGGGGCGGGCTGGCGGTCAACATCATCGAATGCTGAACGTTCCCGCCGCGGGCAACCGGGGCATCTAGAACTCCCGTCCCCCCGTTCACACTTCAGGGAGTGCACGATGCTTCGCGGCATTGACGTCAGCTCGTACCAGTCGTCGGCCTACGACACGGACGGCCTCTCCTTCGTCTTCGTCAAGGCGACGGAGGGGCGTTCGTACGTCAACCCCAAGCTGTCGGCCCAGACCAAGCGCGCCCGTGAGGCCGGCCTGGTGGTCGGCTTCTACCACTTCCTCTGGCCGGGCAACCTCACGGCCCAGGCGCAGTACTTCGTCAAGCACGCCCCGGAGAAGGCGGGCGACATCCTCGCCGTCGACTGGGAGACCACCGGCGACGGCACCCATGCGTCCAACGCGGAGAAGGACCAGTTCATCCGCAAGGTGAAGGAGTTGCGGCCGAACAATCCGGTGGTGCTGTACTGCAACCGGAACTTCTGGCTCAACATCGACCGCACCTCCTACGCCGGCGACGGCCTCTGGATCGCCGACTACGTCACCGCGGGCAAGCCCCGCATCAAGGCCAAGTGGCGCTTCCACCAGTACACCGACGACCCCCTGGACCGGAACGTCGCCGACTTCGCGAGCAGGGCGGCGCTGCGCGAATGGGCCGGCGACGTCTGACCCAGGAGGTCATCTCCCCCGAGTGGCAGGGCTCAGGCCCGGAACTCCGGCTTGCGGTGCGGGGACGCCTCCGCCAGGGCCTTGGTGACCTCGTCCACGCCGGCCCGCAGACCGTAGACCGGGGTGTCCGGCTGCTGGCGCCAGGAGTCGTCGAGGCCGCCCGCGTCGACCGTGTCGTAGCCGAGTTCGTCGATCAGGGCGCGGACCTTCGTCTTCGCCGTCTCGTCGTCGCCGGCCACCGGCAGGGCCATCCGGTCGGGGTCGCCGGCCGGGCGGTGGCGGTCCAGGAGGTCCTGGGCGTAGGTGCCGTTGAACGCCTTGATCACCGGGTGGCCGATCTGCCGTTCCGTCCAGCGGCTCTCCGTCAGGCCCTCGTCCTCGATCCCGGCGATCTTCCCGTCCCGCTGCTTCGGGTAGTAGTTCCCGGTGTCGATGACGGCGACGCCCTGCGCCGCCCCGTCCAGGACACCGGCCGGAAGATCCGGTACGGCCTTGAACGGGATGGTGATCACGACGATCTCGGCGCCGCGCGCGGCCTCCTCCACCGGGACCGCCCGCGCCCCGGTCTCCGTGACCAGTTCCGTGAGGGTGTGCGGCCCGCGCGAGTTGGCGACGGACACCTCGTGGCCGAGGGCGGTCAGCCGCCGGGTGAGGTTGCCGCCGATCTGACCCGCGCCGATGATGCCGATCTTCATGTCAGGACCCTTCCAGGATCAATGCACGTGCATACGTCTGCTTGCCGTGCCTCAACCCCGCGATGGCGCGAGCTATTCCGAGCGCGGCCATCGAGTGTCCGCCGCCCCCGTCACAGCCGTACGACGATCTTGCCCGTGTGCCGGTTCGACTCCATCAGGCGGTGGGCTTCCCGGATGGTGTCGAGGCCGTCGAAGACCTCCGCCACGACCGGCCGGAAGCCGCCGTCGGCGAGGCCGGCGTTGACGAAGGCGGTGGCGCGGCGGCGGCCGTCGCGCGTGTCGGTGAGGGCCATGTTGGCGTACGTGTGGATCGTGAACGGCCAGTTGAAGGGGATCTCGGCGGGGCGGCCGTCGAGCCAGCCGTAGAGCACGACGGATCCGCCGGGTGCGAGGGAGGAGGTCAGGGCGCCGAAGCCCGGCCCGCCGATCCCGTCGAAGATGACCTCGACGCCCCGGCCGCCGATGATCCGCTTGATCTCCGCGGCGACCGCGTCCTCTTCGGCGTCCCCGGTGACGATCACCTCGGCCGCCCCCACGTCGAGCAGTTGCTTCCGCTTGGCCTCGGTCCGGGTGGTGGCGATCGGTACGGCGCCGATGCGCCGGGCGACCTGGACGGCGGCGGTGCCGACGCCGCTGGAGGCGCCGGTGACGAGCACATGGTCCCCGGGCTTGAGCGCGGCGGTCTCCAGCAGGGCCCCGTAGGCGGTGCTGTACGTCATCCAGGCGGCGGCCCCGGTCACCGCGTCGACGGAGTCGGGGCGGCGGACGACGGCGGACTCGGGCAGGACGAGCCGCTCGGCGTACACGCCCTGGGCGCTCATCTCGATGCCGGGGCCGGTCATCACCTTCTCGCCCACGGCGAGTCCGGTGACGCCCTCGCCGACCGCCTCGACGACGGCGGAGGCCTCGTAGCCGAGGCGGGAGGCGGGGAGCGTGGGCTGGTAGTAGTACGTCCCGGCGCGGAACAGGGCTTCGGCGCGGTTGAGGCCCAAGGCCTCGACGCGGAGGGCGACTTCACCCGGGCCGGGCTCGGGGACAGCCGCGTCCTCGATCGTCAGCACGTCGGGTCCGCCGAGGTCATGAAAGAGCACGGTGCGTGCGGTCGTTGGCATGACATCGACGGTACGGGCGGCATCCGAGACGATCCATGTCCGTCGGTCCTCTGTTCATGTCCGTTCGTCTCGCCCCTTGACCGGACGGCTATCGTACGGACATGGATGTCCTCAGCGACGCGGTGGCCGCCATGCGCACCGGACGACCGCACTCCTCGCGCAACGACATGTACGGACCCTGGGGCATGCGCTTCGAGGCCTCGGCCGGCGCCGGGTTCCACGTACTGCTCAGGGGGTCGGCCTGGCTGGTCCCCGCCGAGAGCGAGCCGGTCCAACTCGGGCCGGGGGACGTGGTGTTCCTGGCGAGCGGATGCGGGCACGGGGTGGCCAGCGGCCTCGACGTACCGATGCGGGAGGTGCGGCTCAAGGACGACGGCACCTGGCCCGAACTGCCTCCCGATCCGGTGGGGTCGGGGCCGCCGACGACGGTCATGCTGTGCGGCGCCTACCACTTGGACCGCTCCCGCGCCCACCCCCTGCTCACCGAGCTGCCGGAGGTGGTGCATCTGCCCGCGCGCGTCGGCACGCACCGCTCACTGCGGGCGGCGGTGGAACTGCTGGGCGAAGAACTGGCGGAGCCGCGGCCGGGCTCGGACACCATCGTGACCTCGCTGCTGGACACCCTGCTGCTGTACATCCTGCGCGCCTGGTGGCAGGGGGAGGCGCGGACCGACGGGCACCCCACGGGCTGGGCGGCCGCCCTCGCCGACCCCGCGGTCACGGCGGCGCTGCACGCCATCCACGAGGACCCGTCCCGCCCCTGGACGGTGGAGGAACTCGGCGCCCGCGGCGGCCTGTCCCGCGCGGCCTTCGCCCGCCGGTTCACCGCGCTGGTCGGGGCGCCGCCGCTGACGTATCTGACCTGGTGGCGCATGACGACGGCCGGCCGCCTGCTGCGCGAGGCCGACGCCCCGCTCCGCCAGATCGCCCAGCGCACCGGCTACACCTCGGAGTTCGCCTTCGCCAAGGCGTTCAAGCGGGAGTTCGGCGTGGCCCCGGGCCAGTACCGGCGCCGGGCCTCCTGAAGCACGGCCGGAAGGGGGGCGACCCCTGCGGGCACCCCCCTTGCCGCATACGTCACTTGCCCACGTACGACCAGAACTCGTCGAACGACAGCAGCTTGTCGCCGTTAAGGTCGCGGGACTTGATGATGGCCTCCGCGACGGTCTCGGTGACGTTCCAGTCGCCGCCCTGGGCCAGAGCGGTCTTGAATTCGGCCGCGCTGATGAAGCCGTCACCGTCCGTGTCGATCCGCTCGAACTGCTTGCGTGCCTCGTCGATGTCCGCCACCGATCCGCCCCTTTTCCTCGTACCTTGCCAGGTCCTGCTGTGTTACTGACGAAGGTCAGATTAACCGGCACCCCGAGCCCTCACCGCGGCGCCCGGTGTGCGCAGACGCAAGGAGCACGGTGATGGAGACATTGCGGGACATTCTCGAAGCGGCGGCCCACGGCATCTTCCCGGCCCCGGACGGCGGCACGACGGTGGTGCCCCAGCCCTCGCCTCGGGACGCCGGGGTCTTCGCCTTCACCGCCCACACCGTGATCGCGACCGACGAGGATCCGGACTGGGTGCACGCGACCCTGCGGGCCCTGGACTGCGACGCCCTCGCCGCGACCATGAACGCGCGGTTCCTCACGGCCCTCATGGACCGCACCGGACGCGAAAGCGACACGATCGACGTGATGGCGGTGGCCTCCGCCCTGCCGGGCCGGCCGCCGCTCGCCCTGACGGAGCTCGACGACCCCGCCCATCCGCGGGTGGTGAGCTCCCGCAGGCGGCGCGACGAGGTGCGGGTGTGGGCCGCGGAGGGCGGCGTGCTGGTCCTCGGGCGCGGGGTTGCGGGGCGGCTGGAGGTGGCGGTCGAGGTGGGTGAAGAGGTACGGCATCGCGGGCTGGGGCGGGAACTGGCCCGCTGCGCGCGGCAGTTGAGCGGGGGTGAGCCGGTGTGGGCGCAGGTCTCCGCGGGGAACGCCCGCAGCATGCGGGCGTTCCAGGCGGCCGGTTACCGTCCCGTCGGCTCGGAGGTGCTGCTCAGTGCCAGGCCTCGTAGTGCGGGTTGCTCTCGCAGCCGCTCATGATCTCGACCTTGGTCGACTTGTTCACCGGGCAGACGCCGATGATGTACTTCCGGTCGATGCCGCCGGGGAAGGCCACCTCGACCTGGTCGGCCCATTTGTGGGTGTCGCCGATGGTCCGGTTGACGTCGACGCCGCCGGGGGCGTCGATGTAGTAGTTCCAGCCGGACTTCGCCCACTTCTTGTACAGGTCGTGGTCGTAGGTCGTGGACACGTACGGCGAG
This sequence comes from Streptomyces sp. YS415, assembly GCF_023544665.1. Lineage (GTDB taxonomy): Bacteria > Actinomycetota > Actinomycetes > Streptomycetales > Streptomycetaceae > Streptomyces. The sequence continues at coordinate 260,931 of NZ_JAMJFL010000011.1, forward strand.
GGCTGGTTGACGAGGACGTACTGCTTGAGGTCGTACTGGCCGTTCATCACGTCCTTGGGCTTGAAGCCCTCCTCGAAGACGACCGAGGGGCCCCGGCCGTCGGCGCGGTAGAGGGTGCCGCAGGTCGTGCGCCAGACCGGCTCGGGGGTGATGCGGGCGACGTCGACGCGGCGGTCGGCGGCGGCCTTGACCGGGTCGTCGAACTGGACGGGACACTCAGCAGGAGCGGGGGTGACGGCGGGCGCGGCGGTGTTCGCGGGCGCCGTGGCCGCCGTGGTGGCGAACACCGCGGCCAGGGACAGGACGACGGACGCGGCGCGCCGCCGCAGGGAAGTCGTGATCATGGAGAGCACGATTCCGGTTCCGCGGCGGCGCGTGGTGGATGTTCACCCGCAAGGCGGCGTGTCAGCGGAAGATGCCGGTGTGGCCGAGCGAGTAGCGGCCCGGCTGCGGGTACACGGCGAGCCCGTGCGGGCCGCTGCCGACCGGGATGCGGGCCAGCTGGGTGCCGGTGCGGGTGTCGATGGCGTACACCTCGCCGTCGTAACGCCCCGACAGCCACAGGACCTTGCCGTCCGCGGAGACCCCGCCCATGTCGGGGCTGCCGCCGTCGGGCAGGTGCCACTTCTTGGTGAGCTTGTTCCGGGTGAAGTCGAAGACGGACACCGACCCCTCGCCGCGGTTGGAGACGTACATCTCGCGGGAGTCGCGGCTGATGTACAGGCCGTGGCAGCCCTTGCCGGTGGGCAGCAGCTTCGGCTTGCCGAAGGTCTTGCCGTCCAGGACCCACATGCCGTCGGCCATCATGTCGGCGATGTAGAACTTCTTGCCGTCCGGGGAGATCTTGACGTCCTGCGGCATGGCGCCGGTGAAGGGCAGCTTCTGCTGCCCCACCACCTTCATCTTCTCGGTGTCGACCTTGAGCAGCTCACCGCTGAACTCGCAGGAGACGATGAAGTACTTGCCGTCGGCCGAGAAGTCGGCGTGGTTGACGCCGAAGCAGCTGACCGGTTCGGTCTTGACCTCCTTCATGGTGTGCGGGTCGCGGAAGACGAGTTCGCGGTCGAGTGAGGCCATGACGACGGCGTACTTGCCGTTGGGCGTGAAGTAGAGGTTGTACGGGTCGTGGACCTCCACCTCCTTGCCCGCCTTGCCGGTCTTCGGGTCGATGGGAGTGAGCGTGTGGCCGCGGTTGTTGTTGACCCACAGCGTCTTCATGTCCCAGGAGGGCACGACGTGCTGGGGCTGGCGGCCGACCGGGATCGTGTCGATGATCTCGTACGTCTTGGGGTCGATGACGGACACCGTGTCGGACTCGGTGTTGGGGACGTAGACCCGGCTGGGAAAGTCCTTCACCACCGGGGAGAGCTTGTTGGGGCGGTCGGCGGCGTAGACGTCCTGCGGGTCCAGCACCGGGGGCATGCCGGGCAGTCCCTGGACGGGTCGCTTCTCCGGCGGGGCGGGGACGGCGGCCTTGGTGTCGCCGGACCCGGTCCGCTCCCGGGTCTCGGTGCCGCAGGCGGCGAGCGTGGCGAGGGCGGCGCCCGCGATCAGGGTGGCCTTCACGAGGTGGTGGCGCATCAGGTGCATCAGCTGAACAGCTCCGTGGTGGTGACGGCGGTCAGTCCGCGGCGGTGGAGGTCGTCGAGTACGGCGGGGAGGGCGGCGACCGTGTCCTCGTAGCCGAAGTGCAGGCTCACGATCGAGCCGGGTCGGATCCCGGTGGCGAGGGTGCGGGTGAGGGCGGCGGGCCCGGGGCCGGTGAAGTCGAGGGAGTCGACGTCGTAGGAGAGGACCTGGGGGTAGCCGGCGTCGTGGGCCAGGCGGGCGACCAGGTGGGAGGCCCGGGCCGCGCGGGAGGGGCGGAACCAGGTTCCGATGGAGCCGGTGAGGCGTCGCAGGCGTTCGGCGCAGTCGGTGATCTCGGCGCGGGCCCGGGCCTCCGGCATCGCGTTGATGTCGAGGTGGCGCTGGGTGTGGTTGCCGAGGTCGTGGCCGGCGTCGAGGATGCGGCGGGCGAGCCGGGGGTTGGCGTCCAGCCAGGTGCCCACGGCCAGGACGGTGAGGCGGGCGCCGTGCCGTTCGGCGGCGCTCAGGACGGCTTCGGCGGTTCGGGGATCGCCGTTGCCGTGGAA